>NZ_NJFZ01000100.1 GCF_002270355.1 Flectobacillus sp. BAB-3569 | reverse complement strand
AAATAATTCGAGAACTCAATCTTTGAGAAGAAGATGGAATTGAATTACGCAGCGAAACGTATATAGCCTCAAGAAATACTCATTCTTGAAAAAATGCGTAAATGAAGAAAGTAATGTTTTTATCATGGCGGACAGCWTTCCTGTCAACAAAAACATCAAAGTCGTGGTCAAAAAGTCTTTTCGTTTCTTTTCATCAAGAAGATAAAGCCAATCAACCCCAAAATTAATGGTAAACCAAAGTAATTGTTATGAGATTTGCCACGAGCCGAAAGGGCAGAATAGGGACTTTTACTAATAAATGACATACCCG
>NZ_NJFZ01000041.1 GCF_002270355.1 Flectobacillus sp. BAB-3569 | reverse complement strand
TACAGGCAATGAGGTTAGTAAATATAGTGGTGACTGATAGTTTTTGGTATCTCTCACTATTACTAACGACAAGTTAATGTCTTCAAAACTAGGGTGTTGTACTTGAGTCCAAGCAATAGAAATGCTCTTGAGAATCTTTCTCTGGGAATCGAGCACAATCTTTTTACTTCTAGCTTTAAAAGAGCGAGCTAGAAGATGGGTTTGCTTTTTACCTTTAGTTGAGTGTATAAGTAAATGATTCTTCTTCCATCGGACTAGGAAATCTTGTTGGAAGTGCGTAAACCACTCGATGGTCCACTCATTAGCATAACCACGGTCAAGCACATGCAGGATGCCTTTTCCTACTTGTTTTTGTAGTTTTTCTAGCATCCGAAACATAATGTTTCGACCATATTCCTTGTATTTACCTCTGGTAGTCCACCAACTCATCTGACATACACTTACAGACTCACCCAAAGCTGAGAGCAACGTACTTGTCCAATGGTAACCAGGAACACAAATACGTTTATTAGGGGGAGAATAGTATCCTTTTTTTATCCGTGTTAGTCGTTTTGCCTTTGAGCTTTCTACACTACAAAGTCCCTCCAAAAACCAAGATTCAGCCTTTTCTAGCCGACTATCATCCCAAAGCATTAGCGGACGTTTTCCCTGTTTTACTAACGATTCAAGCCTTTTTCGAGTTTGACTAAAGAGAAAATTATCAATGATAGTAGATGTCCATTTTTTGGAGCGTAACAGATTACTGATGCGCTTTGTCCCAGCGGGAGCATGTGCAAAACCGCAAATATAGCCACCTAACTCGCTAAGCAATAAGCCCATAGAGTTGTGTCGATGCAATAAAATGGCAACTATTAAATCGTAAAAAGTACGAACTAAACGCTT
The DNA here is from genome assembly GCF_002270355.1 of Flectobacillus sp. BAB-3569. Taxonomy (GTDB): domain Bacteria; phylum Bacteroidota; class Bacteroidia; order Cytophagales; family Spirosomataceae; genus Flectobacillus; species Flectobacillus roseus. The sequence goes on along the minus strand of NZ_NJFZ01000041.1, from coordinate 36,620 downwards.
ATCCAGAACAGAATCTAAGGATAACTGAACGTCAGCAAGATAAAGGTCAAGTTTATGAAGAAGTAAATGAGAGAGTCTTGACTTACTCGATTTTATGTCATTATTTTGTAGAAATGCTTTATGCATAGAAACCTCCTGTTTGTTTGTGTTTGTCGTAATTCACAAAGTAAACAAGGAGGTTTCTTTTTTAAAAGTCTTCACGAAAAATTCGGGATGACTCATGTTTATTTGAAGAAATTAATGAAATAAAATATTACTAATCCTAAAATTACACTCAAAATTTATCACTCACCATTCAGCACTTCTATTTAGTAACTCTACGTCTAGTCAGCAGCCCTCTCCAAAACTACTTTTTATCTCAATACAATACGAGATCTAGCCTTCAACAAGTTAGTCAAAACTCATCTTTAGGTCAATTAGTAAGCCAGTAGTTTATATAATTTTTTAAGATAAATAGACTAAGATCTGATGAAAAGTAGAATAATAGATGTTTTATAAAGATTTATCTAGATTGTAGAGTAAAAACCCTGGTTATAGGGGATACTCTTTTTACAGCGGATAATAAAATAATAATTGTAAATAATAAAGTGTCAAAGGACACGGTCGTAGAGGTTTACAATTTTACCATTGCAGAAAATAATAATTACTTTGTAGGAAAGACAGGCATTTTGGTACATAATACCAACTGTCTGGTTGATAAAATAAAGAATAATTTCCCATCTTTACATAGTAAATTTAGTTCACTTACGGATGGGCAAAAAGCGAAGTTCTTAAAGGATTTTCCAGATGATGATGCCATTTTGGGAGTACTCAACCAAGGCAAAGCTTTTGAGGCATGGAAAAAGCTATCGGAGATTACTGGTACAACAAAAGCATGGATAAGCAAAAGCAAGGCTATTTTAGAAAGAGTGAATACTAAGAATTTGAGTGATGTTGATATTGAGAAATTGAAGAATTATTATGAAGATTTCAGTTCTGCTTCAGATGTTAAAACTTATCCAAGTAGGTCTGCTAATGGAATTTGGTATGATGACTTTGGACATCCTGATTTTAGAGATTTTGTGCCTGTAACCAATGGAAAAAGAGCTATTTTTACTCCAAATCCTAATGGAACTAAAAAGTTAACTGGGAAAAGCTCAGATATGACTAATGCTAATAATTGGGCGTTAGACCCGAATGGTGGCGGATACATAGATGGTGTTAATTTTGAAAAGACAGGAAGTGGAACAGGTTGCAAAATAAAGCAAGTTGGCCACCCCAATGCTGATAGTGATGGTTGGGTAACCTGTACTTGGCATCACCATGAGGATGGTTTAACGATGATTCCTGTTCCTTCTGCTGTTCACATAAGAGGAAATGCAGCTCATATTGGTGGCAGACAAGCAATAAATGAGGGTATTGTCGGATTTTTTGATTCTCCTATATTTTAAAACAAAAATACACAAAATGAACTACTTAGATTTATTTAAGGTACGAAGTAATGCTCAACAAATTCGACAAAAGATTGCAGAATTTGAAAAAGAGACAAATGTGGTTTTTCCCCCATATTTCAGAGTTTTTATTGAAAACTATGATTCTTTATACAATATAGGAGAGGAGTTAGGAATCTTCTACGATAATAGGTTCCAACGAAAAAGAAATATGATATTTACATATTATTCAAATGACAGAGATAATATTTTGTTTCAAAACTTATTTAATTTAGATGAAATTATACCAAACATGAAAGCAGTTTATCCAAAAGACCACGAAATTTGGCAGCAAGATTTTATTGCATTTGGAGAATGCGCATTTCAAATATACTTATTAGTTGGGGTAGGCGAACATAACAAAGACAAAATTTATGCTGAAGCAGCAACAGAAAAGGTAAAGCTTCGATTCTTGTGTGATAATATTTTTGATTTTTTTAGAGATTATATTGTAGAAGTAGATGAAAGTTGTTTGCCGGCAGGCAAAACGGCTAATGACCTATACAAAAACTGGGGCGAGGATTTTTGGCGAGTGCGAGAGGAATAGGTTGATATAAAAGGTTTTTGCGCTATGCAATAATTTCCAAACTAGCTTTTTATACATAATTAGTATAGTTATTACCTTTCCAATGAAGATATATACGTGTATTTGGCAAAATATTGAAGAGCTTGAAGAGTAGATTAGCGAAGTTTAAGATTCTTTGTGGAGATTTTTTACTGAAACCGAAAGGAGTGTACTATATAGCAAGTTTTTACATTCTTAAATATAGCCTCTAAGTTGTACAATATTCAGCTGTTACCAATATGGTAGAGGAAGTTTTTTGGGTGTTTATGATAGCAGCAATAGCTTTTGAAGCATTGTTTATGTTATTTCATTTATATTAATATATATAATCAAGGTGGAATAATCCAGAGTAATTTTGAACTAAGAACCATTATCACAAATAAGAATACTTAGTAGTCATTGAATGAAATTTTTTAGGCATACTCTTACCTATTTTCGGGTTTGTTTACTTATCATCACCATCTGTTCTTGTAGTAGAAACCTCAGAGCTTCTCACATTTTCGGAGGAAATATGTCAATAGAGGTGATTGATAAATTACAATCCCAATACAAGATTACACTCAACATATATGTTGACATGTACACATTGCTCCCAGTTGAATTAGATAATATGCAAAATCTTGCACAGCAGGTTCGTTTTTTTAGTAAAAAAGATAACAAACGGGTGCAAGATGCTTATCTATCTTTTGAGAAAATGACTGATTTGGTATATGATAATTATTCTTGTGCTCAATTAAGGCGATTAGCAACAAGAGAGTTTACATACTCAAAAATCGTTGTTCTTACTAGTAATCAGTTTAGTGACACACAGGGGTATTACCTTTCTTGGGCTAGGTGTTGTCGAAATGCAGATATTGATAATATTAAAAATGCTAACAATACGGGTTTAACCATGTATGTTGAATTTCCATCTCTGAAAGACTATCCTGATTATTCAAGTCCTAAGTTTAAAATTCCCAATGGAGATTATATATGTATTCTTAAGCCATTCAAGCTTCAAATGGCTGTCGAAAAAAAAATGCAAGATACCGAAATTAGGTATAGTATTGTAACACCTTACGGGAGTCATAATGACTTACTAAACTATGATAATCCACCCAAACCAGGGCCATACCCATCTGTTCTATGGGGGGAAGGATTCTCAGAAAGCAATAGTATTAAGGGCTCGCCTGCATTATCTGTGCATCCACAAACGGGGGTACTTTCTGTTAAAGCGAACCAAACTGGGTTATTTACTTTTACCATACAGTGTGAGCAATTTAAATCAGGAAAGTTGATTGGCCTTGTACGTCAGGATTTTCAATTACCTGTAGTTGATTGTCGAGTAAATACCCCACCTGAAGGCAAGATTCTCTACAAAGGACAAGTCACGGATGAAGTAGGGCTCTGTCCTAACGAAAGTATACTACTTACAGTGAGTGATGCAGGAGGTTCTTATAACTTTCAATGGCAGAAAAATGGAGAAAACTTATTAGGAGAAAACACCCCAAGAATAAATGTAAAAGACTTTGGTGATTACACAGTTATTAAAAGTTATCAAGCTCTTTGTGCCAATGATACAATATCACAAATAGTAAAAGTCAAGCCGTTAATTTTGACTGAATTTTTGCCGTTACCTAAAGAATTTTGTAAAGGTGAAACCACCACAATTGAGGTAATACCTTTGAGAACTAATGTTGATCTTTCATGGAGTAAAAATGGAAAATATATTACTAATGGTACAAGAATCAGAATTACAGAGCCTGGCATTTATAAAATATATGCTGATGCAACTAAAATAGAAGGGTGTTATTCTGAGGATAGCATAGAAATTAGTTTGAAGAAGGAACCTATTATTAAGGTAAATCCTACAAGAGCAAGCATTTATAAAGGGCAAAGCATATTGATAAGTGTTGAAAGTAGTGAATCTAATACGTTATTTTCATGGAGTCCAAATAAATGGATATCAAATATAAATTCACAGAATCCAGAATTTACGCCACAACAATCGACTACTTATACCTGTGTAGCTGAAACAGAGGGGATGTGTCCTGTTAAATCTGAAATAGATATCAGTGTGATACAATCATTACTCATACCTAGTGCTTTCACACCGAATCAAGATGGTCATAATGACATTTGGTACATTGTTGGTACAGAACAATTTGAAGAAATAGAAGTGAGTATTTTTAATAGATGGGGAAATCTTATTTTTTATTCGAGAGGTTATAAAGACCCTTGGGATGGTAAATTTAATGGAGAAGATTTACCATCAGACACATATACCTACCAAATTAAGAAAGGCTCTCTTGATGAAAATTATGTATACTCAGGCACTGTTAATTTATTTAGATAAGATTTTACTAATACTTTCTTATAAAGACCGTTTACATTCTATTTTAGGACGTTTTAAATACATTCCTTTCTTTATTTGAAAATCTCTCTTATGATTTACAACCTACAGGAACGAATGATTTTTTAGGATAATGATTAAATACTTAAATGTTTATATAAGTATTTAATCAAATACGTACTGGTGTCGGCTTCCCATTTTTAGTACAGTTTAAAAATATACATAATCAGTCTACTTTGATTATGTTTTTAACCCTTCTTGGGCTGAGTGTAGTGTAGCGGAACGAAGCCCAAGAAGTTTTCATTCTATAATCTACAGGGCTCATACCATACAAAGAAATATGTAGGCGGATCCGACAATAATCACTCATCAACACTTCAGTTTTTTGGCGTATTTCCTTCAAAGAATTAAATGCTTAATCACCTATTGAGAGTCTGATTGAATCGTTCAATATATATGGTTATACAGAATGTAATGAAATGCTATTTTATTTAGCAGCCTTCATTCATGAGCTATCTTTGTAGCAAATTCTTGTCTCTTTTCTAGACGGTGTGCCATATTTATACACCAAATGATGATTACATTAAATCTATCTAAAGAACCTCTCTTATCTAGCAGCATGATATTTTCGATTTTCTACGAAAAGATATACCCATCTTCCCATACACCCGAAGCTTTTTCATGATTTAAGTTTTTATGCAAATGGCAGTAAAATTTTTAAAAGTATTCATTATTCAGTGTCATACTTTCGCTTTGGAGTTGTATGAAAACAGTTTGTATTCCATGTTTTTATTAACTTATCTGATACTTATTTACTTAAATACTTGTATGATCATTTGAGTAAATAAGTATTTGGATATTGTCTTAGGAAATACTAGTATTATGTTTTCATCTTAGAGCAGTATGAAAATATTTTTGTTTTCAATGTTTTCATAATCTAGGATGATGTTTTCAAATTGTAGATGTACGAAAACATTTTTGCTTTCATTGTTTTCATAATTCAGCATGATGTTTTCATCTTAAAGCAGTATGAAAACAGTTTGTTTTCAATGTTTTCATAATTCAGCATGATGTTTTCATCTTGGAGTAGTATGAAAACATTTTTATTTTCATTGTTTTCATAATTCAGCATGATGTTTTCATCTTGGAGTGGTATAAAAACAGTTTTGTTTTCAGTGTTTTCATAACTCAGTACTATGTTTTCATTTTGGAGCTGTATGAAAACATTTTTGTTTTCAATGTTTTCATGACTCTATGTAAGTACTTACTTATATACTCAAATAAGTATTTAAGTATATGTTTAGAAAACGCTGGTTAAATGTAAGAAAATTTCCTTTGCATGATGATTCTGGAATAGTTTATAGGCATGTTGGTTTGGCAAAAGATATTACAGAACAAATGCTATTTGTTCAAAAGCAACAACGGAATGAGCTTTTTCAAAAAACAATCATAGAATTATCTAATAAGTTTTTCAATTATCCTTTTTCTGAGGATGACGGCGTTAACCATATACTTGAAGAGATTGGCAATTACTTAGGTAGTTTGCAGGTGGTCCTTTATGCCATCGACCAAAAGGAGGAATTATTTACTGGAGTAAACGCGTGGACCTCATCTCAGGGTATTCATTACGAACCCCTAATATCCTTACTCCAAGATGTTTCCAAAACTGAAATTGAACACCTCATTCCTCAAGTATTGCAGGAAGACTTACTTTTTATCGATAATCTCGAAATTATAGATTTCTATACTGAAATTTATGAAAGGCTACAGTATCTCCAAGTAGAGAATTTGTTGATTTTACCAGTAAAGGAGGATTCAAAACTCATTGGCTTTCTTAGTATTTTATCTCAAGATAAAGGTAAAGTATATGAAAATGATGAGGTGGCTTTATTGCGTCTTACCAAAGAACTGATACAAAATGTAAAAGTAAGACATCTCATAGAGTCACAATTACGAACAAGCGAGCGGGAATACTCGACTATTTTCGATAATATGTTGGAGGGCGTAGTGTATCTCAATAAAGACGCCAAAATCCTCAAAGCCAATCAACGCGCCTTCAGCCTATTGGGTATTGGCGAGCGTAATTGGACACGTTGGGACGAAATGAACGAGAACGTCAGCTTCTTTGATGAAACCCTTCAGCCTATCGAATTTGACCAATTACCTATTTCCCAATCTGTCAAAGAAGGCATTGAGTTCAAAGGAAAGGTCGTAGGTCTGTCATTTTCAGAAAAAACCGATATTAGATGGCTTAGTATTTCGACTAAACTTGAATTCCTGACAAATGACCATAACGAGTATCGTGTATTTGTAACACTCAGCGATATATCAGAACGGAAGGAGTTTGTCGATACCTTGAGTGAAAGCGAATATAAGTACAGACGACTGACCGAAAACCTTCAAGACGTGGTATTCAGGTATGAATTAGTACCCGAACGGAAGTTTTCCTACATAAGCCCTTCGGTTATTACGCTCACAGGATATGATCCAGAGGAATATTACAAAAATCCGAATCTGGGAATTGAAGTGGTTTTGGAAGCTGATCGTCATCTTGTCAAATCATTGATAGATGGAAATTTAGATTTTGAGTCACCAGTGACATTGAGATGGCAACGAAAGGACGGTCGTATTATATGGGTAGAACAACGAAATGTTGCGATTAGAGATACCGAAGGAAATCTTATCGCTATAGAAGGAATTCGACGCGATGTTACTCACATTAAGCTTATGATAGATAAGCTTAATTATTTGAATGGTCTTCAGGAGTTACTTATGCATATTTTCCTCACTTTCATCAATGTTTTACTTGAAAGTGTAGACGAAAAAATTGCGCAGGCTCTGTATGAAATTGGGAACTTTACACGAGCAGAAAGCCTATTTGTTGTTTCGTACAACACTGAAAAAGGAGAGTATCAAAAAGAGTTTGAATGGTTGTCAGAAACGCATTTAGAGTCCTACTTTACCATTCCTAATCATGGTAAAACAACTGATATACAGGCGTTTTATGATGCACACTTCATGGGTAAGTCTTATGCTGCAGAGTATGATTCCATTCATATTTTTACAGTTCCTATGTACAAGGACCATAACTGTATGGGATTTGTTGGGTTAAAAACACACGCTAATACCATTAGAACAAAAGACTTTGATAGTCAGATACTTCATCTGATTAGTGAGATGCTCATGAACATTAAGAGCAGACAGCTCAATTTGAATATTATCAAAGAAGGACAATTATTATTGGAAAGTATCATCGAAAATAGTGGTTCTGTTATTTATGTAAAAGATTTAGAAGGTAAATATCTGAATGTAAATACCTCATGGGAGGTACTTACAAATCAAAAAAAGACAGATGTATTGGGATTAAATGATTTTGAAATATTCCCACAAGAACTAGCAGAATCGTTCAGGCAGAGTGACAAACTTGTGCTAGAACAACAACAATCTGTTCGTATAGAGGATATCTTAGACACTGAAACTAACAAAAAACTATTTTTAACGGTAAAATTCCCCATCAGAAATGCGGCTAATGAAATCATAGGTATTGGGGGACAAAGTACGGAAATTACCCATCTTAAACTCACCGAACAGGCTCTAAAAGAAAGTGAGGCTAATCTTATTGCTATACTGGATAGTTCACCAGAAAGTATTTGGTCTATCAATAAAGACTTTGAGATAATCTATGCCAATCAAATAGTTCGACAAGATTTTCTCAACTCCTTTGGAGGATTACTAAATAAAGGGGCAAAAGTGTTAGATTTTCTTCCACAGCATCTACATGACGTTTGGAAAGAAAGGTATGAGTATGTTTTACAAAATAGGATTCTGCATTTTAGAGATACAGTACCTACCGAATACAATACGTTCTATTTGGATGTTTCTATGCACCCAATTTTGATCAGTGGGGAAGTGGTAGGGGTAGCAGTGTTTAGCAAAAATATCACCAAGGAGAAATTTGCTCAAAACGAACTTTTTAAGTTCAATTATATCTTTGAAAATCTCTTAAATGAAATTTTCATTTTTGATGCTAATACGCTGAAATTCATCGAGGCAAATAAAGCGGCTCAAACAAATATCGGCTATTCGCTCAACGAATTAAGAGAACTAACTCCCATTGACCTAAAACCACTTTTCAATCAGGAACAATTTCATCGCTTAATTGAACCTTTAAAAAATGGAGAAAAAGATAAGCTGATTTTTGAGACGGTACATCAAAGAAAAAATGCAACAAGGTACGAGGTAGAAGTCCATCTTCAATATATTGAACTAGATGGAAATCCCCTATTTATTGCCATTATAGTTGATATAACCGAACGCAAAAAAGCAGAAAAGGCGCTTCTAGAAAGTGAATCTAGATTTAGAAGTATTTTTCAAGAAAGTGCCTCTATTATGTATTTGATCAACCCTGATAATGGGCAGTTTATTGATGCAAACGAGGCTTGTCTCCAATTTTATGGTTGGAACAGAGAGGAGTTACTAAAACGAAATATTTTGGATATAAATATTTCAGAGAAAGACGTAGCACGCAAATTTGAGATTATTAGTCGTATTGGTCGCCAAAAGTTTGAGGTATTGCACCGAAAAAAGAATGGTGAAATATTTGACATGGAGGTATATAGCTGTATGCTGAGTGTAAACGACCAGAATCTGATTTTTGAAATTGCCCATGATATTACAGAACGAAATCAATATTTCAGAGCGGTAGAGATTCAAAACAAATCTCTAAAAGAAATAGCATGGATTCAATCTCATGTAGTTAGAGCGCCATTGTCTAGACTTATGGGTCTGATCATGCTGCTAAAAGAAGGGGTGGTTACTGTCGAGCAACAGGCTGAATGTCTGGAACATATTTTATCATCGGCCTTTGAAATAGATCAAATCATTCGAGATATTACGCAAAAAACCTATGGTATCAAAGATTTGGAAAAAATCATGTCCCCCAACTTTAACCACATTTCAACCACCCTACATGTCTCGATTGTAGACGATGATGAAGCTATTCAGTTTGTTCATAAGTTATTATTACAAAAGGCAAGTATCAGTAACTTAATCAATCAATTTTTGACTGGAAAAGGAATTATCGACTTTATTTCCGAAAACAACCAAAGGGATGATGTGCATCTCATATTTCTCGATTTGAATATGCCAGAGATTGATGGCTGGAGTGTACTGGATTTTATATCAACCCATGCACTGCTATGTAAAGTATTTGTCATTATTGTATCCTCTTCCATCGAAGAGAAAGATAAATTCAGAGCGACAAGCTATACTTCAGTCATTGATTTTATTCAAAAACCTTTTGGTATTGACGATTTACTTCAACTAAAATCAAATACTCAATTAAACAATTATTTACAAGAATAGGAGTAAAGGCTTTTGCTGAATCGTATAGTTGAATTTTTGAAAAGAATTTTAGGAAAATTTATATTTAAGTTAAAAATTATTCAAAAAAACCTTCAATACTACAGCTTATCGAAATGGGTAAAATCATATTGAGAAAAACACTATAATGAAAGATAATTCAAACATTTAGAGTCTTAATAGAGTATGAAAATAGTTAATTGGGTTCTCTTACTTGCAATATTTTTATTGGTTATTGATGATTATTCGAGTAAAAACTACATTAAACCAATAAAAAAAGATTTCCAGATTCGGGCTATGGATATTTCTTTTTTGCCTCTCATACGCTCGCATGGCGTAAAGTTTAAAAATAGTGAGGGTAGGATAGAAGATCCTTTATTTTCTTTGAAAAGGGCAGGAGTGAACACAATTAGAATTAGAATTTGGAATAATCCAACGAACTCTTTGTTGGGTGTAAAAGCCATGCAGCGTTTTAGTGACGAAATAAAAAGGCATGGACTTAAGGTATATTTAACCTTACATTATTCTGATACTTGGGCGGATCCTTCAAATCAACAAAAACCTCAATTATGGCAAAATCTTACAGAAAGTGCATTAAACGATAGTGTTTATCATTTTACCAAAAACATTGTCGACTTGTTTGAGCCTGATTATATTCAAACAGGTAATGAAATAAATAACGGGTTTCTTTGGCCAGAAGGGCATAATGTCAATTCAAAAGAGTTCAAGAGTTTGATTACTACTTGCGTAAAAGCGGTTCGAGATTCTGGTAAAAAAACAAAAATAATTATGCATTACTCGGGTCTTGCTGGGGCAAATTTATTTTTTCAAAAACTAGCAGATTTGGACTACGATATGGTAGGAATCTCGTATTACCCGAAGTGGCATGGCAATGATTTTGAGTATGTTTACAATCAAATGAATAAGCTCTCATATGATACCCATAAGAAAATTATTATGGCAGAAACAGCTTATCCATTTACTTTGGATGAAAAGGATCAAGCTAAAAATATTATTGCTAGTCCCAACGACCTAGCAAGCCAATTTCCAGCTACGCCTGAAGGTCAACAAGATTATATCAATCACATCAAAAGATTAACAAATAAATTAACACATGGAGCTGGATTTTGCTACTGGGGAGGTGCGTGGGTTTCTACTCCCAAACATGAATCTGTGTGGGACAATCAAGCACTATGGGATCATAATTTGCATTTACTTCCCGCTGCTCTTGCTTTTAAAGATTAAATTAACGCCAAATATATACGTAAGACATAAATCACTCCGAATTTCGGTATTGGAGTTGTTTGCCAGCTGTTTATCAAACATGAGTCATCCCGAATTTTTAGAATTGGGATTACTCTCCAAGTTCTTATCAAAAAAGCGGTCGAAAATATATTTTTCGACCGCTTTTTTAATGCTACTATGATAGATACGAATGGCTTACTACGCAATCATTGCATCTCTACTGATGGAATTCAAATTTTTACATAATCACTCATTCGCTCAGTCACTAAATTTGTTATTGCTTTCCAAATTCTTTTAGAAAGAACTCACATTTAATCGTCCTCCAGTTACGCACTTACCTGATAATGAAGCCGTCGGGGTTACTGTAGATAAAATAGCATTTTTGATGCTTGCAGCACTTGCTCCAGCATTAATAGATGCATACAAGGCAACGGCACCAGTTACATGTGGTGTCGCCATCGATGTTCCATTGTAACTAGCATAGCTCGATAATATTTTACCCTTTGAACTTACAGGAACAGTCGAATAAATACCTGAACCTGGCGCACCTAAATCTACTTGTGTAGCTCCGTAGTTAGAAAAACTCGACAGTCCTCCAGTATTAGTAATAGATGCCACGGCAATAACATTTGCTACATTATAATTAGAAGGATAATTAGCTGTAGCATCATTGTTACTGCTATTATTTCCTGCAGCAGCTACAAATAAGATTCCTGCATTATTAGCTCTGGTAATTGCATCCTGCAAAGCTTGCGAGAATCCACCGCCTCCCCAAGAATTGTTGGTGGCAACAATATTAAGACCACTTCTAATTTTTAAATCTGTAAAATAATCTACCGCCTTAATGGCATTGGCAGTTGTACCACCTTTAGTTCCTAAAAACTTAGCAATTAACAACTTAACATTCCAGCATACACCAGCTACACCAATTCCATTACCTCCAACTCCGCTGATTGTTCCTGCTACGTGTGTGCCATGATCGTCGCCAGCACCATCAAATACGGTATTATCGCTGTTGGCAAAATCCCAACCATATACATCATCTACTAGTCCATTTTTATCATCATCAACACCATTTCCTGCGACTTCCCCAGGATTAACACCAGCATTTGCGGCTAAATCTTCATGAGTATACATATACCCTTCATCGATAATACCGATGTAAACTGTATTAGAACCAGTTTTACCATTTGCCCACGCTGTTGCAGCCTGTGAGCCAAACTGATTTGCAGGTGTTGTCGCAGAGCCATACATCCCCCAAAGTGATCCATTAGTAAAGTATGGGTCGTTAGATACAGCATTGTGCGTGTAAACATAATTGGGCTCAATGTATTCAATGTCTGCCAGACCTTTGGCATTGGCAATAGCCTCTATTGCATTAATTGGTAGTTGAATTAAATGAACACCTTCGTTGTCACCAAATTTCTGCATCAGTTTTGTAAGGATTTTCTCCTTTACTTTACCATTAAGCTTATCGAGAATCTCGCTTTTGCGTTCATCACTCGTACCAGCTATAAATTTGATGAGAACCTCATTCGGTTCGTAGTTGATTTCAGCTATTCGAGCTGCACTAGCACTTGAAGAAGTAGGAATTTCTTCTAAATTATATCCTGTACAAGATGTTAAAATAGAAGCAATGGACAACAAGGAAGTTAAAGTTAAGGATTTTGTTCTCATGTTAGCAAGTATGTTAAGGTTATTGTATTACACTCAATATTACTTTTTATTATTTAAAAAACAAATATATTTTCAATAATTCAACAATCAAATAAAATGATATATGATGTATTTTAGCAATATTCGATGAATATTAGGGTTAAAAACAATATAAGAAATATAAAATCGCATATACCTAAAGTTAAAAAATTATACTTCTTTTAATCCGTACTATTTTTGGGGAGTTTACATATGAACCTTTTTTGGTCTATATTTTTGTGTATTTTACTATTTTACACTAATTTCATCCTTGTAAATCTAATAATTGTATATATAATTACAAGGATGATTAAAAGAAAAAGTCAATCGGAAATTACAGAATTATTAGGTGAGTTTCCCGCTGTTAGTATTCTTGGACCTCGTCAGGTTGGAAAAACAACCTTGGCAGAGGAAATTGCAAGTACCCTAACACCTGACGCTATTTATTTAGATTTAGGAAGTCTGGCCGATCAAGCTAAGCTTTCAGATCCTGAAGCATATTTTGAATTACATAAAGGCAAGCTTATCATCCTTGATGAAATCCAACGCACTCCAGAATTATTTGCGGTGTTGCGTGGGGTAATAGACCGTCGTCGTAGGGCTGGCTTTAGAACCTGTCAATTCTTGATTTTGGGCTCTGCATCACTCGAATTACTGAAACAATCTTCCGAATCTTTGGCTGGAAGGATTGCTTATCAAGAACTTTCGGGCTTCAATGTACTTGAAATTGAAGACTCAACTCAAGCTGATATGGAATCACTTTGGCTTAGAGGTGGATTTCCGGATAGTATTCTTTCAAAAAGTGATGCAGGGAGTTTTAGGTGGCGACAAAACTTTATTGTCACGTACTTAGAAAGAGACGTTCCACAATTTGGTAGTAGAATACCTGCTATCTCATTACGCAGATTATGGACAATGCTTGCACATACGCAGGGAAGTCAACTCAATACAGCGCAATTAGGGGCAAGCTTAGGTATCACAATCCCAACCGTAAAACGATATATTGAACTACTTGAGGATTTATTTCTTGTAAGGACACTCTATCCTTGGTCGGGCAATGTAGGCAAACGATTAGTCAAAACCCCAAAAGTTTATATTAGAGATAGTGGATTGACACATGCTTTACTCAACATTAATTCATTAGAGGATTTATTAAGTCATCCAGTGGTAGGAGCAAGTTGGGAGGGGTTTGTGATAGAAAATATCATTTCATGTTTGCCTCAAGGAGCAACTACTTGGTTTTATAGAACCTCTGCTGGAGCAGAAATCGACTTGGTAATAGAGCTCAACAATCAAGAAAGATACGCCATCGAGGTAAAACGTTCGAGTGCTCCTAAAGTTTCCAAAGGTTTTTATTTGGCATGTGAAGATATAAAGGCTACCAAACGCTATGTAGTATATCCAGGAAAAGAAGTGTTCCCTTTTGCCGACGACGTGATTGCAACTCCACTCCACAATCTTATGAAAGAGTTAAGTAATGTGAAAAAAGTATAGCAAAAATCGCAAATCGGACCTACAACAAAATCCATTCAACTTTTGTAGTATTTCATAAAAATAAGAACGGATGCGGGTATTGATTACCTATATACATTTTGATGTGATTATGAGCTATTCAAAGGAATTACAAGCACTAAAATAGCTATTTTGTCATAATAAGTGTCTCACCATCATATATTCCAATACCATCATATTGTGTTACAAAAATTAATCGGTCACTATTTATAAACCTAAGTTTTAATACATTCATTGGAGCCCCCACTGCATTTGATTGACCGTTTGACCAATGAAGTTTTGGTTGTAATACCTTAGTCCAGTACTCAATTTTTGATAAATCGTTTTTAGGATTTCAAAAGTCTTATAGGTTTGCATTTATGATATTATTGAGTTCAGTTTTGTCAAATCCGAGCTCTGACAAAACTGAAATAATAAAATCTGTTTTTTGTTTCGTGTATTTCTCTCTTGTCATATCAATTTCTCTAATCAGATTGAGCTTCAACGTTGAATATTGTGCTGCAAGCTCTTGGTCATTCAATAAAGCATCACGAAATAGAAGATGGTTTTTTAGGGCTAAACTATCTGAAAAACATACATAAAGATGGTGTTCTTGCCACTTCTTGCGATCATCTGTGTGGGGTGTTGTTACGGAAGACTGTCGAAAGGCAAACCGTCCCGGAATTCCCTGTTCTCCTCTATCTATATATCCAATTTTAATGAGCCTCGCAGTAATGTCATCAAGAAGCGTTTTATGATCAATAATAATGTCAATGTCTAAAATTGGCTTCGCAAAAAGATTGGGAATAGCCGTACTTCCAACATGTTGAATGTCAACTTTAAGGTCACCGAGGACTGTTAGTAGCTTACTCTTCAAGTTGTTAAACTCGGTTTTCCAATTTGGATTATGTGGTTCGATAAAACTAATCATTGTAATGCTGTAGGTTGTATATTTTCACTTTCAATCAACGCTAGTTGGTAATGATATCCTCATGTATTCTACCATATTTTCCACCAAGGTTTTTGCTGCTCAGGTTTGGGTACTGGTGGAGCATAAGACTGCTCTGTTATCTCTAAGATTGACTTGTCTAACCATAGTTCGTACCAATCTAAAAAGGTAATTTTGTCTTTTTCATCAAGTTGTATGGTTGGGTATATACCTCCATCATTGCCTCTATCGTCTGTCCAAATATGTCCATATTCTTTTCCATTGACGACTAGGTTCAAACTTATTCCGCAACCATAATTACAAATTGCGATAACACCATTCATATGTTTTTTGTCAAAATACTGACTTGTAAATTCTTCATATTGCCTATCATTTTCCTCTTGATTTTCATTCTCAGCAACTGGCTCAAATTCCATATTCCAAGCTTCAGTATGTAGGAAGGGTTTACTGGGATTTAACGACCTTTCTTTGTTTTTATAATCTAAGTCATCAAAAAGGGCATTTTCAAGAGGTTCAAGTCCATAAAAAGGTCCTGCACCTCCATTTCCGAGTGTAGTCAAAAAAGCGACATATTCCTCTGGCAATACAATCTTATGTTTGACTTCAAACTGTTTTATAGTGTCTATCGAAACAGTTGGGTTTAGCATATACCTATGTTTTTCAGCACCAAAAACCTCCAGATTATTGTCCAATTGTCGTAGCTTTTCAAGCTTATATTTGATGTTTTCGAGCTGATAATTCATTATTTAAGTATTGTATTAAATCAGGTACAATATACATTTTCTATTTGATTATAAGCGTTCTTTAAAGTTATCAAGCATTTTGATATAATCTGAAAATTCAAAATTCATTTCCTTGACATTTTCAAACCATTCGACTTTGCTACCAACTTTTTCAGCCTCCCATTCATTTGACAAGTCTACACCAAGTTTACTCCATCGAACATGAGTTCCCAAATTTGTAATTTCGGCAACTATGAGTGTACAGGAAAAATCGTTCTCATCGGGGCACATTAGCACAGGGCAAATTGTCGTCTCATATTTGCCTGGTAAAATACGTCTCCAAACTACTGCTTTTTCATCTTCCCGATCCATCCATTCTACAAGAGTAGGTATCAATCCTCTATACATATTGTCAGGGTACAACTCATCCAGTTTTTCATCTAACCAAACATTATCAATCCTAATGTTGATATATTCAACATCAACATACTCGTTGTTTTTAAATAGCACTCCTTCTATTAAATTCATTTATTACTATTTTAGATAATTCTACAGTGGAACTAATTATAAAACTCTTGATTAGTTTTATTCTACTACAATCAAGTTTATGGTTTATCTACCTTGCTGGTATGTAAGCTTACCCAAAAATAGTACAGATTAAAAGTTTAAAAGTTTAAAAGTGTGATATTTTTTAACTTTAAGTAAGTATCATGAAAAGCAGTAAATTACCAGTAGCTATTTCATGATTATTTGCCGACTCTTGCTTGTAATGCAGCTGGGTAGCGGTCGCCCACGATTTTAATTTCTTCCAGTGCGTTTTGTATTTCTTGTAAATCGTTGGCAGACAATGATACATTTACTGCACCTACATTTTCTTCCAGCCTGTGAATTTTTGTAGTACCAGGAATCGGTACGATAAATGGCTTTTGAGCCAACAACCAAGCCAAGGCAATTTGGGCAGGGGTAGCCTTGTTATCTTGAGCGATTGTTTTCAATAAATCAACCAAAGTCTGATTCGCCTTTCTGTTTTCTTCTGTAAAACGAGGGACGATGTTACGAAAATCTGTTGGGTCGAATTGGGTGGTTTCATTGATAGCACCCGTTAAAAAGCCTTTTCCCAGTGGACTAAAAGGCACAAATCCGATTCCTAATTCTTCCAATAGCGGAATGATTTCATTTTCAGGCTCACGCCAAAACATAGAATACTCACTTTGCAACGCCGTTACGGGTAAAACCGCATGAGCCTTACGAATGCTTTGTACACCTGCTTCGCTCATGCCAAAGTGTTTTACCTTACCTTCTTGGATTAACTCTTTGACAGTTCCTGCTACATCTTCCATCGGAATATTAGGGTCAACACGGTGTTGGTACAACAAATCAATCACATCTGTTTGTAGATATTTCAAAGAATTTTCTACCACCGCTCTAATATTCTCAGGGCGACTATCCACTCCTTTCGTAGCATCGCCGTCCTTAAAACCAAATTTGGTAGCAATCACAACGTCCTGTCTAAACGATTTAACCGCTTTTCCTAAAAGTATTTCGTTACCCCCTTGGCTGTATGCTTCGGCGGTATCGAAAAATGTAATACCTTTATCATAAGCCTTTTGAATCAAAGCTATGGCATCGTTTTCGTTGGTTGCAGGGCCATAGCCAAAGGTTAAACCCATACAGCCCAAGCCTAATTCAGACACTTCTAATCCGCTATTTCCTACTATTCTCTTTTTCATGTTGTGTTTTGTCATGATTGGTTATGCCCTATTCAAAAATTGAATGACTTTACAAAATTCCTTCTTAATTATTATCAAAAAGTATATAGATTACTGATGTTCATACCATCATTACAGATTCAAGCATCAGTGTAAATTTTATCAGTAATCTTCGTGCTATATTTACATCAAAAGGTTGAAACATTAAGGACATGGAGCATATAATAAAGCTTGAAAAAATTTCTCAATACAATACGCTAAAAGGCATAGAAACAAAGCATCCGTTGATAAGCGTTTATGATAATTCAATGACAAAAGCTTTGCCCAACAATAGTCGTTTGCATTTTGGGTTTTACGCTATTTTTCTGAAGGAAATACATTGTGGTGAATTGAAGTATGGACGAAATAATTATGATTATGACGAAGGTACACTTGTGTTTTTTGGGCCGGGACAAGTAGTGGAAATACGTCATGAAGAAGACTATCAGCCCACAGGTTTGGCACTCCTTTTTCATCCTGATTTGGTCAAAGGCACGGCTCTTGGAAAACAGATGAGTCAATACTCTTTTTTCTCTTATGAATCAAATGAAGCACTTCATTTGTCATTGAGAGAACAGCAGATTATCAGAGATTTGTTTGGTAAACTTGAGTATGAGATAAATCAAAGGGTTGATAAACACAGCAAAAGAATCATTGCCAATAATATAGAATTACTGCTGAATTACTGTGTTCGTTTTTATGACAGACAGTTTATCACTCGTGAAAACATTAATAATGATGTACTTTCAAAATTTGAGCATTTGTTGCATAACTATTTTCATTCAAGCACTGTACAAGAATTAGGGTTTCCCTTAGTGGGATATTTCGCCAATCAGTTGAACCTTTCGCCTAATTATTTTGGAGATTTAATTAAGAAAGAAACAGGAAAGACGGCTCAAGAACATATACACCTAAAATTAATAGATATTGCTAAAGAGAAGATTTTTGATAAGGAAAAATCAATAAGCCAAATAGCTTTTGATTTGGGTTTTAAGTACCCGCAACATTTTAATAGAATGTTTAAGAAAAGTACTGGTTATACGCCAAACGAGTACAGAATGTTGAACTGAACATTTTTGAATAATATCTGCTAGAGACATTGAATATTGAATTTCGGAAATATTGATATGAACAATATTTCCGAAATCAGCCTTCTCAAATTCAAAGTTAAGTCAAATTAATGGATGGACGAGCTTCGTAAGCCGAACCAATTTCACAAAGTCTATCCATGATTTCTGCAAAAAGCTTAAACATGATTTTTAGCTTTTCTAAATCTTTGATGACACCTAGAGTTTCTAAATACAATTCGTCAACGCCGTCTGGAAAGCGTTGTCCCCAAAAACCTTCATCATCTTGTACTTTTACTTGAAACTGTGTTAAATCCTTCAACGCCAGAAAAGCATTCTTAATATTTTCATCGTTAAATAAAGCTTTGATTTTATCAGGATTTTTACTCTTTAATACAAAGGTATCGTCAAAGATTTTATCTTCAATTTCAATATCCTGCATCCCGAAGTATTTTGCGATATCTGTGAAAATGCCTTCTGGATAAATGGTAAATCTAAAGTCATCTTTGTTGATATAGGCACAACGCATCCGAGTATACGGCATAGAGCTTTTTCCCGAAGAACGCCTAAATACATCTAAAATGATTGTCCAATTTTTGTGTTCTAACACTACCTTTGACTCGTGCCAAAAGCTATCTTTGTTGAGTAGTGTAGCATTTATTTCTTTCTCTAATAGTCCCCAAATTTCGTCTTTGCTTGGACCAAAAATATTTATTAAGAATCCCATGGTATTTGATAGATATATTCCTCCATAAAAATCTGAAATTACCTAGAAGATTCCTTGCGTATTATGACAAATGGTAAAAACCATTTTATTAGGCTAGTTTCAGCCTTACACTTTCGGTGCTTTAAGTGAGTTGTGAGTTAGAGAGTTATGAATTAGTGAATGAATGAGTCAATTTTTAGGCACTTATACGTTGAAATAACTAAGTGTAATTTTGATCAATTCAAGATGTAATCTTTTAAAAATCAAAACACTAACTCACAATTCACTAACTCACAACTCGCTCAATCACTCATTTTACGACTTCGACATTTCGCTAGAGAAAGGTTGGTTGTAAAAACGCTTCCCTGTGCTTTTATACAATGCATTGGCAACAGCCCCGAACACAGGAGGGAAAGGCGGCTCGCCAAGACCCGTTGGGTCGATGTCGTTTTGTACAAAATGAACGTCTATTTCTTTGGGTGCTTCGTTATGACGAATGATGCGGTAATTATGGAAATTACTTTGTTCGGCTGCTCCGTTTTTATGGGTCAATGCACCGTAAAACGCATTACCGATGCCATCTACGACTGCCCCTTGTACCATATTTTTGGCGGCATCGGGGTTTACCACAATACCGCAATCAATGGCACTGGTTACTTTTTCAACATAGGGCTGACCGTCACGCATGACTATATCCACCACATGACCAGCGTAAGAAGCATGACAGAAATAAGCGGCTACACCACGCTTTTTACCTTTATTTTCGGGTTTGTCCCAGCCCGATTTTTCTCTAAGCAATTCCAATACGCCAGCGTAGCGGTCGGCATCGTATTCGTTGTTTTTGCCTACTGGATTTTCTTTGGCACGTTTCAATAAATCCAGACGAAAGGCGATTGGGTCTTTGCCCATTGCTTCGGCTACTTCGTCTAAAAAAGACTGTTCGGCCGCAGCGTTGAAGTTTGAGCGAGGAGCTCGGAAAGCCCCAATGGTAATATTAGAAGGAATTTCCCAAGCCTCAGCCAAATAATTATCCACCGCACCAGCAGGGAAACGATTGGCATGAATAGGATTTTCGGGAATACCGCCCCCTTTTACGTGGAAAGCAATCAGGTTTTTGTTTGCGTCTAAAGCCGCACGGTAAGTAGCCGTGTACATCGGGCGATAGATGCCGTAAGTC
Organism: Flectobacillus sp. BAB-3569; assembly: GCF_002270355.1. Taxonomy (GTDB): domain Bacteria; phylum Bacteroidota; class Bacteroidia; order Cytophagales; family Spirosomataceae; genus Flectobacillus; species Flectobacillus roseus. The sequence continues at coordinate 16,093 of NZ_NJFZ01000041.1, read as the reverse complement.
ATATCGTCTTCACGGGTATAAATCAATTTGACAGGAGCTTTCAAGCGTTGAGAGATGCGAGCCGCTTCGTACACATATTGCCCATAAGCTCTACGCCCAAAACCACCGCCCATACGGGTCATCTGAATCTCGATTTTATCGGCAGGTAAATTCAAGATTTTTGAAAGTGTTGGCTCCATCCAGCCCGGTGCTTGTAAAGGCCCAGCTACCAAAGCTTTATCTTCGGAAACATGGGCGAAGAAGTTCATCGGCTCCATGGTATTATGGGCCAAAAACGGAGCGTTATAAGTACGTTCAATCACCAGAGCGGCATTTATGAAAGCCGTTTCTGGGTCGCCATCTTTGCGGAGTTGTTGGGCTGGTTTCTTCCCATACTCCGCCATTAATGCCAATTGGTCGCTTGTGGTTTCTAACCTGCCCGGAATGGTTACTTCTCTTTTGCCCCCTCGTCCCATCATGGTTTCTTTGATGTCGCCAGTGGGTTCCCATTGGGCTTTGATTTTTTTACGAGCGTTCATTACTTCCCAAGTAGATTTACCCACAATGGCAATCATTTCGTTGGAAGTACGGGTATCAAAACCACCTTGTTCAAAACCATCGTAATAGAGTTTGAAGCTAAAAATGTCTTTGATTCCCGGCATTTTTAAAGCTTGGGAAGCATCAAAAGATTTGAGTTTCATCCCAAAAGCAGGCGGATGCTGAATCATGGCTATGAGCATTCCGTCCACTTTATAATCTATGCCAAAAAGCGGTTTTCCCGTAACTACTTTTACTCCTTCTGTATTTTTCTTTGAATGACTAACGATAGAAAAATCTTTTGGCGTTTTTAGCTTTACTTCTTTCGGAACGGGAATAGTAGCCGCCTTGCTCGCCATTTCGCCATACTTTGCCGACTTTCCGCTTGAATGCAACAAAACACCTGTTTGGGTCGTAATTTCACTGGCTGGTACGCCCCACGTCTGAGCCGCCGCCTCGATAAGCATCTGCCTTGCCGAAGCCCCTGCGTTTCTCAAAGGTTTCCAGTACATTCTTACAGAATTACTACCGCCTGTGAATTGCATTCCTAATTTTACGTTATCGTGTGGACCCATTTCTACGACCACGTTTTTCCAATCTACGTCTAATTCTTCGGCTACCATCATCGGGAGCGAAGTCATGACGTTTTGACCAAATTCGGGGTTTGGACAAATAATTTTGATAACATTATCGGGCGTAATTTTGATATAGCCATTGAGTTCATTCCATTGGTCTGGCAAATTCATGGCAGCCATTTTGTCGGCAGCTTGAGCATTGGCGAGCCAACTAAAACTCAACATGAGTCCACCACCTGCCAACATGGAAGACTTTAAAAACGAACGACGGTTTTGTGTATTGGTATTTTCCATTTTTAATCAAGGTTAAGGTTGGTTACTTTTGTGCTGCTGCCTTAATCGCCTCTTTGATACGTAAATAAGTGCCACAACGACAAATGTTTCCACTCATGTAATTATCAATATCTTCGTCGGTTGGATTAGGATTGGTCTTTAGTAAAGCCGTAGCACTCATGATTTGTCCAGACTGACAGTAGCCGCATTGAGCCACGTCGTGTTCAATCCAAGCTTTTTGTACGGGATGCGTGCCATCGGCAGATAGCCCCTCGATGGTTGTAATGGCTTGTTTGCCAACAGCCGAAACAGGGAGGCTACAAGAACGCACCGCAGTACCATCTAAATGAACAGTACAAGCCCCACACATAGCCATACCGCATCCAAATTTAGTACCTGTCATATTCAAATGGTCTCTTAAAACCCAAAGGATTGGCGTTGAAGGGTCAACATCTATTTGTTGCGTTTTCCCATTTATTTTTAGAGAATATTTTGCCATAATGCTATGTTTAATTTTGATAGATAATTGATAAAGTTATGGTATTAAATTTAGATTTTGTAGTACCATTGCTATGTATGTATATGTCATTAAGCCTTATAACCCACTAGAATATTATCGTTTTTTAGATTTTGACAATCAGAGATACGAAAAAAATTACTGAACGCCTCTTAAAATCTTTTACAAAAATATACTTAATAAAAATTTGGAGAGTGTATAGATTACGGATATTCATACCATTTTTACTGATTTTAAAATGTGTAAGATGTAATGAAAAGAAAAACATTCAATCGACTCAATTTATCACTCAACTATCTGTATGTGGTATGTGCTTGCCTAAAATAGGTTGACACGATTATTAAAGACTGTCAATATGGTTAAAATTGTATTAAAGATTGATTTGGGTTGATGTTTTGGGTTTGATTACTCGTCCAAATTGATAATTTAGGTCTTTTCTCGACCTTTAGTTCATTGATGTATTGTTCAAACGAATCAGGAGCCATGTTCAACAATGAACTATGTGGTCGTGTCCTGTTGTAGGTATCAATAGTACCTTTTAATGTGCATTTTAATTCTTCAAAAGTGTTAATTTTCCAATATCTAAGGTATTGATTTTTGATGGTAGAATTAACTCTTTCAATATGGCTATTTTCATAAACTTCATTGCACATGCTAATTTTAATTCCAGCATTTGTCAACAGAGTGATATAGTCACTACTAATGTATTGTCCACCCCTATCTGAATGGTGAATTAAGTTTTCAAACTTGTCTTGTTTACGATTTTTGAAAGCCATCTCAAGAGCTTGACAATTGTTGTATGCTCGCATATTGTCTGCCACAGAGTAACCTAGTATTTTACGAGAATAAGTGTCCATAATTAAGGCAATATAGTAAAACGTACCTGCCAAGTCATAATAGGTTTTATCACTTGTCCACAACTGATTGATGTCATCGAGTGTTTTATCCACTAACAAGTTTTTATAACGATTGTATGGGCTTGAAAAAGTGGTCTTAGTAGGGTTTTTGAACGTTATTAGCCTAAAACCATAGGCTAATCCGATACTAATAAACGCATCTCTACCTAATCCATTAGGCTGAAGAACTTCGTACATTACCCGAAGCCCCATACCTGGATGAACCTCTCGCATTTGTAAAATTAAGCCAACAATCAAATATTCTAAATCAACCCATTTTTGTTCTCGCATTAAGGCTTGATGATGTGCTTGTCGAGATATATCACAAAACAAAAATAAGTCTTTCATTAAAAAAGAATATCTTGAAATATTAACCCTGAAATACCCTAAAGTTTTACATTGAAGTTTTTTTAAAATCAATTTTATATTCTTGAGAGGCTATTTCTACCAATTTTTCAAGGTAGTCTAGTTGCATTTGTTTTTGACGGGGATGCCTAATCCGAGACGACGTTCAAGTTCGGCTACTTGATTAAGTAACTCTTTCATTTTTTGGACTTCGCTATCCTTTTGTACGACCATTGTAGTGCCTTTTGTATGTTCTGGAGAATAATGGTAAATCCAACGATAAACAGTTGGGACTGATACCTCCCACAATTTACAAAAAGAAGTAATAGTATAAAGCCCTTGATTTAACTCTTGAACTTTTTCTCGTTTGAACTCTTCGCTAAAGATGCGTCTTTGACGAATCTTTAAAATTGAACTTTTTTTAGAATCAGATTTCGTTTTGCCCATGAAAAAAGTTAAGTTTTACGTCAACCTATTTTAGGCAAGCACAACCCATAATCTATAACTTATTGACTTTGGTTAATAAAATTTAATCCTACTTTAAACATTCGCCCATATCCCCTAGGAAGGCAGATATACGCCAGGAAATTTATTTATATTGCGGGATATAAATTCGCAGTAACACATTAAAAAAAACGCTTTGTGAAACAGCTAATAAACATAATAATTGGACTATCCTTTCTTCTTTTCACAGCTTGTGGGCAAGGAAAAATAGAAACACCTGAAAACGCAATGACAAAATTTGAAGAGTTTAAGAGCAAAGAAAAATTTTTGCAAGACGGTAAACTTTTTTACCCAGGAATTGGCGACCCAACCCTAAAACCTATTCTGACTGAAAAAATTAATCTTGCAGCAGACGATTTTAAAAAACTTGCTGACAAGGGAAACGCAACCGATACAGAATATCAGAATGCAATAAAAAACGGACTTGACCGATTTGCCGACCTCTACTTACAACTTGACACAGAAGACAGAGAAAGAGTATGTAGTTACTTTGAAGAACTTATGGATATTGTAGGACTTGAAAGTTCAGATGGACACTTAAATAACTTTATGTATGGATTTGACCCGACATCAAAGTAGCAATATGACTACCAAAAATGTAAATCATTTACTAAAGTATGAAATCAAAAAACATAGGATTATTATTGGTACTTCTTTGTTCGTTTGAAAGTTGTAATCATCAGAAGGAAGGTGTTAGTAATAGTACAACGTACAAATTTCACACTGAAATACCTTTGGGTACTTATGTAAATGGGTATGCACATTATATCTATATTGGCAACTATGATGTAAAAACTAAAAGAGATACATTATTTTTATTGGATAAGGCAATGATGTATGTAGATACAGTTAGATATGCAAAGCCCGTAACTAGTATCGCTTATGTTAATAGCATTGATAATTTCCCTAAATCAATGGATGATCAAGATGCTAATGAGATAAGAAAGCATACGATATTTTATATTTCATTCAACGAGGATAGTCTATTGAAAAGAAAGTATTTTATAAACGGATTTTACAACGCAGTCAAAAAATAACTTATGCGTCGCATAGAAGAGTGTTTGAACGTATGTACTTAAATGGTGATTATTACTGCCGTCGTTAGCAGTTCAGTGAAAATACCAACACCTGTTATAAGCAACTTACTAATTATCTTTTGAACAAAGTGTTAAGAGTTGTGTCACATATGCCTACAATACAATCGATTAAATTTTAAGAAAATGGGAAAAGAAAACTCACTAACACCTATTGAAAGATATTTGAATCACTTAGACAATATCTTTCAACAAGAACCCGAGTTCTATAAAAACGATAGTTTGATTGAAGGAATTTCAGGAGTGACTTCAATTGTTTATAGAGACATTCCTGAAAAAGGATTTATAACAGCGCTTACTTATGGACTTTCATTGGTGAAACATCCTGAATGGAAATTTGGAAGACCCGAATTATGTATTTCAGTTGAATCCTCCAATTTAGACTGGGGACAAATTGTAGGATATATTGCAAATATACTTCGTGGTGACTGTCCATTTTGTTACGGACAAACAATCAATTTGGGGGAACAAATAAGTGATGATTCAGCAATGAATGCTTTTTTCATTTTTGCGCCAAGTACATTGGACAAAAAAGATTATTCAAATATTGATATTGGAGCAGACTATAAGATAAACATAGCAGGACTTTATCCAATGTATTCTGACGAATTGGAAGTGTTTTCAAAGATTGGACTACAAGAATTTTGGCATAATCCTAATTTCGACAACTACAGTGTCAATAGACACAAAATAATAGAATGACAAATCTACTAAGGTAATAGGCGTTTGTCCAAATCGCAGGTTCTGTGCTAAATTCGCTCATCTACAGACTGTGTGGTGAAAGACAACTTTCAGTTTCTACCAATATTATAAACGTAAAACAGCTTGATTTATGAGTATGATTGGTAATTTACTTCGAGTAACGAAAATTGAACTCGAAGAATATTTAAAAGACAGTTCGCTTTTAGAAGAACGTATTTATAACAATACATCTGATGAAGAAGACCCAAAACTGGTAGAAATTGATAGGTCATGGGAAGGAATATTATTTTTATTAACAGGACAGAACCTTGAAACAATTGACCATCTTATGGCAAGAGTATTATTTAGCGGACAAGTCATAGATGAAGAACAGGATTTGGGTTATGGTCCTGGACAATACTTGACACATAGAGAAGTAAAAGAGTTAAATACAGAGCTTTCCAAAATAACGACAGAAGAGTTAGAACAAAGATATGATTCAAAGAGAATGATGGAGCTCGAAATATATCCGAATACTTGGGAGGAAGATGAAATGATCAATTATCTAACTGACTATTTTGAAATCCTGAAAGAAGTATTCGCAGAAGCAAGTCAAAATGATGAAGCCATAATTACCTTCTTGAATTAATTAAACAGGAAAGGAAGGCTCTATATATAACAAGAGATTTGGCGTCTAGTGAAGCGCATAGGACAGCTTAATTCAGTTTTATTAAGAAATGATAAATACAACTACTTGAGATTACTACAATAATAAAACGTTATGACAAAATATCCAGAGGTTAAACACCCCAATTTAATTGGAGAATATCCTGCCTTAGTAATGTCAGGTGGTGGTTATGTTTGGGATGATGTGTTGGAATATCGAGTTTGGTGTTATCCTGAGAATGGAGCTCCTGATACAGAAGATGGCAACGATTATTATTACTATTTTTCTACTTATGAAAAAGCGTTTGAGTTTTCTAAAAATAATGTGGGCTGTGAGCCACCCATTGCATTAATATTGCAAGAGGAATATATCGACGAAGAAGAGCCAGGAAAGTTTGTACATATCAAAGAACGCAGATTGACTGAATGGCAAGTTGAGTTTTTAAAAAGACCGAAGCGGACGGATAAAACTATTCCTGATTTTTTATCCCCAGAAGCTCCGAGCAACCAACCGACTTGACATTTTACGTGGGTTAGTTTAATCTTAAATCTATATAAAACTCCAAACCTGCATAAAGCCTTGAAAGGTAGAGGTATAGACATCCTAAGAGGACAGACAATGGACACAAAAATAAGACAAGGGCAATTTGAGGTAATTGATAGTTTTGCTCTTAGACGCAGGAACGAATTTTATCTAATTGGACAACAAATCGAAGGGACAGTTCAGGAAAGATGGTTTATTAATGTCCCATTAAGCAAATCACTTTCACTAAGTGTTAGAATCAAAGCAGTTGAGGATATTGAAATTTCAAGTGAAATCCGTAAATACAAACTATTGATAGTTTCGGGCGATAACGAAACTATAGACCTTTTACTTGGACTGAAAATAGGAAGTGAGTTTCTTGATATTACAATTGAAGGAGAAGATTAAATGAAAGCTACCCTCTACATAGACAATTGCAACATTGGGGATGTGATTTTTTCCATCATTGACGAAAGTATGGGCGGAATTGGTGGTAACTTAATCACAAACGATAATTACAAAAAATATCAGCCGACAATTCAACAACATTTTGAGAAGCAAGGAATTTCTAATATTGAAAACTTCAATTTTCGTATTGTTCTTTCAGACAATTCTGAATTAAAACCCCATGGTGGCATCGGCATAACGGACTCCCCATACTTTGACGAAATTTATGTTGAATCTGCTGGACTTGACACAGAAACAATAACGAAAATAAAGAACACCAGCACAACACCAAACGCTATTCATTAGTAACAATCTTAAAAAACACCTAGTATGGGACGACCTCTTTCTGACATCACGATATACTACCATGGTACTTTAATAAAAAATACACCTGAGGGCTCGGAGTTTCATAGAACATTAAACTACATTTCAGACTTCTATCATAATTCTTTAGACGGTTACAAACCACCAAAAACAAGCAGAATAACTTTACATGTTGGACCAAATATTAGTTTGGCTGGATCAAGATATTTTGGAGCAATTTGTATATATGATAAAATATTCAATGAAGAAGAATATCTAAGTTTATCAAAGCATGAAAAGTATAAGTATATTCTGGACTTACTTCATTTTGCTGTATTAGAATTATCAGAAACTTATGGTTGGGACAAATCAGTTTTCACTAAATCCTACAACCATATAATTGCGAGTCAATTCAAATTTGAAAGAGTTTATCCCCCAAAAATATCGAGAAATAGGAAATCTATAGGGCAAGTTTTACTCACCAAAAGTGTAGATCAATAGATTTTAAGCATACAAATACAATCTGGTGGAAAAACTATCAATAAGATTTTGATCGAAAAGAAGAATTGGTTTTGGAATGACATGATTTATGAATACTCAAAAACGTGTAAATGGTTAGATAACACAAAGTTTGGGATAAAAGACTATCATCGACAATGCTACTATTCTATGCAAGATGATAATGTTTTTAATAACTTATTGACTGAAGATGATTTCGGTTGTGCAAACCTAGGGCGTCTTACTTCCAATAAACTTTAGTTATAAAATTGAAACTTCGTACGCTCATTACAACCTCAAACACTTCTAATTATGGACGAAAAGCAACGAAAAAAAGAACTTACTAAGGAGTTTAAACAAAAACAGAGAGAAGCATTTGAACAAAGTTTACCGATGGAAAGAGTACTTTTTGAAAAGCTCTTTGACTATCTTGATATTAAACTTGAGGAGAACGAATGTGACGACACTAACAAACTTACAAGGGAGTTTTTAACGAAGAATAAAATTGAAAATAATCAAGCCGTTTTAAGTTGGTTGTCAGAAAATGGTGGTTATTGTGATTGCGAAATTTTAGCAAATATTGAAGAAAAATTCGATTAGGATGGAAAAGTTTGAAGAAATATTATCGAGGTATAAACTTGTTAAAAGACGTAACAAGCCAAGGATCACTTTTAAGAAAGTTGAAAAAATTATAGGCTTTAAACTTCCTGAGGACAATAAGTCTTTTGCGCTAAATTACTCAGAATTTGAAGATTTTATTGGCGAACAAAATATACGACTTTGGAATTTTGACGAAATCATTGAAATTAATAAGGAATACGAAATTTTTGAATGTTTACCCAAAACATTATGAATTGGAGATAATGGAAGCGGAGAATTTATAGCAATTGAAAAATTAGATAATCTTAATTTCAGAATAGTGTTGTCGCCTTTTCTCATTGAAGAAGAAGCACATATCGAAATTGGAAATTCTTTCACCGACTTTTTAGAGCGTTTAGAAAATGGTATAGAATGGTTCAACTAGTAAAATACTGCTATTGTAGTGATAATCTCTTCGTATCACTTAATCCTTTATTATAAGCTCAATAAGTTTTGCATCTCGTAGGCGTCTTTCAATTTATTGGGAATCTGATTGATATCTTCATATAATTTTCTACCTAAGTTTTTCAATCCTATGTAGCAACAAACAGTTGTATCTATTCAGCTAAAGCTATGGGAAACATGAATTTTACTGGTTAGAGACGTAACTCCTTTGCATCTAAATAGTTGTAATTTTGATAAACGTTGGACAATAACCCTAATGTTAAAACTTGGGATGACTCATGCTCTTCCTATCATGCGGTTCAAAATGAACCGCATGATAGGCGATAAAACAATTTTGGGTCATAAGGTTCAAATTGAACCTTATGACCCAAAATTGTTTTTCTTAGGATAGCAAACCTTCGAATTTGTTAATAATATCCTGAAGTTCAGCCAAATACCTTTTATCTTTATTCTGGTAAAACTCATTGGCTGTTTTAAGTAATTTCTGATAATGAGTATCAAATGCTGAACCATCTTTCGTTGCTACCGAAGCTACAGGCTTTGAAACTGTACTTTCTAGTTGTTCAATACTTGTAATAGGCTCTTCAAGAGTGACTTCATTCGCTAATGCCTGAATTGTTCCTTTCGAGACTTTTTTCTTTCCCGTCAAAATTTCATTTCTTAGCTCTGTATCTAGTTTGTTAAGCCCTTTGGCAAAAGCCGCATCTCGTTTAATCGTTGAGCGTCCTACATTAAATTCTTTTGAGAGTCTTTCTGCTGTATCGCCTTTCTCTGTAGAATCATAAGGTTCATTTTGAACCGCATGGTTTTGACGGTCATATCGCCCTATTTCATTTTTTCATTTAAAAAACGAAGCCCTCTAAAATAGGACACTTGCTCAGGAGTAAGGTTTCTTCGCCCTAATTGAAGGTCAATCATGTATTCTTTGACGTGTTGCAAAGAACCGAAAGACATTAATTGAACACTGAAGGAAATACCATTCTTCTGACAAATTTCATATCGATTGTGCCCATCTACGAGTATATACCGTGGTGCAGAAGGATTCTCTGAGTTAGCATCAATTACCCCCGCTGTGGTTTCCCAAACCGTGAGTGCATCACGACAGCCATTTTTGATAATATTACTTTCGAGTTGTGAAAACTCATCAACGCCAAGCGGCGGGATAAGCACACGAAGCTCTTCAATAATCTGAATATTATTTTTGACAGACTCGCTATTAATCAGTTGATTATTACTAAAAGTTTCTTTGGTCTTGCTGGCAATCAAACTGCCAATATTTATCTTTTTAGCCATGACGCTCTATTTTAAAAACTGTAAATAATCAATATACTCAGCGCAAAAAGCGGTATAAAGATGGGCTGCCTCCGAATGATTAGCAAATTTTGAGATAGTATTCCCTGCCACTTGTGCTTTCTGAAAATCTACCAAATGCTTAATTTCTGTATTGAATATACGTAAAGGTAGATTATGACGCACGGCCTCTTTGATACCATCGTGCACACTATTCTTTTTGACCATCGTGAATACTAAGCCATCGATTTCGAGCATAGGGTTCAAATTCTTCTTTATTTCATGGATTTTCTCCAAAAGAGAATTTACTCCTTTCATGGCCGCCATTTCGGGCTGCATAGTAATAAGACAAGAATCTGAAGCGTACAACGCTGATACGGTTAGTTTGCCTAATGATGGTGGGCAATCAATCAAAATATAGTCATATTTGGTCAGTAGGGGAGTCATACGATTTTTCAAACGTAAATCACCTCCTGGTACAAGAATTAACTGATATTCGGCATTACCTAAATCTATATCACTTGGCGACAAATCCAAACCTTCCTGTAGCTCGATAGTAGGGAAATCTGCATCATGAATTAAGGCATCTGCTACCTGAGATTCAGGTTGTTCTATACCCAAAATTTGGCTAAGGTTACCTTGAGGATCCAAGTCAACCATCAATACCTTAAAACCTTTATTAGCTAAGGCTTCGCCGAGCGAACATACAGTGGTAGTTTTTCCTACACCACCTTTATGATTAATTACCGAAACGACTCTGGCTTTTTGATAAAGATCGTCTCTATAACCATAATCACGAAGAACGCCGTCTAATGCTACTAAATGCTTTTCGCTAAGTTGACGCCCTTTGGATAATGCTTGTGCTATAGTTCCTGAAGGGATAGAAGCTTGTTTTTCGACAGCTGCAACAGATATGGCTGGTCGATGTCTCAAAAACTTTAACGCATTTTCTTGTGTAAGCATTTGATTATTTTTTTGTAGTAAAGTTATGACAAATATAAAATAAAATGTCATAACTTTACTACAAAAAGGGAAATTATTTGCAAAGTTTTTTGATTAAATAAACCTTTGGATAGACTAAGGCGAGTTTTTTGGAAACTGTCATGTTCAAATTTCCAAAAAACTCGCCTTGCGATACTTTTACTAACCAAAACTTCGTTCTAAAACGAGTTTTTTGGAAATTTATGCAAGTAATTAGGCTCCAAAACTAATATATAAGACTCCGAAACTCATCTAAAAGGATATTTCGGGGCTCTAAGGCGAGTTTTTTGGAAAACGGACGCTTAATTTTCCAAATTTCAAACTCTACTAAACAGTATTTCGGATTTATTAAAAGCCCCAAACTGATAGAATCTTCCAAAAACTCGCTTTAAGTATATGTTTTGTCCTTTAAAGGATTTAATTTTTTCTCTAAGGCGAGTTTTTTGGAAAACGGAAAAATAAGTTTGCACTAGTAGATTATCTAATAAAATTACTCTAAATCAAGGATTTAAAATGCTAAGGCGAGTTTTTTGGAAGCTCCGGAAATTATATCATTTTCCCAAAAGTGTTTAAAGGAAAAAGGAGTAAGTTCTGGGAAAATTAAATAAATACTATTATTTTTAGTAATACTCTTTTGATTTTTATATTTCTCATATATTATTTGATTGATTTAGGACCTTGCAACTTATTGAAAATCAAATACTTGCAAGCCGTAAGGCGAGTTTTTTGGAAGCATAAGGCGAGTTTTTTGGAAATTTTCTTCTTCGTAAGGCGAGTTTTTTGGAAGCGAAGGCGAGTTTTTTGGAAATTTCATCATCTTTAATAATCTTGGAATAATACAATGGCACATACAGAACTTGAAGAAGAACACTATTACGAACATCCATATACCCCTAACAGGAAAGATAATTATTTACCCAATAGAATGGTTATCAGCAACACCCAGTTCTCTAGGGTAGAGCAACGTCTATTTGAATATTTTATTAATCAGATAGACCATAATTCTATAAATATCAAACATGGGATTTCAGTCAAAATTCCCATTACAAAAATTAGAGAAACGGTTAAAGTAGAGCAGGTATTAGCGGTTACACGCTCAATGGCTCAAAAAGTGATGACCTTTTTTGATATGTCAAAATCACATATCGAGTTCAAGCATGTGCCTCTATTTTCAAGTATTAGTTTTAATGAAGATAACTCTGGCTACCTAGAGTTCCGTTCGAATGCTCAATTATCACCTTACTTAGCCTCGTTGGGTACCCAGTACACGCGTTATGATTTTAAAACAATCTTAGCCTTTCGATCGATATACTCAACGATTATGTATAAGATTGTGAAGCTTCATTTGGGGCAGAACCGTACGAAGTTTATTTATAGCATAGATGAGCTCCGTCGGCTTTTTCAGGTAGAAGAAAAAAAATATACCAACTTAAATGACTTCAAAAAGTATGTATTAGAACCTGCCAGAAAGGAATTAGCCTCGACCGAGAAATTCCCCATTGTGGTAGAATACGAGCATTTGGGCAACAAACAGCGTAATGTCACACATTTGGAGTTCACAATCGTGACTCAATGGGAATTGAGCCAATTAGAGCAACAAGAATACCGCGATGCAGTCACGCTGAATCCATCATTAGTTTACGCAAAGCTAGAAGAAATCATCGACCAACAATATTTAATCAAAAAAGAAACGAAACAAATCATTTTGAGTAACGCAACATTGATAGACAAGTTTGTAACCATCCATATCGAATTTGAAAATGGATTACATCCAAAAGTCAAAAACAAAACGGCTTACATACTCGCTTGTTTGGATTTAGTGAAGAAGAAAACAACACGGTCGAAATAAAGAGAGATAGGAGGATAATCCTAGCATGTTGTACAGCGGCTTTTGGAAGAAAGGAATAGGTTTCAAAGTGATTTGATGCTTAAGGGCGAATACTCTTGAACATTTAGAAGAGAAAAAACAAATACTAACAGAAATCAAATCTATCTAATCCTTGTTTTTGTGGAAGTACCATTCTGACTCTATCTGAAATGAGGCTTACATATTTAATTATATATCTTAATCCTTGTTTTTGTTAAAGCTTACAATCCCTGATGACAAATTTAAAAACTTTAAAAGCAGGGTAGTTATTTTGCAAGAAACTCACATTTCCGAAACATTTATTTTAGGTATTTGATGGTATTCTTGTCGTTATTCTATCAAGTTTTACGACATGTACGCATGTTATTTGTGAACCTAAAAAACTAAATGTTAACGAGGTTAATGTGACTGTTAACACGTGTAAACGCTTGATTAACAGCGTTTACACTAATTTATTCAAATGTTGGATAGGGGGTGGGGGCGTGTGGATAAAAAACTCTTAGGAATATGCACAAAAGTGTCAGAACAAAACGACAATCTGCTTCAAATTCTGGTGGGCTAGAGATGCAATAATCTCAATTGCTGCTAACAGTTAAACGAATATTTATCTCCAATTAACAAGGAATTGTTTAGAAGCTCACTTTATCTTGAATCTATAGTTAAGCTCTATGTAAAGTGTAGGTAAGGTTTAGTAAAACATTGTTCAATCTGTATGCAATCTACCGTTAAAACTTGTGGAAGGTATAGTTAATCTTTATGCAACCTTTATTCAATCTACCATCAATCAGGTGTCATAACTCAAGTTTGTGTCTTGTTCTCTAGTTTAACCCAATATTTAGCATAACCTTTTTTGAAGCAAAATGGAGTTTTTGTAGGTCAAAAACTATTTAGAACTAGTGTGCAAGCACAACGAATGAATTTGAGAGTGTGAGGCTTTTTATGAATAGTACGTTCTAAAGTTGGAAATTAGATGATCACCTGTTGTTGTAAGGTTCTCCAAAAGTACTTTACAGTAGAGCTGTATGAAAACATCTTCATTTTCAATGTTTTCATCATAATTTTCTCATATACTTAAAGTTACGTGAAGAGAAACCATGCATGTCAGGAAAGGTATATTTTAAGTCATACGACATAAGGTCAATCACTTTAGCACTCAATCCGTTAGCTTTGTAAAATAAGTAAAAATAATGATTAAATAAATGCTATATCTGTAGCATACTCTGGGGAAGCTTACATATAACAACCATTATCTGTCATAATCGACTTGGAATTAGGTAGAAAATTTTAATTCAAATTGCCAATTTAATGTTTGCAACTGTTCCTTTAATTCTTCCAAATTATCAACTAAATTTTCAAAAGAGGGTTTGTTGGTTTCGTAAATCATATCTTCCATCATTTTCTTATAATCTGCTCTCCATTCTTCTATTATCTGTGGCAATGGTACAGGGTTAAGGCTTTTAGGATTGTGGGTATTGTAATCTACACCACCTACTCTGGAAAATGTATAGCGATGGGCTACGATAGTTTCATACAGTGCTTTATCGTGGATGGCTTTTTGAGCAACGCCTGCCTTAGTTAGCTGATACACATCATACAAATGACGGCTCAACCTATCCACTCGTATTTTTTCGGCAGTACGATGAAACTCTTCGTGTAATAAAAATAGCTTCTCTAAAAAGGTTCTTTCTGGATTCACAGTAGGCACTTCAAATAGTTGTTCCGCAAAATCTCTTCCTTTGTAAAATTCATCTATCAACGAACCAAAAGTTTGAACACTGAAGGGTTCTCTTAGCGATCTACAACTGATTTCGATTTGTACCCTTGGCAAAATATATTCTGAAGGCTGACTTACAACATTTGGGTAGTATATTTCCAATACTCTAGGATCTTGATCGCTATCTTTTGCTTCAATCACGACAAAATTCAACGCTTTGTATCCCTTAGCATCAAATGCTTGTTTTAATTCTTCAAAGAAAGTTCCAGTGGTATATGCTCCTGCTTTTTTTCTGAGTTTATCCCTTTGATTCTTTCCTAGTTCTCCTGTAAATCCGAAGTACTCTTTATCTATTGCCAAATCAATGTCTTCAGAAAACCTGTTGATAAGCTTCCAAGCTTTACTAAGAGAGGTTCCACCTTTGAACACTAGATGTTTGGCAATATCCATCTGAAATATGATTTCAAGTGTACGACTTACCCACCAATCCTTCTCTACTGCAAAGGGTGTCATTCCCATTGCTGAAGCAATGGCCTCAAAAATAGCAACCTTCTCTGTTTTCTTTGTGGTATAAAAATCAATTTTTGCCATCATGCAATGCTTGTTTCATTATTTTTTGAATCCATACTGGTGCTAGCAATATGTCGTGCCTCAAATCTTTTTCATCTTCTTTTCGAAGTAAGTCAATAATCTTTGTTTCTTCTGCTTCGCTTACCTTACCATTGCCGATTTCTTTGAGTGCTTGAATAACCAACCTACTTATTTTCCCTTTTGCTAATAGGTTTTTAGGAGTAGTTTTTTTAAACTTAATCTTCCGCTTTCCCACTTTAATTTCTCGGGGCGAACCGTCTGTGAGCAATACAATATTCATGGGGACTTGTGTACTTAGCCCTAGGGCATTTAGGGCATAACTTCCCGTTGGAATCGTCCTTATTCGGTCTCGCTTGGCTATAGCTTCGGCAACTTCTTCTGCTGTGGGTATTAATGATCCTATCAATTTACTTATTTTGGGGCGCACATACATGAGTCATCCCGAATTTTTCGGGATGACTTTTAAAAAGAAACCTCCTTGTTTACTTTGTGAATTACGACAAACACAAACAAACAGGAGGTTTCTATGCATAAAGCATTTCTACAAAATAATGACATAAAATCGAGTAAGTCAAGACTCTCTCATTTACTTCTTCATAAACTTGATCTTTATCTTGCTGACGTCCAGTTATCGTTAGATTCTGTTCTGGATAAGCGTTTAGTTCGTACTTTTTACGATTTAATAGTTGCCATTTTATTGCATCGACACAACTCTATGGGCTTATTGCTTAGTGAGTTAGGTGGCTATATTTGCGGTTTTTCACATGC
>NZ_NJFZ01000099.1 GCF_002270355.1 Flectobacillus sp. BAB-3569 | reverse complement strand
ATAGAAATGATTTGTAGCAGATTTTAGCAATTATTCCCAAAATAGGAACACGCATCTAATGGTCATTTTGACCATTAGATAGAAATGATTTGAAACAGATTTTAGTAATTATTCCCAAAAAGAGGAACACACATCTAATGGTCATTTTGACCATAAGATAAAAATATTTGACATCAGATTTTTAGTAATTATTCCAAAAGAAGGACACGCATCTAATGGTCATTTTGACCATTAGATAGAAATGATTTGTAGCAGATTTTAGCAATTATTCCCAAAATAGGAACACGCATCTAATGGTCATTTTGACCATTAGATAGAAATGATTTGAAACAGATTTTAGTAATTATTCCCAAAAAGAGGAACACACATCTAATGGTCATTTTGACCATTAGATAAAAATATTTGACATCAGATTTTTAGTAATTATTCCAAAAGAAGGACACGCATCTAATGGTCATTTTGACCATTAGATAGAAATGATTTGTAGCAGATTTTAGCAATTATTCCCAAAATAGGAACACGCATCTAATGGTCATTTTGACCATTAGATAGAAATGATTTGAAACAGATTTTAGTAATTATTCCCAAAAGAGGAACACACATCTAATGGTCATTTGACCATAAGATAAAATATTTGACATCAGATTTTAG
>NZ_NJFZ01000097.1 GCF_002270355.1 Flectobacillus sp. BAB-3569 | reverse complement strand
ACAGAATTATCACCAAGTTGCAAGTCAATTCTTCAACCTAAAGAATATAGGAAAATTTTTAATTACACATCAAGAGCTAGAGCCCAAATTGAAGGCTGTTCATCATTTATTATTTGATTTATTAAATAGGTATAATCTTTTGTCTTCCTTTGTACATGGAGGTCCTTATGCGGAGCGCTGTACCTTTGAGTTAACAGAAGTTGATTATGAGTTGTACAAAAGCATTGTCCATGGCTCTGCCATCTTCATCGGTCAGGTTGATTAGGGAAATAATACTACCTCCTTTACCATTTAAGGATTTTCTACCAAATGTTTTTTCGTAATAATCATACGCCAAACTAGCATTATAATGTGCCGAAACAGATTCAGTATTACCCCAAGTATTATTAGTAGAAGATACCTGACGTACAGTTACATCATTTACTGACGAACCTGCTGCATTGAGCGTCCAATAACGCCTTGTGGGTTTTCGACATTGATCGTTCCGCCTTTATACATACTTTTGAGGCATCAATCATGTAATAATTTGAGCCAACCAAATAGGTATTAATAGCACGCGTTTTACCATTCAAATCTATGGCATTGGCTTTTTGTGGCCCATCGAGCGTACAGGTATAGCTATATCTATCCTTGTGGACTAGAAGCCCAAAATGCTGGACTCAGTTACTTGATTTTGGAAAAAGGATGCTTGGTAAACTCGCTCTATAATTACCCAGCCAATATGACTTTTTAGTACTTCAGAAAGGCTCGAAATTGGCGATATTCCTTTTGTATCAAACAATGCAAAACCAACTCGCTCGGAAGCGTTAGAGTATTATCGTCGTGTAGCGGTACACCGTAAACTAGCCATCAATTTGTTCGAAACAGTTGAATCTGTTACCTCACACGAAACTTGTATCAGATTAATACTAGTAATCTCAATACCAGTGCAAAGCATCGTCATTGCTACAGGATTTTATGATATTCCTTATTTGA
>NZ_NJFZ01000040.1 GCF_002270355.1 Flectobacillus sp. BAB-3569 | reverse complement strand
GTTGACGACAGGTACGAGTTATGCCCCAAGTTTGACAGCAACGACGACTTATTATGTAGGTTGTAAAGACAACACAACGACTTGTGAAACGACAACAGGAACACGTCAAGGAGTAACAGGTACAGTAAATCCAAACTTACCAGCACCAAGTTCAAGTAATGTACAAGGAGGTGCAGTTTGCGGCAGTGGAGTAGTAAACCTAAGTGCAGTATGTTCATCAGGTCAAACGGTACAATGGTATGCTAGTCAGACTTCAACAAGTGTATTGACGACAGGTACAAGTTATGCACCAAGTATTACGGCCACGACGACTTATTATGTAGGTTGTAAAGACAATACAACAACGTGTGAAACTGCGACGAACTCACGTCAAGCAGTAGTAGGTACAGTAAATCCAATACCACCAGCACCAAGTCCTAGTAATGTAACAAACAACTCAAGATGTGGTAGTGGTGTATTAACACTAGGAGCAACTTGTGGTGCAGGTGAAACGGTACAATGGTACGCTAGTCAGACATCGACTACTGTATTGTCAACAGGTACAACTTATAGCCCAAGTATTTCGGCAACGACTTCATATTATGTGGCATGTAAAAACAATACCACGCTTTGTGAGGTAGCTATTGGCGGAAGAACTCCAGTGGTAGGTACAGTGAATCTTATTCCTGATGCACCAGCTGCTGCTGATGTTCAAGGTGGTTCTGTTTGTGGTACGGGTAATTTAACACTTACTGCAAATTGTAGAGATGCAAGTTTAACTCCTGTTTGGTACAGCTCACAAAGCTCAACAACAGTGTTGACTTCTGGAAATGCTTATACTGTGGCAGTATCTGCAAATGCTACTTATTTTGTTTCTTGTAAAAATACTACTACAAGTTGTGAGACCCCTGCAGGTGCAAGACGTTCAGTAGATGTTATTTATAACAGTAAACCAACGCCAGTAGCAACGACGAACTCTCCAGTTTGTATTGGAGGTACTGTTACTTTATCAACATCTGGAGGAACCTCATATTTGTGGGAAGGACCAAATGGGTATTCATCAACTTCAGCAACTCCTTCTTTAACAAATGCAAGTACTAGCTTGAATGGTATCTATACAGTAACCGTTTCTGGAACGGGAGGTTGTACAGGTACTGCTACGGTTGAGGTGGTAGTTAGAACAAAACCTACAGTAACGGCCTCAGTAACTGATGCTACTGTTTGTAATAACTCATCAATCGAATTGAAAGCAAATGCAACGGCTGCAAGTGGAGCTACTATTGCTTCTTATACATGGAGTGGCCCAAGTAGCTTTGCTAGTACAAGTCAAAACCCAACAATTGCTGGTGCTCAAGAAGTAAATGAAGGCTTCTATAATGTAAAAGCGACAGATAGTTTTGGATGTACTGCAACCTCAGAAATATTTGTATTTGTTAATCCTGTTCCAACAGCCACTGCTAGTAGCGAAGGTGGAACAATAATTTGTCAAGGTGCTCCTATCAGTTTGTATGGTAATGGCGGCGGAATAGATGGTTCGTACTCATGGGCTGGTCCTGCTGGATATAGCTCAACTATTCAAAACCCAACTATTCCAATTTCTTCACCAACTTATGCAGGTGTTTACACTTTGACAGTTACGGATGCGAATGGATGTACTGCTGCAACTACCATCAGTATTTCATTAGACAAATGTTTGAAACTTGGAGATTTGGTATGGGATGATTTGAATAACAATGGTATCAAAGATGCTGGCGAGTCAGGTATTTCGAATGTTACGGTAAAACTTTATCGTGATGCTAATAATGACAATGTTCCAGACGGAGTAGCGATAGCGACACAGGTAACAACTTCTACAGGTAACTATCTATTTACAGGTCTTGAACCAGATAATTATATTGTAGGAATCATTGCACCAGCTGGGTATATTTCATCAACAGGTAAAAATGGTAGCGCAACAGGACCTTACGAAGGTAGTGCGACACCAGATCCTGATAATGATGTAAATAACGATGATAATGGTACATTGGTAGGTGCTGAAATTATCACTAAAGCGATTACATTAGTTCCTTATACAGAGCCTGTAAACGATGGAGATACTGATAATACTTCAAACTTAACGGTTGATTTTGGTTTATTTAAACCTTCGAAAATTGGAGATTTAGTATGGTATGACACCAACAGAGATGGTATCCAAAATGAAACACCGCTAAATGGAGTAAATAATGTAACGGTAACATTGACGGATGGCTTAGGAAATATCTTAGCAACGACAACGACTAATTCTTCGGGTATCTATGAATTTAATAACCTAGGTTTAGGAGATTACAAAGTTGTGTTCTCGACAAGTACTTTACCAGCAGGCTATGTGATTTCAACGAAAGATGCTGGCGGAGATGATACAAAGGATGGTGATGCGGATTTAACAGGTACAACTGATGTAGTATCAATCACAATTCCTGGCACATCTAACTTGACTGTTGATGCAGGTGTAAATTGCCCAGCGGCAGAAATTAGCGTAAGCACTGATAAAAATACTTACTGTGCAGGTTCAACGGTGAAACTTACAACAGTCGTAACAGGAACTCCAACGGTATCTCAATACTCATGGAGTGGCCCAGCAAGCTTTACAAGTACAAGTCAAAGCCCAACAATCAATGGCGTAACAACCGCTCAATCGGGAGTATATACCTTAACAGTAACAGCTAATAATGCTTGTTCAGCAACGACAACGGCTACAGTAAATGTTGTAGTAAATGCTTTACCAACAGTAAGTGCAACGTTAGTAAATACAGTCGTATGTCAAGGTCAAACAATCGAGTTGAAGGCGAATGGCTCAGGCTCTAATTACTCATGGAGTGGCCCATCAAGCTTTACTTCGACACAGCAAAATCCAACGATTGCAAGTGCGACAACGGCAAATTCTGGAACTTATACAGTAGTCGTAAGTGATGGTAATATTTGTAGTGCATCAACAACAGTTCAGGTAACAGTAAATACCTTACCAGCATTGACAGCTACGGGTGGAACGATTTGTCAAGGACAAAGTTTGAATTTGAGTGTAACAGGTGCAAGTACTTATTCGTGGACGGGACCAAATGGCTTTACGGCAACTGGTGCGTCACCATCAGTAAATTCACAAGGAATTTACACAGTAACAGGAACTAATGCTACTGGCTGTATAGGTACAGCTACTGCAAGTGTAACCGTGAATCCTGCAGCCACGATAAATGTATCTAATGTTGAGGTTTGTGTAGGAGGTGTTGCTCAATTGTCAGCTACAGGTGCAAGTACTTATTCATGGACAGGTCCAAACGGATTTACTTCAACATCTGCTCAAGCCTTGATTTCAAATAGTGCGGCTACCACAATGAATGGCGTTTATACCGTAGTAGGAACTACTTCATTAGGTTGTGTGGGTTCTACCACAGCAACTTTGACGGTAAAAGAAAATCCAGTGGTGACTATTTCTGGAAATAGAGTAATCTGCCCAGATGGTCGAGTAGCGCTTACAGCAAACTCTAGTGGTACTTTTGCTTGGACAGGTCCAAATGGATTTACCGCAAATACTGCAACAATCAATGTAAGTACAGCAGGAAGTTATCAAGTGGTAGTCACAAATAATGGATGTTCTGCGACAGGAACCGTAACTTTGACAACTGAAACATTTAATGTAAATGCTTCAGCAAGTGCGACAACTGTTTGTTCAGGAGGTTCGGTTAATTTGAATGTAAATGCAACGGTTGGTTCTGGCGTAAAATCTTACTCATGGAGCGGCCCAGCAAGCTTTACTGCCACAACAACGAACCCTGTACTGTCGAATGTTTCAGTAAGTAATTCAGGAACATATACAGTCACTATCGAAGGTAATTCTGGTTGTACAACTACTGCGACAGTTGGTATTACAGTGAGTCCTATTCCAACAACGACTAAAGCAGTTGAATTCTGTGAAGGTAGTACAACAACTTTGGCAGTCACTGGATTTACCAATGCTACTTATAGTTGGAATACTTCAGCAACAACGTCTTCAATTAGCGTATCAACTGCTGGAGCTTATACGGTGAATATTACG
>NZ_NJFZ01000096.1 GCF_002270355.1 Flectobacillus sp. BAB-3569 | reverse complement strand
ACTTCCTAGAAGAATGATGCTTTAGCAGACTTATTTATCGAGGCAGAGCAGTTTGACGAAATAGTTGAGACACTCAAGTATAAAAAGAATATTATCCTTCAAGGCCCTCCTGGAGTCGGCAAAACCTTCCTTGCCAAAAAGCTCGCTTATACGCTTATTGGTACAAAAGACGAATCAAGAATAAAGATGGTGCAGTTTCATCAGTCGTATTCCTACGAAGATTTTATACAAGGATTAAGACCCGATGGTGACGGTGGTTTTAAGCTCAAAAATGGTGTCTTTTATGAGTTTTGTAAAATGGCGCAACGCAATGCAGGAATCGACCATTTCTTTATTATTGATGAAATAAATCGTGGAAATCTAAGTCGTATTTTCGGGGAATTACTCTTACTTAATTGAAACGATAAGCGTGGACGAGCCAACGAAATTCCATTGACTTATGGTGACAAAGATATACGTCAAACGGACATAAGACATAGAGAAGCGATTCTCGCAGGTTTTATGGAGCCGATAGGACTGGTGTTCACCTCTTCCCATCTCGAACAGAG
>NZ_NJFZ01000095.1 GCF_002270355.1 Flectobacillus sp. BAB-3569 | reverse complement strand
ATGCTGAAAAATATAAATAAAAATATATAAAATAGATTTTCCATCTTTGTACTGTCAAAGATAGGTTTATTAGGATCATGAAGTTCTCCGTCTTCGAAAGTGTGAGAGTGCGTATTTTCTTCGTGTGAGTAGGTAAATACGCCAAGACGGTCAAAACGCATTTTTTCAACAAATTGATAAGTTTCTTCAAAATCCTCTTCCGTTCAACCTGGGTGACCAGAAATCAAGGTTGTACGCAAAGCAATATTAGGTACTTTGTCACGGATGGCGTGGATTAAATCTTCTGTTTTTCACGAGTAATACCACGGCGCATTCTCTTCAATACCTCTGTTGAGCCACTTTGTAAAGGCATATCCAAATAGTTACAGATATTTGGTTTGGCAGCCATTACATCCAATACGTCCATTGGAAAGCCAGCTGGGTATGCATAT
>NZ_NJFZ01000004.1 GCF_002270355.1 Flectobacillus sp. BAB-3569 | reverse complement strand
GGCTAATGAGTGGACCATCGAGTGGTTTACGCACTTCCAACAAGATTTCCTAGTCCGATGGAAGAAGAATCATTTACTTATACACTCAACTAAAGGTAAAAAGCAAACCCATCTTCTAGCTCGCTCTTTTAAAGCTAGAAGTAAAAAGATTGTGCTCGATTCCCAGAGAAAGATTCTCAAGAGCATTTCTATTGCTTGGACTCAAGTACAACACCCTAGTTTTGAAGACATTAACTTGTCGTTAGTAATAGTGAGAGATACCAAAAACTATCAGTCACCACTATATTTACTAACCTCATTGCCTGTAGAATCAGCTAAGGATGCTTGGGAAATATGTCATAGCTACATGCACCGATGGAATATTGAACAGGCGTTTAGATTCGCCAAAACTGAGCTAGCTATTGAATCTCCAAGGTTATGGTTTTTCGAGAATACCCTCAAATTATTAGCCATTGTCACGCTCATTTACGACTTCTTGATGAAACTCATCAGGAATTGGCCATCTATTATCAAGATAATCATCAATCAATTTGCTCATAGAACAGGAAATCGGTGCCAAAATGCTTTGACACCGATTTATCGATTGAGAACTGCCATCCAAAACATGCTATGGTGCTACTTCGCACAACAAAATTCGGGATGACTCATGTTATACTTATAATACAAAATGTCTCTGTTGTAGAGACGCAATCATTGCGTCTCTACAACAGAGACATTTAATAAAATCACTCATTCACACAATCACCATTCACTCAATATCCTAGTGAACATCTGACCCACCTGTTACGCTCTTTTTTACGACTCTGGCATTGCCTGAAATATACACATCCGAGCCACCTGTAGCAGAAATACTAATTTCTTTTTCAGCCCAAACATAAGCGTCAGAACCACCTGTTGCCGATACGCTACAAAAACTAGAACGTAGTTTATTAGCTTTCAAATCACTTCCTCCTGTTGAGCTTGCTTTCAAAACAGTGGTATTGCCTATTAGTGTGACATCCGAGCCTCCTGTTGTGCTACAGTCAATTTCGTCGGCATCTATTTCTAATTTAACATCCGAGCCACCCGTTGCACGAATGGTGAGTTTTATTAATTCAAGCTTTTTTTCTGAATATACATCCGAACCACCTGTTGCCGAAATAGAATTGAGGTCTTTTACCGTTACGTAAGCTTTTACAGGTTTTGAGTTCCATTTGAACCAGCCCCATTTTGAGTTTTCGATATATATGCGGATTACGCCGCCATTGTTATCTACTCTAATATCATCTTGGCGATCTTCAGCGGCACTAATACTAACCGACTCGCTGGAGCCTTGTGTGAGGTATAAATCAATTCCTCCCGAAACTTGAATACCTTTAAATGAGCCTACATTACGTTTTTGGGTTACTACTTGTGCCTGAGCAACAGTAATGCAAGAAATCAATACAATAGAAACGAGGAAAAGAATCTTTTTCATAGTAAAATCTTTATTTGATGACAGTATATTTTATGTCTATTAGATGCAGGGCTTCAACTAAAGGTTGCATCGACAAAAGATTATTCTAGCGTATTTAAGAAGGAAAAGAAATTTTCCCCATTGTCACCGAAGGAATTCCTCTTCGAGTACCAAAGTCAGACTCGCCTCCAGCTACTGTTTCGTTGGCTAGAATGGCGAATAATACAGCTTCTTTGGCATCGCCATTGATACCTAGTTCATTGGTTTTGGCAAATTTGGCAGGGATAAGTTCTTGAAGCCATTCCATTAGCAAAGGATTGTGCATCCCTCCACCCGAAGTATAAACTGTGAAGTCGGAAAGGTTAGATAGATTAAGCGAATGTACTGCTTCGGCAATCGTCTCGGCACTAAAGCGTGTGAGGGTGGCCAATAAATCATGACTCGGAATATGTAGCGTGTCGCTGATTTCTTGAGCACGATATACATAAGCTTTGCTAAATAATTCGGGGCCTGTAGTTTTTGGAAAAGGTTTTTTGAAAAAATCATCCTCCTTCAAAGCATCTAATAAAGCTTGATTGACAATTCCTTGCTTTGCTAAAAGAGCATCTTTATCATAAGCCATATCAGGGTAGAAGGTTCTGGTAAAAGCATCGAGCAAGGTATTTCCTGTTCCTGTATCTGTCACAAAAACCTCTTCAGGGTTCATATTGGCAGGCAAGTAGGTAAAGTTGGCAATACCACCCATATTTAGCATAATGCGATTTTCACCTTTTTACCAAAAATAAAATAGTCGCCATAAACAGCCAATGGCGCGCCTTCGCCACCTGCGGCTACGTGCTTTTGTCTAAAGTCAGCGATGGTAATAATGCCCGTGTTGACAGCTATATGGTCGCCATCTCCAATTTGAAGGGTTGCATTGGGGAATTTGTCTATCCCATGCAAAATTTTTGGCGCGTGCATCACCGTTTGCCCATGCGAAGCAATAAGGTCAACGTCTTGGGGTGAAACATTCCATTTTTGGAGGCATTCCAAAATCATATTGGCATGCAATACACCAATCCACTCGTTGAGCATCGTCAGATGTGGAAAGTTGACGGTTTCTTTAGCAAAAACCTGACGAATTTCTTCTTTAATATCTTCGGTGTATGGAATGGTGTCAAAATCTAACAATTTGACTTCTGTACTTTCGCCTGCACCCGAAATCTCGCAAAGAGCCACATCAAGTCCATCCATCGACGTTCCCGACATCAAACCAATAATTTTACGAGAAGGTTTTTGGGCAATTTGGTAAAGAGATTGAAGGTTTTTGTTCATGAGGTTGATTTTCGTTGATGATTCTCAAATTTACGAAGTTGGAATGTATTTAGTGTATCAAGGTGAGGTTTTGTTTTTTTAACTAAAAACTGTTTTAAATAATAAATCCTTTATCTGTGTGTAACAAATAAAGGATTTACCCAAAATGCTATTGATTACTATCAAGAATAAATTACTTAGCCGTTGCAATGGTGATGTTTCTAAACTCAATTGGTCCGTGGTCACCTTGGAACATAATTGGTCCTGCTTCTGCCTCATTGCTATCAATAGCGCCACCCGTAATGCCTGGTATCTCCGCTTTATAGATGGTTGTTTTGCCATTTAGCACTACTGTTACAACTCTCCCAACCAAGGTAATATCATAACTTTGCCATTCTCCCGCTTTTTTAGCAGGCATTTCTAAAGGCTTCACAAAACCATAAATACCTCCCAGCTCAATAGCGGATGGTTCTATGCCGAAACCGTCCGTAATCTGTACTTCGTAGCGTCCACGTAGATATACACCACTATTGCTACCCTCTGGCACACGGAATTCAACGTGTAATTTGAAATCACCGAAGGTTTTTGTTGTTCTGATATTAGCACCTGATTTTGGACTTTTCAAAGCACCATTCTCAACAATCCATTGGTTTTCGCCTGCGGCAGGGCGGTCTTCTCTTCCAATAATTTCCCATCCGTCTAAGTTTTTACCATTGAAAATAGGCATTGGTTTTCCAAAAATAGGCTCCTTAGACTTTATCAATTTTGGTGCTTTTACACCCACCCAATTTACCACCTCGCCGTTAGGCTGATTCATTGTTCCTTCCAATTTTCCGTCTTTCAAGATAGCCTCTACTACAAGGTCTTTATCTTCTCTGTCCCACTGTGGAGGAATGGCGAAAGACATTTTATTATCCTTGAAATATACTATTGAGATAGGTCTGGCACTACCGCCACTACCCACAAAACGCCCATTGAGGTATTTTACCCCAGAATGGTTAATTTCTAACCAAGACGGGAATTTTTTATTTCCTTTCGTAATGGTAATATCCCAACGTCCTTCTATACTTTGAGCCGTAATGGCCAAGGTTGAGCATAAAATACACAGAATTATCAAATGTAATTTTGTAATGAGTTTTTGCATGGTAGTATTGTTTTTGGTTAAATGGTTTTCACAACGATTTGTCGTTGTCGGCAAAACAACAATGCTAAAATTAATTAAAATTTTGTAAGATAAGCCGACAAATCGCAATGGAAGGCATATAGATAATGGTAGGAGTCATTATCTATTGAGTGAATTGGTGATTGAGCCAATGAGTGATTTCGCTCTTCGAGATGTTCCGAAGGACAATCTCGAAGTTCAAATAAAAAGGATTTCCAATCCGCTACAAACTAATAAGCTGCTAATTCCAATAAACCCTTCCTAACGCCATAGCAATCTCCACAACTACTGTATTGATATTCTTCCTCTTTTTCCACTATTCCAGCTCGAACAGGGTTAAGGTGAATATATTTCATTTTAGTATCAAAAAATGATTGACTTGTTATTTCTTCTCCGTGGTAGCCTTCTTCCCAAAAACAAACTTTGTCCTCTTTCTTGAGTAGCCAAAGCATCCATCTTTTTCGACTTTCTTTTGGATTTTTTTCAATAGCTCTAATAATAGCAGTGGCTGTAAACCGCTTAAAATCACGTAAAATATCACTTAACGGAACTGTATCGCTTTGGATAATCAAATGAATATGGTTACTCATTACAACCCAAGCATAGATTTTTAATCCTTTTTCTTTCTGGCAAAAGCGTAGGCTTTCTAATAAAATATCTACATATTCTTTTCTGGTAAATACGTCCACCCATTGATGGACAGTGCTTGTAATAAAATACAAGCCATACTGGTCTTTTACTCGGTATTCGTAAGGCATAGTTTTAAAATATGTTTATCTAAGTGTATTTTTTGTTTGTAACGGATTGGAAATCCTTTTTATCTAAACTTCGAGATTGTCCTTCGGAACATCTCGAAGAGCGGGACGAATGTTGGAGCTACTGATAGAAAAATACCAACTAATGATTAGTAATGAATTCTTCATATTTTGCTCCATCGCATCTGAAACATATTCCATTTTGAACATGATTGAACTCAGGAAATACCCCTGCCCCAAAACACCTTAAACATGGAGTTAAAGAGCCTACTACCTGTCCATTTTCATTTAACCATTTTGTTTTTTCTTTCCTATGAATGCCTTCATGGCATCTCCAACATAGAGTTATTAATGCCTCATCGGGATAATCCCAAGGTAATTTCCCCATTTGATAATATTTATGATGAACATGGAGATTTTTAACTTCTGACCAATTGAGAGCATTCAACTCTAAATTATTAATAGATGCTTTAATTTTTTTTTCAATGAGTTTACTAATAATTAGTCTACGAGGGGGATCGTAAGATTTTAAATAGTATCTTATTGCTTCACGCCTATGTGGCTCAAATTTTAAAAGTTCATTATTAATGTTATTTTCAATTTCTTCGTCAACTTCATTTTCACTAATACTTATATTAGTAGAGAAAAAACCAATGACCTTATTTAAGGTTGAATCTTCTTCATAAACTACGATTAATATATCTTTTAGAGAGCTTTTCAAACTTGAATAAAACGTAAAATTTCTTTCTGTAAAAACCTCTGTACCATTAGAATTATGAATATTTATTATGGTTGAATTACCTTTGCTTGGTTTTAAGGAGAAGGTTGATAAATTGTATTCTAAATGACTTTTATTAAAACAATGTTGGCATTTGTTATTATCTCGCTTAATAATTTCTTCTCTTTTGACTTTCCAATAGTCAGACTGTAATAAATCTCTGTAGATAGGCATTTTAAAGTAGTTTATTAATTTTTATTACTGCTTTCACTCTTCGAGACGTCCCACAGTAAAGTTCTGTGAAATAATCTCGAAGTTTAGATAAAATAACCCGTTAAAAACTACCCATTCAATTCTTCCTTCAAAAACTTAGCCGTAAAACTACCTTTCACCTTAGCTACTTGCTCAGGTGTACCTTCAGCGATGATTTGTCCACCGTTGCGACCACCGTCTGGACCCAAGTCAATCACATGGTCGGATACTTTGATGACATCCAAATTATGCTCGATAATCAACACAGTATTTCCTTTATCTACAAGCTTTTGTAATACTTCCATCAAAGCTTTAATATCTTGAAAATGAAGACCAGTCGTTGGTTCGTCGAGAATATAAATGGTTTTACCTGTATCTCTTTTCGAAAGTTCTTCGGCTAGTTTTACGCGTTGGGCTTCGCCACCCGAAAGGGTTGTTGCTTGCTGACCTAGCGTCAAATAGCCTAAGCCAACCTCATGTAAGGTCTGAACTTTACGCTGAATTTTAGGTTGATTTTCGAAAAAGCTTACAGCCTGTTCTACCGTCATATCCAGTACATCTGCAATGGATTTTCCTTTAAATCGCACTTCTAAGGTTTCTCTGTTAAAGCGTTTGCCTTTACATGTTTCGCAAGCGATATGTACATCAGGTAAAAACTCCATTTCGATTTTTTTCATCCCTGCACCTTCACAATCTTCGCAACGACCGCCTTTTACGTTAAAGCTAAAACGTCCTGCTTTGTAACCACGAATTTTAGATTCTGGCAATTCGCAGAAAAGCGTTCGAATATCCGAAAACATTCCTGTGTAAGTGGCAGGGTTGGAGCGTGGCGTACGACCAATCGGCGACTGATCCACTTCAATTACTTTATCCAAAAACTCCAAACCTTCCACAGCCTTGAATGGCATAGGTTCACGTTTGCTATTAAAGAAATGGCGATTGAGAATTGGGAAAAGCGTTTCGTGAATTAAGGTAGATTTTCCCGAACCACTTACCCCAGAAATCGCAATCATCTTGCCCAAAGGAAGTTTTAGCGTAACATTTTTGAGGTTATTGCCACTAGCACCTTTGATGACTAAGGTATTGCCATTGCCTTTACGACGTTGTTTGGGTACTTCAATATTGGTCTCGCCACTTAAAAATTTAGCAGTGGTCGAGTTATTTTTCAAAAACTCCTCAGGTGTTCCCTGACCCACAATCGAACCTCCGTGACGACCAGCACCAGGGCCAATATCCACGATATAGTCTGATTCGAGCATCATATCTTTGTCGTGTTCTACAACCAAAATAGAGTTGCCCAAATCACGCAAATCTTTGAGCGCTTGAATCAATTTGACGTTGTCACGCTGGTGCAAACCAATACTTGGCTCGTCCATGATATACAACACATTGGTCAACTGCGTACCAATTTGGGTTGCCAAACGAATACGCTGCGCCTCGCCACCCGAAAGCGTTCTGAGTGGGCGGTTGAGCGTAAGGTATTCCAAGCCAATGCCCGTCAAGAAACCGATACGCTTGCGGATTTCTTTAAGAACCTCACGACCGATTACATTTTGGCGTTCAGACATGCGCTCTTCGAGTCCTTCAAACCATTTGGCTAAGTCCGAAACATCTAGCTGTGCTAATTCAGCAATATTTTTATTATCTATTTTAAAGAAAAGTGCTTCTTTTTTCAGACGTGCCCCATTACAGTCTGGACAGGTGCGAATCATCATAAAATCCTTGAGCCATTCTTGAATTTTATCCGAGCCACTTTCTTGTTGTCTTTTCAAGAAATTGATAATTCCCTCGTACTTGGTATTCCATTCTGTACCTTCATATTTTTTGGAAGGAACTGGAACAGGCTCGTCAGAACCATACAACATAATTTCGACAGCTTCTTTGGGAAATTTGTCAAGCGGAGTAGTCAAACTTACTTTAAAAGGTTTGAGTAAAACCTCTAATTGCTTGAAAATCCACATCTCACGGTACTCACCAATGGGAGCAATGGCTCCACGGCTAATACTGAGACTTTTATCAGGAAGGATAGCTTCTTCTGTGATTTCCTCAACAACTCCCAAGCCCTGACAACAAGGACACCAGCCATAAGGAGAGTTGAACGAAAAGGTATTAGGCGCAGGTTCGTCGTAAGAAATCCCCGTTTTAGGATCCATCAAGAATTTAGAAAAATTGCGGACTTCACCTTTTTCATCACGAATCATCATCAAACCTTTTCCTTGATTCAGGGCTGTTTGAACAGATTGTGAAAGGCGGAAGCGATCTTCTGCTTTTACGACAATACGGTCAATGACAATCTCGATATCGTGGATTTTAAAACGGTCGAGCTGCATTTTTGGCTGAATATCCATCACCACGCCATCGACACGTACTTTGGTATAACCCAATTTGGCAATCTGCACAAAAAGCTCACGGTAATGTCCTTTACGACCTTTGACAATCGGAGCCAAAATGATTAATTTCTGATTATCATAATCATGCAGAATGACATCAATAATTTGGTCGACCGACTGTTTAATCATTTTTTCGCCCGACAAATAACTAAATGCTTCTCCTGCACGAGCATAGAACAAACGCATAAAGTCATAGATTTCGGTAACAGTACCTACGGTCGAGCGAGGGTTTTTAGAAGTGGTTTTTTGCTCAATCGAAATTACAGGCGAAAGCCCATTGATTTTGTCCACATTGGGGCGTTCCATACCGCCAATAAAGCTTCGGGCATAGGCCGAAAAGCTTTCCATGTAACGACGCTGTCCTTCAGCATAAATGGTATCAAATGCTAATGAAGATTTCCCCGAACCACTGATGCCAGTAATAACGACAAGTTTGTTGCGAGGAATAGTGAGGTCAATATTCTTTAGGTTATGTTCTCTTGCTCCGAGCACTTCGATATGCTCATAGCCTGTGTTGTCTGTGAGGTTGGACATGAAATAAGGAATATAATTGAATGCAAAGGCAAAGGGATAATTCACCAAGCCATTAATTGGATAACATTAATTGCCTTAGTAAAGTTACCAAAATTTGTGAAGGTTTTTGAAGAAAGCTTTTAATAGTGGAGAAGGTGCAAAGGCACAGAGGCACAAAGTGGAGAAAGGGGTATGCATAATTTAGTGATTGAGTGCTTGAGTGAGTTTGTGATTGATTTTAAGAAAAAAACCATTCTGTAGAGATGCAAACCCATACATCTCTACAAAATGGTTGAGTATTTCAATAATCACTAAATATCTCTAGCTCAAATAAACGCCAACTTCATCAGGGTTGTCTAGGATAACTTTTACGTGCTCGTTTATCGTTGTAGATAATTCGTATCCGATATAATTGGCAGCAATTGGAAAGCGATGGTAGCCACGATCCACGATAACGGCTGTTTGAAGACGCTTCACATGCAAACGCAAAAATGGTGATAAGCCATAAGCGAAAGTACGACCAGTATTCAACACGTCGTCTACAACAACAATAGCTTTTTGCTCTAGTAGGCTATCCTCACAGTCAAATGTGATACTTGGATTAGGTACTTCTTTGTCCATATCAATAAGTACCGCAATGGCTTTGATTGGAGAGATACTTCCAATCATTTCGGCAAGTAATTTGGCAAACGAATATCCTTGTCCTTTGATACCAGCAATGATAATTTCAGATTCTTCAAAATTGTTTTCGTATATCTCAAACGCAATACGTTTGATTTTTTGAAGTACCTGTGTTTGGTTTAGTATTTGATTATCTGTTAGTTCCATGATACGAAGATATTAAAACTTTATTGACCTCTATAGCTCTTTCTAAGCAATTATAGAGACGATTCTAATTGCAAGTCGCAATATTAAGACTTGAAAGATAAATTTTTAGATAATTGGATAAATAATATTCAAAAAAAAATGCTTTCAGGAGGGCTGGCACAATTTGTGCGGAATCACTGTCATATAACTTCATCCAGTTATATTGACACACAACATGAAAATACTACTTTCATTTATTCTTACTTTAATATTTTGGACTTCGTGGGGCGGTGCTGACCCACAAAGTTTTGCGGTTGGAAAATTACTTACGTCACTCAAACAAGGTCAGGCAAGTGAGCTAGCTTCGATGTTTGACGAGAATGTGGATTTATTAATTGATGCTGAACAAATTGATTTTAGTGAGATTTCACAAACGCACGCCGAAATCATTCTAAAGTCATTCTTTAAACGTTGGCCACCACAAGACTTTCAGTTAGTTCATCAAGGTGCCAATTCTTTGTCTCAGTATTACAGAGGTCTGTACAAGACCAATCGAGGGAATTATGCGGTGTATATCCTGCTCAAAAGAAATCAGGATAGGTTTTTGGTCGAAAGTATTCAGTTTAGAAAAGAAAAGTAATCTTTTGGAAGGTGTTGGAGATGTAGAGGTTAGCGCAAATAAAGTGGAGTGAATCCTCTCATAATGTAGATTTGTTAAGAAATATTGACAGCGTAGCAAGTGAAAATACTTAGCTACGCTTATTTTTTGTACATTTGCAGTCTGTTTGCGAACAATAGCATAATTTACAATAAAGCATAAAGAACAACGACATGGCAAAAGGATATGCACAGGGTCAGCAAAGACGAATGGTGCAAATGCCAGTAAATCCACTGGCTATCAAAACAAAAAAGTATGCGCTTGATAAAAACAAGTTTATTACTCTTAATATGAGCCAAATGGTCAAAAATCAATGGTATTGGGGTTTTGTACCACTTGGACTTATCGCTGTGAACGCGGTGCTCAATATTACAGGTATTTATCACAATTACTGGATTTATGTATTGACTCTTATTGGAGCGATTGGTTATGTTGCTTTCTGGGCAATTCAATTTACGGGTGTAACGCAGTTGGATCAATACAAACAACTTTTTGAAAAATATCGCTACGAAATTGATAGTCGTCAAATTTTGATGAAAATTACAGACGAACAAGGTGGTGTTATCAAATGGGATATGATCAAAACTGCTAGAAAAGAAAAAGAAGCTTACGTGTTGGATTTGGGTCAATATCAGTTTATCTATTTGCCATTCAGCATTTTCTCAAACGATAACGATAAGAAATTGATGGATAAAATCTTAAGAGATAAAGGTTTTATTTCTTAGATAATCCCGAATTGAGTGATTGGTGATTGAGTGCATGAGTGATTATGCTGAAATCTGTATTTAGTAGAGACGCAATGCTTGCGTCTTTAGCCGAGTCAAAACCAACATTCTGGTATCAAAAAAGCGGTCGGAAATTGTTTTCCGACCGCTTTTTTTGATGAACTTTCCCTAAAAAATAATAGCATTTTCAAATCTCTCTAATCTTTAATTTTTCAAATCTTCAAATTTTCAAATCTCCAAATTTTCAAATCCTCAAATCTCCAAATTTTCAAATTTTCAAATCCTCAAATCTCCAAATTTTCAATTCTCCAATTCTCCAAATCTCCAAATCTTCAAATCTCCAAATCCTCAAATCCTCAAATTTTCAAATCTCCAAATCTTCAAATTTTCAAATTCAAATTACCCCTCTGCATTTAAGATTTTAATTAAAAGCTTATCGACTTTAGCGCCGTCCATATCAATAATTTCGAAACTCATATTTTGCCAAATAATGGTATCTCCTTGTTGTGGCAAATCCGTCAATTCATTCAAGATTAGTCCCGCTACTGTATTGAAAGAGTATTCTTGAAAATGATTCGGTAAATCAAAAAACTGTAAAAAGTCGACCAAAGGATACTGTCCGTCAATTAACCAAGAGTCGTCTTCTCGCTTGTCTAAACGATAACCATCATGGTCAAAATCTGATACGTTTCCTACCAAAGCTTCCAGCAAGTCATTGAGCGTTACGATACCTTGGGTTTGACCATATTCGTCAATGACAATCCCATAATGGATTTTACTATCCTTAAAACGCTGTAAAGCTTGATAAGCCGAGGCATTTTCAAGAATAAATTGTGGAGGAGAAAGATATAAGCTCAAATCAAAATCGGTTTGACTCAAAGGCAAAAACAAGTCCTTCAGACGCACTACGCCAATAATATGATCTTTGTCTTTTTCGTAAACAGGATATAGCGAATGCAATTCTTCATGAATCACTTCTCTGATTCGGTCGGAGGAATAGCTCGCTTTCAAAAATACCACATCGTTGCGATGCGTCATCAACGATGATACATTTCTATCGCCCAGACTAAACACACGCCCCACAATATCTTGTTCTATTTCATGAACCTCACCACTTTCGGTACCTTCTTGCACAATCGCCTTGATTTCTTCTTCAGTTACTTTACTGTCAGTAGAAGGTTTGATATTGAGGATTTTGATGAGTAAATCTGATGAAAAAGTCAAAAGCCAAACAAAAGGAGCCGTAAGCGTCGATAGCATATTCATGGGGCGAGCCACCGTTTTGGCAATAAACTCAGGATTGGTGAGTCCAATACGTTTTGGAACAAGTTCCCCGAATACTAAGGAAAGATAAGTGATTAACAAAACTACAGTTGTTACAGCCAAAGTATGTTGGTAAGGAGCAAACAATTCAAATTGACCATAAAAAGCTTTTATATCATTGGTCATTTTTTCTCCTGAAAAAATACCTGTCAAAATACCAATTAGAGTAATTCCGATTTGAACTGTAGATAAAAAACGGTTAGGCTCATTGGCAATACTCAAAGCAATTTTGGCATTGCTATCTCCTTTTTTCGCAGCAGATTCGAGTCTTGCTTTTCGGGCAGAGACAAGTGCAATTTCTGACATTGAAAAAATGCCATTGATAAGGATTAATACAAAAATGATGAGTAGTTCCATGTAATAAAAATCAATCAACAGAATGATTTGAGAGTGAGTATTTGAGGTGCTAAGTTAGGGATTGTGTATGACAAATACTCACACGTAAAGACACCATTAATCCGAATGTTTAATAAAATGCTTTTGTAGCAATAAAAAACCAAGCATCGAAGTCAAACATAATCCTCCCATGACATACCAAAGTTCCGCAAAATCCCATCTTTGGATAATCTGCGCACCAATGGTAGGAGCACTGATTTGGGCAATTGAATAACACATTGAATATAGCGCTAAATATTGGCCTCTATTTTTTTCGTTGGCTCTATCCACGACCAACGTTTGCATGAATGGCATGGCAAACATTTCGCCAATGGTATTAAAAGCCACCGAAAACCATATAAACATGACGGCTGTGGATACATTGAGCACAAAAAACGAACAGGCCGTAAGCAACAAACCTATCGCTATCAACACAGGACGAGGTAAGCGTTTTTCGATGGTGTGAACGAATATCATTTCGGTGGTAGCAATCAACAAACCATTGAAAACCATAAATGCGCCAATTCGAGATTCAGAAAGCTTTATGACTGTTCTGAAATATAAAGGTTCTAGCGAAAATAGTTGAAAAAATGGGATAGCATACATGACTACCAAAACCAGAAATACCCAATAGAACTTATCCTTGTAAGCCGAATTGGGCAGATTACTTACATGATTTTCTCTAGACTTTGAGGCGGTGGCGTCAATTACTGGAGGTTTAACGAACACTCGCAGTAAAATGGCAGCTACGATACAGGTTACGCCATCGCCCCAAAACAGATAGTTGTAATCCATCTCTGCCAAAATACCGCCCATCCCGCCACCGATAGACCAACCTAAGTTGATAGCCAAACGATTGAGTGTGTACGAGCGTGTGCGATTTTCGGGTGTGCTATAATAGGCGATAGAAGCGCCATTGGCTGGGCGAAAGGTATCGCCAAGTGTTGTAAAAATAAATACCCCTGCACAAATGCTGTACAAGGAGGTTAATTGCATTAGAACCAATAAAGCAATTCCCGAAAGTAATAAACTGTAAAATTGGATAGGATAAAAACCTATTTTATCGGTTAGTTTTCCACCTAAAAAAGTGCCAAATAACGCTCCTGTGCCATAAAACGCCATGACAATCCCTGCATCAGCAACCGAGAAATGAAGTTTTTGAGTAAGATATAAAGTTAAAAATGGCAAAACCATCGTCCCACTACGATTGACAAACATAATGGCCGACAATAACCATACTGTTTTGGGCAATCCACCAAAGGCATTTTTGTAGATATATAAAGGTTTGAAAAACATATTTTTAGGTTGAGATTGAAGCAAATTATGGTCAATTTATGCCAGTACAAAATTGAAAAAAGTCTGTGAGGATTTGGTATGATTTTTGGGAGCTCTTTTAAAAAAATCTATCTTTGGTTAACGGTCAAGCAACGAATTTTGTAACTTTGTTGTTAACTAGTTGAATAACAATTATTTCTCTCCTATTTCGTGTAAAAGATTGTTTTAACCACACAACCCACCAAAAGAATAGTGTTATGAAAGACTCGCCAGTAATTTTAACGCCTGAATCCGTAGAGCTGCTTGTTGCGAATATCGCAGAGGAATTATTGAGAGGGCAAAATACTTATAAGTCTGAAACGCAAGCTGTGCGTAAAAGAATAAAGATAGGAATGTTGAAAACTCTTTCTTATCAAGAAATTCTTTACACAAATAGACAAGCGTCGAAACTTGAGCCTGTTGCTCAATCTGACTTAGCTTAGTCATTTGCCTTACCGCCATAAGGTATAAAAAAACAAGCCCCTTTTATCCTTCCTGACTTTATATAATCCTTTTTAAAACTTTGTATCAACTTTTCAGCATTATTGTAGCGATTGGAGCTATAATAGGTGAATTGTTATGACTTTAAAAATTCAGATGTCAGCTACACAATAGATATGCGTGGCTGACATCTGAGTGAGACGCTTTAGCTTATAATTTCTCTTTCAAAAATGTAGCAGTAAAGCTATTCCCTTCTTTCACCATGTCTTCGGGTGTGCCTGTAAAGGTGATGTATCCTCCCTGATTGCCTCCTTCTGGACCAAGATCAATGATATAGTCTGCCGATTTGATGACTTCCATGTTGTGCTCGATAATAATCACCGAATCGCCTTGTTCAACGAGTGCGTTGATGGCTTTCAAGAGTTTTTTAATGTCGTGAAAGTGCAAACCTGTCGTAGGTTCATCAAAAATAAAGAGGGTTTTTCCTTTACTCGAATTTCCTTTTCCTAAGAAACTCGCCAATTTGACACGCTGCGCTTCGCCACCCGACAATGAACTTGAAGATTGCCCCAGTTTGATATAGCCTAATCCTACTTCTTGTAATGGAATTAGTTTATCTGCCAATTTTGGGTCTTCTTTTGAGAAAAGATCTATGGCCTCATCAACGGTCATATCCAAGATTTCGGCAATATCCTTTTCTTGGTATTTTACGTCTAAAATCTCTTGTTTGAAACGCTTTCCTCCACAAGATTCACATTTAAGGCGTACATCTGCCATAAATTGCATTTCGATCGTTACTTCACCTTCACCTTGGCAAGTTTCACAACGTCCGCCGTCTACGTTGAACGAAAAATGCGCTGGTTTATATCCGCGGTTTTTCGAAATAGCTTGTTCTGAATACAACAAACGAATTTGGTCATACGCCTTGATATAGGTAACAGGGTTTGAACGGGAAGATTTACCAATTGGATTTTGGTCAATCATTTCAACTGCTTCTATTCGGTTGAGGCTACCACTCAATTCTGTAAACTTGCCCGTATCTTCGGTAAAGGTTCCTAAGTGTCTTCCTAAGGCAGGAAATAACACTTTACGAATAAGCGTCGATTTTCCTGAACCACTTACACCTGTCACCACCGTGAGTACTCCAAGTGGAAACTTGACATCTAAGTTTTTAAGGTTATTTTCTCGGGCGCCTTTGATATCTATAAAAGCAGTAGCTTTTCTGCGAAACTTTGGCACAGGAATACTATCTTTTCCTGTCAAGAAATTAATCGTATGGCTTTGTAATTGTGTGACTTGTGCGTCGCTCAATTGTTCGTAATTTCCTTGAAATACGAGTTGCCCACCATGACTCCCCGCGTCAGGGCCTATATCAATGATTTGGTTGGCTACACGCATGACTTCTTCTTCGTGCTCTACCACAATCACGGTATTTCCCAAATCTCTTAGCGATTCTAAGACAGATACCAAACGTTGCGTGTCGCGTGGGTGCAAGCCAATCGAAGGTTCATCTAAGATATACATTGAGCCTACAAGGGCACTTCCCAGTGAGGTTGCTAACTTGATACGTTGAAACTCGCCACCCGATAAAGTAGACGTAAGACGATTGAGTGTCAAATATCCCAAACCTACACGACTCATGAAATCTAGTCGGTTTTGGATTTCTTGAACAATACGTTTCGACAATTCCATTTGGTAGTCAGGAAGCTCGAGTTTTTCAAAAAACTCTGTTACCTCTGAGATAGGCATCAATACCAAGTCGATAATAGACTTTCCATTGATTTTGACATATCCAGCATCCTTACGCAAGCGTGAACCTTGGCAGTCGGGGCAAGTAGTACGACCACGATAACGAGAAAGTAAAACCCTAAACTGGATTTTATGTGTCTCGGTTTCGAGCATTTGGAAAAAGGCATTGAGTCCCGAAAAATAATCGTTTCCTGTCCACAATAGGGCTTTTTCTTGTTCTGTCAAATCTTTGTAGGCTCTATGAATAGGAAAGTCGAATTTGATGCCATTACGCAACAAAGGAATAAGCCATTCGCCCATTTTTTCGGTACGCCAGGGAGCAATAGCCCCTTCATAAACTGATAGGTTATGGTCAGGGAAAATAAGGTCGTGGTCTAAGCCTAATACTTTTCCAAAACCTTCACAACGTTTACAAGCGCCATAAGGGTTATTAAAGCTAAAAAGATTAAGCGAAGGTTCTTCAAAAACGATGCCGTCGGATTCAAATCTATCTGAGAAAAAACGGTTTTCTTGTCCTACAAGCTCAATATAGCAAGTGCCACTTCCTTCAAAAAATGCCGTTTGTACCGAGTCTGAAGCACGAAACTGTGTTTCTTCCTCGGGCTGACCGTCTTCTTCTTTTTTGATGACCAATCGGTCTATTAATATTCTGAAATTATTTTTTACTAAGTCAATAGGAGGGAGGGCTTCGATTTGGGCAGGATTTTCTAGTAATTCTTCCAAAAATAAAGTCTCGTCATCTACCACAATACGAGTGTAGCCTTTTTGCATCAATACCTGCATTTCTGCTTGTAGACTACGTCCTTCTCTCAAAAATAATGGTGCAAGAATCAACACTCTTTGTCCAGACTCTTGTTCAAACAACCAGTTGACCACATCGGTAACGGTATCTTTTCTAACAATATTTCCCGAAAGAGGCGAATACGTAATCCCTGTACGAGCAAATAATAATTTGAGATAGTCATATATCTCGGTAGTAGTTCCTACCGTCGAGCGAGGGTTTTTAGTTGAAACTTTTTGCTCAATCGCAATCGCTGGCGAAACCCCCTTTATATAGTCCACATCAGGCTTTTCCATTCTGCCCAAAAACTGACGAGCATACGAACTTAAGCTTTCGACATACATACGTTGCCCTTCGGCAAAAAGCGTATCGAAGGCCAAAGAAGATTTTCCCGAACCAGACAAGCCTGTAATCACTACAAGCTGGTTGCGAGGAATCGCTACGTCGATATTTTTGAGGTTATTAACTCTCGCTCCTTTAATGATGATATTCTTTTTGGGATCGAGGTTTTCGATGGAAGATTGTTGGTTCAGCGTGATTTCGGCAGTATTCATCAAAACGTCGGATAGTTGAATTTTGGCAAATGATTGGTAAGGGTAATTGCCAAATTTTGTCCAAAACAAGTACAGGCAAAATAAGGATAGACAAACCTTGAGTTGTCATCAAGAAGTTGTCCTCTCAAAGTTAGACAAAAAACTAGACAAGATTGTTTCGTATGTGCGCAAGAATGTAGCAAACTTTCCATTAATTTAAGGGTTTGATACAAGTGATTGCAACGAAACGATGGGTAAAATGTGTCTTTATGAATAAAGGATGATGGTTTATTCAGACAAAAAAACAAATAGGTTGTACTAATAAGCCTATTTGTTTGATGATAACGTCTTTTTGTTGATAGATGAAACATCTATAGCTTATTGAAACACAATAGATTAATTTTCAAACCATGAAAAAAATACTTCTTATTCTCTGCTTACTAACCGCAGGTAACATAACAAAAAGCTGGGCGCAAGAGCCTGTTGTAATCAAACAAGATGGCGCAACGGGTGACCTCGACGCTGAAGAAAATGAAGAACCAGATGTGAGAGATTTATCTTTCCGCGAAAGATTGAAGTTTGGGGGCGGTATTGGTGGCTTACAGTTTGGCAACCCAACGCTTATTTCTGTTTCGCCAATGGCTGGTTATTTACTAACAAACGAAATGACAGTTGGGCTGGCTGTAGATTATCAATATACCAAATACACTGGTGCAGCAGCTTACAACCTGTACGGGCCTAGACTTTTTACCCAATATCGTCTTCGTTTCTTGGAGTCTATTTTGTCTAAAGCATTTGCACAAGGGGAGGTACAGCAGTACTATGGTAGTGCTGGAACATTTAAACTCAATTATGACCCTCAATTTTTGGCAGGTGTTGGGTTAGGATATGGGGGCTTTCAGATTTCAGCCTTGTATAACTTTAGCTATTCATCTAATAGGATTGCGTCTCCTTATGGTAGCCCAATCGTTATCAGAGTAGGAGGCTTCTTCTTTTAAGCTTATGGTAAACGAAAAACGCGGTTTTGATGGTCTTCGCCAGCTCATCGTTCAGGTGATGATTGGCATAATGAGCTTTTTCCAAACAGTCCTTATCCTTATATTGGCAATTATTGCTTTTAAAGTATATCAAGACCCTAATTTTTGGGAGGAGGCTAATGGGGTCAAAATCGTAAGTATTACCGTAGCGTTACATATTGCATTGCTGATTTTGAAAAAGAGGTTCAAACAGATGAGTTAAGTAATTATTTTTTTATTACAGTTTAGAAACTGTAATAAAAAAATAAGTTCAAGACTAAGTCTTGAACTAGTAATAGACTCAATCTTGAACAAGTAACATATTTTTGGTGTAGCATCGACCCTTGTGGTTGCCATTTTGAAGGCGACAACTGCAAGGGTTGATGCTACACCATTTTTATTTTAATGGCAAGGGTCAAATTATCACTCATTCACTCAATCTCAACTCACTCAATAGTAAAACGCGCATGTTTCTGGTTTTAATTTTTACCGAATAATAGAGTGAAATCAAAACATTCATTAAATTTGGAAGA
Organism: Flectobacillus sp. BAB-3569; assembly: GCF_002270355.1. Lineage (GTDB taxonomy): Bacteria > Bacteroidota > Bacteroidia > Cytophagales > Spirosomataceae > Flectobacillus > Flectobacillus roseus. The sequence continues at coordinate 203,996 of NZ_NJFZ01000004.1, read as the reverse complement.
TACGATAAGTAGGTCTTGTTGTATGAATCAATACTTTTTAAATCTCATAACTTTAAAACTTTCATGAAAAAAGTTGTTCACCTAATTGCTACAGTCGCTTTAGGAATCTCTTTGAGCTTTGTAGGCTATGGACAAACCGATTTGAGCCAAAAACTACCCATGGATCCGTCGGTGCGTGTGGGCGTATTGCCCAATGGAATGAAATATTTTATCCAGAAAAATGCAGAACCTAAAAACCGTGCTCAGTTGCGTTTGATGGTAAAAGCTGGTTCGGTGCTCGAAACCGACGAGCAACAGGGCTTGGCGCACTTTATGGAGCACATGAACTTTAACGGTACCAAAAACTTCCCGAAAAATGAATTGGTTAACTTCCTTCAAAAATCAGGGGTTCGTTTTGGTGCTGACTTAAATGCTTACACAGGTTTCGACGAAACGGTGTATATGCTTCCTGTACCAACTGACTCGATCGAAGTTTTCAAAAAAGGTATCCAAATTCTGGAAGACTGGGCGCATAATGCAACGCTCGAACCTAGCGAAATCGACAAAGAACGTGGTGTTGTATTAGAAGAATCTCGTTTGGGGAAAGGTGCTCAAGCTCGTATGCGTGACAAGTATTTTCCTTTGATTTTGAACAACTCTCAATATGCCAAGCGTTTGCCTATCGGGAAAGATGATATTTTGAAAAACTTCAAATATGATGTTTTAAAACAATTTCATCAAGATTGGTATCGTCCCGACTTACAAGCCGTGGCGGTAGTAGGTGATGTGGATGTGGATATGGTCGAAAAAATGATTAAAGAAAAATTCGGCGCAATTCCTGCGGTAGCAAATCCAAAACCAAGAGTGAAATATGATATTCCGTTGACTGGCGGAACAGACGTTGCCATCGTTACAGACCCAGAACAACCCAATACGGTGATTCAGGTAATCTCGAAACAGCCAAAGAAGAAAGATGTAACTTACCAAGACCGTCGTGATGGTATCGTTCGTTCGTTGTTTAATATTATGCTCTCTTCTCGTATTCAGGAACTCACACAAAAGGCTGATCCTCCGTTTTTGTATGGACAAGCAGGATATAGCGGTTTCTTGAGTAACCTCGACGGCTTTAGCTCGATTGTAGTAGCCAAAGGCGACAATATCGAAGGAGGTTTGAAAGCTATTTTGGAAGAAACTGCTCGTGCCAAAAAGTTTGGTTTTAACGCAAGCGAATTTGAGCGTGCTAAAAAAATGTATTTAGTAAGCCAAGAAAATGCTTTTAAAGAAAAAGATAAAACTAGCTCAGAAGATTTGGTAGATGGTTTGGTGAGTGCATTTTTAGAAGATGAAGTCTTGACTTCTATTGAGTTTGGTTATGATTTTACGAAAAAGTATATCGAGACAATCAAACTTGAGGATATCAACGCTGCTGCTAAAGCTTTGATTACTGATGACAACCGTGCAGTGGTTTTGATGGCGCCAGAAAAAGATAAAGACAAGTTGCCTTCTGCCGAAAAAATCAAAGAATTGTTGAACAATACTGGTAAAGATGTAACAGCTTACGTTGACCAATCTGTACAAAAACCATTGATTGAAAAATTACAAAAAGGAAGTAAAGTGGTTGCTACCAAGCAAATTCCAGAAATCGGGGTGACAGAATTGACTTTGGGCAATGGCGTAAAAGTAGTGGTAAAATCGACAGATTTTAAAAACGACGAAATCTTAATTAGCGGTTACAGTGTTGGTGGTTCAAACTTGTATGCTGATAAAGATGCAGATAATGCAAAATTGGCTTCAACAATTGCCTCTATTTCGGGCGTAGGAGAGTTTAACACTATCAATTTACGCAAATTGTTGACAGGTAAAACGGTAAGAATTGCACCATATATCGGAGCGACTACCGAAGGTATCAGTGGCTCGTCGACGCCAAAGGATTTTGAAACAGCATTGGAGTTGATTTACAGTTATTTCATGCAACCACGTTTGGATGCTGAGGTAGTAAAAGGATTTTTGAGTAATCAGCGTGATGGATTATTGAGCCAACAAAAAACGTTGACACCAGAAAAAGTATATAGTGATTCATTGACTGCGGTATTGTCGAGCTATCACCCACGTAGTATGCCTATTACGGCCGAACGTATTGAGAAAATTGATGCAAATAAAGCTTTCGCTATTTACAAAGAGCGCTTTGCCGATGCCTCAGACTTTACGTTCTTCTTTGTGGGTAATATCAACTTGAAAGAATCTCAACCTTTATTTGAAAAATATTTGGGTGCTTTACCTTCATTAAAGCGTAAAGAAGTTGCTAAAGATTTGGGGATTTATCCGCCAAAAGGTAAGGTCGAAAAAACCGTTTACAAAGGCACAGAACCAAAAGCTAGAGTAACAATGGTATGGTCGGGACCGTTGGTGTACAACGCCGAATCAGATAAGCAAATCGAGGCACTTTCTGAAGTATTAGAAATCAAATTGATTGAAAAATTACGTGAGGAAGAAGCAGGTGTTTATGGTGTACAAGTAGGAGGTTCGGCTTCAAAAATTCCGTCGGCTCGTTATAGCTTTAGAATTGGTTTTGCTTGTGCTCCTGAAAATGTAGAAAAATTGGTGGCTCGTACCTTGGTAGAAATTACTGCAGTACAAACAAAAGGTGCTGAACAAACAGACATCGATAAATTCAAAGCTGAATCAAAACGTCAAACAGAAGTTCAGTTACGTGAAAACGGTTTCTGGTTAGGATATCTTCAAGGACAATATCAGTACAAAGAAGACTTGAAAGATGTATTAAAAGAAGAAACTTTGATGAAACAAGTAACGGTAGAAAGCACTAAAAAAGCAGCTAACCAATACTTAGGTAAAGACTTTATTAAAGTTATTCTTTTACCAGAGAAAAAATAGAACTGAGATAAATCTCTAAATTTTCATTAAAAAAGGCGTTCGAAATGAATTTTTCGAACGCCTTTTTTAATGGTCTATTTCAAAATCCTACCGCCTTAGACGTAAAGTATTACGTCTCTACTGCAATAAGATAATTTTTAACATAATCACTCATTCTCTCAATCACAAATCACTCTATTTCTGACTAAGTATTAGCTCATCAACTTAAATCCTTCTCCGTGGAGATTGATGATTTGAATAGTTGGTTCTTCTTTAAAAAACTTACGCAGTTTGGTGATATAAACATCCATACTTCGAGCATTGAAATAGGTATCGTCGCCCCAAACCATCTTCAATGCAAAGCTACGACTGACTGGTTTGCCGATATTTTCGCAAAGTAATTTGAGTAACTCACTTTCTTTCGAAGTTAATTTTTGCTGACCTGAGGCATGAAATAGTAGTTGTTTTTCGGAATCGAACTCATAAGCGCCTATCACGAAAGTATTACTTTTAACAGCATTGTCGGTAGCTTGTTTTTGGCTTCTTCTCAAGATTGCTTGGATACGTGCCAAAAGCTCCTCCATCGAAAAGGGCTTGGTCATATAATCATCAGCGCCCACTTTAAAACCTTGCAAAGTATCTTCTTTCATGGCTTTAGCTGTCAAAAATATGATAGGTGTATCTTTATCAGACATTCGTACCTCTTTTGCCAAAGTAAACCCATCTTTTTTAGGCATCATGACATCAAAGATGCATAAATCATAATCTGTCAATACAAACTTCGAAAGCGCATCATCACCATCTTTGGCTAAGGTGGCTTCAAAACCTTTGATGGTAAGATATTCCTGCAAAAGCTGTCCTAAATTAGGGTCGTCTTCGGCCAATAAGATTTTATTCATAATGTGTAACGTTATACGTGTTGTCGATGGAATAGGTAAGGATTCCAATGTAGTAAAAGTGCGTTCCTTTATTGTGCAATAGGCAAAAAGCGATAGGTATTAGGCTAAAATGTCTCCTTCGGTTTATTAGAACCCCCTTTGACTTAAGTTAGTATTCAGAATAAAATTTACGATTGTGCTTTGGGCTTTCAGGTAACGGCTTTCGGCGGTGGGCTTTGGGAAAAGTATGGCTGTGGTTATTAAAAAACACTTTAACACTCTTTGCCTTGTGCCTAAAATACAAAGCTCAAATCTACTTCTGTACTAACACTTAATTAACTTTTAGCAATGGGTAAAATAATTTCGAAAGTACTACCTTCACCTAGTTTGCTTTGTACACGGATTTTACCTTTATGTTCTTCTACGATTTTTTTGACATAACTCAAGCCTAATCCAAAGCCTTTGACATCGTGAAGATTACCTGTAGGCACACGATAAAACTTCTCAAAAATATTCTTGATAGACTCTTTTGTCATCCCAATGCCCTTGTCAGAAACTCTGATGGCAATACCTTCGGGTGTTTCCTCTGTTTGAATAGAAATTTGAGGCTTTTCGGGTGAATATTTGTTGGCGTTGTCGAGCAAGTTAAAAATTATATTGGTAAGATGCACTTCATCCGCTTCTATTTCGGGGTTGTCTGCTTTAAAATCAAAGCTCAAATCACCTTCACGAAGCTCGATTTGTGGGCTCATATTTTCCAGAACGTGCTCTATTACCTGATGCACATTAACTAAGCCTAGTTTGAGTTTTAACTCTCCACGCTCCATTTGGGCGGTTTGTAATACCTTCTCTACCTGCGAACCTAGTCGTTTGTTTTCTTCCTTGATGATATTCAAATAACGACTAAACATCGTTTTGCTGGCAGCTACATCGTTGTCTTGTAGCATCTGAGTAGCCAACGAAATAGTCGAAATAGGCGTTTTGAACTCATGGGTCATATTGTTGATAAAATCGTTTTTGATATCAGCCAAATGCTTTTGTTTCACAATCGTATTGACAGCAATATAAAAACATCCGAGCATCACCAAAATCAACATCAATGAACTTGCATACATCACCCACATGGTACGAATAATATAGCGATCTTGATTGGGAAAATACAATCTCAAATAGCTCTCAGAGGCATTTAAGTCATTTGGGAAAAGGTTTACGATGTATGTGTCTTTGTCACTTTTCAAGCCATTTTCCTTGTATTTCAACGAAGAGGCATAATGTAATACTGGTGCTTCTTTTGTACTAATGCCATATTCAAAAGGTAGCGAAATGCCTTTGTTTTTAATTTCCTGTTTTAATAGAGAATCTAAAACAATGAAGTTGATTCGCTCAGTAATTTTACGTTTCTTGAAAAGAAAATCGCTCAATACCTCTTTGGCCATCTGTCCTTGCGAGTCGATATCGGTATGCTCATGAGCTAGTAAATCTTGTTGATGAGCTTTAGCTTTTTGTTCTTGCTTGCGTTTTTCAGCTAGTTTTTGCGCTTTCTTCGCCGAATCTTGCTTGTATTTAGCTACAGTGGCGTGATTATTTAGTGCTTCTGCTAAAATTTCGTCCAAACGCTTATTCTCATTAAGTCTTTTTTGTACTTCCTCCATGTCCATATTCACCGACCATTCCTCATATTCGCGAACTTCGCCATTAGGCAAAATTTCGGTGCTTTTAGATACCAAAATATCGGAAGGCAATGAGCTTTTGGCGAGAGCTTCGATTCCTGCAGGCAAATTAGGATAAGTTTTAGTAGCAGCGGGTACTTTATGAGTTTCTTTGGCTTTTGGGGGAGTAGGATTCGCAATGGCAACTAATTGCTTTTGCTTTTCTTCAATCTCCATTTTTTGTTTTGCCAAATAAAAAAACTCTTGTTGTCCCAATCGTCTTACTACTCGTTGCATGGCATCACGGACATCGCTGCCAAATTGTTCGTTTTTGGCACGAAGTGTAAAGCCCAACCAGTAAAATTGGAAGATGATTAACCCTAGCGAGCCAAATGCCATCAGGGCGATAATATATTGAATCTTACGTTTTGTCATGCGAATGTCAAGCCAATTAGTGCTTTGCTAATTACATCAAATTCAAGGTATTGATGCAACATTTTGTTTAAAGTGGTTTCTTTGAAACGTTCAAACGCATTGGTCGTGTGAATCAATTCAAAAGGTATATCGCAAAATTAGAAGGAATAGTATTACCATAAAGCCCTTTTAACATCTTTTAACAGAGTTCAACGCTTTGATATTGAATCGGTTCATTATGTTTGTTCCTGATAACAAAAACGCATTTACCACTAGCGTTTGGAAACGATAATTTGTACGTTGTTCCATTAAAATTTACAAAACTATGAAGGTCACAATTAAATCATTGAGCGTAGCTATTTTGTGCTTGGCAAGTGTATCATCATTTGCACAAAGTAAGAGTATTTCTCAAACAGTTCAGGAGAAAGACGGAAAATTGAAAGTACATGTCGAAACAACCGAAAATGGCAAAAAGGAGGTTTTCGAACGTAATTATAATGTGGAGGGTTTGAGTAGCGAAGCCAAAGAAAAGTTGGTTTCTGATATTACAGATTCACTTATGGCAAAAGCTGATGGCCCAAAAGCAAAAATTAAAATGAAGATTTTTGCTGATAAAGACGATCAGAAAAAGGATGATGTTGAAATCCAGTCATTCTCATTTAGTGATGGTGACTCTCTTGCTATGGCTCGTCCTGGTAAAAATATGAAACGTCGTATTATCATCAAAAAAGATGGTCAAACGATTGAACGTGAGTTGAATGGTGATGAAGAAAACTTGAATTTCAACTTCGACTTTAAAGGCATGGATAAAGAGATGCAGAAAAAATTCAAGGATTTTAATACAGAGGAATGGATGGCGAAAGCTCAACCGCGTTTGAAAAGCCTACAAAATGGAGCTAGAAATCTGCTCTTTTTGATGGAAATGGTACTTTTTCTGGTATGGGTGAGTCCAAAACGATTCATGGCTTGAGAGTATATCCTAATAAGCCTTTTGACGCAAAACTGAACCTTCGTTTTGATGCCCCTCAAAAGGGAAATGTGACGATTTCGGTTACTGATGTGAATGGTAAAGAAGTGGGTCATCAGGTGGTAAAAGACTTTGAAGGTGAATTTATGGGTCAAGTAGACTTGAAGAAAAACACAAAAGGCACTTTGTTCGTTACTGTTACACAAAATGAAGATGGTACCGTTAAGCGTGTAGTGGTAGAATAAAAGTATTTAATAGAATTAAGTGTTGCTGCAAAATTAGATTTGATTTGTGTGTTTTAGGGAACAGGCAACAGACACAAGGCAAAGAGTGTTAAATGTTTTTTAGTAATGATGGACTGATTACTGGACAAAATTGAAGTTACTAGTTCAAGACTTAGTCTTGGACTCATTTTTTAACAGTTTTAAACTGTTTTTAAACATTCATTGAAAAAGTCTAAATACCTTTTCTCTTTTTGTCCAGTAATTAGAACGATGGATATATTTTTTACCGATTGCCCATAGCTGAAAGCCGTAAGCTCAAAAATTTAAGTTTATTTTGCGTAATAACTTATCCAGTCATAATGCCATCGGTGAAAGCTGATGGCATTTTTTTGATAGAATAAGTATGAGTGCTGAATTACGAGTTGAGAGGGCTGTACGAAGGATTACAAAAAACATTTATTTCGGATATCGGAAGTTGAATTTCGGAAGTGTAAGTTTTTCTATTTTGTAAAAAATAAAAGTGTTTTACTTTATTTCCGAAATCAGAAATCCCCCCATCTGCAATAGTTAGAATTACTTGAATAGTATCCTTCTGATGATGAGTTCAACCCAATAACTGATATACTATTAACTGATAACTTCTTTTACCCATGAAGACTAAATTACTAATAGCTTTCTTGTTTTTGACATGGACAGGGCTGGCTCAAAAACGCCAAACTTATCAGTATTCAGATGAGGTCTTAGTAAAATACCAACTCGAAATCCATCCCGTTCATGCGCCCAAGGGCTGGTTGCTATTATTGCCAGGTTTTGGCGAAACCCCTGAATCTGTATTAAGAGAATCAGACATCCCCGTCGTAGCAGCGCAGAATGGTGTGTTGGTAATTATTCCTTTTTTGAATGCCAGTCCTCCGTCATTTTACATAGATGAGCTTTCTCAAAAAGCGCTTGAATCTATTGTAAGCAAAACTTCCGAAAGATTAAAACTCCATAAAACGCCTTTCTTTTTAGGAGGGTTTTCACTGGGTGGAAGCGGAGCTATCAGGTTAGCAAAGCGTTTGGTTGAGCAGAATACTCATATTCCAAAAGCTATTTTTGGGATAGATCCGCCATTAGATTTTGCTCGTTTCTATCAATCTATCGAGCGAACTATCTGGCTCAGTCAATCGGCTATTGCTAGCGAAGAGGCTAAATATTTGGTAGAAAGACTTAAAACAGAATTTGAAGGTACTCCCGAAGATAATCCTCAAAAATATCGGGATTTGTCGTGCTTTTCATATCAATCAAAAGACCTCAATCAGCTTGATTGGTTAAAGAAAATTCCTCTGAGGCTGTATACTGAAATAGCTGTTGAATGGCAAATGCAGGAAAGAAATAGAGATTTGTATGATATTAATGCCATCGACTGTGTGGCAATGATTAATACCTTGAAAATTTTGGGTGCAACTCAATCCGAATTGATTGTGACCAAAGACCAAGGCTGGCGACGCCAACAAAAGACGCGAAATCCTCATTCATGGTCTATTTGCGAACCACGAACTTTAGTAAAATGGCTACTGAAATGGACTTTGTAGAGACGCAACAGGAATGTTTTGCGGTTATCGGATGTTGGATTTCGGAAGGGTAGGCTTCTCTATTTTGTAAAGAATAAAGGTCTTTTTCTTTATTTCCGAAATCCGCAATCGTTACGTTTTCTCAAAAAAACATAATCATAATATATTCACCAAGGGCAAAGCCTGACCAGAGTAACATGGCAAGACATAAGGCAATTTTTCCGACCATACCCGTAATAAGCCCTATGAACGAACCAATAGCAGCTTTCAGCGCTTTTGAGAAATCTGCCCCATTGATAAGTTCGCCAACTAGCGCCCCTAAAAATGCACCTAATAACATACCAACCGCTGGAATAAAGAACATTCCGACCAATAAACCTATCGTAGACCCGATGGCTCCGTATTTGCTTCCCCCAAACTTTTTGGTTCCCCAAACGGGCGCATAGTAGTCAAAAATAGCCATTGCTACTGTCAGTACAGTGAAGACCACCAAGGTACTTTTATTGAACTCGACAAAGCGGGTGTAGTGTAAACAAAACATACCTGCCAAACTCAATGGTGGACCTGGGATAGGAAGTACAGCCCCTGCCAAGCCACCAAGTAATAAGCCAATCGCAAGAATAGTCAGAATAATGTCCATGGAGATACAAATTTTAACAGGTTTTGAATTTTAGCTGATACCCGATAGCTCCAATTAAGGTAACTGATATGATGCCGAAATAGGATAATGATCAGAATATTTGATTTCGCTATGTGTAGTAAAAGACTGTATTTTTATTTTATCACTAAAAAACTGATTGTCGATTCGAACAAATTTAGGACTTCTATTTAACGTAAAACCAAATCCATTACCTGCTCGCTCAAAAGCATTTTCTAATCTGTCTCTCACGTGCCCGTACGCTAGTCCATAAGGTACTTCGTTAAAATCACCACAAACTATAACAGGATATGGACTTTCATCAATAAGCTTTTCGATAGACTTAATTTCGCGCGCATGGTCAATAAAGCCTTTTTTCAAAGATGATAAAATATCCCGTCCTTCGGTTTTTACCAAGGCTTCATCTTTTTTAGTGAAAGCTTGGGCTACTTTTCCGACACGGATGCCCATAGACTGTAGTTGTAGGTTGATAATACGAACGGTATCTTTTTTGAAAATAATATCAGCTAATAAATACCCATTACTTGTACTATTCCCAGGGAAAGCCTTGCCTTTTTTGTTGATGATAGGATATTTTGAATAGATTACTAAAGTTGAGTAATAACCTTTTGGGTCAGCATTGATGGCTCTGTAGGGATATTCTTTTTTGAGTAAATCTGCGGCAAATTTTCCTTCTTCGTTAGAGGTTTTACTAAACTCCTGAAAGCATTTGATATCAGCGTCGAAGTGTTCGACATAGTCAAACAAGGATTCTTTGTCAGATGGCTTTAGCCCTTGAAAGCTAAATACATTATAACTCAAAACACTTAGGTCGTCTTCTGTTTTGTCATGACTTGGCGAAAGCTGAAAGGTTCGTACCGTAAAAGGCCAGCCCATAAACCAAATAATCAAAAATACCCAAGCTCTGGACGGACGAATATACAACCAGATGAGCCCCAGTATTAAACAAGCGCCTTGGGCTATAGGAATGGACATCATCACAAACCCCGCGAACCAATGTTCCCATACGATGGTATAGCCCAAAAAGTACGCAAACAAGGTGTACATACACAGTGGTAAACTGCTGAGCCAAAGCAAAGAAGTGGCGATCTTTTTTATCATAAGGTATTATTTGATATACAAATTTGGCAGGTTTTCTTTCAAAAACGATAGAATTTGCGAAAACTTGATATGATAGCATAAATCTTTTCATAATAAATTGCTAGTTTACAAAATAATTCATACTTTTGCGTTCCAATTTCAGAAAACACTGATTATCAAGTCTATTACATCGCCGAATACAGCATTAAGTTTAATTCTGAATTATTACAAAGCCTTTTGATAAAAATGTATTAATATTTAGTAGAAAGGTCAATTATAGTAAAGAATTGTTTGATAGTGAGGCGATTAACACATAAACAATTAACGCATTTTTATCATGGCGAAGGTTTGTCAATTAACAGGAAAGAAAACTCAAGTGGGTAACAACGTTTCTCACGCTAATAACAAAACTAAAAGAAAGTTTTATCCAAACTTGCACACTAAAAAATTCTTTTTAGAGTCTGAAGGTGTATGGGTAACTTTGAAAGTTTCAGCGAAAGCAATCCGTACAATCAACAAGAAAGGTTTGGAAGCTTCTTTGATTGACGCTGCTCGTAAAGGAACATTGAACGTTTAGTTATACTTGTCTCCGACAATTTTAAAGCCTCTTCGTAATTATATTGCGAAGAGGCTTTTATTTTGTATTGAGTTTTGACTTATCAAGCTATTATTCTAGACCAAAGCTACCTGATTAATGAGTAATAATGAATCATAAACCTATCGCGAAAAATGGATACATCTATCAAAGAACGGCAAATTGCAGAGTTCTGTCGTAAAGACTTATTGGAAGAGAATCAAAGTCAAGTGATTAAAGTCTATTGTTTAGCGGGGAGAGATATAAGAGTTGATAATGACTCATTAGGGGTTTATTTTTATGATGAGTCTCTGGCTAATATTTTATGTAAAAAAGGAGAATTTACTACAGAATATTTTGATGGAGTGAAAGAACTCCTAATTCATAAGGCTGATAATAGTGAAATCTATAGTGATTTGCTGATCACATTATATCCTGATGGAAATTATCAGTTTAAATATTGGTTTGATGAGAATCGAGTTTATAAAAATGAGTTTCACTCAGCATCGCTACGTTCTCAACGATTTCCTCATTCTATTGCAAATGACCTGATCTGTTACGATTTACCAGCCATCAACTTTAAGAAAAGATACTCTAAAATTGTAATAACACTTGAAATAAAAGCAGGACAAGCAGTTATTAATTTGCAATATATAGATGGTAGAAACCAAATAAAGCCTGTGTTTAACTTCACAGATAATACTAGCCAATCATATAAAGAAAGTGTGGACAAAATATTAAAGCTTATAGGGTATGGCTTATTAAATCAGGATAATATTACAAATGGGATATTAAAAGAGTTCTGGGAACCATGGAACAAAATCGTGATAGAAGTCCCACCAAGTGGTATTTTGAATGAGTTAGAGGATATACATTATTACTTAGATGATAAACCATTGGATAAAAAGTATTTTACACGTGGTTATTTTGACATGGAAAAATGGGAATATGTGAAATATAAGTAAATATGGTTGCTTTTATCTCCGATAGGCTACATGTTTTAAAAGTGAAATAGTTTTTCTTTCAAACTAGATACTCATGCTATTTAAGAGAAGAACCATAAACATATATTAGAGTTTTAATTATCGCGAAAAATGGATACATCTATCAAAGAACGGCAAATTGCAGAGTTCTGTCGTAAAGACTTATTAGAAGAGAATCAAAATCAAGTGATTAAAGTATCTTGTCAGACAGGAAGGGATGTAAAAAATATCCGTACCTCTATTGGTATATATTTTTATGATGAGTCGCTCTCTAATATTCTTGTTCGAAAAAAAGAATTTATTTCGGAATACTATGATGGATTAAAAGAGCTACTAATATACAAAGCTAATCATGGTGAAATATATAGTGATATACTAATCACATTATATCCTGATGGAAATTATCAGTTTAAATACTGGTTTGATGAAGAACGACTTTACAATGAGGAATTTAAAGAAGCTGCACTGCTTTCACAGAGATTTCCTCATATTGTTGCAGATGACTTATTAGATTATCAATTACCTGATATCAATTTTAAGAAAAAATATGCTAAGATTATAATGACTCTTGAAATTAGAGCAGGTGAGCCAGTTGTTGATTTACACTATAGGAATGGTAGAAACCAAATAAAGCCTGTGTTTGATTTTATGGATAATACTGGTCAATCTTATCAAGATAGCGTTGAAAATGTGTTGACAGTTCTTAAGGAGGGTATCTTAGATCAATACAATGTCACGCATGGGATCATGAAAGAGTTTTGGGAACCATGGAACAAAATTGTGATAGAAGTCCCACCGAGTGGTATTTTGAATGAGTTAGAGGATATACATTACTACTTAGATGATAAGCCATTAGATAAAAAATATTTTACACGTGGTTATTTTGACATGGAAAAATGGGAATATGTGAAATATAAGTGAAATCATGTTTTTTAAACACAGCACTCCAATATATCTACAACCAACGCGTCATTTTATTTTAAATTTATGAAACAAAATAGCGCTCGATAACCGTTTAGTTATTGCTTGTCGGTGATATGATTAACTCCTGACAACTTAATACCTCAATATACTATGCTGACATCTTCTGAAAAAACTCGTTATCAAAAACATTTATTACTTCCTCAAATAGGTATTGAAGGACAAGAAAAACTCAAATCTACCAAAGTGCTCGTGGTAGGAGCTGGTGGTTTGGGTTGTCCCGTACTTCTCTATTTGGCCGCAGCAGGTATCGGAAAAATTGGAATTATCGACAATGATGCCGTAGATTTGACCAATCTTCAACGTCAGGTTTTATACAAAGTCGAAGATATTGGTAATCCTAAAGCATTAGTGGCTACTAAGCGTCTTTTGGCTATGAATGACACTATCGAAGTGGAAGCCATTTTACATAGACTCAAAAAAGAAAATGCCCTTCAGTATATCCAACAATATGATATCGTAGTAGACTGTACCGATAACTTCACAACTCGTTATTTGATTAATGATATTTGTGTCAAGCTCAATAAGCCTTTTGTCTACGGAGCAATCCACCAGTTTGAAGGGCAAGTTTCGGTATTTAATTACACCGATGCCAGTGGTCAGCAAGGACCTACATATCGTTGCTTGTTTCCCGAACAACCCTCAGAACTAGAAATTCCTAACTGTGCTACTATTGGCGTATTGGGTATTTTGCCTGGCACACTCGGTATGTACCAAGCCAACGAAGTCGTAAAAATGGTAACAGGGATAGGCAAAGTATTGAGCGGTGAGTTTTTGATGATAGATTTATTAGAAAATACTTCTAGAAAAATAAAAGTAAAACGCCGTCCAGACGCCGAGCAACTTGCCCGCCAGTCTGAGACACAAGAACAAGAAGAAATTGCCTGTAAAACAAATATTATGAAAACACTTTCAGTGGAGGAATTACAAGAGAAGCTTGAGGCTCAAGAAGATTTATTTCTCCTAGATGTTCGTAATCCAAATGAATATGAAATTTGTCATCTCGACAATTCGGTATTGATTCCGATGAATCATGTCCCTAATAATATCAAACATATCCCACGTGACAAGCCTGTAGTGGTGTATTGTCATCATGGTATGCGTTCGGCTTCGGTTATTCAGTTTTTGGAGCAAAATCACCAATTCGATAATCTTTATAATCTCACAGGGGGTATCAATGCTTGGGCTTACGAAATAGACCCACAAATGGATACTTACTAAATTTTGACACTATCGATGCAACTTCTTCGTTAGTTTTTACATCTAGGATGTAATGTTTAACCTAAAGTTTGTGTAGAAATGAGAAAAATATTGATGGCGAGTATAGCAATACTCTTAGTAAGTATGACTGCTTGGGCTCAAAACTCTCAAGAAATGACTGTTCAGGCTTTTACTAAAGTAGACTTTCAGGGTATTATGAAAGTAGAAATCGTAAAAGGTAGTGCCAATAAAGTTACAGCTGAAGCCCATGGAAACCTCAGTTTAGATGATTTGACAATCTCCGTCTCAGGTGGTGAGCTGTCGGTAAAAACAAAAATTCTTAAACAACTTACCGAAAAAGACAAAAAGGCAAACGCAGGAAGCTATTATGAAGTCAAAGTGGTATATAGTGCCGATTTGAGCAGTATTAAGGGCGGTCGTGGTGCCGAGTTGCAGTTTGGCAATGTCTTAGCAGGAAACCATTTGATACTAGAAGGTAGCTCTGGAGCAATCATTAAAGCCGATTTAGACCTCAATACCCTCGAAGTAGCAAGTTTGCAAGGAGCTATTGTAAAGCTAGAAGGAAAAGCAAAATATCAGTCAGTAAGAGTAAATACAGGAGGACAATTGCACGCTTTTGATTTGAAAGCAGAGCAAACCGATGCCAAAGTAAATACAGGAGGAATGGCCGAAGTTGCCGCATCACAATCCTTGGATGCTTCGGCAGGTACAGGAGGTATGCTAACGTACAAAGGAAATCCTAGTCAAAAGAGTATCAAATCCAACTTGGGAGGCGAAGTGAAAAGCTTATAGTTGCCAAAAGGCTGACCACAATCATGAATGCTTTATGAATACCATCATAAAGCATTTTTGCTTTTAAGGGCAAATTTGTCATGTACAAAATCTATTCCCTTGTGTTATGAAGCCATCCCAAGATAAACTATCTCTATTCAATTGGTTAATACAAAAATATCAGCGTAAGATTTATTGGCATGTGCGTAAAATGGTCATTTCGCATGATGATGCAGATGATTTGACGCAAGAGGTATTTTTGAAGGTATGGCAAGGATTGGATAATTTTAGAGGCGATTCTCAATTATTTACTTGGATATACCGTATTGCAACCAACGAATGTCTCAATTTTTTGAGAAATAAACGCAAAATGCAGTTTTGCGAAATTGAAGACTTTTCAGAAGTATTTGCATCAGACCATAATCATGATGTGCTCATCTCAGGAGATGATATTCAGTTGGCACTTCAAAATGCCATTATGACTTTGCCCGATAAACAACGTTTGGTTTTTAATATGCGCTATTTTGATGAAATGCGCTATGAAGAAATTGCTAGAATAACAGGAACATCTGTAGGAGCACTAAAAGCAACCTATTCGATTGCTGTTCATAAAATCGAAAACTTATTACATGTTAATCAACATAAATTGCACTATGCTGCCTAATGAGATTTAGTGAATTGTGAATTAAGAATGAGTAATTCACAATTCATCATTCACCACTCGTCTATTCCTTACGTGCTTGGTACTCGTCAGAAATGAGTTTGAATACATAACCGCTAATCCATGCTACGTCACCACCTTTGATGAAATAGAAGCGTTTCTGAACGCCATCACGGTTCATTTCTTTAATCAAAGTTTCTAACAATGCCGCACCAGCAATAATATCTTGTTGGTTATAGATTTTCGTAGTGATATTCTTTACGTCTTCTTCAGCAATAGCACGAACGGCTGGATCTGTCACGCGAGAAAAATCTGGGTTGATCAACTCCTCGTAGCTACTAGCGCTCATTTGACGGAATTTACGAATATCTTCCAAACTTACTTCCACTGGACGACCGATAATCGCAGCACGCTCTGGGTGTAAGAATGAGTTCATTACAAAGACAATACCTCCCAATAAAAATACGTTTTTGCGATTTTTCAAACCTACTTTACGGTTAAGCTCAAGAGCTAATTCCTCGCCAACCACTTTTACTTCGTCGTTTACCCCTTTGGTATATTCTTCCAAATTAGCATCTGGCAATTTTTTCTTCACAATTTTCACAAAAGCCTTTGTACCATAAGGGAAGTTCACTGCTTCAAATTTGGTACGGCTCAACAAATAGCCACCTTTGATGTTTCCACCGCCAATATCCATTACTGATGATGACAAGTGTAACTCTGGTGCTACCATTGAAAGTGCTCCAAATTTAGCTTCATCTTCTGCCGAAATAATATCAATTTTTTGATTTGGATTTTTCAAGGCCTCACGAATGGCAGCAATTACTTCTGCTTCTTTGCCAGGCTGTTTGTCAGTAGCTTGTTTTAATCCACTACTCATCACAATAAACATACGGTCAGACAATACGTTGTTACGAACAGTAGCAGTATCGACCAAGTCTTTGATAGCAATGGCAGTTTCTTTGATAGCTTGAGGAGTCAAAGCACTAGGCTCAGTATTGATTGACATACTCTTTTTGAGGTTATAAGTAACACCTTTTTTAGGCGAAACGGTTACCCCAATGATACTTAACTTTACACCTTTCGAGCCGATGTCGATACCTGCATAAAGTTCTTCAGCTTCTTTTAAGCCATCGAGTAATTGCGAAATAGCTTTTTCGCTCATACCCATTTTTAATTTCTTATAGATATCAATCGCTTTGGAGAAGTTACGTGAAGCCTCAAGGATATTTTCTTGATCACGATACAAGAAGCCAAGGTTTTCATAAATAGCAGCTTCCCAGTATTCGTTTCGTCCACGAACCATTCCCAATGCTTTATTGAGATATTCTTCAGACTGGTCAAATTGTTTTACTTCGCGGAGGGTGTTAGCAATTTTAAGGTAACGTAATGCAGTATTTACATCTTGGGCTGTGGTTACAATAATACTACTAAGGAGCAAAAAAAGAGTAAAAATGAGTTTTTTCATGTTAAAAGAATTTTATTAAATCAGTCGTTGTGATTGAATACCTATTATCTAATCCAAGAAGTAAGGAGGAAATATCGGAGTTAGAACAAACCTTACCCTATTGAGTGTTAGAAATGACACTGAGCGACTTGTGGTTAGTAATGTACGATGGGCTTCAAACTATGGCTAATTTGGGATTCCTGATTTCGGAAATAAGGGCATACTACATAGCTTTTTTCTACAATAAGAGTCAAAAAAGCAGGTGGTACTTCCGCAATCCAAGATCTGATATCCGAAATAGATGATGCTTAAAATCCTTCGAACAGTTCCGACCTGTGGCTAGGGATTTTGGTATAAAGGAACTTTTACTTGAGTAGGATCAAGGTCTGTTGTATCTACTTTGGCAACTCGCTTACTCTTACTACCTTTTTTCTTTTTACTCTTAGTAGTGGATTTACTACTAGTGGTTGTTTTTGAACTGGTGCTTGGTTTAGCTTTAGCACTAGTCGAAGGTTTTTGTTGGAGTTTACTACTTACGGCAGAATGAACAGATGTACTACTCATGCTAAGAAAAAGTAAGCATAGCCAAATACCTGACCATGTTTTGAGTGGGGATAACACACGATTTAGCATAGGAAGTTGGATTTATGGGTTTGGATAATAAGGAATTATCCTTTTTTTGACTTTAGTAAAGTAATAGAAAAAAGCCTTTTTATCAATAAAATATTTGATAAATAAGTACTGTCACTTCACTCAATGATTTTAATTAATCCAACTGGTTCAAAAAACATACCATTACACTATAAAAAAACATGAAGCTCCTTGGTTTTTTCAAGGAGCTTCGTGATAAATAAGGGTTGTTGTAGACTTATTTGTTTGAAAATTAAATGATTATTTCTTTTCTAGGCCTGGCTGAAAAATTTCAAAATTTTCAGTCTTTTTCGCTTCAGCAACAATTTTGCGAACGTCAGATAAGAGTTTTTTCGCATCGTAGATTACGCCGTCTTTGATGGTGTATTTTACACCACCCACACGTTTTACTTCATTGCTTTCCGTCAAGTGAATGGCTCCAGTACCATACAAAACCTTGATATTTTTGAGAGGGTTTTCTTCTAAAATTACTAAATCTGCCAACTTACCAGTCTCTACACTACCAATTTTGTCTTGCATACCTAGTGCCTCAGCACCTTTGAGGGTTGCCGCACGGATGACCTCAAGCGGATGAAAACCAGCTTCTCGTAGCAACTCAAGCTCTCGGATATACGCAAAGCCATAAAGTTGGAATATAAAGCCAGAGTCAGACCCTGCGGTTACTCTTCCGCCACGGTTTTTGTACTCATTGACAAAGTTCATCCATAAACGATAATTTTCTTTCCAAGCTACTTCCTGCTCTGTACCCCAGTCTTGCCAATACGAGCCATGCGAAACACGTGAAGGCTGATAAAAACGCCATAACTGAGGCAATGTGTATTCTTCATGCCATTCGGCACGACGAGCCAACATTAACTCGCGATTGGCTTCATAGATATTGAAAGTGGGGTCAATCGTAAAATCAAGTTTCAACAATTCATCCATAACCTCATTCCAACGTTTTGAGCCTGGCTTGGCAGCTTGTTTCCAAAGTTTACCTGCTTCTTCAAAACGATTTTGTTCGTTGCCATAGTTATAATCCGCAGGATAGTCCTGAATCGTTTGGCTATCAAATAGCGCTTCTGGTAAGCCATACCAGTGTTCCATTGAGGTCAAGCCTGCTCTGGCAGAGTTGAGTACATTCCAACGAGCCACATCTACTTGCGCATGGTGACAAGCCGAGCGAAGTCCCAATTCTTTGTTGCGACGTAAAGCCGCATCCATAACTTCGGGTCTTGCGCCAAAAAACTTAATACCATCTGCGCCTTTTTTAGCATTTTCTTCTACCCAAGCACGAGCTTGATCTGCGGTAGTGATACTTTCTTTCGAACCCATACCAAAGGCTGTATAGGCCAAGATACGAGGAGCAGTGATTTCATTTTTTTCAGACTTTTGCTTTTGGTCTAGTACCCAATCCAAGCCATTTCCTGCCGAAGGGTCACGGATGGTGGTAATACCATGCGCTAACCATAGCTTGAAAACATACTCGGCTGGCGTACCTTGCGAACGCCCCCCAATATGCCCGTGCATATCTACAAAACCTGGGAGCACGTACATACCAGTACAATCTAATTCTTTGTCGCCTTTATCCGCTTTGGGTCTATCTTTTGGGTCAATAGGTACGCCTGGATAGCCCACTACCTTGATTTGGGTAATTTTGTTTTTCTCGATAACAATATCACAAGGTCCTTGCATAGGAGAGCCCGTTCCGTTGATGACGTTGACCCCTCGAATAATCATGCGATTAAATTGACCTTCGCCTTCCGTACGTGAGGGAGCTTTGGGAATTTGGGCAATGGCAGTGATGCCTGCGCATAGTGTCAGGAGTAAGAGTTTGATGCGTAAAATTGTATGCATGAGCTATATAAAGGTTGATTAGTAATGAAAGATGATGGGGCTTTTTGTCATAGGAAAAGGTAAGTGAGAAACAAATACGCCTAACCATCCTTACACAAGTTAGTGATTTTGACTAAAATGTGTAACTTGCTGTGAAACAATTCAACAAACTTCTTAGATATGAATCTACAAATACTCGACAAATGGATTCGGGGAAACTTCCTTTTTCTCTGTATTATCTTGGCTTGCTTATTTGCTGTTGTTAAAAAAGCAACTATTTTTCAAATAGAAAAACCTACTAATACTACCGCTCCATTAGAAGATAATCCTCTTGCCAAAGATCAAGCTTTTCAACAATATTGGAATACAGGATTGTCGGAGCTTAATACCTATGAATTAACACAAACTATGGATACAAGCCAGCAGAAAGGTCAAATACAACTGGTATTTACGATGGTAGATTTTGATACAAAAAAACGTATGCAGACTACTTCATCTGACAAATCTGCGTCTACAACTGTACTCAAACAAAATTTAATACAGAAAATAGCCTCAGGAGTATATGAATATTCTTTGACGAACTCTACTTTTACGCCCACAAATTATGTGGTATTTCCTCATGCATTAAAGGTAGATTATGCTAAACAAAATACACGAGGACAGGAATACAGCCAATTGAACTGGAAAGGTCAGACATTTTTGTATGAAGGTAAAAGCGATTTTCAAGCAAAAGCTCAACAAGATACGAGTGTAAAAACGGCATGGCTCGAAGACGAAATATGGAATCGTATACGCCTGAATCCACAGACTTTACCAGACGGAGAAGCCGAAATGATTCCTAGTCTTGAATACCTTCGTAGTACAAATCAAAAGGTAGAAGCTATTTCATGCAAAACTACGCTTGAAGAGAAAACAGACTCGTTGAGTAAGCAAGTTTTGAAGAATTATACGATAGAATATCCAGAAAAACATCGTAAAGTTAGTATTGTATTCGAAGCCCAATTTCCTTTTAAAATACTAAATTGGGAGTATACAACAACCGAAAATGGCAAGGTAACGACCACGGTAGCGCGATTAGTACAATCGAAGCAGGTGACGGTAGGAAGGTCACAGAAGTAAGAAATGAAGCATTTGTACTTTATGACCTATGGCTAACTTTACAATTCATAAGACAAAACGCCCGTTTATCTGTTTGCACAATAGATTGGTCAATTTGATGAACCTTCTTGGATTTTGAATTGTAATTTTATCATCCTCATATATAATGTTAAACAAGAAAAATGAAATTTCTCGGATTTAAACTTCCGAGCAAGTTGATAAGTTTTGGCCTTTCCATATTGGTGGGCCTTGTACTTTGGGCTTGTTCAGGACAAGACAAAAAACAAGAAAACACATTGCCCGAAACAAAGGTTTGTTCTATGATATTTATCGACAAATCAGTGAGCGTAAATGTGGATAAAGGTTTTGCGAATGAGAAATACACAAAAATTATCAATGACTTAGTAGAGAAGAATATCAGAGGAAAAGGCGATAAGTTAATTGTGTATTTTATCCATGAAAACACCGCAAAAGCTAAAGTGGCGGAAGTAATCAGTCGTACCGACATGGAGGAGACTGAAGGCTCAAATGCCAACGACTCAGAAGCTCTCAAAACAGAGTTTTTACTGGATTTGGGCAAAGAAAAAAGTATTTTCAAGCAGTTAGTCGTGAAACAACTAAGCGCTCGCAATACCTCGAGTAGCAATGAAAGTACCGATATTCTGGCTTCGCTCGAATTGATTGAAAAAGAAGCTGCCAGAGGATATGACGTCAAGGTCTATTATCTGTCAGACATGGTCGAAAGCATGAAAGGCGAGCATCGTCGCGATTTTCACAAAAATCCTCCCGTCGATGACGCCGCCGCAGTAGGTTGGGCCAGAGAAGATGCCAGTAATTTAAAAGCAAATCTCAATAACCTGACTTCAATACAGGTATTTGTTGCCAAACCTTTTGAACCAACGGCTTCAACTCGTGTCAACAACCCAGCCGTTTCGGCGTATTGGGAAAGACTATTTGCCGAATTGGGCGTAAGTACTGAAGTAGAAGAATTGTAAAAAAAGGCTGTGAGAAACGATAAAGGTTTCGCACAGCCTTTTTCTATAAATTATAACCTCGATGCTTGACCCAAGTTTACCAAAATCCTCATTTCTAAGTTTTTTGTTGTAACTTTGCAGACTTAATTAAAATGGAGAAATGTTGAAAACTGATAATTCTCGCAATTACAAATTTTATTAAGCTAGAAAACGACTTTCAAGCAACTAATTGAATGAAAACGAAAACGTTAAAGAAAAATAAAGTAAATATAGTTACATTAGGTTGTAGCAAAAACTTGGTAGACTCTGAAGTGATTTATACTCAGCTCAAAGGCAACGGTATGAATGTAAGCCACGAGTCTAAAAAGGACGATTCAAATATTGTTATTGTAAATACTTGTGGTTTTATTGATAATGCCAAACAAGAATCTATCGATACGATTTTACGATATGTAGATGCCAAAGAAGCTGGAGTTATTGATAAACTGTACGTAACAGGCTGTTTGTCGCACCGCTATAAGGATGATTTGGAAAAGGAAATCCCAACAGTGGATGCTTTTTTTGGTACAAACGAATTGCCTCGACTACTCAAAACCCTCAAGGCAGACTACAAGCATGAATTGATTGGCGAGCGTTTGTTGACAACTCCAGCACACTATGCCTATCTGAAAATTGCGGAAGGTTGTGATCGCCCATGTTCGTTTTGTGCAATTCCATTGATGCGTGGAGGTCATGTTTCTCGCCCAATCGACGAGCTCGTAACTGAAGCTAAATCTTTGGTAAAAAGAGGAACAAAAGAGCTTATCCTTATTGCACAAGATCTTACATATTACGGATTAGATATTTACAAAAAACGTAATCTTTCTGAATTACTCGACCGTCTATCAGACATTGAAGGTATGGATTGGATTCGTTTGCAATATGCATACCCAGCTGGCTTTCCAATGGACGTATTGGATGTAATGGCTGCCAAACCAAATATCTGTAACTATTTGGATATGCCTTTACAAAGTGGCTCAACAGAGGTATTGAAGAGAATGCGCCGTGGTATTACTCGTGAAAAAACAGAAGATTTAATCCACGCCATCCGTGACAAAGTACCTAATATTGCTTTGCGTACAACCTTGATTTCTGGTCACCCAGGTGAAACGGAAGAGGATTTTGAAGAAACTTATCAATTTGTTGAAAAAATGCGTTTTGACCGTCTTGGCGTATTTACCTACTCACACGAAGAAAATACGCACTCTCACACTTTCGAAGACGATATTCTAGAAGAAGTAAAACAAGAACGTGCCGACGAAATTATGGCATTACAGCAAGAAATCTCTCTGGAATTGAATCAAGCAAAAATTGGCAATACTTACAAAGTGCTTTTTGACCGTAAAGAAGGAGGATATTTTATTGGTAGAACAGAATTCGACTCACCAGAAGTAGATAACGAAGTCTTAATTCCAGCTAGTCAATATGTTCGTTTAGGCGATTTTGCAGATGTAAAAATCACCTCAGCCGAAGAATTTGATTTGTACGGCGAATTAGCTAAATAAATACAATGCCTGCAAGAACATCTCTTGCAGGCATTGTATTTTACTGAAGCAAACACGGTAATATTCAATCACTAAAGAGAATTTACGGCTTGAACTTCTCATATACATCTTTACCAGTTGTTGCGTCTTTACCCCAAAGCTCAATATAGTTGACAGAAGGCATCAAACCACTCTCATCTACACTCACAAATACTTTTTTCAGGATTTGCATTTTTCCGTTAATGGGAAACAAGGCAATAGCTTCGCCATGACTATCTAATTTTACAATAAATCTTCTTTTTCGATAAGCTAAAAAGTGACCTTCATAAGCATTAGCTTCACCTTCAAGAGCACTGGTATGCAAGCCATACGCTAAAGTTCTTTGAATGTTAGATAACTCCTGCTTTTTGCCACCTTCGGTATATCTAATCCAATAAGTGTGGACAGGGTTTTTGTGGTCTAATTTATTGTTAGGCAATACATTAGCGTCATAGAGGATAGTGTTGATATTGGAGCTACGCTGAATATAAAAAAGGCGATTTGGCCCATCGGCTGGAATAGGAAACTGTTCGACTGATGCGGGAGTATTATGCTTATTTTTTTGCGCAAAGCTTTCTGAGTGATTAACGAACAATGACAGAGATACTACAAAGGTGAATATGGCTGTCTGAGTGACTTTTGAGAGTTGCATTATTTTTGAAATAGTCCTGTTATAATTTTAAGTCTGCAAAGGTAATCAACGCAGATGAGTTAATCCGTAACAGAACGTTAGTATTTTGTAAAAAATGAAGACGAAACAAGAACGAAGAGAAAGTGTAAAGTGACATATTGGCTTCTGATTATCAGGTCGCAGTAGTTATTTTTTGTGAAAAATAATTACTTTAGAAAATCGGATTACTTATTTGCTCAATCTCTAATCATTCAATTCATGTTAATTCGTCAAGCGTCCACAAGCGATTTGCCATCAATTCTCCAATTATATGCAGAGGTGTTGGACAAAGGTCAAGTATTATCTCTGTCGGAAGCAGAAGTATTATTTCAAAAAATGTCTAGCTATCCCAATTACAAGGTATATGTAGCCGAGCAAGAACGCCAAGTGATAGGTACTTTTGCTTTGTTAATAATGGACAATTTGGCACATAGAGGCACGCCATCAGGAATTGTCGAAGATGTAGCAGTACAAGAAAATTTACAGGGAAAAGGAATAGGCAGACAAATGATGAAGTATGCTATGCAAGTTTGCAGCGAAGCAGGATGTTACAAACTAGTGCTTTCAAGCAATCAAAAGAGGGTCGAAGCACATGCTTTTTATGAATCCTTAGGCTTTGATAAACACGGCTTTAGTTTTCTTGTACCTACGCTTCTCTAAAAGAGGAAAAAATAACATCTTTTTGTTTTTTTATAAAAAAAGTACTAATTTTGTAACAGAAAAATTAGGAAGAGGGGTCGGAAATCCCTCTTTTTTATTTTGTATTACACGTTCAGACCAGAAAGTCATAGAGGAGGGTGAAGCGGTGGTTTTCTAGAGTTTTTCATCTTCATGCTTTCTTTTTTCTTTCCTGTAGGCTTCAAAAACAAGTATGTTAAAAGATAAAATTGCAGAAATGCTTGAGCCACTTCTCGAAAACGGATTGTTTTTCGTGGTGGATTTACAAGTCAATGTCCTAAAAACACGTATCAATATCACGATTTTAGTGGATTCAGATGAGGGCATCAAAATTGAGGAATGTGCCAAAATTAGCCGAAAATTAGCTAATGGTATCGAAGCACAAGAACTCATTCCAACAGCTTACAACCTTGAAGTGTCTTCTCCAGGTATTGACCAACCTCTAGTATTGACCCGTCAGTACATCAAGAATATTGATCGTACGCTCAAAGTTCAGTTCAAAGATGGTGCCGAGAAAGTAGGAGTACTACAAGAAGTAAAAGAGGATGGAATTATTCTGTTGGAAGAGCCTAAAAAGAAACTGAAAAAAGGTGAAGTAATCGAACCAGAATTTATTTCATTTTTGAATATAGAAAAAGCAAAGGTACAAATATCGTTTAAATAGTGGCTGCGTTGCTTGGCGTAGAACTTGTTGAGCGAATTAGTAATAATTCAACACTCCAGAGTCTTTTCTGTCAAGTTATTCAATCATTAAAAATTATGAACCAATGAATAGTGCAGAGTTAATAGCGTCGTTTGCGGATTTTGCCAAAGAGAAAAGCGTTGACCGCCCGACGATGATTAAGGTGTTGGAAGAGGTGTTTCGTACGATGATTCGTAAAAAATACGGAACAGATGCCAACTTCGATGTAATCATCAACCCGGAAAGCGGGGACTTAGAAATGTGGCGTACCCGCGAGATTGTCGATGACAACTCAGAAGATATTTGGGACTATGACAAAATTCCATTGGAAGAAGCTCGTAAAATCCAGCCTGACTTCGAAATTGGCGAAGAGGTGGCTGAATTGGTGAAGCTAGAAGACTTTGGTCGCCGTATAGTTCAAACGGCTCGTCAAACCCTAATCCAAAAGGTTAAAGACCTTGAAAAAGAAAGTCTTTACGACAAGTACAAAGACTTGGTAGGTGAGATGGTTTCTGGCGATGTTTACCAAATTGTTGGTAAAGAATTAATCATTTCTGATGCAGAAAAGAATGAATTGATTTTGCCTAAAGCAGAAATGATTTCTAAGGATCGCTACAAAAAAGGTGAGCCAGTACGTGCGGTTATCCACCGTGTAGAAATGAATAATGGTACGCCAAAAATCATTTTGTCTCGTACTTCTCCAGTATTTTTGGAAAGATTATTTGAGCAAGAAATCCCTGAAATCTATGATGGTCAAATCATGATTCGCAGAATTGTACGTGAGCCAGGCGAACGTGCTAAAGTAGCTGTTGAATCTTATGATGATCGCATCGATCCAGTAGGAGCTTGTGTAGGTATGAAAGGTTCGCGTATTCACGGAATTGTTCGTGAATTACAGAACGAAAATATCGATGTAATCAACTATACCGAAAACCTTGAGTTGTTGGTAGCGCGTGCGCTTAGCCCAGCTAAAGTAAGCTCGATGAACATCGATAAAGAGCGTAAACGTATTGCGGTGTATTTACAGCCAGATCAAGTGTCTTTGGCAATTGGTAAAGGTGGACAAAATATTAAGCTTGCGGGTAAGCTAGTAGGTTACGAGCTAGACGTGTACCGTGATATCAAACAAGAAGAAGTAGACGATGAGGATGTGGATTTGACAGAATTCTCAGACGAAATCGAAGACTGGATCTTGGAAGAACTTCACCGTATTGGTCTAGATACAGCCAAGCAAGTACTTAAATTGAGTAGCGAAGAACTTGTTCGTCGTACTGAATTGGAAGAAGAGACAGTGAACGAAGTACTGTCTATTTTACGTTCTGAGTTTGAATAAGATTGATTGAGTGAATGATAGAATGATAGAATAGTTGTTCGAAAACTTCAAGCTTCGGCTTGAGCATATCATTTACTCAATTCAAAACTATTCTATCATTCAATCCGGTCAACAGGTTTTCTCAAATAGGTTTCTATTTGATGAAAATGCAGACAAAACAGAAACATTCATAACATTAATCAATTAGTATTATAGAAAAGGAGATAAGCAAAAGTATGGCAGAAGATAAAATGATGCGTTTGAGCCTTGTGGCAAAGCAGATTAACGTGGGAATCTCAACCATTGTTCAATATCTCTCTGCCAAAGGTCACAAGGTTGATAACAACCCCAATACCAAGTTGAATTTCGAGCAGCTAAAATTATTGGCGAAAGAATATCGCAATGATAGCTTACTCGAAGGTATGCAACCAGCAGCACCAGTTGTACCAAAAGTAGTAGAGGAAGCACCAGCACCAAGTCCTAAAAAACAGGATGATGGTATGCCTTTATACTTCCGTGAAGGAGCAAGTGATGCAGGAAAAGCAGAAGATAAACCCAAAGAGGTAGTACCTTCTACAGAGCCAGAGAAAATCTCAGCTCGTGCAGAGGTAACTTTCAAAGTATTAGGAAAAATTGAGTTAGACGGAAAAGGAAATCCTGTGCCTCCAAAGCCAGTAACACCTCCTGTTGAACCAAAACCAGAACCTAAAGTTGAAAGTGTTATTGTTGAAACGCCTGTAGTTGAAACCAAAGCGCCTGAGGTACCACAACCAATAGCAGCTCCTACAGAAACGCCAGCTCCAGTAGCGCCAACCCCGACTACCACTGAACCAAAAGCTGAATTACCAGTAGTAGTAGCGCCGACACAGAATGAGAATACTCCTAAAGAGGAGGTAGTTGTTGAAAGTAAAAAAGTAATTGCTGAAGAAAACCCAATAGTTAAAGCTGAACCTGCTCCAGTGGTAGAAGAGAAAAAACAGCCAGAGCCACAGTCTCAACCTGTAGCTAAAACCGAAACGCCTACTGCTGCTGAAGTAAAGGCACAACCTCAAGCTCAAGTGCAACAAGGCAATCGCCCGCAACAGCACAACCAGCAAGCGAATCAACAACGCAACAACCAACAGAATCAACAAGGCCAAAAGCCTAACAATAATCAGTCAAATCAAAACAAACTGCAAAATCCTGTGCAACAGCCACAACAGCCTAAGCCACAGCCAAAGCGTTATGATGAGGTTCCTACAGATAGAAATATCGAGCTAATTGAAGCTAAAGGAGAAACCCTAAAAGGCTTAACTGTATTAGGTAAAATTGAATTACCAGTAGAACAGCCTCGTTCTTCTAATAACAAAAATAAGAAGAAACGTAAACGTATTAAGCCTGCTGAAAAGGTTACTGAAGCAGAAATCCGTAACGAAAAGGGTGCTCCGCGTCCTAAGAAAGACGAACCAAGTAAGCCTGGGGATGGTAATAAAAAACCTCAAGGACCAAATTCTGGAGGTGGTAACAACAACCATAACCACAATAACAATAATAATAACAACAACAGTAACAATAATAACAACAAGAAGAAGCCTAAGAAGGACGAAAAAGAGGAAGTTTCTGACAAACAAATTCAGGAACAAATCAAAGCGACTATGGCTCGTCTTCAAGGACAAACCTCAAAAGCAAACTTTGGTGCAAAAGAACGTCGCGAAAAACGTAAAGTTCGTGCCGAGCGTGAAGAAAAACGCCAAATGCGTGAAGAGGAAGAAGCAAAAATTCTTAAAGTTACTGAATTTATTTCTGCTAGCGAGTTAGCATCTTTGATGGATGTTTCTGTAAACGAAGTTATCTCTACTTGTATGAGTTTGGGAATGTTCGTTTCAATCAACCAGCGTCTCGAAGCAGATATTATTGCCATTATTGCTGAGGAGTTTGACTTTGAAGTACAATTTGTATCAGCTGAGGAAGAAGTTGAAGCGGCCCTTCAAGAAGAAGCAGATGCTCCTGAAACTTTAGAAATGCGTGCACCAATCGTAACGATTATGGGTCACGTTGACCACGGTAAAACTTCCTTGCTCGACTACATCCGTCGTGCTAAAGTTGCCGCTGGTGAAGCAGGTGGTATTACTCAGCACATTGGTGCTTACTCTGTAAAACAAGAAGATGGTCGTCGTATTACTTTCTTAGATACTCCTGGTCACGAAGCCTTTACAGCGATGCGTGCTCGTGGTGCTAAAGTTACTGACGTTGCCATTATTGTGATTGCTGCCGATGATGCTGTAATGCCTCAAACGGAAGAAGCTATCAACCACGCAATGGTAGCAGGTGTGCCAATTGTATTTGCATTCTCTAAAGTAGATAAGCCTGGTGCTAATACTGATAGAGTACGTGAGCAATTAGCGGCTCGTAACATCTTGGTAGAAGAATGGGGTGGTAAATACCAATCTCAAGAAATCTCTTCTAAATCAGGTATGGGTGTCAACGAATTACTTGAAAAAGTATTACTAGAAGCTGAATTACTAGAATTAAAAGCGAATCCAAACAAACGTGCCGTTGGTACTGTTGTCGAAGCTTCTTTGGACAAAGGTCGTGGTTATGTAGCCAATATCTTGGTTCAAGCAGGTACGCTTCGTGTTGGTGATATGATGTTGGCTGGTGCACACTACGGTCGTGTAAAAGCAATGTTTGATTATCGCGGAAAGAAATTGAAAGAAGCTGGCCCAGCTATTCCTGTACAGGTATTGGGCTTGAGTGGTGCTCCAGCAGCAGGTGATAAATTGAATGTAATGGAAAATGAGCGCGATGCTCGTGAAATTGCGAACAAACGTGAGCAAATTATTCGCGAACAATCGTTGCGTACTCGTAAGCACATTACACTCGAAGAAATCGGTCGTCGTAAAGCAATCGGTACATTTAAAGAACTTAACGTTATTGTTAAAGGTGACGTGGACGGTTCAGTAGAAGCGTTATCAGATTCATTATTGAAGCTTTCGACAGAAGAAGTACAAGTACGTATTATCCACAAAGGTGTTGGTCAAGTATCCGAGTCAGACGTATTGTTGGCTTCTGCTGCCGATGCCGTTATCGTGGCATTCCAAGTACGTCCAAGTACAAACGCTCGTCGCTTAGCTGAAACTGAACAAATCGAAATCCGTACTTACTCAGTAATCTACCAAGCAATCGACGAAATTCGTGATGCTATGGAAGGTTTATTGGCTCCTACATTCGAAGAATCAGTTACGGCTAATATCGAAGTTCGTGATGTATTCAAAATCTCGAAAGTGGGTACTGTTGCAGGATGTTACGTATTGGAAGGTAACGTTAAACGTAATAACAAAATCCGCGTAGTACGTGACTTCGTAGTAGTTCACGAAGGCGAAATCTCTGCTTTGAAACGTTACAAAGATGATGTAGCTGAAGTGAAATTTGGATACGAATGTGGTCTTTCTATCAAAAACTTCAACGATATTCAAGAAGGTGATATCATCGAATGTTACGAAATGAAAGAAGTTAAGCGTACGCTTTAATATTGAAGAGTTGAAAGTGTTAAGCATTAAATATGCTTAGGCACAACTCGTTTTATATAGTAAAAGCACCGTAGGTGTGACAACCATCCCACAATGTTGGACAATGTCGCACTTACGGTGCTTTCTTTTTGAAATGCCTCAACATCTTCTGTAATCCTGAGCCTGTAGAGTCTTCCTACTTTATATCAATTGGAACACCATTAACGGCATATCCTGTAATTTTTATCTCTGTACGACGGTTTGCTGCGTGTTCTACTTCACTGCAATTTACCCCATCAGCACATTTGTTGATTAATTGGCTTTCACCATATCCTTTTGCCGAAATACGAGTCCTCGCTATTTTTCCATGATTTACAATATATTCCACAGCAGCTTCGGCTCTTTTTTGTGAAAGGCTTATGTTGTAGTCAGCACCAGCTCGACTATCGGTATGCGAGCCGAGCTCAACACTAATGCCAGCATTATCGGTTAATAATTGAATTAACTTATCTAATTCTTTGGCAGCATCAGGTCGGATATTTGCCTTGTTAAAGTCATAATGAATATTTTCAACTTTGAAAACGTCGTTCAATTTGATACGCTTCATTCCGATGGCTCCTTCTATGAGGTCTGTTCCACCGCCCATTCTCGACATATTTTCAATTTCAATACCTGCAATACAAAATACTTTTTGAGGGTCTTGTAAATAACAAGCTGCGTTGAAATTGGCTCTTTTGGTTAAATATCTCGTGCGTTGCCCAACAATATCATAATCAAAACCTCTTTCAAGCGTAAAGGTGGCATATCCATCGAGCACGACGGTTGAATCTGCTAATTTGTTTTTGGTTAAATTGATCAATTTAAGATAAGCACCTGTGAGTTCCTCTTGGGTTTCTTTGTCATAAACTCTTATTTTAACTTGGTATTTCTTGGCAGGTTCTTTCATTCCTTGCGAAAAAATGAACGTTGAAATAAGACAGAACAAACCCATAAGTGAGGTTTTGAGGAGTGTGTTTTTCATGATTTAAAATAATGTTTAATAGAAGTTGAGCAATTTTAATGAAAAATATATTTCAAAATGCTTATTTTACGTTTTCTCTTTGCAAACTAATTTAACTATTTCAATCTTTTGAGAGAACATAGGATGAAAAAGCTATATTTATCACTATCATTATTCTTCGGAATGCTATCGGCGCAAAGTTGCGACGAAGCAATCAGTCCCAATGCCGAAACAATCGCTTCGCTTCAGTTAATAAACGCAAGAAAGAAGCTATTAGTAGATAAAACTTGGAAGTTTTATTTATATGTGACCAAAAATCCCGATGGCTCTACTTTCACAAATTATTCTGTGAAAGATGGGATAGGTCTTTCTTCTGACTATGCTAAGTTTACTTATACCTTCAAGTCTGATGGTACTTTTGTACTGGCATCGGCTAATACCTCTCTTCAGGGAGAATGGGTGCTTAGTTCAGATGGAAATGCTATTAGTACTCAAATAGGCGTTGGATCGCCTATTACGTATGCTATAGAGACCCTTACTAGCGATGAGCTAGAAATTGAATCGAGTTCGAGTAAATTGAAATTGAAAATTTAAGATATATCGCTCGAATGCACATGATATAAGCCCGTAAGAATAAAAACCTTACGGGTCTTTTTGTATCTTTGTGGTCTGTTAAAAAAAATCATAAGATATTGACAATGCAACAAGATATTATAGTAATTGGTGGCGGAATCGTTGGTTTGGCAACGGCACTCAAAATAAAAGAACAACGACCTGATTTGAAGGTTTTGGTATTAGAAAAAGAGACAGAGGTAGCCAAACATCAAACAGGTAACAACTCGGGTGTAATTCACTCAGGTTTGTATTATAAACCAGGGTCACTAAAAGCTACTAATTGTATTCGTGGCTATAATATGCTGATTGATTTTTGTGAAAAGGAGGAAATACCTTTCGAAATTACAGGAAAGGTTGTGGTGGCAACTAACGAAGAACAACGTCCATTATTGAATAACCTTTATGTGCGTGGTCAGCAAAACGGCTTGGAAGGATTACGTAAAATTTCAGCACAAGAGGTAAAAGAATACGAACCTTATGTTACGAGTGTAGAAGGTATGTGGGTACCTCAGACAGGTATTGTTGACTACAAGGTGGTAAGCGAAAAATACGCAGAAAAACTTCGTAGCTATGGTGCAGAATTAAATTTTGGAGAGAAGGTAACAGGAATAACAAAAGGACATTCTTTGTCTATCGTTAAAACCGAACGAAATACTTACGAGACCAAATTAGTGATAAATTGTGGTGGTTTGTATTCTGACAAAGTAGCCCAGATGTCACAAGAAAATCCTATCAACGTTCGAATTATTCCATTCCGTGGTGAGTATTACAAAATCCGCCCAGAAAAACACTATTTGGTAAAAAACCTCATTTATCCAGTACCAGATCCTAATTTTCCTTTCTTGGGCGTTCACTTTACTCGTATGATGCGTGGTGGTATCGAGGCTGGTCCAAATGCCGTATTAGCATTCCGTCGTGAAGGATATAAAAAGATGGATATCAATGCGAAAGAACTTTATGAAACGCTCACTTGGCCAGGCTTCCAGAAGGTAGCAATGAAATATTGGGAAACAGGTTTAGGTGAAATGTACCGTAGTTTCTCAAAGGCAGCCTTTACCAAAGCACTCCAAGAGCTTATTCCAGATATTCAAGAAAGTGATTTGATTGAAGGTGGGGCAGGAGTGAGAGCCCAAGCTTGTGACAGAGAAGGAGGTCTACTCGACGATTTCTCGATTATCGAAGATACAAAAGTGATCAATATCCTAAATGCACCATCGCCAGCTGCAACCTCGTCGTTATCGATTGGACAAACGGTATCTGAAATGGCATTGAAACGTTTTTAAGAATAAGTCTATCAATTTGGAATAGTAATACCTGAAAAATTACTTAAATCCAATAATCCAGTATAGTTACCATTCTTAATACCTTTAATATTTTTATTTGATAATATAACTTATATTTGTTTTACTAATCCACCAAGTACAGAGGGAGTTACCGCCGAATTAGATATTTCTCTAAATTAATGTAATTTTTTCTGGCTATAATAATAAAAATATTACAAAACGTTTAAAGTTTCATTACATTCTTTTAATTTGCAATGTTTTAGCAAATACATTTACGCTAAAATAACCACTTAAAAAATTGCGTTTGTAGTTCTGCCCAACCACACACGCTAACCATGAGATCAAAACGTTAAACTTTATTTTGTACAATTTTAGAAATGGTAAAGTTTGAGAATAAAACCTTCACCCTCGGTGAGAAGTTAACCGATGAACAAAAGGAATATTTCCGCAAATATGGAATTATTCAGTTCAAAAACTTCATAAATCAAGATACAGTAAAACTTTTCATCAGCGAGTTGCAAAAAATCGAAAAGCAATGGCTTGACGAAGGTGTTGAAAAAATCAATGGTATTCCGCTGAAGTTCGGGAAGAACGAAAATGGGGACAAGATGATTCAGCGTATGTGCTTTACTAACAAGTATAGTAAAGTATTGGGCGAATTAGTGAAAGACCCTCGTTTGCAGTTGTTGATTGAATTATTAGCACCTTACGATGGACGTATCAGCGAGAACGAAAAAGATGGTCTTGTATTTAACCATTATATCAACGCTCAAAACTCGAAGTTCTCTCAGATGGGATGGCATACAGACAGCCCTCGCGATTTGTTCTTGGGACAAAAAATCCTTCCTATGCTCAACGTGGGTATTCACTTGGATGATTGCCCTATGTCAAACGGTGGCTTGAGAGTATTGCCTGGTACTCAAAACCAAAGTGTGTTGAAGTTGTTGTTCGGTAAAAAACAGTTTATCGACCACACACCAGATGCTCGTGAAGTTGGGTTTGATATCAATGCTGGTGACTTGACTGTACACGATGGTCGTTTGTGGCATCGCGTGGAAGTATCTCCAAACTTTGGTGAAGCTTCTCGTCGTCGTGTAATGTATGTGCCAATTATTACTGGTAAATACATGCCTAAAGATTCTAATAGTAAAACTCCTTTCTACCACAGATTTGCAAAAGTGGTTCAGAAATAAGTAAACAGGAGGCGTTCCTAAGGTTCAAATTAGGACTATTCTCCAAGCATAAAAAAGCGCTCGAAAAACAATTTTCGAGCGCTTTTTTTGATAAATGATACATTTTCAGACGCAATACTTTGCTTCTCTACTGGTGAAATGTATGGTGCATCACCCATTCACTCAACCTTAATTCCCTAAATTTTATAGCCCACCAAACGACATCTTCTCCATAAAAGATTGTAAAATAATAGTGGCAGATACCTTATCAATGTTACCTTTCTGACTTCTATCTTTCTTAGAAGCACCTCCAATAATCATTGACTGTAAAGCCATGCGCGACGTAAAACGCTCATCATGTAAATGAATGGGGGTTTCTGGAAAAGCTTTTTGTAAATGTTTCACAAAAGTCTTTACATGTACAGTATTATTGGTGTCTGAGCCGTCCAAATGTACTGGCATTCCTACCACAAAACATTCTACTTCCTCTTTCTTTGAATAATCTATCAAATATTGTATAACATCTTTTGAATGTACTGTATCCAAAGCCGATGCAATAATTTTGAGCGGGTCAGTCACAGCTAGCCCGACACGCTTGGTTCCATAATCTACTGCAAGTACACGTCCCATTGATTTTAAGTTAGTTTCAACAAAGTTACGTCAAAATGATTGGTCAGGTAGTAGTTTTTTGTAACTTTATATAGATTTGAAAGTATGAAGATTAATTAAATTAGCATGATGAAGGATAAGCAGCCAGTTAATAGTTCACTTGTCGTTAAACTTCCCATTATTGTGGCTATTTCGGTCGTAGGAGGAATGCTTATTGGAGCTAACTTTTTTGGAGGACAATCCAAAATGAGTAATATTTCTCGTGGAGTTAACAAATTCAGAGAAATCCTTTCACTTGTCGAAACGAGCTATGTCGACTCAGTTAATACCGACACATTAGTAGATTTTTCTATCAAAAAAATGCTAGAAAAATTAGACCCACATACCGCCTATTTCGGAACGGAAGAAGCAGCCATGGCTCGCACTCAGTTGGAGTCAGGGTTTGATGGCATCGGTATCGAATACAATCTTTTCAACGATACAGTTTATGTAATGAGCGCTATGCCTGGAGGTCCTGCCGACTTGGTGGGTATTCGTAGCGGCGATATGCTAGTGGCTGCCGATGGAGCATCTTTGGTAGGCTCCAAAGTCAACTCAAATGTTATTTTCAATAAACTTCGAGGAAAGAGAGGTACAGAAGTAAAAGTAGAAATTTTGCGTCATGGAGAGTCTGCTCCGCATACTTTCACGGTTACACGTGACCGCATTCCTACGTTTTCGGTAAGTGCTGGATACATGGTCGATAGTCAAACGGCATATATTAAGATAGATAGATTCATGGAATCTACTTACCAAGAGTTTCGCAATATTCTGACCACACTAAAGAACCAAGGCGCCAAACGTCTTATGCTAGACTTGCGTGGAAACCCTGGTGGATACAAAGACAGAGCTGAAAAAGTAGTCGATGAATTATTGGGTGGTGACAAAATGATTGTGTATACCGATGGTAAAGGAACTCAATATGATTCAAAAACCATGACGAAATTTGATGGTATTTTTGAAAAAGGGGCAGTCATGGTACTTATTGATGAAAATAGTGCTTCGGCATCGGAAATCGTGGCTGGGGCTTTACAAGATAACGATCGTGCCTTGATTGTTGGACGTCGTTCATTTGGTAAAGGATTAGTCCAAATGCCGGTAAGCTTATCAGATGGCTCGGAACTACGATTAACGATTTCTCGATATTATACACCAAGCGGACGTAGTATTCAAAAACCGTATTTGTTGGGGCATGAAGAGGAATATGATAAAGACTATGACGACCGTATTAAACGTGGAGAGTTATTCAATTCGGATAGTATCAAATTTAACGAGAAACTGAAATATCGTACGACAGGAGGAAGGGTTGTGTATGGTGGTGGCGGTATTACGCCAGATGTATTTGTAGGTCGTGATACAACTTATTATACAAAATATATTTCAGAGCTTTGGGGTAAAAATATCATTCGTGAAATAGCCCTTGACTATGCCAATAGCCATCAGAATGAACTGAGCAAACAGTCATTTAAAGATTTTAACAAGCAATTTGTAGTTTCGGATGAAATGTTAACTACTCTTAAAGCTTTGGCAAAGCAAACAAAGGTACAACATAATGAAAAGGAATATCAACGTTCACTGCCTTACATAAAAGCTCAAGTGAAAGCCTACATCGCTAGAAATGTTTGGTCAAAGAAAACGATTAATAGTGGCTTAAACAATGAATATTATCAAGTGATGAGCACTACTGACGAAACTTTTCAAAAAGCATTAAGAAGCTTCGAAAAAGCAGAAAAGTTGGCAAGAGGTGAGTTGGTCGAAACGCTTTCTCATTCATTGAAAAGATAAAGAAAAAGCTCGGTTATAATAAACCGAGCTTTTTTTTACCCCCTTATATTTCTTCGAAGTCGACTCAACGATTGGGGCGTAATACCTAAAAAGTTGGATAGGTATACCTGCGGAACTCGATTGATTAGTTCGGGTTGAAATTTGAGAATCTTTTCGTAACGTTCTTGCGCTGTTTCCGAAATAAACGAACGCAATCTAATTTCTTGTTCAAGTGCTACCTGCTCGTAGGTGAGTCTCCCAAATTTATCCCAGTTATGATATTGGTTACACAACTTTTCAAGGGTCTCTTTTGAGATAACACAAATATCAGTATCCTCTATAGCTTGAATATAATCATTGCTCGGTTGATTGAGCACATAACAAGTCATACTAGTAACAAACTGATTTT
The DNA here is from genome assembly GCF_002270355.1 of Flectobacillus sp. BAB-3569. GTDB lineage: Bacteria > Bacteroidota > Bacteroidia > Cytophagales > Spirosomataceae > Flectobacillus > Flectobacillus roseus. The sequence continues at coordinate 167,264 of NZ_NJFZ01000004.1, read as the reverse complement.
CTAAAGCTAGTTGAAAGGTAGTTTCTTGATTATTTTGCACAAAAAAAGTGCGCATTAAGCCTTTATTGATAAAACCGATAGCGGTATTATGTTCGCCTGACTTGATGAAATATTCCCCCTTTTTAATAAACTTTTCTTCAAAGAGGCTATGAGCTGCCGCGATTTCTTCATCAGAAAAATCTACAAAGCGTCTCACAAATGCAATCATATTGGGTTTCATAAAGCAAAATTCTTGTTAGAAGAGATTAACTTTGAATAGGCGTCATGCTTGTTCAAAGTTATTGGCGTAATCATCAATTTATGTTTCGATTTTTAAATATAAGTATTTGGAAGAAGTATTTAAGAAATTGTAGAATATTATCTGTCTGAGAAACAAATAAATCTTTTTAAAGGAAGTATTCTACTAGATAAAATATAGATAACCATTGATTAATAACTATTTTTTAAGATGCAACAGTATGTAATTTATGCCTATGATGGCACCGATGCACAAGCCCTTGAGCGGAGAATGGCTGCCCGCCCACACCATCTGGTTGTGGTAAAGCAACTCAAAGCTAATGGTAATTTTATTATTGGAGGGGCTATTCTCAACGAAGCAGGCAATATGATTGGCTCAACGATGCTAGTACAATTTGATACAGAAGATGCTTTATATAATTGGTATAACAACGACCCTTATGTAACAATGAAGGTCTGGGAAAAAGTAGAAATCAAACCATTTAAAATAGCAGATGTATAAATAAGAATGCTCGGCAATTGCCTATTTTAGCAGATTGTCGAGCATTTTAAAATTAAGTAAATAGTTGACTTATCTTCGAAAGTGGTTTCATCCAGAGCGTGTACCATTTGGGTTGTAATTGATTGAGTTCCCATGCACGACGGTCTTCCATATTGGCACGATAGCGGTGCTTCCACGAAGCTGTACTAGTTCCGCCATTTCTCATGGTCATCAATACTTCGGGAATGTAACCCGCCGATAGTCTATGTTTGTACATCATGCGAAGCATAAGCTCATAATCGCCCGAACAGCTGAAGTCTATGATATAGTTACCATATTTTTCAAATGCCTCCCTTTTGATATAACATGAAAGGTGTGGCGGCATCCAACCCTTTAGCCAATTTTCCACTTTATATTCTCCCGAACTCCAATATCTGACAATCTTTTCATCATTATCAGGATTGATGTACTGTAAATCTCCGTAAATAACATCTTTTCCTGTTTGGATAAAAGCTTCTGCTACATGACCCAATACGCTGGAATTAGGTAAAAAGTCATCTGAACCAATTGTGCCAACAACATCACCAGTTGCTAGTTTTAGCCCTTTGTTGAGTGCATCATAGATTCCTTTATCTTTTTCTGAAATGTATTTAATGCGGTCACCATACGATTTTAATATATCCACTGTCCCATCTTTTGAAGCACCATCCACAACAATATACTCGACATCGGGATAGTCTTGTGCCAAAACGCTATCAATCGTTTGTTTGATAGTTGCTTCACTATTAAAAGAGACAGTAATAATGGTTATTTTCATAAATCAAGGTATTAATATTTTACAAAGATAAAGAAGACCATTGGTTTATGAAGGATAACTATTCTATGTGGCGCTAAATATTTGAGATATCTGTCGAAAACATCTATAATTTTATCAAATGATAGATCAGATCTTGAAATAAATAAAATTTGATTTTGTTGATAAAAAATAAAATAAATGCCAGTCAGCTCTGGATTGAGTTATAGAAAAAAAGGAGTAACTTGAGATTTTTGAAATGTGTTATTCTAGTCCCAATTTTCAACGGCTTATGTATATTTTACCAAATAAAGAAAAAAATACTTACGATGCTATCGTGGTGGGGTCGGGCGTAAGTGGCGGATGGTCGGCCAAAGAACTTACCGAAAGAGGACTAAAGGTTTTGGTGCTCGAGCGTGGTCGTATGATCGAACATGTAAAAGATTATCACACCGCTTTAATGAATCCTTGGGAGTTTCCACATGGGGGACAAGTGCCGCTTGAGGAAATGAAGAACTATCCTATCCACCAACGCACAGGGTTCACGATTACTGAATCGACCAAACATCATTTTGCTAAAGATATTGATTTTCCCTATGTCGAAGAAAAACGCTTCGACTGGATTAGAAGTTGGCAGGTAGGAGGAAAGTCTATTACTTGGGGGAGAGTCTCATTACGTTTAAGTGATATGGACTTGGAGGCTAATGCTAAAGAAGGCATTGGAGTAGATTGGCCTATTCGTTACAAAGACCTTGCTCCATGGTATGCTCATGCCGAAAAGTTCGCAGGAATCGCAGGAAACCGTGATGGTATTCCTCATTTGCCCGATGGTGTTTACCAGCCACCCATTCCGATGACTTGTGTTGAAGAACATTTTGGGAAAGAGCTCAAAGCAAAATTTCCTAATCGTCATGTGATTCACTCACGTACCGCAAACCTTACACAGCCAACTCCCGAACAGCTTGCCTTAGGACGTGCCAAGTGTCAGCTTCGAGATATGTGTATGCGTGGATGTCCGTTTGGCGCCTATTTTAGTTCGCAGTCTGCTACTTTCCCAGCGGCGCGTAAAACAGGCAATCTGACCGTCCGCCCACATTCGATTGTTAACTCTATCATATATGATGAGAAAAAAGGTAAAGCAACTGGTGTTAGAGTTATCGACGAAAACACCCACGAATGGACAGAGTTTTATGCAAAAGTGATTTTTCTGAATGCTTCGGCGCTGGGTTCGACCTATATCTTAATGAATTCTACTTCCAATCGTTTTCCCAATGGATTAGGTAATGACAGTGGTGCACTAGGACATTATTTGATGGATCATCATTTTGGTATTGGTGCACGAGGCAAGCATGATGGTTATAATGATAAGTATTACCTAGGGCGACGCCCCAATGCGATTTATATTCCAAGATACCGCAATATTGGAAGCGACAAGCGGGATTATTTGCGTGGATTTGGCTATGAAGGAGGTAGTTCAAAAGATAGAGGAGAGTCGCAAGAAGAGTTTGGCGCTGATTTTAAAACACAAATTACACAGCCACTCGGAGAGTGGAATTTAGATATTATGGGATTTGCTGAAACCTTACCAGATTATAAAAATCATGTCAGATTGAGCAAAGACCAAAAAGATAAGTGGGGACAACCACAAATGATTATGTCGGCAGAGTTTGGAGAAAACGAACGTAAAATGCGTATAGATATGAAGAATGACGCTGCTGAGATGCTCGAAGCCTCAGGATTTAAGCATATCGAAACGTATGATTATGAACCCGGCTTTGGTTTAAGTATTCATGAGATGGGTACTGCACGGATGGGGCGCGACCCCAAAACATCTGTTTTGAATGCACACAATCAAGTTTGGGGATGTTCAAACGTCTTTGTAACTGATGGCGCTTGCATGACGTCATCATCTAATGTGAATCCATCGCTTACGTATATGGCATTATCGGCTAGAGCTGCGGACTTTACTGTAAAAGAATTAAAAAAAGGCAATTTATAGTCGTTTTATACAACGGAGATAAGTAGGTCAAAAGGAGGAAAATGCGAAGGTATTTCCTCCTTTTTTTTGAGGGTAAAAAAAACTAAAAAAAATATTATTTTTTTACTGTAACTCATTGTATTTCAAAAACTATTCTCTAATTTTGCAGTCCAATTAGGGCGCCACGATTCGCTGTGTCTTACAAAGGGTTGGCAGAACTCAGTAAGAAATTAGAGAATACGAATCAAATGGCAAACTTCTTTGGAAAGTACAACCACGCAGCCCGCAAAGAACTACAGTGGTTGATTAGTGTCAGAACTGATACTGGCTTGCTTTACTGAATGCCCAGTTTGCAAAGTTGAGTATTAAGCTACACAGGACTCGTCTCACGAGCATAGCCTCGTCCGCACTTTTCTTGTCGCTTTTTTCCTCAATTTTCTGTCACTCAAATAGTTTTGAGATTTTTTTGTGTACTTTTTTGTTAGTGCCAAATAAAATCCCGACCTTTGCAGTCCGTTTTGCGTCGAGCCAATAGCTCAAAAACGTAACTCGTTGTAAATAAGTTTTTTATTTTATTTTTTAACGTTTTATTCAATAATAAAATGTCTGGAATTATCGGAAAAAAATCGGTATGACTAGCCTCTACAACGCGGATGGCACTGCTGTTCCTTGTACGCTAATCGAAGCCGGCCCTTGTGTTGTAACACAAGTAAAAACAGTAGAAAAAGAAGGCTATAGCGCTATTCAATTAGGCTACGGCGAGAAGAAAGAGAAGCACACTTCTAGACCATTATTAGGTCACTTCAAAAAAGCAGGAACTACTCCAAAGAAAAAATTGGTTGAGTTCAAGTCTTTCGAACAATCACTTGAATTAGGTGCAGTTATCACAACTGAGCTTTTTGCAGAAGGCGATTTCGTTGACGCAATCGGTACTTCAAAAGGTAAAGGTTTCCAAGGTGTTGTTAAGCGCCACGGATTTGGTGGTGTTGGTGGTCAAACACACGGTCAACACAACCGCGGACGTCACCCAGGTTCAATTGGTGCATGTTCATTCCCATCTCGCGTATTCAAAGGTCTTCGCATGGCAGGTCGTACAGGTGGTAACCGCGTAAAAGTTCAAAACTTGCAAGTATTGAAAGTTTATGCTGAGAAAAACCTTATCGTAGTGTCAGGTTCAGTACCAGGAGCGAAAAACTCTTATGTTATTCTTGAAAAATAATCAATTTGAAGATTTGAAAGGATGCTAGCCTTTCACACAATTGTAGGTTCGGCCATCAAGAATAAAGATTTTCAAATTTTCAAATTCACAAATTTTCAAATTGAAAAATGGAATTATCAGTATTAAATATACAAGGCAAAGATTCAGGTAAGAAAGTTGTACTTTCTGACGAAATCTTTGGTATCGAGCCAAACGAGCACGTTGTTTGGTTAGATGTAAAGCAATTCTTGGCTAACCAGCGTCAAGGAACGCACAAAGCAAAAGAAAGAGCTGAAGTTGCTCGCTCAACTCGTAAGTTGAAGCGTCAAAAAGGTACAGGTGGTGCTCGTGCAGGTTCAATGAAGTCACCATTGTTCAAAGGTGGTGGTCGTATTTTCGGTCCAGTTCCACGTGACTACTCTTTCAAATTGAATAAAAAGGTTAAGACTTTGGCACGTCAGTCTGCATTTGCTGCAAAAGCACAAGCAGGTGAGGTTTCTGTATTAGAGAACTTCTCTTTGGAAACTCCAAAAACTAAAGGTTTCTTGGCTATCTTAAATGCATTGTCATTGACAGATACTAAAACTTTGGTGATTTTGCCAGAAGATAACCAAAACATCTACTTGTCAGGTCGTAACTTGCCGAAAACTAAAGTTATTTCAGCAGCGCAAGTAAACACTTATGACTTAGTAAATGCAACTCGTCTTGTTATCTTAGAAGATGCTGTTGCAAAAATCGAATCATCTTTCAGCAAATAGTTATCAGTATAAAAACTGATGACAATTAACGTCATAAAGAAATGAGCATCATCAAAAGACCAATTCTTACTGAAAAAACTCAGGAGTTGCAGAAAGGCGGTCAGTACGTTTTCGAAGTAGCAGTAAAATCAAACAAGATTGAAATTGCGAAAGAAATCAAGAAAATGTACGGAGTTGACGTAGAATCTGTAAATACACTTCGTCAATTTGGTAAGAAAAAATCAAGAAGTACAAAATCTAAAATCACAACTGGTTATACTTCTACTTTCAAGAAAGCAGTTATTACAGTAGCTAAAGGCGAAGTAATCGATTTCTACGAAGGTATCTAAGACCAGTGAGAAAGCGAAAGCTTTCAAACAATTTATGGGTGTTCACCCCGATAATTTGAACAAACTAGAGAAATGGCAGTTAGAAAATTAAAACCAACGTCTCCGGGTCAACGTCAACGTATCGCTCCAACTTTCGAAGAAATCACAGCTTCGAAACCGTATAAACCGTTGTTGGCTCCAATTAAGAAAACAGGTGGTCGTAACGCCTTTGGTCACCGCGCAATGCGCTATATTGGTGGTGGTCACAAGCGTCGTTATCGTTTGATTGACTTCTATCGTGATAAATTTGACGTAGAAGCAACCGTATTAACAATTGAATACGATCCAAACCGTACAGCTCGTATCGCATTGATCGAGTACACAGATGGTGAAAAATCATACATCATTGCTCCTTCAGGTTTGAAAGTTGGTCAGACAGTAGTGTCTGGTACATCAGTAGCTCCTGAAGTTGGTAACACAATGCCATTGTCAAGCATTCCAGTAGGTACAATTGTACACGCTATCGAGCTTCGTCCTCGTGGTGGTGCTGAATTAGCTCGTTCTGCAGGTACTTATGCTCAATTGTTGGCTCGTGATAGCAAATATGCTACATTGAAGTTGCCTTCAGGCGAAATGCGTATGGTGTTAGTTAACTGTTTGGCTACAATTGGTTCAGTATCTAATGCTGACCACATGAACACAAACTTGGGTAAAGCTGGTCGTCACCGTTGGTTAGGCCGCCGTCCAAGAGTTCGTGGTGTAGTAATGAACCCAGTTGATCACCCAATGGGTGGTGGTGAGGGTCGCTCTTCAGGAGGTCACCCACGTTCACGTAACGGCTTGTTAGCGAAAGGTAAGAAAACTCGCGACAAGAAAAAGCATTCAAATCGTCTAATCATCAGTAGAAAGAAATAATACATAGATGGCACGTTCATTAAAAAAAGGACCTTATATTGACTACCGCCTTGACAACAAAGTAATTGCTATGAATGAGTCAGGTAAAAAGTCAGTTATCAAAACTTGGTCAAGACGTTCAATGATTTCTCCTGATTTCGTTGGACATACTTTCGCAGTGCACAACGGTAACAAGTTTATCCCAGTATATGTAACAGAAAACATGGTAGGACATAAACTTGGTGAATTTGCTCCAACACGCAATTTCCGTGGTCACATCGCTAAAAAAGATAAAGGCAAAAGATAATAGGGGATAGTGGAATGAGGATTGCGGATTGTAAGATTCAATCCTGATAATCCAAAATCCCAGAACCTAAATCCGAAATTATAGAAATGGAAGCAATAGCTAAATTAAACAATGTTCCGACTTCACCTCAGAAAATGAGAATCGTGGTAGACATGATTAGAGGTCAGAAAGTTAACAAGGCTTTAGGTATCTTGAAATATGAGCCTAAAGTTGGTGCTAGATTTGTTGAGAAATTGTTACTCTCAGCAATTGCTAACTGGCAAAACAAGCACGAAGACGTTAAGTTGGAAGATGCTGACTTATACGTTAAAACCGTTACGGTAGATGGCGGTAGCTCTTTGAAGCGTTTGCGTCCAGCTCCACAAGGTCGTGGGTACAGAATCTTGAAGCGTTCAAACCACATTACATTAGTGGTTGCTTCTGCAAGTGCTCCATCAATCGTAACATCAGAAGAATAATTAGAGAAAACATCTAAATATCATAAAATGGGACAGAAAGTTAACCCCGTTGGTCTTAGACTTGGTATCGTCAGAGGTTGGGATTCTAACTGGTACGGCGGTAAAAATTTTGCCGACAAGTTAGTTGAGGATGAAAAAATCCGTAAATACGTAGCTGCTCGTATTCCAAAGGGTGCAATCTCTAAGGTAATCATTGAGCGTACTTTGAAACGTATTACTTTGACTATCAATACTGCACGCCCAGGCGTTGTAATCGGTAAGGGTGGTCAAGAAGTAGATAAAATCAAAGAAGAATTAAAGAAAATCACAGGCAAAGATGTTCAAATCAACATCTTTGAAATTAAACGTCCTGAGATTGATGCTAAATTGATTGGCGAAACTATCGCTCAGCAATTAGAAGCACGTATTTCTTTCCGTCGTGCGATGAAGCAAGCAATTGCTTCTGCGATGAGAGTAGGTGCTCAAGGTATCAAATTGAAACTTTCTGGCCGTTTGGGTGGTGCTGAAATGGCTCGCTCAGAAGGATACAAAGAAGGACGTATTCCTCTTCATACTTTGCGTGCCGATATCGACTATGCAGTATCTGAAGCTTTGACAGTTTACGGTAAAATTGGTATCAAAGTTTGGGTATGTAAAGGCGAAGTGTACGGAAAACGTGATCTTTCTCCAAACGCTGGTATGTCAGCTCAACAAGCTGGCGGCGATTCTCGCGGTGGTAACCACAATCGTGGTGGTCGTGATGACGATAACGGACGTCGTGGACGCGACAACCGTGGTGGCCGTGGTGGCGATCAGCGTCGTAACAACAACAATAACAACAACCGTGGTGGTGGTAAAGGAGGAAATACCAACAACAGAGGAGGCGGTAAGAGATAATTTTTAATCTTAGTTTAAAGTCGCAAGTCCTAAGGTTACTCTCATGTACTTTAAGACTTACGACTTAAAACTGCAAGACTTCATAAGACAATGTTACAACCAAGAAGAACCAAGTTCCGTAAGCAACAGAAGGGTAGAGTGAAAGGTTTGGCTACTCGCGGTCATGAAATTGACTTCGGTACATTCGCTATCAAAGCTCTGGAGCCAGGACGTATCACTGCTCGTCAGATCGAAGCAGCTCGTATCTCAGTAACTCGTGCAATGAAACGTGAAGGTCAGGTTTGGATTCGTATCTTCCCTGACAAACCAATCACTAAGAAACCAGCCGAAGTTCGTATGGGTAAAGGTAAAGGTGCTCCAGAATACTGGGTAGCTAATATCAAACCAGGAACTATCTTATTCGAATCTGCTGGGGTACCTTTGGAATTGGCACAAGAGTCACTTCGTTTGGCGGCTCAAAAATTGCCACTTCGTACTAAATTCGTAGTTCGTAGAGATTATCAAGAATAGTATATCATGTCGTTGGAAGCCTTAAAACTTCTAACGACTCCATGACTGATAAAATAATGAAGAACGCAGAAATCCAAAAATTGAGCCTAGATGAGTTGAAAGCAACTCTAGCTTCAGAAAAAGATGCTTTGGCACGTTTGAAGTTTGCTCACGCTATTTCTCCAATCGAGAACCCTTTGCGCTTGCGTGAATCTCGCAAATTGATCGCTCGTTTGGAAACTGCTATTACAGCAGCTTCTAAATAATAGGAATTTCCTATCATTTTATTTTAACTGAACAGACCTCATCAACATACCGCTTGAGGTCAATCTAAAACAACCAAATCCAACGATGGAAAGAAATCTAAGAAAAGTAAGGATTGGGCGTGTGGTGAGCAACAAGATGGATAAATCTATCACCGTCGCCGTAGACAGAAAAGTTAAGCACCCTCTTTATGGTAAGTTTATGTTGAAAACTTCCAAATTGATGGCTCACGATGAAAATAACGAATGTGGAATCGGTGACACAGTGAAGGTAATGGAAACCCGTCCTTTGTCAAAGAACAAGCGTTGGAGATTAGTTGAAATTATCGAGAAAGCGAAATAATTCACTACTCCAGTTTTTATCCGACGTTCAACATCACTTATCTATATAGTTAGTGGTGTATCGTTAAATTTAATTTTTTCGCAATCTTTAATATACCAAACAAACAATGGTACAGCAAGAATCAAGACTCGGCGTTGCTGATAACTCAGGTGCAAAAGAGGTACTGGTTATCCGCGTGTTGGGCGGTACAGGAAAAAGATATGCTTCTATTGGTGACAAAATTGTAGTAACAGTGAAGTCTGCTTTGTCGTCATCAAACATGAAGAAAGGTACGGTTTCTAAAGCCGTAGTTGTAAGAACTAAAAAAGAAATTCGTCGTAAGGATGGATCATATATCCGTTTCGAAGACAATGCAGCAGTTCTTTTAAACAACAATGACGAGCCACGTGGTACTCGTATTTTTGGACCAGTTGCACGTGAATTGCGTGACGCAGGTTTCATGAAAATTGTTTCATTAGCTCCAGAAGTACTTTAATCATAATTTGTAATCATCATGGAAAGAAAGTTTAATAAGCAACCAAAGTTGCACATCAAAACTGGTGATACTGTTGTGGTTATCGCTGGGAACGCTAAGGGTCAAACAGGCGTAGTTAAAAAAGTTTTGATTGATAAACAACGTGCTATCGTAGAAGGCGTAAACTTTATCACAAAACACGTTAAGCCTAGCGCTGCTAACCCTCAAGGTGGTATCGTTAAAACAGAAGGTACTATCCATATCTCTAATATTGCAGTTTCTGAGAACGGTAAAGCTGTTCGTACAGGTCGTAAATTGAACGAGAATGGTAAGTTGCAAAGATATTCTAAAGCAACAGGTAAATTTATCTAATAATTCAATGAAGCGGTGTCTTTTGATACCGTGAAAAGTGGGTCGGAAATCCACATAAAGTTTTCATAATAATGGCAACTACAACAAGATTAAAGGACAAATACGTTAGCGAAATCGTTCCTGCTCTAAAAGAGAAATTTCAATTCAAATCAGTAATGCAAGTTCCTAAGATTACTAAAATTGTAATCAACAAAGGTATCGGTGCTGCTGTAGCTGACAAGAAATTGATCGACACAGGTGTTGAAGAACTAACTCTTATTGCTGGTCAAAAAGCAGTAGCTACAATGTCTAAAAAAGCTATCTCAAACTTTAAGTTACGTGAAAACATGCCAATCGGTGTGAAAGTAACTTTGAGAGGAGATAAAATGTACGAATTCCTTGATCGTTTGACGACAGTGGCTCTTCCACGTGTACGTGACTTCAAAGGTATCTCAGACAAAGGTTTCGATGGTCGTGGTAACTATACTTTGGGTGTGAAAGAACAAATCATCTTCCCAGAGATTTCTATCGACAAAGTGAGCAAAATCTCTGGTATGGATATCACTTTCGTTACGACTGCAAATACAGATGCTGAAGCTTACGCTTTGTTACAACAAATGGGTATGCCTTTCGCTAATTCGAAGAAGTAATAAATTATGTTATCCGTTATTCGTCGTCCCGACTTCGGAAACGCCATACGGATAACGAATAACAGATAACAGACAACTGATAAAAAGATTCAACCAACATGGCAAAAGAATCAGTTAAAGCAAGAGAAAGAAAAAAGAAGCAACAGTTGCTAAATACGCTGCTAAGCGTGCTGCTTTAAAAGCTGCTGGCGACTACTTAGGTTTGGATAAATTGCCTAAAAACGCTTCACCAGTACGTTTGCACAACCGTTGTAAGCTTACAGGACGTCCAAGAGGTTATATGCGTAAATTCGGCATCAACCGTGTGACTTTCCGTGAAATGGCTTCAGCAGGATTGATTCCAGGTGTGACAAAATCAAGCTGGTAATACTCTTACGATAAAAATTTGTCGTAATCTTTATTAAAATCAGCCACTTATGGTTGTTTTTTTAAATCCAATTCCGTAATTTTGCGAGCCTTTTCCCAAAGAAAAGTTCGTTTCAAATATCGAAAACAATGACAGATCCAATAGCAGACTACTTAACACGATTGAGAAATGCCATCAAGGCACGTCACAGAATCGTTGAAATTCCTGCTTCTAACATCAAAAAGGAAATCACTAAAGTGCTTTTTGATAAAGGATACATTCAAAACTACAAGTTTGACGATTCATCAGTACAGGGTACAATCAAAATCGCTTTGAAATACAACCCAGTTACTAAACAACCAGCAATCGTTAAGTTGGAGAGAATTTCTAAACCAGGTTTACGTAAATACAAAGGAGCAGATGAATTGCCTCGCGTATTGAATGGTTTAGGTGTAGCTATCCTTTCAACATCAAAAGGTGTTATTACTGACAAAGAAGCTCGCACACTTAATGTGGGTGGTGAAGTTCTTTGCTACGTATACTAATCTTACATTTGGGGAATAAGTCTTATACAGGTTTGTTCCCTAACTTATTTTCAAATAACGCTGAAAGAGGAGTTTCTCCTTCATTTAAGCAAAAACACACAAGTCATGTCACGCGTTGGTAATAAAGTTATCACACTTCCTGCCGGTGTTACTGTAACAGTTGAAAAAAGCACAGTAACAGTAAAAGGCGCAAAAGGTACTCTTACTCGCTCTATCGATCCAGATATTACTGTAGAAATCGAAGGAAGCGAATTACGTGTACAACGTCCTACAGATCAAAAACGTCACAAAGCTCTTCACGGTTTATACCGCGCTTTAATTAACAACATGGTTGTTGGCGTAAACGATGGTTTCAAAAAAGAAATGGAAATCGTTGGTGTAGGTTACAAAGCTTCTAACCAAGGAAACCTTCTTGAATTAGCGTTGGGTTACTCTCACGCAATCTTCATGCAAATTCCAGCTGAGTTGAAAGTTACAACTGCAATGGAAAAAGGTCAAAACCCTAAGGTTACTTTAGAAGGTATCGACAAAGAATTAATTGGCCAAGTTTCAGCTAAAATTCGTTCTCTACGTAAAGTTGAGCCTTACAAAGGTAAAGGTATTCGCTTCGTTGGTGAGCAAATTCGTAGAAAAGCTGGTAAAGCTGGTGGTAAGAAATAGAATTTAATCATCGTGGGTCGGTAATCCACAAAACTATATAAATTAATGGCTTCGCAAAAAGAATCAAGAAGACTTCGTATTAAGTTGTCTATCAGAGCTAAAATCTCTGGTACAGCTGAAAAGCCAAGATTGTCAGTATTCCGTTCAAACTCGGGTATCTATGCTCAGTTGATCGACGATACTAAAGGCTCTACATTGGCTGCTGCTTCATCTAAGGAATTAGGTTTGAAGAATGGTAATGTTGAAAGTGCAAAATTAGTAGGTGCTAAAATTGCAGAGAAAGCTTTGGCTGCAGGTGTTTCAACAGTTGTTTTTGACCGTAACGGTTACTTGTACCATGGTCGTGTTAAAGCAGTTGCTGAAGGTGCAAGAGAAGGAGGTCTTAAATTTTAATTAGTCAATTTGAATTTGTGCAATGCGGATATCCGCCGTTCCAAAATGAAAGTTTTTGATGTTAAAGCACAGATTTCAAATTTTCAAATTCAACAATTTTCAAATTAGAAAAAAATGTCGCAATTAATATCAAAACCTATCAAGGTTAACGAAGGCGAACTAAAAGAAAGAGTTGTTGCTATCAACCGCGTAGCGAAAGTAGTAAAAGGTGGACGTCGTTTCAGCTTCTCTGCGATCGTAGTTGTTGGTGATGGCAAAGGTGTAGTTGGCTTTGGTTTGGGTAAAGCAAACGAAGTAACTGACGCTATCTCTAAAGGTATCGAAGACGCTAAGAAAAACTTATTCCAAGTTGCTCTTTTGAAAGCAACTGTACCTCACGAACAAATCGGTAAGTTCTCAGGAGGTTTCGTATTGTTGAAGCCAGCAGCTCCAGGTACTGGGGTAATTGCAGGTGGTGCGATGCGTGCCGTATTAGAAGCTGCAGGTGTTCATGACGTATTGGCTAAATCAAAAGGTTCTTCAAACCCACACAACGTGGTTAAAGCAACAGTTGATGCGCTAGTTAAAATGAGAAACCCTCATACAGTAGCCTTCCAAAGAGGAGTATCTTTAGCAAAAGTATTTAACGGATAATTTATTTTAGTTGATGCTATAGGGTTTGTCGTATCACTTCAAGCCCTATACTGAGACTCCAAAATATAAGACCATGTCAAAGGTAAAAATTACTCAAGTTAAGAGTACAATCAAGCGTCCAGAAGTTCAAAAACGTACTATTCAAGCTTTAGGTTTGGGTAAATTGAACAAAAGCGTAGAGAAAGATTTGAACCCAGCTATCGCAGGTATGATTCGTGCGGTTCAACACTTGATTGTAGTTGAAAATCTTTAATCTAAACCACTAGGTTTGATTAAGCGAGTCATCTCACGGTGAGATGGCGTTTAGCAATTATTTAATTTCAAAAAAATGAATTTATCGTCATTAAAGCCCGCAGTGGGCTCTACTAAGGTAAGAAAAAGAGTTGGTCGTGGTGCAGGTTCTGGTTTAGGTGGTACTTCTGCTCGTGGTCACAAAGGTGCTCAATCACGTTCAGGTTACTCTCGTAAATCTGGTTTTGAAGGTGGTCAAATGCCTCTTCAACGTCGTATTCCTAAATTCGGCTTTAAAAATATTAACCGTGTTGAATACAAAGCAATCAACTTGGATACACTTCAAGCTTTGGTTGACACTACTGGTGTAACTGTAATCACTCACGATGTATTGTACCAAAATGGTTTGGTTTCTAAAAATGACTTGGTGAAAATCTTGTCACGTGGCGAAATCAAGTCTGCTGTAGAGGTACAAGTTAAAGGTTTCTCTGCTTCTGCTAAAGCTGCTATTGAAGCTGCAGGAGGTAAGGCAGTTGTAGCTTAATTTTCAATTGAAAAATCGATAGACAACAGAAATAATTGAGTAATCATTGTAAAATCTGGCAACGGATTTGTAAATAACGAAAAAGTTGAACATCTTTCGAGTTATATTCTATAACGATTACTTAAACAGATAGCATGAACAAGTTTATTAGCACTATCAAAAACATTATCTCAATAGAGGAGTTAAGAACTCGTATTCTTAACACCCTGTTGTTTATCACCTTTTTTCGCCTTGGATCTTACGTTGTTTTACCAGGTGTAGATGCCACGAAGTTAGCGCAGAAGGGTGAAGGCGGTTTATTAGGTTTGTTGAATATGTTCTCAGGTGGAGCGTTTAATAACGCCTCTATTTTTGCCTTAGGCATCATGCCATATATCTCTGCTTCTATTGCAATCCAACTTCTTACAATTGCATTGCCATATTTCCAAAAGATGCAGAAGGATGGTGAGTCTGGTCGCAAAAAGTTAAACCAAATCACTCGTGTTCTAACAATTTTTGTGACAGCTGCACAAGCCTTTACATATTTGCAAGTAACTATCCCTGCTGAAGCTATTCTAGTTTCTCCTTGGTCATTCCGTTTGTACTCAGTAATCATCTTGGTTGCTGGAACTATGTTCTGTATGTGGCTTGGTGAGAAAATCACTGACAAAGGTATTGGTAACGGTATTTCAATGCTTATTATGATTGGTATTGTATCTCGTTTTCCAGCTTCTTTATTAGGTGAAGCTCAATCAAGAGGTATGTCTGGTGCTTTATTATTCATTATCGAGGTTGTAGCCTTGTTCTTTGTAGTAATGGGCGCTGTGATGGTAACTCAAGCTGTACGTCGTATTCCAGTACAATACGCGAAGCAAGTGGTAGGAAATAGAGTTTCAATGAGTGGCGAACGTCAGTATATTCCTCTTAAGTTGAATGCTGCTGGTGTAATGCCAATCATTTTTGCTCAAGCATTGATGTTTGTACCTGGTCTTGTTGCTCAATCATTAGCTGATAAGAGCGAAGTAGCTCAATCAATCGCTCAAGCGTTTGGTGACTTTACTACTTGGCAGTACAATTTGTTATTTGCATTTTTAATTATTGTATTTACATTCTTTTACACTGCTATTTCTATCAACCCAACACAAATTTCAGATGATATGAAACGTGGTGGTGGTTTTGTTCCGGGTGTTAAACCAGGAGAAGCTACTTCAACTTTCATTGCTGATATTCTTGATAGAATTACGCTCCCTGGTGCATTTATGTTGGCAATCATTGCGATTTTACCAGCAGTTGCAAGCATCTTCGGAATCACTCGTGGTTTTGCTTCTTTCTTCGGAGGTACTTCTCTTTTGATTTTGGTTGGTGTTGTGCTTGATACTCTTCAACAAATTGAAAGTTACCTTTTGATGCGTAAATATGAAGGGTTGATGCAGTCGGGTCGTGTAAAAGGTAGAACTGAAGCAATCGCTCAGTAATATCAGATGATTTATTTAAAAACATCTTCAGAGTTAGAAATTATCCGTACTAATGGTGTAATTCTGGGGAAAACTCACGCTGAGGTAGCAAAGGTTATTAAACCTGGTATTACTACTAAAGAACTCGATAAAGTAGCCTACGAATACATTAAAGATAATGAAGCTCATCCTTCGTTTCTTAATTATAATGTAGGTGGTCATAAATACCCTGCATCTTTGTGTATTTCGGTTAATGACGTTGTCGTGCATGGGATTCCTAATAATTACGAACTAAAGGACGGAGACATTATTTCGATTGATTGCGGAGTTTATAAGAATGGCTTTCACGCAGACAGTGCATATACTTATGCAGTAGGCAATGTCAAAGAAGAAACGCTTCAACTCTTACGTGTCACTAAAGAATCGTTATACTTAGGTATTTCACAAGCTGTAGCTGGCAAAAGAATTGGGGATATTGGATTTGCTATTCAGTCATATTGCGAGAAAGCAGGATTTACAGTTGTGCGAGAACTTGTTGGCCATGGTGTAGGTAAATCACTTCATGAAGGCCCAGAAGTAGCCAACTACGGAAGAAGAGGCGATGGTCCCAAGCTTAAAGAAGGAATGGTGATTGCAATTGAACCCATGATTAATCTAGGAAAGAGAGCAATTCATCAAGAAAACGATTATTGGACTATAAGAACTCAAGATCGTAAGCCTTCAGCACATTTTGAACATACAGTTGCTGTGAGCAAAGACCAAGCAAGTATATTAACGACCTTTGAGTACATCGAAGATGTTTTGAAAAGTAACGAATATTTAGCTGAAATCTAAAAAACTCTTTGAAAGTAGTTGTTAATCGTTGACTCGTACAAATTCATTTATCACGCGAATTACGACTAACAAATAAAACAAATTTATGGCAAAACAATCATCCATTGAAGTCGATGGTATAATCATTGAAGCACTTTCTAACGCTATGTTTAGAGTAGAGCTTGAGAATACCCATCAAGTGATTGCCCATATTTCTGGTAAAATGAGAATGAATTACATTAAAATTTTACCAGGAGATAAGGTGAAACTAGAAATGTCACCTTACGACTTGTCAAAAGCAAGAATCGTGTATCGTTACAAATAAAAAGACAGTTGTTAGTTAGCTGGGCAGTTTGCAAAAGCTAATACTTTGGCACTGTCAGAATGAATTGACAACTTATAAGACAATACTACAATGAAAGTTAAAGCGTCTATCAAAAAGCGTAGTGCTGAATGTAAAGTAATCCGTCGTAACGGTAAACTTTACGTTATTAACAAAAAAAATCCAAAGTTCAAACAAAGACAAGGGTAATACTATTTGAGGCAGTAGTTGCGAAATTACTTTCCTTAAATTCCCTAAAAAACTAAAAAAGCTTTAGAACAATATGGCTCGTATTGCAGGGGTTGATATTCCCGATAAAAAAAGAGGCGAAATCGCTTTGACCTATATCTTCGGTATCGGTCGTAGCACTGCTCAGAAAATTTTAGCTCAAGCTGGTATTTCTTTAGACAAGAAAGCTGGTGAGTGGAACGATGAGGAAGCTAGTGCCATCCGTAACATCATCGCAGCTGAATTCAAAACAGAAGGTCAACTTCGTTCTGAAATCCAGTTGAACATCAAACGTTTGATGGACATTGGTTGTTACCGTGGTCTTCGTCACCGTAAAGGTCTTCCTTTGCGTGGTCAAAGAACTAAGAATAACTCTCGTACTCGTAAGGGTAAACGTAAGACAGTTGCTAACAAGAAAAAAGCTACTAAGTAATAATTAATATAATGTAGCAGGATGTACCTAAGATTCAATTTAGTTTGAAAAACTCGGTATAGCGCATTATTAACCAAATCTCTTAAAATGGCACAAGCTAAAAGAAAAGATAAAGCAAAAAAGAGAGTTGTGATTGTAGAGGCAGTAGGCCAAGTACACATCAAAGCTTCTTTTAACAATATCATTATCTCTATCACAAATAGCCAAGGACAAGTTATCTCTTGGGCTTCAGCTGGTAAAATGGGCTTCAAAGGCTCTAAGAAAAACACTCCATACGCTGCTCAAACAGCGGCTAGCAACTGTGCTGCTGTAGCTGTTGAAGCTGGTATGAAAAAAGCTGAAGTTTTTGTTAAAGGTCCTGGTGCTGGTCGTGAATCAGCTATCAGAACTGTAGCAAATGCTGGTATTGAAGTTCTTTCTATCAAAGATATTACTCCACTACCTCACAACGGTTGTCGTCCTCCAAAACGTCGTAGAGTATAGTTTGAAGTCGTTACGTTCTGTAACACTTTTAAAAAAGCATTGCGAAGGGTAATTAGTAATTATTACCCTTCGTTTTCATGTTTCTAATAACTTAATTACTTCATTGAGCAAAAGAGGCTCATTGACTCAATTTCCTAATAAAAATGGCAAGATACACAGGTCCAAAATCAAAAATTGCTCGTCGTTTCGGTGAGCCAATCTTAGGTCCAAGCAAAGCGTTATCACGCAAGAACTACGGTCCAGGTCAACACGGAAAAGGAAAACGTGCTAAGCAATCAGAATATGCTTTGCAGTTGAAAGAAAAACAAAAAGTGAAATACACTTATGGTATTCTTGAAAAACAATTCGAAAATCTTTTCCACAAAGCTGCCGTAAGAGAAGGTATCAAAGGTGAAAACCTTTTGAAACTTTGTGAAGCACGTCTTGACAATACAGTTTACCGTTTAGGTATTGCTCCAACTCGTCGTGCTGCACGTCAGTTGGTTATCCACAAGCACATCCTTGTTGACGGAGAAATTGTTAACATCCCATCATATTCATTAAAGCCAGGACAATTAGTTGGTGTTCGTGAAAAATCGAAGTCATTAGAAGTTATCACTAACTCTCTTGCTGGAAGAGCAGTTAAGCGTTTTAACTGGTTGGAGTGGGAAGCATCTACTTTAACTGGTAAATTCCTTTCTTACCCAGAGAGAAGTGACATTCCTGAAAACTTCAACGAGCAGGCAATCGTCGAGCTTTACTCGAAGTAATCGTAGCTTTAACAAAACTATTTATCTACTTGTTTTGTTAGTTGTAAATACGAAAAACTTTGTTAGCTATAAAATATCGAATATCAATTTACTTGGTATTCGATATTTTATAAAACGGAGTAGAGTAATTTAGGTTATGATTCTTGCTTTGAAAATTGTATTATAATAAAAAAAAACAATTTTGTCAAGATTTTTTTTAAAAAATACTCCACAAATTCCTAAAACTCACGAAGTTATTTAGTATATTACGCTCGGTTACTCTATTCTTATAAAATCTAAGATAAATTAAGCTACGAAATATGTCAATATTAGCATTCCAAATGCCCGACAAAGTCGTTATGGAGAAAGCTGACGACTTTCACGGGTTATTTGAGTTTAAGCCTCTCGAAAAAGGCTATGGCGTTACAATCGGTAACGCACTTCGTAGAATCTTGTTGTCTTCACTTGAAGGCTACGCTATTACTAGCGTGAAAGTAGGTGGAGTATTGCACGAGTTCTCTGCTATTGAGGGTGTTATTGAGGATATGACTGAGATTATCTTGAACTTGAAAAAAGTTCGTTTTAAGAAAACTCAGGAAATTCTTGAAAACAAAATCAATGTAAGAGTAAAGGGCCAGACTACGTTGACTGCTGGAGACATTAACAAATTTACAAACTATTTCGAAATCCTTAACCCAGATTTAGTAATCTGCAACTTGGATGAGTCGAAAGAGTTTGAAATGGAGATAATCGTTGAAAAAGGTCGTGGTTATGTTCCTGCTGACGAGCCTCGTAATGTAGAGCCTCCATTTGGTCATATCCCAATCGATGCTATCTACACTCCAATTAAAAACGTGAAGTTTAGTGTAGAAAACACACGTGTAGAACAAAAAACTGACTACGAAAAGTTAATCTTGGATATCGAAACAGATGGTTCGATTCACCCAGAGGATGCTTTGAAAGGTGCAGCGTATATATTGATTCAGCATTTCATGTTGTTCTCTGACCAAACAATGACATTCGAAGCTATGAAGGCTGAAGATGAAAATGTAGTGGACGAAGAAATGCTTCACATGAGAAAACTGTTGAAGACACCATTGGCAGATCTTGATTTGTCAGTTCGTGCTTACAACTGTTTGAAATCAGCAGACGTTAGAACTTTAGGCGATTTAGTTAAATTGGAAATTTCTGATATGATGAAATTCCGCAACTTCGGTAAGAAGTCTTTGACTGAATTGGAACAATTAGTAGAAGAAAAAGGTCTTCACTTCGGTATGGACGTAGCTCGCTACCGTTTGGATGAGGATTAATAATAGGAAATGCAAAGTTATACTTGGTAAGTAATTGCACATTGTATAACTTTGCACTCCAATTTTAACTAGTAGTAATAGGTGGATACCTTGAGGGTTATCTAACCGCAGCGAAATTCGATTTCGCTTTCAACTTACGAACACAATGAGACACGGAAAAAAATTCAACCACTTAGGCAGAACTGCCTCTCACAGAGCCGCTTTGTTATCAAACATGGCTTCTTCTTTGATTCTTCACAAAAGAATTCAAACTACTGTTGCAAAAGCTAAAGAATTAAGAAAGTATGTTGAGCCTTTGATCACAAAATCAAAGACTGACGATACTAACAGCCGTCGCGTTGTATTCTCTTACTTGCAAAGTAAGGAAGCTGTTAAAGAACTTTTCGGAACAATCTCTGAGAAAGTCGCTAACCGCCCAGGTGGATACACAAGAATTATCAAGTTAGGAAATCGTCTTGGTGACAACGCTGATATTTGCTTAATTGAGTTAGTTGATTTCAACGAAACTTTATTGGCTGCTGTTACTGAGAAAGCTACTAAAACTCGTCGTAGCCGTCGTTCGACTAAGAAAGCTGATGCACCTGCTGCAGAAGTTGTTGCTGAAACTCCAGCTGTTGAAGAAGCTCCTGAAGCTCCAGCTGCTGAAGAAAAATCAGAAGAATAGTCATGATGTAGTCCTGACATAAAAGCCTCAATCGTTTTTGATTGAGGCTTTTTTTTGCGCCCTTTGATGAGCAGTTCTACTCAAACTTTTAATAATTCTAAATTTCAATGGGAAAATGATAATTCTCATTTTTCAAATTTGAAATTGTCATGATGTACAAGGAGTTGATTACAAAATCTCTTCATTTTTATTCATTTTCGCTTAACTTTGCATAATTTTTTAACCAAAGAGCAACCAATGAAAGTAACACAAAGCCAACCAGCGATTTTGTTGTTGGAAGACGGCACAGTTTTTAGAGGCAATGCCCTCGGAAAAATCGGGACTAGTGGCGGCGAAATCTGCTTCAATACGGGGATGACTGGGTATCAAGAAATTTATACCGACCCTTCGTACTTTGGACAGGTAATTGTAAACACAACCTCTCACATAGGTAACTATGGTGTAGTCAATGAGCTTGAAGAAGAATCAGCTTCAGTGAAGATTGCAGGGATGGTTTGTAATGAATTTTCGCCAATTCACTCACGTAAGACTGCTGATGGGTCTTTGCAGGAGTATTTTGAAAAGGCGGGTATCGTAGGTATTTCGGGCATTGACACTCGTCAAATTGTAAGACATATCCGCGAAAAAGGTGTAATGAACTGTATCATTTCATCTGAAATTTTGGATGTTGAAGCGTTAAAAGCTGAACTTGCTAAAGTTCCTCCAATGGAAGGCCTAGAGTTGTCTTCTCAAGTGTGTACTCAAGAACCTTATTTCTTAGGCGAAGAAAGCGCTGAGAAAAAGGTAGCTGTTCTTGACCTTGGTGTAAAGAAAAGTATTTTGTCTAACTTGACAGACAGAGGTTGTTATTTGAAAGTATTCCCTGCAAAAACTAGCTTTGCTGAAATGGAAGCATGGGCTCCAGATGGGTACTTTATCTCAAATGGTCCTGGTGATCCAGCGGTAATGCCTTATGCTGTTGCAACAGTAAAAGAGATTGTAGAGAACGAAAAACCAACTTTTGGAATCTGTTTAGGACACCAAATTTTAGCGCAAGCATCAGGTTTGTCTACTTATAAAATGAAAAATGGACACCGTGGCTTAAACCACCCTGTAAAGAACTTGATTACAGGTTTGTCGGAAATTACTTCTCAAAACCACGGTTTTGCAGTTAAAATGGAAGAATTAGAGGCTAATCCATCAGTTGAATTGACTCATATCAACCTTAATGATAAAACAGTTGAAGGTTTGCGTCGTGTTGATAAACCAGCATTTTCGGTACAACACCACCCTGAAGCTTCTCCTGGCCCACACGATTCAAGATACTTATTTGATTCTTTTGTGGAAATGTTATAAAATTGTAAGCGGTTCGAATTTCGAACCGCTTTTTTTATAAAGTAGCTGGAGTTATATTTTATCCTTTATGATATTTCAACATTCTGGCTATATCCTAGTTTATTCTTATCAAAGGCTAGTTTTGTCAATCATTGAGTAAATGACAAAATAATAGATACAAGTACATTCTATTTGCAAATTATGATAGAGTTAATACTTACCAAAGATGGTTCACATACATTATATGACTCAGAGTTAGGAGTGTGGCATCACTCTGTAAATGGAGCATTGCAGGAGTCAACAAGAATTTACATTGAATTAGGTTTGTGGGAAAAAGCTCAAGCAGGTAAAGAGATAAGAGTTTTCGAAATGGGCTTTGGAACAGGGTTAAATGTATTACTAACATTCATTGAGGCACAAAAACATGATTATCATGTTGATTATACCACTTTGGAGGCATTTCCCTTATCAGTCGAAAAGTATAGCGCTCTGAACTATGACTCATTATTGGGTTCGGACGTGTTACAACGATTGCACCAGCTTTCGTGGAATCAGCAGCACGAGGTAATGAAAAACTTTTCTTTGACGAAGATTCAAGATGATTTACTAAAATATCAGTTTACTCAAAAAGTAGATTTAGTGTATTTCGACGCTTATTCACCCAATACGCAGCCTGAGTTGTGGACAGAAGAGGTTTTTCGAAAAATTTATGAAGCTATGAATGAAGGGGGAGTTTTGACGACTTATTGCTCAAAAACGGTCGTAAGAAAGGCATTGATAGCTGCTGGATTTATTGTAGAGAAACATCAAGGACCACGTGGCAAAAGAGAGGTCTTAAAAGCTATTAAAATATAAGAGCGAGCTACCTAGGTAGCTCGCTCTTATGGTTATACTAATTGACAAGGAAAGCCAAATAAGCAGTTTTCCTTAATCATTTTTGCTACACTTTTAGGAACATAATCTTCCCAACCACTTTCACCCGATTGAATCATTTTTAGAATGCTATCGGTGTGAATGCTCAATAGATTTTTATCGTAATTCAACACATCTTCAAACTTATCATTGTCGAGCATGTATTGAAATAGTCCTCTTAGATGTGCAGGAGGGCTAAATTCTCTTGATGTGACAACATTACCTTCCGAATCGGCTGTAGGATATAGATATAGCTTGATTTTAGGGCCAAAGAGCGTTGCAAAAGCAGCTAAAATACCTCCTGTAAGATTTTGATAATGTTTTTCTTCAAAGATATAAGCAAGGTTTGGCATACCCATAATCAACGCCATGCGTTTTTGAGTGAACCTATTGAGATATGATATTAGCTTGTAGTACTCATGGAAATTCGAAATCAATACAGTTTGTCCAAGAGAGCATAAAATATCTACACGATCGAGGAAGTCTTTTTCATTAATTTCTTCATCGCCACTTTGTAAGCTTCGTAAAGTAAGCTCTGAAAGTACCACTACTTTATCATCGTCAACGTCAGGCTCATTTTCGAACTGCATTTGACCTTTTTTCAACATATCTACAAATACATTGGTTACAGGACGGAAGCGTCCTCTAACTGCTAAAATATGTTTTTTGTAGAATGCCTCAGAAGGGTTCATTACGTTTCCGTCTGGGCCAAATAGAGCAGCATTTGTAAAACCTTTCTTTACAAGATATAAAGACATCAAACGGTTATCAACATCAGCAAAGTCAGGACCCGCAAAACGAATCATGTCAATCTCGATACGGTCGGTATGGAGGTCGTCCATTAACGACTGTAAAAGGATTTCTGGTTGCTCATGGTAAAAGAAACATCCATATACCAAATTGACTCCAATAACGCCTAAAGCCTGTTGTTGAAGGATATTATCGTTATCCTTCATACGTACGTGGATGATTACATCGTTTGGTTCAGAATCAGGATGTAACTGAAAACGTAGACCAATCCAGCCGTGAGGATCATTGGTTTTTTGATAATTCAATGCTGCTACTGTGTCAGCAAAGGCAAAGAACATTTTTTCTGAAGCACTTTCCGTAAGACGAACATTGAGTAGCTTATACTCACGATTGAGCATCTTCACCAAGCGCGGTTCACACACATATCTACCTGAAGGCTCTTCGCCATAAATAGCATCCGAAAATGCCATGTCGTAAGCCGAAATAGTTTTGGCAATCGTACCAGAGGCACCACCAGCTTTAAAAAAGTTGGCTGCCACATCTTGACCAGCTCCAATCTCAGCAAAAGAACCGTAAATGCGACGGTCTAAGTTGATACGTAGAGCCTTTTGTTTTGTGCCTAAATTTTTATCGTAAGTAATCATTAACAGTTGATAGTTTGCGGTGACTGGTTGTATAAAGATAACCTAAATTCTCTACTAATTTATATAAATAACCCTACTTTTAAACTGTTTTCTTGAAAAGATACAATTTTAATTTAAAAAATCTTTAGAAAGTCAAAACTGAATTAAAATCCAAATAGAATTCAATAAACTGGGTCAATTTTGTATAGGAATTGTCATATTTAAACAACATAACTCCTTCTTAATTAGTTTGTTGGTGATATAAGGTAAGTCCTGCAATGGGTGTTTCGGCAATAATCCCGACGGTACATTCCTTACTAGCAGCTACTTGGCGTAGAATATCAGAGTAGTAAAAGGCTACAGAGCCTGTAAAATGAATTTTGTATTGACTAACCTCTGGATATTTGAGTAGGTATTTTTCAAAGAAATCTGTAAATGCGTCGAACAACAAACGATATATAAAAGGATGCTGTCTATTGTCAAATAAAAACTTTGAAAATGAAGCAAAATAGCGATTAGGAAAGGGCTTATGGTAGGCATTATCCAAAATCTCCAAACGGTCTTTGGCACCATATCTTTTCTCAAACTTGTCACGTAGGTCCATAGGCAGATCCTTGTGCAGATATGCGAGCACTAATTGTTTGCCCAGATGCCCACCGCTACCTTCATCGCCAAGCCAGAAGCCCAAGGGAGGAACTTGATGGGCAATTTGTTCACCATCGTAGAAACATGAATTAGACCCTGTTCCCAGAATACAGACAATACCACTGTGATGCCCGGCTAAGGCTCTTGCAGCACCCAACATATCGTTATGAACATGAATGCTGTCGCAATCAGGGAAAACACTTTTGAAGGCGTCAATTAAGACCTGAGATTTTTCAGAATTGGTAATGCCAGTGCCGTAATAATAAATTTGTGTTAAAGGTTCTTGAACTTTAGGTAAAAGTTGAAGCTTTAACTCCTCTGCAATAGAGGTACTATCTTGATAATATGGATTGAATCCAATAGTTTTGACTTGCTGAATGCTGGCATCAGATGCCACAAGACGCCAATCTGTTTTGCTAGACCCGCTGTCTGCGATTAGAATCATAGTTTTTTAGTTTATTTTGAAGTGAAAATCAACTTCCATACAACCTTTTTTAGTAAAAAATAGTCATAATAGATACAGACTAAACCAGTTGACCTACAATGGTGAACTTCTCAAAGACGGCGCCATTATGCGGAGCGTCGGCCAGTTCAAGGGTAAGGTCTTGTCCAGCCCAATGCTCGTAATGTTTACCATTTTTCCAAAGACGTGATTTGCCAACATCATAAATAATTCCTTTGTAAGCAATCCAAATTTCTTCACGGTCTTGACCGTTGCGTAAAGCGAGTTGTGATTTGGTAAAGGTTGGTAGCATAGTGCGGTAAATGTCGAAGAATTTTGGGTGCAAAAATTCATTATCTCTTTGTTGAATTCAACTAATTTTATCTATTTTTATCAAAAAAATTAAAATTATTAATGGTTATGAAAAAAATATTGACCCTATTGCCTTTAATTGTATTAATCTCTGGAGTGCTTTTGAGCTGCAAAAGTACAGAGGCTGAACCTACTGTAGAAGCAAAATTAACACGTATTTGGACTGCAAAAGTTGTAAAAGAAGGTTCTGATATTGTTTATGATAAAACGGCTTCAAGTAACAAAATCCCTGGCTATGCCAATTACAAATTAGATCTTACTAGCAAAACAGCTGCTAAATTAACTGAAAAAGACGGCGTGATATTTACAGGAACATGGTCTATTTCAACAGATAACACAACTTTGACTATTTCTGGCTTGACTAGTTCGTCGGGTGTACCTACTGGTACGAATGGTACGTTGACTTACAAAATTGTAGGTACTCCAACTACCTCTGCTGTAACACTTGAAACAGCAACAGCATATATTAAGGCTAGTAATACAATTGCCAATTATCAATTGACTAATCCTTAAATCAAACTCAATACTTGCTATGGAGCCGTTCGACTTGTTTGAACGGCTTTTTTTTTGATATAGTACAAAATTGCTCGGCACTAAAAGACTGATTAACTTTGCAGTATGGAAACAAGAACTGAATTGAGTACAATTGGCGAATTCGGACTAATTAAGAGAATCGCCGAAAAATTTCCGATAGTGCAATCTGGCTCTATCAAAGGTATTGGTGACGACGCCGCTGTAGTAGATACTGAGGGTAAAAAATTATTGATTTCAACAGACTTGTTGATGGAGGGTGTTCATTTTGATTTGGCTTACACTCCTCTACGACATTTGGGTTATAAGGCTGTAGCCGTAAACGTTTCGGATATTGCTGCCATGAATGGTATTCCGAATCAGATAACAGTAAGCTTGGGCTTGAGTAATCGTTTTTCGGTAGAAGCCATTGAAGAATTGTACGAAGGAATCAAAATTGCTTGTGAAGAATACAATATTGATTTAATTGGCGGGGATACCTCTTCATCGAGAGGTGGCTTGGCTATCTCTATTACTGTTCTAGGAACTGCTGATGAAAACCAAATTGTTTACCGTAATACTGCCCAAAAAGGCGATATCGTTTGCGTAACAGGTGACTTAGGTGCAGCTTTTATGGGTCTTCAGGTATTGGAAAGAGAAAAGCAGGTTTTCATGGCAAATCCAGATATGCAACCAGAGTTGAGCGATAAAGATTATGTTGTAGAACGTCAGTTGAAACCAACTGCTCGCATGGATGTGATTCATGAATTGAGAGCTTTAGATGTGATTCCTACAGCAATGATTGATGTATCGGATGGCTTGGCTGCAGAATTGCTCCATATTTGTAAGAATTCGGGCATTGGTGGGGTGATTTTTGAAGATAAAATGCCAATCGATGACCAAACCTATTTGACTGGCACAGAATTGAATTTTAGCCCAATGACAGCAGCTTTGAATGGGGGAGAAGACTACGAATTATTATTTACAGTAAGTCAAGAAGATTATCAGAAAATCGAACAGGTAAGCGAAATCACGCCGATTGGTTATATCACTAACGAAGTAGAAGGCGCGCATATCATGATGAAATCAGGTAGCTTGGTAAAATTAACGTCTCCTGGTTACGAACATTTCTAATAATTTCAACGGATCCTTTGAATATCCAATCATTCCTAGCCATGTTATTGCAGATTAATGTTACAGAATTAGGTTCTTTCTTAAAATACGGTGTAACAGGATTGAGTGCTATTGCATTTATTCTGTCGTATTTCTTGTTATTTAGAGAAAGTAGCCGCCCAAAACCTAGACCCGAAATCATCAAGACGATTCGCTTGTTTATGTGGGTAACGGTCATACTTGGAGTGGTATCGGGGGTGTCTTCTATCTTGAAACCCAATACTTCGGAGGATACAATCGTGGTGTCTAAGCCTAAAAAAACGAGTCCGAAGAAAGCCGTTGCACATAACTCATTGACCTCATCGAGTGACGAATACACGATTGAGATTTTTTACGAAAATCCGAAAAAAGCTTTAGCAGAAGATTTGGCAGATGTTTTGAAAGATAAAACATCCTACGATGTGAAAGTGTCGGCGTTGTCATCTACTAAAAAAAGCTCGCTCAAAATAACAAGCTGTCAGATTAGACATGAGTTGCAAGAATCAAAAATTGCGGGTAAGCTCAAAAGTATTGCCGAAAATGTATTGCAAGATGACGGTGTAGAGTTTAAGTTAAAACAAATAACTTCAAGCTCACCTAATTATGTAAGTATGTTTGTTTGTAAATAAAAATAAAATAGGGCTGTAAACGGATGGTTTACAGCCCTATTTTATGAGAAATTATCTACTTTTTACAAATATTGCGTAAACAGTTTTTTCAAAGCAGATTCTTCTTGATACCCAATTGCACGCATTTTTTGTGTACCATCTTTAAAGATTAAAAACGTCGGAATTTCGTCAATATGATATTTTGTTAAAATAGCACGATTGGCATCAGCATCGACTTTTACGATTAATACCTTTCCTTTGTATTCTTCAGAAAGCTTTTCTACAGCTGGCATCATTTTGATACAAGGACCACACCATGGCGCAAAAAAATCTAAAATTACTATCGAATGCTGCGCCAATATTGCTTCTAGTTCTGCATCAGTGATAGCTTTTGCATCCTTGGTAGCACTAATACCTTCCACTGGTTTCATTTTGGTAGTCCATTTCAAATATCCACCTTGTAAGTCATATACTTGCGAAAAACCGCTTTTACGAAGGGCTTCTGTAGCAGCGGCACTTCGTCCTCCTGATAAGCAAT
Source organism: Flectobacillus sp. BAB-3569 (assembly GCF_002270355.1). GTDB lineage: Bacteria > Bacteroidota > Bacteroidia > Cytophagales > Spirosomataceae > Flectobacillus > Flectobacillus roseus. The sequence continues at coordinate 138,794 of NZ_NJFZ01000004.1, read as the reverse complement.
AGACAAAGACAGGTTTAGTTTTGTCGAGAGTTTTGATTTTTTCCTGAAAATCAGCCCCACGATAATCAATGTTGGTTGCTTTGGGTAAATGCCCCCCTCCATATTCGCCTGAAGTACGTACATCAATTAATTGAGCTCCAGTAGATTCAGAATATTTTTTTTCAAAATCCTCTACAGACAAAACTTGTGCATGGGAAAAACTATAAAATCCCAAATAAACGATTGAAAATAATATAATTTTAGAAATAATATTTTTCATTTTTTTGTGCATTGACATTAATAGATTATGAAACAATTGGAAAAGTACAAGGAATCTTGAAAAAACACTTATTTTTGTGAGAAAATTATTCCTTTTTACTGGGTTGATAGAGGAAAATTTGACGAACTTACAGTCAAATTCATTTAGAGATACATCTCAAGAATCATTTCCCCTAAATTCACAAGTTTTTAACCAAAAACAAAAATTACAAAAGATGAGTGCTATTCAGTATGTTCATGCTAGACAAATCTTGGATTCACGTGGTAATCCAACAGTAGAAGTAGATATTCGCACAGAAGCTGGTGCTTTTGGTCGTGCAGCTGTTCCATCAGGTGCATCTACAGGTATTCACGAAGCTGTTGAGTTACGCGATGAAGATAAATCAGTTTATGTTGGAAAAGGTGTATTGAAAGCCGTAGAAAACGTAAATGAGGCTATTGCTGCGGAAATTCTAGGCATCGAAGTAACAGAGCAAAACCTTATCGACAAATTGATGATTGAACTCGACGGAACTGCTAACAAAGGCAAGTTGGGTGCAAACGCAATCTTGGGTGTATCTTTGGCAGTAGCTAAAGCAGCAGCACAAGAGTCTGGTCTATCTCTTTATCGTTATGTAGGTGGTACAAACGCAAACACTTTGCCAGTACCAATGATGAACATCTTGAACGGTGGTTCACACGCTGATAACTCAATCGACTTCCAAGAGTTTATGGTAATGCCTGCTAAAGCTGAGTCTTTCTCTCACGCTTTGCGTATGGGTACTGAAGTTTTCCACGCTTTGAAAGGTGTATTGAAATCTAAAGGTTATTCTACAAACGTAGGTGACGAAGGTGGTTTTGCTCCAAACATCAAATCAAACGAGGAGGCTATCGAAATCGTATTGCAATCAATCGAAAAAGCAGGTTACAAACCAGGTGAAGAAATCTTCATCGCTATGGATGCTGCTTCTTCTGAATTCTATGACGAAAAAACAGGTCTTTATACATTCAAGAAATCTGATGGCAAGCAATTGAACAATATGGAAATGGCTGCTTACTGGAAAACTTGGGTTGACAAATATCCAATCATCTCTATCGAAGATGGTATGGCTGAAGATGACTGGGCTGGTTGGGCTGAGCAAACTAAATTAATTGGTAGCAAATGTCAATTAGTAGGTGATGACTTATTCGTAACAAACGTTAAGCGTCTTCAAATGGGTATCGAACAAGGTGTTGCTAACGCTGTATTGGTGAAAGTAAACCAAATCGGTTCTTTGACTGAAACTATCGATACAATCAACTTGGCTAAACGTAATTCATACAAAAACATCATGTCTCACCGTTCTGGTGAAACTGAGGATGCTACAATTGCTGACTTGGCAGTAGCATTGAACACAGGTCAAATCAAAACTGGTTCAGCTTCTCGTTCTGACCGTATGGCTAAATACAACCAATTGCTTCGTATCGAGGAAGAATTAGGCGCTAACGCTTACTTCCCAGGTTTGAAATTCTAATTGGAAAAACCATATTTACAAAAAGACTGGCAAAGTAATTTGCTGGTCTTTTTTTTTACCTCAACAAAGTTGGTACCCTTACAGACTCCCAAAGTTTTTTTTGGCCGAGCGTGATGGTAGCCTACAAACAAGCGTAATTTCTCTGATTCGGTTTACTGATAGCCAAATAAATATGATAATTTTACATGATTGAATAATCTATATAATCCTATGATACGTTTGTTGTTCACAAAATACCGATTTTACACATTAAGCTTTCTCGCATTGACAGGGTGGATGCTTGCTTTTGATGATAATGATATTTGGACTCAGTTTAAAAGACGAGGAGAGTTAGGTCGTTTGGAAGATGAGAAAGTCTATTATCAAGAAAAACTCAAGGATGTTCAACGTGAGCGAGAAGAGGTATTAGGTAATCCAAAATTGATAGAGAAATACGCGAGAGAAAAATATTTGATGAAAAAACCCAAAGAAGAAATATACATCTTAGTAGACGATGAGAATCAACCTGTTGAGAAGTAATAGTTTTTGGGAAAGATACCTAGCAAAATCACAAAACCCCAATATCATTACCCTTTTTTGAATTATATGATTAAAGTCCTGTTTGTTTGTACTGGAAATATTTGTCGTTCGCCGATTGCGGAGGAAACATTCAGACATGCCGTAAAAAAACGAAATTTACAAAGAGTTATCCAATGCGATTCGGCGGCTACGCATAGCTATCACATTGGCGAATTGCCCGATCATCGTACTCGTAAAAATGCTAGTAGCCATGGAATCGAATTACTTCACCGTTGTCGTAAACTGACAGGAGAAGACTTTTCTGTGTTTGATTATATCGTTGGTATGGATGACTACAATATGGATAATATCCAGTCTATCTCGTATCGCGCTACGGGTATGCATCAACCCGACGATATTTGTTTTATGTACCGTCGCTTTGATCCCGAAGTCCCTATCCCGAACAGAGATTTTCCTATAGATTCTTCCGAATACAAAATTCCTGAGGTTCCTGATCCCTATTATGGACAAAATGAAGATTTTGAAAATGTCTATCAAATTGTGAGCCGTTGTGCAGAAGAGTTTTTAGACTTTTTGGTTAGAACGCATGGATTACAATAAGTTATTTGGATATAGAAAAATTGAGATGTCTCATGTGATGTCTAAAAAACCGAAGTTTATGGTAAAGCAATTCTGTCTTTTATTCGTAGGTTTATGCCTTGCCACTCATACTCATGCACAAGCATGGAAAGATTCGGTGGAGGTTTTTCGTGAAAAATACAAAAAAGCGTTTCTGGAAGAAGCCAATAGTCCTCTCAAAGCAAACGATTTACAGTATCTCCAATTTTTCGAACCCGACTCTTCTTATCAAGTAGTGGGAAATTTTTCCAAAATAAGTGATGGTACTATCTTCAAGTTTCCTACTTCTAATGGAAAAATTAAGGAATATGTTAAATATGGAGAAGTAAGCTTTGAGATTCATGGCAAAGCTTTAAAGCTGAATATCTACCGTAGTTTAGCGCTGTTGCAAATACCTCGCTATAGAGATTATTTGTTTATTCCTGTAAAAGACCAAACATCAGGCAAAGAAACCTATGGAGCAGGACGATACTTAGATGCCAGCGCAAAGGATATTAAGGACGGAAAAATAGCCTTGGACTTCAATAAACTTTACAATCCCTATTGTGCTTTTAGTGAAGGATATAGCTGTCCGATTCCACCCAAAGAAAATCATCTTCCTGTGAGAATAGAAGCAGGTGAAAAATTGTTTTTAAAAGAAAAGAGTAATAATCACTAATTCTAGTGAGCAATGCTAGGGTAGTAGGGCTTAAGCCGAAGACTATTTTCCCTAAAAAGGATTAACTTGCATAAAAATCCCTTTTGAAGGTCGTTTTTTAAAAAAAGCGACTTGAATAAATAATAATAACCAATTAACCAAAAAATTACGTGAACAAGAAGGTCGTATTAATGATTTTGGATGGCTGGGGTATCGGTACTAAGCCAGAGGTATCGGCGATTGAAGCCGCTAAAACGCCATTCATGGATTCTTTATATACAAAGTATCCACACTCAAAATTGGAAGCTTCAGGTTTGGCCGTAGGTTTGCCAGCAGGTCAGATGGGTAACTCAGAGGTAGGTCACATGAACTTGGGTGCAGGTCGTGTAGTTTACCAAAACTTAGTAAGAATTAACAAAGCCGTTGACGAAGGTACTTTGGCGCAGGAGCCGGTTTTGGCAGAGGCTTTTGAATATGCAAAATCAAATGGTAAAAAAGTACACTTAATCGGCTTGGTATCAAACGGTGGTGTTCACTCTCATATCAATCACCTAAAAGCACTTTGTACTGCAGCCAACACAGCAGGGGTTGAAGAAGCTTATATTCACGCTTTCACAGACGGTCGTGATACTGACCCAAAATCGGGCGTAGCTTTCTTGACCGAATTGCAAGCGCATATTGCTACTACAGGTACAAAAATCGCATCGGTAACAGGACGTTATTATGCAATGGACCGCGACAACCGTTGGGAGCGTGTGAAGTTGGCGTATGATGCCATGGTAAAAGGTACAGGTGAAAAAGTAGCAGCTTCTGGTTTAATTGATGCCATTGCCACTTCGTATGAGGCTGGTGTAACAGATGAGTTCATCAAGCCAATTATCATAGAAGAAAATGGTGCTCCAGTGGCAACTATTGCTGAAGGAGACGTGGTGCTTTGCTTCAACTTCCGCACTGACCGTGGTCGTGAAATTACCCAAGCCTTAACTCAGCGTGATTTCCCTGAGCAAGATATGCAAAAACTATCTTTGTACTACTTGACAATGACTGAATACGATAAGTCATTTGAAGGGGTAAAAGTAGTATTTGACGATAGCAATATTCCAATGACTTTGGGTGAAGTATTGCAAAATGCAGGCAAAAAACAAATCCGTATGGCGGAGACAGAAAAGTATCCACACGTTACTTTCTTCTTCTCTGGCGGTCGCGAAGAGCCATTCGTAGGACAAACTAATATTTTACGTGCTTCTCCAAAAGTAGCAACTTATGATTTAGCTCCTGAGATGTCTGCTCCTGAATTACGTGATGCTTTGATTCCTGAATTGGAAAAAGAAGAAGTAGACTTCGTATGTTTGAACTTTGCAAACCCAGACATGGTAGGACATACTGGTGTTTTCTCTGCTGTAGTGAAAGCAGTAGAAACAGTAGACCAATGTGCGCAAGCAGTGGTAGAGGCTGGTTTGAAACACGGATATTCTTTTATCATCATTGCCGATCACGGTAATGCTGACTTTATGATTAACGAAGATGGTTCGCCAAACACAGCGCACTCAACGAACTTGGTGCCATGTATTTTGGTAGATAACGAATACAGCAATCCAATCAAAGATGGTAAGTTGGGCGATATTGCTCCAACCATTTTGGAATTGATTGGTGTAGCACAGCCAAAAGAAATGACAGGTGTAAGCTTGTTGTAATTTTAGGAAAAAGCTTCGCAGAATCCCCGTGTAGATATGATTTACACGGGGATTTGTTGTTTACATGAAATCTATATCCTGATAAATATCTTCTTTTTGTATAACCAATTTAAAATCAGTCAATAAATTAATAACATCAATCCTCCATGAATTAAGGTCTGGTACGAATCTCCTAAAATACTGGCGTAATTTTCACCTAGATGAATCTTCAGTGATTTTGAGATATAAACGCCTAATCCATCAGCAATACAATAGGCTGCAATGGAGTTCATTCCAATAACCTTTAAGAAATAGGCATCTGTGGATTGCTTCATATCGATGACCCAATAAAAAAATGCCAATAGCAAAAAGCACCAACCACCACTAAAAACTACCCAAGTAGGTGTCCAAATTCTTTTGACATTTGGACATACTCCCAAAGCATCTAATACTAATCCCAAGATTATACCCGATATTCCCAAGATTAAAAAACGTTTCAACTTTTCTTGAGATGAACTACTCGACAGAAAAATATTCCCTGCCAATAAACCCAATATCATTGTTCCTAAGGTTGGAATAAAGCTTAAGGTCGCATAACCACCTCCATTAAATAAGAATGGTTTTTCTCTTGGAAAAAGATTGAGAAACCAACGGTCAAAAGCCCATGCCAAATTGGTATTCTTATTCCAATGGGCAGCAAAACCTGATAGGTTATATTCCCAGTCTTTGGTAATACCTGCATCGGTGTAATTAAAGTTGGCGTCAGGTAATTGATAAAGAGCAAAAGCTAACCAATATCCTATCAGAATAGTAATGAGAGCTATTATTTGCACTTTCTGAGAACGAAAAGCGAGTAGAAATAGGACAGTATAGCCCAAACCAATTTGGCTTAGCGTATCTTCAAAAGTAAAATACGTTTGTGTTTTATATTGAGAACGTAAAAATATACCGAGCGCAATTAAGATAATTGAGCGTTTGATTGTATGCCAAAGTGCTTGATTAAAATAGCCTCCTTTACTGAGTCGGTTTGCTACCGAATATGGCAATACCACACCAACAAGAAAGGAAAATGAAGGCTGAATCAAATCATGTAAAGCACAACCCACCCACTCGACATGGTCTTGGTGATGCCCCAGAAAAGCCCAGAACGAGCTATTAGGAAGAGCTTTTGAAACGTCGCCGAAATGCAGTACTTCGGCCATCATGAGTAGCATGACAAATCCACGATAAATGTCAGCGGAGGCAAGTCGATTTTGAGATATCATTTGTTTAGGGATTATCTCTCAATATACCTAAATGCCAAGATATTTCTGATAGGTAATATGCTGAACTGTAGAGGTTTTTTGATAAAATCATGGAGACAAGAAAACCATTTTATCCCATTCTTTGCTCGTGCTCGAATTATTACCTTAGAAGAAGGAACGACATAAAAGGCTTTTGTGTTAATTTTGTATCATGAAAAACATTCTAGCTAGTTTATTTTTAATGCTTTCTGTAATGGCTTGTAATCAGCAAGTAGAGCAAAGCAATCATAAATATTTTGACTTAAAAGGTACTTTCGAAACACAAATCAAAGAACTTTCAGGACGTAAGCCTACTGTGCAAAAATCAGTAAAGGTTGGTACTACTGCCGATACACAAACAAAGGTGATTCAGGATTGGGAAAAAGAGTTGGACTTTTTTATTCAAGCAGATTTGAATAAGCCCGCTTTTTTGAATAGCTACCAAATTTTACAAAATGACTCTTTGGTAACTTATACGCTCAAATCTACCGAAACACAATTGGTGAAGGAAATAAAGCTAGTTTTGAAAAATGGAAAGCTTCAACAGGTATATGCATTGTTGTCGGATGAAAATTATTTATACAAAACCAGAAAGGAAATTAAAGCTGATTTTGAGCAAAATCAATTGAAACATTATGAAATTGATGGGTTTCAGCAATTAGTTTTTGGTGAAAAAAAAGCCTACCAAATCAAAGCAACTATTCAGTAAAGTCCAATCTTCAATTATCATAGTATGTTACAAAAGTTTTGGCTTAAGCTAGCGTTGATTATATCGGTTCCATTGCTAGTTTTGAGTCTTATGGCTTATATGGTCGATTCGGGGCTACGAAAGTCCAACCATACCGTATTAGCCGATTGGAATGCGCTTTTTAATGCCAAAATCAATGCTGATTTGCTGGTATTGGGTTCTTCACGAGCAGCTTTTCATATTTCACCTTATATTCTGGATAGCACTTTACACCTCAATTCTTATAATTTGGGTATGTCGGCATGGCGATTCGATATGCAATGGACACGTTTTAAATTATATCTAGAACATAATAAAGCTCCCAAATACATTGTGCATAATGTGGATTTGTATGGTTTTGCTAAACGTAAGAATCTAGTAGATTATCAACAGTTTTTGCCCTATCTCAACGAGCCACTTTTACTCAATAACCTAACAGGTATAAAAGGAGAGTTTAATGGTTTTCAGAAATACATGCCTATGTATAAGTATGCCAATGATTTGGATTTGGCTTGGGAAGGTTTTAAGTGTTATACAGGGTCTAAAAATGTAGCACATACCAACAAATACAAAGGCTTCCAAGGAAATGATATTCCGTGGGATAATCAGTTTGAAAAGTTTAAGAAAAAATATCCTAAAGGCATCAATTATACCATCGAGAGCGATGTAAAGGCGAGTTTTGAAGAATATCTCCGTTTTTGTCAAAAGAAAGGAATAAAAGTTATTTTGGTATATGCCCCGGAATATTACGAAGTACAACCTTTTTATAAAAACAAAAAGGCGTTTAATACACTGTGTCAAAATGCTGTCAATAAATACGGATGTATTTTCTTAGATTACACCAACGATTCATTATGTTTTGAGAAGAAATGGTTTTATAATTCTCAACATCTCAATAAAAAGGGAGCGGAGGTTTTTTCCGCAAAGCTTGCAGAAGATTTAAAGAAGATAGGAGTAGGAAGATAAAATCAAAAAATAAACCCCGTCAATGTGTTATTCTGACGGGGTTTGTTATTACAAATAGAGTTTACTTTCTCTGCAAACAAGCCATATAAAAACCATCGTATCCATCCTCAGCAGGAGAAGTACGACGTTCTTCTAACAATTCCCATTGCTCGCCTTGTTCAGCCAAGAAACGACGTACGTGGTCTTCACTTTCAGAAGGTAGTAAACTACATGTAGCAAAAACCATTTTCCCACCCTTTTTCAACATAGATGAATATTGAGTAAGAATGTTATATTGAATTGTGCGAAGGTTTTCGATAAATTCTGGTGTAAGTTTCCACTTAGCATCTGGGTTACGACGAATTACCCCTAAGCCCGAACATGGAACATCAAGCAATAAACGGTCAGCACTTTCCTGTAAACGCTTGATTGTTTTAGGTTCAATCAAACGAGTTTCGAGATTCATGGCACCAGCACGACGAGCACGTTTTTGTAATTCTTGAAGCTTACGCTCTTCTACATCCATCGCAATAATGCGTCCTTTGTTTTCCATCAAAGCCGCAATATGCAAGGTTTTACCACCTGCTCCAGCACATGCATCAATCACACGCATACCAGCTTTTACATCTAACATAGGTGCTACCAACTGAGAGGCAGCATCTTGTACTTCAAAAAAGCCATCCTTAAACATAGATGTTTTGAATACACTTGGGCGACCTTCAAGGATAAGACCATCGGGTAATTCATTGTTGTAATCAGCATTAATGTCTTCATCGCCCAACAAATCCGCTACATGTTCACGGTTTGATTTAAGAGAGTTAACACGCAAAATAACAGGTGCTTGCTGATTTAGTGCATGAATTTCTTTATTCCACTTCTCAGTACCTAGCTCTGCTTCTCCAAGGGTATCTAACCAATCTGGAACAGATTCGATTATTTTACGAATATTTTTGGCTTCTTCGTAACGACTAAAAATGCGGTTGGTATTTACTTTCGAAAACTCAACCCAATCTGGTAAGCGAAAAAGTGCCTCGTCAGAATTGGCGTGCTTTGCTTTGAGTAATTGCCAAGCGCCAAATGCTTGCCAGAAATGATATTTATTGAGTGATTCGGGTGCTTCAATCACAAAATGGAGCATACGCCACCAGCGAACAATTTCGTAAGTGTTTTCAGCAATGAAACCACGATCACGGCTTCCCCATTTACGGTTTGATTTTAGTACATATTCTATAGCACGGTCTGCTTGACGTTTATTCAAAAAGATTTCTTGTAAAGTCCCAACAACGGCATCTGCCAAAGGGCGATGTATTCTCATGTGATTGTATTTTTGTATGAAACCACAAAGTTCCGAATTTTTTAGGAGTTTGGAAAGGATAAAGAATCATAGAGTGGATATTTCATTCATTATCAATTCTCAAGAAAACCTTTCATTTTGATTCTATAATCACAAATCTTCCTGCTACCTTTGTAGCCCAATAAGCTAAATGCTTATCTCTTACCACGTAATCCTGTTAACCGATTACACAATCTCGTAAATAATTTATGTTTTTAGATAAAATCAAATCAAAAGAGTCTGGTATCTTATTGTATGGAATTACGCCTCCCAAAGCACAGGTTGGTCCAGAAAAAGTAATAGAAATTGCAGAGAAAACATTAGCTCGTTTGCATAATCTTGACATTGATGCTTTAGTCGTGTATGATGTTCAAGACGAATCAGCTCGTACTAGCGAAGAGCGCCCATTTCCATTTATTAGTGCTCATGACCCTTTTGAGTTTGCCAAAGATCACCTATCTTCTCTACAAGTACCCAAAATTATCTATCGTCCAGCAGGAAAGTTTACCAAAGAAGAGTTAAATGCTTGGTTGAAAGAAGTGGTAAATCATGGTTTTTCACCTGTATTCGTGGGTGTGCCTTCTCCAGACTTTGTACCTGTTACCAGCTTACCAGAAGCTTATGGTGTTTGGAGACAATATCAAGATCAATCGGTAATTGGTGCTGTCACTATTCCCGAACGTCATGCTGTACTGAAGGATGAAGATCAACGTATTTTGGATAAAGTATCGTCGGGAGTAAGTTATTTTGTGTCGCAATGTGTATTTAATGTCGATTATGCCAAAGCGATGTTAGATGCTTTGGTACAAGCTTGTCAAGCGAAAAATCAGGAAATTCCAACGATTATCTTTACGCTAACAGCTTGTGGATCATTGAAAACATTGCATTTTATGGAATGGTTAGGTATTCACATTCCAGAGGAGTTGAAAGAAGAGTTTAAGGCTTCAGAAAATATCTTGGATAGATCTGTAGAAGTATGTATCACGATTGCAGACGAGTTAATAAAATACTGCATTCAATTAGGAGTACCAGTAGGGTTTAACATTGAAAGTGTAGCGATACGTAAAGAAGAAATCGAAGCGTCGATTGCGATGGTAAACCAGATAGGGGAGATGTTGAAAGCGGAAGGTTTAAGGAAATAATAGTTGGTGTCAACAGTAGAGACGTAATATTTTACGTCTCAAGCCAAGTTGGATCAAAAAAGCGGTCGGAAAATAATTTCCGACCGCTTTTTTTGATACTATCCTACTGTATGACTCCACATTAGACGCAAAGTATTGCGTCTCTACAAATAAAACAATCACTCATTCGCTCAACCACTAAATCACTCAATTAAATTCGGGTTTTACGCGCCAAAAAGGTCGCTTGATAAATATCTGTCGCCACGATCACAGATAATACATACAATTACTCCTGATTCTAATTCTTGTGCTAAGCGTACAGCCGCCGATGCCGCGCCACCACTACTCATTCCTCCAAAAACACCTTCCACTTTTGCTAAAGTATTGGCCATCGCACGAGCTTCATCTTCTGAAATATCCATCACGCGGTCTACACGACTTGGGTCATAAATTTTAGGGAGATACTCTTCAGGCCAACGACGTATACCTGGGATTTTTGAGCCTTCTGTTGGCTGACAACCTACAATTTGAATAGCTGGATTTACTTCCTTCAAAAATTTGGAAGTGCCCATAATCGTACCCGTTGTTCCCATTGAGCTTACAAAGTGCGTTACTGTTTGGTTGGTATCACGCCAGATTTCGGGCCCTGTGCTATGATAATGCGCCATGTAGTTGTCTGGATTAGCAAATTGATTCAACATCAAAAAGCCCCCTTTAGCCACCTGCGCTTCTGCATAGTCACGAGAACCTTCTATACCCTCTGAGGCTGGTGTAAGTGTAACCTTAGCCCCAAATGCTTCCATCGTCAATACACGCTCACGTGTAGAGTTTTCGGGCATTACCAATTCTATATCAATGTCAAAAAGACGAGCAATCATTGCCAAGGCAATACCAGTATTACCTGAAGTCGCTTCGATGAGTTTTATTCCTGGGGTGATTTCACCTCTTTCCAATGCACCTTTAATCATGCCATAAGCTGCACGATCTTTGACAGAGCCCCCTGGGTTGTTGCCTTCTAATTTTCCTAGAATTTTTACATTAGGATTAGGATTAATACGATTTAATTCAACCAGCGGGGTATTTCCCACCAAATCCAAAAGTGTTGCCATAATTTGTATTTTATATGAGCAAATTGCTATGAGATTCTAACAAGTGTACGATTTTCTGGATAATTCCTGCTCAAAGACCATAGCCAATCGCCCAATGCTTAATTTAATATCTTTACTTGTTCTTGATGGTAAATCTTGGTTTGAGGAGGCACACTTCTAGTTAGCCACACATTACCCCCAATAATTGAATGAGCTCCCACAACTGTTTCGCCCCCTAAGATAGTTGCTCCCGAATAAATCACCACATGATCTTCGATGGTTGGATGACGTTTAAGTGAAGCCATTTCTTTACTGACCGACAGTGCTCCTAAAGTTACACCTTGATACAGTTTCACATGTTTTCCAATGGTTGTTGTTTCTCCAACTACCACACCCGTGCCATGGTCTATCATAAAATACTCATCAATATCAGCGCCAGGGTGAATGTCAATGCCTGTTTTTGAATGAGCATACTCCGTCAAAATACGAGGAAGCATTGGTACATTCATTTCGTAAAGTGCATGTGCTAAACGATAAAAAGCAATTGCGTAAAAGCCAGGATAAGCTCGTATTACTTCATATTCACTTTGAGCTGCTGGGTCACCAAGCAGTGTCGCTTGAACATCAGTCAATAGAACTCTGTAAATTTCGGGAAGCTTTTGAATATAGTTGGTCGCTAAAATACGAGCGTCTTCATCAAGATGCTTTTGCATAGAGCGCAATAGACGTGTGAGTCTTAGCTCGATTTGGTCAAAAGCCTCTTGAAGTTCGTCCAAACAACCATAATGTCTTTGGGTCTGCTCTGGAAAGAGCGTGAGCATGATATCAGTAAACAACTCTTTGACCGCCGACGTAGAAGGGAAGGTATTGGACTTGGTATGTTTTTGGCTTAATGCCTCTAAAAAGTCTTTTGGTAACATGTAAGCTGAACGTTTGGTAAACGTCTATTAATCATTGAGAAATTATGAGACAAAATTAGGTAATTGCACCTAGACTAACGAATATCCTACTAATAAACTTGGTTATTGCTTTATACCTTCCAGACATTCCAACAATAAATCTTCCAGGGGTAATCATAAAATGTGTCAGGTCATTCAAATATCAATGTTATTTTAACGATAATAATGCCAAATAGATTCGTATTTTTGTGAAATAATCTCAAGAAGATAAGTTCCTAAATCTTCGATTGACGAATAAACGCTTGTTATAAAAAGCTTCCACATAGGTGACTAATATAGAATATGTTTGTTTCTGAAAAACAGCTAGTTATGGATTTTTATTGAAGGTAGTATTCGATTTCAAAAACACTCTAATAACTATATATTCAAATTAGCTACTTTATTGTTGTTGCCAAATTATATTTTGTGTTTTTGTCAAAAAGCAAGGAAAAATTATTAATTTTGACTACTATCTGATTGAAAAATTAGGTAAGGTACGTTTTTAACAAGAAAAAATTTCACTATGTCAAGTTTAGCTACTCAAAAAGGTGTATTGCATGGAGATGCAGTGCAAGAACTCTTCGAAGTTGCCAAAAAACATCAATTTGCATTACCAGCTGTTAACGTAACAGGTACAGACACGGTTAATGGTGTATTAGAAGCTGCAAAAGCTGTTAATTCTCCAGTAATCATCCAGTTCTCAAATGGTGGTGCTCAGTTCTATGCTGGTAAATCTTTACCAAATGGCAAACAAGAAGCATCTATTGCAGGTGCAATCTCTGGAGCTCATCACGTACACCAATTGGCCGAAGCGTATGGCGTGCAAGTAATCTTACACACAGACCACTGTGCAAAAAAATTGTTGCCTTGGTTAGACGGTCTTTTGGATGCAGGTGAAAAATTCTATGCACAATATGGTAAGCCACTTTTCTCTTCACACATGATTGACCTTTCTGAAGAGCCTTTGCACGAAAACATCGAAATCTGTGCTAAGTATCTTGAAAGAATGGCTAAGTTAGGCATGACTCTTGAAATTGAGTTGGGTGTAACTGGTGGCGAAGAAGATGGCGTTGACAACTCAGACGTTGATTCATCTAAATTATATACTCAGCCTTCTGAAGTAGCTTATGCTTATGAAGAATTGAGCAAAATTTCTCACCGTTTCACTATCGCTGCTGCATTTGGTAACGTACATGGTGTATACAAGCCAGGTAACGTGAAATTATCTCCAGTGATCTTGCACAACTCTCAAGAGTTTATCAAAGAGAAATACGGTTTGGAAGCTGAGAAACCAATCAACTTTGTATTCCACGGTGGTTCTGGTTCTTCTCGCGAAGAAATCCGTGAAGCTATCTCTTATGGTGCTATCAAAATGAACATCGATACAGACTTGCAATGGGCATTCTGGGAAGGTATCTTGAACTTCTACAAAGAGAAAGAAGGATACTTGCAAGGACAAATTGGTAACCCAACAGGTGAAGATTCTCCAAACAAGAAATACTATGACCCACGTGTATGGTTGCGTAAAGGAGAAGAAACTTTCGTTAGCCGCTTGAAATTGGCATTCGAAGATCTTAACTCTGTAGATGTTAACAAATACTTGTAGTCATACAATATAACATAAGTTCGAAGCCGTTCAATAGGATTTATTGAACGGCTTTTGTTTTATCAATTAATGCAAACAATTTTGCTACCTACTAAACATACCGCAATACTATAGAAATTAAGAATTATGACCATTTTAATCGTAGAGGATGAAGCTATTGTAGGGATGGACCTCGCTGCCAGACTTGAAGCCGAAGGATATGATGTACTCGAGGTAGCTGATAACGGAAAAGACGCATTAGCTTTATTCAAAGCCAACGAAGTGGATTTAGTCCTGCTTGATATTCAGTTGAAGGGTAGCTGGGATGGAATAGAGACAGCACAACACTTAAAACAAATAAAATCGGTGCCGATTGTGTACTTATCTGGTCAAACAGATGAGGAGACTCTCGAACGTGCCAAAGAAACTTCTCCCTCAGCCTATCTCACCAAACCCGTCGGTGATGTAGCCTTAAGAATTTCTATCGATTTAGCTATCCATAATTTTGCCAAAGCCAAAGCTGAAACTTCAAGTACGAAGGCTCTCAATGTAGTGCCAAAGGAGCCTAATGCCACACGGGAGTCAATCTTACAAATCGATAACTTTATCTTTATCAAACAAAGCTATCAGTTTAATAAAGTCAAACTGAGTGAAATTCTTTACCTAGAATCTGATAACAACTATGTTCATATTATCACAAGCTCAAAGAAATTTACTTTGCGTTTGACTTTAAATGGTGTACTAGAGCGTATAAATTTCGATAAACTAGTTCGTACGCATCGCTCATTTGCCATCAATATCGACCAAATAGAGTCTTTTAATGACCATGAAATTATCATGGGAAAGCATACGATTCCTCTAGGACGAAATTATAAAGACGATTTTATGCGGTATTTTGATTTTCTCTAAAATTATTTTTTCTTTTCTACCAGCGACGCAGTCACTTCGTTGAGCACTCGGATTTTTTCCTGAAAATCTCCTTGTATTGATTTTCTTATTTCACGAAGATTATCGAGTAGATTTTGAATATTGTCTGGGATAATGTCATCCAAAAACTCCCGAATACGTTTGGCCATAGTTGGCGATTTTCCGTTGGTAGAAATAGCAATTTTTAAATCTCCTTTTTGAACGATAGATCCTAGATAAAAATCACATAAGTGTGGTGTATCGGCTACGTTACAAAGGATTCGTCTCTGCTTGGTAGTAGCTTTTATAGTGGCGTGTAACTGTGGGTTGTCGGTTGCTAGAATTACCAAGTCCCTATTATCTAGGTCTTGTTCTTGAAATTCTCTTTCAATAATTTGAACCTGTTCAAAATGGCGAATATACTCCCTCAGACTGTCTAATATCATAGGCGCCACAACGGTGATGCGTGCTTCGGGACTATTTTGTAACATAGCTGAAATCTTTTCGAGGCCAACATTGCCACCGCCAACCAATAGAACGTCGAGCGTATTAAGTTTTAAAAAAATAGGAAATAATTCGTTTTGTGCCATAATTTTGGAGTGATTGTCTCTTGGTAAGACGAAGTTCTATAAAAATGTTTGAAATCTTTCTGAAAACAAACAAAAAACCTCGTCGGGAAGCCCAACAAGGTTTACGTAATCAAGCATTTATATAAAACATTTTTGAACCAATTTAGGTCAAAATCGTATCCACCGTAGCACGAATGGCTTTTTTGTCGATTTTCCCTACAGAGGTTTTTGGAATCATTGTCGTAAAATTAATTGCGTCAGGAATCGTCCAAGGAGTTATTCTCCCTGCCTCAACAAATTGCTTCATGTGTGCTTTGAGCTCTTCTTTACTGAGACTTTTTCCTTCTTTAAGGACGATGAGAGCATAAGGTCTTTCGCCCCATTTTTCATCTGGAATACCCACCACAGCTACTTCTTGAACAGCCTCAAGCGTCCCAATCATATTTTCGAGCTCGATTGAGCTTACCCATTCACCACCAGATTTAATCACATCTTTGATACGATCACTGATTTTGAGTGAATAATTTTCATTAAGCGAAGCCACATCTCCAGTGTGTAACCAACCATCTCGCCAGAGTTCCTCTGATTTTTCAGCATCTTTAAAATAGCCTTGTGTCAGCCATGGCGTTCTTACGGTAATCTCTCCAATATCTTCCCCGTTTGATTCTATAATTTGCCCTTCCGAGTCTATAAGTCTTAAATCAACTAATACAGAAGGAGTACCAGTACGAGTACGTGCTTCTACCTGAAAATCTAAATCAGGGTTCATTTTATCTACTGCATTCAAGTAAACGGTAGACAAAATTGGACAAGTTTCAGACATTCCGTATCCTGTAATAACATCCACGCCCCGTTGAAGTGCTGCCTTTGCCAGTGCTTTCGGTAAAGCAGAACCCCCAATTACAACCTTCCATTTAGATAAGTCAATTTGCTGGGTGGCAGGGTGTGACACGAACATTTGTAATATCGTAGGCACACAATGCGAAAAAGTAGGTTGTTCTTTCACGAAGCATTTTAGTACAACCTCAGGTTCAAATTTACCGATATATACTTGTTTGGCTCCTGCCATAGTGGCCACATAAGGAAAGCCCCATGCATGTACATGAAACATTGGGGTCAGTGGCATATAAACATCGGAGCTATTGAATCTACATGTGCCGTCTACTGTTCCAAAAGTAAAGCACAAAGCAAGTGTATGCAATACTAGTTGACGGTGAGTAAAAAATACACCTTTGGGATTACCTGTAGTACCAGTTGTGTAAAAAGTGGTAGCTACTGCATTTTCGTCAAAATCTTGAAATTGAAAATCAGACGATACTTGTGATAACAAGGTTTCATATTCACCCAAAATAGGCAGCTTATCACTTTGTGGCAATATCTGACCATCAGTACATACAATTATGCCTTTCACAGTTGTGAGTTCAGAGGCTAGAGACTCTAATAAAGGTAAAAAGTCTAGATGACAAATAATAAGAGCATCTTCAGCATGATTGATGGTGTACAAAATTTGGGCTGCCGACAATCGCCAGTTGATGGTATGTAGGATATTTCCTGTCATGGGAATACCAAAAAAGCACTCCAAATACCGATGTGAGTCATAATCCAATACTGCAACGGTCGCAGCACCATCCATTCCGGCAGAAGTAAGCACGTTTGCTAACTGTGCTACACGTTGATTGAGTGTAATATAATTATATCGAACAAGGTCGCGGTAGACTATTTCTCGATTAGGTTCAAGCTTTGTAGAGTAAGCTAAAATACTTTTAATCAACAGCGGATAGTCAAAAGCCTGAGAAGCAACAGGAAGTTTCTTAATTTTCATAGAATTAAGCATTTTTACTTAAAATATTCATAAAAAATATTAAATGGTTAATGTTTTTTCAAAGATACAAAACTATTTTAATTAACAAGTACAAAAAAAATGAATCCTTTGAAGAATAAATTCACTACGCAGAATTAGGTAATAGAAGAAATGGGCAAGAATGATATGAATCATTTTTACCTTTGAAAAGGAGCTAATCGAAAAATTAAACTATTAAATGTTGATTATTTCTTATATGTTTGTCGAAAATTCGATATATTTCGAAAGCCAATTTAATGCATTGTGCCTAAGAGCTAAGTAAAAATCAAAAAAGAAGCCGATTATTATTTCAATAAAATCTTAAATATTTCATAATCAACTTAAAAGCATTATTTAAATGGTTGAGATATTTTTTATGCAATAAGTTGATAATTTTGTAGTCTTAGACAATAGGGAAAGTTTGAAGGAAAACTTCTTGAAAAAGAAGAAAATAGGCATTATACCGTTTAAAAAGTTTACCCTTTTTTCTATGGTATATCATTAGTCATCCCTTAAATTTACTTAGTGTTTAACTATTTAATTGCAACTTTGCGAATATTCAAACACTACTCATTTGAATTTGATTCGCACGCAATGAGTAATCTTAACCTAATATCGTTTCTTAAATACTTGTTAACTTATGAGCACCCTTACTCGCAACAGTTTTTTAGCTTTAGCATTATTAGTGGTAGGTTCTGTGACCTCATGGGCTAAGCCATTGACAGAAGGCGGAGTCTTGTCCAATAAGAAGCCAAAAGCATTGGTGGAAGCAGCGCCTGTTGCTCCATATGCAACTTACAAGGTACTCAAATGTGGGTACGAGCTTAGTCCAAGTGATGAAGGTCTCTATGTAGGCTTAATTGCGGAGAACTGTAACTCAGGAACTGTTCACTGGTACAATAGCTCTAATAACTCAGAAATTGGTACCGGTGCATACCTTGAAAATCGTATTACTGCCAATACTAGTTATTATGCTAAGTGCGAAGAAAGTTCTGTTTACAGCTTACCTTCTGCTCCAGTAAATATTCCTTATGCTAAGATTCCTCCAAGACCACAAGTTTATTCTGTTAACACAGGAAGTTTCTCTTATTACGAAACATGCCAGAATCAGGCTAAGGAGCCAGTACGTTTAGCATCAACTGTAACAGACCCTAGTTTTGACTACGTTTGGGACAGAGACGGAATGAACGGGGTAACTTCAGCAAACACTAAAGGACAAGGTACTCCTAGATTGGAAATCGACTTAACTGGTAGATATTCCGTGAGGGCAATTTCAAGAAATTGTCCAACTCCTGCTGGTGTTCAATACTCAAGCAACAATATTTTTGTATTGTTTATCGAAATTCAAAAGCAACCAGTTATCACAGGGGACTCATTGTTCTGTCAGGGTAAAGTTGTGTCTCTGAAATCTGACAGTGCCACACACGTTGCTTACTACAAATGGTATGTAAACGGTGTTTACCAAGACTCGTTAGGAAATAAAAGCTCAATTAAATTTAATAAAACAGCGAAAATTCAAGTACAAACGATTGAAAATCGTCAGGCTTGTTATTCAAAGTTGTCAAATCCGATTAGCTTAAAAGCTCTAAACGTTCCTGCAAAACCTGTTATTACTCCCTCTAAGAAAAACGCAGGTATTTGTAATGGTGATACGTTGACTTTGACATCAAGCTTAGGCTTTAAGTACAAGTGGAACACAGGTGCAACAACTGCTAGCTTGAAAGGTATCAATGCTGTTGGTAAATATGCTGTTCAAGTAATCGATACAAGTGGTTGTGTATCTCCAACATCAGATACTACAATTGTTAAAGTATATGCTATTCCTGCAAAACCTACGATTTCTTCTGATGGTCCATTAGCGTTTTGTGATGGTTTTAGTGTGAATTTAACATCTTCAACTCAAAGCAAATATATTTGGAGTTCTGGTGAAGTAACTAAATCTATCAAGGTAACAAAGGCAGGTTCTTATACAGTGGCTGTTCGTGATACTAACAGTTGTTTGTCTCCAACTTCAGATGTAGTTCGTGTAACAGTATATGCTTTACCTGCTAAACCAACAATTACAGTTAAAGGTGATGGATTGGTTAAGGTTTGTGCTGATAGAAGTATCGTGCTAGAGTCATCAGTACTTGCTTCAGGTGAAACAACAAGATTCAGATGGACAACTAATGATACAACTCGCTCGGTGACTGTTAAAGTAACTACTAAAGCTGCTGTTAGAGTAGTTGATCCTAGAGGTTGTGTGTCTCCATTATCAGATACTATAGCAGTGACAGTATTGCCACTTCCTCCAGCTCCAGTGGTTACAGCTGAGGGTGCAATTACTTTCTGCTCAAGAGACGTTACTGATTATACAAAAGAAAATAGCGTAAGATTAACAGCTTCTAGTTCAAACGACGTTACATGGAATACTGGTTTGGTTAGTAAAGTTCTTGACGCAGTAAAATTATCAGGACAGTATTCAGCAACAGCAAAAGATGCTAATGGTTGTGTATCTGCTCGCTCAAATGTAATTACTGTTACAGTTAAGGAAAGCCCTAGTGCTTCGGCCGCAAGTATTGTAAAAGATGGCGCGTTTACTTTGAAAGCTACTAACTTCCCAGATGGTACAGATTATCAGTGGAAATATGGTTCTGAAGTGTTAACATTTACGACAGAAAGCATTAAAGCTAATCGTTATGGAGATTACTCAGCTCGTAGAAAGGTAGTTTACTCGGTGCCTGCTCCATTAAATACTTTGGTTTGTTATACTGATTACTCTAAAGCTTATACATTCAAAGAAGAGCCAGAGTTGAAAGGTCTAGCAATTTATCCAAACCCAAGTAATGGTCTTGTTACAGTAGAAACATTAGAAAATTATAACAAAGTAACTTTCTCTATCTACGATATGATTGGTCGTTTAATCTACACAGGCTCAATTCCAACAATTACTGGAAAAGCTGTAGTAGACCTTAGAAACCAACCTGAAGGACCTTATTTGTTCCGTTTCCAAGCAGATGGCTTCGAATTAACAAAACGTATTGTTATCAATAGATAATAAAAATATTCCCTGAAAAGCCCCGTCATTCTTACTATGATGGGGCTTTTCTTTTTATAAATGATTTCATTATTCAACAAGCTCTATGAAAAATTTATTCATTACTTTTCTATTATTTTCTTTTTTCAGCCTGTCATCAAAGGCACAATGGTTGCGCCAGAATATCAATACCACAGCGAGTTTTAGAACCGTTCATGCTCTTTCTGATAAAAATGTATGGATTAGTGGGAGTAAGGGTACTGTGCTAAGAACTATTGATGGAGGACAAAATTGGCAGGTAATTAATGTTCCTAATGCGGAGAAATTAGATTTTAGAGATATTTATGCATTTAATGAAAAAGAGGCAATTATTGTAAGTGCAGGAGAAGCCTCAGAAGGCGCTGCGAAGATTTATCGCACTGATGACGCAGGACAAACTTGGAATTTAGTTTTCCAAACAGAAGAAAAGGGTGTTTTTTTTGATGGTATAGACTTTTGGGATAAAAATACGGGGCTAGTTTTTTCAGATCCCGTGGCAGGGCACTGGTTTTTACTCAAAACCAAGGATGCAGGCAAAACCTGGGAAAGATTAATTCCAACGGCTTTACCAGCCAATAAAGGTACAGAGGCAGCATTTGCAGCTTCGGGTACAAGTATGATTACTGTAGGTAAAAAACAGGCTTATATATGTACTGGAGGAGCTGAGTCTGCACGAGTATTTAGAACTTTAAACCAAGGACAAACATGGGAGGCAATTGATACTCCTGTGCCTGCAGGTAAAGCATCAGGTTTGTTCGGAATGAAATTTTGGGATAACCAGCATGGTGTGGCTGTAGGCGGCGACTATTTGGAAGTTGAAAAAGACTTACCCAATGTATTGGTTACTGCAGATGCTGGAAAAACCTGGCAATTGGAGGCTAATACCAATCCTGCTGGCTTGAAAGAAGGAGTCGGTATATGGCAAAAGAAAATCATTATTGCTGTTGGTCCATCAGGCACAAGCTATTCGAAAGACTTTGGAAAAAGTTGGACTATGATTGATAAAACCCCATTCCATGCGATCAGTATTGTTGGTAATAGTGTGTGGGCCGTAGGAGGAAAAGGGACAGTTGCGCGCTTGAATACAGATTTTTTAAAGTAGACCAGTAAAATTAGAAAAGATAAAGGAACAAAGTAGAGAGCTTCATCTTTGATAGATGTGAGCGCTGCTACTTTGTTCCTTTATTTTTTAAGTGCTTATTTTCCTTTTACAGAAATCATCAATACTCCTATTAAGACTATTATCGTGCCTCCTATTTGCCAAATACTAATCGGCTCGTTAAGAAATACATTTGCCATGATAATCGTGGCAACAGGGCCAATACTCCCAATAATAGAAGCATTTCCTGAGCCTATTTTCTTAATGCCATCCGAAATCATAAACGATGGAATTACCGTGGTAAACAAAGCCATTACAAAAGAAAGCAAGTATGCCTCTTTAGGATAGGAGAATAGATTTGGGTGCTTGGTCAAAAAGAAATGTCCCATCACAATCACTGTCGAAATCAACATGGCATAACAAGTGAATCGCAAAGAACCTATTTTGGGAATCATTTCGCCACTGCCAATCAAATATAAAGCATAGGTAAAGGCACTCAGAAATACTAAAAACGAGCCTAATAATAAATCCTTTTGCATTCCAATTTTTAGGTCAGGAATAAAGG
The DNA here is from genome assembly GCF_002270355.1 of Flectobacillus sp. BAB-3569. Taxonomy (GTDB): domain Bacteria; phylum Bacteroidota; class Bacteroidia; order Cytophagales; family Spirosomataceae; genus Flectobacillus; species Flectobacillus roseus. The sequence goes on along the minus strand of NZ_NJFZ01000004.1, from coordinate 116,542 downwards.
AAAAAAATACTCCAAGATATGTCACAACTAGTGCTAAATATTGAATTTTAGTAATTTTCTTTTTCAAAAAAATCGCTGAAACAATAACGACAATAGTTGGATACAAGAACAGAATTAATCTCTCAACACTAGCTGTTACATAGTTTAATCCCCAAAAATCGAATAGAGCCGCCAAATAATATCCAACAATACCAATCAAAATCATTGTTAGCCACTCTTTGCTACTGAGCGTTGGCTTTGTAGTATCTTTTATGTTTTTGAATACCAGAATACCTATATAAAATGGTGCCGAAAAAAGCATTCTTAGAGCAAGTAGTGAAATGGTATCTACATGATAATGTAGATAGTTATATCGTACCAACACGGCTTTTCCAGCGAAGGCTACTGCTCCTACAAAGACAAGAATAACTCCTGCAAAATAACTAGACTTGTGGGTTGATTTTGTTTTCATCGAGTTTAAGGGCTTTGTGCGATAAGAGATTTGGTTAATTATGGAAGAAAGACTCTTACGCTTATCGCAAAACAAAAAAGAGCCTTCCTTATGCAGAAAGACTCTTTTGAGTAGTACCTTTTACCCATGACAAACCTTCCTACAACAGAAAACTGTTGAGCCAGAGTGTCGAGATAATAGTACGATTGATATTCATATTTGTTAAAGGGTATTCAATCAGTGTTAGCTTTTACGAAGGATTTTCAACTATTTCAGAAATCCGATATCCGAAATAAACAGTTTTATAATCCTTCGTACACTACTGATTGCCAGTTCCTTATTTTTTTCTAAAGAATAATTGAATTGGTACACCAGTGAAGTCAAAGTGCTCACGCATTTTGTTTTCTAAGTATCGTTCATAACTTTCTCTGATATACTGAGGCAAGTTACAAAATAATACAAAAGATGGTGCTTTTGTTGGTAATTGAGTCAAATATTTAATTTTGATATACTTCCCTTTCCATGCTGGAGGAGGGTAGTTTTCAATAACCTGCAACATCACTTCATTCAACTTAGAGGTAGGAATACGTTTTGTTTTGTTTTCGTAAACCTCCAATACCTTTTCAACCGCTTGGAAAATACGCACTTTATCTTTTACCGAAGTAAAAATCATTGGCATATAGTTGAGCGGAGCCATACGTTGACGGATTGCATCTTCAAGACGTTTTGAAGTCATTGAATCTTTTTCCACCAAATCCCACTTATTGATCATCAACACAATTCCTTTTTTCGCACGGTGTGCCATCGAAATAATGTTCATATCCTGCGCTTGTAAGCCAGTAAGAGGGTCGATTGTAGTAGCATCGATTACAACAACTGCAACATCACATTCTTCCATGGCTTTCAGTGAACGAAGAATAGAGTAGTATTCTAAGTTATCATCGATTTTTGCCTTACGACGAATACCTGCGGTATCTGTAATGATAAACTCTTTTCCGTATAAAGTATAGTGATTGTCGATGGCATCGCGTGTTGTACCTGCGATATCAGTTACAATACTTCTTTGCTTACCTAATAGAGCATTCAAGAAAGAAGATTTTCCTACGTTTGGTTTCCCTAAAATAGCGATCTTAGGAATATCTTGATGTGGGTTTTCGATACCTTCTTCTGGGAAATGACTTACAATCCCATCAAGCAAATCTCCTGTACCCGAACCGTTTTCTGCCGAGATAGCAAATGGTTCACCTAAACCTAATTCATAAAATTCAGCAGCCATTAGACCTTTTTCGAAGGTATCAGCTTTGTTGGCTGCAACATATACAGGCTTCTTTGAACGACGTAGGACATTAGCAAAGTCTTTGTCTAAGTCGGTAATACCTGTGTGACAATCTACCACAAATAATAACACATCTGCTTCGTCGATAGCCAATTCTACTTGTTCACGAATAGCACCCTCAAATGTGTCTTCTGACCCATGCACGTATCCACCTGTATCAATAACTGTGAAGTATTTACCTGTCCACTCGCCAAAGCCGTAGTGACGGTCACGAGTTACACCAGATACGTTGTCCATAATCGCCTTCTTTTGTTCGATAAGGCGGTTGAATAATGTAGATTTACCCACGTTTGGGCGACCTACAATTGCTAAAATATTTGACATTTTGTTGGTTGTTTGAGCTGTTTCTCCAATTCATCCTGTCGAGCTTGTCATTGCAAGAAGGTGGTTAGAAATGGAGCACCTCTGGTTGATAATAAATGTATGACTCGACGGTCATTAAAACCCTATGTGATGAATAACCCTTGACAACACATGATTGATGGTCTCAAGTTGTTCTCATAATAGGAGAGTAGCACGACTGTTTCTACTCATTAATCTTGGCTATAGCCAAATTGCTTGAGTTTTTGTGCTTTCGAACGCCACTCTGGTTCGACTTTCACAAATTGTTCCAAGAACACTTTTTTACCAAAGAATTTCTCTAGTTCTTCACGAGCTTGAATTCCTACTTTTTTGATGGATTCGCCTTTGTGACCAATAATAATGGCACGTTGGGTTACACGCTCTACGTAGATTTCTGACGAAATTCTGATAATATTATCTTCCTCTTTGAAGGCTGTAATAGCTACCTCACAAGAATAGGGGATTTCTTTTTTGTAGTTTTTGAAAATTTTCTCACGAATAATTTCCGAAGCAAAAAAACGTTCAGGCTTATCTGTTAGCTCATCCTTTTCAAAATAAGGAGGATGATTAGGAAGGCTATTTACAATAGTGTCGAAAATAGAGCCAATATTCTTTTGTCCTAGTGCTGAGATTGGAATAATTGCTTGCGTAGGGAAACGTTCACGCCAATGAGCGATTTTTTCTTGCACTTGTTCTTCTGTAGCTAAATCAATTTTGTTGATTAACAAAAGCACTGGAACATGGTTGATGCGTGCTAATTTGTTGATTACATCATCTTCGTCATATTTTTCGAAAATATCCGTAACGAACAAAATAATGTCTGCATCTTCCAACGAACTATGCACAAAACTCATCATGGATTTGTGAAGCTCGTATTTAGGCAAAATAATGCCTGGAGTGTCAGAATAAACTAATTGAAAATCTACACCATTGTGTTGCCCATTCAAAATCCCCATAATACGATGGCGAGTAGTTTGAGCTTTGGAAGTGATGATAGATAGACGCTCACCTACCAAAACATTCATTAAGGTAGATTTTCCTACGTTGGGTTTGCCAATAATACTGACAAAGCCAGCTTTGTGATTGATTTGTTCCATGAACTAGTCCACGATTACCCTTGCCATGTTAATGGAGTCCCGTACAAGATAAGAAAACTCTATCTAGGATTCTTCTAGTATTCCCTAAAAATGAGTGTTTTGATGATGCTCGGGAGTTACCGTATCGGGCGATACAGCTCCCTTTGGAATGACAATGATAAATTATTAAAAATAAAAAGACGAGCTATTTCAGCTCGTCTTTACCTTGTAGCAGGAGCAGGACTCGAACCTGCGACCTTTGGGTTATGAGCCCAACGAGCTACCTACTGCTCCATCCTGCGGTGTTGTTGTGTTTGTTACTGGGTTGCAAAATTAGGGAGTTGGAATATGAAAAGCAAATTTTTGAGAAAGAAAATTTTAAAATTTCTGAAAATAATTTGTAATTGACTGTATTTCAGTGTGTTGAAAATGTAAAATTTTTTTAAAGAATATGATATCCATATCTCTATATTTCATAAAAGTCAAAAAAGTAGGCTTCCTTGAAAGCCTACTTTTTTGACTTTTATATAAATGTGTATCATGAAAATGAGCAAAGATCAGTTTTTAGAACATCCCTTTTGCCTTGCGTACATCTGGGTTTATCTTGTCACTTTCTACTAAGCCATCTCTCAAACGCAAAATTCGGTGCGCGTATTGAGCAATATCATCTTCGTGAGTTACCATTACAATCGTATTGCCTTTCGAATGTAATTGGTCAAACAAATCCATGATTTCGTAAGAGGTTTTACTATCAAGGTTACCTGTTGGCTCATCGGCAAGTAGGATAGAAGGGTCGTTTACCAAGGCTCTGGCAATAGCCACACGCTGGCGCTGACCACCTGAAAGCTCATTAGGTTTGTGACCAGCACGGTTTTCTAAACCAACTCCTTTGAGAGCAAGCATGGCCTTTTCGATACGGTCGGCTTTGGAATAACCTGCATAAATTAATGGCAGAGCTACATTTTCCAATGAAGACTGACGAGGCAATAGGTTAAAGGTTTGAAATACGAAACCGATTTCTTTATTACGAACCGTTGCTAAAGCATCGTCGCTCATTTTACTTACATCTTGTCCATTCAAAATATATTGTCCCGAAGTAGGTGTGTCCAAACAGCCAACAATGTTCATCAAGGTAGATTTACCCGAACCCGAAGGTCCCATAAATGCCACATATTCACCTTTGTTGACAGAAATAGAAATCGATTTGAGTGCGTCGATTACCTCTTCGCCCATGATATAGCGCTTTGAAATATTGGTAGTTTCAATAATTTTCATGAATGTTTGAATGGTTAAAGTGAAAGTAAACTTCCTCAGCAATAGGCAAAAGGAGACTTGAGCTTTTTTCCTAAAACAAACATACTTATTTATTGAAAACCTGCACTTTGTTTTTCGATAAGAGCGATTTTAGCTTGATATTGAGGCAGAAAACGCTGATAATCGGTAGGGAAGCGTTTTTGAAGTTCTATCATGGCGTCTTCGGCATAAGGTTCCATTCCGATAGTAAGACATTGCAATATATACATTTGCCAAATGGCAGGATTATCTTTTCTCCATTTCAAGGCATTGTTTAGCATTCGGTGTGCTTCTTCTGGTTTTTTATTATTGTTATAAAAAGCACTTACTTTTTCTAAGACCTTTTCATTGAGAGGATGCTGATATATGGCTAATTGAGCTGCTTTGGCATCTACAATATTTTCGGAAAAATTGTCGCTGGTACTCTCTTTTTTAACCAACGTATTTAACAAGACTTGGTAATATTGCGCTTTGTTAGAACTGGTATCTGAGCTTGCCCAAGCTTGTAATTGTTCAAAAGTAAGTTGCTTATCTCCCTTATAGAATTGTTGCATAGCATGGGCAAATTCTAAATCTTCAGAATATTGGTCATTTTCTGCTTTTTGGGCGAAGTCACGTAAAGGAATTGCTGTACCTAGATTTTTCTGGAATAAAGCCGCATTATAAATCCATGCAAACGTAGATACATCTAAGGCTTTTTGTTGGTTTGCTGAAATCTCAACCACTTCAGACTGCGCTTGCGTACTAAGCTTTAGCGCAAGTGCATTTGCCTGATAACTTGGGTAATCAAATGCTTTAAGCTGTTGAATATATTCTTTTTGAGTAGCCAGTTTTCCATTTTTTGCCCAAAATGCTACCAAATTACTGGCGGTAATGGGGGAGTTGCTCGAAAACTCTTGAGCTTTTTCTAAGTAAATTAAACTTGAATCTAGTTGCTTAGCTTTGTTGTAGAGATAGGCTAAATTAGTGAGAATTTCAGTGCTTTTAGGAAAATGCTTGCTTGCTTCTTTGAGGGTAAACAAAGCATCAAAAAAACGATCACGATCAGAGAATGAGCGCGCAAGACCTTCGTAGGCATATGGAGAAGGATTTTTAGCTAAAGCTCTTTTAAAATAGACTGCGGCAGTCTCATTATCGTTTTGTAAAAGTGCTAAACTGGCTAAAGCATAATTGGTTTTATGGTTACGAAATTCAGCTCCAATGGCTTGTTTATAGGCTACTTCGGCAAAACGATAATCGTGGTTTGCTACCTGATGGTCTCCCAATGAATTATAATAAGAGGCCACTGCTTGATTGAGTGTGTAGAAGGATTTCATCGAAAATAATGCCACCAAGATAATCAACGCCATGATGCGAAATACGTAAATTGGTAGACTCAATGGCTTGTATAGCACCTTCGAAACAGATAGCCCTTGTTGAAATAATCCGTAAAAATTGGAAAGTACATACAAGAAAAATAGAATCCCCATAACTAAGTTCGAGTATATGATAATATCTTCCCAAACCTCAATCATTGGGTCATTTGCGGTGGCAAAAGCATAAAAAATTCCCGATGTACTCAAAATTGCTAAACCAATATATATCAATGTTGTAGCGAACTCGTGGTTGAGTACTTTGGCGGCTAAAATCATACGGTCTGTGATACTCCAAATACCCAATATTGTGGACAATCCGAATAACAAAAATGGATTAAGATAGAGCATATCCCAATCAATTACTTTGTTGTTATGTAGAAAAACCAGTAAGATATTAAACCAGTAAATCAGCGTTAGCACTACAAAATTGAGTAAATTTTGAGAGCCTTGAGCACGCGTACTGATAAATACAAACCATTTGGGTATTTCGTATGCCATCCCAAAGATAAAAAGTGCGCTTAGGATAAAAACTTGTGGAATGAGTTGAGTAGAAAAATGGGTAATTGCACTTAAGTAAGAAGACATCTTTATGGTAATACTTCCAACAATTAACCAATAGACCAGAAAAGTCGAAAATCTTAATACTGTAGACGCATCACGTTTGAAGGCATGAAAAAAGTAGCTCAAGCCTGCAAAACCAATAATTATACAGAATCCTACCCAATTTCCTGTACGGTTGAGAAACAAATCCCATTGCAAGGTCATAAGTAAAAAGACACTTATACCTGTAAAAATGAGATACCAAGTACGAGAAATGAAGGTAATTCCGGTATAAATGAGCGACAATGCGATAATAGCTAAAATAGTAAAAATCCAAGAAGCTTCTATGTTGATACGCATCGTTGAAGCCAGAAATTGTTCACGAATTATATATGCTTTGCTTGGGATATGGAGCATTCCATCCGCACTTTGGGCAGGATCTAGACTGATGGTGATGTCATCGAGTTCGCTTAGAATATCCCAATGAATGACATTTTCTAGATAATTGACATAGTAATAAGCCAAACCAACCAAGCTAGTCAGTAGAAGAGCGAGTGCAGAGAGAAAAAGCCACTGAGTATTTTTTTGCCAATGTTTCCAAAAAGCGAAAGAATGATTCATGAATTTGAGGGAATAAGATGATGCTAAACCACTACTGGTCGAATTTGTAGCGCAATAATACAACGAAATCTTTAGAACGTATACCTGAAAAATTAAGCTATTTAGTCAAATTCAATAAACGAGTAAGTTGAATTTGAATTGTTTGTTGAATTTTTTTTGGGGAAAATTTCGAAAAAAAATCTCATTTCGAAAAGATGAAAATTTGCACTAATTTTTTTTATCAAATTCTGAAAAAAACGGATTATCTAAAACAAATAGATTTTTTTTGGAATATTGAAAAGGAAAAATATGGCAAAATCAAGAGTGTGCTGTGAAAAAAGCAGGATGGCCAAAAGAGCCAAACTAAATAAGATTCAACAAAACCTATACCTTTTCAGCAAAAAAACTGGTAAAAATCCAAAAACAACAATTGGTTATCTGAGATTTACAGAGTAATTTTGCGCTCCGAAACGGTATAGCAAATTCACACTTTGCTTAATCACTTGATAATCAGATAACAAAATCACAATACAAAATGGCAAATGCAGTCAATAAAGGAAAGGTTACGCAAGTAATCGGTCCGGTTGTAGACGTAAGCTTCGAAGGCGAAGGCTCTAAGCTTCCTGCAATCTTGAATGCCTTGGAGGTTCAGAAAGCCAACGGCACAAAAGTTATCCTTGAAGTACAACAACACTTAGGTGAAGACCGTGTACGTACAATCGCAATGGAAGGTACAGATGGTCTTCAGAGAGGTCAAGAAGTATTTGACTTAGGTCAAGCTATTTCTGTTCCTACGGGCGATGCTATCAAAGGACGTTTGTTTAACGTAGTAGGTGAAGCAATCGATGGTATTGCTCAACCAGTATCTGCTACAAGATTGCCTATCCACCGTCATGCTCCTAAGTTTGAAGAATTAGCAACTTCTACTGAGGTTTTATTTACAGGTATCAAGGTAATTGACTTGCTTGCTCCTTATGTAAAAGGTGGTAAAATCGGTTTGTTCGGTGGTGCAGGTGTAGGTAAAACGGTATTGATCCAAGAACTTATCAACAACATCGCAAAAGCTTACGAAGGTCTTTCTGTATTTGCTGGTGTAGGTGAGCGTACTCGTGAGGGTAACGACTTGTTGCGTGAGATGATTGAATCAGGTATCGTGAAATACGGTGAAGCATTCAAACACTCTATGGAAGAAGGCGGATGGGATTTGAGCAAAGTAGATGAAGATGCTTTGAAAGAATCACAAGCTACCTTTATCTTCGGTCAAATGAACGAGCCTCCAGGTGCACGTGCACGTGTTGCTTTGTCAGGTTTGACAGTTGCTGAATACTTCCGTGATGGTGATGGCGAAGGCAAAGGACGTGATATCCTTTTCTTTATCGACAACATCTTCCGTTTTACTCAGGCGGGTTCTGAGGTATCTGCCCTTTTGGGTCGTATGCCTTCAGCCGTAGGTTACCAACCAACATTGGCAACTGAAATGGGTGCGATGCAAGAGCGTATTGCTTCAACAAAACGTGGTTCAATTACTTCAGTACAAGCGGTATATGTACCTGCCGATGACTTAACTGACCCTGCTCCTGCAACAACATTTACCCACTTAGATGCTACTACGGTATTGTCTCGTAAAATCGCTGAGTTAGGTATCTATCCTGCAGTAGACCCATTGGATTCTACTTCTCGTATTCTTTCTGCTGACGTATTGGGTGACAAACACTACAATACTGCTCAACGTGTGAAAGAAATCTTACAACGTTACAAAGAATTACAAGATATCATCGCTATCCTTGGTTTGGACGAATTGTCTGAAGAAGATAGATTGGTTGTATCTCGTGCTCGTCGTGTACAACGTTTCTTGTCTCAACCATTCTTCGTAGCTGAACAATTTACAGGCTTGAAAGGTGCGTTGGTAGACATCAACGATACGATCAAAGGTTTCAACGAAATCATTGATGGTTTGTATGACCACTTGCCAGAAGCTGCATTCAACTTGGTAGGTACTATCGAAGATGCAGTTGCTAAAGGTGAGAAATTGTTGGCAGACGCAGCTAAATAATTTGGAAATTTGAAAATGTGTCAGTTTGAACAGAATTGACACATTTTTGATTTGAATTCTTTTCAAATTTTCAGGTTCTCAAATTTTCAAATTCTTATAGAAATGAACTTACAAATTATTACTCCGGATAAGACGGTTTTCTCTGGTGAAGTATCAGTGGTAACCTTGCCTGGAACTAATGGTTCTTTCCAAATTTTGAAAGACCACGCCCCAATCGTTTCTACGTTGGGTAAAGGCACTTTGATGGCTGATAAGCAAGAATTTACAATCGACGGCGGAGTGGTTGAAGTAGTTAACAACAAAGTGCTAGTTTTGGCCGAAGCTGTTTTGTAATTTGCTTTACAATGCCTTCTTCAAAAGCGATACAGTCTGACTGTGTCGCTTTTTGTTTTTATATGTTTCTACAGTTATTTATTCCTTCATAAATCTAAACTCACTTTTTCTTCGTAGATATTTTCAGAACACTTCAGATAAGTAAAAAGAAGTTAGCAGTTGTTAGTGTATTAGTTATTTTAGAATGCTTTCATAATCATCCGAAGAATACTACCAAAATATGCCGCAGATATACTGTTAATTTAATCTTTTTTGTTAAATGGAAGAAGCCAAGCTGTGGATAAATGATTACTATATACCCAACTGTTAGGTGATTTTTTATCTGAAATCGTAGCACTGTTGCTGCATTGGGGCTTTTAATCCTGTTTAGAAAGCTATTCTTAGTTCTTAAATTTTGAATCCTTTATTGTACAAATATTGGTGATGCCCCTTTGCATTCACCCTGATACTTTATTGTCCTTATTCACTAACCTTATTTTGTTTTATGTGGTATAATTCATTGCTCGAAAAAGATTTATTGCCCGATTTTTTAATTCGCTATGGCATCCGACAATTGGTCGAACAACGCTTGAGAGATGAAAATAAAGGCGAAACAGAATTACAGCATCAACATTTTCTGAATCTCCTTGAGGAGCTACGCAATTCGCCGATTGCTATCAATACGGCAGAAGCCAACGAGCAACATTATGAAGTGCCAACCCAATTCTATCAATATTGCTTAGGTAAGCACCTGAAATATTCTTGTGGCTATTGGAAAGAAGGAGTAACCGATTTGGATACTTCCGAAGCTGATATGCTTGAACTCACTTGCCAACGTGCCGAATTAGCCAATGGACAGGACGTGCTAGAACTTGGATGTGGATGGGGCTCACTGTCATTGTACATGGCTGCCAAATATCCTGCAAGCCGTTTTACAGTTGTGTCAAACTCAAAAACACAAAAGGCTCATATCGACGAACAAGCGCGTCAAAGAGGTATTGTAAACCTTCAAGTAGTAACCTCAGATATCAATGTGTTTGATACTCACAAAGATCATTATGACCGTGTAGTATCTGTCGAAATGTTTGAACACATGCGTAACTACAGGCTTTTATTACAGAAAATATCTTCATTCTTAAAGCCTTCAGGAAAGCTCTTTGTTCACATTTTTACACACAAAGAATATGCTTATAAGTTTGAAGTAATTGACGAGTCCGACTGGATGAGTAAATACTTCTTCACAGGAGGTATCATGCCTAGTGACCATTTGTTATTTTACTTTAACGACCACCTTTCGGTAGATAAGCATTGGCATGTGAATGGTACGCATTACGGCAAAACATCAGAAGTGTGGTTACAAAAAATGGATGCTCATAAAGCACAAATTATGCCTTTATTTGAGCAAACCTACGGAAAAGACCAAGCGGTGAAATGGTGGGTATATTGGCGTTTGTTTTATTTGGCTTGTGCCGAATTATTTGCCTACAACGGTGGTAATGAGTGGATGATTAGTCATTATTTATTCAAGAAAAACTAGATGGAAAAAATAGCAATCATTGGGACTGGCATTGCTGGGATGGGATGCGGTCATTTTCTTCATCAGGATTATGATATTTCTCTTTTTGAACAAAATAACTATATCGGCGGGCATACCAATACCGTGACCGTTGACGAAGCAGGTACGCATGTACATATCGACACAGGATTTATGGTCTTTAATTTTCAGACCTATCCAAATTTGTGTAAACTTTTTGATGAAATAAACGCTCCTATCAAAAAGACAGATATGTCTTTTAGTGTACAACACGTACCTTCTAAGCTCGAATATTGTGGCTCGGGATTCAATGGCTTATTTGCACAGAGAAAACAGCTTTTTTCATTGAAACACTGGAAAATGCTCTTGCAAATCGGTCGTTTTAATGAGCAATCTATCAAAATTTTGGACGATCCCAAATATCAAAATCATACACTAGGGGAATATATCCGTGAGTTTGGTTTTGGTGAGGACATGCTCTGGAAATACCTTGTGCCTATGAGTTCGGCAGTGTGGTCGACCCCTATGGAATTGATGCTTGATTTTCCTGCTGTTTCCTTGATACGATTCTTTTACAACCATGGTTTTCTGGGACTCAATACCCAACATCAGTGGTACACGCTCGATGGCGGAAGCCGTATGTATCGAGATATTTTGATAAAACCTTTTCAAGAAAAAATACAGTTAGGGCGTGCTGCGGTGAGTGTAAAGAAAGAAGCAAATGGCGTGAGCATATTGCTTAGTGATGGTACCACTGAACTTTTTGATAAAGTCATTATCGCTACGCATGGCGACCAAGCCTTAGGCTTGCTCGAAGAGCCCTCTGTTTTACAGGATAAATTATTATCAAAGTTTAAGTACCAGAAAAATATAGCAACGCTACACACCGACGAGTCTATTATGCCTCAAAATCGCTTGACTTGGAGTAGCTGGAATTACCGAATCGAGGCAACCGAAAATGGTTTGCAGCCTTCTATTATTTATTGGATGAATCAGTTGCAGGGCGTTTCAAAGAAGAAAAACTATTTCGTTTCGATTAATGCTCAGCCTAATATCGACCCTTCCAAGATATTGAAAGTAATCGAATATGAGCACCCGCTGTTTGATGTTCCAGCTATGCAAGCACAGCAACAATTGCATCTGCTGAATACCGAAGGTGGCATTTATTTCTGTGGAAGTTATTTCAAATATGGTTTCCATGAAGATGCTTTTACTTCAGCAGTGAACTTATGTAGAACGCTCACGGGCAAAAATATTTATGGCTCATGAAATCCTGTATCTATGAATGTAAGGTAATGCACCAGCGAAGCGAGCCCATCAAACATGGATTCACTTACAAGCTATTTATGTTTTACCTTGATTTAGATGAACTTGATATCATTCCAAAACATGTAAAATGGATTAGTCGAAATAGTTGGAATGTGTTTAGTTTTTTTGATAAAAACCATTTGCAATATCCTAAAGAAAAGCCTGAAACAAATAAAGATGTCAAGGAGCAAATCTTGACGTATTTGCATGCTAAAGGAATAGATTTGAAAGGTGGAAAAATTATGCTTTTGACCCACCTTACTACATGGGGATATCAGTTCAATCCAGTATCATTTTATTACTGTTTTGATGAAAAAGAACAACCTGTATGTGTTGTTGCGGAGGTGAGTAATACATTCAGAGAAATGAAACCCTACTTGATTCAGTCTTTTTTGGAAAAGGAAGAACGCTTTGAGCATCGAGAAATCAAGCATTTTTATGTGTCGCCTTTCATTGATATGGACGCCGAGTTTGACTTCAAACTTCGTATACCCAATGAGTCGTTGCATATCAAAATCGATGATTTCAAAGCTGATAAATCCTTTTTCAAAAGTACGCTTTGGGGTAAAAGGAAGCCACTAACCAATGCCAAAGTAGCTTGGTATGCCATTCGATTTCCGGTGATTACCCTTCGAATTATGTGGCTCATTCATTGGAATGCTTTGGTATTGTGGCTAAAACGGATTCCATTTTATGCCAAAAAATCGCATCCAGAGCTTCAACGAGACATATATAGACCCCTCTCTCACTAACCATAAATCCTGATTTTGTTATGACAACAACTTTGAAAAATACACAGCGTACCAAACCTAGCTTTTATCAAAAAGCGATTTTGGATGTTTTGCAAAAAATGACCTTGGGTAAATTACAAGTGACATTACCTAGTGGAGAAGTGTTGTTTTTTGGAAACACGCAGGTCTTTCCAACAGCTAAAATTGAGATAAAAGACGAACGATTTTTTAAGCATATTATGCTTTATGGAGATATTGGTTTTGGCGAAGCATACGTAATGGGCTTTTGGGATACTGATAATATTACAAATGTAATTCGTTGGTTTTTGGATAACCTCGAAAATGTCCCTGTTATTTCTGGAAATAAAACCCAAAACTGGCTTTTGAACTTACTCAAGCTGAGTAATAAAATCTATCATTTAGGGCGTGCCAATAGCTTGGATGGTTCAAGAAAGAATATCTCCGAACATTATGATTTGAATAATGATTTTTTTGCGCTGTTTCTTGACCCTTCCATGACCTATTCAAGTGCGTATTTTAAAGAAAAAGGTTTGTCATTGGAAGAAGCTCAACTCGAAAAGTATGAACGTTTGTGCCGTCAGTTGCATCTCAAACCTACCGACCATGTACTCGAAATTGGAAGTGGTTGGGGCGCTAATGCTATCTATATGGCCAAAAATTATGGTTGTAAAGTGACTTCTGTAACTATCTCGGAAGAGCAACACAAGCTTGCAACTGAGCGAGTAAAAGCCGAAGGCTTGAGCGATAGAGTCGAGATTTTGTTGAAAGATTACCGCCTGATTACTGGAAAATTCGACAAGATTGTTTCCATCGAAATGCTTGAAGCGGTTGGTCATGAATTTCTGCCAGTCTATTTTGCCAAATGTAACGAACTCCTCAAAAAAGATGGTATTCTGGCTTTTCAAGTAATTACTAGTCCTGATTCTCGCTATAGTTCTCTAAGAAAAGGTGTGGATTGGATTCAAAAATATATTTTTCCTGGCTCGTTATTACCGTCGGTAGGTGCTATTAACGAGGCTATCAACAAAACTAGCGATTTTACGATGGTCAACCTCAAAGATATGGGCTTAGATTATGCCTATACCTTGAAGTTATGGTATGACCAATTTCATCAAAATATTCAACAAGTCAAGGCGCTAGGCTTTGATGATACGTTTATTCGTAAGTGGAGTTATTACCTGAATTATTGCGAGGCAGCCTTTGCTAGTCGTAATATTCATGTGATGCAATTGACCTATACACGACCGAATAATACCACTCGATAAGTTTTTCGTACCTATATCGTTAACTCTCAAAACAAGCCTGTATTTTTGGCGAAGTATTCTTTGGGTAAAAGTAATTGAAATCGTATTAATACGAAGTTTATTGCTTTTACTCAAAGATTTTTTGCTATTACCCTATCATAAAACAGGAATAGGTATAAAATAGAAATACCTGAGTTTTGAGAAAAATGAAATTCCCTTTCTATTGCTTTTTGTTATTAATGACATTTGTTTGGGCTTGTAACTCTTCGGAGATTCCCAAGGATGTCACCCCAGCTTTTTATTATTGGAAAACTGTTTTTCAGTTGTCCGAAAACGAAGTACAAATCCTTACCGATAATCGTATTCAAAAGCTATACGTCAAGTATTTTGATGTAGATTTAGACGAGCGTACCGCAAAGCCGACTTTTAAAGCCGTATTGATACCGAAGCAAAAAGTGCCTCAAGGAATCAGTGTTGTACCCGTGGTATATCTGACCAATCAAACCTTGAAATGGCTTGAGCCTCGCTATTTGGAAGATTTTGCGGGTAAAATAGTAGATAAAATAGACATTGTTCATAAGAATTGGATAGGCGATCCGATAGGGAATAATGAAATTCAGATAGATTGTGATTGGACTTTATCTACAAAGAAAAAATATTTTACCTTACTAACGATTCTTCGTAAGAAGTACCCTCATATCAGCGTTACGATTAGGCTACATCAAATAAAATTTCCTGATAAGACAGGTGTGCCTCCTGTCGAAAGAGGTATGCTGATGTGCTATAATATGGCAGATTGGAAAAACGAAAAAACGACAAACTCGATTTTTACACCCGATGTCCTAAGCCAATATATCGGTGAATTGTCAGAGTATCCTTTGCCCTTGGATTTGGTAATGCCAGCCTTTCATTGGACAGTAGGGTATCGGAATCATCAATTTCAGTATTTTTTGAATGCTGTTAGCTCGAAGGATTTTAGCAATATCTCTTTGTTTGTGCGAGATAAAAATCGATTTGTTGCACAGCGAGATACCACTTTATGGGGGATTGGAATTCGTAAAGGAGACGTGTTCCGAACCGAGGAAGTTGCTTTTGATGACCTCTCAAAAGGTTGTAGATTGATAAAGAAGAAAATATCAAATCAAAAACTTACATTTGCCCTATATCATTTAGATTCCGAAAGTCTCAAAACTTACACACATGAACAAATTGAAGAACTATATCAACCTGAGTAGAAAGTCTGTTGCCTCGCTTGTGATTTTTACCATTTTGGCCTGTGGTCCTGGCATGGTAGATTATGATGAATTTATGAGTTTTTTCATGCCTGAATCTGCAACTGTAAATGGGGGTGATTTAAAATATGCGTATTCGTCACAGTTTTTTTATAATGATTATGACGATTATAACCTGACAAATGGTGATACTACTGACCACGAAAAAACACTCAATATTTCAGCTTGGAGCAAATATGTAGGAGGGAAGGTGTCTAAAAAACAAATAGAACAATCGCTTTACGGAACGTCTTCAGCACTGCAAGATTGGTTGACTAGTCATCAAAAAACTGAGGCCGCCGATTATATTACATTTGTTCGTGGTATCGACCAAGCGTATAAGCGTGAAACGGTTGATTATTTTACAGAAACTAAAGTTGATACAGTTGCTCTGGTTGAGTTATTTACAAATGCTAAAGCCGCATTGCCCCAGCTGAAAGATGAGTTTGTGAAGGAACGTTATGCCTTCCAAACAATTAAGTTGGCAATGATGAACGACCAACCGCAAGAGGCTTTGCAAGTATATGATGCAGCGATAAAACCGTTGAAAAAGAAGACCTATATCTCCGACTGGGCATTGTCTCGCAAGGCAGGAGCACTTATTGCCTTGGGCGATTCGGTACAGGCTTATTACGATTTTGCTCAAGTATTTGACCGTTGTCCAAGTCGTCGCCATGCGGCAGACTTGAGTATTCGCTCAAGAGGAATTGGATTTCAGGAAGGGGCGATTGCTTTATGTAAAAATAGCCATGAAAAAGCAGCAGTATATGCTTTCGCAGCCATCAAACCTAGCGAAGAAGGGTTGAAGTTTTTGGAGAAAATGGTTGATTTAGATCCAACACATCCTTTGATAGAATTAGTGATGTCGAGAGAAATTAATAAGAATGAAGCGCTTTATTACAAACAAGTAGATTATTGGATGGGCGAGCCTGATGCTAATAAAGAAAAAGAAAATCACGATAAGGCTATTCCATACTGGCAAAAACTAAAAGACTTTGCTACTGCTTGTTCGGCAAATCCACAAGTTCCCAAAACAGGTTTTTGGTTAGGAGCGCTATCTTATTTGGAATACATAGAAAAGAACTTTGATAAATCGGCTGAATATTTGGCTGAAGCAAAATTGGTGGTTAAGCCCAACACTGGTTTGAGCAAACAATTAGAAATTCAAGAATTACTATTGCTAAGTAACAAATCACCTAAAATTACGCCAGAATTAGAGGACGAAATTACACCTGTATTGGCATCATTCAGTAAACCAAAGGATTTTCGCATGAGTAATGCTTTGGCTGAGGCTTCAAAGCAATTGATAGCACGCTATTATGGTCGTTTGCCACACGAGAAGGAAGAAAAACAAGGATGGTTAGCGAGCTGTATGAATAAGAAAAGCGAACCTGAAAAAGTTACGATTCCTTATCCAAAAGCTAAGGCTTATTTGTTGGCTGCATTGACTAGCTACCAAACAAATGCGGGTTCTGAGTATGGAGGGTATATGTCGCAAACCGATATGTATGCCATCGAAGATACTACCGAATCTAAAACCATAGAACAAGTAATTGCTTATTTTCAAGAGAAAAAGAAATCAGCTTACGATACGTTATTACAATCGATGACAGGCTTTAGTCAAGATCATTTGTATGTTTTATTAGGTCGTCGTGCTTTGTCGGAGCATGATTATGCTAAGGCTGCCAAAGCTTTCGAAAAAGTAGCTCCAGAAGTCTGGCGTCAGGAGCCTTGGAAGAGCTATTTCAACGAGGATCCTTTCTTTATGACTACGACTAATAAAGAAAAGCGTAGTGCATATACTCCAGTAACTTTTGCACAAAAAATGCAAGAGTTGGCTAGTCGTTTGGCAGATAATCCAAATGACTTTGAGGCGGCTTATCTACTAGGTTGTGGAGCATACAGTATGTCTTATCAAGGCAACTCGTGGGTGCTATTGCGTCGCCAGTGGAGTTCAGGCGAGGTCAATGGTTATGTTCAGAAAGACTATGAAACGGACTATTATTTGGCTACTAAAGCAAAGAGTTATTTTGAAACAGCCCTAAAAAGTCCTGATGCCGAGCTTGCAGCTAAGGCTGCATTTGGAGCTGCCAAATGTGAAAATGCTGCCTTCTTTGTACATGCCAATAGCCAGTCTGGCGAAGAAGATTACACCGTATTTGAAGCACGAATCGCTAAAGATAAAGTTCGCGATTATGAGCACTATTTTACCCTTTTAAGAGAAAAATATAAAAATACTAAGTTTCAGAAATCCTTAATTCGTGAGTGCTCAGATTATAGCACTTTTGTGAAAGTCAAGAAGTAATAATTCTTTAAACGTCGGCTAGTCAAATAGATAGAATACCTATTCAATTTGATAAACAGGCACTTTTTTGTATTTTTACCATCAAGAATTAACATACAAAACAATGAAAAAAATATTTCTCTTCGTAGTACTGGTACTTTCTTTAACTAGTTGTCAAAAGACTGTTTATTTGACAGGAAGCTTGATGCACAACTTACAAGAAAACGAGCTAGATTTGACAAGAATACAATTCTACAATGACAATCCGCTCGTTTTGGAAAGAGAAGTTCCATCTTCAAATGCTAATATTAAATCAGGTAAAGTGTTTTTCAAAAATGGACGATATATCAACCGTATATCTTTGGATAAAAATACACCAGGAATGGTGCAGCGTGAAGAAAATGGTTCTTTGCTGATTACCTTTGAACAGTCTTCAGATGGAGAAAACTGGTTGCGTTTTGGAGCTGTTCCAGGAGAAAAAGGAGAATACTTTTATCAGTTGATTGATCAGAAGGGAAGTCCCAGTTTTTCAAGAATTGATTACGAAGGAAATATGTACTTAGTGATATATCCAACTAGAGTGAGATTGCTACTTGCAAAAAGTGTCTTAACGAATTTGAAGGTAAAAGAAAGACACATGAAAGGTGTTCGTGTAAAATAAATTGTGATTTCAGTTCACAAAAAAAGAGGCTTCGAAAGAGCCTCTTTTTTTTATCCATTGAAATAGAGCACTTAACCATTGAAAGACTCAGTAATGTAAAATATAGTATTTTTTTGATTTTCAGGAGGTAAGTGGCGTGAAATTTGATTCAAATAGGGTATCCGCCGTAAACCAACTAATCATTTATAAACTTGTATGAAATATACATTTTGGCTTAAGCTTTGCGTTTTGACAAGCGCATTCGCGAATCTTTCCTTTGTTGCTCCATTACCTTACAATAACAAAAACAAACTGAAGCAACTGACCTATAACAAAGATATAATCGCGACTTTAAAATCAGAAGATGACAATAGCGCTCCCAAGTCCTCATTAAGAGGTAGAGCAGTGGGACTTTCAAATGATCTTCTTAATCTTCAAACAATCGTTGAGCATGATCAAGTAAAGTTTGTATGGACATCAAGAGCAAATGATGTCCAAAAATACATCCTTCAAGCAAGCTCAGATTTAGAATACTATTCGGATGTTACCGAAATAAAAGCTGGGAAAAATAACGAAGTGCTCAGCTACACAGATGAGATTCAATCGCAAGATGCTGCAAAGTTCTATAGAATTCTTGCCGTGAAGTCAGACAAAAATATTCAGGCTTTTGCTCCACTGGCAGTTTATAGACCCGATTATAAAGGAGTAACTATTCATAGTAACGACGAATTGGATATGATTCGAGTACGTCAGGATGATGTTGAGTCAGCTGAAATTTTAGTAAGTACAGCATCAGGAATGGGTGTTCCATGTCAAGTAACAAAGAAAAGTGCTACAGAGGCAATCGTTTGGCCTAGCTATGAGCTATCAAATGGAGAATATAGCGTCCGTTTGCGTACCAGTAAAGGAGAACGTAAATTTAGACTACTCGTAGCAAAACCAGAAAAGATGTTTTAATATCATCAGACCACTAAATTATAGTCTTCAAAAAAGGATAGTCTTAACGATTATCCTTTTTTTATAAATAAATACAATGTTATGCTTGCATAATAATTTATTCTTGTACAAATTTACATATAATTTAGTATGCTTAGCATACCTTTTACTAACTGTAGCAATAGCCTAGGATATTCAAACCACTTAAACTCTTTTCAATCGTATCCGCGACAATTTTACAGTTATATTCTTGCCTCTCCTCAGAATTACACAGATGATTTATGTCCCAATAATGAAAATCTTGAAGAAATATGAAAGCAGACAAAACCGTAGATTATCATATCAAGGCAGGATGGCATGCAATTAGTAGAATGTATAATTCTTATGCAGCACAGTTTGATATGACCATGGCCATTGGATATGTTTTGTTGAATATCGACAAAAATGGAACTCCTGCCACCAAAATAGCTCCCGCACTAGGACTTGAGCCTCGCAGCTTGACTCGTATGCTCAAATCACTTGAAGATAAAAAGTGGATTCGTCGCGAAACCGACGAGGATGATCGCCGTGTCGTAAAGGTGTATTTGACAGAAGAGGGTAAACGTAAACGAGACAAAGCTCGCAATGGTGTGATTATGTTCAATAATTTAATTTATGAAAAAATTGGAGAAGAAAAACTACAGACTTTTTTTGAGGTAATGGAACAAATCAGTGAGGTAGTAGACTCTGAGGCTGCCAATTATAAGGCTGAGAATATCGAAGAGTTTCTGTAATAAAGAAGTCTTCGATAAGGGTATGAGCCAAAGGATAGTTTAGCGTTCTTTACTCTTTTGTTTCTGGAAAAAATACTATTTTTACTTTTTTTGAAAATATTTTAAATGTTATGCTTGCATAACATTTTTTTTATTTATTATATTTACAAAAAATTAGTATGCTTGCATACGATAGTTTAGCTTTTAGAAAATTTTCGAATCGTAAAATATTCAAAATATGGTACTTACAGATAGCAAATCATCCATCAAAGGAGGAGAGTTCTTGATAAAAGATATTGATGCTTCTCAAATTTTTATTCCTGAAGAATTCAATGAAGAGCAACAAATGATTGCTCAGACCTGTTTAGATTTTTTGCGTACAGAAGTACATCCAAGACTCGACGCTATTGATTATGCAAAAGATACTAACCTTATGGTTGAGCTTTTGGATAAAGCAGGAGAGTTAGGTTTGTTAGGAACTGCTATCCCTGAAGAGTTTGGCGGTTTTGGCATGAACTTCAATACTTCAATGTTGGTAACAGAAGCTTGCGGTGGAGGACACTCGTTTTCGGTAGCACTTTCGGCTCATACAGGCATTGGTACCTTGCCTATTTTGTATTACGGAACAGAAGAACAAAAAGCCAAGTATTTACCAAAATTAGCCACAGGCGAATGGAAAGCGGCATACTGTTTGACAGAGCCAGATTCGGGGTCGGATGCTAATTCAGGAAAAACCAAAGCGGTGTTATCTGAGGATGGCAAACACTATATTATCAATGGACAAAAAATGTGGATCACCAACGGTGGTTTTGCAGATTTGTTTATTGTTTTTGCCAAAATTGATAATGATAAGTCATTGACGGCATTTATCGTGGAAAAATCGTTTGGTGGTATTACCATGAACGAAGAAGAGCGTAAAATGGGTATCAAGGGTTCTTCAACACGTCAGGTATTCTTTAATGATTGTAAAGTGCCAGTCGAAAACCAATTGTACACTCGTGAGGGAGGTTTTAAGATTGCTGTAAATATTCTGAATATTGGTCGTATCAAATTAGCAGCTGCCGTAGTGGGGGCAAGCAAAGGAGTTATTTCGACTGCTGTAAACTATGCAAACGAACGTAAGCAGTTTGGCACAAGTATCTCTAGTTTTGGGGCGATCAAGCACAAAATTGGCGATATGATTGCTAAGGTTTTTGCCTCAGAATCGGCTTGTTATCGTGCAGGACAAAATATCGATGATGCCATTGATACGTTGCTTGCATCGGGAATGGAGAGTGGACAGGCTAAGTTAAAAGGCGTAGAGCAGTTTGCGATTGAATGTGCTATGCTAAAAGTACACGGCTCGGAGGTATTGGATTATGTTGTAGATGAAGGCGTACAGATTTACGGAGGCATGGGCTTTTCGGCTGAGGCACCAATGGATCGTGCATATCGTGACTCAAGAATCAATAGAATTTTTGAAGGTACCAACGAAATCAACCGTTTGTTGTCTGTAGGTACCATCGTAAAACGTGCCATGAAAGGTGAATTGAATTTGATGCCAGCGGCAATGGCAGTTGGTAAAGAAATTCTATCAATTCCTGATTTTGGTGCAGAGGAGGAAGATGGCTTATTTATTCCTGAGAAAAAAGCTCTCAAAAATATGAAAAAAGCCATTTTGATGATTGCTGGTGCATCGCTTCAGAAGTTTATGATGAAGTTTGAGGAAGAGCAGGAAATCATTATGAATCTGGCTGATATGTTGATTGAAACTTACGTGGCTGAATCGGCCTTGTTACGTGTAGAGAAACTGATTACACTTCGTGGAGAAGAGGCTTGTGCTTTGGAAAAAGATGCCGCATTGGTGTATTTACATACAGCAATCGACAAGTTGAACTCTGCAGGAAAAGTAGCTATCACATCATTTGCCGAAGGTGATGAGTTGCGTGTAATGTTGATGGGTTTGAAGCGCTTCACGAAAATCGAACCAATTAATTTGAAGGATGCAAGAAGAAGATTAGCTGATGCCGCCATCCAAAAGAACGGATATATTTTTATATAAGGATCAGTACTGTACGAAGGAATTCTAACTATTGCGGATTTGGGATTTCTGATTTCGGAAATAAAGAAAAATACCTTTATTTTTTACGAAATATAGAAGTTTACTCTTCCGAAATCCAACATCCGATATCCGAAATAAATGGTTTTTATAATCTTTCGTACAACCCTATATAAGGATTTAAAATCCATAGCAGGCAAAATTGTATTTGTAATATTATTAGAGACACTTTTTAACTTTGAGCTTACGGTATAAAGCCTAGCGCTTAAAGCGGGTAAAATGCCCACTAACTTAATTCGCTTAAAGCTATTAGATTAAAATTTATGAAGGGGATTTTTAGGTAAATAAAAAGGAGGCGATATTTTTCGCCTCTTTTTTTGTGTCATAGCTTGGGGATTGAGCATAAAAAAAGTCACTCCGTAAAGAGTGACTTTTTTATATATTGCTTTTGTCAAGAGACTATTTCTTTTTAGCTTCTTTAACTTTTGCAGCTCTACCGTGTTTGCCACGAAGATAGAACAATCTTGCACGACGTACTCTACCTTTACGCAATACTTCGATTTTGTCGATGTTTGGTGACAACAAAGGGAAAATTCTTTCAACACCTACACCGTTAGAAATTTTACGAACTGTGAAAGTCTCACCAGCACCGCTGTTACGACGTTGAATCACAGTACCTTGGAATACCTGAATACGTTCTTTGTTACCTTCACGGATTTTAACGTGTACGTTCAAAGTATCACCTGCTGAGAACTCGGGCAATTCTGCACGGCGTGCAGCGTTTTCAGCTTCTACCAATTTGATTAAATCGTTCATCTTGAATGATTTTTATTGTTTAAGTCCTAAATTTTTTGACTTGATTAATAACTAGCGGTGATATTAAAGGTCTGAAAAACAATACATTATTGTAGTTTGACTGCCCAATCACATAATTACTAAATCTTTGGGGGTGCAAAGTTCCGAAAAAAATATGTAAAACCAATAAATTGCTCAAGGATTTTAGAAAAAACTTGAAAGCCGTATGATGCATTTGGCTGTAAGCTACTATCATTAGGAGCAAAATCTTCAATTTTTCATCAGAAATACCATCTAACTTTTAGCCTACAGCATAAAGCCTAGAGCTACAAGCAGATAAAACTATTTTACTTTTGCCACTAACTTACTTTTGCACACATATTTAGCTTTAAAACAATGAGAAAGATATTTGATACCCAGCAGATTCGTAACTGGGATGCTTACACCATTGCACAGGAACCTATTGCTTCCATTGACTTGATGGAGCGCGCTTCTATAGCATTTACTGATAGGCTATTGTCTCTTTTTTCGGACAAAGATTTTACGATTTTCTGTGGAAAAGGTAATAATGGAGGCGATGGACTCGCTATTGCTCGAATGCTTGTGGCAATGAATAGGAAAGTTGAAGTTTATGTCGTAGACTATAGTGCTCAGGCTAGTCCTGATTTTGTGGTAAACTATGACCGACTAACTTCACTAACCACTATTCATCCCATTAAGAGCTTGAAGGATTTTCCCGTTATTGGACAAAACTGTGTTGTAGTTGATGCAATCCTTGGGTCTGGTACAAATAGACCCGTAGAGGGTATTTTGAAAGATGTTATTCAAGAAATAAACCAGAGTAAGCTTCCTGTTATTTCAGTAGATATTGCCTCAGGACTATATGTTTCTCAGCCAATTGCTAGAGGAAATACCATCATTCAACCTGATTATACCCTAACATTTGAAGCTCCCAAGCTGGCTTTTTTGATGCCGCAAAACCAATTATATGTGGGTGAGTGGGAGTGTTTGCCTATTGGACTTTCAAAAGAATATGTCCAAAATACCTCAACTTCCTTCTTTTGGACAGATATGGTGTCGCTTAAAAAAAGGGCAAAATTTTCACATAAAGGTACATTTGGGCACGCTTTACTGGCTGTCGGAAGTTATGGCTCGATAGGGGCGGCGGTACTTTCAGCAAAAGCTTGCTTACGTTCGGGAGTAGGCTTACTTACTACCTATATACCCGCATGTGGTTATGAAATCATGCAAGCTTCCGTGCCTGAAGCCATGTGCCAAACAGACCCAGCAGAAAAAGAATTGAGTGTTTGTCCCGACCTTGAGAAATACACTGTAATTGGTATAGGATGTGGCTTGGGGAAAAGTGAGAAAACAAAAGCTTTTTTGAAAGTACTTTTAAGACAAGTAAAAAGTCCTTTAGTTCTCGATGCAGACGCCTTAAATATCATGGCCGAAGAGGCAGATATGCTTGCTTTGATTCCTGCAAAATCCGTTTTGACACCGCATCCTAAAGAGTTACAGCGACTGATTGGATCTTGGGAAAATGATTTTGAAAAACTCGAAAAAGTAAAAGTATTTTCTCAAAAATATAATTGTATAGTTTTGGTAAAAGGAATGCATACTGCAGTTGTTTTACCAAATCAAGAAGTACACTTTAATTCGACAGGTAATCCAGGGATGGCAACGGGTGGTAGTGGTGATGTATTGACAGGCATAATTACAGCACTAATAGCACAAGGATATTCGTCGGAAGAGGCTGCGATTATTGGTGTATTCAAACATGGTGAAGCAGGAGATATGGCAGCACAGGAGAGGGGACAAATGGCCATGCTCCCAAGTGATATTATTGAGAAATTGAGATGGTAAAAGTTAATTAAGATTGATTGGATGAGTGATTATTTTAAAGTTTATATTAAAAATAATCACTCATCCAATCAATCACAAATCACTCAATTCTGGATGACTCGTGTATGCTCAAAATGAACTTCTTATTTCAACAATTGATAAACAATAAATGCCGATAAGTATGCTAGTGTAGTCATATAAACTAACTGAATCGCAGGATAGCGCCATGATTTTGTTTCTCGGTATGTTGTAGCTAAAGTACTCATACATTGCATAGCAAAGGCATAAAATATCATAAGCGAGAAGCCTAATGCTGCATCGTACATCGGTTTGCCTGTCTCAGGGTTGATTTCGGCACGCATACGGTTCATAACCGTTGTGTTTTCATCATCCACTTCACCTCCTAAACTATAAATGGTCGACATTGTACCTACAAATACTTCTCTTGCAGCAAATGAAGTTAATAAGGCAATACCGATTTTCCAGTCATATCCTAAAGGCTTAATGGCTGGTTCGAGAACCTTGCCAAAATGACCTGCATATGATGATTCCAGTTTTTGAGCAGCAATTTTATTTTCTAAATCCGCTCCTGTTAAAGTTGGATTTTCAGTTTTTACTTTTTGTTCTGCTTCTTGCATCGCATTGCCTGGACCATAGCTAGCCATTACCCAAAGTACAATCGAAATAGCAACGATAATTTTACCAGCTTCAAATACGAAAGCTTTGGTAGAATTAAGCAAAGAAATCATAATGTGCTTGAAACGAGGCCCTTTGTAAGAAGGAAGCTCCATGATGAAATAACTTCTTTCTTTGGCTTTTAATACTACTTTTAGTATCCATGCCGACAGAATCGCCATTCCAAAACCTAATAAATACAAACCAAATAAGGCAACTCCTTGTAAGCTGAAAATACCAAAAAGTGTACTTTTCTCAGGAACAACCAAGGCGATTAATACCGTATAAATTGGCAAACGTGCCGAACACGACATCAATGGCGTTACCATAATAGTAATCAAGCGGTCTTTCCATGAGCCAATGCTACGCGTACTCATAATGGCAGGCACAGCACATGCTACACCTGAAATAAGTGGTACGACCGACTTTCCGTTTAAGCCAAATCTACGCATCAATTTGTCCATAATAAACATTACTCTGGACATATAACCTGTTTCTTCCAGTAAGGAAATAAACAAGAAGAGGAATACGATTTGAGGAACAAATACCACCACACCACCAATACCAGCGATGAGTCCGTCTGTTAACAAATTGACTAGTTGACTTTCAGGAAGGGTGTCTTTGAGGTATTGATTGAGCCACGCTACTCCATTATCAATCAAATCTTGTGGATAAGCAGCCCAAGTAAATACAGCTTGAAACATCAAAAACAAAATACCCAAGAAAACAAAGTAACCCCAAAACTGATGAAGGAAAACTTTATCTAATCGGTCAGTCCAAGTTTTTACTGGTTCATCCTCAACAGGTATTTGGTGCAAACAACCATCTACGATTTCGTTGAGTACTGCATAGCGAGAAACTGTCTCTTGAGCTTGGAATTTTTTGGAATTCCAACCATATTTTTCTTGAAGTTTATCAAAACCTACTCTTTGTTCGGTATCAAATTGCTTCAGGTTGTCATGCTCCGAAAGCCATAACAATGCGTGGTAATCGTCGGTATCGCCATATTTCTCTTTGATTTCATCAATCAATTCGGGCGAATATTCTACTGGCAGCGAGTCGTTAGAATTGAATCTTTGCTCAAGCGTCTTGTTTACGGCAAGGCGTAAACCATTAAGTCCAATCCCTTTTTTAGCATTGACTTCAGCTACTTCAACATTAAGTTCTTTGGCGAGCTTGAAAGAATTGATTACGATACCTGAGTTTTCGGCAACGTCAATCATATTGAGTGCCAACACGGTAGGAATACCAAGGTCACGAACTTGGCTAAATAGTAGCAAATTGCGTTTAAGATTAGACGCATCCGCTACGACTATGGCCATGTCTGGATAGTCGGGATGTTGTGGATTGGCAAGAATGTTAATAACAACCTGCTCATCGACTGATTTTGGATATATACTGTAAATCCCCGGTAAATCTAGAATTTCGGCTTCGGTGCCTGTCTCCAAATTCCATTTCCCAATCAACTTGTCCATAGTTACGCCAGGGAAGTTTCCCGTTTTTTGGCGTAGCCCCGT
Source organism: Flectobacillus sp. BAB-3569 (assembly GCF_002270355.1). GTDB lineage: Bacteria > Bacteroidota > Bacteroidia > Cytophagales > Spirosomataceae > Flectobacillus > Flectobacillus roseus. Next base: position 89,614 of record NZ_NJFZ01000004.1, on the reverse strand, counting down.
AAGGCTATTGAACAAAGAAGATTTTCCAGCGTTGGGATTACCGATTAATGCTATTTTGGGTGATTTCTTCAAGGCTATTAGCAATTTTTGGCTTCAAACTAATAACGTAAATACGTAAAGTTTGTTCCTATCTATTCACTTTGTTATTGATTAGTACTTCACGTTTTTACGAATAGAAACTAACCAAAGTGGTATTATTTAAGCAACAACAATGGTTGAGGCTTCATCTTTTCGCATTGACAAAACATAGCCAGAAACCTTTACGGCGATAGGGTCACCAAAGGGGGCAATATGTGTCATTGTTACTTGAGTACCGGGCAAGCAGCCCATTTCTAACAATTTGAGTGATAGAAGTTCGTCGCTAAAGCTCACAATCACGCCCTTTTCCCCGATTTTCAAATCCGCAACTGTTCTCATGATTACGCTTTCGATTAATAGTAGTTGTAATATAAAGTACAAATTTCTAAAGACTTAACAAATTACGAATTTGCACTTTATTTAGACTTATTCAAAACAAGTGCAAATAAACAAAGAGTTCCTTGTTTAAAGAAATATTTGCGAACTAAACCTCAAATTTTCTTTTTGATTATGATTTTAATCATTTTGAAACATTAGTTTTTGCATTCTATTTGTCCTCTAAAAATCTCCCTACAAAGTTGTTGGGCGAATGTCTCAAAATATTACTTCCTTTTTGAGTTTGCAGTTTGTTTGTGTCGTAACTTTGCGGAAAATTTTGAAAAAGGCTACCAAATTTGATTCATCAACTTTATACCCAATGTAGCCTCAGAGGGTTATTCGATATGGTAAACGAAATAAAAGCATTAATTGATAAAGAGATACGATTAGAGTTGAGGCAAAAATATGCCATCAATGGAATGCTTTTATACATTGTAAGTACAGTATATGTGTGTTATTTGTCCTTTCGATTGAAGACGAACCATATCGATAAAATTACTTGGAACACGCTTTTTTGGATTATAATTCTCTTCACAGCCGTTAATGCTATTGCCAAAAGCTTCACTCAGGAGCGTTACGGACGTCTTCTTTATTATTATACCTTAGCTAATCCAGTCGGAATTATTGTTTCGAAAATTATCTACAACTCTATCCTGATGTTGGTATTGTCATTGGTAGGATTTGGGGTGTATGGTTTGGTGATGGGTAATCCAGTAGGTGATGTAGGGTTGTATTTGGTGGCGCTTATACTGGGGGCAATTGGTTTTGCAAGTACGCTGACAATGATTGCAGGTATTGCTTCAAAAGCCGAAAACAGTGCAACGTTGATGGCTGTATTGAGTTTTCCTGTGATTATTCCAATGTTGTTGATGTTGATTAAAATATCAAAAAATGCACTCGATGGACTAGATAGAGGTGAAAGCTTAGACGAAGTAATGATTCTGTTGGCTATTGATGCCATTGTATTAGTGCTTTCAGTAATTCTTTTTCCGTTTTTGTGGAGAAGTTAGAGAACTGAGTGAATGAGTAATTTATAGCAATTGTAAAAAAATTAAAAAACTCAATGATTCAACATAGAGTTAATAAGTGATAAAATGAAACAGAATTGGTATAAGTATTTGGCAGTATTGATGCTGTCTTATGTAATGGTTTGGGGCTTTTTGGGACATATACCTCGTCAGCCTGTATTGCACGAAACGGCTCGTAATTTGTATTTCCACGTGCCAATGTGGTTTTCGATGTTTGTCATGTTGACGATTTCGGTTATCAACTCCATCAAATATTTAAGAAACCCTTTGACTTCTATCGACGACAAAGCGGAGTCTTATGCCTATACTGGAATTTTGTTTGGCATTGTAGGTTGTGCAACAGGAAGTATCTGGGCACGTTATACATGGGGTACTTGGTGGACGAATGACGTAAAACTCAACGGTGCAGCTATCGGTTTACTAATCTACTTCGCTTATGCTATCTTGAGAGGCTCGTTTGAAGATGAGCAGCAAAAAGCACGTATTTCAGCGATTTATAACATTTTTGCGATTGCCTTATTGATCCCTTTGTTAATCATTTTGCCACGTATGACCGATTCGTTGCACCCAGGCAATGGTGGTAACCCAGGTTTTAAACCAATGGATACACAAGGTGCTATGCGCATTGTCTTTTATCCTGCTGTAATTGGATGGATTAGTTTGGGTTATTGGATTACCAATCTTCGTTTACGTATTCGTAAAATCGAACGACAAGCGAACGAAGCCTAGATAAGTTTTGGATGGAGAGTTGAGCATAAGGAGTTTTGCTGGACTCATCATTTGTTACTTACCATTCCGCACTAAATAAGAGTTTACTTATTTCTCATTAATAAAAGTCTTTTACTCAATAAAAAGCCTCAAGTTAACAGCTAAAGGCTCGATAGATAAAATGAAAAAGTTATTATCATTTTTAACATTAATGCTAGTTTCGCTAGCTTCTTTTGCTCAAGATAACGCTGCTGGTGAGCCAGAAATGGCTGATAAGTTATACGCTGATGGTCGCATTTATGTGGTTGTTGCGGTGGTGGTTACCATCTTTTTGGGCGTAGTAATTTATCTGGTAACATTGGATAAGAAAATTTCAAAAATCGAAAAAACTCTCAATTCGAAATAAGCGAAATCTCAAAAAAGACGCATCAATAATCATGAAAAAAACACACATCTTCGGACTAATTATCATTGCCATTGCAGTGGTGATTTTGGTGTCAACGGGTACCGACGCTAGTACTTATGTTGACTTTGGTGTAGCCGAAAATATGGCTAAAGACGGTAGTGCAGAGAAAGTACACGTAGTGGGTAAACTCAAAAAAGATGCTGGAGGTAATGTTACAGGAATGAGTTACAATCCTGCACTTGATGCTAATCACTTTGAATTTACATTGGTTGATAACAAAGGACGTGAACAGAAAGTTGTATATGATGCTCCAAAACCTCAAGATATGGATCGTTCTGAACAAGTCGTGATTATTGGTAACATGGAGGGTCAGGTTTTTAAATGTGAAAAAATCTTATTGAAATGTCCTTCTAAATACCAAGATGGAAATGTGGATTTCAAAGAAGTAGAAAAACCTGCTTCTAAATCATAATTCGGCAGTTGGCTGTTGCCAAATAGTTTATCAAAACTTGCTGCTTACTTCAACAGATACGACTTCCAAACTCTTTTACTGAGCGCAGGAGTCGTATTTGTCTTAAAAATGCCTCAATGGTATTCAAAAATTAGGGTCTATCTCCCCAAACCCATTTTATCAAGATGTTACATACAACTATCGGAAATGTGGGTCATTTGTGTATTATTATCTCGTTTGTGACGTCGGTAATATCTGCATTTGGCTATTTCAAATCACTACAAATTAAAAATCTCGAAGAGCAAGAATCTTGGAAGAAGTTTTCTCGCTATTCGTTTTATCTGCATGGACTTTCGATTATAGGTGTTATTGTTGCGCTTTACACAATCATTTATAACCATTATTTTGAGTATCAATACGCTTGGTCTCACTCGTCGATTGCTCTTCCTGTATACTATATTGTTTCATGCTTTTGGGAAGGTCAAGAAGGAAGTTTCTTGCTATGGATTTTCTGGCATGCGCTTTTGGGCTTAATTCTTATCAAGACTAATCGCAAATGGGAAGCGCCTCTGATGGTAGTTTTTGCTGCTGTTCAAGCCTTTTTGTGCTCGATGATTTTAGGGATTGTATTACCAATTATTGATTTCAAAATTGGTTCATCTCCATTCTTGTTGATGCGTGAAGCTATGCCTGATTTACCAGTTTGGAAAATGAACGCCAACTTCGTTCCAGAGGATGGCCGTGGCTTGAACCCATTGCTCCAAAACTATTGGATGGTGATTCACCCGCCAACCTTATTCTTAGGCTTTGCTACAACCTTGATTCCATTCGCTTATGCGATTGCTGGTTTGTGGCGTGGAGAGTACAAAGAATGGATTCGTCCAGCGTTGCCTTGGTCGTTATTTTCGGCGGCAGTACTTGGTATAGGTATTATTATGGGTGCTTATTGGGCTTATGAAACGCTCAACTTTGGAGGCTATTGGAACTGGGATCCTGTCGAAAACGCTTCTTTTGTCCCTTGGTTGGTATTGATTGCGGCAATCCACTGCATGATTATTTACAAAACCAATGAGTCGGCATTGCGTATCTCATTCATTTTGGTAATTACCACTTTTATTTTGGTTTTATACTCTACATTCTTGAACCGCAGTGGTGTATTGGGTGAGGCATCTGTTCACTCATTTACCGATTTGGGTCTTTCAGGACAGTTATTGTTATATCTTTTGTTCTTCTTAGTGGGTGCAGTAGGTTTGTTGATTTATCGTTGGAAAAACATTCCAACAGAAGAACAAGAAGCTTCAGTATATAGCCGTGAATTTTGGATTTTTATTGGCGCAACAGCTTTGTGTTTGTCGTCTTTCCAAATTATTGCGGCAACGTCTTTGCCTGTATATAACAAAATTGTGGAAGCCTTGGGCTTTGTGTCCAAACTAGCACCTCCCGCTGATGCGCCTACTTATTACTCAAAATTCCAGTTGTGGTTTGCCGCAGCGGTGGCTATTTTGACAGGTACTGGACAATATTTTTGGTGGAGAAAAATCAAGAAAGAAAACATAGCTCAACACTTCTTAACACCTGCTTTGGTGTCTTTGATTTTGACTTCTTTGGGAATATTAGCAACGACCAAATTAGAGTTAGGAGATTTTTTCAGTAACCCAACTTATATCGCTTTACTTTTTGCGTGTATCTATGCTTTTGTCACTAATGGTACTATTTTGTTTAATATCGCTCGTGGCAACTACAAGCTATCGGGTGGTGCTGTAACGCATATTGGTTTTGCGATGATGCTATTCGGTATTTTGTATTCGTCGGGTTATTCTAAAGTAGTTTCGATTAATACATCGGGTTTTGCTATTTCGAATAAAGATGAAGCTTTTACCAAAAACAACGATAAAGAAAACAAAGAAAACGTAGTATTGTGGTTGAATACGCCTTTAGAGATGGGCAAGTATACGCTCACTTACAAAGGTGTTAGAGTAGAAGGTCGTGAGTTACCTGAATATGTTCGTCCTGAGCTGGTAGAATTAATTGAGAATGATTTCCATGCAGTGGCGCTTCAAGATATTGAGCAACAAGGTAAAAAGTATTATGCCAAGGGTGACACTCTTCCTGTTTTTCCAGAAAACAAGTATTACGAAATTGATTTCCGTGATAAAGATGGCAAAGTGACAACCTTATATCCTCGTGCTCAAATCAATAAGAAAATGGGGAATGCTTTCTCGCCAGACTTGAAACATTCGGCCTTGGGTGATTTGTATACTTATGTAGCTTTGGCGCCAAATTTGGACGAGAAGGAGTGGAGTAAAACGGAGAAATTTACGGTTGCAGTAAAAGATACCTTTTTCTTGAATGATTATGTAGCTGTTTTGGATGAAGTAAAACGTGTTACAGAATTTGAAGGTAAACCTCTTGGTCCACAAGACGCTGCTGTTCAAGCACGTATTTTGATTTCAGGAAAAGAAGCTATTCCACATGAAATAAAACCCGTTTTTGTGATTCGTGATGGTATGGTAGCTATGCCTCCAGTGGAAAATGCAGAGGCAGGTGTACGAGCAAGATTTGTGAGTGTAGACCCTCAAACAGGTAAATTTACCTTTGATATTAATACAACCCAAAGAGATTTTATTATTTTGAAAGCCATCGAAAAGCCTTTGGTAAATATCTTGTGGATAGGTACAATTATCTTGTCGATTGGCTTCGTGATGGCAACAATCCGCCGTTATCGTGAATTCAAATTGATGCGAGATAAAGGATTTTAATTAAGCACAAACTCATGAGCAGAAAAGAAATATTATTGCTGTCAGCAGCTTTAGGTTTTTTAATCATTTGGGTTCTTGACCTTCGCGCAGGAACACCGCCAGAGGTAAATACCTTTTGGACAAAGATTTTTTACCACTATAGCTGGTTGATGATGTGTGTGGGTTGCTTGTTTTACTTTCAGTATTCAAAACAAATTCGTTTGAAAAAGGAAGAACAATCAAGCAAAAGTGATAAAAAAGAACCTGCTGTAGACCCTAAAAAGCTGCAACGTCAGGCTTTATCAAAAGGTAAGAAAAAGTAAAATGAAGCTGTCGGGCGTAGTATTTAAACATTAAGATTTTGTAAAAAAGCCCACAGATGTCAAATTTTTAGGGAGAGCGGTTTGATAAATCGCTCTTTCTTTTTGAAATTTGACCAAAAATATGCAATTTGATGTTTAGAGAATGTGAGTTTTTCTAAACCATACCTTCGTATTGTGTTCCTAATCAAATCACATACGTTTGTCTAACTCACAGATATAGATGTATTTAACCAATCAAGCATTCGACATCTATGTCTTCTAATTCAAAATTGAAACCAACCCCAGATGGACTCCCAACAAGCAATAGGTGTTATATTATCAATGGTTTTTTCAGCATTCTTTTCAGGTGTTGAAATGGCATTTGTTTCGGCTAACAAGTTATATTTTGAACTACAAGCCAAACAAGGTGTAATCACTGGACAAATTATTTCAAGATTTATCAAAAATCCTTCTAAGTTTATCGGCACGCTACTTATTGGCAATACCTTGTCGTTGGTAGCTTATGGTATATTTATGGAGGGATATCTGCATCATCAGATTGAACACTATTTCCCTGTTTTTGGTACGGGGCTTGTACCTGGACTTATCGCTTCAATCTTGGGAACTGTTATTATTTTGGGTACTTCTGAGTTTACCCCCAAAAGTGTGTTTTTACTTAATCCTGATGGCTTTTTAGAGGTTTTATCTATCCCAATTTGGATTATTTATACACTTATGTATCCATTGGTTTGGGCAATCGTAGGACTTTCAAGTTGGTTTATCAAAAATGTACTTCGTTTAGAATATTCGGAGGAAAAACCTGCTTTTGGTTTGACAGATTTGAACCACTATATGCAAAATCTTAATCGTAAAATTTCGACTGAAGAGGAAGCAGAAGTGGATACCAAAATCTTTAATAATGCTTTAGAATTTAAGCAGGTAAAGGTGAGAGATTGTATGATTCCACGTACCGAAATTGTAGCGATAGACTTCGAAGATGGCATAGAAGAACTAAAGAAAACATTTGTAGAAAGTGGTCACTCAAAGGTATTGGTTTATAAAGATACCTTAGAAGATGTCATTGGTTATTGTCACTCGGTAGCTTTGTTTAAGAAACCTAAAGACATTCAGAGTATTTTGAAGCCAATTTTGATTGTGCCAGAGGCAATGCCTGCCAAAGATTTAATGCTCCGTTTTTCTAAAGAACGTAAATCATTAGCTTTAATCGTAGACGAATTTGGAAGTACTTCGGGTTTAGTGAGTATGGAAGACGTAATGGAGCAGATTTTTGGAGATATCGAGGACGAATATGATGATAACGAAGATTTGATAGAGAAACGATTGGAAGATAAAGTCTATTTGTTATCAGCTCGTTTGGAAATTGACTATCTCAACGAAAAATATGAGTGGAATCTCCCAGAAGGCGATTATGATACCTTAGGAGGTATGATTATTAGTATTAATGAAGATATTCCAGAGGTAAACGAAACGATTATTGCACATCCTTTCAACTTTCAAATTATCTCCATGATGGACGCTCGTATCGATACCGTGAAGTTGACTATCATAGGTGAGATTGAGAAAAAGACTGAAAGCTTTTCGATGAAACACTGAAGTTGAGTAATGTCTTTACCAAGAATAGGTTGCCCTCAAAAAGTAACAAACGTTGGTTAATGCTACATTTAATCCTGAAAAATAAACGAAAAGGGGATAGTAAGCTTATGCTACTATCCCCTTTTCATTTATCTAACATGAAAAAACATCCTATAAAATAACTCTCAGAAGTGTTTGGCTTTTCATTTCCGTCTCATACCATTCTTTGACAGGATTAGAATCTTCGGTAATACCACCACCTGCAAAAAGTGTAGCTTGATTTCCTTGAATTTTCATCGTACGAAGATTGACAAACAAATGGCTTTCGTCGTGAATATTTACAGGGCCTAAAAAACCACTGTAATATTCTCTAGAGTGCAATTCATTTTCAGCAATATAGCGTAAGGCTGGCTCTTTGGGCATACCACATACGGCTGAAGTTGGATGCAAAAGGTCTATCATAACAGTGCCCAATTGCGGGAAATTCACCTCATGGGTATTGACACTATAATCAGTGCGAAGGTGCATCAAATTTCCTGCCTGAACGGTTTTAGGCCCTACTTCATAATATTCACGAAGACGAATCTTTTTAAAGCATTCAATGATATACCTACTTACAAAAGCTTGTTCTTCGATTTCTTTAGATGCCCAGCGAATTTCAGCAGGATGATATTTTTCGCCATTAGGACCAATCGCCGATTGGGTACCCGCTAGAGACATAGTTCTGAAAATCCCTTCTTTGTCCATGCTAATAAGCGTTTCGGGCGTGGCACCAAGCCATAAAGCTTTTTCTTGTGGCAAATATACCAACGACACAAAGGCATTTGGATATGCCACACAAAGCTTATTGAATGCCTCAACTACCTCAAAATTTTCTGGCAAAGTAATTTGCTTAGTTCTCGAAAGCACTACCTTTTGCATGTCACCACGCTGAATAGCATCGATGGCATCAGACACCATTTCGGCATAGGTAATCTCGTTGTAAAGAGATGACTCAGTAGGCGATTCGAAGTTTTTGGTATAGTTTACGGTAAAATTAGCTGATGAAATGTGAGTGTCCTCATGTTGTTCGTCGTAGGTGAGCTGAACTTTTCTGAAAAACTCTTGGGCTTGTTCCGAACTAGGATGAATGTTGTTTTCTATCAATTGATTATCTTGGTCAAAATGATAGTACAAATCTCCTTTTAGAAACAAAGATTCGCCAATAAAAGGACTCATAGCAAAGCCCGAAGGGAGCTCCTCTAAGTCGATTTTAGTTTGGCGAGTACGTCCAGATAAATCTATAAGTAATTGTTTTTCAGTGGATTTAGGTAATCTCCAAAGGGCAACAGGTAGCCCTTCTGAAATAGCAGTTTTCCAGAAAAATTCTAGTTGTGGCACTTGCGTCGAAATATGAGTTTCCGAAGTTGGAGTCATATTTTTGAAATGTTTATATACGTTTTAAAAATATGCTAACTATTTGTTTTGTAGATAGTTAGGTAAAAACAGCCCATAGGGTGTTTTTACATTTTCAAATATAACATAATTTAGAATTTACTTGTTTCAAAAAAATAGAAAATTCTATCGACTCATTAGTGTTTCTTTATTTTATATCAATTACCATAGTGGTTAATCGGCTTACACAAATCAGGTCGCCAGCTTCGTTGGTAATTTGAGTTTCCCATACCTGAATATTACGTCCGATTTTAATTGGAGTACATTTACCATAGACAAAACCCGATTTGGCAGATTTGAGGTGATTTGCATTTATTTCTACACCAACTGCTGTTTGTTTGGTAGGGTCGGGAAGGCTTAAAAATGATGCAACGCTACCCATCGACTCAGCCAAAACCACCGAAGCACCTCCGTGGAGAAGTCCCATAGGTTGTTTGGTACGATGGTCTACGGGCATTTTGGCCACAAGGTAATCGGCAGTAAGTTCTACAAATTCGATGCCCAGATGATTAAGCATATTGTTTTGTCCCATGGCATTTAATTGCTCAAGGCTGTAAGAAGTATTAAACATAGCGAAGTGAATTAAATTTTTCTAAAGATAGAAAACCTTAGTTAGAGATTTGACCTATTTATCATTTATTGAACCAAATCTAATTATCAAAAATCCATTATTAAGATAGCTAGCTATATTATCATTTTTTTAACAAAAGCTTACTTTTCTGTCAAAAATCATCTCTTTTTTAGTCATGAGATAGCATAATCACCTAAAAAATGTATTTTTGTGACAATTTTTCATAGCTCTATATTACTCCATATCAACTAAATAGCATGTCTAATACCCAAAGCAATATTCCTACTAAAAAAACAATTTACCTGATACGTCATGGTGAAACAGACTTCAACCGCCAAGGTATCGTGCAAGGAAGTGGTGTAGATTCGGATTTGAATGAGCTGGGACGTGCGCAGGCAGAGGCATTTTTCCAAAGTTATCAAAATGTCAATTTTGACAAAGTCTATACATCTGCTCTTAAGAGAACACATCAATCTGTTCATAAATTTATTGAAGCTGGTATTCCTTGGGAACAGCATTCAGGCTTAAATGAGATAAGTTGGGGTATCAGAGAAGGACGTGTTCCGAATGATATCGATAACGAATACTATAAAGTTCTTATCGAAAGTTGGGTAACCGGAGGCGTAGATATGGCTGCAGAAGGAGGCGAAAGTCCTTTGCAGGTATTGGAAAGACAAAAGCCAGCAATTGAGACAATCTTATCTCGCCCACATGAAGAAACCGTTTTGGTAGCCATGCATGGTCGTGCTATGAGAATTATCCTGACCATGTTGCTCGACAAGCCTCTACATGAAATGGATACATTTGAGCATTCGAACTTGTGTCTGTACAAATTGATTTACGATTACGAAACTAAATCATTTTTTGCTGAACTAGAATGTGATACAACACACTTGTTTGGTCTATAGTTTTGTAAAGTCTATATCTTAAGAAGCCCATCGCCATGGGCTTCTTTTTTTGTGCCTGATTATGGGAGGTAACTATTTAAAAATGCATTTACTAATATTTTTCTACCCTAAATCCAAACCTTTTATCATCTCCTGATGCCATTCAATGATTTTGTGGGATAAATGTGCTTATTTTAACTGTAATTTTAAAAGAATCCTCCTGAGCAAAGCAGACATGAGTTATTACTCTAAATAAAGTTTTGAAGGTAATGAAAAATTGTCGCTAACTCATTTTAGCATGATTCAAAAACGATTATTTGCTTGTTGATACGAGCATAAATTTTTATTAATACAGACGAATTAGATAAGAAATAATGCCAAGAATCAAATTATATTGGACTCTACAGATTGTTGGTTGGTTAGCTTGGCTAGCCAATGAAGCCTTGATTTATGTAAACTCTTTTGGGTGGTCGATTGACTGGTTTATTTCGGCTGACTTGAATATTGCTTTTGCGATTTTTTTGACACATAATTTTAGAAAAGTAATCAAAAAATACGGTTGGGTCGAAATGCCCATTCGTCAGGTAGTACCTCGTATTTTGGGCTCGGTGGTGTTGATGTCGATGATGATGGCGAGTATCAATATTCCGCTAGATGGCTACATTTTGCGCGAGCGTGAGCATGCTGACTTTTGGTCGATATTTTTCTTCATCCAGTTCAGTTTTAGCTTTATGAAGCCATTAATGATTTGGACTTTGTTTTATTATGCATCTCATTATTTTGAAAGAAAATCAGAAATTGAGGTCGAAAAAGTTCGTTTGGAATCCTCTATTCGTGAAACTGAATCGAAGGTTTTGCGGGCTCAAATGAACCCACATTTCATGTTCAATGCCCTGAATAGTATTCGTGCTTTGATTTTGGAAGAGCCCGAAAAAGCACAAAAGGCAGTGACGCAGCTATCCAATATTTTGAGAAGCTCTTTGTTGGCCGACCGACGTAAGACCGTTTCACTCTCAGAGGAATTAAGAACAGTAGAGGATTATTTGGCGCTCGAAAAAATCCGCTACGAAGATCGTTTACAGATTCGTAAGAATGTTTATCCCGAAACACTTACTTGTCAGATTCCACCTATGTTGTTACAAACTTTGGTTGAAAATGCCATCAAACATGGAGTATCAAAGCCAGTGAAGGGAGGATTTGTGAGTATTGAAACCAAAGTGGTTGATAGCAAAGTAGTAATCGAAATTAGTAATACAGGTGTTTTAGAGACTACAGAATCGGGAGGTTTTGGACTCGAAAATACAGCACATCGTTTGGAGTTGTTATTTGGTGCTGATGCCAAATTTAAGATTTACCAAGCATCCAAAGACGTAGTAACGGCAGAAATTACCGTACCTATACCGAGTCAAGTGGTAGAAAATAAAGACAATCCTTTTGCTAAAATCACACATATCGTGCGAGGTTAAACTATAGGTATTAGTCTTCAGTAATATACTTTTTATATATCCAACGCTATTACTCCAAAACCGAATGAAAGCAATTATAGTTGATGACGAAAGGTTAGCACGTAATGAATTGAAACGTTTGCTAGAAAATTTTCCTAAAATCAATATTGTAGGCGAGGCACCCAATGCCGACGAAGCGATTCAATTAATTGATGAGCTTCATCCAGACCTTCTATTTTTGGATATTCAAATGCCTGGCAAAACAGGGTTCGACTTATTGGCTGAGTTGGACGGCAATGTTCCAGAGGTGATTTTTACGACAGCGTACGACGAATATGCCATCAAGGCATTTGAATTTAATGCGCTTGATTATCTTCTCAAACCAATAGAGTTACATCGTTTGAGTGAGGCTATCCAAAAAGTAGAGGAGGAGTTTGAACGTCAAAAACAAATTTCGGATACAGCCAAAGAGGGAGCATCCGTTTTGAGCGAAAACGATCAAGTTTTTGTCAAAGATGGTGAAAAGTGCTGGTTTGTTCGCTTAGGAAATGTTCGTTTGTTCGAATCAATGGGTAATTACGTTCGTTTGTATTTTGATGACCAAAAACCATTAGTTCTTAAGTCGTTGAATGCTCTTGAAGAGCGTCTTGACCCTAAAGTGTTTTTCCGTGCCAATCGTAAGCATATCATTAACTTGAAATATATTCAAAAAATCGAGCCTTGGTTTTCTGGAGGTTTGCAAGTAACCCTTCGTGAGAGTGGCGACAAAATCGAAATTTCTCGCCGTCAAGCTATTAGATTTAAGGAGTTGTTGAGTTTGTAAGAAGGCTCAAAGGCAACAGTGACAAAGGCACAAAGTGATTTCTGTATTAATAGAACCACTTTGTGCCTTTGTCACTTTGTTACTTTGTGCCTACTAGCCCAAAATCCTTCCCCCGCCTTTATGATGAATTTCGGCTTCGCCTAAGAGATAGCCGTAATGCTTCAAAGAGTCAATATTGTCAAAAACTACCTTGAGTATTGCAATGAATGGCAAAGCCAGCACCAAACCCGAAATTCCCCAAAGTTGACCACCCAAAATCAAAGCAATCATAGCTGCTAGTGGATTGATACTTACTTTTGAGCCTACTATATGAGGTGTAATGAAGTTCCCTTCCAAAAACTGTACAAACAAAAATACTCCTGCCACACCCACAGCATACATGGGCGAATCTTTGGTGATAAGTGCCATCAGCATAGGCAAAATTGAGCCTATCATGATACCGATGTAGGGAATCAATAATAAGAACGCCGCAAGTGTTCCGAAGAAAATAGCATATTCGATATCGAGTAGCCAAAGTCCCAAGGTGTTGAGTGCCGCCACGATCAAGATTACGGTAAATAACCCAAGCAAATAGCTCTGAACCACCGTATAAATTCTGCTACAAACGAGATCTATCTTTTTCCGATTTCCTCTACCAAAAGCCAGATAAAAGAAACGACGGAAAAAATCACGATAGAGTAAAAAGAAAAATACAAAAATAGGAATCAACATCGCTGATGATAGCGAGTTGAGCGTTGTGCCCAAAGCGTTAGTAATGATATTGCCACTATTTTTGAGCAAAGTCAACGACTGATTACGAAGCTCTGTTACTTGTTTCTTACGGCTAATATGTAAGTTATGTGACGCCCAAGATTGCAGTTCATTAATGAATGTTTCGCCTTTTTTCAGAAAAGTAGGAAAGGTATCTGAAAAATCGGCAATTTGCAGAGCAATTAGACTAACGACCCCAGCCATGATGGCAAGTGTAACCAATAGACAAACAAAGATGGCCAAGGTTCGAGGAAAATGCCATTTTTCAAGTCGATGACATAAAGGATATAACAACATCGAAAATAGCACTGAAAACGAAATCAAAATAAGGATTTCTTGTAAAAGATACATCCACCAAACGATAATCGATACCGTTAGGAGACCAACGAGCAATTTGATAGATAGAGGAAGTTTGAAGTCTGATAACATAGCAATGGGTTATAGTCTTGTCGATGCCTGAGAATAAAAAGAGAAAAACCTTATCTTCAAAAATACTTAAAAAACTGAAAATAGCTAGTTTTATTATTGAGAACCTAAAAATTACACACAATCCATTTATGCTCAAATACAAAATTCTATGGTTCTTATTTAACCTCAAAGCATCCTTAGCAAGTTACCGTTATGACGTTCATAAACTAGGTTTTCAGAAGGGAAAGAAACACTTGAAAGTTGAGAGAATAGGGCATCTTCCTAAGCAAGTCAATGAGAGTTCAGGATTGGTGTATCGAAAACAAGATTCAACCTTACTGACTCATAATGATAGTGGTGGTGCGCCCCACATTTATCAAATAGATTTGTCTGGAAAGTTACTGAATACCTATCCTATTTCTCAGGCTAAAAATATAGATTGGGAAGATATGTCAGCCGATGAGCAAGGGGATATTTATGTAGGTGACATAGGTAATAATTCGTATCAGCGTCGGGATTTATATATTTATCAAATAAACAAAAAGATAGATGCTGTTTTGCAAAGAATTCCGATATATTATCCTGACAAACAATATGTTCCAGATGCAGAGGCTATGTTTGTGGTACAGGACTCTATTTATATTTTTACCAAAAACTGGGATAAATCAGGAACAGATTTATTTGTGAGAAAAATAGGTATTAATGCTGATACTTTACAGCTTAAAGCGCATATCAATTTGAGGACGCCAATTACGGGAGCTGCTATTAATCAACAGAAAAATAAATTTGTGTTAATAAGTTATGGAAAGATTTATTATTTTAGAATTATAGAACACCAAATTGACTTTTCGAACCCGCTTTACTGTATAAAATTCCCACATAAACAGACCGAATCTATAGCATTTTTAGATGAAAATGTAGTAATTATCACCAACGAACAGGGTGAAATATATAGGGTTCGTGAGAATTAACAATTCCTTAATATTGAGATAACTAATTTTGTATTGGCTTTTGAGTGCAAGTAGTTATTAGCCGCGTTACTTAATGACACTTAATGCTGGGGTAATATTGGATTAATTTTTAATTAATTGCATCCAGTGTGTTGATTTTGTTGAGTAATGATACTTTCGCTCAACGACTAATTATCAAATATATGAGCAATACGCTACCAACTCCCAAAATCCTTTTGGTCGACGACGACCCAGATATTATTGAGCTATTAGAGTACAACCTTACCAAAGAAGGATTTGACACAGCTTCGGCAACAGACGGACTTCAAGCCTTGGAGGTGGCAAAAAAATTTAAACCAGATTTGATTTTGCTCGATGTGATGATGCCAAAAATGGATGGAATCGAAACGGCTCGTCAATTGAGATTGCTGTCGGAGTTTAAAGATACCTACATCCTGTTTTTGACCGCTCGTGCTGAGGAATACACTGAAGTAGCGGCTTTTGATGTCGGTGCAGATGATTATGTTGTAAAACCCATCAAACCTCGTGCTTTGCTAAGTCGTTTGAAAGCACTTTTGAGAAGAGATTCGCAGCAGTCAGAAGCTGAAGATAAATTAGAGATAGGCTCACTTTTTATCAACCGAGTAAATTACACAGTACTCAACGACGGTAAGTCTTTGGTAATGCCCAAAAAAGAATTTGAATTATTGTCGTTTCTTGCTCATCATCCCAACAAAGTATTTAGTCGTGATGAACTGTTGGAAAAAGTTTGGGGTAGCGATGTTTACGTAGTAGAAAGAACTGTCGATGTTCATATCAGAAAGCTACGTGAAAAAATCCCTGAATATTACATCAAAACACTTAAAGGTGTTGGCTATATGTTTTCGGTAGATTCTTAAAGGTAATGGCGTAAGATATTTTCCTTAAAAAAATATAACAAAAGTCCTCTCATTGTGAGAGGACTTTTTTATTGCCATTTACTCATTTTAATCCTATTGAGGATGATAAATTCTGCCATTGAATCAAGAAAGGATAAGATTCTGATATTTTATGAATAACTTGCAAAATAATGCTGTTGAGGATTTTTTGTCACTAAACCACCAACTCCCAACTAGCATTCCTGCCACAATTCTTTGACTGAAATTGAATAGTATATCCTTATTTTTGATTTAAAATACTAAAAAGAGTTGCTTATGTGGCACCGAGTAAGAGTTTTGGAATGTGTATGTATAAGATTATTTTCCATGTATGTCTATTTTGTGTTTTAGTATGTTCTAGCTGCCATTCTCAACAAAATGGAACCGCAGAGTTGACTTCTAAATATGAGTTCAGAGCTGTTTGGATAGCTACTGTCGACAACATAGACTGGCCCCGAAAAGGGCAATATAATTCAGAGGAACAAAAAAGAGATTTCATTAGAATTCTGGATGAGCACAAACGCTCAAACATGAATGCTGTGATGGTTCAGGTTCGTGATGCCTGCGATGCCTATTACGCCAAAGGATTAGAGCCTTGGTCTGAGTTTTTGACGGGAACTCAAGGCAAATTTCCTTCCCCATTTTACGATCCCCTCGATTTTATGATTCAAGAGGCGCATGCTCGAAACTTGGAGTTTCATGCGTGGCTAAACCTCAATCGTGCTACCTTCAAAAGGGCTGGCTCTATTATGCCTGAGCATATTAGTATGACCAAACCCGAATGGATGATTCAGTATGATGGTCAAAAAGTATTGAACTTCGGTATCCCCGAAGTACGAGATTATATTGTGCAAGTGGTGGTTGAAGTTGTAAAGAACTACGATGTTGACGGCATCCACTTCGATGATTATTTTTATCCATATCCTGTGCCAGGACAACAGTTAAATGACCTCGACACTTTTCGGAAATATGGTGCAGGCTATAGAAATATCGAAGATTGGAGAAGAAGTAATACCGATATTTTGATTCAACAAATAGGAGAGGCAATCAAGCGAATAAAACCCTATGTAAAATATGGTATTAGCCCATTTGGTGTTTGGCAAAACTATAGCCCTATCGTGAAAGTAGGCTCCAAAACCCAAGCTGGTACTACCTCGTATCAAACACTTTATGCAGATACTCGTAAATGGATTGAAAAAGGTTGGGTAGACTATATTGTGCCACAGGTATATTTTGAGCGCAGCCATCCTAAAGTACCTTACAGAGTACTCATTGACTGGTGGAGCCAACATACCTATGGGCGTCATTTGTATATCGGACATGGTATCTATAAAATCAAGTCAGGCTGGAACAACGCCGAGGCCACAAGTCAACTTCGTTTGGATAGAAATAATGTAAATATTCAAGGAGGTATGTTTTTTAGTTCGAAGTGCCTAACTGAAAATTATGGTGGCATTCAAGATTCCCTCCGAGCATCGCTATATCACTATCCTGCTATTATTCCTCCTATGAGATGGAAAGATAGTATTGCTCCTAAACCACCGCAAAGAGTCATTGCTTTGAAAGATAATGGAATGAACAAATTGGTGTGGCAACCAGGGGAAAAGGCCTCAGATGGTAACGAGAATGTGTATTTTGCCGTTTACAGATTTGAAAAAGCAGAAAAGATTAACCTTTACAGGGTTGATAAAATTCTTTATGTCGGAAGAGATGTTTCGTTTTTAGATTATACCTCAGAAAGAGCCAGAGGCTATGTATATGCCGTCACTTCCTTCGATCGCCTGCACAATGAATCAACACCCACAATGGTTGTTGTAAATTATGGAGAGACGCGGTAGTATTTTGGGTCACGGGTGAATAAATTCACCCGCTAAGTGGAATGGTTGGTCAAGAACGAGTAATAATAGTAGCTATAACGCTAAAACCCTATTTGGCTTTACTTCAAGCATCCTTTCTTTCGCCAAATCATAAAGTTTAAATAGCTTCTAAAAATCTAAATATGTTTTGGAAAAGAATGGAAATATGTTGTTGTGCTTGCCTAATGCCTATAGCTTATTGCTTAAAGCGTAATCATACTTAATAATACTGTCCTCTATCGGCAGTATTCCAACGAAGACCAATCGAGAGCAGATTGGTGACATTATTAAGATTACTTTGTTGACTTTTAAAATCCCTATGTAAATAATGCAAATCAACAAAGAAGTTGTGTTTGAACTGATACGAAGCTCTTATATCAAAAGTCAAGTGCTGTGAAGCCACTCCTTGCCCCAAGGTGTTGCCTTCATCATCTTTGTATAAAACCCATCTACTTCGAGAATTGTAATCCAATAGAATATTTCTTCCCCAGTTGGTACCATTGCTATCGTCGCCATAGCTGGCAAAAATCAACCTACTTACTAACTGTAATTTGGGCACAGGTTGAGCTCGTAAGGTGTGAGTCCATTCATAAAAATTGGCACCTAATGGGTGTGCAAGTGCTTGATTATAATGTGAATAACTGAGACCTGTGTAACTATGACTGTAAGTGTAAGGTCTTGCTACATTATACTCACCTAAATAATCCAAATGTTTGATTCCCAATACGTCGATATACTTGAGTCCCAACTGTGCTCCGTACTTGTTCGTCCATGAGCCAGTATTCGCGAAGATCTCTTTTATGATGAATTCATCTAACATAAATTGTCCATATAAAGAGAATTTTTTGGCGAAATTGTATTTAAAATCAAGTCCTACCAATGCATTATCGCCACTTCCTTGAAAACTTTCTACAAATCGATAAAAAATAACAGGATTGAGATAATTCAGTTCAAAGCCTCCCACGCCATTTGTGCTATCTCTTTTAAAAATGACACTTTCTGTCAATCCAATATTTAGTTTTGGCGTCACATTAATACTAAGGTGGTGCATCGCCATGTATTTTTTAGGGAAAGTTTGGTCTGGAGAAATACGGCCAGGGTTGATCAGTTCGGCAAATAGGTTCTGATATTGAAATGCCCCAATTTGAGTGGTAAGTTTTAAAAACAGATAAGGTGCCGCATTATCTGAAAGAATCATCGAACGAAACCCATTACCAATAATATTTTTATCATGCCCAAATTGGATACCTATATTTTTGGTAGCCTGAAAAGTTAAATAAGCACGAGCAGAAAAGAAATCTGTGGTGAGAGGGTCTTTTTTAAAGTATTTTGTCAAACCTTCCCCAGGCATTCCTGCAATTTGAGTAGCAGTTGTTGGCGTATTTTGGTTAATATAATCGGCATATCCTTTAATATAGTCTGGTATTCTTGAGATATTATCAGTCATATAAGTATAAAAACCAATTTTGCTATTAATCATCCCTCGAATTTCGATGCCACGCGTATTGAGTGAATAGAAAGATTGATTCCCACCCGATACCGAGCCAATCTGGACATTCATAACAGGGTTGATATGGATATCTATATCTTCATTGTGGACAGAATATGCGTCAGAAGGTTTTTTATAAAAATATTTCCATAATGATTTTTTACTACTTTCTGTTTCTTCAGAGACCCACTCCCAATTATCATTTTTGAAATAATTAAAATTAAATTGGTCAATCGCATCGGTATGAAGACTTGTGTCTTGGGCAATGGTTTCGATAAATTGTGCGATATCTCTACGGGTATAAGGTTTTATACCTGTGTGAAAGGTTTTTGAGAGTCGACCATATTTAATCTCATAGCGATCGAGTAAGTCATAATAGTCGGCATTGAGGGGTACAAAAACACTTTGAGCTTGGGAGCTAGTGATTACCGCAAACATGAAGAATATTAAACCAAGAAGGCGTTGAGAGAACATAAGCAAGGCTTGTATGAAACAAGATTAAGGTTTATATATAACAAATGACGAGAGAGTTGTAACTTTGTAACGAATCAAAATTGCTACTTTGCTATGGCCATAGGGAAATATTTTACGGTAATGGTGGCTACTTCAATCAAATTTTTTAACGGTCCAATTGCGGGACTATTATTGGAATTGACGTGGTGGGAGACCGCTGTTTGTACCATTTTGGGAATGATGCTTACCGTAATCAGTGTCTTGGTAATAGGAACAAGTGTTCGTAGCTTGATACAAAAATATAGAAAAACTCCTGCAAAGCTATTTTCTCGCCGTACAAGATTTGCGGTAAAATTGTGGAAAAGAGTCGGTATTTGGGGAATATCATGCTTTACGCCCTTGTTTTTTACACCAATTGGAGGCACATTATTGGCACTATCTTTTCGGGTATCTGTGCTTAGAATCCTAGTTACAATGAGCATTTTTGCTGTATTTTGGGGCATTACACTTACGTATGCACTTTTTCAGCTAAGTACTTTACAAGCATTACTTTTGCACAAATAAAAAGGATGAGGGAATAAGCCTCATCCTTTTTATTTGTATTAATTCTTCTTCATATAATCTCCTCTAGAGAAAAACTTCTCGATCATACAGTAAAGTAAAATAAAGAAATAACGACTACCCATTTCCTTAATTTTGAGCTTTGATTCACCGTACTTACGATTGGTCCAACTGTTTGGTACAACCGCATAAGAGTAACCTCGAACGTATGCCTTTAGCGGTAGTTCAACCGTTAAATTGAAGTGTGGAGATAAGAATGGTTTAATACCTTCGATAGTTTCACGCTTGTACAATTTAAAGGCGTTTGTCGTATCGTTGGTTTTGATACCTGTAGCAAGCTTAACAATGAAGTTAGCAATGCGGTTGATGAATAGTTTCAAACGAGGATAATCATATACTTTTCCCCCTTTGATAAAACGACTACCAAAAACAGCATCTACGTTTTTCTCAAGCATGGTATTATAATATTTTACCAAGTCTTCTGGGTCATCAGACATATCGGCCATCATGACAGCCACACAGTCGCCCGAAAAGCGTTCTAAGCCATATCGTACGGCATACCCAAAACCATTAGGTCCTTTGTTGGTAAAATATACCAAGGTTGGAATTTCGGTTTGTAGGGATTTCAATACCTCTTCTGTACGGTCTTTAGAGTTATCGTTGGTTACACAAATTTCGTGGTCAATATTGTATTTTTTTAGTGTTGCATACAGGGTTCGTAGTGTTTCAGGAATAGATTCCTCTTCGTTGTATGCAGGGATAACTACACTTAATTTCATTTTTATGAGGTTGATTTATTTGGCAAATGATCTATAATATTAGCTAATCTTAGAAAGCTCTGTCGAGTCTACTTGTTGTATTAATTCATGATATTCCAATGCTGGAATAAAATGCTTTTGAGTACGATAGTTTAATACGGTAAAAACCAAAAAAAGTGAACTCAAAAAGGCTTGGAGTATCACAATTACTGCTGTTGAAACAAGCGTTGTTGCCCAGCCAGGTGAGGCATAAGGAGTTGTAAGACGAATAATGGATACAACCAATGCTACTAAGATAGACAAAACAACCAATACCAGAGAACTAATGACGATTCGAACAGCCACAGTATCTAGATATACAGAAATAGCACTTAAGCCATGAAGAATCAAAGACACAAAATTCATCTTAGATTTACCTGCCAAACGAGTACCTCTGATAATCGGGATAGAACTATATGATAATTTGGATCGAATAACTCCGCCAGGGAAGTGATTCCATATCTCGGAAACGTAAGCTAATTTCTTGGCTTGTTCAAATGGCAGTATGCTAAAATTACCAAATTCTATTACTTTTCCTGTTAATAGACCAAAAAGTGCTTTATATACCAAGTAGCCCATTCGGAAGATTGGGCCTTCGCTACGTTTGGCGCGTTTAGCAAATACAATTTGATTTGTTTTTACGCAAGTATCATATAAGCGCTCCATGTCTTCAGGACGATCTTCACCGTCTGAATCCATGATTAGCAGATAATCAAAAGTACGTTCTTTGGTTAAATAGGAGAGACCCAGTGCAATGGCTTTTTGATGACTTACATTGCGCCAAAGTCTGATAATCTCAAGGTTGTATGCCGAAAAACGATTTACATCACACGGAATGGAAGAACAATCATCCACAATCACAAAAGATAGCTGCTCAAAGAAGCTTGCTTCAACTGTATGTTTGATACGTTCAAGTAAAAGCTCTAAAGCATCCCAATCGTTGTAAAGTGGAATGAGGATTTTTATGGAATTGGGCATGATGTTTTTAATTGTAATACCAATATGCTGATTGGAGTATTCAAAATTAATGCAAATTTACCCCAAACCTATGTAATTTTCCTACTTAAATACCTTGAGACGATATTAATTAGCCTAATTATTAACGAAGCTTTCAATATTTTTTTTGGTTTAGGAGGGGATCTAGGAGTTTCAATGATCGATAGGCATAGATAAAATGTATTTTTTTAAGTGTAAACCCTATTTATCAAGAGCATAAAAAAGGACTTAAGCGTTTGTCTTAAGTCCTTTAAAAATATTACAATCGGCTAGTGATACCGTCGTGAATTTGTTGGAGTGTTTCGTTCAAACCATATTTCCAGTTCCAAGTTGGATAATGCTCTTTGAACTTCGAAAGGTCTGAAATATACCAAATGTGGTCACCAATACGGTTTGTTTCAGAGTAACTATAACTCATTTTCTTACCAGTAATTTCTTCACAAATTGTGATACCTTCTAGCATTGAACAGTTAGCAAAACGACCACCACCTGCGTTGTATACTTCACCTACACGTGGGTTTTGGTAGAAATGCCAGAACATATTTACCAAGTCATAAGAGTGAATATTGTCACGAACTTGTTTTCCTTTGTAACCAAAAATAGTGTAATGGTTACCAGTAATAGCACATTTCATCAAATATGCCAAGAAGCCGTGCAATTGCGTACCAGAGTGGTTTGGACCAGTCAAACATCCACCACGGAAGATACCCGTTTTCATGCCGAAGTAACGACCGTATTCTTGTACTAAGATATCTGCTGCTACTTTCGATGCACCAAACAAAGAGTGTTTAGTATGGTCGATACTCAAGTTTTCATCGATACCATTTTCGAAATACTGGTGGTTTGTATCAATTTCCCAACGAGTTTCAGTTTCGATTAATGGCAAGAAGTTTGGATTATCTCCATAAACTTTGTTTGTCGACGTAAAAATAAATACAGCCTCAGGACAGTGCAAACGAGTCATTTCAAGCATATTGAGTGTACCATTTGCGTTTACTGAAAAGTCTGTAAATGGTTCTCTTGCTGCCCAGTCGTGAGAAGGTTGTGCTGCGGTATGTAAGATTAATTTGATGTCTGCACCAAATTCTTTAAAAATTACTTCTAATTGAGAAACTTCTCTAATATCAGCTTGATAGTGTTTATAATTAGCAAATTGTTCTTCTAGACGATTGCGATTCCAAGCAGTTGAAGCCTCTTGACCGAAGAAATATTGACGCATATTATTATCGATACCAATGACAAGGTCGAATTTTTCAGAAAAGAATGATACTGCTTCACTACCAATAAGGCCAGCTGAGCCTGTTACTAATGCAATGTTCATAATTATAAAAAAGAGGGGTTTAAATAGAGAAAGAATAGGCTTTTGTCTTATGTCTTTCTAACTAAAAAGCGTTACAAACAGAGTCGCAACGCTTTTTATAATCTATAAAAAAAGATTAAAATCTTAGAATATTAATTTCCTTGAGTAATTTCAGCAGCAGGACCGTACAATTTTTCACGGATTTTAGCAGCTCTTACTTCGTTTTCTGGCTTAGCTGTGTATTTATTTTTTGTTTGACGTGCAGCACTGTCTGGGTGAACGCCGTACACATACTCATCTCCTGCGCGTAGGTCTTTTTGCTTGATAGTATTGTTTTTTTGGTAGTCACAAGCTACTGCTAACATGGCTACTGCTGCGATGGCTAAGATATTTTTGCGATTCATTGCTATGTATTTATTTGACTCGTTATCAGAAACTAGGTTACAAAAATAGTCCCAGTTTTTTAATTAAAAAAGTTTCTTGCAAAGTTAAACTACCTTTTTTCGCAAATATGATATATCAGTTCTTCTACAAGCATTTAGATTTTAGCAAGCTTGTACTTTTCTTAGAATGGCAAACCTATCGCAATGTTTAGAATTAGGTTCTCTTTGCGCCAGTCAGAGCTTGAAAAGTCGATATCTTTGATGACCCATCTTTCTGCCTCTGGTAAATAGGGCTTGCGAAGTGGCGTCGCTAAATCAAAGCGAAGTAAGAGATACGTAAAGTCGAAACGCAAACCAACACCAGCACCTATTGCAAGTTGTTTGTAAAAATCTTTTCCAAATACACCATCAGCACCGTATAAAACTTCATCCTTGTACATCCAAACATTCCCTGCATCTACAAATAATGCTCCTTGTATAAAGTCGTTTACCTTGGCTCTAAGCTCGGTATTCATTTCTAGCTTCATATCACCCGCTTGTGCTCCTAAGAACGTTGTGGCGTTATCGCCTGAGGCATAATAGGCTCCAGGTCCAATACCACGTGCCACAAATGCCCTGATACTATTGCTACCGCCTACAATGTACTGCTTCGGAAAGGGTAGTGAATTTGAGTTGCCATAAGGCAAGCCAAAGCCAAGCATGACACGATTTGCCCATTTTATTTTACTATTGATCGTTTTGCTATATCGCATATCCAAATCACTTCGAATATAACGTGCATAACCTACACCAAATAAGGTTTGTGCTTCGGTTGTTGAATTGGCAGATTTGGCAAGTGCGCTGGCCAAGTTTCCTGCAATTTCAATGCTTCCAGAAAGAGCAAAACTTGAACTTTTGGTAGGTCTGGGATTATAAAAAAACTGATAAATAGAACTTGGTATAATGGTGTTTTGATCCAGAATAGTGCCTAATTGTTGTGGTGCAAACATGATCATATAATTGATATAATCAAATGAAAAATCAAATGTTCGAACGTAACTGATAGATAGTGGCGTAAAGGTATGTCTAAGTGTTGAGTTCTGACTCCAATCATAAGCCAATGAACCACTCAAGGAGGTAGTGCGATACATATTACCTCGATTGATGTATTCGTAATTGACATTGAATGTCGTGGAAGGCAAGGACTGATTTCGAGTTGGATTGAATTTAATAAATGGGACTGCAAAACGTGGAAGTGTAAGCGAGGTTGCCACTTTATAAGTCGAGTTGTTGATAGCATTGGCTCCACCGCCTACTTGGAATTGAAGGCCCGTTGAGGCTGAAATGGTAAAAATTTCGGCACCTCTAAACAAGTTAAGGTTACGCCAGTTGACTGCAATGTCAGTACCGTTAAAGTTGTTTGACTTCGACGATCCGCTCAGCTCTGCCTGCAAAGATTTGTGTTTTTGCGGGGTCAGATAATAGTATACATCCAATAATGCTGAGTCTGAACGAGGGACTAATTCAAACTTATTCTTGACAAACTTGAAATTTTTGAGATTAATCAAACGAGATAATGAAACATCTTGAAAACGGCTCGAATAATTACGTCCATGACGAAATCCAATCGCATCTGCAAACACTTTTGGACGGTATCTGTTGAGGGGATCTTGAATATCAATTCCTTGATAGTTCGTTTGTTTAATATTGGTTGTATCTACTCTCAAATCACCATAATCAGCAATGACATGAATGTCGTTGATATAGTAAATCTTTTTGGCTACCTGAGCAACATTGGGTTTAATTTCAACCGAAACATCCACCTTCGTTTTTTTACTCATCGAATCAGCTTTGAAGATTACATAGTCGGGACGGAAATAGTAAAAGCCTCGTTGCTTCAACTCTCGTTCAATACGATTGCGTTCTGCCACTAAGGTTTCATAATTATACGGATTACCCTTTACCAAAAGTGTTCTTTTTTGAGTATTGAGTAATGCTTTTCCAAAAACACTGGTATCTCCATCTGTTTCAAAATGAATCGAATCGAGCAAATATTGTGGTTTTAAATTAATAGTATAAACCGCTTTTGCTAAACGATTTTTATCGATAATATCACCTGATGCTGTAGTACGAAAAAAGCCTTGATTGTTCAGCAAGACATTAATTTGTTTGGTATTGGCATTAATGACTCCACGACTTGCAAGAACGGGAGGTTCACCAAATTTGCGACGAAACCATGTTCTAAAACCCTTTGGTTTGCGAGGCTCACCCATGACATAGTATAACCATACTCGGTACGGAAACCCCATGATGGCTGTATTGGGCTTGGGTCTTACAAATTCTGCTAGCTCAGCATTAACACGTTCTATTTCTGATTTTTTGATGCTCGAATCGGCTTTGATTTTAATGTCTGCACCCGTGTATAAGCTTTCGCCAGCAGGGAGCTTCTTCGTTACCGAGCAGCTGGCTAGTAGAAGTATGAGACCAATATATAGTGCACTCTTTTGAATCATGTTTGTAATGGCTATGTTAGGCTTTGAGCATACTGCTATCAGCCATTAATAATTACTTATTATTTTTTGGAAAAACTCTTTCACAGACTGATATTCCAAGGTAATGACAAAACTCACGCCTGTTTCTACCACAAAACCTTCGAGAACTGTTTGGAATTGATTTTTACGGAATGCCCTAAAACGATACCTTCCATCTTCTGTAAGACTATAGTTTACAGCGACGTTATCAAATACCTCAGTTGGATTTCGTTGCACACCGTTGGTGTTTTCAAGCTCAAAGTTTTTCCCAACCTCAACTTTCAATCTATCATTGAAAAAAGCTTTGGATAGTCCAAGGTTCAAATCTGTTCTGGCAGATGACTGCCCTGCAATATTACTTTGGCTAGAATTGAGATTCACACTCAAGTTTACCCCTTTAATCACGTCGGCAGCCAATCTTTCGAGCTGGTCAGAAAGAAGTTTACTCACACTTTGGCGAGCAATGGCTTCGGGGTTGATTGTAGAGAAAAAGTCAGATGATTTTTCAGAGAAAAATCTATTTAAAATCAATAAAGCAAAAACCTGTTTGTTGTTTTCGGCAATATCGGTTTGAGCCAAATACTTTAATCTATCATTTATTTTTGTTTTGACATCGTTGTCTATGGCCTGTTGTGTTTTATCATTTAGGGTAATACTAAAAGACGTTTCCAATTTTTTCATTGGACCGTTTAGGTTTAGGTTTACATCAAAAGGCATTTTTTGACGATATTGCGATTCGGTAGAACTCAACAGGTCGGACGGAGAGGCCATGGTCTGGTAAATCGCCGTAATGTCGATATTACCACTCAAAGGGTCGCCCATCCAAACGATGTTACTGCCTGGTTTGATTTTAAACTGTTTTTTGAGAAGTTCAAATGACAAATCGTAGCTACCTTCTGTAAGTGAGTAAATCCCTAAAATGTAAGGCTGACCATTGGAGCTTATCCCAGCATTAAGTTGAGCTTTGCCTCGTACTTTGAGGTTATCGCCATTTAATTCATCTACAACAATAGTCATTTCTGACTTTTCGTCGGCTTCCAATAACAAACTTACTTCTGAGATAAAACTAGTATTATATTTCGTCTGATTGCTATTGGTAGAGTCTTTGGTCAATGCCTTTTTATTTTTATCCACAAAAACCACTACATCGTTGATGGCTTCTTCACTTACGCTATTGTCGGGCATCAAAACGAAAATGCTACTTTTCTCAATCAACTTTACATTGCCATCAACCACTGCCGTACTTGTTGAGCCACTGATATTCATGTTGGCATCAACAAAGGCTTTGCCATAGAAGAAATCATTGTCTTTGCGCGTTGAATTGAGCACCATGAAGTTTTTAGTAGATATCGCCAGTTTGTATTCTACTTCAGGAAGTTTTTGGAAAATAATCTTACCGTTGACTCTCAAAGGTTGGTTGAGCGTATCGCTGAGGGTAAAGTTTTTGAATTCCATTTCATGGTTTTGGAAATAGATTTTTTGTTTATCAATCAAGAGTTTTGTACCTAATTGAGAAACATCAAATGCCACTTTTTCAAAACCAATAAATCCTGCAATATCTGGTTGTTCGTTTGCTCCTTTAATTGTGATATTTCCGTTGAGACTACCATTGGCACGTCGCATTTGTCCAAAACTAAATGCCTGAATAGTTTTTGTGCTCAACTTGTTGATATTCAGTGAGAAATTTAATGGCTTTTTGTCACCCAAGATATAATTTCCGATTAAGGCTATATCATTTTGGTCGTTTTTCAAAGTGGTATTTACCGAAATCTTCTCAGGTGTCTCGTTATACACATGTGCTACCAAATCCCCAATTGGTGTATTTTGGAAGGTAAACCCTTGTATGGTTACATCGCCTGTAAACGAGGGAGATTTCATATAGTTGGCCAAAATGATTTTACCGTCAATCGTTCCGTCTGCAATAGTGGAATCTGGATATACGAGTTTAATCATTTTGTGTAAATCCAGCTTTTGGACAAGAATCTCTAAAGGAGCATTCGGTGCCATTTCTGGGGTATGAATCTGAAGTAATTGTTCTTGGTTTTGTAAAGAAAAATTACTCACAATCAATCCCGCCTGACCGTATTGTAAGAACCCATTTTCTGCAACTTTCCATGGCTCATAATTGAGTTTTAACCCATCAGGCAAAAGATTGATTCTGAATTGGTCTGAAAAGTTGGCGACTTGACCTGCTACTCGGTGATGCTCTTTCTGAAGAGAATCTAATAAAACAAGGTTGAATTTTGCTATATCGTCGTTTACTTGTCCATCAAGCTTGGTTTTAAGCATTTGGAAAGCATTAAAGCTCAATTTTTCTAGACTCGTTTGGTAAGTAATTTTACTCGAATCAGAGCGCATGCCAAACGCTATTTGTTGCACACGAATGGTATCGTATTCAACAAAAGGTATTTTCAAATCCATTTGCATGGTATGACCAGCTTCGTTGCTTAGTGTTGCATTGAAAGTGGTGGAATCTAATCTTGTCAAAGCTGGTACAAATGCTTTAATGGCAGGGTGCCCAATCGCTTTGGCTTTGATGGTGATATCGTAAGGCTCGGTGATAAGTTTCGGATTTTGATTCGGGATTCTGAAATGACGATTAATATCCGAAATGATAATGTCGGCTAACTGGACATAATTAAATTGACCAAACATTTGGGCTTTGAGAAATGGCGCTTGAATACTGAAAGCGTTACGCTCGTTATTATTTTGTGCCAAAATCTTAATATCGTCCAAAGGAATAGGCTTACCATCTTGCGTTACCGCGGCTTCATCAATCGCGATGCTTCCATTGAGCTTGGCAGGATTAGTATTGGTTAAGTTCATTTTTACTTGTCCTTTGATAGCAATGTCATCGGGGTAAAGGTGAAGATTTTTGAGCTTGAGCTGTTTAATGGCTAAAGTACCTTGAATAGCAGGATATTCATTCGCGAGATTAGCTTTTGCTTGTAGATTGAAATTTGCATTTGGGTCTTCAAAAAGAGCATTAATCTGCGCTTCCTGATTACGAATCGTGGTGGCAAATTGCAAATCTTTATAGTCATATCCCTTGAAAACTGCTTGTTCTATTTTGCCTTTTATTTCGGCATCCATAGTTTTAGGATTTGTTCCTTTACCATGAAAATCCGTTACTAAGGTCATTTTGCCATATTGCTCTGGCTGTTTGAGTAATTTGCCCAAATCAAACTCGTTGAGTGATAACTGACCGTCGTATTGCTGTTTGTTCGGGACGGTAATATTGACAAGTGTGCCTTTAAATTGTGCTTTGCCCAGATCAGAAATCAATTGTGTATTTACATTCAGATTGTTGACTTTACCTCCGATTGTCCCTTTCAACACAATCGTTTCGGGCAGTTCAATAGTCGCAGGAAGCATTTCTTTTGGTACGATTTTCTGAATATCGCTCTTAGTCACTGATACTTCATCGATACCGACTTTTACACTTGTTTTTTCAACAGAAGGTAAGCCAACGATATTGCCATGCAACTGAATTTTGCTATGGTCAAATCCTTGAATGGTCAATCCTGCGATGCTCAAATTGTTGATAGTACCTGTGGCTTTGCCTTTAAAACGCAATATCTCCTGACTATTTCCTGCGAGAGGAGGCGTTTGCGCTAGCTGTGGCGCAAGTAAGAGTATGTCAGAAAAAGCTAGTTTGCTATCTTTGAGGTTGACTACAACTCTTGTGGCTCCAATATTTTTACTTAGTTGGTCGAGTGAGTTATAACTTAAACTTACCTCATCACTAATAATACTTTTGGGTGTCTGAATAGTAAGTTTTTTAAGGAATGCTTTTTTGTCTGTATAAGCGAAGTCGGTTTGAAGTTTTTGTAAAACAAAACCACTTTTTTCCTTCATCGAAATGTTTTGAAGCCAGCCTGTTACCCCTTTAGGAGAGTATTGAATTCTTTCGGCTTCTATATTCAAGGGCGTAATGCCGATATGTGCAGGGTCTAAACCTTTACTTTGACGAGGTTTTCCAAAATCATCATAAGTAATGGTATTGTTTTTCATCAAAATCTTTTGCACCCCAAATGTCCAGCCTTTTTCTGGTGTTTTAGACTGTGCTACAGTAGGAGCAGGGAGAGGCTTTTGTGAAGATTTTGGCGTTGGTTTGATACTTACTTTAACGGATGAATTGTCGAGGTAAAAGGTTTTGAGATGCATCAGTTGCTCTGCCATCGAAAATTTGTCAGCCTCGGCACTAGCTTTGGCAATGCGACCTTTACTTGAAAGTCCACCTACTTGGTCGCTAATATCAAAAGTGATATCATCGAGATTAATTTTTTTAAAACCAAAATTTACAGGACTTGAATTTGTATCTGGAGGTGATACTTTTAATGCTGGATAGGTTTTTAGCTGCAAATTTGCTCCATTGAGCTTCGCATTTGCCAGTTGATAAGTAGATGAGTTAAGGTCAATTTTTTTGAAAGTCGTTTCAAACGATTTGAATGCTACATCGGCATCAGTACCGATGACATTATCCAGATAAGTAACATGAATATCTTTTAGACTTACCTTACCAATGTTCATCAACAAACTACTTGGGGTTGTATCATTTTTGGCAGGGGTCGTATTAGGAGAGGCAAAAGCTTTTACAATATGGTCAAAATTGAAGGTAGTATCAGGTAAAGTCCTTTTGATTTTGGCACGAATACCTTCTAGTTCCACTTTATTGATGGCTACCTTGCTTTTGAGCAAAGCAAACATATCTAAGTCAACATACAGTTTGTGGGTAGCTACGAGTGTATCTTTTTTATGATCAGCAACAAATACCTCGTCAAGTTCTATCCAATCGGGGATATGATAGGCAATACGTTTGGCTGATACTTTCGAGCCAAATTTGTTTTCTAAGAATTTCGTCACTTCCGTAGTAACTAGTGCTTGGCCACTTGGTGTTTGCAAATAGACAAAAGCCCCTATAATGAATAGGAAGATGATAGCAATTGAAAATAGTATGATGCGGATATATGACTTCATAAGTAGGGTAAAAAACATTATGAGTAGTGTTTTATGACTCAAAATCATAAAAGAACTACTCATAATGTTATCTATCAAAAAGCACTTTGGGTTGTAAGGTTATTACAACTATTTTTTAAATACGCTGGCTTCAATTTTATCATTGAATGTCACCGTGGTTGTTACTTTAGTATTACGTTTTTCAACGCTGCTGTAGTAAGTTGAGGCACTTGGATAGCTAATGCCATACGGAGTTTTTGTATAAGTAGTAAACTCCTGTGTGATTTCTTCGCCTGACGCCAAGTTAGTTTTCAACTTTGCAAGAAGATAAGTCGTAGCGTCAAAAAACAAGTTGTATTTTACATCTTTACCTGATAATTCAATCTGATGAACAGGCTTTCCGTTGTCTGCTTTCAAACCTACATAAGTGGCAATATAGCCTTTTTTAGCATAGTCGATAAAAGGCAACAAACCGTCAGTCATTTCACGTTTGAGACCAGCTTTGTCTTTGTCGCTAAGGTCTTTTGTTTCATAAACAACATTTTTGTCAAGACTACCTGTTGGCACTCTAAAATAAGCTTCTGTCGGATTGGCGCCATAAATAAAGGCTCTTTTTAGGATAGTCTTAGTTTTTAAGATACCCTGACCTGCCACAGAAACTTTAGTCTCTTGAGTAAAATCTGTTGGAGCATTTGCTACAAATGCTTGTTTGATGATATAGCTATTAACACCTTTCCACAATTCTGTGCCACCAGTTGCGTCATAATATCTGCCAAAAATTTCGTCTGCCGTTTGAGCTTGGACCTGTAGAATAAGTGCAAAAAGTAGTCCAAAAATAAAGCTAATCTTTTTCATAAAATTGATTGTTTAATATGTCTGTAAATGCGGTATATATCTTCCTTTATTTTTGAAGTACAGTTTCTTGTAATGCCTACATAAACCTTTCCAAAAATCGAAAATATACCTCTTTATAACAAATTTAACGGCAGATTATTTTAATCGTCACCCTAAAATGTCATTAGTTAGACTGGAAATTGAGTATAAGGTTCAAAATAAAATTTCAGGTCAGAATTTTCTTGAAAAAATCCTAACCTGAATTTTAGTGATGAATTATGAGTGATGAATTAGGAATGTAAATAGATAATCAAATTTTACTTCATGTCCGAAATCAAAAATCCCCAATCTGAAATTGAATAAAATCCTTCGTTGTTACTTGAATTTTGCGTAGAGGGTAATGGTATTTGAGGTCAAGCCATTTGAGCGCATATAATGTCCGTAGCGAAGCTCAAGCGAAGCCCAGCTTTGGATACCAAATACACCATGAGGAGGCATAATACGAATACCTGTTCCTACCATATTGCTATTAAGTTTTGACAAATCGTAGTCACTTGTATAATATTTGTCACTCAACTTATGCGAACCATAAGCGGCAAAGTAGTCCGCAGCGGTTTGCGTATAATAACGATAGTATGGACTTAGGGTTAAGAATGGCGTCATTTTGATTGGAGTTTCCAATTCAAATGTATGAGCCTTTACGCCCCAGTCGTCTTGATAATAACGATAGAATGTACGGATTACGACTTTGTTTCCTGCAAAGTAATTCAAACGAGCACCAATAGGTAATTTGACACGGGTATCAGGAAGCTCTTCTGACTTTACGGTTCCGTCAGTAAAATACACACGTTGGTATTTGGTAGCCAACAAACCTGCTTGATATGCTGGGTCAACCGTTAGTAACACTTGCATTCTTTTATTGATAACTTGTGCCAAAGAGAATGAGGAACTGTAAGAGTTACGAGGTTTATAGTCAACTGGATATGGGTCATTTTCGCCACCTGATCCATAGAAATAAAAAGTGCCATCTGGACGGTAAATTGTACGAAGTTCGGAAGGTAAAATTACTTTCCACGTATCAAAGAATGCGTTGACTTTGGCACTAAACTCGCGATTCCCGTCTTTAGATGTTTTTGAAAAATTTAGTCCTGTTCCATACGATTGGTAGTCGTATTCGGTCGAATAAGAGGCTACTGCTCCGAAGGTTGTTCCTTTTTTGGCATTATTCACACTCCAAGCCAACGACGGATAAATACGCTGGTCAGTCATTGAGGCAGAAGATACTGTAAAAGGGTCGATTTTATCTGAAGATGCCGACGAGTAAGCATCTACACCTAATTCAAAAGTGAAAAAATGCTGACGAGCTTTGCTATCCCATTTCGAGAAACGAATATCAAAAGTGTTACCAAAGTCGGTTAGTTTTTCGGTACCAATACCGCCCGTTACAGCCGAGTTGTTACCATCTTGATGATAATAACTAGACACGATATTAATTTCTTCTACTTTTAACTTACGGCTTTGGTAATTGCTAGTATCAGCCGTTTTTTGAGCAGATGCACTAATAAGTACACCCATATATAAACCTATCGCCAGTGTAAGCTTTTTCATATTTCAATGAATTTAGTGTAACAGAACCTGGAAAGAGTCTTGGTATTGGACACAAGAGCTATTGTTGGTCGTACACAATTGGTAAATGATTTTGCCTGAGATTTGAGTATTTGATTCGAGAATTTGAATGGCTTGCGTAAATCGTGCTTTTTTCTCAAAATATACTACTTGTCCTTTCCAGTATGGGTCTCTCTCTTTGTGAGGATTAATAGATTTTAGCTCTCCAACAAGTTTAAAACTGGCATGAGGCTGAATCACCAAATGAGCAGGTTTAGGCCCTGGGACAACCTGTGGCTCGCTAGCATATAATTTCCAATTGGGGAAAATCTGTGCTTCGAGTACAAGTTGAATTGTCTCGCCTTTTTTCGGGTATTTTTTGGTGGTAGATACCGAAAATTTTGCTCGTTTGTTCTGCGCTTGTAGAGGCGTATGACCTATACAAAAGACAATTAGTAGTATTCTTAAAAAGCAACTCATCATAGACTAGTTACAGCCACAACCGCCGCCTGTTTTACCGCCGTTGGCACCCGAAGCACCTTCACGATACAGTTGGAAGTTTTGTTCAAATTTGACAACCTTACGAGAACTCAATTCCATGTCAGAATCATTGATATAGGCCTTTTGGTAGGGCTTTACAGTTTGGCAAGCACTTGTGGCTAGGCCTCCCATCAATAGCAATGCTGCTATTTTTTTGTTAAAACGTGTTGACTTCATACTGAGAGTTGATTTGTTTTTGAAATATCAACAAAGCTTTGGCAATATGCGAAAAATTGAAAATTGTAAAACGGACAAAATATAATTTTACGATTTGATCATCATTAACTTTCGGACTTACACTACTACTTTATGTTAATATTCCGTGAGGTATAAATTTTGTTTTGGTCATCAATAATAATACAAGCTATCTGTCGCATTTGATTGATTAAATCTAGTCCGACTCTGATACCCATGACCATCACGGGAGTTGCCATAGCATCAGATAGCTCTGCATTGGGACTTATAATGGTTACGCTTTGTATGCCTGATACTGGTAAGCCTGTTTGTGGGTCGATGGTATGGGAATATTTTTTCCATCAATCATCACATATTTTTCATAATTTCCCGATGTAGCCACAGCCACATCGCTAATGGACAAGTATGAAAAAGGACTTTCGCCAGCTTGTGGATTGGCAATGCCAATGGTCCAAGGTTTTCCATTGGGCTGATTGCCCCAAGTAGTAAGGTCACCAGCGGCGTTGACAATGCCACTTTGTATACCTAACGATTTTAGCAACTGTTTGGCCTTCTCTGCGGCATAACCTTTTCCGATACCACCAAATCCAATACGCATACCCTTTTCTTTTAAAAAAACCGTGCGACGTTCTGGATTCAGGATAACATGCTGATAATTTATCAATCGAACAGACTCCAAGGCGATCTCTTTACTTGGCAAAGCGGTCATGTTGGTATCAAAATTCCATAAGCTTTTGTCAATCGATCCATAAGTAATATCAAATGCACCTTGTGTCAGTGCTGATATGCGTTGTGCACGAGCAATCAAATCAAACATTTCTGCGTCCACTTCAACAGGCGCAATTCCTGCCATTGCATTCACTTGATTGGTTTGACTTTGGTCGTTGAAGGTAGTCAAAAGTCGTTCAATACGTTTGATTTCTTCTACGGCCTGATCGATACAACGATTAGCGTAGTCAGCATTATCGCTGACTACGCTAATTTCAAAATAATTACCCATCAATCGATGTCCCTGCTTATGTACTTCGACGTGGCTCATGCTATTGGGCATTCGTAATCTTGTTAATTTGAGCGATAAATTCTTCTGGTGACGTGTTGGTATAGCCATCCCATGTTTTTATGACTTTACCATTGGCATCAATCAATAAGGTATAAGGGAATTTACCTTCAGGATTATATTTGTCTGCTAAAGCCTCATTATGTTCGGTTTGCTTTGGGCTCAATTTGTTTTTTGATAATCGAGGAAAATCAGCACGAACTAATATCAGCTTTTCGGTAGCAAAGTTTTGAAAAGTACCTGTTTCAAAAACATCTTTTTTCAATCTAATACA
Organism: Flectobacillus sp. BAB-3569; assembly: GCF_002270355.1. Taxonomy (GTDB): domain Bacteria; phylum Bacteroidota; class Bacteroidia; order Cytophagales; family Spirosomataceae; genus Flectobacillus; species Flectobacillus roseus. The sequence goes on along the minus strand of NZ_NJFZ01000004.1, from coordinate 53,938 downwards.
AGGCACACACCAATCTGAACCAGAAAAGTTCAGTAAAATATACTTGTGTGATTGCGTAGCTTCTTGTTTGGCAGAAGCAAAGTCAGTTTTCCATTCGGGAGCTAAGCTCAAAAGAAAGGAAAGGACAAAAGCACTTAGTATTTTCATCTTTTTGTGAGTTAAAATGACTTTATTCTAAAACGCAGTCATTGACGTTGACATTACTATTTTATTCTAAGAATAAATACGTAACGAATTTCCAGATAGTTCGGTTTTATACACACTTAATCCTGCACTTCCATAACTATTTAGTCCAACCCCTGCTGTAGTGAAGCGAGCTCCATGTTCTGAACAATAAAATTCATTGTTTAGAAATACCACTTTTGTTCTTGCTTCATGTGAACAAATGTGTGAACCTGCCACATAGGTACCTTGTGAAGTACGTGCTACTACCACATTGCTATTGATGATATATCCGCCGCTATTTTTTAGGGTAGCATTTGTGGACGCTGTTAAATCAAGGGTAAAATCTACACTTCCAGGGGTGGCAATAGGAGATAAATCTGAGCTTTTACTGCATGCTGTAAGAAGAGTCATTAGGGCGGCTCCGCCAAACCCTGCGTTTTTTAAGAATTCGTATCGTGTCATTGTTAAGATGGTTAGTAAATGGACTTATTTGAATTGTGAGAGCTGGATTCGGAGTTTTGTGTTTTAGGCAACAGGCATAAGGCAAAGAGTGAAAATTTGTTTTTTAGCAACGATAAATATGTTTTGCCGAATGCCCAAAGCTGAAATCCGAAAGCTAAAATTTAAGATTGTGCTTTCAGGTAAGGGCTCTCGGCGGTGAGCTTTGGAAAAAAGCATGTCTGTGGTTATTAAAAACATTTTAACACTCTATGCCTGTTGCCCAGTGCCTAGGCACATAACTTAAATCTTATTCTGCACGATTATTGATGCTTATGTGTAATCTTATGAAATTTCTAATGTATTACCGTTGACGGTCACTGTATATACTGCTAAACCTTTGGCTCCATAACTATTAAGTCCCACACCTGTTGTACTGTATCTAGCGCCATGTTCTGAACAGAAAAATTCACCGTTCACGAAGGTTACTTTTTTCTTTGGCTCATGGCTACAAGTTTGCGTAGCTGCCACATAAGTATTTTGAGCAGTACGTGCTACAACAATACTGTTGACAATAATATAGCCCCCACTGTTTTTTAAAGCCGCATTTGCAGTGGCAGTTTAGTCTACAGACGCTAAAAGAGTTGAGCCAGAAGAAGAACCAGACGAAGTGCCTGACCCGGAAGTAGACCCAGAAGTGCTCCCCGAACTACTACTTGATGATGAACTAGAACTCGTGGTAGTAGTAGGCGTTGGGTCATTGTTTGACTGGCAAGAGGCAAGCAATGTCATTAATGCGCCTCCCTGAAAGCCCATTGATTTTAAGAACTCATAACGTGTCATTGGATGAAAGATTTTGTTAAAATATATGGTTAGTAAAACGTAAAGATGGCACGCGTAATAGTTTGTAGCAGAAAGATGAACGGTTGGGTTTAAGATTTCATCCATAAAAGCTATGGATGAAACCTTATGGCTATATTATGCTAGGGGGTGTTGCTCTACCAAGTCAAAGAAATAAGTCGGAGTTTTTTCTGACGAAAAATCTTTTAATTCAAATGTAAGTTCTTGGTTAGCAATCGTAATAGCCATCTGAAAGCCTTTGAAAAGCTGTAAGCCAAGTGTTTGTTTGCACCAATAACAACACTGGGAAAGCTTTTGGACAATTTCATCGTAATGAGGTCTTTGCGTGGTTTTAACCGTGCAAAGTGTCATACTTTCTGATACGTTCATAATTATTCGTTAATTAATTTGGGGAGATAGTTTTTGATCATAAATTTCTCGTTCCTCATCGGATTATCTGCATAATTTTCATGGGTGGTGTAGTTTAATAAAATTCCTGCATTCTGGCGAGCGCCGTTGGTATTTGGTATCGACACGCCCATCACAGTTAAGGCTTTGTTAAACAACGGTTCATAATCATTACCTAAAGGCTGTATTGGCAATACATTGTCATCTACAGCATAGGTGGGTGCGATTCCGTTTATATTTCCATAGTCTGATTCTCCATTTGCATTTTGAGTGATACCCAACATCATGTAAATTCCCCATTTCCAACGTTTTTGGTCGTCAGCTATCAGTGTTCCAAACAGGTTTTTACCGTAGGTATGCTCTCCAATCGTAATGACTTGCATATAGGGCTTTAATCCATTGATCACTAGCTCACTTGAGGATGCCGTTCCGTTAGATGTTAATACGAACACTCGGTTTAGATTATTGCCAATATTATTTTTTTCAATAGAAAAATAGTTGTTAAATATATTGCTTCCATATTGCTTCGCAAAATAAGTTTGATATTTACTATTGTATTGATCTTTAAAGAAAATCTTATTAGTAGTCAAGTTGTTAACAATCAGAGAAGCCAAGGTTGTGGCACTACTGATATACCCTCCTGGATTAAATCTCAAATCTAATACTAGCTCATTTACGCCAGCCGCTTTGAAGTCAGCAAAAATACTTCGTAACTGATTGTCGTATTTCAGGGTGTCGCCACTGTCAAGCCCGGGTACAAATTGTGTATAAACCAAATACCCAATAGTTTTATTAGCAGATGGCTTTTGAACAATACTAGAAAACGCTATCGGATTTTCAGTAACTTCTGCTTTGGTTACTGATACCGTCTTCGAAGTAGCTGTTATGGTACCATTGCTTATACTTCCTAAAGTAAAAGTAACGGTTTCGTTACCCATCAATGAAGAAAAATTACTGCTAGTAATATTCTGTCCATTGATTTTTACAATAATATCACCTCTATTAAGCCCTACAACCGCAGCAGGACTTCCTCCTATTACTTGAGTTAAAACAATGCCAACGTTAGTTTGGGTATTGTCCAAATAACCAAGCATGTAACGAATACCAAAAACTTTAGAAACACCATTAAACTCTTTTGCGAGTTCATCAACATCATCTGTTACCATCGAAAATCTATCGACAGAACTACGTTGATATACCAACTTTTCAAAGAAATCATCAGAAGCATCTGTCAACGTTAGCGTACTAATGGCTGGCAATTGATCGAACCAATAATATGCATCTGACATCGTATCATAAATCCACTGATTAATCTGCTGGGTATTGTCTGAAGGAGTAACAGTTGTGTCATCCTTTTTTGAACAAGCCGTAAATACCAACAGACTAATACTGAATACGGTTATAAATTTGATGTTGTTGAAACGTAGCATACTATTTATAAAATTTAGTGAGTGTTATAATGCTTGACTGCATAGCTAAGACTAATTGTCACATAGCTGGAAATAATATTGATGTTTACGAACTTCAAAACGATAGTGTCTTAGTATCTGACTTGCCAACACTCGATGTCCAAGTGCATTGAGATGCTTGCCATCGTTCAAGAAAAAATAGGGGTGAGGTTCAATCACCTCCATTGTTTTGAACCAATTAAAATCCTGTGCTTTACAAACGTCTTTGAGGATATTTTCTCCTAGATTTCGTAGTAATTGCGTACATGGATTCAAACTAGGTTGTGGACCAATTAAGATTACCTTTTCTTTAAAGTTTTGAAGCAGATTTACCATTACTTTAAGCTGTCGCTCAAAGTGTTTGATAACTCCAAGCTTCTCTGTACTCGCTATTTTATTTAATAGCACCCTTTTGATATAAGGAAGCCAAGGGAAACTTAAAGATGGTTGCTTTAAATTAGGATCTGGTCGATATAATTCCCGCATTAGACCCAAATTGGATGGTACAATTATCGCTTTACGGTACACTTCGTCTGTTTCTACCTGATTATTAAATGAATCAGAAGAGTCATTTAATAATTGCGTCCATGGTCGCTCTCCATCAAGTTCATCCAATCCACTTTGAATGATTATTAACTGATAATTGGAAATATAATTGCCAAGTCCCATAAGCGCCTCGATGGTTTTTTCCATAGAAAAATGCACCAAGGTATCTACAACTACCTGCTCGTGGTCGAGTGTACTTACGCTTTCGGTAAGTACATCGACAAATCCTTTAGATGTAGCGACACCATATCCAAAAACCTGATGCCCACCAATTACCAAGATTCTCATGTTGTATTAGTGCTAATTTTTGAACCTTTTCCAGTATACGTTATTTGCTTTTCTTTTGAAGAGAATGGTCAAACAAACCAAACTTCAACCCTAAATTTACCGACAGACCACTCACTTGATTATAATCTAATGTACTGGTTGAGCGACGATTGTCAATGCCTGCAAAACGGTAACTCGCTCCAACAAAAACTTTAGCGTATTTAAACAAATTACCTTCCAGATTTATGCCTCCTTGTGCTACAAAAAAGCGATTTCCAAAGCCATTTCTCGATGGACCACCCCAAGGCTGAGAATTTCTATTGTCATTGTATTCTCTATCATTGGCAGAGCCCATTCCTAACAAAATTGGAATACTAAAGTGGAAGCGTTTGCTAGGTCTGAAAGTGTATTCAACCTTTACACCACCATATCTAAAATCAACTCCATCGCCACTGCGAAAACCACGCCCTGTACTATACCCACTCAGCCCTATACCTAATTTTTGATTTAATAAAATCATTGCCGAGCCTCCAAACAAGGGCTTTACATGACCATCCAAATAACTGATTTGAGTTTCGGGAGCCACATATACTCCTATCTGCTTTATTTTTACGGGTCTTAGGCCTTTTAAAATGTATTCTGTCTTACTAGAATCTTTTACAACAGCGCTTTGCTGAGCCATAGCGCCAATAGTCATGGTAGTTAGGCTGATTAATACAAGTGTTCTTAATTTTTTCATAAAATGTATATAATAAATGGTTCTTGCTATACAGTTACATACTAAGATTTGAGGTTACTCATTCTCAATATGTTATTGGTTTGAATTCAATAAACATGACCTCAATCGTGTGATAAAACGTTGCCTAATTTTTTTTTTTTTTTTCAGGCAACGAAAAACACTTAATCGCAGTCAAGCTATTTAGAAGGATTTCAGATAAAGAAAATACAAGATTTTGATGGGTATAATTGAATATCAGCCCATTACCATAGTAGATAGTCTGTTCAAATGTTTAACTTAGCTTTATAAAACACTTAAGCCTTTGTTTTTTAGAAAAAAAATACCGACTTTGACAAGGATGACCTTGAAAGTGTCTTAAGAGCTTGCCGAGAACAAAATCCCGACGCTCAAAAGGTACTCTTCAAGAGTTACTTCAGTTATGCCAAAAATATCTGTCAAAGGTATGCCTCCAATCAGGAAGATGCGGAGGAAATACTTAATGATAGTTTTATGAAGGTATTTCAAAATATCCATCGTTATGAAAATATTCAATCGTTTAAGGCGTGGTTTAGAACGATTCTCGTAAATACGTGCATTAATTACTATCACAAACGAGAAAAGAACTTATACAGCTTAGAGGTTGAGCATGCCACCATGCCCGTATATGACGAAAATGTGATTGACAAAATGGCGGCAGAAGATATTTTGGCATTGGTGCAAAAGCTACCTACCTCATACCGAACGGTTTTTATGATGCACGTAGTAGATGGATACAATCACCGTGAGATTGCAGAGATGTTGGGTATCAATGAAGGAACGTCACGTTCTAATTTTATGAAAGCCCGTTTGAAACTTCAAGAGATGATAAAGACATATTATCCGCATTTATTCTCAGTCGGATTAACAAACAATTTTTATGAAAACTGATCAATTTGATGATTCTATCAAGAAAAAACTTGATGGAATTCAACCCACTTTTCGGGAGGAAGATTGGGACAAATTCCAAGCTTTCGCTCAAGCCCACCAAGTACCATACTGGAAAGTACTTGTGAGCAAACAAGCAATGTATATTGCTGCTAGCATCACGATTGTGAGTCTGCTTTTTACCACCTTAACCCAATACTATGCAAAAAAAGATTTACAGCAACAATTAATTTCAGTTACAGAAACAAAAGACAGCCTTTTGGTAGAAAAGGAAATGCTAGCTCAGCAGGTAGAACAACAAGAACAAAAAAATGCAGAATTGGCTCTTGCTTTGGGTGCTAGTCAAAACCAAGAGAAACACTTGAAAGCTTCCGTTCAACGATTGAATGCTGAGAAACATCAAGCAACTGAGGCCGACTTTGGCTCAGGTGATTGGGAGGTGGCTCATCAGGGTTCGTTGTACAAAGGACAAACGGGCATTGGAAATACTGAAAGAGATAGCCAAGGCAACTTGATTATCAATAAAGCTGATGAATCTGAAGAATCAATCGTGAAAAATTTGGCTATTCCAGATTGGCGTAGGCTAAAATCCAAAACATGGAAATTGGATTCTGCTGATACCAAAGCTCAAATTTCGAAGACTGATTTTAGTTATTACGAGCCTGAAGATACCACTCAAGGCCCACAACGAATGCGTTTTTCGCTAGCTGATGCCTATGTACGTGCTGGTGTTGGAGGAGTTGTGTCTAGTGCACAATTGGGCGTTGGTGCCCACGTGGAATTGTTTTTGGATAAACGCTTGAGTATAACTGCGGGTATTCAGTATTCGCAATTGGCTGTGCAGCGCTATCCAAATGACGATCATTTCAAAATGCGTAACGATTTTGATTTTAGAGTAAAGTTTGCACCTAAAATACCATTTGGTGCACCAATCAAAAATATTGCAGAACAAAGTACACTAGTACAGGTTCCAATTCGAATTGGCTATTATTTGCCATTAAAGAGCGATTTTTATGTGCTGGGTAAGGTGGGTACAGACTTGGATATTTCAGGTACAAGAAGAGTAGATTTTGACTTTAGAGATAAGAATATTGAACAAACCATCAATAATGTCAATTCATCAATAGAGACCAAATTGTTTAATAATTATTTGGTTTCGTTGGGTATTGAGAAACGTTTCAATAATTTCTCTGTACAGCTAACACCAACCTATACTTTTGAACAAAAAAGTGTGAATTACCGCAAAGAATACGGACTAGGAGGGGAGTTGAAGTTGAATTACACTTTTTAAGGAAGAATCATTTTGAATTTTAGATAGAGGCTAAAGCCTGTCGTCCTTTTAGAGATGGCAGGCTTTTTTGTTTTATAAACCAAAGTAAGGATCGCAATGAAAAAGCTAATCAAAAACCTAAAAACTTGTGCACTAGTTTTTCTAATATTTGATTAGCTTTTGAGAAAGCACTCAAGCATATTAGCTCAAAGACTAATTTATGGACTGTTTGAGTGACTCGACATTAACACTATGCTCATGAGGCTTCTTTAATCCCCGCCATTGAATTAAAGAGCTATGACGTGCTTGTGATTATTGATTCAAAGGTACTTAGTTTATGCTTTGAAAAATTAGCTTAAATATGAGCAGCACGATAAATGCAATGAACAGTTGTTTTTAAATAACAAACTGTTTTTGAAGAGGTGTTTGTCACTAACGAAAAGAGTGGAATATGCTCAGAGAAGAATATAAGGGAAGAGAAACAAAAAGCATTTGCTCAAAAATAATGCTATACATTTTTTATGAGCAAATGCTTTGATATATATATGCAGATAAAATACTAGCGATTCATCGAAGCTAAAAACTCTTCGTTGCTGCGTGTATTTCTCATTTGTTGTAGTAGGAAGTCCATCGCCTCTACTGAATTCATGTCGCTCATGTGCTTGCGCAAAATCCAAACACGTTGTAGTGTTTCTTTGTCCATGAGTAAATCTTCACGACGAGTACCAGAAGCAGGAACGTCGATAGCAGGGAACATACGACGGTTAGATAACTTACGGTCGAGTTGTAGTTCCATGTTACCCGTACCTTTAAATTCTTCGAAAATAACTTCATCCATTTTCGAACCTGTATCGATAAGGGCTGTTGCAATGATTGTTAATGAACCACCATTTTCAACATTACGAGCAGCACCAAAGAAACGTTTTGGTTTGTGAAGCGCATTGGCATCGACACCACCTGATAAAATTTTACCTGATGACGGAACGACAGTATTATACGCACGAGCCAAACGAGTGATAGAGTCAAGAAGAATTACTACGTCATGACCACATTCAACCATACGTTTTGCTTTCTCTAAAACGATACTCGCAACCTTTACATGGCGTTCAGCTTGTTCGTCGAACGTAGATGAAATTACTTCTGCACGAACACTACGTTGCATATCTGTAACCTCTTCAGGACGTTCATCTATAAGCAAAATTAGCAAATATACTTCAGGGTGGTTTTTGGCAATAGCATTAGCAATTTCTTTCAACAAGACTGTTTTACCAGTTTTGGGCTGAGCTACAATCATACCACGCTGACCTTTACCAATTGGTGCAAATAAGTCAAGAATACGAGTTGAGTATTGGTCTCCTCTTGATGAAAGATTTAATTTTTCATCAGGAAACAACGGCGTTAGGTATTCGAATGGAATACGATCACGAATTTCTTCGGTCGTTTTACCGTTGACAGACTCTACTCTCAAAAGGGCAAAGTATTTTTCACCTTCTTTTGGAGGACGAATCGCTCCACGCACAGTATCACCTGTTTTCAGACCAAAAAGCTTGATTTGAGAAGGCGAAACATAGATATCATCTGGAGAAGCCAAATAATTATAATCAGCCGATCTTAAGAATCCATATCCACCATCTTGCATGATTTCGAGTACACCTTCGTTTTCGATGATACCGTCAAATTCACGGATAGCTTGGTTATAGATAGGTTTACGAACAGTTGCAGCGGTATTTGGTGCATTATTCGGTTTGTTGCCTTCTGGACGAATATCGGTTGGTGGATCTTGTTTGAAACCTAAATCAAAATCTTCACCTCCTGTTGTGATAAAAGAAGTATCGATGTCAGCAAATTCGTTTTCTACGTCTTCTGGCAAATCGATAACAATTGGGTCTTCATCAAAATCAAAGATAATATCTTCTACCGCTTCATTTTTAGCTTTGGGCTCTTTAGCGGTTCTTGTTCTGACGGTAGTTTCCTTTAACGCAGGTTCCGATTTAGTAATTGGTTCTGCTTTTGCGATCGTGTTGGCTTCTGCTACAGGATTATCAACTTTTTGAATTCGTTGTCTTTTTGGGCGTGGGCTGTCTGAAGCAGGGGCTGTGTCTTTCCTCACTTTTCTCTCTGGTTTTTGTTCATTTTCCATAGCATCGCTAATTGCAGGAGTCGATAACGGGGTGTTACCTTTTACCTGCTGGTCAAATATTTTATAGATGAGTTCTTTTTTTGGTAGGTCAATTGTATTGTTGATATTTAATTTTTGAGCAAGTTCACGAAGCTCCGATACGAGCTTAAACTCTAATTCTTCAATAGTATACATACGAGTAAAAAATAAGGCTGATAGTAATGAAAAGAGCCTTACAGGAAAATGGTGGTTAAGTCGTCTTTACAGTCGTACAACAAGATGATAAATGTTACAATTAAAATTCGGAAATCTGGTACGAGGTGGAAGATAATTGTTAAGCAATTATTAGTAAGGAGCTTAACTGAAGAATATCACTGAACAGTTATTCGTGATGCAATGATAATACCAATCTTTTAATTTGTCAAGGAGTTTGGTTATTTTTTTAAGTCTATTCCCTGTATCCTAGGCTTTTATCATCTAGTTATTTTTCTGACAATTCTTTGTTAAAATGGTTTAACGCATTTCTGGGAAAATAATTGAAGCTTGTTCGAAGTAAAATAGTGCTATCTGTGTGAGTATGCCGATATTTCTCCAAGTATTTTTAATTGAGTCACTTAAAGCAGCATACTCTTCCAAATGTGAGTGGTGAAGGTAAAGGTAAATCTACGGTTTATGAAGACGGCTAATGATCATCAGTGTTTCATTTAACAGAGTTCTATTTTATTTCTGGAGAGTTTTACTTTTCCTATTTTTTCTAATTGTTTCAACAAACGAGATACCACCTCTCGTGATGTAGCGAGCTCGCCCGCCAATACTTCATGCGTGATATTGATGGTAGAGCTTTTACTTTGTTTGCTTTTGCGTTGTAACAAGTTGAGTAAACGTTCGTCGAGTTTATGAAAGGCAATCTCATCAATGGCATTCAGTAGATCTTCAAAGCGGCGCTGGTAAGTCAGGAAAACAAACTGCTTCCATGTGCTGTATTTACACATCCATTCTTCTACTTTTTCGACTGGAATAGTAATTAGTGTGGTCTTTTCTTCTGTAATAGCCAATATCTCACTTTGCTTGCGATCAAGACAACAGCTCAATGACATGGCGCATGAATCCATTCCTCCCAAATAATAAAGCAATGCTTCTCGTCCTTCATCGTCGGGGCGGAGGATTTTGATTGAACCACTCAGCACAATTGGTACGGTACGGATATATCCTCCTGGGCGCATAATTACATGACCTTCTTCAAGCTCCATGTAATTGCCAATTTTCTCTAATTCGTCGAGCAATCCTTTTTCAAAAATGCCTACAAACTTTTCTTTTACAAAAGATAAATTCATGCTAAGGGTGTCTATTTAAGTTGGGGATAATATCTTACAAGATACGACAATATATTAGTATATGAATCATTGTTAATATACTTTATCAAGGTTTTAAAATAACATAAGCCGAAGAAGGATAGTTTCGAGCTAGCTTCTTCGGCTTGAAAATGAGGGGTTAGGTTATTAAGCTTTTCCTGTCAAAATTCTATTCCAATACAACCACGGTAATATATATTTTTTGAGCAACCACATCGTCCATCGTGGTTTGGCTTGGTCAAATGGGAAAGTCATTTTGGGAGTATTACTATAATCAAACTCTGCAAGCATCAGTTTGCCATATTTCGTTGGGATTGGGCAAGCGCTGTAGCCCGTATATTCAGCAGTCGGAGTTTGTTGTGCTAAGACTTTCAAGACATTTTCGACAACCACAGGAGCTTGCTTACGAATAGCAGCACCCGTTTTGCTACAAGGTGCATTGGTACAGTCACCAAGGGCAAACACGTTCGAATAGCGACTATGTTGCATCGTATTTTTGTTGATTTCAACATATCCTAAAGCATTGTTTGGGTCGGCTAAAGGGCTTTTTTGATAAAATCAGGCGCACTTTGTGGAGGCACCGCATGACACATATCGAAGTTCAGACTTTTCTGAACAATTTCTCCCTCTGCATTTTTTTGTTCATATACAACGGTTTTGCTTTTTCCGTCGATTGCTACGGTATTAGCACCAAAATGTGTGTGTATGTGATTGTCTGCTACAACTTTTTCCAAGGTTTGAGCATATTCCTTTACGCCAAAGATAACACCAGCGCCAGACACATAATGCACTTCACATTGGTCTAAAATGCCTTTTTTACGCCAATAATCGCATGCCAAATACATAATTTTGTGAGGGGCTCCACCACATTTAATGGCAGTACTTGGATTGGTAAAAACAGCAACGCCTCCATTGAAATTCTTGATAAGTTCCCACGTGTAAGGCGCAATATCAAAAGAGTAATTGCTGGATACTTCGTTTTTGCCTAATGTGTCGGATAAACCTTTAATTTTTTGCCAGTCAATCTGAATGCCCGGTGCTACAATCAAAATCTTGTAGGTATATTTTGCTCCGCTTTTACAAGTAACTTGATTTTGCTCTGGCTCAAAGGTTGCTACAGCATCTTTAATCCACGTACTTCCTGCTGGAATATAATCTTTCTCGTTCTTTTCAGTATCGGCAATATCAAACTCGCCAGCACCTACCAAGGTCCAAGCTGGTTGATAATAATGTTTGTCTGATGGCTCAACGATACCAATAGATAATCCAGATTTGTTTTGTAACAATTGTGCCGCAACAGACAAACCTGCGTTGCCGCCACCGACTATAAGAACTTCGAATTGATTGTTCATGGCTCAGAATTTGGTTTTTTCTGCAAATTCTATAAATAATCTAAGAGGTTCTGTGATATTTGTTACATAGTAAGAATGTTAAGTTAGTGGGCAAAATAAAATTTAATTTTTGAGCTTACGGCTTTCAGCTCTCGGCAATCGGCAAAAAATATATCCATCGTTACTAAAAAATATTTTAACACTCTTTGCCTTGTGCCTAAACACATAACTTAAATGCAAAAAGCACCCTTGTGAGGTGCTTTTTCTTGACTGATAATGCTTTAATATTTAGCCTTGTCGCCTTTAGTTTGGTAACTTTTCTTTGAAATACCCATACGTCCAAGTACCTGCAATAGCACTCAAAAGTGTAACAATGACCGCTACAAAACCGCTACCAATTTGAGCGAATAATGGTCCGGGACATGCTCCTGTAATAGCCCAGCCCAATCCAAAAAGTAAACCACCGTAGATTTGTCCTTGTTGGAATTTTTTGGGATGAAACTCTACCGTTTCCCCTGATAGCGTTTTGATATTGAATTTTTTGATGAGAAATACCGAAATCATGCCTACCACCACAGCGCTACCAATAACGCCATACATGTGGAAGCTTTGCAAACGGAACATTTCCTGAATTCTGAACCAAGAAATAATTTCTGCTTTTACGAAAACGATACCAAACATAATTCCTACGATGAGGTATTTGAGATTGGATAAACTGCTTTCTGAAGTTTTCATATCGTTTGGCGCTTCGCAAACGAATTCTTCTTTTTCTACTATTGGAGTTTCAAATGTCGATTTCATGATAATATTTCTATGAAAAATATGTGCGAGAAAAGTGAGAGTTGTGTGCTCTATTGAACACTTTGTGCCTTTGTCCCTTGTGCCTGTTCCCTTTTTAAAATAACTTAAATATCAATGGCAACAACAGGTGCGTTGAAGCAAAACCGCCAACCATAAAGCAACATGTAGCAATCACCGACGGAACTTGTAAGTTAGAGATACCCATAATGGCATGCCCTGAAGTACAGCCTCCCGCCCAACGGGTTCCGAAGCCAACCATAAAGCCACCGATGACAAAGAATATCAACCCTTTTAAGCTAAAAATATTTTCAGGCGCAAAAATATCGGAAGGCATCAAGCCATTAAAGTCCTTAATTCCTAAGGTGCTTAAATCTTTGATAGTTTGAGGATTAATAACAATGGCATTAGGATTCGCTAAGAAATTAGTAGCAATAAATCCACCAATTAAAACGCCAAAGACAAAAATCAAATTCCAGATTTCTTTGCGCCAATTGTATTTGAAAAATGGTATATCTGCTGGCATACAAGCCGCACAGATATGTCGTAATGACGATGATATACCAAAAGATTTATTTCCGATTAATAACAAAGTAGGGACTGTAAGTCCGATTAAAGGACCTGCCACATACCAAGGCCACGGTTGTTTAATGAATTCAAGTAGTTCCATGATTATGTTTAAATTGTTTTAAAATAATGTCTATAGATTAAGTATTTTATTTTCTAATTTCTTAAAAATTTATAGGATTTCTATAACGTTGAGTAATTTATTGGTAAAAAATGCTTGAGAATCAAAAGATGTCTATCCGAAGAAGTAGAAAGCATAAGTATCATTTAAACAAATAGTTAGCGATATTTAGTTTCAAAAAGAATAAAGATAAGTAGTCATTCATTGTATGATTATTTCTTTTTGATGATACAAAGTTATTTTAATGACAGGGCATTAAATGTAACTTTTATCACATAGCACAAATTTTCTATAGCCCAAATCTGGAAATGAATAGAATTACCTTCCTCTGTGAAGTAGACAAAATAAAAAATGCCGAAGGTGGTTTGATATCATCTTCGGCATTTAAGTACTCAGACGTAAGAAGCTTGCTTACAAAATTGGTTGATTAGTCCTTTGTTAACATTCAAGTTGATTATAAAAAAGCTTTAAAACGCTCTTGGTATTCGGCTGTCAGCTATGGGCATTTGGCAAAAGTATTTCCCATGAATCTGTAGAAGTTTTTTGCCTAATGCCTACGGCTTATTGACTAAAGCATATTGATACTTAAATGGTCACCAAATTTGCTTCAACTTTTTCTTCGTTCATGAACGACAAGTCTAACTTAATATTAGGTAACAATTCTTCTTCTAATTGATTCGCCCATTCGTTAAGATAAAGAACTACATCGTCACGGTAGTTGTGGCGCATTTTGTCACGACGCTCTAATGGAATTCTAGCTAAAACTTTTTTATCACTCAAACGTTCTAAGTTCTGTAAGTCGGAAGTTGTTAGACCATGATTGAGCATATCCGAAATAAGTAAATCCATCGGAAGCCCACTCGTTGGGCAAAACTCTTCTACTTGCTCGCGCCAATCGCCACGACCTTGCATGGCAAATTCATGAATTTGTGCTTTGGTGAGTTGGGTTAATTCTTGCGCTAAGTTGCCACAGTTACAACTTCCCATGTGCCCCCATTGGTATGGATTTCCGATAGCCAATTTTTGGGCAGTACGACGCAAGGCTTGGATGAGTTCTGGATTTGCATGTGCCATAAAATACAATAGGATATAATGAAACAATCTCTTGAATGAAGGCTAAACTCGCTGTTTGTATATTTTGTTTAAGTAAATTTTTTCTTAAAAATGTTATATTTTCCGCTTCAGCAACCTTGTTAATAAGGATAAGCATTTATGAAAATATGTGTATATTGGGAGTTATTGCTCATAAAAATCTGTCCTAATATTTTTTTGCAAAGATTTAGGATAAAAAAGTATTAGTCCTTGCATTTAAGGGTTTAACGAGTGATTATTCAGGATGATTTTATAAGTTATAATAAAGATAAGAAATATCCCCAAAGACTAAAAATAATCCCATTTTCTTACTACTAAAAAACAAACTTATGGAAAGACGTAATGCCTTAAAAAGTATGGCGATGCTCATTGGAGTAGCGGTAGCTTTACCCGAGTGGGCAAATGCTTGGTCGACCAACTCAATAACCGCAAAAAATTGGTTGCGTCCTAATTTGGCGAGTGTACTAAGCGAAGCTGTTGAGACCATTATTCCCAAGACAAACACACCTGGAGCAAAAGACCTTGGATTGGACACTTTTGTTCAAAAAATGGTAGCCGATTGTTACTCTAAGGAAGTACAGTCAGCTTTTGCCAAAGGTATTGGCCAGATAGACTCTGTTGCTCAGCAAAAATACAGCAAACCATTTACTCAGCTTGATACACCACAGCGCATCGAATTGTTGAAAAGCTTTGAAAGTGGAGCCGAAACCAAAGATTTTTATGGCTTGCTTAAAGGTTTAACAGTACGTGGATACCTCAATTCTGAATACGTAATGACCAATATTACGCATTATGAAATGGTGCCAGGCAGATACCACGGATGTATAAAAGTGAAGTAAAATAAGTAAAAGGCTTTCGGTAGTGAGCTATGGGCGTTCGGCAAAAATGTCTCGATGATTTAATCAGTAGTGCTTTTTAGCAACAACGCTGTAAACCGAACTTCGACAGCTCTTCAAATAATCATTGATTTCATGAGTAATTTTAATATAGATAGCACAAAAAATAGAACCTATGATGCCATTGTGATTGGCTCAGGTATTAGCGGTGGCTGGGCAGCCAAAGAACTTACAGGAAAAGGCTTACGTACCTTGGTGCTCGAACGTGGGCGTGATGTGCGTCATGTAGTAGATTATCCGACCACGATGTTACAGCCTTGGGAATTCGAACACAGAGGGCAATTACCTTATGAGGTCAAACAAGAAAATCCTATTGTAAGTAAATGTTATGCTTTTTACGAAGGTACAACGCAGTTTTTTGCCAAAGATAAAGAACATCCTTACGTACAAGAAAAGCCTTTTGATTGGATTAGAGGCTATCAAGTAGGTGGAAAATCTTTGTTATGGGCACGTCAAACGCAACGCTGGAGTAATTTTGACTTTGAAGGACCAGCACGCGATGGCTTTGCGGTAGATTGGCCTATTCGTTACAATGACTTGGCTCCTTGGTATAGTTATGTAGAGAAGTTCGCAGGTATTTCAGGTAACAAAGATGGTTTGGATACACTTCCAGACGGTGAGTTTTTGCCCCCTCACGATTTGAATTGTGTTGAAAAGTATTTCAAGGAACAAGTTTCCAAAAATTACAAAGACCGTCATATCATTATCGGTCGTGCGGCGCATATTACCAAAGCACAACCAATTCACTTACAACAAGGTCGTGCGCAGTGTCAGCATCGTACGATTTGTGAAAGAGGTTGTCCATTTGGAGGATATTTTAGTAGTAACGCCTCAACAATTCCTTGGGCAATGAAAACAGGGAAAATGACACTTCGCCCTGATTCGGTAGTTCACTCGATTATTTATGACGAGAAAAAAGGGAAAGCAACAGGTGTAAGAGTAATTGATGCCAATACCAAAGAAATGATTGAGTTTTATGCAAAAATCATTTTTGTCAACGCAGCGGCTTTGAATACCAACTTGATCTTGTTGAATTCTACTTCAAATCGTTTCCAAAATGGTTTGGGTAACGACAGTGGAGTATTGGGTAAATACGTGGCTTTCCACAACTACCGTGCACGTGTGTCAGGCGAGTATGATGGGTTATTGGATTCAACAACCGATGGTCGCCGCCCGAACAGTGGTTATATTCCTCGTTTCCGTAATGTGTATAAGCAAGAAACAGACTTCTTACGTGGATATGCCGCAGGGTTTGATGGTCGTCGTATCGAGTATAACAGTAGCGAAGGTATCGGAGAAGATTTGAAAGCAAATCTAGGAAAGGTAACCCGTGGAGGCTGGAGCGTAGGTTCGCACATGATGGGCGAGACTATCCCGAAAGAATCCAACTATGTAGCTCTCGACAAAGCTTTGAAAGACCCTTATGGCATTCCGCAATTGCGTATTGCTGTAGGTTATGATGATAATGACGAAAAGATGGTCAAAGATTACTTGCAACAAATGACAGATATGTTTGAGAAAGCAGGTTTTAAAAATATCAAGACCTACGATTCAAAACAAGCTGCTGGTTTGGATATTCACGAAATGGGTGGCGCTCGCATGGGTAAAGACCCTAAAACATCGATTCTCAACAAGTGGAATCAAATGCACGCTTGTAAAAACGTATTTGTCACCGATGGAGCATCGATGACATCCACCTCAACACAAAACCCATCATTGACCTATATGGCCATGACTGCTCGTGCAGCCGACTACGCCGTGAAGCAAATGAGAATGGGTAATTTATAAGCTTATCCAAAAACACTTTTTAGCCCAATACACTGGTTGTATTGGGCTTTTTTGTTTTGTATAAAAGAATAATATTTGTAAAAAAGGTTACTAGACAGTTGTAAAATCTACTCAATTCGCTCAACTCCTTACTTTACCTGCCAAATAGCATACAAAAACCAACTGCTTAAAACTGTTTTTTTCTTAATTTCGTCAAAAACATTTTTCACCAACAAATCGACCATGAAAAAAATACTGTTGATTTTTTCTGGCTTGGTTGCTTTCTCTAATTTAGGGGCTTTGGCACAGCAAACAGCCAGCCCTTATAACGGCAACAAGCGTTTTGAACAACTAGGCACCGACTTGCCTACGCCAAACTCGTATCGTACTGCATCGGGTGCGCCTGGCAAGGACTATTTCCAACAACGTGCTGATTATGACATCAAAGTAGAACTAGACGATATTCAACGTAAAATCACTGGTTCTGAAACTATCACGTATTTCAATAACTCTCCTGACGAGCTTCGTTACCTTTGGTTGCAATTAGATCAAAACCTTTTTAAGGAAGATGCCATCGGTAATACTACCAAAACGGGTGGCTTGGGTCCGCAAGCTAGTACAGCTCAATTCAAAAATTTGACTGATCCTAAAAAGTACGGTTATAACATTACATCAGTGCGTGATGCTAAAGGGGGTAATTTACCTTATACCATCAACAACACGATGATGCGTATTGATTTGCCTACCCCATTAAAATCAGGTGCAAGTGTTTCTTTCTCAATCGACTGGAACTACTTGATTACTGAGTACTATGGTCGTTCGGGTTATGAATATTTTGCAAAAGATGGTAACTGTAACTATTTCATTGCTCACTGGTTCCCTCGTATGGCTGTGTACAATGACGTATATGGTTGGCAACACAAGCAATTCTTAGGTCAAGGAGAATTTACCTTGAACTTTGGTAACTACAAAGTAGCCATTACCGCGCCAAACGACCATGTGGTTGGTGCTTCTGGTGAACTGCAAAACCCAACTCAAGTATTGTCAGCTGAACAATTGAAGCGTATGGAGAAAGCAAAAACTGCTACTCGTCCAGTATTAATCGTTTCTCAAGAGGAGGCAGAAGCTGCTGAAAAGGGTAAACCAACTGGTAAGAAAACATGGGTTTACAAGGCTGATAACGTTCGTGACTTTGCTTTTGCTAGTTCACGTAAATTTATCTGGGATGCTATGCAAGTAGACGTAGAAGGTAAAAAAGTTTGGGCTATGTCCTTGTATCCAAAAGAAGGTAATCCACTTTGGGGACAATACTCAACAATGGTAGTAGCACATACATTGCGTTCGTACTCGAAACATTCGGTGGCGTATCCTTATCCTGTAGCGTATTCTTGTCATGCTACTTCGGGTGGCGGTATGGAATATCCAATGATTTCGTTCAACGGTGGTCGTCCTGAGCCAGATGGTACTTATTCTGAAGCTACAAAGGCTGGTATGATTGGTGTAATTATTCACGAAGTAGGTCACAACTTCTTCCCAATGATTATCAACTCTGACGAACGTCAGTGGTCTTGGATGGACGAAGGTTTGAACACTTTCTGTCAGTATTTGGCTGAGCAAGAGTGGGATAGAGATTTCCCTTCTCGTCGTGGCGAGCCTCAGTATATTGTACCTTACATGAAAACCGACCCTACTCAACAAGTACCTATCATGAGTGGTTCTGATAATATCATGGCATTTGGTCCAAATGCTTATGCAAAACCTGCAACAGCTTTGAATATCTTGCGCGAAACGGTTATGGGTCGTGAATTGTTCGATGCGGCATTCAAAGAATACGCTCGTCGTTGGGCTTTCAAACAACCATATCCTGCTGATTTCTTCCGTACCATGGAAGATGCTTCAGGTGTTGACTTGGACTGGTTCTGGCGTGGATGGTTCTACGGTGTTGAGCCAGTAGACCAATCTATCGAAACAGTTGAATGGTTTGGTATAGACAACCAATCTCCTGAACAAAAGAATGCGAAAGCAAAAACAGAAGCTGAAGCAAAACGCCAAACGATGAGTAATATCCGTAACAAAAAAGATATTACTCAAACAGTAGTAGAGGCAAATCCAGATATGCGTGACTTCTACAACAGCTATGACCGTTATGCAACTTCTGAAGCAGATAAAAAACGTTTTGAGCAAGCAACAGCAGGTCTTTCTGACGAAGAGAAACAATTGGTAAACGGCAACAAAAACTTCTATGTAGTTAACTTGAAAAACAAAGGAGGTTTGCCAATGCCAGTGATTATCAAAATGGTATTCGAAGATGGTACAGACGAGGTAGTTCGTATTCCAGCAGAAATTTGGCGTTTGAACGACAAAGACGTGAAAAAAGTAATCCCTACAGATAAAAAAGTAGCAAAATGGGTACTTGACCCATTCTATGAGATTGCCGATATCAACACAGAAGACAACGCATTCCCTCGTGAACCAGAGCAACCAACTCGTTTCCAAGTGTTCAAAGGACAACGTCCTTCTATGCCAAACCCAATGCAACAGCAAAAACAAGCAGCAGGAGCGGTACAAGGTGCTAAGAAATAATAATTCTTTCTAGCATAAAAAGGAGGTCAAGCAATTGACCTCCTTTTTTATTGGCTAAAACTCAGAAATGGCTTTTCAATGGAATTTTAAAACATTCTTCACTAAAGTTCTGACAATTTTGTTATCTTCGAAACTTCAACTTCAAGAATTGCTTCTTGAAATAAATAGATCATAATCTTTATTTTACCCTTTTAAATATCCTAGTAAATCGCTGATAACCTGTTTGTTATTGTCTTTGCTAAAGATGGGTCGTTTATCTGTATGTCTTCAAAACCTCAACACAACTATCTTCCACAGCTAGACGGTATTCGTACCATCGCTATTGGTTTAGTGTTAATATTTCATTGGTTGCCAACCAACCATTGGGTCAATACCCTTCCTAATGGTACGATAGGGGTAACGCTCTTTTTTGTCTTGAGTGGATTTTTAATTACAGATATTCTTATCAAAAACAAAACAGAGTCTTTGGGTGATGCTGTGCAGGTCTATAAAAATTTCATGATAAGAAGAGCACTTCGTATTTTCCCGATTTACTATCTGACTTTAGCCGTTGGTTTTGCATTACCCAAATTGCATATTCCTTTTACGACTGATTTGTATCAGCATCCTTGGTACTATATTCTTTATACATACAATCATTTGCTGGAAAAAACAGGGTTCTGGGCAGACGCATTTTCGCCCTATTGGTCGTTGGCAGTAGAAGAACAATTTTATTTGGTTTGGGCATTTGTAGTGCTCTTAATACCTAAAAAACATACGATTACCCTGCTTTGGGCAACCGTAATTTTGGGCATTATTTTCAGATTTTACTTTATCTATATTCAACAAGGACAAGGTTTAATTACTCTTACTTGTATTGATTGTTTTGCGTGGGGAGGATTACTTTCTTGGTATCGAATCAATCAAGTGCAGGACCAATTACATCGCCTATTGCGATACACAGTAATACCTTCACTCGCTATACTTTTGTATGTGTCTTTTGTGAAAGATAACACTGCCACTTTGGTGAAAATCTTATTCTTGCGTACCGCAATTTCTTGTATCAGTACATATATTTTATCGCTGATTTGTAGTCCGAAACCCCATTGGCTCAATGCAGTGTTATCGAGCGCACCAATGGTTTTTATTGGTAAAATCAGTTATGGCGTATATGTGTATCACATGACAGTGCCTTTATTGTTTTGGTTTGTCTGGCAAAAATTTCATCTACCAGCCATCGGTAATCACTTTACGAGCTTAATTGTTTTATTGGTAGCTAGTTATCTTTCTTGGATTCTTTTCGAAAAACCGATTAATAACCTGAAAAAGTATTTTCCATACCAGACAAAAAAATAGGAAATACAATCATCAAAATCAAAGCTGGAGCTCATGTTTAAACCATGTTTTCCAGCTTTGATAATTTTAGACCATTCTTTTTTACTTTTATCAGTAATAAGAAAGATAAAATTGTAATATGTCTGATTATGATAAGGGATATACTATTAACGAATAACACCATCTCATAATCACGCTGCTCTAGCAAATTGTCCAAGATTAACTTCGGATATTAGTATTTATCATTTTTTTTCAAAAAACTTTTAATATAAGTAACATATATCACAGAATTCTGTGTTATAAGCTTATAATTTTGAAGCATAAATCGATTAAATAGACTTTTAAAAATATTCATAACTATCTTAAAGCCATGAAAATAGAACAAATTTATACAGGTTGTTTAGCGCAAGGAGCATATTACATTGAGTCAGAAGGTGAAGCTGCTGTAATAGACCCACTTCGCGAAGTACAGCCTTATATCAACAAAGCTCAGCGTAATAATGCAACGATCAAATATGTTTTCGAAACCCACTTTCATGCGGATTTTGTTTCAGGACATATCGACCTTTCGAAGAAAACAAACGCACCTATTGTATATGGTCCTAATGCAGTAACGGGCTTTGATGCTCATGTGGCAAAAGATGGCGAAGAGTTCCAGTTAGGAAAAGTGAAAATCAAGGTATTGCACACACCAGGGCATACGATGGAGTCAACTTGTTATTTGTTGATTGATGAAAACGGACAAGAAAAAGCGCTCTTTAGTGGTGATACTTTGTTTATCGGAGATGTTGGTCGTCCTGATTTAGCACAAAAATCTGATTTGACTATCAATGACCTTGCTGGATTTTTGTTTGATTCATTGCGTAATAAAGTGATGACTTTGCCCGACGACGTGATTGTATATCCTGCACACGGAGCTGGTTCGGCTTGTGGTAAAAACATGAGTAAAGAAACAACCGACACTTTAGGCAATCAAAAACAAACCAATTATGCGCTTCGTGCTGATATGTCGAAAGAGCAGTTTATCAAAGAAGTAACGGATGGTTTGAGTAAGCCACCGCAATACTTCCCACAAAACGTGATGATGAACAAGCAGGGTTACGAAAGTATCGACGTAGTCATGAATCGTGCGGCACAAGCTTTGTCTCCAGAAGCATTTGAAGCGGCAGCTAACGAAACAGGTGCCGTATTGTTGGATACTCGCAATGCTCAAGTTTTCAACAAAGGATTTGTACCAAACTCAACCAATATTGGCTTGAATGGACAGTTTGCGCCATGGGTAGGGGCATTGATTCCAGACTTGAAACAAGAAATTTTATTGATTACCGAAAAAGGACAAGAAGAAGAAACCATCACACGATTGGCGCGTGTAGGATATGACTTTGTTATTGGCTATTTAGATGGCGGTTTTGAGTCGTGGGAAGCCTCAGGTAAAGAAATAGACACGGTAGAGTCGATTGATGCAACCGAATTTGCGACAAGACTAGCTTCAGAGGAGGCTCCTTTGGTAATCGATGTGCGTCGTCCTGGCGAGTTTTCCGCAGAACATGTAGACGGAGCTATCAATTTGCCATTAGATTATATCGACGAAAATTTGTCGGAGTTTCCTAAAAATAAACCATTTTATATTCACTGTGCGGGGGGCTATCGCTCGATGATTGCTTCTTCGATTTTGAAAGCACGTGGTATCGAAAACTTCATTGATATTAACGGAGGCTTCGGTGCTATCCAGAAAGCAGGTATCAAAACAACCGATTTTGTATGCCCATCGACGTTGAAAAAATAGGGACTTAAAGTGTAAAAGGGAACAGTGACAGAGGCACAAAGTGGATATGTTATCAGATAAAGTAGAACCCTTTGTCTCTTTGTGCCTCTGTCACTGTTCCCTAATTAACAACCTTTTTTTAGTATGATTTTAGGTAAAAATTGTAAAAGATACAGTTGCTTTAACTGTATCTTTTTTTTATCATTTTCTGCCCCAACTTTAGGGAAATTGATTTCAGGGAAACAGTTTTGAGTAATAATTTTCTTGAAAAACGCTAGCCACTATCCCCTCAATACAATCTCAATCTAAACTCCACAATGTTATGGATACAGCGTTTCTATCTCGCATTCAGTTCGCCTTTACGGTGGCGTTTCACTACATTTATCCCCCTCTTAGTATTGGTCTTGGTATCGTGATGGTAATCATGGAAGCCCAGTATCTGCGCACAGGCAAAGAAGCCTATGCTCAGATGACTCGCTTTTGGATTAAAATCTTTGCCTTGATTTTTGGTATTGGCGTAGCCACAGGTATTGTCATGGAATTTGAGTTTGGGACCAACTGGGCTGTTTACTCTCGCTATGTAGGAGATATTTTTGGCAGTGCCTTGGCGGCAGAAGGGATTTTTGCTTTTGCGCTCGAATCGGGCTTTTTAGGAATATTACTTTTTGGATGGAACCGAGTAAGCCGACGAGTACATTTCTTCTCAACCGTTATGGTGGCAATGGGTTCGATGTTTTCAGCAATTTGGATTGTAGTCGCCAACTCATGGCAACAAACCCCTGCGGGTTTTCGAATCGAAGGTAAGGGACTTTATGCCCGTGCAGTGATAACCGATTTTTGGGCAATGGTTTTCAATCCATCTTCTGTCGAGCGTCTTTCTCATGTGTTGTTGGGTTCGTTTTTGGCAGGTTCATTTTTGGTATTGAGTGTCAACGCCTATTATTTACTTCGTAATCGTCATGTCGAAATTGCTCGTAAAGGATTTAAGATAGCGCTGGTTGTGGCTACAATTGCTTCGCTTTTACAACTATTTTCTGGGCATAAATCGGCCGACGGAGTGGCACATAATCAACCAGCTAAACTAGCGGCTTTCGAAGGTCATTATGAAGCTTCAGCCGTAGCGGATATGTATTTGCTGGGCTGGGTAGATACCAAAAAGCAGGAAGTGTCAGGACTTAAAATTCCGAAAGGATTAAGTTTTTTACTGTATCAAGATTTTAACAAACCTGTTACAGGCTTAAATGCCTTCAAGAAGGAAGATCAACCGAAGGCGGTCAATTTTGTATTTCAGACATATCACTTAATGGTCGCCATTGGTATGACTTTAATTGCATTGACATTGCTAGCGTCGTTTTTGTGGTGGAAAGGTACTTTGTTTGAACAACGTTGGTTACTACAAATTTTTGCTTGGTCGGTATTATTGCCACAATTGGCCAATCAGCTAGGCTGGTATTCGGCGGAGGTGGGTCGTCAGCCCTGGGTGGTATATGGTTTGCTCAGAACATCCGACGCTTTGTCTCAATCCCTGAAGGCTTCACAGGTAGTATTTTCACTGGTATTGTTTACCTTGGTGTATATTCTCTTGTTTGGTTTGTTTGTGTATTTACTTAATAAAAAAATCAAACATGGTCCGACCGACGATTATTCAGGCGATTATTCGGACGATATTCCTGATTATTCAAAACGTGATAATCCAATTTTGCAATAAAAATAACCTCTGATTCAAATAGATAAAAAATCATGGAAACAATCTTTGGACTCGATTTACCTACGTGGTGGTTTTTGGTCGTGGGTGGTGTATTTACAGGATATGCCATTTTGGATGGATTTGATTTGGGAGCAGGAGCTTTGCATTTATTTTTCAAAAAAGAAGAAAGTCGTCGTATTGCACTCAATGCCATCGGACCTGTGTGGGACGGAAACGAAGTGTGGCTAGTAATAGGAGGAGGGGCGCTGTTTGCGGGTTTTCCAGTAGTATATGCAACGGTATTTTCGGCTTTTTATGAGTTGTTTATGCTGTTTTTGGTATTATTAATTTTTCGTGCTATTTCCATCGAATTTCGTTCCAAAGAACCAATGGCTTGGTGGCGTCAGCTATGGGATGTGAGCTACAGCGTTTCGAGTATTATGCTGGCTTTGTCGTTGGGATTGGTACTCGGTAATATCATTCAAGGTTTGCCAATCGACGACCAATTTATTTATAGAGGAACAGTTGGAGATTTCTTTAATCCATTTTCTATTTTGATGGCGATTACAACATTATCGTTGTTTATGATGCACGGGGCTATTTATTTGGTTATGAAAACAGAGAATCGTCTTTATGCTAAATTGACAGTTTTGGTAAAAAATACCACCATCTTTTTTGTGTTGATGTTTGCTTTAAGTACAGTTTACACGCTGTTATATTTGCCACACATGGTCGAAAGATTTAAGGAAGTACCGATGATGTTTTTCTTTCCTGTACTGACGATTTTGGCTGTAGCTAACATTACACGACAAATTACGAAGCGTAAGTATCGTTTTGCCTTTTTCTCTTCGGCTTTTGTAACGGCTATGTTGATGGCATTGGTGGCTGTAGGTTTATTTCCCAATATTGTGTTATCCACAATCGACCCACAGTTTCACATAGATATCCACAATGGAGCGTCAACCGATAAATCTCTCAAAATTATGCTAACGTTTGCCGCCATCGGCGTGCCTTTGGTGGGACTATACACAGGTTTTGTATTTTGGACTTTTAGAGGAAAAGTAAAATTGGACGAAACAAGCTATTAAGAAGTTTAGAAAGATGGGTAATGTTTAATATTTGCTTTATCAAACATGAGTCATCCCGAATTTTCGAATTAGAATTATTCTTCAAATTTTCATCAAAAAAGCGGTCGGAAAATTATTTTCGACCGCTTTTTTGATGCTACTATGCTAGATATGAATTGGCTTGAGACGCAATCATTGCGTCTCTACTGCGAGAATACAGATTTTAAAATAATCACTCATTCTTAATTCACTTAATTAAATGAAGGATGTAGGGATATTTTTTTCTTATAAAAAAGTCTTATGTAACATATATCACTGTACAGCAGTGACTTTATACCGAATTTTGGTCTATAGTTAAAGATGCCAAGAGGTATCATTTAACCATTAATATTTAAACGTCTAAGATCATGTTCGATTTTTTTAAAACTAAGAAAAACTACGAAAATATTTCATCATCAGCATTCAAGGCTATGATTTCTGAAAATCCTAATGCTGTAATTATTGACGTACGTACTGCTTTAGAATTTAAACAAGGTTCGATTCCAAAAGCAATTAATATAGATTTGATGGATGTGAATTTCTCACAAAAAATAACACAATTAGCTAAAGATAAAACCTACTTGGTGTACTGTCGCAGTGGTAATCGTAGTGGTTCTGCATGCAAATATATGGGAGACAACGGTTTTGAGCAGGTGTATAACTTGTCAGGTGGAATTATGAGTTACTAAAAGGCTATATTTTCAAATACCTTAACCACTAACAAATTTTAATAGAGTAGATTATAGAAAGGGCAACTCAAAACTCGACGGAAAGTTTCTGTCGAGTTTTTTGTTTTATGTTGTGAAGAGAAGGAGCTGTGCTGTAAAGCTAGAAAGCAAATGATGTAATTGTACAATCTTGTGTTATACGATTACTTGACGTATAAAAAGTTGAGTTTTTTAGCTCTTTGCTTTACTAAAGCATTCGTCATCGGTTCAAATCTTGAAATAACTTTACCATTTTCTTTCACATACACTACAAATGGCTGATTCAGCTTTTGCGTCAAATGGTAAATTGTAATGAGTTCAGCGGCATCTTCATACCAAGAAGCCATGCCGTAAAGTGATGTAAAGGGAGTTGTTTTGAGAGTGTTATAAATCTCCGAAGCAGAAGTTATGGGTTGTATTTTTCCGCTTCGGAAACGCGTTTTTTCCAATGTAGGATTCGTGAATTGAGCGGTTGGTTTGTTAAATAAACGCCATATATTTCTTGTGAATTCCGTATGCGCTACCAAAGAATCCGCTTCTACTGCGTGTGGCGTAAATCCCAAAACGGCATCAACCACATGTGTAGCTTCGTGTAGCAGAACGTATTGAATAGCATCTAATTTGCCTGCATCTATCTGTATTTCTATAGTGGGATTGGCTGAATTATCGAATACGGATTTTTCCTTCCATGTTGCCCATTCAGAAATTGTTTCGTTCAAAATTCCTGCACGGAAAGTGATATTAAATTGTTTGCTTGAACCAGTCGTTTCTAGGGTCGATGTTAGAGCCGTATTGGGCATATTGTCCATAAAGCTGATACTCTGAAGATGCTCTTTAAGTACCTTTTTATACAATGGAGGCAGTATTGCAAAGGCTTTACCTACTTTGACCTTTTCAGTCTCTGGCAATTCGTGGTTGGTTGGCTGCATTCCAGCCTCAATAAATTTTTCAAAAACACTTTGTGGAGCTTTCGATATTCTATCTTTATAAAATGAGTGTTCATCGACTTTCACTGTTTGAGCCGAAAGTTTACCCAAGAAAAGTATGCAGAATATCGCAAGTATAAGTTTTTCATATATCATAAAATAGATTTAAGTTGTTGATTTTAAGTGTGTTATTTTGGAGATTTTTGTTCGTCTTCAGCATTTAATCGTTTCATAATAACCGATCGTAGTTTTTCTTCGTTATTATCGCCCCATTGACCCAAAACCGACAGCACAGGAATTAAGGATTTGCCAAATTCAGTCAGGCTGTACTCTACTTTTGGTGGAACAACAGGGTAAATTTTCTTCGTTACTAAATCGTGGGCTTCTAACTCATTCAACTGAATATTCAACACCCTTCGAGTTGCATCGGGTATCTTACGTTGTAGTTCGCTGGGGCGTTTATGACCTTCATTGATAAACCACAACAAGCGGATTTTCCACTTGCCATAAAGCACCTCTCCAATCAAGTCGAGACCACAATTTAAGTTTGGCAAAATTTTTCTCTCATACATAAAACAAAAGTAATCCATAGTTCTAAAAGGTGCAATATGGGAATAATTTAACCCTATACGAATCGTATTTCCGTAATTGTTTCATGTGTATGTATGTCAGAAATTTGTACAAAAAACAACAGAAATGGAACAACACTTTAATTTCAATAATGAATTATCGGGCAAGATTGCCTTGGTAACAGGAGGTACAAAAGGGGCAGGGAAAGCCATTGCAGAAAGGCTTTTACAAGCTGGTGCAACTGTCATTGTCACAGCCAGAAATGCTCCCGAAGATGAAGATGAACAATTAGATTTTATAGCCGCCGATTTGAGTAAACCAGCAGGAACACAAAAAGTAGTGGATGAAGTTTTGGCAAAATATGGCAAGCTCGACATTCTGGTAAACAATTTGGGAGGCTCTGATACTAAAGGTGGTGGTTTTGCGGTGCTGAGTGATGATGATTGGGAACAGACCATCCAGACTAATTTGCTCGCACCCGTACGTTTAGATAGAGGATTTCTTCCCCAAATGCTCCAACAGAAAAGCGGAGTTATC
Organism: Flectobacillus sp. BAB-3569; assembly: GCF_002270355.1. Lineage (GTDB taxonomy): Bacteria > Bacteroidota > Bacteroidia > Cytophagales > Spirosomataceae > Flectobacillus > Flectobacillus roseus. The sequence goes on along the minus strand of NZ_NJFZ01000004.1, from coordinate 25,676 downwards.
ATTCATATTGGCTCAATTCAGGCAAAGTTGCCTTTGTATGATTCAACCTTGCCTTATGCTGCCGCAAAAGCTGGTTTGATAAATTACAGCAAAAGTGTATCAAACGAAGTCTCTCCCAAAGGTGTTCGGGTGCTGACGGTTTCGCCAGGTTGGATAAATACCAGTGCATCCAAGGCAATGATGGAGCGAATAGCCGAAAGTTCTGATATAAGTGTCGAACAAGCTACTAAAAGTGTCATGGATGCTTTGGGTGGAATACCTTTTGGTCGCCCTGCACAACCCGAAGAAGTTGCCGAATTAGTAGGCTTTTTGGTTTCGCCAAGAGCCAATTATCTCACAGGAACAGAATTTGTCATCGACGGTGGCACAGTACCAACCATTTAATCATCTAAAAATCAAGAATATGAACTTACCAAATGTAATTGTAGCTTTGACAAAGGCACAAAATAATTTCGATAGTGTGGCTTACGCCAATTGTTTTTCGGAAAATGCCACTGTCTTTGACGAAGGGAAAAACCATAATGGAAAAACAGAAATCCAAGAATGGATTAAAAAAGCTAATGAAGAGTACCAAGCCGTGATGAAACCTGTAGAATATTCTGCAAAAGAAGAAGTCCTAAAAGCAGAAGTCTCAGGTAATTTTCCGGGTAGTCCAATTATATTGTCGTATCATTTTACATTCCAAAACGGACTAATTGAGTCGTTGAAAATTACGGGATAAGACCTTGAGGAATTTTGGAGTTTGGCAAAAAGTAAAAAGAACATACAACGTGGTTATATGTTCTTTTTACTTTATCAATGTAAGGTTTTTAGACCAGCTCTTCCTGTTTTCTAATCACTTTCTCACGGTGCATTTCGCCCCATGATACCAATGCTGAGAGTACTTCTTGTAATGTTTCAGCGTAGGGTAACAGTTCGTACTCAACTACTATAGGCACACCAATATCCACTTTTCTTTTTACAAAACCATTTTCTTCAAGGTCTTTCAATACGCTCGAAAGGACCTTTGCTGAGATACCATCAATAGTTCTCTGAATGTCATTAAAGCGTGTATGTCCATCTTTTAGAGCAATTATTACTCGTAAAGTCCATTTTCCGCCAATTACATACATGGCATCTTCAAGGGCTTTGATAGAGTTTCTACACTTTTCGGCACTAATTCCATTTTCCATAATTAAATCATTTACTAACCTAAAGGTTACTACTTACCTTATGTATAGTAGTAACTTTTTGAAAGCAAATGTACATAGCTTTGTGGCATCATTAAAATAAATATTAAAGAAATGTCAAAAAAGAACGTACTTCATATTAAGGCAAGCATCAACGGCGATGCTTCTAAAAGTAATCAGCTATCAAATTCAATCATTGAAAGGTTAAAAGGCACTTATTCTGACTACACTGTTGAAACACTTGATTTATCGGAAACCCCGCTTCCTTTTCTTACTGCTGAAATGTACCAAGCATTTTCCACACCAAAGGATGTACGCAGTCAAAAGCAACTGGAAGTTATTCAACCTTCTGAAAAAGCAATTAAGCAGATTAAGGAGGCAGACATTGTGGTTATTGCGGTTCCATTATATAATTTTAGTATTCCCGCCAGTCTAAAAGCATGGCTTGACCAAATTGCTCGTGCCAATGAAACTTTTAGTTATGCCACAGGTTCGCCTCAAGGTTTATTAACGGACAAAAAAGTCTATTTGGCTATAGCGTCGGGTGGTATTTATTCAGAAGGTATGATGAAAGCGTATGATTTCACGGAGAATTATTTGCGTACGGTTCTTGGATTTTTGGGTTTAACGGATGTTAGTACTTTCCGTTTAGAGGGTATTTTTGTGCCAAATGTTGGTGAAAATGCTGTCACAAAAGCCTTAGAAACTGTGGAAGAATATAGTTTTTAAATCTTTCAGTGTCAATTTTTTGATACCTTTATCGCTTACTTGTATAAAACATGACTAAGCAATTTAACTACAAACAATTTGGTAACATCGACTTGGCCGTGTACAACAACACCACCAAGTCGGTGTATCGTATCGAAGACCACATAAAAGTCATCTTTATTCCGCAGAACTACGGTATTAAAATTGATTTTCAAGAATTTATCTTGCCGCACGATGCACTACTCTTTGTAAATCCCAAAGTGGTAGTCCAGCCATTGAATATTGATACATCTGGTGCTGAGCTAATTCATTTCAACCGAGACTTTTATTGTATCGAAATTCATGACCAAGAAGTGGCTTGCGATGGTATTTTGTATAATAATGTTTTTGAAGTGCCTTTTATCGAATTGGATGAAAATCAATCAGTGGATATTCAGAATATCATTGCCAACATAAAATCTGAAATGGAATCGCATGATGCCAGCACCGAAGAAATGCTCAGAATTTTATTGAAACTGATTATTATAAAATCGACACGTATTTGGAAACAGCAACATCAATTGGCTGAAAATGAGCAGTATTCGGATGTTCAGTTTTTACGAAAGTTTAGCAAATTGGTTGAAGAAAATTACAAAACCCACCATACAGTAGCTGACTATGCCGATATGCTGGCTATTACTCCCAAAAGCTTAAGTAAGAAAATAGGGTTACTTAGCAAAGATACCCCAAACGACATCATCAAAAATCGGATAATCTTAGAAAGTAAACGTTTGTTAGCCCATACTGCCCTTTCTGTAAAAGAAATTGCCTATAGTTTAAATTACGAAGATGACGCTTATTTTGTAAGATTCTTCACTAAAAACACAGGAATATCACCTACTTCATTTCGGAAACTTTTCTAATTTCTTGAATCTATAATATACCAAGCATGAACCTTAGTTCATGCTTTTTTTGTGTCTAAATTTTCAATTTCGATGATTTAGGAAAAAAGTGCAATTCATGGCGAAATACGTCCATTGAGTGGCTTGGCTATTTGGCGGAACTTTGTATTATCAAAATAACCAAGACGAAAATGAATATTGGAATAGCAGAAAATAATCGTAAAAAGGTAGCCGATGAGCTATCAAAATTATTGGCCAATGAGTATGTACTTTTTACCAAAACAAAAAATGCTCATTGGAATGTAGAAGGACTTGACTTTTACGATAAACATCAATTATTCGATAATCAAGCCAATCAATTAGCTTCCACAATTGACTCTGTTGCCGAAAGAATCAGAACCTTGGGCTTCGCGGCACCTGCCAGTTTAAAGGCATTTCTTGAATTGACAAGTTTGCAAGAAATAAATTTGACTATCAACAGCAGCACCGAATTTATCAAGGATTTACTATCAGCCCATGAAACAATTATCCTTCAATTAAGAAGTAATATCAGCCTTTTTGCCGATTCCTACAAAGACTTTGGCAGTAGCGATTTTATCACGGGTCTTTTGCAAGAACATGAAAAAACGGCTTGGATTTTAAGAACGCTTTTGAAATAAATCACCCGGGGAAAAAGTGCAATTCAAAGCGAAATGCGTCCATTGATACCCCCAAAAAATAGCTCCAATTTTGTATCATCAAATTAATCATAAACAATTTAATTATAAAAAAATGAACAAGTTAACAGTTAAAGACGGAACAGAAATTTACTACAAAGATTTAGGACAAGGTCAACCCATTTTCTTTCACCACGGGTGGCCGTTATCATCAGACGATTGGGATGCCCAAATGATGTTTTTCCTCGAAAAAGGATTTAGAGTAATTGCACACGACCGCCGTGGACATGGTCGCTCTACCCAAACTTACCAAGGCAACGACATGGATACGTACGCAGCCGACGTAGCCGAACTTACTGCTCATCTCGACCTCAAAAATGCCATACACGTTGGACACTCAACAGGCGGTGGAGAGGCCATTAGATATGCCGCAAAATACGGCAAAGACAGGGTAGCCAAAGTGGTTTTAATCAGTGCCATTACACCATATATGATTGCTGATGAAAGAAATCCAGATGGAGTGCCATTAGCAGTTTTTGACGACATCCGTTACAATACACAGCACAACAGAGCTCAGTTTTACCAAGACATTACTATTCCGTTTTTTGGATATAACCGAGAAGGTGCCGATGTAAAAAAGGAATCCAAGATAATTGGTGGAGACAAGGCATGATGGGTGGCATTAAGGCTCAGTATGATTGTGTGAAAGTATTTTCTGAAACCGATTTTACCGAAGATTTAAAAAGCGTAAGCATTCCAGTGTTGGTATTGCACGGCGAAGATGACCAAATTGTGCCTTATGCTACCACGGCGGTAAAAGCACACGAATTGCTACAAAACGGTACGCTTATTTTATATCCAGGTTTCTCTCACGGTATGCCAACAACCGAGGCCGCAACCATTAATAACGATATTTTAACATTCATTAATCAATAATTATCCAATCAATATCGCAAACTCTTAAATACCACATACAATGAAAAAGTCAATTTTAGCAATAGCAATTTTAGTTTTTCTATTTACAAATGTCGTTTTTTCACAAAGCAATAGAAAACCCGCTTCGGCAGGTAGATTAGAGTACATAGAAGTAGAAAAAAATGTAAAACTTCATGTAACCGATCTAGGCGAAGGTCAACCAATTGTATTAATTCATGGATGGCCACTGAGCGACGAAATGTATGAGTACCAATACCAATATTTGAGTCGTAAAGGTTTTAGAGTCATTGGTATTACACTACGTGGTTTCGGAAAGTCAGACAAACCGTATGGACGTTATGATTTCGATGTTTTTTCGGACGATATTAAGGTAGTTTTAGAAAAGCTAAAAATAGAAAATGCGGTTTTGGGCGGTTTTTCGATGGGTGGTGCGGTCGTTATTCACTATGTAACCAAGTATAATGCGGCTCATATTAGCAAATTGGCACTATTTGGTGCGGCAGCACCCTCGTGGAGACAGAGAGAAGGATCTCCGTTTGGAATTTCGGAAGCTGATGGCAACGGATTGGTTTTGCAAACTATGACCGCCAGACAAGATTTAATTGCAGGCTTTGGCGCTGCATTTCCTGCCAAAGAAGGAAATATTTCTAAAAATGTAGAAAAATGGTTAGAAAACATCAATTTAGAAGCTTCACCTTATGCCATCACGGAGTCAATAAAAGCCCTTTTAAACCTTGATTTACGTCCACAACTACCTAAAATCAGCATTCCAGTGGCGATTTTTCATGGCACACAAGACAAATTATGTTCATTTGAATTTGCCAATGAATTGAATAAAGGCATTAAAAACTCCCGCATCATTCGCTTCGAAAACAGTGGCCATGCCTTATTCGTAGAAGAGTCAGAAAAATTCAATACCGAACTTGAAAAGTTTGCCAAACAGTAAAAGTTTAACTCAGTACAAAAGCAATGTAAGCAGAAGTTTCACTTTTGGTAAAAAGCTCGAAATACATTTTGAATCCAATCTATGTTATTTGAAGGGTAAAAAGTTAAGCGTAGAATATAAAAAACTCGACAGAATATTTCCGTCGAGTTTTTTATATTTTACAAGGTAATGCTGCGCTCAGATATACTTTTAAGAAAAGCAAAAGCTTTATAATTTGATATTACGAGTGGTTTACTTGGCTACTGCTATATGATGCTCCTTGTATTGACCGGGTGTCTGTCCAACTACTTTTTTAAACAATCTTGTAAAATAGGAGGGACTTTCAAAGCCTAGTTCGTAGGCAATTTGGGAAATATTTGCGTTAGCACTTAATAAAAGATTTTTCGCTTCTTTAATCAAGTAAATATGAATATGCTCGAGTGCTGTCATACCAGTTTCTTGCTTTAATACATCACTCAAATATCTTGAGGAGAGAAACAGCTCATTAGCAAGGTAATTGACCGTAGGGAGTCCGCTATCTTTATGAAAGCCTTTCTGAAAATAAGTATTGAGGATATCTTGAAACTTCTTGACGGTGGTGCCAGATACGTTACTACTACGGTCGATAAACTGTCTTTTATAGAATCTATCCGAGTATTTTAGCATGGAATCTATATGAGAAAGGATGATTTCTTGACTAAATTCATCTTGATTTTGGTCGTATTCGGTTCTGATTTTATCATAAAGCTCCCACATAATCTTTTCTTCGGCAGGCGAAATATGTAAGGCTTCATTGATTTCATATTCAAAATAACCATACTGCTTTATGAGGTTGTGAAGCGTATGCCCCGATAGGTAATCTTCATGCACAAAAATCACAAAACCTTTTTCGGCAAATTGTACATTACTTACTTCAATAATTTGACGTGGTTTCATAAAAACCATTGAACCACTCTCGTGGTCGTACTTGGTTTTGCCATACAAAATGTAGCCTGATTTAATTTTTTTCAGGGCAATCATATAAAAATCCCCTGTAAATCTTGATTCTCCCAACGAATAACTCATCAGTTCTTTACAAGTCATAAGGCTGATTAAAGGATTGGCAGGAGGTGGATAGCCACTTTTTTCGTGTAACTCTGAAACGCTTTTATAATGGATCAGTTTGTCCATGGCTGTTGTAAGTAGAGATAAGAAATGAGTCTACAAGATAATAAATTATAAGGAAACGAAGCTTTTTCTGAGGACACTTTCACTTTCGTATTTCTGTGCTATTCTTCCGCTGAAATGGGTTAGTCGTCAGCTAAGGGGGCTAATTAACTTTGTCATATCAAAATAAACAAAAAACGAACAACATCATGAGCAAGACAATTTTTATTACAGGCGCATCAAGAGGATTTGGTAAACTTTGGGCAGAAGCATTTTTGAAACGTGGCGATAAAGTTGCCGCAACGGCCCGCAACATCGCTGCTTTAGAAGACCTTGTAAGTACCTATGGCGATAATATTTTACCCGTACAATTAGACGTAAACAACCGCCAAGATGTAATCAACGCTGTGAGTCAAGTAGCTACCCATTTTGGAGGCATTGATATTTTAATCAATAATGCTGGTTATGGTTTATTCGGTACAGTAGAAGAAACGACCGAGCAACAAGCCAGAGACCAAATGGAAACGAATTTCTTTGGACTTTTGTGGGTGACTCAAGCAGTTTTGCCCATTATGCGTCAGCAAAAAAGTGGACATATTATTCAAGTATCCAGCTTTTTAGGACTTACTACTTTGCCAATGTTAGGTTTGTACAACGCATCAAAATTTGCTGTAGAAGGACTTAGCGAAACCATTGCCTCGGAAGTAGCTCATTTAGGAATCAAATTTACACTCATCGAACCAAACGGTTTTGCCACAGAATGGGCAGGTGCTTCGGCTATCCAAACTACCGACAGTATCGAAGACTACGCACCAGTACGTGCAGCCTTTGCAGCCTCTGGCGAAAATCCAGCGACTTGGGGAAAACCAGAAGCTACCGTAGAAGCCATTTTGAAAGTAGTCAACAGTGAAAATCCACCACAAAGATTACTGTTAGGAAAAATCGCTTACTATGTTGTGAATCAAGTTTATAAAAATCGCCTTGAAGAAATTGAAGCTTGGAAAGAGGTAAGTATTGCCGCTCACGGACATTAATATTGATTCACTCAACCTGTCAAATCATTTAACAATTTAGAAAATAACTCACATGAAAAATGCACAAGAATTTCTCGAAAAAGAATCTTTAGCATTAACCGCAGCAACTCAATTTGCCACAATTGGTGGTAAAAAAAGAGCATATCGTCAGTTTGGTACTGGTGAACACCTTGTTTTAGTGAACAGATTTAGAGGTGTTTTAGACACTTGGGATCCACTTTTTTTAGACGGATTAGCGTCTCAAAATACAGTTACGATTTTCGACTATTCGGGTATTGCTCTTTCGGAAGGCGAACTTCCTTTAAATACCATTGATGTAGCCAAAGAAATTATCCAACTCCTTGATTATTTGGACATTCAACAGTTTAATGTATTGGGTTGGTCGTATGGAGGTTTGGTTACTCAAAGTCTTATGTTTCAGTATCCTGACCGAGTGCTGAAAACGGTTTTGGTAGGAACAAACCCTCCAGGAAATACTGAAATTCCAATTCAGCCTATCTTTTTTGAAAAAGCCTTGAAGCCTACCAACGATTTAGAGGACGAATATGTATTGTTTTTTGAACCATCTTCTGAAAAAAGCAAACAATTGGCTCAAGCTTCGCACGAACGTATTGCCCAACGTTTAGACCGCAGTCTCATCCCTGCCACTCAGGACATTCTGCAACGATACTTTGCGGGCTCGATAGCTTTTAGAGAAGACAAGCTCAATTTAAGGGAACGTTATAAAACTCTACAAACACCAGTCTTTGTGGTTTCGGGTGATAATGATATAAGTTTTGCCGTGGAAAACTGGTTTCCCTTATTGAAAAATGCCCCTACCATCCAGCATCTTATTTTGCATGAAACTGGACATGGTCCTCAGCATCAATATCCAACGTTTGTGAGTGCTTACATCAATTTGTTCCTTCAGCAAGCTTAAAGAAGAGTTTTTCGTATAGTTAAATACGTTAGATTTTTTGTTTCGAAAAATACCATGAAACACTACAAAACCCTTAGCGAATTGCATCGTGGCAATGGCTGGGCAATGCCCGAGCACCCACTTTTCAGTGTAGTTGGTTGCCAGTCGGGCTGTCCATTGGGCGACCGAGAATTTACAAGCGATTGTTATATGATTGGTTTTAAAAAGATAAAATCGGGCGTAATTCTGTATGGTCGTACCCCTTACGATCATACCAATGGCTCGATGATATTTATAAAACCTCGGCAGATTATCGAAATGAAAAACCTGCAATTTGAGGAAAAAGGTTTTATGTTATTGATTCATGAGGATTATTTGAATGGACACGAATTGCATCAGAGTATTGAGAAATACGGTTATTTTGACTATGAAACAAACGAAGCTTTACACCTTTCGCCCAAAGAAGAAGCGATTATGTGGGAACTTCACAACAAAATAAAAGGCGAATATCTCAATAATACCGACGAGTACAGCCGTGAGATTATTCTGAGTCATGTAGCGTCGGTACTCATGTATGCTCAACGGTATTACAAAAGGCAGTTTATCAATAGGGCAGAGGTAACGGGCAAAACTGCTACGAAGTTTACAGATTTATTAAAAGCATATTTTAAAAGTGGAGAGTTGCAAGCAAATGGGCTACCCTCCGTCAACAAACTGGCGGAGCAACTGTATCTTTCTCCACGCTATTTAAGTGACTTACTGAAACAAGAAACGGGCAAAACCGCTATGGAGTTAATTCATATTTCGCTTATTTCAGAAGCTAAAAATCTTTTACAAATTGCAGAGCAAGGCGTAGCCGAAATAGCTTATGAATTGGGCTTTGAAAGTCCATCTTATTTTACCCGCTTATTCAAAAAGCAGACAGGAATGACGCCTGTTGAATTTAGAAAAATGAGTTTTAATCTCAATTAATTTAACTATGTGGTCGATAATGAGAGGTACTGATTACCCCATTCTCGCATTTCGATAAGTACGTTTTTTAAGGCTTTTCCTTTATCAGTCAACGAGTACTCGACACGCGGAGGAACTTCGGCATAGACTTTTCTCGTAACAAGCCCATTGTCTTCTAATTGCTTGAGTTCTTTCACGAGCATACGAGTATTGATGCCCTCGATACTTCTTTCCAACTCTTTAAAACGTTTGGTTTCGTATATCAAAGCAAAAATAATGGGTAAAGTCCACTTACCACCGATGACATCCGCAGTTCTGGTAATAGGACATTCAATATAATTACATTTTTTTTCAGACATAAGTAGATGATTATCAATATTAGTTTACTTTTTGTTATTACTTCACATATTAGTAACTACTTGCAAAAGTAAAGTAATGGATTTTGTTTTGCAAATAAAAACGTAATACCATGATTTTAACAACACAAAAAGTAAGCGATAGTTACTGGAAAGTAATTATAGACAATCCGCCAATCAATCTTTTTGGCCCTGAAATGTCAGAAGAATTAATCGTCCTGATAGATGAGTTTGAAGCCGCTGAAAACCTAAAAGTCGTAGTTTTTGAAAGTGCCAATCCCGACTTTTTTATTGCTCATTTAGACGTGTTAAAAGCAACGGGCTTCCCGAAAGGAGCTGGAAAAACAGGACTTTCAAAATCTTGGCCAGACATTGCCAAACGTTTTGAACAAGCTCCATTTGTAAGTATTGCTTCTATTAGAGGTCGTGCCAGAGGATTGGGTAGCGAATTTGCACAGGCAATGGATATGCGATTTGCGAGTAAAGAAAAAGCGATTTTTGGTCAGCCCGAAATTGGCTTCAGTATCTTCCCAGGTGGTGGCGGAATGGAACGATTATATTTACTGACTGGCAAAGCAAAAGCATTAGAAATTATTTTGAGTGGAAGTGATTTCGATGCCGAAACTGCCGCCGCTTATGGCTGGGTAAACCGTGCTATTGCCGACGACGAATTAGATGCTTTTGTAGAAAATTTGGCTCAACGTATTGCGTCGTTTGATAAAAAAGTAATTGCAGAAATCAAATCAATCATCAATGAAAGAGCGGTAAATCCTAAAAATGAACAGATTATGGATACCCAAACTCGCTTTTTTGAAGCCTTGGCACAACCAGAGGCGGCTATTAGAATGAAAAACCTGTTTGCTAAGGGGTTGCAACAGAACAGCGATGCCGAATTGAATTTAGGTAGGTATTTGTAAGGTGAAAGGTTATTGCATTATTGGGCTTTATGCAAAAATATGAGCCATCCCTAATTTAGTGATTGTCTAAATGAGCGATTATTTTACAATTTATATTCTATCAGTAAATACAAAATGATTGCGTCTTATGCTGAGTGAAAACTTGGTAAATAATCTCAATTTTAAAATTAGGGATGACTCATGTTCGATTACATCTTATTCTTCATTATGGTAAAACATTCATGTTGTACCAAGCTTCCGTACTCCACAGATTATTGCCATTTTGACTAACAATCGTTTTTCTGTTTAAGTGGATATAAACAACGTGTTTACTTTTCATACCAGCTAGTTGTAATGTTACTTTCTTGCGGTCGGCAGATACACTTACTGATTTTACAGGTAAGCTTTCATTATCCAATTTTGGACCACCATAATCGCCAGTTGGCTTAAACCACCATTGACGAATGTCATAGTCTGACGCTTTTTCGCCAACACCTTCTTTCAATGGTTCTGTAAATTCAATTTCTACGCCATCCGATTTGGCACATACTGCCAGCATTTCAAAAGTTACTTTATTATTGAAGGTCATTTTTTGTAAACCATAACTAAATTTACCAGCGTGCCCCCAGTTGCCTGTTGAACCCACACCACCAATATACAATGCGCCGTCTGGACTCCACACAAGGCGATTTACACCAGCTTCTAAACCTTGCGTAAATCTAAATACTGCACCTTGATACGTACCGTTTATTTTTTCGGCAAATACTCTTTTGATTCCTCCGTGGGTTACATCTCCGTGAATCATTTGATTCTGATAAGGGCCTATATTAAGTTTGGCTGGCTGGCTTGGCGAATTACCAATTTCGTCTTGTGTAAGCCACACCACAGGCAGTGTTTCTTGACGATTGGCAGTACCTTCAAAATCTACCGAACGAGAACCATACCAAGCACCTTCTTGTAAATGAACAATTTTGTTGGCAGGTAACCAGTCTCCTTGATTATCAGCGATAAAAATTTCATTATCTACGCCTAAACCTATGCCGTTAGGCGTTCTTAAACCCGAAGCTACAAACGAGAATGAACCATCTTTCTTTGAAATTTTGATGGCTTTTCCACGGTCAGGAATTTGTGGTTTGGTACTTGCACCACCCGGATTGATGGCTGTAGCGAGTGTTCCGTAGAAATAGCCATCTTTATAAACTAGTCCAAAAGCAAATTCATGGAAGTTGGCCGAGACTTTCCAGCCATTGCAAATGGTTTGGTACTCATCAATTAGCTCGTCTTTATTTAAGTCAACTAGTTTGGTGAGTTCTTGCTTTTGCATGATGTAAATTTCATCATCCACCACTTTCAAACCCAAAGGTTCGGCAAGCCCATAAGCGATACGCTTCACTTGGATATCACTTGGAGAAGCCGCTTTTCGTCCGTCAATAATATATACAGAACCCAGAGAATCCCAAGTACTCACGACCATTCTACCATCAGATAGAAAATCCATTCCACCTACTTTGGGCTGAAAATTGTCTGGTCTTGCCTGCGATAAAGTAAAGCTTGGATGCACCGCAACTAATGGTGATTGGTCACCCGGAATATCATTTTTCTGAACCTTAATCGCTGTTTGTCCTGTATTTTTTATGGCAGATTCTTTATAAGTAAACACAGAAGGCGGTACTACTACAAAAGCCTTGCTACCGTAAGGTCGCCATTGCAAGGAAAGCCCTTTACCGTACAAACCTTGGTAATATTCTAATCTGAAAGGATGCTTACCTGGTTTTAAAATAATTTCGCCGTCGGTAGGTTGCAAACCGTGATTTACACCATTATCGATAATGAGTTTGTTATCAATAAAGAGTTTACCGCCATCATCACAAACTAATCTAAAGTCAATATTGGTTGTTTTCTTGATGTTGATAAAACCGCTGGCATAAATGGCAAAGTTATCTTTCAAGTCACCAAAATCTTGTTCATCTAAGTGCAAAGCATTGATAGAACCAGATTTTACAGGCAACATTTCATCATTTACTTCAGGGACTTCACCAATTGCATTGGCAAATTGATACACGTTGATGGCGATACCTTGTTTTTCGGTTTTAGCGGATTGGTTTGGTTTTTCTGCTTTGAGAATAATCTTATAGGCAGGTCTTGGCATCAGTTTACTCGCAGCTTGTTCTCTTTCTTTGGCTGCATCGAGACTCATGATGTAAGAAACCATTGCGTCAGCATCTTCCTTTTTTAGAGTAGGGTGTGGCGACATCGGGATTTGTCCCCAATTTCCAGCTCCGCCTTTGATTACCTTGGCAATAAGCGTATTGCGGTTTTGCTCATTGTTTTCGTAACGTTCAGCGATGGCTTTGTACGATGGCCCCACCGTTTTTACGTCCTGATTATGACAGGTATTACAATCACTTTTGGCAAAAAGATTCGCAATCATTTCAGATCTGCTCATCGTTTGCGTAGCTAGAGGTTGTTCAGGTTTTGGTGTTAGGTGAATAGAAAAGGTAGTTTTACCCGTATTGTTTAACGTCAGTTTTCCATCAATTGCTTTAAAAGCCTGATTTTGGCTTTGCTCATCACGTTGATTACTTATTGTAAATTTCCCATCTGTTGAATAATCAGTGGTAGCCAGCATCGAAGCCAAGTGCATATTTACAGATACTTTAGCATCAGTGGGTATATTTTTTACTGTAAATACACGTTCGTAACCCGCTTTGCCATTTCCTACCTCAAAAAATTCTGGTTTTTCTTCTACTAAAATTTTCTGACCTTGATAGGCTAATTCGTATTTCAGGATAACCTGATTGTTCAGAATAGTATGACCTTTGTAGTTAACTTCGGGTATAATTTGTTTACCGTTTACTTCGATGTGCCATGGGTTTTCGTCGGTTTCCTCCATATAGGTAATACCCGTTGAAATGGGTTGTGGGCCATGCGAAGAAGTGTAAACTGGGCCATTGAAATTGATTTTTCCAGACCAAGCTTTGTACAATGAAGCTGTTTTAGTATTGTAAGCAAGCCAAAGATTATTGTGTAAGGCAATACTTAAAATTCTAGGTTTTGAATCAAGTACAGAGCGTAAAACCCAAGCTTCACGAGGACGTGGATTGGGGGCGATAGTTTGTTTTGGGGATGGTTTAAAGCCAGTAGAAGTACTGCCTGAACCAAGACTGGCTGTACCAAATACCGCACATAAAAATGCGGTACTTAGCACAGCCAAGGGCTTGTAAGATTTCATTAAAAATTATTTTTAGTAACCAGGGTTTTGCTTTAATTGTGGAGAAGCGTTCAATACATTTTGTCCGATTGGGAAGATGTCTGTATGGTTATCTTTATCAGGATTTTTATCCCACCAAATACCAGTACTGAATACACCCCAACGTACTAAGTCTGTTCTTCTTCTACCTTCTGCCAAGAATTCACGCATCCATTCGTCAAGCATTTCGCGGTCTGTAAGTTCGTTACCACTAGCGCTATATAAACTTGGTGAACCTTCTGGGTAGTTACGCTTACGTACGGCATTCAAGAGTGCTGCTGCACCTGCTTTGTCACCAGCTCTGTATTTACATTCTGCTAAAGAGTAGTAAATTTCAGCATAACGAACTTCTGCATAAGCTGAAGAGATTTTGTTGGCGTCGCTACTTGGGTAGTATGGATACTTCACAGGGAAAATTCCAGAGTTGTTATCGGCATTGTTCATATTTGAAACTTTGTCGGCAATTACAGTTCCTGGTTTTGCATCAAGGAATTTACCAACTTGGTCTCTTATGTAAAGAGGGTATGGACCTTTGAAACCTCTAACAGTATCCTGCTTACCAGATGAGTTGACATAAGGTAAATAACCATACAAGAACATACCTTCACGCTTGCTATTTCCAAGATTTTTATATTTTTTCAAACGTAAGTCATCCTTGTATTTTTGGAACTTCACAAATGGTTTTCCTAGTGTATGACTATATTCAACTCCATCTACATCAAGACCTGGTTGCATCGCATATTTAGGGTTGGCATTACCAAAATCAGTAAATCCAAAATAGCTAGGAGCAAGGTTAGGTAACATCCAGAAATACATACCACCATCATACTGCCAGTGTGTTAAGCTGAAACTTCCCGGAAAACCGAAGATTGTTTCTTTAGAAGTAGGGTTAGTATAGTCAAAAGGAGCATCCCAACGGCTTTCTAATTCATAGCCACCATACACGCCATTAATAATATCCTGAGATACTTTAGCACAATCAGCAAAGCGATCTGTGCCCGTGTATACCTTAGCATTTAGATACAATCTTACTAATAATGCTGCAGCACCGCCTTTTGTCCAACGTCCAGCTACGTTATTACCCAAAGTGGTATTGGTAGAAAGTTGTGGAATGGCATCTTTCAGTTCTTTTTCAATGAAATTGAAAGCTTCCTGAGGAGGTACTTGTAAGCCACCAGCACTTTGTCCTTTTACTTTGGTAACGATTATGATATTTCTGTAAAAATCTAACAAACGAAGATTTAACCATGCGCGAAGTACCTTTAGTTCGGCAATCATTCCATCTACTTCAGCACGTGTCATGTTGAATCTAGCTGGGTCTGAAATTCCCTCCAAGTCTTCAATGGAGTTTGTTGCTAGTGTTACACCACCATAAAGGGCATTCCAAGGGTCGCTAGTGAAACCGTCGTTTGGCGTCCAAGTGTGGTAATGCACGCGCTGGAACTGACCGCCATCAAACCAGTCACCTTGGCGGTTTGGCGTCATCATTTCGTCTGAACTATTTTCTTGTAGCATGAATGTATTGCCACCTTGAATACTCCAATAACTGTGTTCAAATGGACGTAAGAAATCTCGGATTACGTCGTCACGTGTTTGGAGAAAGTTTTCTGAAGTAATCCTGTCGTATAGCTCTTCGTCCAGATTAGTACAGCCTATCGTCATTGATAGCAGCATACAGATAGAAAACCGAAGTAAGTATTTTGAAATAATATTCTTTTTCATGTTTTGAGTTTTAATCAGGAAATTAAAAAGTAAGTTGTAAGCCCATCAACAATTGGGTTGTAGAAGGGTAGTAGTTTAATGAACTGTTGACACCCGGATACAAACCGTTAACTTGTACTAAGTCTGGGTCGCCACCAGTGTATTTCGTGAACGTAGCCAAATTTCTAGTTGTAGCATAGATACGTGCCGATTTCATAAACTTAACTTTCAAAGGCTGAGTATAACTTAAGGTAATATTGTCCACTTTCAAGAACCCACCCGGTTCCAAGAAATAATCTGAAAGTGACGAGTAAGTTGAGGTACTGGTAAGTTTTGAGTATTTACCGCCATCGTAAGCTGAAGCAAGAACATTTGCATTTTCTTGTGTAGCAGGCGTACCCAAGTAGAAAGCATAAGTATTAAATAACTGATAACCAAATGCCCCACGAAGGAAGATACTCAAATCCCAATTTTTG
Source organism: Flectobacillus sp. BAB-3569 (assembly GCF_002270355.1). GTDB lineage: Bacteria > Bacteroidota > Bacteroidia > Cytophagales > Spirosomataceae > Flectobacillus > Flectobacillus roseus. Next base: position 9,693 of record NZ_NJFZ01000004.1, on the reverse strand, counting down.
TATTTGAAATTGTTTGAAATACCTGTCGTGAATTTAGGAAGACCGTTTCCTATAAATTGTTTGTCGTCGTTGTTAGCTTGATTTGCTGGGATGATATCGCCGTTTTTGTTGTACACCAATAATGCGCCACTCTCATTTACTCCTGCTGATTTGAGTGCATAGAAACTACCAATGCGTCTATCTTCTTGCAAACGTTGAAGAGTACCTGGGCTGCCCGGTGCTGGCATTCCTACTACGTCGATATAAGTTTGTCCTTTGAACAAGTCGCTAGAGAAGGATACAAATTTGTTATCATTGTATGCACCTGTCAAGCTAAGGTTGTAGCTAAAGTCTCCTTTATTTACCACAGCGGCACTTAATTGTAATTCAACCCCTGTGTTTCTCATAGTACCTACGTTGGCGAAGGTACTTCCCTGAATATTCGGAGGGTTCGGTACGTTGTAAGAACCCAACAAATCCTTGTTAGTACGCACGTAGTAGTTTATGCTACCGCTGATTTTATTATCCAATAGTGCAAAGTCAAGACCAGCATTGAAGTTGATAGCCTTTTCCCAACGTAAGTTGTAGTTGGTGTTTTGGCTTGGTCCCCATACTTGGTAAGAAGTACCATTGAACGGATAATAACCATAACTACCATAGGTATCAAGGGATAAGTAATTGCCAAAATCTTGGTTACCTGTTTCACCATAATCGGCACGTAGCTTTAATTCATTCAACCAAGAAACACCCTTCATGAAGTTTTCTTGCGTTAGGTGCCATGCAGCAGAAGCCGCAGGGAAGTAACCCCATTTGTTATCGTAGCCAAATTTCGAAGAACCTTCTTTACGAAGACTTACTGATAAGTAATATTTTTGATCAAAATCATAATTCAAACGACCAAAGAAGGCAATCAATTTAGAGCTATTTCTGTATGAGCCTACGTTGTTGATTCCTTTTTCTAAGTTCCAAAGACCTGTTCCTAATGCATTGTAAGTAAGTACATTTGATGGGAACTTCTCGTTGCTAGCGCTAAAACCTGATGCCGTAAAATATTGGTATGAATATCCAGCGAGTAGTTTAACAGAATGTTTTTTGATGTCTAAGAAGTAATTGCCTAACCATTCCACACTTTTCTGGTCATATTCATCCAACGATTGTGAAGCTGTATTACGACCACTACCATTGATTACTGGTGTAATAGTAGATGGTGTAAAGTTCATATTACGATACGAAGAACTTACTTCTCCAAAAGTTACACTAGTGTTTAAGTTTTGAAGAATATTCAACTTGGCAGAACCATTGAAATCCAACAACTTAAACTCTTGGTCAGCCAAAATATTCTTGGCAATTTCTACAGGGTTGTTGGCAAAAAATCCAGAAGTAATATAGTTGTATTTGCCCGCAACATCCTTAACTGATAACGTTGGGTTTAGGGTTAAAGCATAGTTAAATCCGCTGTAGTCTGCTCCACTTGTTTTGGCATAGCGTGGTGCTGCACTAAAAGTCAAAGCCACCAAGTTGTTAGCTGAAGTATGGTTGATGTTAACACGACCGCCGTATTCTCTTTTTGCTGAACGTAAGTCAATTCCTTCAGCATCTCTAAAGTCTAAGGAAGTGAAGTAGTTCGTTTGACCGTTTCCACCAGAAAATTGTAAGGTATGCTTTTGAGAGAAAGAAGGCGCACGACTTACTTCTTTCATCCAGTTGGTATTTCCACCAAAATCTACACCACGTTTATTCGCAAGGAACTGGTCTTTAGAAAGTACCTTCAATTCATTGGCTAGATAATCAAAAGTGACATAGCTATCATAAAACAAACGAGGTTCGGCAGAGCCTTTTTTCGTAGTGATTACAATAACCCCATTACTACCACGTGTTCCATAGATTGCAGATGCCGCACCGCCTTTTAGTACGTCGATAGATTCAATCTCGTTTTGATTGATGTTGTCGATATTTCCTCCGGGGATACCGTTTACGACAAACAATGGTCCAAGACCTGCACTACGTGAAGATGCTCCACGGAGCTGAATACTAGGTGAAGAGTTAGGGTCTGCACTGGCTGTGTTGGTTACCGAAAGCCCTGCTACTTTTCCTTGGATAGCCATCAATGGGTTATTGCCACCCACACGTAATAAATCCTTCGAACCTAAGTGTGTAATAGCACTTGAAACCTCTCTTTTGTTCAATGAACCATAACCGATTACGACTACTTCCTCTAAGGTTTTTTGGTCTTCTTCTAGTGTAATTTCAACCAAAGATTTGTTTTTTACATCGACTTCTTTGGTGAGATACCCTACGTGAGAAATGATTAATATTTTTGCATCAGAAGAAAGTGTTAAGGTAAATTTTCCATTACCATCACTTCTCGTTCCATTGCTAGTACCTTTCTCAAGTATCGAAACACCCGGTAAAGTACCTTGTTTGTCCATAATTTTACCAGAAATAGAGGTGTTTTTCTGAGCCAGAGCGGCTCCAGATATAGCTACAAGCATACTGAAAAGCACTGCAAAGGCTGTCTTTGGAGATAGTCCGCTTTGCAAAAGCTTTTTCGTACCTTGTGCCAATTTGTACAAGTTTTTTTTCATCAAAATGGTTGTTTAGATGGATTTTTAGAATCCATTATTGTTACTATTTGATTAATAAATTGGATATAATTAAAATTTTTTACGAAGTTCCTGCTTAATTTATTAATGGAATAATCGCTGAGTCTCAATTTAAAATCAATCTGTCTCAATGTTTATTTTTGTGAAAAAATAGTAATTACATAGGGATATATTTACAAAAGTTGCTTCACAAGCATACTTTAATACTATCATTATTTAGAAAGAATTAGGTGAAAAATCTTCTCATTACGATTTGTGGTTTACTCTTTAGTATGGCTTGTGCAGGGCAGGATGTTCGGTATTATTTCAAAAGCTATAAGGTTTCAGATGGGTTGTCGGGCAATGCCACTCGTGATATTATTCAAGATAAAAGGGGTTTTATTTGGATTGCCAGTCGTAATGGGTTGAATCGATTTGACGGAAATACATTCAAAATCTTCAGAAACAAACATGGTGACTCTACTAGCCTTGGCGATGATGCGATATCGTCTATATATGAGGCTAAAGATGAAAAACTATGGATAGGAACACATAAGGGTATATACATTTACAACCCTCTTACAGAGCGATTTACGGCTTTCAAATTGATTCCTCCAGGCGAGGTTCGGATGTTGAGAGGCGATTATAACGGGGGTATTTGGGTTATCGCTGATCATCAATTGTATCGGTATAATCAAAAAACAGGTAAAGTTCAGACCTTTGGTTGGGCAGGTTATACCGTCTCTATTCATGTTTCAGAGGCACGGAAAGTTTGGATTGCTAGTGGTAATGGCACGATTAGCCATTACAATGCTCAAAAAGGAGATTTTACCTCGTATGATTTTTCAAAATTAACAGGAGGGAAAGAGATATTCACCGATATGATTCTTCATACAGTTTCAGATACAACCTTGTTGGTCGGAAACATGAAAAAACTATGGTTATACAATTATAAGGCTGGAAAAGTTGTTGATATTTCTAAAAATGCCGCTCAAAAAGATGGCATTCATGTTTATTCCATCTTGCAGAATAATGGTAAGTTGTGGCTTGGTACAGAATCAGGGCTTTTTATTTTAGACCTCAAAAAACTTCAGTTTAAACATATCCAAAAAGAAAAATATAATCCCTATTCCATTTCCGATAATATTGTCAACCGGATTTTCAAGGATAAAGAAGATGGTATATGGCTTAGCACTCAGTTTGGAGGTGTAAATTACTATTCTTCCGAATTCAATCGTTTCAAAAAGTATTTTCCTTTACCTAACAATAGTATCAGCGGAAGTCTGATTCACGAAATTTGTATGGACCAGTACGGCAAACTCTGGATTGGTACAGAAGATGCTGGGCTCAATCAACTAGATTTGAAAACAGGTAAAATCAAATCTTTCCTACCTGATGGTAAAAAAGGAAGTATTACCTACCGAAATTTGCATGGCTTAGTAGCCGATGGCGACCGCCTATGGATAGGTACCTATGAGCATGGACTCGATGTAATGGATTTGAAAACCAATAAAGTTATTCGGCATTATTCGAGAGAATCCCCTCGATCATTTGGGAGTAATTTTATTGTCACACTGTACAGAACTCGAGAGGGAGATATTTTGGTAGGTACATGGTCTGGTTTGTATAAATACAATCGAGATACCGACGATTTTACAAGAATGGAGTTCTTTAATACTCAAATCCAGAGTATTCATCAAGACGCACAAGGTACACTTTGGGCTTCTAGTTATGGGAACGGCGTCTTTTATTATAATCCTATCACCAACAAAAAAGGCAGAATTCAATACGTGGCAGGTAACAAAAATGGACTACTTGATAACTATGTTAACAGCCTTTTCCAGAGTAAAAATGGCGATTTTTGGTTTTGTACCGAACATGGGCTTTCGAGATACAACCCAATTTTAGGGAAATTTAAAAACTATCGTATCGAGGATGGACTATTAGATAATCAGGTTTTTAGAGTGGTGGAGGATGATAAAGGAAACTGTTGGGTCTCTACATCCAGAGGCTTGTCCATGCTCAACCTAAAAACAGATAAATTCTCCAATTATACAGAAGCAAATGGGCTTCCTAGCGAACAGTTCAATTATAATTCTTCTTACAAGAGCGCAGATGGCACCTTGTTTTTTGGTACAGTAGCTGGGATGATTAGCTTCAAACCCGAATCTTTTATCAAAAACACCTATATTCCTGCCGTGTATATCACTGGTATTAGAGCCAACGGTAAAGAATTAAGTATAGCCGATAAGGAAGCATCAATTACCCAATCACCCATTTATACTGATAAAATTAAACTTCCCTACGACCGCTCCAACCTGAGTTTTGATGTAGCGCTACTCAGTTATGTTATTCCCAAAATGAATAGTTTTCAGTATCAAATGCAGGGCTTAGATAACCAGTGGTATAGCTTGTCGAGTCAGCGTAAAATATCTTTTTCCAAACTCCAACCTGGTCATTATGTGTTAAGGATTAAAGGAGCGAACAACGATAATGTTTGGAGTATCCAAGAAACAAAACTCAGTATCGACATTATGCCACCTTGGTGGGCTTCTGGCTGGGCTTATGTGTCATATTTTGTTCTATTCTGTACAATTGCCGTTGTGCTATTTAGGTACTATCACTTAGCAATTAGCGAAAAAAATAAAAGAGAAATAGAGACTATCCAGATTGGTAAAGAACGAGAAATTTATAATGCCAAAATTGACTTTTTTACGAATGTTGCCCACGAAATCAAAACACCTTTAACATTAATCAAAATGCCATTAGATAAACTACTATCTGATAAGAATACCAATCCAGAAACATTTGATAATTTGAACATGATTAAAAAGAATACCAATCGCCTCATCGACCTTACTAATCAATTATTAGATTTCCGAAAAGCAGAAGCAAATAACTTTAGTTTGAATTTCACCAAAACCGACATCAACGAGTTACTCAATGAGGTGTTTACGATCTTCAAGCCAGCAGCAGAACAGAAAAAACTAAACTATAAAATTGAGCTGCCTAGAATAACCCTACATGCCTATGTCGATATCGAGGCATGTAAAAAGATTATTAGCAATCTAATCAATAATGCTGTTAAATATGCCGACACTTCGGTGAAAGTAAAGCTCCTGCCATTTAGTAGCGATGATTTACTTTTTCACATTGAGTTTACCAATGACGGTTTTATTATTGATCATGAAAGTAAAGAAAAAATCTTCGAACCTTTCTTTCGACTAAAAGTCAATCAAAAGCAAGAAGGAACAGGCATAGGGCTTCCGTTGGCGCGTTCGCTTGCCGAATTGCACAAAGGAAAGGTTGAAGTTCATCTGCGTAATGAGCAACAAAATACTTTTCTGTTGTCGCTTCCTATTCATCAAGACTACGAGATGGATTTGAAGGGTAATCAAGAAGATGCTCAAACCGAGATATTCAGTAACGAAGTCATCGATGCCGACGATACAGGCAAACCTGTGATTTTGATTGTGGAGGATAATGTCGAAATTCTTAACTACTTGAGTCGCGAGCTAAGTGCATCTTATCATGTTATGCGTGCTTTGGATGGCGTACAGGCCATTGAAATATTAGAGCAGGAAAATGTTCATTTGGTTATTAGTGATATTATGATGCCTGTAATGGATGGTATCGAGCTTTGTAAAAAAATAAAAACAGATGTGCAATTCAGCCACATCCCGATTATATTTTTAACGGCAAAAAGTTCGATTAATTCCAGAATAGAAGGTTTGGAAGTAGGGGCAGATGCCTATATCGAAAAACCTTTTTCGCTAGAACACCTAGCGGCACAAATTACAAACCTGATTAATAACCGAAATATTATTAAGGAATACTTTGCACGCTCACCGCTGACGCATATCAAAGGTATTGCTTTTTCAACAGCCGATAAGCAGTTTTTGGAACAGCTCCACGCTATTATTGCCGAACGCATTGCAGATAGTAATCTGGATGTAGATTTGCTTTCCTCTCTAATGAACATGAGCCGACCTACGCTTTACCGAAAAATTAAAGGAATATCAGACTTAAAGCCAAATGAGTTAATCAATTTATCTCGACTGAAAAAAGCAGCAGAGTTATTGGCAGAAAACAAATATAAAATCAACGAGATTGCAGACATGGTGGGCTATAATATCCCTACCAATTTTTCGAGAGACTTTCAAAAACAGTTTGGGATTACCCCTTCTGCCTATGTGAGTAAACTTCAAAGTGAGAATATGCAATAAGGCTTAAAATGACAGTACTTGTATTGAGTTGGGCTTGTGTTTTTTGGGGTTTTTATTGAAAATGAGATAGTTATGTTTTTTGTTCTGGTGGATAAATTATAAAAAATTTCTAAGTTTTTATAAAATAGGGGTTGATATGACACAAGCTACTCTCTGTATTTTTCCAATACTACCTAAATCTTTATATCAAAAATAACCCTTTCCATCATTTTTTCCACTGACATTTATCACCGAGTCTTTGTGAGGAATGTTACAGAAGAGCGTAGAGGACTAGACTAATTTTGTTCTATCAAATTTCAATCAGGAAAACATTTTTTAACCAACTGAAAGTCATGAAAGTAGAACAAATTTATACAGGATGTTTAGCTGAAGCAGCGTACTATATCGAATCAGCAGGAGAGGTTGCCATCATTGACCCACTTCGCGAATCAAAACCGTATATCGAGCGTGCTGAGAAAGATAATGCGCAAATCAAATACGTTTTCGAAACGCACTTTCATGCCGATTTTGTTTCGGGACATATCGACCTTTCTAACAAAACTGGTGCTACCATTGTATTTGGACCGACTGCTCAACCTGCTTATCCAGCATACATTGCAGAGGATGGCGAAGAGTTTAAAGTGGGTAATATCAAAATCAAGGTATTGCATACCCCAGGTCATACGATGGAGTCTTCTACCTTTTTGCTGATTGATGAAAACGGTAAGGAGAATGCCATCTTCTCTGGCGATACACTTTTTATTGGAGATGTAGGTCGTCCTGACTTAGCCGTAAAATCTGATCTTACACAAGAAGATTTGGCTGGGTTATTATATGAAAGTCTTCAAAACAAAATTTTGACTTTGCCCGATGATGTTATCGTATATCCTGGACATGGAGCGGGTTCGGCATGTGGTAAAAACATGAGTAAGGAAACAACCGATAAATTGGGCAACCAAAAGCGTTTTAACTATGCTTTACAGGCCAAGTCAAAAGAGCAATTTGTCAAAGAGGTACTTACAGGATTAGTAACGCCACCTCAGTATTTTCCTAAAAATGCCGTAATGAACAAAATAGGTTATGCCAACGTCGATGAGGTAATAGCCAAAGGAACACAAGCGCTTAGTCCTGCGGCATTTGAAGCGGCAAGTAACGAAGAAAATGCCCTTGTGTTGGATGTTCGTGCTGCCAAAGATTTTGCTAAAGGGTTTATTCCTAATGCCATTAATATTGGTCTTGAAGGTCAGTTTGCTTCGTGGGTAGGTACATTGATTACCGATTTACAACAACCTATTTTGTTGATTACAGAGGAAGGAAAAGAGGAGGAGGCCGTGTTGCGTTTGTCAAGAGTAGGTTATGACAATTGTATAGGATATCTGAAAGGAGGCTTCGAAGCTTGGGCTGCCGACGGTCGTGAGGTAGATACGGTAGCTACAATTTCGGCAGAAGATTTTGTGGATAAATTTAGTAAAGATAATACGCACAAAGCTATAGATGTACGTCGTAAAAGCGAGTATGATTCTGAACATGTGATTGGTATAGAAAATGCGCCTTTAGATTTTTTAAACAATTATATGGCAAGTATCGACCGTGATGCCACTACTTATGTACACTGTGCAGGCGGTTACCGTTCAATGATTGCTATTTCTATCTTGAAAGCGAGAGGTTTTGAAAATTTGGTAGACGTATCGGGTGGTTTTAGTGCCATCAAAGCAACGAATAAATTGAAACTCACAGACTATGTTTGTCCTAGTACACTTTTGTAATTGATTGAATTAGCGAGTTGTGATTGAGTGATTATGTTATGTTTTACCTGTAGAGACGCAATGCTTTGCGTCTTGCGTCTCTACCCATTCATTCACAGCTCATTTAATTATTTGAGTCTTTCCCAAAACTCGTCTACTTTTTCAGGAGAGATTCCAGCCACCAATCCGCCTTTGATATTCAAATAGCCTCCATCACTTTTGACAAATTCTACTACTGTTTGCAAATTGACAAGATAGGATTTATGTGTTCTGAAAAAATAAGGAATATGAGAAAGTATTTCTTCAAAATGCTTTAGATTTCTACTAGCCAAAATTCTGCTTCCATCTTGTAAATACAATTCACTGTAAGAACCTTCGCCTTTTACCATCAAGATATCTGATGGACTCAAAAGCTTGTAGTTTTGTCCATTGGGTACAACGATTCTTTTTTCTTCCCAAGATTTTGAAACATTCAAATTACTTTGTAGAGCTTTTAGTTGCTGATTTTGCGATTGTTCCTTTTTGCGACTAAATCTTTCAACTGCCTCTATCAGTTGGGTGTGCTGAATAGGTTTAAGAAGATAATCAATCGCTGAAAACTTAAATGCTTGAAGGGCATATTCGTTGTAAGCCGTAGTGAAAATGATACCAAAGTTTACTTCTTCCTCGTCAAAAAATCTAATAATTCTAGTCCACTGTGTCCTGGCATTTCTATGTCTAAGAAAATTAGATCAGGTTTATGCTTTTTGATGGCTTTGATGCCAGACGGTAAGTCATTACATAATGCCTCTACACGGACTTCAGGGCAATATTGCTCAATTATTGCGTTGAGTAGTACCCGTGCTTTGGGTTCGTCGTCTATGATTATACTTTTTATGATGCTCATTTTTTGGGTGTTTTAGGGATATAGGGTTTAGTGGTTAGGGGTTAGGGTTTAGGGGTTAGTGAACAGGGGTAAAGGCACAGAGGCACAAAGTGTTTTTTTTAGGGTTCAGGGGTGAGGGGATAGGGGTTAGTTTTTTTTGAAAAAAAAGCAAAAAAAGCAAAAAAAGTTTGTAAAAACCGAGTAGATAAGGTTGGGGTCGATTTTTTTTTCTAATTGCCTATTGCCTATTGCCTATTGCCTATTGCCTATTGCCTATTGCCTATTGCCTATTGCCTATTGCCTATTGCCTATTGCCT
>NZ_NJFZ01000094.1 GCF_002270355.1 Flectobacillus sp. BAB-3569 | reverse complement strand
GACGCTTATTTGAAAGAATTGCTGATGCGTTGACAACGATAACGGTGTCAAAAACCACCTAATCATGTGCGATGCCGAGWGACATGGGAGATTCTGACGAAAAGAAAAGATTACAAACGGTAGATAATCATAAAAAATGGGTAGAAGCTGCTAAATTTTGGGCTGTAAACCATTCGTGTAAATGCTGGTGGTAAAGGCTCTGCCGAAGAAGTAGCAAAAATGCAGCCGATGGCTTGGCTAAACTTAGTGAGTTTGCGGCTACAATGAAGATAAATGTTATTGTGGAAAACCACGGTGGATATTCGTCAAATGGCGAATGGCTTACTGGCGTTATGAAGGCCGTAAACATGAAAAACTGCGGTACATTGCCAGACTTTGGTAATTTCTGTCAAATTGGTGTACTATATGGCATGGGATTTGGCAAATCGTGATAAACGTATTGTGGTAGATTCAAACAAACCTTAATAGGAGTGCTGATTTTGAGAAGTTATCAAATCAAGTGCTAAAGCGCAAAATAAAGTCAAAGCAACAAAGGCAGCTTATATGGCTG
>NZ_NJFZ01000093.1 GCF_002270355.1 Flectobacillus sp. BAB-3569 | reverse complement strand
GTTTTTTTTTTTTTTTTTTTTTTCGAAACCTGATGCTTCAAATCACGATAGGTTGTAACGTTTTGAAGCCTGTTAACTTCTATCGACTGGTACGTTTTTTCACGGAGTAGGCTCATCACAAAAATAGATATTTGGGATTCATTACGATAGCGCGAGCAATACCCACACGCTTTTTCATACCACCCGAAATTTCAGAAGGAGTACGTTGTCCCGCATTTTCCAAACCTACCCTTGAAGGCAGAATTCTGCACGATCGATTTTTTCCTTTTCCGACATATTTGTCAACATATCCAATGGAAACTTGACATTTTCTAAAACGGTTTTAGAAGTCAAAAAGTGCTCCACCTTGAAATAGCACGCCCATTTCACGACGAATATCCTTTTGTATCTCTTCTGAGGAATTATGAAATCACGCCCATCGTACMAAATATGTCCCGACTCAGGTTGATA
>NZ_NJFZ01000039.1 GCF_002270355.1 Flectobacillus sp. BAB-3569 | reverse complement strand
TAAGGAAGCTTGGGAAATATGTCATAGCTACATGCATCGATGGAATATCGAACAGGCGTTTAGATTCGCCAAAACTGAGCTAGCTATTGAATCTCCAAGGTTATGGTTTTTCGAGAATACCCTCAAATTATTAGCCATTGTCACGCTCATTTACGACTTCTTGATGAAACTCATCAGGAATTGGCCATCTATTATCAAGATAATCATCAATCAATTTGCTCATAGAACAGGAAATCGGTGCCAAAATGCTTTGACACCGATTTATCGATTGAGAACGGCCATCCAAAACATGCTATGGTGCTACTTCGCACAACAAAATTCGGGATGACTCATGTTTTATCTTCCAAACGATCTAGGGCTTTACGTATGGCATCGGAAGAGCCATAACTCAAATAGTCATCAGGCAATATTAGTACTCCCCTAGGCTTACTTTTTATCGACTTTTCTATTTGTTTTTCAACGCTTTCCATTTAATATAAATTTTATTTTTGTCACAAATTTAGCAAATATTTGTGACAAAAAATATTCTGATTTAGAGCATTTGATGCGGGTACTCGAATGTTAATTATTGTCCCAAATTTAGAAAAGATTTGTGGTAACAATTAATGCAAAAAACTTTGCCTGCTGTCAATTGGTATTTCTCCAGTTGTGATTTTGCAGTGGAGTAATGTTTTTGTCAACACCATCGTCCAGTTTAGAGTAGTAGCCTTCAGCGATGGGTTCGTCAATTTAGGTTTGTAATGCTTCAATTTCTTGTAATTGCTGGCGTATTTTCTCTTTTCATTTTCATCTTGTGCTATACCTACTGCAACTGTATTTGGCGATACTCCAAATTATATACTCGCTGGCTGATATACCGTGATTTAAGTTTAGAAAGAATATTGGTAGATGAGTGTATATACTTAAAACAGTGGTGCTGTCCACGGATTAATTACCCAACTATATTGGGCTGCCGTAAAACCATTTTGTAGGCAATATTACTGTGCTATCTCGGCCACAAGAGCTGACGGCACTATATTAGCCTCGCAAAACCAATACCCAACATTGATTGGATTGACCTGATGGCAGATACAGCACTCTACTAAATCATTATTGCTGTGCCAAAACGCTTGTTTTTGTGGAAGTACCATTCTGACTCAATAGGATTATTTCTTAACATTCATCAATTTTTACAAAGGAACAGAAAGCTAGTGTAAAATAATTACACTGTGATAAAATACAGTAAAGTACCTTTTACTTAATATTATAATATATAATAAACACTAATAAAAGGTATAAGTATTGTTTATATGAATAATCGTAGTGACTTTAAATTGTGGTGGGTGGGTCGCTTGTACCCGAAAACGAGCGTATATCATCCTGAATTTTTACTCTAAATGAATGATTAAAAGAGGTATAGCCCGATTTAAGATAATTGTCTTGAGCTTCATTGAGACCGATTTTGTCATCGGGATAAACCAAATTTGATAGGTAGGTGATATTGCTATCTTCGTGCTTTACTTCAGGGAAAAGTTCTTTGAACTTTTTGTTGCTATACAAGATTTTATCATCCTTTTCATCAAGTATCCATAGGATGTCATTGGCGTTATTTGAAATTTCTTTAAAATTCTGTAGACTTTCGACAAATGAGTTTTGAGATTTTACCCTTTCGGTTACGTCAACGAAGGTCATTACGTAGGAATAATTCGTAAACCGAAGGCTGATTTCACACACCTTGAGCTCCTTATTTTTACAAAGAATTTTACCTTCAAATGTGAGAACAGTATCGTCTTTGGGTAATTCCGCTTGTTTATCTTGCTCCAGATTTTTATGGATAATCTCTCTTTCTTCTTCAACGATGAAGATACTATTTGCCCAATCTTTTAGGGTAGAAATATCCTCATTGGTATATCCCAAAAGTGTGGTAAACTGCTGATTGACGATTGGATTTGGCTCCTCAACTTTTGACACAAGTATTGCTACGGGTGTCTCATTAAATAGTTGTTTGTCAGTGTTTTGAGAGATTGAAGAAACCTTTATTTCTTTCACAAATAAGTGAAAGTTGCCTTCTATTTTGTGAATAAAAATCTCATGAATATTGCCTGTTGGCAAATAGATCAATTCAGGAAAATGAATATATGAATCGCTCCTAAGCTGACTTTCGATTTGATTCAAAGAAAGGTCATGATAGTCTTGGAGGACTTCATCAAGAGTACTATATCTTCGTTCAGTGGACCAATATTTTAAGCAAGACTGATCTTCTACTGGTATTATATTAAAACTACTATCAAAACTTACATATACATAGTTCAGAATAGATAGTTGTTTGTAAAGAATAAGGTTTTTCATAATGGCGGTCTCAGTTTAATTGTATGTGGCTACGTTCAACTATTCTGGTAAATCAAAAACCTATTTTTTCGACGGTATGATTTTTATTATTTTGTATCAAATAAAAGCTAAATATCTGATATTCAGTAATTAAAAACAAATTTTATACTCATGTAAATATTTTGTTTAACTAAGTTAGTTGGCAAAATAGAATATAATTTATGTGCTTTCGGCTTTCAGGTATCGGCTTTCGGCGGTGGTCTTTGGAAAAATGCATGTCTGTGTTTATTACACTCTTTGCCTTGTGCCTGTTGCCTTGTGCCTAAAACACAAGACTGAAAAATAATTCTGCACGATTATTTATGATTAAAATGTAATCGTAAAAGTAGTCCCCTCATTGACTTCACTTTCGACTGAAATATTTCCTCCGAGTGATTCGATTTGATTTTTGATAATAAATAACCCTATTCCTTTGGCTTCAGGGTGCTTATGGAAGGTTTTGTTCAGACCAAAAACTTTTGTCCCGTATTTTTTCAAATCAATCCCTAGTCCATTATCTTGAAATTTAAGAATAATGTTTCCATTTTCCATAACAAAACTTTCGATATGAATACTCGGGGTTCTTTGTAATGATTTATATTTCAAAGCATTGGAAATTAGATTTAAGAAAATGCTTTCCATAAAGTCGAGTTTGTAGTGTACAGATGAAGCCTCTTTAAAATCAAAAGTGATTTTAAAGTCGTTTTCCATAATTTGTCCAGAGAGGATTTCTCTTGTTTTTTGCAAAACCTCTTCAAAGGTTACCAATACCAAATCATCTTTTGCAGACTCTTGAATTTTAATCGTATCGGTCAAAGTGTTTAAGGTTTCGGACAAATGGCCAACGATTATTTCTAGATTTTCAAGAAGCAACTGCTTTTCATCCTCGTCTTCGCTTTGAGTAAGCAAAGAGTGAAGTAATACCAGATTGGCAACAGGTGACCTAAGGTTATGAGAGACCACATGTGCAAAGTTAGAAAGCTGCCAATTTTGCTTTGATAAGGTTTTGATCAGTGTATTGAGGTTGTCGTTAGACTCTACCAATTGCTCTTGCATTTGTTTGATTTGGCTCAAGTCTATCGCTGTAACCAAATACCCAATAGCCTTATTATCAAAGTCTTGTATTTGGGTAATAGAAAGTTGTACGGGTACCTCACTGTTATCCTTTCTAATGAAGGTCCATTCTTGATTATTAAAGACACGTATTTGGGCAATTGTCGGTAATACATCGAGGTCATTCAATTCCGCAGATAGTAATTGCTTCAACTCATTTTTGACTTGTGAAAGTTTGTCATTTTTGATAAAAGTAAAAGGAGTCGTTTTATTAACGATTTCATCCGAGCAATACCCCAGTAAGTTTTCAGCACCTTTGTTGAAGTGTCTGATGACCATATCTTGATTCATCGTGATTATAGCCACTTCACTGGCAGAGCTAAATATAGCATTTTGTTCAGCCAAGAGCTGTGAAATTTGTATTTCTTGACTTTTGGCCTGATGAATATCCTGAAATACGCCAAAAAGTCTTGCGCATTTTCCATCCACAAATTCGGCATCTCCTACGGCTCGAACCCATACAATTTCGTTTTGAGCAGTTATCAATTCTACCTCTACATCATAAGGAATCCCCTTCTCTATGGCAATATCTACCGCTTTTACGATGGTATCTTTACTAACGCCCTCTTTGTAGAATGCCAGAGCATTAGCTAATTTGGGCTGGTAGTTATCTGCAACCCCGTGTATTTGCTTGGTCATATTGCTCCAATAGACAAAATTTGTTTCAAGATTTACTTCCCAAGCACCAATTCTAGCAGTTTGACTTATTTTTTCAAGGATCTCCTTCAGTTTATTACTTTCAATCGATATCCGTCTTTGCTCTGTTACTTCATTGGTAAAAATCATTATGCCGCCTATTTCATTATGCTGGTCGTACCAAGGCTTAACTTCCCAAGAAATCCACTGTATTGTGCCA
Source organism: Flectobacillus sp. BAB-3569 (assembly GCF_002270355.1). Lineage (GTDB taxonomy): Bacteria > Bacteroidota > Bacteroidia > Cytophagales > Spirosomataceae > Flectobacillus > Flectobacillus roseus. Next base: position 28,398 of record NZ_NJFZ01000039.1, on the reverse strand, counting down.
TCAGAGCGATAAAATGGAGCTTCATTTTGTCTATGAATCATTCCCTTAAGACAGTCCTTGTGAATTTGCTTCCATTCTTCAGAAATTTCAGGAAAAACCTCATAATGAGATTTACCTATGATATCATGATCTTTAAGGTTATAGTCATTAAGCCATTTTTGAGTAGCTACTAAGTATTTCATATTCAGGTCAAAAACTGCAATTGCAGTGGGCATTTGACCAAGTAATTTGAAGGCAAATTCATTGTTGATGCTGTTAAGAAGGTTGTTGTTACTATCCTGAGATTGGTTTTGATTTGTTTTTGATTTGAAAAGTTTAATAAAATAATAAACGCTAATAATTGTAATGCCAACGATAAGCAATAATAAAGTTTTCATGTAAAGATGCTCCTTTAGTGTGATGTGGTATAATAAATATTATCAATGGAACGACTCTATTGGGTAATATTTGTAATAAGTTTAAAATGGAATACTCCTCATGTAAAGATATAAACTAAATTTAGGAATTTAATTAAATGAAGAAAATTGAGTTTAGTAGAGTAATTATTCTTATTTTAAAAATAGTTAACGGTAGCGATTTAGCATAATTTCGGGTCATTTATATTTAACTAATCAAAAAGAGCGATAACCTCAGCTAAGTTCTAATTAGAAAAGTCTTGAATATCTGAACGGTCTCCTCAATACGCGCTAATTGTAGAGAGAGAACCATATAATTTTTTCCGTTTGATTACCTATAATTTGATAGCAAATAGGGCTAAACATATGATTTTGAAGTAGATCTACCCGCAAATAAGTATAATTATTCTTGGATAAAATTTACCTTTGCTGGTGGTCAAATGAATAATAACCCCAAGTTTTTACTATCAAATTTATGAAAATAAAAATCCTTAGTTTTTCTGTACTCTCAATCATAGCGATGCTAAGTTGGGCTTGGATCAATAAAAATCAAGGAACAGAAAATGATTGGAGCGACTACCTTGGTGGCTCGGATCGCAATCATTATTCGACCTTGCGACAGATTACGCCCACAAACGTGGGTCAGCTCAAAGTAGCGTGGACGTTTGCCCTACCTGACTCTGGCCAAATGCAGGTAAACCCTTTAATCATCGATGGCGTGCTGTATGGCGTGAGTGCTTCGGTGCAAGCCTTTGCTTTAGATGCCTCGACGGGTAAACAATTATGGAAATTTGGTGACCCGCTCAAGCATTGGTCGAGTACCAGCCGAGGCGTATCATATTGGCAAAAAGGAGACGACAAAAGAATTCTATTTACCACCGGACCAAGTTTGTGGGCTTTGGATGCCAATACAGGCAAACCAATTGATAGTTTTGGCGAGAATGGTAAAATCGATTTGCATAAAGGGTTACCAGAAATCGCTCAAAACAAATTTATCATTTCCAACACTCCCGGGACGGTTTTCGAAGACTTGATTATTATGCCCGTGCGTTTATCGGAAGGTGCAGATGCAGCCCCAGGCGATATCAGAGCATTTGATGTGAAGACTGGTGCATTGGTTTGGACTTTTCATACGATACCTTATCCAAATGAATTTGGCTACCAAACTTTTCCTAAAAATGCCTACCAAAATAAAGAAATCGGAGGTGCCAATAACTGGGCAGGAATGGCGGTCGACAAAGAAAATGGTATTGTATTCGTACCAACGGGTTCGGCAGCGTATGATTTTTATGGAGGAAATAGAAAGGGAAATAATCTTTTTTCCAACTGTTTATTGGCACTTGATGCTCGTACAGGCAAACGTATTTGGCATTTTCAAACAACACACCATGATATTTGGGATAGAGACTTGCCAGCACCTCCCAATTTGTTGACCATTACACAAAAAGGCAAAAAGATTGACGTTGTAGCGCAGGTAACCAAACAGGGATATGTGTATGTATTTGAGCGTAAAACTGGAAAACCGATTTTCCCGATTAATGAGATTCCTGTGCCTAAATCAAGCCTAGCAGGAGAAATAACATCGCCAACCCAGCCGATTCCAAGTAAGCCAAAGCCTTACGCTCGACAAGCTAATACAATTACTGAAGCCCAGATAAGTCCGTATGCTGAGAATCGAGAAGAGCTGATAAAAGAATTGAGAAAACTCAAAACAGCCATATATCAACCGGGCAATAAAACAGGCGTATTGCTATTACCTGGCTATGATGGAGGAGCTGAGTGGGGCGGCGCAGCAGCCGATCCAGAAGGGACTCTATATGTAAATTCCAATGAAATGGCTTGGATTCTCAAAATGGTCGAAACACCCCAAAAAGCTCAATTGAGTCAGATGACCGTAGGAGAGAGATTGTATTATTCTCAATGCTCGGCTTGTCATGGCAAAGACCGAATGGGAAATCCTAAAAGTAATTACCCATCTTTGTTGGGCATAGAAAAGAAATACGATAAAGCCTATATCAACCGAATTATTAGTACTGGAAAAGGAATGATGCCCGGTTTTACGGCTATCTCGGCAAATGACAAGCAAGCCATCGTTTCGTTTTTGCTAGGAGAAGAGAAAAAAGAAGTAAGTGCTTCAAATCAAACAGATAGTGAGCCTTATATTCCTTTCAAAAGTGATGGGTACAACAAGTTTTTGGATAATCGTGGCTTGCCAGCGATTGCACCACCTTGGGGGCAGTTGACAGCGATTGATTTGAATACAGGCGAATTCAAATGGCAAATCCCTTTGGGTTTTGAGCCTATGCTCGCCAAACAAGGTATTAAAAATACAGGCGTCGAAAATTATGGTGGTTCTGTAGTCACAGCAAGTGGATTGTTGTTTATTGCGGCTACCAAAGATGGTTTTTTTAGAGCTTTCGACAAATTCACGGGTAAGCTTTTGTGGGAAACTCAGTTACCAGCAGCATCTTTTGCCACACCTTCTACTTACGCAGTGAAAGGCAAACAGTACATTGTTCTCGCTTGTGGGGGTACTAAGTTGGGTACTCCCAAGGGAAATGTATATGTAGCTTATGCTTTACCATAGTCCAAATTGAAGTGATGCGTAATTATATGACTTTATGTTATATGATTACGCATTAAGCTGTACGAATAAGAATGTATATCATAGTTTATACTTTTGGCTAAAAAGGAAAAGGTGTAACCTATTTTCCTATACGTTCAACATCAGCTTGATAAATCGGTAAGAATAATTCAACGGTAACGCATTGTATAAATACTACTCTTGTCTATTTTGATAAGATATTTATATCGACATGTGGGCTTCTCTTTTTTAGTCAAATTAATCTAAACGAAAGGTTTAAAAATTTAATTCGGAGAATATACTAATGATCAAACCGAATAGTTCAAAAATTAGAACAATAGCTAGCTGACAAATTCATAATCATGTTACAAGTGAATGAAATTCAAATATGAACAACCCTTTTTCTGCCAAAATTTATAAAATACAGAAGCTTTAAAACGACTTTTATGGGTACTCTGAAATCAACTCTTTGAAACTAAATATTTCAAATTCCCTACCGTCTTACCATCGATTTTGGGATAGTAAAAATATTCCTATTTTAAATTAAAACGACTTTTATAGGGTATTTCTATATTGGGTCAGATTGAGTGGGTTACCAAGCGGACAAAATGTCCACTTGGAAAAACAGTTATTGTAATTAATCAAAAAAACGACTTTTATAGGGCAGTTGACATTGGGATGTTATGCTTTTAGAAGTAAAATTAAATATAACACACACAATAGATTTAAAATAAAAATGGCACAAGAAAACAGAACGTCCACTGTGCCATAAGTAAATATCATAAGTTAGTGGGCAAAATAAAATTTAAGATTGTGCTTTGGGCTTTCAGGTATCGGCTTTCGGCGGTGGGCTATGGGAAAAATGAATGTCCAAGATCGTCAAAAACATTTTAACACTCTTTGCCTTGTACCTGTTGCCTTGTCCCTAAAATAAAATTTAAGATTATGCTTGGGGCTTTCAGGTATCGGCTTTCGGCGGTGGGTTTTGGAAAAAAGCATGGCTGTGGGCAATAAAAAACATTTTAACACTCTGTGCCTTGTGCCTGTTGCCTTGTCCCTAAAACACAAAACTTAAATATAATTCTGCACTAATACTTAAGTTTGTAGTGAGCATGGGAATAAATGTCATTTTTTATATTTCATAATACTAGTCCAAATTCTTTAGCTTTCGGTAAATAAGGGTCTTTTATTCTTTGAAATTCAGATATGAAATGATTCTTGCACCAATTAACAACAAAACTTGTCACCATAAATTGCTGATTTTGAATAGCCACATAAAACTTCATTGGAATAGAACTCTCTTCCGAAGCCAATATATACCTCCCAAGAGACATATGGACGGACGCAATGGGTATCATCCATCCATAAATCAGTTTGTTCGCCAACTTCTTCCCCAAAATCAAAGCCATAAGCATTTAGCGCATGTCATCGGTAAGTTTGGTTGAATCGCTTAATGTATAGTCAGACTTCTCCAGCCTACCGAAGCAAGCTTATTTTATCCAAATTTTTTACCTAAAACATAAAAAATAAGCTAAATTTAACCCACAAAATGAAGTTTACTACCGCACCATACCTAGATTGAATGATGAGTACTGATAAAAACCAAAATCCCGAACAGATAGCCCGTGATAAAATAGACACCATGCTTAGAGAAGCTGGGTGGCTTGTACAATCTAAAAACGAGGTGGACTTGGGGGCAAGCAGAGGTGTTGCCGTAAGAGAGTATCAAGCAGCTTCTGGTTTTGCCGATTATGTACTCTTTGTAAATAGAAAGCCTGTTGGAATTATCGAGGCCAAAAAAGAAGACGAGGGCCATAAGCTTACAGCAGCAGAAGACCAAGCGGTGGAATATGCGAACGCTAAGCTAAAATATCTCAATAACGACCCTCTGCCTTTCGTTTTTGAAAGCACTGGTATTGTTACTCGTTTCAGAGATTTAAGAGACCCCAAGCCAAGGGGACGAAATATATTCTGGTTCTACAAACCCGAAACTTTGGCAGAATGGTTACAAAAAGATAAAAGCTTACGTGCAAGGCTTTTAAGTATCCCTTCATTGAATGAGGCAGAACTTCGTCCTGCTCAAATAAAGGCGATTAAAAACTTGGAGGTGTCTTTCAAAAAAAATAGACCCAAAGCCCTCATTCAAATGGCTACGGGGGCTGGAAAGACGTTTACCGCCGCTACTTTTGTCTATCGCTTGCTCGAACACGCCAAAGCCAATCGTATTTTGTTTTTGGTGGATACCAAAAATTTGGGAGAACAAGCCGAACAGGAGTTTATGGCTTTTCAACCCAATGAAAGCAACCGAAAATTTACCGAGCTTTACAATGTTCAACGACTGACTTCAAGCTATATTGCTTCTGATAGTCAGGTGTGTATTTCTACCATTCAGCGGATGTACGCGATTTTGAAAGGTGAAGAGTTGGATGAACATGCCGAAGATAATAACCCTAACGAATCGACATGGATGGAGCAACAACGAGGCAAAAGACAAGCATTGCCCGTTGAATATAACCCCAAAGTACCTATCGAGCAGTTTGATTTTATTGTGATTGATGAGTGTCACCGTTCGATTTATAATCTTTGGAAACAAGTATTAGACTACTTCGATGCTTTCTTGATTGGACTCACCGCTACGCCCGACAAACGAACCTTTGGCTTTTTTGAGGAAAATGTAGTGAGCGAATATACCTACGAGGAATCGGTCGTGGATGGCGTAAACGTACCTTATGATGTTTATACCATCGAAACCGAAATTTCACAAAAAGGCAGTACGATTCAGGCGGGTTGGTTTGTGGATAGACGTGACAAGCTAACTCGAAAAACGCGCTGGCAACAGGAAGATGAAGATACGGATTATACCCGCAATGATTTGGATAAAAAGGTAGTAAACCCAAGTCAAATCCGAACAATTATTCGTGCGTTTAAAAGGGCTTTACAAACCGAAATTTTCCCCAATAGAAAAGACGAAAATGGGGAATACGAAGTGCCTAAAACCCTCGTATTTGCCAAAACTGACAGTCACGCCGACGATATTATCAAAATCATTCGTGAGGAATTTGACGAACGTGATGACTTCTGTAAAAAACTTACCTACAAGATTCAGGAAGATCCCAAATCGGTACTGAATCGCTTTCGCAATTCTTATTATCCACGGATTGCCGTTACCGTGGATATGATTGCAACGGGTACGGATGTAAAGCCTTTGGAGGTTTTGCTTTTTATGCGTGATGTAAAAAGCAACAACTACTTTGAGCAAATGAAGGGGAGAGGTACGCGCACCATCAACCACGATAGTTTGCAAATGGTGTCTAGAACGGCCAGAGCTAAAACGCATTTTATCATCGTGGATGCCGTTGGTGTGACCAAATCCAAAAAAACAGATAGCCGTCCGCTCGAACGTAAACCAACCGTTGCCCTCAAAGACTTATTGGGCGCTATAACGATGGGGGTTGCCGAAGAGGACCTATTTCTTTCCTTGGCCAATCGCCTTATTCGATTGGAAAAAGAAATTACGGAGAAGGAAAAAGAAAAACTTCTGGAATATTCTAAAGGTAAGAGCCTCAAACAAATCAGTAAGGAATTACTTTCGGCTTTTGACAAGGACGAAATAGAGATAAAAGCTCTGTCTATTATGGAGGCTACTCCTGTACATGACCGAACGCCCCTGCTGATAGAACAAGCTCATCAAGAGGCTCAACAGCAACTGATAGAAACAGCGGCTTCGACTTTCAATGGTAAGCTTAATGACTATATCGAAAAAGTGAGACAAGAGCACGACCAAATCATTGATAGTCACAATATCGACACCGTCACTAAGTCGGAATGGGATACTACTTCGGTAGATAAGGCTAGGGTATTAGTACAGGGCTTTGGCGAGTATCTCGAAGCCAACAAAGACGAAATTCAAGCGCTATCTATTTTTTATAAGCAGCCCTACAACCGTAGGAATGTTACCTTCAAGATGATTAAAGAGGTGTTTGATAAACTCAAATTAGATAAACCAACCTTGGCACCACATTACTTGTGGGAGGCATATAGTCAGCTTGAAGAGGTAAAAAGTAAGCAGCCAATTGATGAATTAACCGCTTTAATTTCGTTAATTCGCCGTGCCTGTGGCATTGATAATGAATTGAGAGCCTTTGATAAAACCATTGAGGACAATTTTAACAAGTGGATTTTTAAACAACATACGGGTAATCACAACCGTTTTTCGCCCGAGCAAATGGACTGGCTCCGTGAACTCAAAAACCATGTGGTCAATTCCTATCATATTGAAATTGACGATCTTGACTATACGCCATTTGACGAGAAAGGAGGAAGAGGCAAGATGTACCAACTTTTTGGTGCAGAAATGATACAGATTATTGAGGAATTGAATGAAGTATTGGCCGCATAAAATATCCGAACCTTTGATTAAACAGATTAATTGATTTTATGATTAATGAACAATACAAATACAGCGAATTAACGGGATTGATTATAGGTTGTGCAATGGAAGTGCAGGAAATGGTTTTCAAGAAGTCATTTATCAAAGAGCCTTAGATATTGAGTTTGGATTAAAGTCTATTTCGGCAACAAGAGAGTATGAAATGCCCATTTACTATAAAGAACAACAAATAGGCACAAGGCGGGTCGATTTTCTGGTTGATGGAAAAATATCGGTTGAACTAAAGGCTTTAACCCAATTAGAAGATGTGCACTTGGCGCAAGCCATTAATTATTTGGAAGCATACGATTTAGAAATTGGGCTACTCATCAACTTTGGAGCAAAAAGCCTTGAGTTTAAAAGATTAATCAATAAAAAATTCAACCAAAAAAACAAGGGAATCCTATCGTAAGCCAAAATCGTGAAAATCCATTAATCACAAAAATCAAAGGTTCAGATAAATGAACAGCATGATGAACGAAGTAGAAAATAAGGATTACTTACAAACGCTGATTTCTTTAAAGCAAAGAGTCTTACAAGCACAATACAATAGCTATAGTGCCGTAAATTCGGAGATGATTTTGGCGTATTTGGATATTGGAAAAATAATTTCTGAGAAAACAAAAACGGGCTGGGGTACTTCTGTGATCCAACAACTCTCCAAAGACCTGCAAGCGGAGTTTAATGGTGTAAAAGGTTTTTCGGAAAGAAACTTACACCGTATGAAATTGGTGTATGAAGAAATGCAAGAAAATGCAATTTCGCCACAGCTTGTGGCGAAATTGCACTGGGGACATACCTCTTTAATTTTTAGCAAGATAAAAGACAAAGCCGAACGTGCATTTTATTTAGAAAAAGCTCAGACAGAGGCCTGGAGTAGAAGCATACTGGAGGAAAAAATTAGGTTTGATCTGTATGCCAATTACCTACAGTTTCAAAGCAACTTTGATAAAACGCTAAGCTCGCAGGAGATAGCTGCTTATCACCTACAGTTTAAGGACGAATATGACCTTTCTTTTTTGAACCTGCCCGACCACCACACCGAAAGGCAACTCCAAAATGCCCTAGTGGCAAATATCACCAAAATGCTTGGGCAGTTTGGGAGTGATTTTGCCTTTATGGGACAGCAATTTCGGTTGGAACTCGATGATAAAGAGTACTTTGTGGACTTACTGTTTTATCACCGCAAATTAAAATCAATGATTGCGATTGAGTTAAAGGTAAACGAGTTTAAACCCGAATACAGCCAACAACTCAATTGGTATTTGCACTTACTCGACAAAACCGTCAAATATCCCGAAGATAACCCCAGTATTGGCATACTGCTATGCAAAACCAAAAGCCAGCTTACGGTAGAATACGCACTGGAAATTGTAAACAAGCCGATGGGCGTAGCCACTTATACTTACTCGCAGCTACCCAAGGAAATTGCCCAAAACCTACCAAGTGCCGAACAATTGGCCGTAATTTTTAATACAAATGATGAATAAAATGAGAGAAGATTGGATTGAATGCAAGGCGGAAGAGTTTGGTGAACTCATTAGGGGAATTACCTACAATAAAAATCAAGCTTCCGATATACCGAAAGATAATTATTTGCCGATTTTAAGAGCGAATAATATCAATGATAACAGGCTAAATTTTGATGACATTAAATATGTTGAAAAAAAATAATTGATGACTTTCAGAAAATTATACCCAATGATATTTTGATAGCGATGTCAAGTGGAAGTAAACATCTTGTCGGAAAATCTGCACAGTCAAAAGGTCATTATGAGGGCAGCTTTGGAGCTTTTTGTTCTGTATTTAGACCAAATGAAAACCTCTCAGGCAATTACATTTCATATTTCTTTCAATCAAATGATTTTAGAAAGAATATTAGTGAGATTTCCAAAGGGTCAAATATCAATAATTTAAAAAGAGAACATATTTTAGATTTTGTTTTCCCTATCCCTCCCCTCCCCATCCAACGAGCCATCGTGTCCAAAATCGAAGCCTTGTTTTCTGATTTAGACAACGGCATTGCTAATTTCAAAAAAGCCCAAGAGCAGTTGAAAATCTACAGGCAAGCGGTGTTGAAAAAGGCGTTTGAGGGCGAACTCACCAGAGAATGGCGAGAAAAACAAACAAACCTGCCAACCGCCGAAGAACTACTCCAACAAATAAAACAAGAACGCCAAAACCACTACAATCAACAGATTGAAGAATGGAAAAAAGCAGTGAAGAAATGGGAGAAAGATGGGAAAGTTGAGAAGAAGCCAAGCAAGCCGACACAACTAAAGGAATTGATTTTATTAGAAGAAAATGATTTGAAAGAATTATCAATTATCCCTGATTGTTGGTTTTACTCAGAAATAGGTAATATCTGTGATTGTATAGTACCCAATAGAGATAAACCAAAATCATTTTCAGGAGATATTAAATGGATTACAACCCCTGATCTGGATGAGAAATTAATCAAGCTTGATTATTCAAAAATTGAACTAGGATTAACAAAAAATGAGGCTGAAAAATACAACGCAAGAGTAATTCCTGTCAATAGTGTAATAATGACTTGTGTTGGAACACTTGGATTGAGTTCAATTGTTGAAAAAGAAATAGTCATTAATCAACAGTTACACGCCTTTTTGCCAGAAAAATATTATTTACCAAAACTATTGGCATACTATATCAGGTTAAATAAAAATTTCTATGAAAGGATTTCTACATCAACAACTATCCAATATATAAATAAAGATAAATGTAATTCATTGCCATTCCCTTTAAGTTCTTTATCAGAACAAACCCAAATCGTTCAAGAAATAGAAAGGCGTTTATCGGTTTGCGATAAGATGGAGCAAAGTATCAAAGAAAGCCTAGCAAAAGCCGAAGCATTACGCCAAAGTATTCTCAAAAAAGCCTTTGAAGGCAAACTACTCACCGAGGCCGAAATACAGCAATGCAAACAAGAAGCAGACTACGAGCCAGCCAGTGAACTTTTGAAGAAAATTACGAATGAAAAATTACGAATGACGAATGAAAAAAAAGTGAAAAAAGTAAAAATTCGTAATTCCTAATTGACAATTAATAATTGAATATATGAAAGATAATGTAGTCAGGGATAAAAGTTATGCTTTTGCAATACGTATTGTGAAGCTTTATAAATACTTATGTGAGGAGAAAAAGGAATTTGTATTGAGCAAACAACTGTTGCGAAGTGGAACTTCAATTGGTGCAAATATAGAAGAAGCCATTGGTGGTCAAAGTGAAAAAGATTTTTTTGCAAAATTGACCATTGCATACAAAGAAACAAGAGAAACGCATTATTGGATAAGATTACTAACCGATACTGACTATCTCACAAAAGAACAAAGTGAAAGTATCTTAACTGATACCGAAGAAATTTTGAAAATTATTGGTAGCATTCAAAAAACAATGAAAAAGAAATTGAATTACGAATGATAAATTAGGAATTACGAAAAAAGTTTAAATAACAAGCCTCGTAATTCGTAATTGAAGATTCGTAATTAAATAATCGTAATTCGTAATTAAAATAAGATGTCAGAAAGTGCAATTATATCAAAAGTGTGGGGATTCGCCAACGTCCTTCGTGACGATGGCGTAAGTTATGGCGATTATTTAGAGCAAATCACCTATTTGCTATTTCTCAAAATGGCCGATGAGTTAAACAAACCACCTTACAACAAAGGCTTAAAGTTTCCTAAACTCAAAAATGCCGAAGGGGAAGAATTACCAGAAGCCGAAACTTGCGACTGGCAAACCTTATCGCAAAAGCGAGGCTTAGAGCTTGAGAATTTTTACAACCAAATGCTCAGAAGTTTGGGTACTGAAAAAGGCATTTTGGGGCAAATTTTTACCAAAAGCCAAAACAAAATACAAGACCCATCCAAGCTCCTTAAAATCATTGATTTGATAGACAAAGAGCAATGGAGCTTAATGGGAACAGACATCAAGGGCAAAATTTACGAAGGACTTTTGGAGAAAAATGCCGAAGATACCAAAAGTGGAGCAGGGCAATATTTTACCCCACGTTCGTTGATTAAAACCATTGTAGCCTGTGTGCGTCCCAAGCCACTAAAAACCATCAACGACCCCGCTTGTGGCACAGGAGGCTTCTTTTTGGCGGCTTATGATTTTATCAAAAGTCAAAGCTTAGACAAAGAAGAAAAGGAGTTTTTGAAAAATAAAACTTTTTATGGTAATGAAATCGTAGCCAATACCCGAAGAATGTGCTTGATGAATATGTTCTTGCACAACATTGGGGAAATAGATGGAGATACCTTTATCTCTTCGGCTGATGCTTTGATTTCGGATAATGGACAGCGTTTTGATTATGTCTTGGCCAATCCGCCTTTTGGCAAAAAAAGTAGCATGACCATTACCAACGAAGAGGGTAAACAAGAAAAACAAGATTACATCATCAATCGTCAGGACTTTGTAGCCACCACCGCCAACAAACAACTGAACTTTATGCAACACATCAAAACATTGTTGAAAATCAATGGTGAAGCCGCTGTTGTATTGCCCGACAATGTGCTGTTTGAAGGTGGAGCAGGAGAGACGATTAGAAAGGAGTTGTTGAAAACGACCGAACTGCATACCATTTTAAGACTACCAACGGGTATTTTCTATGCACAAGGTGTAAAAGCAAACGTATTGTTTTTCGACAACAAACCAGCCTCCAAAGACCCTTGGACAAAAGAAGTGTGGATTTATGATTATCGTAGCAATATTAGTCATACACTGAAAAAGAATCCAATGAGCTCAGCGGATTTAAAAGACTTTGTCGAGTGCTATCATCCAGAAAATCGTAACAAACGAGTAGAGACTTGGAGCGAAGCAAATCCAGAAGGAAGATGGCGTAAATTCAGTTATGATGAAATCATTGAGCGAGATAAAACCAACTTAGATATATTTTGGATAAAAGACAAAAGCCTTACCGATTTGGATAATCTGCCAGATCCAGATGTATTGGCCAACGAAATCATCGAAAACATCGAAGCAGGGCTGAATAGTTTCAAAGAAATTATGGAAACAATCAGTATTGAAGAATAGAAATAGTATTCTTGTTTTGTCGGCTTCGTATTTTTAGTACAGTTCAACAATATACATAATCTGTATTAAAAATGGGAAGCCGACAACAAGACGACTTGGTGAAACATCCTGTGAGCGAGACAGATTGAAAACAGCACAATGATATAGATCAAAGCAGACAATCTTTTCGTAAACGCACTGATGGATGTTGGTCTTATTCTATGGGATTACTTTAGCCCATTTAAACTAAAGTGTAACTTTTAAACCTACCGTTAGACTTAGCGGAATATTTGAACGATATCCTTGAGGTAGATTAGCTACAATTGGTTGGTTATTAGTAAGGTTATTAATAAGAACAAAGCTCGTTAATAGCTTTGACCACTTATAATTTCCACTAATATCAAAAATCCAATAAGCAGGTAAGGTATTTACATCGTTATATGCCACCGTATTTCCCGGGAGAATCGAGGTCCCTTGACTTGGTTTAATTCGAGTAGCTCCTGTATATCTACCTGTAAGATAAATGGACAGTTTTTCTTTTTCCATTCCTAAACTTACATTCAACTGATGTGGCGTGATAAATGGAATGATATCGCCTGAATTAATCGTTGAATTACCCCAATCACCCCCAGCATTTATAAATGTATCTCCAAATCTGGCATCTGTATAAGTATAGGCAAGATTTAGAGGCAATTTAGTGTTAGCGTCTTTCATGAGCTGGAGTAGGTCATAACCTAAGCTAAACTCAATTCCATCAGTATTAGCATTACCTGCATTATAGGTATCGCCTGTACCAAGCCCACCACCCGACATATTATCTGAACCCAAAATATTAGAATAGTTATTGTGGAATAGTGTTAATTGAGATTTTATCCCACTTTTCTCTAATCGATAACCTACCTCATAATTAAGAGCCGATTCTGGTTTTGCTTGTACATTTGAGGTATTTGTCATAGGTGTACCAGGAGGAGAGAAACCCTTATAAATCCCTGCAAAAAGGCTGCTGTAGTTATTTATTTCATAATTTAGACCTATACTTGGAAGAAAAACACTAATTTGATTTTCACCTCTACGTAGGTTAGTTCCTAACCTGCCATTATCAGCCGTTCCAAAGTTTTCAATTTTCAAACTAATATCTTCATATCTTACCCCAGGGTTAATCGTAAGGTTTTTGAAGTGTAAAATATAGGATAAATACGTAGCCGTACTACTTGCATATCTGATTTGGTTTTCGCTATTCCCATTTACACCAGCACTAGTAAGAACCATAACCTTTTTGGTCATATTATATGTCGATTGAGTAGCCAACCGGTCTGCACGGTCATCATGTATTCTTAAGCCCAATTGAATTTTGTGAGAGACCGCTCCAGATGAGAATTGATATTGAAGGTTTGTTTGTATTCCTTTACTGTAATACTTCCTAGCTGCACCTTGAAAAACCACTTTGCCATCACTTTCTCCAGTCATAATACTATAGGCAGTAGAATATGCTGCTGGATTGCTCAGAATGTTATTAATGCTTTGATCTCCAATACTGTTTACACGACCCCAATCACGAAAAGTATATGAATAATAAGCAGTCGTATTGACAGAAATTTTTCGAGATAAGGCAATGGAATGACTCAAGCTAATATCCTGATGCTGAATAGTTAATAAATCCTTTTGAGTAGCCGCATAACGACGATTGGGATTCTTAAGGAAATCCTGATAAGTGAGACCTAAATAAGACTCATTACCATCTTCTGTAGTATTCACTACTTTTAAAGTAAGAGATTGCTTTATTTTAGCGTCCATCGCTGTATGCCAACGAAGTTTAGCCATAAAATCACGACGATCAAAACCTGTATTTCCACCATTATCGAGTTCTTTAAATCCATTGCTTGCCAGTCGATTCACTTCAAATAAATAGTCAAACCTGCTTTGAGAATCTCCAACCCAAAAACGTTGCTGATTTGTTCCAAAACTTCCATAAGACACCTGTCCTAATCCTTTAAATGAGTCTGGAATTGGCGTCGACAAAAGATTTACCGCGCCACCGATAGTGTAAGGTCCATACTTTATTTGGCTACTTCCCTTCAATACCTCGACACCAGCCATGCGAGCAAACGTTGGAAAGTAGTATGCAGATGGGTCAGCGTACGGCGCTGGTGCTATTAGTATGCCATCTTCCATCAGTGTAATTTTGGCACTTCTGTTCACTGGAGTACCTCTAAGACCTATGTTGGGTCTTAGCCCAAATCCTTCTTCATCTCGAATATTTACCCCAGGTACAACTCGTAATACTTTGTTTATATCAGGTTGATTAAGATTAGATAACCTCTGATTATTTATGTACTCTCCAGAGCCAAAGAGTATTTTTGATTTACTTTCTACAATCGTAACTTCTTCTAATACCTTTGAACTATCACTTACGGATTGTTGATTTTGAGCCCAAGTTGTTGTACTAAATACGAGTAGTAAGCAAGAGATTTTAACATTCATAATTTATTTAGATTAATTACAAATAAAAACAAAATTATGTATGAAATGTTTTTCTCAACTAGAAAGAGTAGAATAAAGATGATTAAAAAAATTTATGATTATTATTAATGAATAAGAGAAAAATGTAAGTATACACTATGTGATATATTGTAATAGTCTCATTATTAGGAATATAAACAAGGTGTGTTGCAGGTATATGATTAATTCATTCTTTATTGTTCCTTAGGTTCGTAGGCAAAATTTAATTCAACCATTGAGTGTTCAGCTTTCAGCTCATGACTTCGGAAAGATTTTTATTTACCTTAAAAAGTATAATTTTTCTTAAAAAAATTGGCTAAAACTAAAGGCAACTCTATTTTAGGCAAGGACACGTTATGGCAAGGCTATCTTACCTATCAAAGAGATCTTTCTTGGATAGTGGTATGATGGTATTTTTTATGACTACATTTTTAGTGTTATACTTCTCAATTTTATCTTTGTTCACTATAAATGCCCTATGAATTTGGATGAATTTTGAAGGAGGTAGTAATTCTAAAATTTGTGAAATCGTAGCACGAGATTTAAAGGTTTTGTCATTGGTGTAAAAGAGTAAATAATTCCCTTCTGAATTGATGAAATTGATGTCTTCTACTAATAACTCGACTTTATATTCACCATCTTTTACCAAAATACTAGGCTTAGGTTTGTCTTCCTTTGAAGATTTTATGAGCGCCAGTTCAATAGACGCTATCAAGTCGCTATTTTTAAAAGGTTTGGTAAGGTAAGAATAAGGCGACGTTGCGACAGCTTCACTGATGATGTTGGTATTTTCGTAGGCTGTCAGATAGATAAACGGTACTTTCTGTTTGTTTTGAATGTGACTGCCCAGACTTATGCCATCCATTTCTCCTTCTCCAAGATTGATGTCAAGGATGATGAGATCAACCCATTCTTTATTAAGAATTGCCAAGGCTTCACCTGCATTTTTGGCTTCTAAAACCTGATAGCTATTTTCTTGAAGAATTTTTTTAGTAAGTCTTCTATTCAGAAAATCGTCTTCAACGATTAGTATTACTTTTGAATTCATGGTAGAGGTGTTAAAAACACATTTTCAGTTCAAATCCTTTTTTGAGGTGCGTTTCTACGGTGCCATTGAGCTGGTCAATCAGTCCTTTCATGATTTCTACGCCAAGCCCATTGGTTTGTACATTCTTAAAATCAAAGCCAACGCCATTGTCGATATAGTGAAGGCAATTCTTTTTTGAGTTTTTCTCTTGTGTGATTTCGATATTGATAATGCCTTTTGTTTGATTTTTGAAGGCGTGTTTCATGCTATTGCTAACCAACTCGACGATAATCAAACCCAGTGGTAGTGCTTTTGTGATAGACAAAATCTCAATTTCACAAGTGATAAACAGGCTAATATTTTTCTCTTTGATGTCATAAGAATCCTTTACGAGTTCGGATAGGTCGGTTATGTACCGCTTCAAGTCCACCTCATTGACACTTTCTGAAACATTCAATTTTTTATGGAGTAAAGCAATCGAGTGAATCCGATTCTGGTTGCTTCTTATCAAGTCGTCAATGTTGCTATGGCTCGCCGATTCTTTCTGGATTTCTAAGATGCTGATCACATACTGCAAATTATTTTTTACACGATGTTGCAGTTCAGAAAGGAGCATCTGTTTCTGATCCATGGTTTTCTCTATTTCCTCTTTTTGAAGTCTTATTTCTCGGTTTTTATCTTTTAAAATCGCATTGTTTTTTTGTTTTTGGCGGTTATTGCGAATCAAAATAAGGGTTAGTAATCCAAAAAAATAAGAAATCCAATGAGCGTATTTTGTCGGATAGAATTGTCGTATTCCTTTTTAGCTTCTACTAATTCTCGTTCACGTTGTTTGATGGTATTGACAATATTTTGTGTTTGAAAAATTCTAGAAGAAGTATAAAGGCTATCGTTAGCAGCATTTACTATGTTTAGATAATTGATTGCTTTGGCTGGATCTTGTTGCTCGTAGATTTTAGCTAAAATTTTGGCGGCGCTTATGGTAAGCACTAAGTTTTTGAATTGTCGGCCGCCTGCTAAGGCTTTTTCTGCATAAAAAATAGCTGAGTCTGGCTGGTTCATTGCCTGAAAAACTCCTGCCAAATCAACCGACTGCTCAGATTCTAAAAAAGGATTGCCAAATTTGTTGGAGAAGCTAATCGCAGTTCTTAGGTAGTTTAATGCCTGTGTAAAGTTTTTACGCTTTTTTTCTACCCTTCCCATGATGGCATTGGCATAGGATACCTCTATGGGAATGTTCAATCTTCGGCAATTAGTATCTACTATTTTTGCATAATAGATAGCCAAGTCAAATTCGTTTAGATTTTCGTAAACCTCACCAAGATTATGGTAAATTAGCCATTTCCCGTTGTTGGGCAGTGATTCTATTTCGGGATCGTTTTTGGCTTTTAACAACCATTCTAATCGGTGTTTGCTATCTTGTTGTTTTTCGTAAACAAGGGCGATTAAGTTATAAAAAACGATTTCCAGCTTGGGGTATTTTGCTTGACTTATCTGTAAACCGTCATAAGCCGACTGCATACCGTTTTGCCAGTCGCCTGTGATGGTTGAGACAAAGCTCAATGCCTGTAAAGAAACCAATTCTCCATAAGTGTAATCGAGTTTTCGGGCAAGTTTGATTGACTCCGTCGCATATATTACAGCTTGGTGAGGCGCTGTCATGGTATGATATCTTGCCAAGCGCCACAAGCTGATGACGCTGTTGGTGTCTTCGGAGCCTACTTCTAAATTTTGTTTCAGCTTTTTGACTTCACTTTCAGGTAGGGAGAGAGGTTGCCCAAATACAGTATAAGAAGCTAAAAGTAAAAGTGCTATTTTGATAAGTATGTCGGGCATTTTCAGTGGATAGTAGTACTAAAAAACACCTTTTCTATTCGTTATTTATGAAGAGAAAAGGTGTTTTGATCCTCTAATCGTAAATATAAGTCATATTTGATTAGAATGGTTTAGGGACAACAAGTTTTCCAGTACCGCATACATTAATTGTACCTGCAGTTTTCCACGCAAATGTTACAGGTTTTGAGGGATCAGTTACCTTAATAACCCAATTTTGCTCGTAATTGCCCGAACCAATAGCGCCAAGGGGCTTACAAGATTCACAAGTGCCGTTGGTAATTTCTAAATTGGCAGCCGAAAAAGTAGCACTACCATTTGGCGCTCCCCATTTCATTTTGGCATTAAGTTTACCTGGTTCAGTAGTTTTTTGCAACATGAAGTGATGTGGTTTTTTTAGTTTCATGTCTTTGTCACACCACAGGGTATTGTGATTTTGGGCATCTGCAAAATGTCCAATAAACAGAATTATTGCGAGGGTAAAGAATAATCTTTTCATTTCTGTAACTAATTAAGTGTTTATCGCCTACTCTAAATCAGCATTTTCGGCAGACTGCTTTCAATAAATTTTAAGTATTCGTGCAGAATATTTGTTTAGGCACTAGGCAACGGGCACAAGGCAAAGAGTGTTAAAATATTTTTAGTAACCACAGGTATACTTTTTCCCAAAGCCCACCGCCGAAAGCCGTTACCTGAAAGCCTAAAGCACAATCTTAATTTTTTTTTACCTATCTGTAACTAATTAAGTGTTTATCGCCTACTCTAAATCAGCATTTTCGGCAGACTGCTTTCAATAAATTTTAAGTATTCGTGCAGAATATTTGTTTAGGCATTAGGCAACGGGCACAAGGCAAAGAGTGTTAAAATATTTTTAATAACCACAGGTATACTTTTTCCCAAAGCCCACCGCCGAAAGCCGTTACCTGAAAGCCTAAAGCACAATCTTAATTTTTTTTACCTACTAACTTATTAATCCTCTAGGTTGTAATACGCTTTTACAGCATTATAATCAGAGAAATCTACTGCTGCTTTACGCCCACTACGTATGTCGTTTGCAGGAATAATCACTATACGAGTTGAAGCTGATAGTGTTGAAGTCGAAGCTACTTTTCTATAAATATTTATTCCTGCGGTGTTTCCAGCAAATGTAGTTTGTGTATAGAATTCATGTTCTACTCCATTTGATGGAACAATACCAGGTATAGCATACCAACCATAAGAGGTTGTGTTATTTGGTGTACCATCGGTCATATAGACTAATAAAGCACTATTATTCATTATTGCCGTCGTGACGTTAGAAGGGAAAACAAATTGTTGAGCTGAGCCTTTCGCTGTCGCCCAAGTTTTGGCTGTGTATGAGATTTGAATCACGTTGGCATTGCCAGTTTGTCCAGCAGGGCCTGAGGGTCCAGCTGGCCCTACAGGTCCTGCCACTCCAGCTGGACCAACGTCCCCTGCTGGGCCTTTACAATTAGTAAATAGTAAACTGAAACACAATGCTGATAAAATTACGGGTAGAAAAGATGATTTTTTCATTGCTATTGCGTATCTCCGCCGAGTGTTTAATTGCTTGATATTTGATTATAGAATGAAATTAGATTGACAGGTAAAGGCTACAAAATTTCTGGGATAAAACGCCGATTTTAGGGATAGAAAGTGATATTGCCAAGATTATGAAGGAGTTTGAATCAAGGAGGTTCTTTGATACAATTTTTAGAGCAGCAAATTGTTATAGCTTTCAAACATTTCAATGCATAAATCCTGAGCGTTTTTTATTCAAATGTTTACAGCAGTACTTATATAAATTAGAGTATACACTGTTAACCAATCATTTACACGAGTTAACTATGGTGTTTACGCCGTTAACAAGTTACAATGAGGGTATAACATACCCTTAAATTTTTGAGCTAATCAAAGATATGTCCGAAGATGAGTAATCATCCCATTCTGGAGAATAGCTTGTTTTATCTATTTTCATTTATGAAGCTATTTGTCTTTTAAATACAGTATCGAGTATTACTTTTATCCTAAACCTAAGGTATAAATTAGCAAACGCCCCATAGTCAATCAGATTATGGAGCGTTTGCTAATTTAATATATCGTATGAAAATGAGTAAATATTACGATTTGAATTAAACCATATATTCAAGGCTATCTTCTTCTTTGGTTTTTGGTATCTGTGTCAACTGTTTTTACGTCTGACTTTAGGATTCCAAAGCGGTAATTAAAGTTTATGGCAATGTAACGACCCTCCCACGTACCTTTGCTATAAGTTGTGAAATTCCCGATTTGAGAGGTTGAATTCCATGACGATCCTCTAAATAAATCATTAAACATGAGTTTTATGGAACTTCTATCCTTAAGTATTTTTTTGGTAACTCCTGCATCAAAAACACCCATAGGATTCGAAATGGCGACTCCCCATGTTGAGTTTAAGTCATACCAGCCTGAAAGGTCAAAGCTCCAACCCTTACCAAACTCCATCTGTTGTTGAACCCAAAGCCCCCCACCAAAAACTTTACGGTCAATAACTTTACCTGCATCAAAGTTCGCTTTAAAGATTGTGTAGTTTGAGTAAATATTGACAAACCCTTGCCACCACTTTGAGATTGTAATTGGGAAACTTAAATTTGCTCCATACTGCTGCATTCTATCTAAATTTCGAGTAATATCAAAAAATACTTCTTGTTTAGTTGATTCATTAATACCTCGATCAGTCACGTATGCTGCAAAATCCTTCGTGTGTGAATAGTTCAAGGTAAAATTCATGGATTGAAACAGTGTGTAACCTAATTCAGTGGTATTGGTAAACTGAGGTCTCAAAAATGGATTTCCTTTCGAACTATTGTAATCGTTTATCCTTCTCTCAAATGGATTTAAGTCGTTATAGTCAGGACGGTCGATAGAATAACGGTATGATAAAGAGAAGGCATTATTATCATTTAGTGTGTAGGTCAACGAAAGAGAAGGGAAAACATTTAGATAACTGGTATCTACTAATTTATTTTGATTTCGACCTAAGGTGGTAAGTTGGCTAGTACTGTGTGTTCTTTCTAAACGTAAACCTAGGCTATATTCCCATTTCCCTTTTTGTCCTGCTAAACTAACATAACCAGCAGCGATACGTTCTATGTATTTGAAGTAGTTAGATTGGCTAGAATCGAGTAATTGTTCACTTTTATTTATATTGTACAGATCGAAGTTATTGTTACTTTCTACATTCGAATATTTTGCGCCAATATTGATTTTTGCGGATGTGTTCAATGGAATTTCAAAATCAGATTTTATCATTTTAATACCAATATTGACAGGTGCGATAATGGAATAAGTTCTGCTCACTACTGTAGATCCACTAACTGGGTTTACATACAAATTGGGTTGAAAAGAGCTAGATCGAATTATGTTGCTATTCCAATCTGCGTCAATACCCCATTTTAGTTTCTGTTCGTTTTCGAATCTATAATTTAGCCCCAAATTGAATACATCATTGTTCTTATTTGTATTATTCAATGAGTTCAATTTTACTTGTGGCGATGTATCTGTACTTGTGTTAAAAATTTGTGTGTTGCCAATTACTTCCCTATTTTCAATATTTGTACTCTTTAAAAGTTCAAAACCAATAGTAGATTTTTTTGAAATCTTATAATCACTTCTAAATCTTATACTTAGCCCTCTTCTGTTCTCGTTGTCAAAAGAATTTAGACGCACAATCTTTTTTTCAGAGGTCATATTCACAACGTCTTCGGTACCATGCCAAATACCATTATCCGTACTAATTGAGGTCAAAACATTCCATTTATAATTACTATAGTTGAGGGCAAAGTTTCCTTCTCCTTTGGGAGTTACTCCTTGCATAGCAGTAGTAGAAATAGAACCATTTAAGCCTGTTTTAAGATTATTTTTCAATTGAATATTAATCACACCACCGCCTCCAGCTGCATCATAACTTGCCCCCGGAGTAGTTGACATTTCAATAGCTTGGATATCGCTTGCTCTTAAACTTTTCAGGAATGAAGCCAATTCATTGCCTTGAATCATTGATGGTTTGCCATTGATATACACTTGAACTTTCGAACGTCCTTTCAACATAAGATTATTTTGCTGGTCAATAGTTACACCAGGAGATTTTCTAAGTACTTCTAAGCCATTTAAACCTACTGTATTACTTGCTGCCACAACATTAAAAACTAGTTTATCTCCTTTTGCTTCTATAACAGGCTTTTTACTCGTCACCGTTACCTCGGATAATAATTCATTACTTGCTTTTAGGATGATTTCTAAATGTAGATTTTGTGTAAAAACTTCGATATTTTGGTAATAAGGTAAAAAACCGACTGATGTCGATTTGATTAAATACTTTCCTGACTTAATAATGGGAGTTTTAAATTGCCCTGATTCCTCAGAAATAACACTTGTAACAAAAGTGGAGTCAGGTATTTTTGCGATGACTATACTAACAAATGGTTGTGGATTTCCTTTTTCATCCTTCACTGTACCTTGAATATACTGTGACTGTGCTGCGCTAATCTTTAATATGAAAAGAATTAGAATTATGAAATGCTTCATGGAATGTTATCTTAAATTAAGTGTTCTTACTTATATTTAGCAAAGCACTTATTTTTTGATAGCATTTTCTGGATATTCATACCAAGTTGGTAGATTATTATACCAAACCTCAACTTAAGTAAATCTTTTAATTTGTCCCATTTTGTATAATATTTAGAATACTTGGTATAAAGTATTCTAAAGAGTTTTATAGATTTTATAAATTTCGTCAATGAACAAATCTATTAATCATATATTCGAACTGATAATCAATCCCCGACTGAGAATCTGGCAATATTTACTGTTTTGTATGGTAATATTCTCAATGGGGCTTTTCTATTCTCTTGATTCTATGAGTTATCGTAATCTTGACGATTCTCAATTTACTTTTGTTTTATTTGTTGAAATTTCAGTACATCTTTTCACGATAATTACGCTAATTTTTCATCTACTTTATTGGTCAAATCTCCTTTTGATTAAGGGGCAAATACCGCTATATACTATTGGATTTATTGTTTTGGTGTTGCTTGAAGTGGTATTAGAGTCTTGTATTTATTCTTACTTTGAGTGCTCGAACGGAAATTCTAGATTTTACACTTTATACTTAATTGGTAGTTTTCTTAATTATGCTATTTTTCACATTGCTGCAATTGGCTTGAAGACCTTCAAGATGTGGATTATAGAAACCAAAAAGCGTTTAAGTGCTGAATCGGACGCTCATGTTGCTCAGTTGCAAATGTTAAAAAGTCAGTTGAATCCCCATTTTTTATTCAATACACTCAACAATCTGTACGTACTAAATCAAACCCGCCCTGCAGAGGCTGGAGAAGTTATACTTGGGCTAGCCGATTTATTGAGGTATCAGATTTACGAAGGGAGTGGAGATACAATATTAATGTCGAAAGAAATAGAATTTATAAAGACTTGGTTGATGTTAGAGGAAATCAGAAGAACCAAAGCTAATTTTCATTTATCAGTAACTGGTGATTACCAAACTCTTCGTCTGCCTCCTTTTATCTTTATGACATTTATAGAAAATGCCTTAAAGCATGGTAAAATAGACGGGGAAGTATTGATTAGTTTCAATTTTATACCCATTTCTGAAGGATGCCTTTTAGAGTTTGAAATTATCAATGAACAACAAACCGAAGGTATATTGAACAAAAGTAAGGTTGGGGGGGTAGGCTTAAAAAACGTAAGACAAAGATTGGAACTCTTGTTTCACCAAAAATATCAGTTGAGAATCGATAACACACTTAACAAGTTTTCAGTGTTTTTAACCTTAGAAATTGCCAATTAAATGAAATGTATTATTGTAGATGACGAACCTTTGGCTATTGAAGGCATGGCTCTGAACATTAGGCAAATAGATTCTCTAGAAGTAGTTGGCACATTTGCTAATGCAATGGATGCCTATAAGTTTTTGAAAGACAATGAAGTTGATTTGATTTTTTAGATATTAATTTGCCTAATCTAACTGGATTGGAGTTAGCTAAAATTATTCAAAATCCTCCTATGATAATTTTTACTACGGCCTATTCAGAATATGCTGTTGAAAGTTATGAAGTTGCTGCTATAGATTATTTGACAAAACCCATCAGGTTTCAGCGATTTTTCCAAGCAGTTAGCAAGGCTGAAGCACAATGGAAACTTCAAGAGAAGTCTGTAGCTTCACTGTCAAATCAAAATTCAACAGAGTACATTCTCATAAAGGCTGACCGACGAACACATCGGGTTTTGGTTAATGATATTCAATATATAGAGGGTCTAAAAGATTATGTTTTAGTACACACACTAAATGAAAAACTAGCTGTAGCCATGAACATAAAAACGATTGGAGCACAATTACCAGAAAGTCAATTTGTTCGTATTAATAAGTCTTTTATTGTCAACATAAATCATGTAAACAGCTTTGACAACGATTTTCTTAAAATTGATTCAAAAGAATTGCCTATTGGGCTCGTATACAGAGATACTTTCCTTAAGAAAATCGCTCAAGACAAAATACTTAAGAGATAATTCTAGCATTTTGTAGGCTTGTATGTCTTTTCGAAATGATCTATCTTACGAATAACACTTATATATTTTCCATTCGGTTTTATATTGCTGACCAATTGAACATGCGTAGATTCAATTGAGTTAATAAGTTTTTCAAAATTCATGTGTAGGATATTTTTCTAACTCCGTTTCAATGGCTTGTTTCAGTTGTGTTTCGGTTGGTAATATCAACTCATATTTACTAGCAACAATATGTTTTTGATTTTCAGGCAAGCTGAATTTTACGACCGTATCATTTTTATCAGTACACAACAAAATACCAATTGTTGGGTTTTCGTGGGCTAAACGTTCCACTCGGTCATAATAATTGACATACATTTGTAATTGTCCTACGTCTTGATGAGTCAATTTATGGGTTTTGATTTCGATAATGACAAAACATTGCAACAGGCGATTATAAAATACTAAATCCACAAAAAACTCATCATCTTCTAATAAGATACGTTTTTGTCGAGCCACAAAGGAGAAACCGTTACCCATTTCCAGCAAAAACTCCTGTAAGTGTGTAATGATGGATTGTTCCAAATCTTTTTCGTAATAGCTACTTTCTCGTTTGAGTCCCAAAAACTCCAAAACCATAGGGTCTTTGATAATTTCTTTCGCTTCTGAAACCTGTTTTTCACCATTGGCAACTGCCAGTACACTTTCTTTGTCATTACTCATTAAAAGTCTTTCGTATAAAAGGCTATTAATTTGGCGTTCGAGTTGTCGAGAAGTCCAATGATTTTTGATACTTTCTGCGATATAGAAAGCTCTTTTATCGGTATCTTCTACAGCTAATAATAATTTATACTGTGTCCAGTTCAATTGCGTCCGCACTGCGGACGCAATTGGAAAAAACCTGTAAAATTTTCGACAACGTTCTAGCTGTCTAATACCGAATCCTGAACCAAATTCAGGTTCTAATTGCTTAGAAAGATATTTTATGATATACTTTCCATACTCAGCACGGTCTTTTCCTTGCTGTTCTTCTTCAAAAATATACTTACCGATATGCCAGTACATGAGTGTACGTTCGTGATCAACTGCTCGAATAGCTCTTTCTTGTGCTTCTTTAATAACAGCTTTAATTTGGCTAACAAGTGTAGTGTTTATTAATTCCATTGAAGATTGTGTGGGTTTAAATAGACGTTATAAGTTAAAAGTATATCAGTTACAAGAATGCTCTCTTTGCCATTATTAGTCTTTTAACTAACCATGGATGAAAATATAAAATTAAAAGATATGTTATCCATATTATAACTGTTTGATGATATAATTGTCACTACTCTTTAAAATTTTACGACCCGAGTATGTACACGTACTCTCTTGAATTTAAAAATGCTGAACGTTAACGCCGTTAACGTTCAGTTTTATCGCGTTAACGAGACGGTTAACGCGTGTAAACGCTTGGTTAACAGCGTTTACACGCGTTTATTCAAATGTTGAATAGGGGGTGGGGGTATGTGGATATAAAACCCTTAGAAATGTGCCAAGATTGTTAGCGCCTCATGACAATCTGCTTCAAATATTGGTAGGATAGTGATGCAATATTCTCAATAGCTGCTAACAGTTAAACGAATATTTATCTCCAAGCATCAAGAAGAGGTGAATATGTTCACTTTATCTCGCATGTATAGTTAAGCTCTATGCAAAGTGTAGGTAAGGTTTAGTAAAACCTTGTACAATCTGTATTCAATCTACCGTTAAACCTTGTGGAATGTATAGGCAATGTTTAGTAAATCTTTATGCAATCTGTGTTCAATCTACCATCAATCAGGTGTCACAACTCAAGTTTGTGTCTTGTACACTAATTTCAACCAATATTTAGCATAACCTTTTTTGGAGCAAGATGGGGTTTCTGGCAGTCAAAAACTACCTAAAACCAGTGTGCAAGCACAACTACTGAATAGGGGAGTGCAAGGCTTCACCTGAGAAGTACGATTTAAAGGTTAGTAATTTGATATGTATTTTGAAGGATAGGTTTCATGAGTTAAATTTTGAGCAGTGTGGGTGCATTACATTACTTTAATATGATAGATGATTACCATCGGAAGACGTTCTTGATAGAGACAGACTACCTGATCAAGAGTTATAGGGTTAGTACAATCTTTTGTTATTTGGTGAAAAAACATAACATCTCCTTCTTAGAGTAAGTGTAGCGTATCAGAACGAAGCTTAAGAAGGAGTAAGATCATAATCAAATCATACATATTGTGTATATTTTTAAACTGTACTAAAAATGGGAAGCCGACATATTCAATGGCATTTATTGCCTGTAGAAAGCTTATTCAGCACTCGTGCTCTTAACTACAAAACTGTTTTCGGACATTATCGCCGTTGGTGTAAGGAAGGTATTTGGAAAAAGTGTTGGATAGAACTTTTGAAAAAATACAAGTCTTCTTTCGACCTTTCATTGGTGAATTTAGATGGAAGTCATTCGTCATGTATCCGTGGCGGCGAAGAAGTTGGCTATTAGGGACGAAAGAAGCGTAAAACAACAAGTGCTCTTTACTTGACTGATAAACAAGGACTTGTATTGGTTATGTCGACACCAGTTGCGGGTAATCACAATGATTTATTTAACATTGAGTAGACATTTGGAGAACCCACTAAGATTTTAGAAGACGCTACTATTTCAGTTGATGGACTATGCAGACGCAGGACGGCAGTCTGTGAAAAAACTTAAAATCTAAGCCTTTAGATTTTAATAGTTGAAAATTCCTCAGATAGGTGTTCGAGTATAGAAATGAATCAAATTAGTTTTTTCACAGCCTGACGGTTCGCCGCTGCGATTTGACGCAGAGAATCTACATCAATTATGTCATCAAAAACAAATTATCGCTAATATTGCTCCTAACAAAAGAAACACTACTGACGATAATTGGTCTCATATCATTGACGAAGAACTCTATAAAGAGAGATATTCCATTGAAAGAACTAACGCATGAATAGATAGCTATAGGTCTTTGTTAAATCGATTTGATACAACGCTTGCAAGTTGGATGGGATTTAACTATATTACCTTTGTTATCATGGCAATTAAAAAATTTAAAAAGGCAAGATGACTTCAATAAGAGTAATATTCAAAACTAGTGTTTTATTCATTTCATTTTCAAATTTCTACAATCATGATTAGAAAGTTTAATATTCTCCTTCTACTGCTTGGCCTAAATTGCGTCTACGCTCATGCTCAGAATGTTCAAGTTTCAATAAGAGAATTACGAAATGCCAAAGGACAGGTGATTCTTAATATCTATAATAGTGAAGCTAGTTACGATAAAGAGCAGCCTTTAAAAACTTTTAAGTTTGATAAAAAAATGCTGTGAACGGTGTCCTATCAGTACAATTAAAATTGGAGCAAGGAGAATTTGGAATAGCACTGATAGATGATGAAAATGAAAATTCAGAGCTAGATAGGAACGTCATTAAAGTACCTAAAGAAGGATTTGGGTTTTCTGATTTTTATTTAGAGCAATTAAAAAAACCGAGTTTTAATGATTTTAAGAAACAGATTAAACTGGCTAATAACAACATTACTATTCGTGTGAAATATTTGTAAATAAATATAAATGCAAAATAAAATGGTATTAATATATAGGGCTATAAGCCGTAGGCATTAGGCAAGCACACCTCTTTGCCTTGTGCCTAAAGCACACAGCCCAGATATAACATGAGTCATCCCGAATTTTGTTGTGCGAAGTAGCACCATAGCATGTTTTGGATGGCCGTTCTCAATCGATAAATCGGTGTCAAAGCATTTTGGCACCGATTTCCTGTTCTATGAGCAAATTGATTGATGATTATCTTGATAATAGATGGCCAATTCCTGATGAGTTTCATCAAGAAGTCGTAAATGAGCGTGACAATGGCTAATAATTTGAGGGTATTCTCGAAAAACCATAACCTTGGAGATTCAATAGCTAGCTCAGTTTTGGCGAATCTAAACGCCTGTTCAATATTCCATCGGTGCATGTAGCTATGACATATTTCCCAAGCATCCTTAGCTGATTCT
>NZ_NJFZ01000092.1 GCF_002270355.1 Flectobacillus sp. BAB-3569 | reverse complement strand
CATAGGAGGATGTAGGTTGGATGATTGGGTTTATGGGTGAATAATCACTCTTCTTTTGATAATCAATGCTTCAAATAAAAAAAACTGCACAAGTCTTTAAGCTCTTGTGCAGTTTTGATAATTGTTAGCTGAGCTTTTGTAGGCTTCTTTGAAATGCTCAAATTCGGTTTGTAAATTTTCATTTCTGACTCAAAATATTGGAAATCACAAACTTTAGCTTTGACTTCAATATGCCTTGTTATTTCATGCAAGAATAATTCTAAAAATCCAACGTAAGATATAGGCACCAATGGTAGGAGCACTACCATCTAGTTTAATCACTTTGATATTACGAGCTCTTTTCCCAATGCTTTGA
>NZ_NJFZ01000090.1 GCF_002270355.1 Flectobacillus sp. BAB-3569 | reverse complement strand
AACTTGATAAATTCTTCGATATTTCTCATTGTATGCTCTTGGTTTTACAAGAGTTTTGAGTTCATTACTAGGATCAACTAAGCAATAGTATGGTTGAGCATTTCCATTGAATCGGRWAAYWWCAAAATGGCAACACCCAAGTCATATAGCCTCAAGTCTGTTGCTGACTACTTTGGCATCCACCGTAAAGACACCACGCACAATGCCCTAGAGGATGCCGATATGACCTATCAGTGTTTTAAAAAGTATTTTGAGTTGGCAAAACGCCTTCAAATACAAGACTAAATCACGATTTATTGATGCATTTAGTCAGTCGATGTATTTTTTACAAAAATTTCAAATTTTTCCATCTTCATTTTATTCAGATAATGAGAGAGTTATAGCAACCATTACAAAAAACTTTTCAGAAAGTGCTTGAAGTGAGTTTGCATTGTAAGAAATAAGTGCTAATTTTGCATCAACAAAACGGTTTGGTAGTTCAGTTGGTTAGAATACATGCCTGTCACGCATGGGGTCGCGGGTTCGAGTCCCGTCCAGACCGCCGATTAAAAGTCTCATAATCAATAGATTGTGAGACTTTTTGTTTATACTGGTTTAAACCATAATTTTCGGTTTAAACATAGTTTAAACTTTAATAAAAAAGCTCTCTTTTAAGCATGTAGCTAAAAGAGAGCTTTTTTATTTTTTGTAGGCTTTATATACTTATCATAAGTTTCTT
>NZ_NJFZ01000089.1 GCF_002270355.1 Flectobacillus sp. BAB-3569 | reverse complement strand
ATATAAACGTTTAAAAATCAAGATATTTAAATATATCAATACAAATAAAAAACAAACAATACATGCCTGTCACGCATGGGGTCGCGGGTTCGAGTCCCGTCCAGACCGCCGATTAAAAGTCTCATAATCAATAGATTGTGAGACTTTTTTGTTTATACTGGTTTAAACCATAATTTTCGGTTTAAACATAGTTTAAACTTTTAATAAAAAAGCTCTCTTTTAAGCATGTAGCTAAAAGAGAGCTTTTTTTATTTTTTGTAGGCTTTATATACTTATCATAAGTTTCTTGATCCATCGGTAGCAAATAATCCTTTCCAAAACCTTTTTCCACTCTACAATTTCATCGTATTTATAATCCAATTCCTCTCCATCTCCATAGCTCATTATGTTACCTCGTTGTGTTTCTAAATCTGTTTTAACAATGGCTTTACCCACCGT
>NZ_NJFZ01000038.1 GCF_002270355.1 Flectobacillus sp. BAB-3569 | reverse complement strand
AGCAGGGGGTCCTAGGTTCGAATCCTAGTGGGACCACCACTTTATTTTCAATTTAAGGTTTCATAGCTCAGCTGGTTCAGAGCACCTGCCTTACAAGCAGGGGGTCCTAGGTTCGAATCCTAGTGGGACCACAAAAAGCCCTCTTACGAAAGTTTGAGGGCTTTTTTATTTTTGTACAAATCAAAGAGCAAAGACCTTTTGCCTTTATTACTTTGTGCCTTCACTCCTATTGATTTCACTCATTTTTTGCTTAAATAAAGCGTATTCATATTTCAATAAAACATTTTTAAACTTTTAGCTTACGGCATAATGCCTAAAGCCTACTGCGGTAATCTTAACTCTTACTTACTTCGACTTGTCTTTCAAATTCCAAATCTTTAATTTTCGCACTTTAGATTTACCATTTTCAGTAAAAATCGAAAGTGTTTTTGCCTTCTCTGATGGAAAAATTAAATCAGTTATTGTAGTTAGCCCATCATTAGCAAATACTTCAACAGACATTCTGTCTACTACAATTTGCAATTTTAACACTCCATCTTTCAATTCATAATTAGCTTCTTCGATACTTGGAAACTGAGCATGGTGTTTTACAGAAGATTTGAGTCTGTCCAGAATCAGGCTCTTCTTTTTGGTATCGTAATATACCTTTGTCTCAAACTTATTTTTTTATTGTTCAATGAGTCTGCTTCTTGAGCAATTTTAAATCCTACTTTATTCGCAGACTTTACTTCTATTTCAGCCTCAATCAAATAAGCGTTGTCTGCAAACAAGGTTCCTCCGCTCAATTCTATTGTGTTTTTGATATTAAAATTTTCTTTTTCGAAAGAATCCTTCTTTTCCAAAAAATCTGAAGAAATCGCTGGTGCTTGAACTAGTCTTAAACCACTTGAAGTATCTTTCAGTGACAACTTTCTTGGAATCGTCATTTGCCCTCGCCACGGAAACGTAGGGTTATCTCCCGTATAATTTAAGTTCGTCATCCATGCCACCAAAGTTGCTTGCTCTTTGGGTAATCCATTGTACGGAATCCCCGCATATACATCTTTTCCATAGTCCACATACAAAGCTTGTTCGGGTGCATTAAGGTTTGTGAAGTTTTTCCCATCAAAATCACCTACAAAATATTGCATTCCTGTATATCCTTCGGTCGAACCATTTGAAGACAACATAAGAACCCATTTAGAGGTATTTGAGCCTTCTACGGGCAATTCTGTAAGCGATGGACACTCCCAAGGCTTACGTTTATCGCCTTGATTAGCAAATTCGCTCAATAAAGACCAATCTTTAAGATTTTTCGAGCCATAAAATAGCACTTTGTATTCGAGCGGTAAAACCACCGTCATGACCCATTGAGCAGAACCATCGTGCCAAAATACATTAGGATCACGAAAGTCCTTTTTTCCCAAATCAATTACTGGATTCTTGGCATATTTACTAAAAGACATCCCGCCATCATTGGAGTAGGCGATGTACTGTGATTGCTTTTTGTTATCAATATGTGCTGTGTAAATCGCCACTAAACTACCTTCAGGGGAAGTCGAAAAGCCAGAAGTGTTATGTTTATCATACACTAAACTTCCTGAGAATATCATCGTAGTATCTTCTGGAATAGCCACAGGATGTTCGGTCCAATGCAACAAATCAGAGCTTGTGGCATGCCCCCAACTCATGTGCCCCCATTGATTACCAAAAGGATTATGTTGGAAATAAAGATGATATTTCCCTTGGTAAAACAGCAAACCATTGGGGTCATTCATCCAATTTTTTTGAGGTGTAAAATGAATGAAAGGTCGTAAATGGTTGGTTTCCTGTTCTTTCTTTTGCCCAAAACTTAGCAGCGGTAAACTGCCAATAGAACATAGCAATACATTTTTCAGAAAGTTTTTCATAGATAAACTGGAGATGGGATAAATTATAGATATTATAGAAAATTGTAAAACAATAAACTAGACCGAAGGTATTCTATCTGTCCAATTGTTTCAAAAAAAGGCAAAATAGGTAATTATTTACTGATTATCAATAACGGGCTTTTTATTTAAGAGTAACGAACTTAATATTAAAATCTACATTCAAGAGATTCTCTTTTGTTTAAATAAAAAATCCCAAGTGAGGCAAAAATGTCACCACTTGGGAAATTCAGTTTAAGTTATACGTTTAGTGCCGATTCTATTTTCATCGTTGAACCATCCCAAACCGCATAATGATAACTCGTTTCGGCTGAATCATAGCACCATTCACCAAGATTGATATATCTAGCACCCGTTTCACCGACCGCTAAATCAAGCAGTAGGTGACGATGTCCAAAAATATAGTAATCAAAATGCTGTTGTTGCTCTATTTCAAGTGCATGGTTTAACAACCACTCATCTTTCCCTTTAAAAACTAGCTCCTTTTTGATACGTTCAGGGTCTTTGCGGCTACCTGACCACCAATGCGCTAACGATATACCTACATGAGGATGTAACCAACTAAACGCCCATTGACAAACCTTATTTTCAAAAACACGCTTTAGCACTTTGTATCCATTGTCGCCAGGTCCCAAACCATCTCCATGAGCGATATAAAGCTTCATTGGATTTATTTGTCCAGATGTTTGTATGCTATATTGCTGAGGGTCACGATACACTTTGATACCCATCTCTTTCGTAAAATAATCGAATATCCAAATATCATGATTTCCTGTAAAAAGTATTAGTTCGATACCACGATCAGATAATTCGGCTAATTTTCCTTGCAAACGAATGAAGCCTTTGGGAATGGCATTTTTGTATTCAAACCAAAAGTCAAAAATATCTCCTACCAAAAAAATCACTTGCGCATCAGCACTGATTTGATCAAGCCAACGAACTATTTTTCTCTCACGAGCAAGGCTTTCTTCTGGAGTAGGATAACCGAGGTGAAAATCTGAAGCGAAATATATTTTTTTATTGGAATGAAGTTGGATAGAAATCATGCTTATAAATATCAAATACGAAGTTTTCTTTGTGCGAAGATAAAGAAAGTAATTGTAACCAAAGATGATTTAAGTAGAAAGCCTAAAAATACAAAAAGCCCTTCACCGATGGCGAAGGGCTTTTTGTAGAATATTTCTTAAGCAAGTGTGTCTTCTGTATCTGTGGAATCAACATTTGTTGTTTCTGATGCTGAAGGCTGCTCTTGCGCCGTGTCTTGTTCTTTTTGACGCTCTAGGGCTTTCTCTTTTTCTTCCTCACCTTTAATAAACTCTTGGTAAGTTGTCAATTGTTCGAAAGGACGAGAACCTACTAATCTTTCAAGATCACTTTGGAAAAGAACTTCTTTTTTCAATAACTCTTGAGCCAAAATCTCTAACTTCTCGCGCTTTTCTGTCAACAAATCAACCGTACGTTGATAAGCTGCCTGAATAATCTGGCGAACTTCCACATCGATTTCGCGAGCAGTTGTTTCAGAGTAAGGCTTATTGAAATTGTACTCAGAACCTTTAGAATCGTAGTAAGAGATATTACCCAACTTGTCGTTCATACCATAGATAGTCACCATACTGTAGGCTAACTTGGTAATACGCTCAAGGTCATTTTGTGCACCAGTTGAGATTTTACCGAAGATAATATCCTCTGCAGCACGACCGCCCAAGGTAACACACATTTC
The DNA here is from genome assembly GCF_002270355.1 of Flectobacillus sp. BAB-3569. Taxonomy (GTDB): domain Bacteria; phylum Bacteroidota; class Bacteroidia; order Cytophagales; family Spirosomataceae; genus Flectobacillus; species Flectobacillus roseus. The sequence continues at coordinate 21,790 of NZ_NJFZ01000038.1, read as the reverse complement.
GTCGATTAACTGTTCAGTACGATACAAAAATTGTTCTTTTGGCAAATATTGAGCATAACCCAATGCAGCAATACCACGAGGTACAATAGTTACTTTTACTAATGGATTGGCATGTTCCAAGAACCAGCCCGCAATCGCGTGCCCAGCCTCATGGTAAGCAACGATTTTCTTTTCTTCAGGAGAAATCAATTTATTCTTTTTCTCCAAACCACCAATCACACGGTCCATTGCTTCTTGGAAATCCTTCATATCTACCGCGGTCTTGTTACGACGAGCAGCGATAAGAGCAGCCTCATTACAAACGTTCGCAATTTCGGCACCAGCAAAACCTGGCGTTTGTGCTGAAAGCTCTTTAGGATCCACATCAGCCGCTAATTTCAAAGGCTTTAAGTGTACTTTGAAGATAGCTTCACGACCTACGATATCTGGTTTATCAACCGAAATCTGACGGTCAAAACGACCTGGACGTAACAAAGCTGAATCTAGTACATCTGGACGGTTTGTTGCCGCCATGATGATAATACCTGAATCAGTTGCAAAACCATCCATTTCAACCAACAAAGAGTTCAATGTATTTTCACGCTCATCGTTAGCTCCTGGCATTGCACCACGACCACGAGAACGACCTACAGCATCAATCTCATCGATAAAGATGATACAAGGTGCTTTTTCTTTTGCTTGCTTAAATAAGTCACGTACACGTGCTGCACCTACCCCCACAAACATCTCGACAAAGTCAGAACCCGAAAGTGAGAAAAATGGAACACCTGCCTCACCAGCTACTGCTTTTGCTAATAAAGTTTTACCAGTTCCTGGAGGGCCTACAAGCAATGCACCCTTAGGAATTTTACCACCTAGGTCGGTAAATTTCTTAGGGTTTTTCAAGAACTCTACAATTTCTTGAATTTCCTCTTTTGCTTCATCCAAACCAGCCACATCGTTGAACGTGATTTTCACTTTAGCCTCACCATCAAACAATGTTGCACGAGAGCGACCAATGTTGAAGATTTGTCCACCAGGGCCACCTGCTCCTCCCATACGGAAGAACATAAAATAAATTCCGACAAACATCAAGATTAGCAATCCTGGTCCCATCAAGAATTCAAAGATTCCTGTTCTTTCTTCAGAAGTAGCGTGGATACGTTGCTCGCGAGGAATGTCTTTTTGTAAATCGTTGAGTTCAGTTTCGAATGAGAAAGCGGAGTTGATTGGTAATTCAAAGTGAGGTCCAGAATTCTGGCTCATTACTCCATTTCCTTGTTGGTCACCTAATTCAGATTTATATTTTGGTAAAGCCTCTTTTTTAAGCGTAATCTCTGCGATGTCTTTATTTTTGATAATGGTCAATTTTGCAATTTCTTTATGCAATACCATTTGTTCAAATTGTAGCGGCTCGATGGTTTTTAACACACGTGTCTTACTTAGGAAGTAAATACTCACCAAAGCAATAATTAAAGCTACTACTAACCAACCCTGAAATCCTCCACTTGGAACATTGGGACGACGAGAATTTTTTGGGAAGTCTGATTGTCTGTTATCTCCGCTATTATTTTCTGCCATTGTTTTTTTAATTACACTTTAAATTCATAATTCTGGTTTAGGATAATGACCCAAAAGATGTAGCCCTGATTTTACAAGGTTAGGCAATAGTCATAATCCTGAAATTTTACCACTCTACACATATCAACGTCTAGTTGAAGTAGATTGTTTCTTAAGCTGCTGAATCGTGAGAAGTGGTAAAATACATTTATGAGAGGTTACAACTGCTGATTAAGCGGCTTCGTCGTCGATATAGGTAAACTGAGCGTCTCCCCAAAGTTCTTCAAGTTTATAAAACTCTCTTTTGTCTTTCTTGAATACGTGAACAATTACATCGTAATAATCCAATAAAATCCACTCACGATTTGACTTTCCTTCGATACTTTTAGGGTTTGTACGAGTAGCTTCCCATACTTCTTTATCAACTGAATCGGCTATAGCATCAATTTGAGTATCTGACGTACCTGCACACACTACAAAAAAATCAGCAAAGGCATTTTTTACCCCTCTCAAATCCATCACTACGATGTCCAATGCTTTCTTTTCTTGCATTCCTTTTACTACTAAATTGCAAAGTTCTTCTGAACTTGTTTCTTTTTCTGCTGTGATATCTACCATGCTAAATTCTTTATGTGTTATTCTCTTGTGGAGTAGGGCTAGTATATTTGTACAAATAATTCTGAAATATGGCTATGTTTGCCCTGTTTTTCTTGTATTTAGAAACCTAAAATTACGAAATAACCTTGTACAAAATTCAACCCAACACCTTATTTACTGGCAAAATTATTAAATATCTGCCAACTTGTCATTCTACTAACGACATTGCGGCTGAAATGATTCAATCGCAAGAGGTTTTTGAAGGAACGATTATTATTACAGACCACCAAACTACGGGTCGTGGACAACGAGGAAATTCGTGGGAAGCTGCAATAGGCCAGAATCTTACTTTGTCGTTGATCCTCAAGCCTACATTTCTTCGTGCTTCAGACCAATTTCAGCTCAATGTAGCGGTGTCTTTGGGTGTTCATGAATTTTTGAGTCAATACCTGCCAGAGGGTTTAACGATAAAATGGTCAAATGATATTTATCATTATGACAAAAAACTAGGTGGTATCTTAATCGAAAATACGCTCCAAGGATATAATATTGGTTACTCTGTTATTGGAATCGGACTAAATATTAACCAAACTCAGTTTGGCGTTGCTACAGCCTCGTCGTTGAGCTTAGCTGCAAATGCAACACAAAGCTATGACTTAAATACAATGCTTGGTCAATTAGCAGAAAAAATTGAAAAATATTATTTACAAATAAAACAGGGATATTATGAATCCCTCAAAATACAATACCTCAGAGTAATGTACCGATACCAAGAATGGCATTACTTCAGAAAAAATGACGAACTTTTTTTAGGACAAATTATCGGAATTGACCAAACTGGTAAATTAGCGATTGAAACTGAAGAGGAAGAATTGTTGTATTTTGACTTCAAAGAAGTACAATTTGTCATTAACCCTTAAGTTAATGTCGTGGTATAAACGACGCAAAACTCTGGAAAAAGATATATCCTAACAACATCGTTAGAAAACACATCAAAAGAACTCTTACGATAGCCTGCCTATTCATGACATTGGGGTTAGATACTAGTTTGTATTATGCCGCCACTCTCACCAAAAAATTCAAACAAATATAATCAAAATTCAATTTTATTCTTAAATTGTCTTCAATATTTCTAAAGAAACTGTGAAACAGATATTGTTGAAAAAATGAATCAATAATATCTGTTTAGCCACAATAGCTGATTTGATATGAAAAGACAATTTAAGTCAATGGTTGAAAATTTTTGCCATTGGGAAACTCATACGCCACACAGCATTTTCCTAAAACAACCACATGGGAGTGAATTTAGGGATTTTAGCTATCATGAAGCGGGTCAACAAATTCGAAAAATAGCCCAATGGCTTCTGTTACAAAACTTACCTCCTCGAAGTAACATCGGAATTTTGTCCAAAAACTGCGCCCATTGGATTATGACAGATTTGGCCATTAGTATGGCTGGCCATGTGTCTGTTCCATTTTATCCTACTCTCACCGACGAGCAACTTCGACAGGTACTGGTTCACTCAGACTGTCAGATTTTGTTTGTTGGAAAGTTAGATTCTTGGGAATCAATGAAAAACGGTATTCCAACTAGTATCCATTGTGTCTCTTTTCCGAGTTATTACGAAGGTGCTCCGAGTGAATTCGAAAATTGGGAATCCATCACACAAACAACCCCTTCTTTGGCTTCATTCGCTTTGGCAAGTTATGAAGAGGTAAGCTCAATTGTATATACTTCGGGCACAACAGGTGTACCCAAAGGTGTTATGCTCACACATCAAGGACTGATTTCGGCATTAGAACACACCAGAGAAGTGGGACTACTGGACATCTCGAACGCGCGCTTTTTTTCCTATTTGCCACTTTGTCATATCGCAGAGCGCACTCTTGTGGAATCAGCAGGGATAGCCTCTGGGGGAACAATCTATTTTGCAGAAAGTTTAGACACTTTTGCGTCCAATCTTCAGACAGCCAATCCTACCCATTTCTTGGCTGTACCTCGCATTTGGACAAAGTTTCAATTGGGTATTTTATCAAAATTACCACAAAGCAAACTTGACCTTTTACTCAAAGTACCCATCGTAAAAAGGATTATTCGAAATAAAGTAAAAAAGGGATTAGGGCTAGCTAAGGCAGAATTAATTTTGACTGGCGCCGCACCTATGCCAAGTAGCTTGCTCGAGTGGTTTCATAAGCTAGATATTCAAATCCGAGAAGCCTATGGCATGACAGAAAATATGGGCGTAGCTACGATTATGCCAACCAAATATAAAAAAGGAACCGTTGGCAAACCACATAATGGCGTTACCATCAAAATAGACCCCAATACTCAAGAGCTACTGATGAAGGCTCAATGGAACACTGTTGGGTATTACAAAGAACCCATCATGACCCAAGAGCTATTTAAGGATGGTTGGCTGGCTACAGGAGATATGGCTTCTATCGATGAAGAAGGCTATATTTCTATTATTGGGAGAGTAAAAGATATGTTCAAATCCGCCAAAGGTGAATATATTGTACCTACCCCCATCGAAGGAATGTTGACCGTAAACCCAATTATCGAGCAAGTTTGCGTGGTGGGTACAGGCTTGCCTCAGCCTATTGCATTGGTAGTTTTATCTGGGATTGGAAAAAATACGGAAGAGGGACAACTACGGGAAGTTTTTCAAGAAATGATCAAGAGAGTTAATCCTCATTTCAAAAACTATGAACATTTGCGAAAAATAGTCATTGTGAAAGAGCCGTGGTCAGTCGAAAATAATATGCTTACTCCAACTCTTAAAATCAAGCGTAATGTCATTGAAAAACAGTATAATGGACAATTAGAAAAGTGGTTTGAAAGTCCAGAGGAAGTTATTTTCGAAAAATAATTATAGTCATCAGAGATCGGCTTTCAGTTTTGAAAAATATAAATGTTAATTTCTCAAAGCTGAAAGCCGACACCTGATTGTCCAATCTTAATGCCCTGAGCTCATACTTACCACTTGACCTGCATCCATTTTTTGGATTTAATCAACATTGTAGTGGCTGCTGCTATCAGCAAAAATATTCCTGCAAAAGTTACCGCTTTCCCAGAATCATTATCTAAGAAATGTTCAAGAACATACCCAAAAGTTAAGTTTTGGATAATCATCGGAATTACAATCATCATGTTAATAATTCCCATATATACACCATAGCGCTCCTTTGGAATTTCGGATACAACCATCAAATAAGGTATTCCCATCATACTTGCCCAAGCTATACCAAAACCTGTCATAGGAGCAAATAGCATATATTTATTCTCAATATGTGGAAAAATCAATAGACCTACTCCTGCCATAATCAAACATAATACATGAACGAGTTTTGGACTACTTTTTTGGCCAACCACACCAAACCAAAAGCCGACATAAACGTGGCAACATTATACCAACCATTTACCAAACCAGTCCAACCTACAGCCTCTTGATACAAATCTGGGTTTTCTTTTGGAGTTGTTTTCCAAACTGATAATGCGATACTCTTGGAAGCATTTTGCCAATAACAAAACAGTGCATACCATTGGAACAAATACACCAAAGCCAATTGCCACATTACTTTCGGCATATCTTTAATTGCTGCTAAAATCTCAATAATAGGTTCTAATAAACCACCTTTGTGCGCTCGTATTTTAGCCAATTCTTCATCGCTTGGGGGTATTTCTTCCGTTTTTGACATCGACCACAGTACCGAACCTATCGAGCATAAAGAACCTAAAAAGAATGAACCAAATACCCAATATGGAATTTGCCCGTAAGAGCCTGTAATATTTTTTTGGAAAACAAAAAGAGATACGTTTGCTAAAGTAATACCTAAACCCGTAAAGAAACTTTGTGTCAAGAAACCTGTTGCTTGTTGTTCTTCTGGTAAAATATCCGCAATAAATGCACGATATGGCTCCATAGCGGTATTATTCCCTGCATCTAATACCCATAACAAGCCTGCTGCCATCCACAACGAACTACTAAAAGGATAGATAAAGAGCGTCAAACTACAAAGAAGCGCTCCTATAAAAAAGAAAGGCTTACGACGTCCCCAACGAGGGTGCCAAGTCTTATCACTCAAAGCCCCAATAAGCGGTTGAATTAATAAACCTGTCACTGGACCTGCTAGATTCAAAAGTGGTATTTCGTCGGGACTTGCCCCCAAAAAGTCATAGATAGGATTTACGGCACTTTGCTGGAGTCCGAAACTATATTGTATGCCAAAAAATCCCACATTCATATTAATGATTTGTGAGAAGGTAAGTGAAGATTTTAAGGATTTCATAAAAATGGCTAATTTGTGGAAATAGAAAACAATAATAAGAATAAATTAGCTTTATTTAAGAAACTTTTTTAATTATTTAAGTTTATCAAACCTAAGCCCCGAATTCGATCCATCACTTATTTCTCAAAGTATGTTTTTAGTAACTCTATTTTGTAATCTCCTTCATTTTTTACAGCCTGTCAAAAGTGATTCAACCCTTGTTATTCGTCATATTTCTCTCCAAGGAAATCAACGTACCAAGGCATATATCATTCGACGAGAGCTAGACTTTCATGAAGGCGATACAATTCATCTAAATGATTTAGCAAAAAGAGTTGAATTAAATAGAAGAAAGATCTTCAACACAAGCCTATTCAATTTTGTTGAAATTAAATATAAAAAGGATAGCCTCTCTCAGGATTTGGACATGTCGATTAAAGTTCAAGAACAGTGGTATATCTTGGGTTATCCAAATATCCAAATTGCTGACCGAAACTATAATGAATGGTGGAGTCGTGGTGGCAGACTAGATCGATTAATATTTGGGGCAAATGTTACACACGCCAATTTTAGAGGTCGTGCCGAAAAGTTAATCTTGAATGCCGAAGTAGGCTTCACACAAAAACTAGAGCTTTTTTATCGAATTCCTTATATCGACAAAGCTCAAAAAACAGGTTTAGGATTAGGCATTTCTTATTCTACCAATAAAAATGTGGCCTTTGGCACTTTGCACGACACCTTGAGCTATATCAAGTCAGAAAATAGCCTACGCCAGAGAATTTATGCTTTTGCTCAACTCAAAAAACGCTATCATTTTTACGACAATCACACCCTTGAACTTCGGTATAATCAAAACTGGGTAGCTGATACTATCAGAAAAGCTAATCCTAATTACTTTTTGGAAGGAGCTAATACCCAACGCTATCTTCAATTGAGCTATTATTTCAATTACGATTTTAGAGACAATGTCGTTTTTCCTTTACGAGGCTACAGACTTGAGCTATATCTCAACAAGCTCGGACTATTACCTTCCGATAACATTAATCAACTAGATTTTACACTTACCGCCAATAAATACTGGGCATTAGCCAATAATCTATTTTTGAATGTTGGAGCTGAGGGTAAAATATCTTTTCCCAATAGACAACCCTTCTTCAACACGAGAGGATTGGGCTACGGCACAGACTTAGTTCGAGGTTATGAGCTATACGTGATTGATGGGCAGAAATATGCTTGGGCAAGAATGAATTTAAGAACCAAACTTTTAGATAAAACCCTAACAATTAGATGGATTAAGTCCTCTCAGTTTAATCGAATTCCTATCCAAGTCTATCCAAATTACTTTGTTGACTGGGGATATGTACAAAACGAATATGCAAACAAGAACCTTAGTTCATTAGCCAATAGACCATTATATTCCACAGGCTTGGGAGTGGATGCCGTAACCTATTACAATCTTGTTGTAAAATTGCATTGGGCTATCAATAAAGAAGGAAAATCTGGAATTATTTTCAATATTACTCGAGAATTCTAGTGAAAAGGCAGTGGGCAGTGGGCAGTGGGCAGCAGAAAAAATCGTATTAGGTATTATCTACTCCTTTTTGACAAATATTTTACAGGCTACTTTAAATACTTGGGAAGACGCAAGTATTGCGTCTCTGCTATCATAAAAAATAATTCACAACTCCGCATTAGGTACGTACGAAGGATAATAAAACCATTTATTTCGGATATCGGATGTTGGATTTCGGAAGTGTAAACTTCTATATTTTGTAAAAAATAAAGGTATTTTTCTTTATTTCCGAAATCAGAAATCCAAAATCCGCAATTGCTAGAATTCCTTCGTACACTACTAACTCAGCATATTCATTCAATATTCTTGACCCATATAAAAGACAAAAGGAGACGTTAAGAACATCTCCCTGTGCAAATTAATAGTTCTACACCTATTATCTTAAATATTTTCTAGCTGGATTAGCTATTATTAAAAACATGGGGCGACAAGGGTCGCCCTTGTTTCCTAAATACCTAACCACTAATATTTTTTACTATGAATTAGTTTTCAAAATATTGACGTCTTTTTTCCAAGAAGTCTTTTTTCTTACGACGAGATACGCTAATCTTTGCTCCACTTTTCAACTCCACAAACATATCCTCTTTTACGTCGTATTGAACAATGTAGTTCAGGTTAACCGCAAATGACTTGTGAACTCTCACAAACATTTCGGCATCTAATTTACTCAAAAAATCTTTCATTGTACGAGAAACTAGTAAGTTTTTTCCATTACTGAAGTAAAACTTAGTATAATTGCTCGTTGCTTCGAGATGAGTGATGTCTTTCCAAGCCACAGAAATGCTTTTTTTGCAGCAAACTGGCAAAGAAATAAAACCTTCTTTGATATTCTCACGTTTTACAACGTCAGAAATTTTTGGTAGACGAAGTGTCTCCAATGAGTAGGCATTGTATTCTGTTGATGGTACAGATACAGCAATAGAGGGCAAGTTAGAAATTCTTGATGTTACCATGATAGTTATAAGTTACGTTCGGAAAATATATAATTTTAAAGGACTATGTCATGGTTAGGTAAATTGGTATCACAAAATTCTTCATTTTTATGGTACCTGTCAATCACATCATGATGTGATACCTATCCCCCAACGCCTCTAACAATCACTAAATCAATATATTTTCTCTTCGTAAAATACTACTTTCAGTATTTAACACTATCTATGGTTTCCAATTTCTAAACAATTCTTTCATGAATTGCCTTTGCTACGGCCTCTGTTTGCGAGTGAACATGTAACTTATCGTAAATCTTTTTGATGTGCGAACGTACAGTGTCCATGGTTATACCACATTTGTCAGCAATCATCTTGTAGCTATTCCCTTTGACCAATAAATTAAGGATTTCGGTTTCGCGTTCGGTAAGCTTATATGATACGTTATCTGCTACACGAGGTTGCTGTTGAGGTAACATTTGTAGCACTTTTCTAGCTATACTAGAGGTCATAGGTGCTCCACCGTGATGCGCATCAATGATTGCTTCAAGCAATTTGGTCGGAGGAGTTCGCTTGAGCATATACCCAACCGCTCCTGAACAAATGGCCTCAAAAATATTTTCGTTATCGTCAAATACCGTGAACATCAATACGTTAACCTGTGGCGCTATTCTTTTGATCGTCTTCAGACCATTTATACCATTGGCAACGGGCATGTCAATATCCATCAATACCACGTCGGGTTTATATAAGTTTACTTGTGACTCTACATTTTCGCAATTCACAAAAGCTCCGACTAATTCAAAACCCATAGAGCCTCTCAAGAGTACCGAAAGGCTCTCTCGAAGGTCTGGATTATCTTCATACACTACTATTTTGATGGGTGCTGTATCCATGTTTAATTTTCCTTTATTGATTAATTCCAAGTAGTAATAGATGTTTTTGCTTTCAATGGCGAATAAAACCCGTGATAAGCGTCATAAATATACAAAGAAAAGCTAGAGATAGCCTTCAATCAGAGGATAAAATGAGTTAACGCCACATCATCATGTGATATGTGTATATTTGCCATGAGCACAAAAGCTCTTTAGCTATTTTTTTTCTGTTATTAATACGATTAATCACAGATTCATTCGGCAAGACGCTCATTTGTGGAGTATTAATAGAAACCTAACAAACGACTCAGAAAGTTTTCTTACCTTTGTTACAATACTTTTACTGCATATTTGTTAACCATACATAGTGTTACTCAATCATTCATTTATTGTGAAAAAACAAATACTTCTCTTCTGTTCTATTTTTCTTTTAGGTGGATTACAAGCTTGCCAAGAAAAGAAAAGTAACGACCAAATTCAAGTCAATAGTCTCGATGCTACTACCAATAACCAAGGCGCTGATTTGAATAACTACTCTCCTATTTTTCAGTCAATTCTAAAATCAGATGCTGGAATGGCTAGAGGGGTATCGCTAGGTGATACTTTTGATGGTATCAAAGAAAGTACGCTTCCTTCTGAAACGCAACCAGACAATGGTCGTAGCTATACAGAGTATTTTGATAATACTGATCTTAATTTTGCGGATATCCTATACAGTAAAGATAATGCCAACAAAGTAAGTGAAATTGCGATTGATGTTTACATAGAAAAACAACCTACGGTAGATAGTCTTTTTCAGGAATTCAAATCGTACTTTAATAAGAAGTATGGTGCAGGAACAGACAAACCCAAAGCTACCTCTTGGGAAATTGCCAACGGAAAGCAAATGCTAGTACTTCAAAATGTAAGTACGCAAAAAGACCCAGGCTTTAAAATTGTATTTGCTAATAAATCGGACAAAGAAGTTCAATAAGTCATGACCAAACAAAAAGGAGTCCTGTGAAATTTCACAGGACTCCTTTTTGTTATGTAAGAAAATGAGTTTTCTACTACTATACTTTATATACCCAACCTCTTGAATCTTCTTTCACGCCCAAACGAATTGAGTTAATTTCTTCATAAACTCTTTTCGAGAATGCATCTGCTGGGCGCTCAGGTAATTCATAGTCTTGTCCTTCAAACCCAATCGTTGAAATTGGAGCAATAACAGCTGCTGTACCAGCACCAAATGCTTCTTGTACCTTACCTGCTTTAATTCCTTCTACTAACTCAGCAACTGACAATTGGCGTTCTTCAACTTCCATACCCCAGTCACGAGCGATTTGTAAGACAGATTTACGAGTAACACCGTCCAAAATAGTATCGCCTGTTGGTGCTGTAACCAATTTGTTATCAACCACAAACAATAAGTTCATTGTTCCTGCTTCTTCTACATATTGGTGTGTAGCAGCATCAGTCCAAATGATTTGATCATATCCTTCTTGTGCTGCCAACTGCGTTGGGTACAATGAGCCACCGTAGTTACCTGCATTTTTCGAGAAACCAACACCACCATGAGCAGAACGAATATATTGCGTTTCAACTTTCACACGCAAAGGCTTGCTGTAATAAGCCCCTACTGGACAGTTGAAAATCATAAACTTATACGTTTTTGAAGGAGTAACCCCTACGTATTCGTCTGTCGAGAACATAAACGGACGAATATACATAGAACATCCAGGCTTAGCAGGAATCCATGCAGAATCTAGTTTCAACAATGCAGAAAGACCTTCCATGAAGATATCCTCTGGAATTTCTGGCATGCACATACGTACAGCTGACTTGTTCAAACGAGCCCAGTTATCGTGTGGTCTAAACACGAGGATTTGACCTTCAGCATTTTTGTAGGCTTTCATACCTTCAAAAATCGCTTGACCATAATGTAGCGACATCATCGCTGGCGTATAAGAAATAGGACCATAAGGTACAATCTGAGGCGTTTGCCAAGCACCATCTTTGTAATCAACCACCAACATGTGGTCAGCAAACGAGCGTCCAAAAACTAGGTTGTCGAAATCAACCGTATCAATTCTCGATTTCTCAATCTGATGAATTTCGATTTGCACTGTATCTGTCATATTAATATTGCGTTATGCTATTTTCTCAACTAAACTCTGGCCTTCCAAGCCACTTCTGCCACACCGAGTTGTTTGGCCATAAAACGGCAAAGTATAAATAAATAATCGGATAGCCTATTCAAATATCGGATAACCAAGTAATCGGTATCGTTTTCTTCTGCTAATCGTACCACTTGACGTTCGGCTCTTCGGCATACGGTTCTGGCAACATGCCCAAACGATACATGTTGATGTCCGCCTGGCAAAATAAAGAATCGCATAGGTTCTAAGTCTTCATTCATGACATCCATTGCTTTTTCCAAAGCTTCGATATCACTCTCGTGCAAATCAGGAATTTGTTTCTTTGTTTGCTCTGGTTCTGAAGCCAATATCGAACCAATGGTAAATAATCTATCTTGGATTTCCTTTAAAAGAGCTTTTTTGTCGGTATTTACTTCAAAATCGCCCAATAATCCAATGTAAGCATTCAGTTCATCAACTGTCCCGTAAGCTTCTATTCGTAATTCAGCTTTCGAAATTCTTGTGCCTCCTACCAACGAAGTTGTCCCTCGGTCACCACTTTTTGTATAAATTTTCATGAAGAACTTAACCGTCAAAGTTTTACAACTAACCTAAATTTTACCTCTCGAAGCTAATTCATAGCCAATCAATTAGCCCAAATGCTTAATAATACAAAGCTATGTTTTTTTTGAGGATTTTTGCTTATAAAATTGCAAAAAATAATTGTTATAACAACAAAATTTTATTTGGCATGAATCCTTCAAACTCTACCCTATTCCTATTTGACACCAAACATCCTTATGTGATTAGTCAAGAACTGAAAAAAGTCAATTGAGAATTGTTTTCACAAAATTAGAAAACCTAAGCTTTCTGAAGTAATTTTGCGGTCTGAAAAATGGGGATTTGGTCACTCAGTCTCATGTCATTGGTTCATAAAACGTAAATCTGACTAAATCACAACCCTACCAACGATAAGAGACAGTCTGAAAAAATGAGTATAGAATTATTTATCTCGAGAACGTGGCGTTATGCCTCTATGTTAGCCTTTGCGCTAATATTGTTGTTTACCTATCGTGGCCTGCCAGATTATACAGCAGTTCACTTCGGGCCAAATGGTAGAGGTGATGGCTTCTTACCCAAAGACGAAATCTTCTATCTCTTCTTAGCCATTTCACTGGTTGTCAATATTTTGCCTATTACCTTGGCAAAAATGATCCTTAAATTACCTGATACTTCTTTTTCTTGGATTCCTAATAAAAAATGGTTAGCCAATCGTAAAGACTTGAATGCTGCCATTGGCAACTGGCTGAACTTTCTACCTGCTTTTATCAATACTTTTTTGATTTTAGTACTCCGTGCTATTTTGACTCTCAACGACGATCGCAGTTTTAATACTAGTTATACTTATTTGCTAGTGGTTGGCGTAGCACTTACATTAGCTTGGTTATTTTATTTGCCTGTCAAATTGTTATATACCAATCCAAGTGTAGTAGAAGAAGATTAATTTGACAAAGCTAATCGCTCAAATTCCGACATTAAAAGTATCGGTACAAATACTTAATTAACAATACCATGAACGAGCTTTCTATAACAGATATTAAATTATCTGATTATACTTATGAGCTTCCTGATGAAAGAATTGCTAAATTTCCCTTGTCTGAAAGAGACCAGTCTAAGCTACAGGTATATCATCAAGGTGAAATCACGCATACTCAGTTTTATCAAATCGCAGACTATCTTCCAGAAGGTAGTCTGTTGGTTTTTAATAATACCAAAGTTATTCCAGCAAGAATACACTTTCAGAAACCTACGGGAGCTACCATTCAAATTTTCTTATTACATCCCATTGCCCCTACTGCGGTTATTAACTTGGCAATGGAGGTAAGTGATAGCTGTATTTGGGAATGTATGATTGGTAACAAAAAACGTTTTAAGAAAAACGATATTCTTCAGCGTACGTTACTCGTCAATGGTAATGAAGTAGTTGTATCAGCCAAATTAGCCGATGAGGAGCAAAATCATGTCGAGCTTTCTTGGCAAAATTTGAGTAACGATACTCCTATTCTATTCGTAGATTTGATTCAATCATTGGGTGAAATCCCTTTACCTCCTTACTTGAATCGCGAAACAGAATCTTCTGATTATGAAACATACCAGACTGTTTATAGTGAGAAAAAAGGAGCTGTAGCAGCACCAACCGCAGGATTACATTTTACAGAAAGGGTTTTACAAAAACTTCAACAAGCTGGTTTTAAACAAGATTTTTTGACCCTACATGTAGGCGCAGGGACCTTCCAACCCATCAAAGTCGAAAATATTGTAGAGCACCGCATGCACAATGAGCAGATTGTTTTTTCCAGAAAGAATCTTCAAACATTAGTCCAACACGAAGGGCCGATTATTCCAGTAGGTACCACTTCTATGCGTGCGCTCGAAAGTTTGTATTGGTTTGGGGTAAAATTAGGGAAAGGTGACTCTGATTTTTTGATAGAAAAACTTTACCCATATCATCATACTGAAACACTTCCTAGTCGACAAGAATCATTTGTTACAATCCTAAATTTTATGGAAAGCAATGATATTGAAGAACTTACAGGAGAAACCGAGATTTTCATATTCCCTGGTTATCAATTCAAGGTTTGTAGAGGCATTATTACCAACTATCACCAACCCGAAAGTACTTTGGTATTACTTATCGCTGCCCTTATCGGCGAAGATTGGCGTAAAGTATATCAAGAAGCTATGGAGAAAGACTATCGCTTTTTAAGTTACGGCGACTCATCGCTGTTGTTGCCATAATAGTAAGTTGTAAATAATAGCATCTTATACTAACTGCTTACCAGTCGGCTATCAGCTTTGGGCAAACGAAAAAACATTTTTCATTTGCCCAAAGCTGATAGCCGAAACCCCAAAGCCCCCTTAATACTGATACCAATCTCCCCAATCATTGCGCAGTTTTTGCCGGATTTTTTCTTCTGCTGAATTATGCTGTGGTTCAAAAAGCTTCGTTTTTTCTATCTCTTTCGGGAAAAACTCTTGCTCAGCAAAATTCCCTTTATAGTCATGGGCATATTTGTATCCTTTTCCATAATCGAGTGACTTCATGAGTTTGGTTGGAGCATTTCGCAAATGCAGCGGTACAGGAAGATTACCCGTTTGTCTAACCAAATCCTGAGCCTCACCAATAGCCAAATAAGCTGAATTACTTTTAGGAGAGGTTGCCAAATAGATGACCGCCTCCGACAAGATAATCCTAGATTCGGGCATACCCACTACTCGAATAGCCTGAAAGCAAGTATTAGCCATTAATAACGCATTGGGGTTAGCTAAGCCTATATCCTCAGCAGCCAAAATAACCAAGCGTCTTGCTATGAATTCTATATCTTCGCCTCCCTCCAACATGCGAGCCAACCAATACACAGCCGCATTAGGATCTGACCCACGAATAGACTTAATAAATGCCGAGATAATGTCATAGTGTTGCTCGCCATCTTTGTCATACATCGCAATGTTTTGTTGCAACTTATCTACCACCATTACATTGGTAATCTTCAGCGATTCTCCAGCCTGCTGGAAATTTGTCACCAATTCAAGGATATTATACAGCTTTCGCCCGTCGCCTCCTGAAAACTGCAAGATAGCGTCATATTCTACGATTTCTATATCCCTATTTTTCAAAAAACTATCTTTCAACAAAGCCTGATTTAACATCAAAATCAAATCATCTTTTTCCAAAGATTTTAGTACATATACCTGACAACGAGACAACAAAGCCGAAATTACCTCAAAAGATGGATTTTCGGTGGTAGCACCAATCAGCGTTACCACTCCTTGCTCAACTGCCCCCAGTAAGGAATCCTGCTGTGATTTTGAAAAACGATGAATCTCATCGATAAATAATATTGGCGAAGGTGTATCAAAAAACTTTTGTTTTTTGGCAGAATCTATAGTTTCGCGAATATCCTTTACTCCTGCGCTAATGGCAGAAAGTGTATGAAAAGGGCGTTTCAATGTTTTAGCAATGATACTCGCCAAAGTAGTTTTGCCAACCCCAGGAGGTCCCCACAAAATAAAGGAAGGAATCCGACCAGCCTCAACAGCTCTGCGCAAAACAGCTTTTTCTCCAACCAAATGGTCTTGACCCACATAATCATCTAGCGTCTGCGGACGCATCCTTTCGGCTAATGGTTGCATGATTTTAGTATTAAACTTTTCTTAAAACGCTAAGTTAAATAATAGAAAAGTCTCAAAATAACAAAGCCTCCTATTTTCAGAAAAACTCCTGAGAATAGAAGGCTTATTGTTCAAAAGATATTAATCTTCTGCCTTTTCACGACCGTCGGCCATTCGTACAATTTTGGGACTAAACTGCGCTAGTACTTGTACTAAATCAGTTTGAGCATCCATTACTTTTCGAATATCCTTATACGCTTGTGGAGCTTCATCTAAGTCGGCACCAATGAGCTGGACTTGTGCTTTTTTTAATTCTGCATGCAAATCATCTTTTGTCAGCAAACCCAATGCTTTGGTTCTTGACATTTTACGACCTGCGCCATGCGAAGCAGAATTTAATCCCGCTGATGTACCTTTTCCTCGAATCACATAGCCAGGCTGAGTCATCGAGGCAGGAATAATCCCTAAATCTTGGCTACCAGCAGGCGTGGCTCCTTTTCGATGCACAATTACTGGAGTTCCGTCAGTAAGACGCTCTTCCCATGCAAAATTATGGTGATTCTCGATTCGCTTTAATGGCGTTTGGTTCAGGGCAGCAGCAATTTTATGATGAATCTCATGATGATTGGCAGAGGCATAATCTCCTGCTAAATTCATAGATAACCAATATTCTTGCCCTTCATCGCTATTCATATCTAGCCATGCCAAATGTTTAGCCTCCTTAGGAAGTCTAGTTTTTTCCATAGCTATTCTTGAATAGTGATTGGCAATAGCACCACCAAATCCTCTTGACCCCGAATGTGACAATAAGGTAAGGTATTTTCCAACGGGTAAATCCATTAATTCGTCTTGCTCTAAAACCTCTAAAACACCCCATTCAACAAAATGATTACCCGTTCCTGAGGTTCCTAATTGTCGATAAGCTTTATCTTTTAAGTCTCGAATTAACTTTGTTGCAGTCCATTCCGAGCGATCAAAAAGTGTATCATCATATTTCTGCTTCGACTCTGAACCCATCCCAAAGAAGCTATGGTATTCAAGCATTTTTTTCAACAATTTATCTTCTCGTTGAATCATCGACACAGGTAAATCAAATACGCTCATACACATACGGCAGGCAATATCCACCCCTACAGCATACGGAATCACGGTATTTGCTGTCGTTGCCAAAACTCCGCCAATAGGCAATCCATATCCTTGATGTGCATCGGGCATCAGTGCTCCAGCTAAAGAAATAGGTAATTTCATCGCTGTTTGCATTTGGTCCAAGGCGCCCTGCTCTATGTAATTTCCTCCGTAAATTCGGTAGGATAATGCTTCTTCTCTTAAGTCAAAATAGTTTTCTGACTGACGACCCGTTTTAGGTAATTCATATTTAGGTTTGTTTTTTTCTGCCTCCAACAAGGATTGTCCATATTCTGATAAAACAAGGTCTTGACCTATTTCTTTCAAATGCTTGGTGTAGAGCGCCAAATTGGTCAGTTTGTTTTTGGAAAAACTAAACTTCTTTGGCGAATCTATCATTTGAGCAAACAATAACAATATATGAGACTTGGGATAAACCCCATTATTCAACAAACCATTGGCTACCCTCAAGAATTTTGGGTAGGCTTCTTCATGATGTACACCCAATTGTTGTAAATCTTCTTGGGTAATGATTACTGTTTCCATTTTTTTAGAATTTGTATAATTGTTTTGTAAGAGATGTAGAACTATTTAAAGGGAAATAAAGAGGTTACAAGCAAAAAGCGACATTAATAATTTGCTCTACCGCTGAGCTACTGTACAAGACAGGTAGGAATCGAACCTACGACCCAATCAGCCGAAGTAACGCTTTTTTACGACACTCTTTATAATCTTAATAAACCAGAGGCAATGAACAAAGAGCGATGATAAAAGGAGTCGATTACATTCGAAGTATCGCTCTTTTACGGCACTCTGGTTTTTTTGTAAAAGCAATAGGCAGGTCGAGAACGGGGCATTGCAAGCTGGAGTCGAACCAGATGACCTCATTGTATTGCTCAATCACGCCATTCCTCCCCTATATTGGAGCGAAGTATCTCAACCTTACGGCATTTTACAAAATCTTCAATATGATAGCCTTATGCTTAGAACTTAACACATAGGTACTTTACAAATCTATTCCTTGAATAAAATCTACAATACCTTGTCCGTTTTCTAGGGCATCGAGTACTTCAAAAACTTTATCCGACCAGCCCGCCAACAAATACACATCTCCTGATTCTACTCTCATGGGACTTTGACCATAACCAGCTAAATCAAAAAGATATAACTTTGCTTTCGGAAATTTCCTTTTATAGTTTTGCCAAGCCGTTTTAATGCTGTTCGCATCTCTATTTTGGCTATTCCATAACTGTGTATCCGTAAAAATCATCACTTTATCAGCTTGATATTCACGCTTTAACAAATCTTCAATCACCAAATGTGCATTTGTTGAATATCCCACCTCTCCTTCACGTTGATGAAATGCTGCGACATTCGATAAAATACTTTTACTAGGCATTTGAATCACTTTCCAAGTATCTCCAAACATCCCCGTAACTACATTTTTACAACGGTTTTGCAAGAGCATTGCCAATAACAAACCTATATCATAATACATCAGACTACTTTTTGCAGATAATTTTTGTTGCATCGAGCCTGACACATCGCAAGCCAAAACAACTTTGGTATTGTTATCAAAACCCTTGATGTTTTGAGCGCTTAATAGCATCGCTTTTTCTAAAGCATCAATAACCCTAATCACTCTACCATCGGTTATATTACTCAACTCTCGATAGGCAGACCAATATCGAAACGGTAGCTGTTTAGCACTCTTAATAGCGTTTTCGTCAGCTAAGTACGTTAAAACTATATCTAGACATTCATCCGAAATATTACTTTCCAGCATATTTCTAAGATTTCTCAGCAAGGCCATATACCCTACTTTCTTGCTCAGAATCAGCTCTTCCCATTTAGCTCTGAAGGCTTTATTTTTTGCCTTTTCACTTCCAAAATGAAGCTGTCCAAGTGCGGAAAGTTCTGTCTCCCAAGTATATGGTGTAGACAAGGTATTCTGAGTGATTTTATCAAAAACAATTTGTTGAGCTAAGTCCTTAGGTTTTGGATGCACCAAAAACAAGGCATCTCTTAATTTTACCTCCGTATTTTGATTATACTTGGCAAACTGGTATTCATCAAAACGATTAAATGCTTTTGCCAAACCTTTTTGAATCTGTTTTGAAAGTCGATTGAGTCGCTTTGTTCCTGTCCTTTTGTTGGTTTGCTGATAATAAGCCAGCGTCTCAGTGATCTCATCTGGTCGCAAAACTATTTGCTCAATAGCTTTTCCAACCCAAGCTCCTGCATCCGCTTTTTTGGCTAACTCTACCGAAAGCACAATTGGCACAGAGCGCAAGTTCATCGAGCGACGAGCATAAACTGCCAGTTTAGCACAATATTCTGGTGACACTTTTTCAATCAATTGCTGTAGGCGTATTAATCTTTCTTCTGCTTTTTCATAGAAACTGTCATGAAGCAGGCTTGTCACCGTAGCACTATATAATTCCATTTCTGGACTCAACTGATACGAAGGTGCTCCTTCATAATTTTTGAGAATAGTATTGCTCTTCTTTAAGAAATTGAATTTCATGACATTAGGTTGTTTTAAATTTCTAATACAAAATTGCAGTGTATCTACGCAGTCTTTTTGCGTAGATCTATTTATTTTTACTTTTTTGTGAAAAATATTTCAAAAACTTATAAAAAGTATGCTTTAAATATGCCAACTAATAGAAATGCTCTCATTCGCTACAAAACAATCGATGCTTGTTTACAGAATCGTCAGCGAAAATGGACTTTAGAAGATTTAATAGAAAGGGTATCTGATGCACTCTATGAGTATGAAGGAATAGATAAAGGAATCAGCTTGCGTACTATTCAAGCAGATATTCAAGTCATGCGCAGTGACAAATTAGGATATGAAGCACCGATAGTCGTTGTTGATAAAAAATATTATACCTATGCTGACCCCAATTTTAGTATTACAAAATCACCAATTACCCAAACAGACCTTATTCAAATGAATGAGGCGTTATCATTATTAAAGCAATTCAAAGGTTTTTCGCATTTTGATCAATTGAGCGAGGTAGTCAATAAGTTAGAAGAACATGTTTATAGTGCACAAGAAAAGCGAAGTTCAATTATTGATTTTGAAAAAAATGAAAACCTGAAGGGACTTTCTTATTTAGACTATCTTTATCATGCCATTTTAGCTAAAAAAGCACTTATCATAACTTACAAATCATTCAAAGCACGGCAAGAAGGAGTTTTTGTATTCCACGGATGGTGGTTAAAAGAATTTAAAAACCGTTGGTTTCTAGTAGGAAAAAGGAAGGAAGAAGAAAGCATTTTACACCTTGCTTTGGACAGAATACAAGAAGTTCACGTCTCTGAAGACATTCCTTACCTACCAAATGATGTCTTTGTTCAAGAAGAATTCTATAAAAATACCATTGGAGTTACTGTAAATAATCTTCGTCCACAACAAATAGTATTAAAGTTTACCCCTTTGCATGCCCCTTATGTAATTACGAAACCTTTACATCATTCACAAAAAGTTATCGAGGAAAATGAAAGAGGACTCACCATTGAATTAGCATTACAAATCAATTTCGAGTTAGAAAAAGAAATTTTAGGATTCGGTGATGGAGTTGAAGTTTTAGCTCCTCTAAAGCTAAGAAAGGTAATTCAAGGTAGATTAAGCCGTGCTTTAAAGTATTATCAATCATAAAGAACAACATGATTTCTAGCCTTATTCCAACTTGTTAGAGCATAAGAATATATAATCTGCTGATTTATAACAAAATACATAAGCCACTCTTTCGGAGTGGCTTATGTATTTGTTAATATTTGGGAGCTTTTTTACTTTTCAGTATTGATTGGGACGCATAGTCCGGGGCGCGCAGCCTGCACTATCATCAACGGGACTGAGCCTTGTAAAACACAAAAAGCCACCCTATCGAGGTCGCTCACATTTATTTGTAATATTTTATGGCTTTTCTCTGCATGATTGGGACGCACAGTCTGGGACACTGAGTTCTCAGCACGCAGCCTGCAGTATCCTCAACGGTACTGAGCCTTGTAAAACAAAAAAGCCACTCTTTTGGAGTGGCTTCTGTCTTTGTAATATTTTGGAGCTTTTTTACTTTCCCGCATTTGATTGCAGTATCATCAACGGTACTGGGCTTAACTACTCTGTTCGAGATGGGAAGAGGTGAACACCAGTCCTATCGGCTCCATAAAACCTGCGAGAATTACTTCTCTATGTCTTATGTCCGTTTGACGTATATCGTGAAAGATGTTGAACAAGTAAGAATTAAATTCTTAGTACAGAGATATCATAAGCTATTGGGTAATTAGTATTGCTCGACTCTGGTATCTCTACCTATACATCTGCAACCTATCAACGTTGTCATCTACAACGGCCCTTATTTGGAATACTCATCTTCAGGTCAGTTTCGCACTTAGATGCTTTCAGCGCTTATCTGGTCCCGACGTAGCTACTCAGCTATGCCCTTGGCAGGACAACTGATACACCAGAGGTCAGTCCAACTCGGTCCTCTCGTACTAAAGTCAGAACCTGTCAATATTCCTACGCCCACAACAGATAGGGACCGAACTGTCTCACGACGTTCTGAACCCAGCTCGCGTGCCACTTAA
>NZ_NJFZ01000088.1 GCF_002270355.1 Flectobacillus sp. BAB-3569 | reverse complement strand
GCAACAGGCTCACGTCAAGGCGTAATTGGAACGGTTAACCCAATCCCAAGTGCACCAAGTGCCAATAACGTAGTAGGCGCCTCAAGATGTGAATCAGGTGTAGTGACTTTGACAGCGACTTGTTCAACAGGTCAAACAGTACAATGGTATGCAAGTCAGAGTTCAACGAGCGTGTTGACGACAGGTACGAGTTATGCCCCAAGTTTGACAGCAACGACGACTTATTATGTAGGTTGTAAAGACAACACGACAACTTGTGAAACGACAACAGGAACACGTCAAGGAGTAACAGGTACCGTAAATCCAAACTTACCAGCACCAAGTTCAAGTAATGTAACGAATGGTGCAGTTTGCGGCAGTGGCGTAGTAAACCTAAGTGCAGTATGTTCATCAGGTCAAACAGTACAATGGTATGCTAGCCAGACCTCAACAAGTGTATTGACAACAGGCACCAGCTACGCACCAAGTATTACAGCAACGACAACTTATTTTGTAGGATGTAGAGATAATACAACGACTTGTGAAACATCAACGAACTCACGTCAAGCAGTAGTAGGAACGGTGAATCCAATCCCAAGCGCACCAAGTGCAGGGAATGTAACTAATAACTCAAGATGTGGTAGTGGAATTGTAAACTTAAGTGCAACCTGCTCATCAGGCCAAACAGTACAATGGTATGCAAGCCAGACCTCGACTACAGTGTTGTCGACAGGTACTAGTTACGCACCAAGTATTGCAGCGACGACGACCTATTTTGTAGGTTGTAAAGATAACACTACGACTTGTGAGACGTCGACCAACTCACGTCAAACAGTTGTAGGAACAGTTAACCCAATTCCAAGCGCACCAAGTTCAAGTAATGTAACGAATGGTGCAGTTTGCGGAAGTGGTGTAGTGAACTTGACAGCAACTTGTACGACAGGTCAAACAGTACAATGGTATGCAAGTCAGACTTCGACAAGTGTATTGACAACAGGTACAAGCTATTCGCCAAACATCACAGCCACGACAACCTACTTTGTAGGATGTAAGGATAACACAACAACATGTGAAACAGCGACAGGCTCACGTCAAGGCGTAATCGGAACGGTTAACCCAATTCCAAGTGCACCAAGCGCGAATAATGTAGTAGGGGCATCAAGATGTGAAGCAGGTGTAGTGACCTTGACAGCAACCTGTTCAACAGGTCAAACCGTACAATGGTATGCAAGTCAGAGCTCAACGAGCGTGTTGACGACAGGTACGAGTTATGCCCCAAGTTTGACAGCAACGACGACTTATTATGTAGGTTGTAAAGACAACACGACAACTTGTGAAACGACAACAGGAACACGTCAAGGAGTAACAGGTACCGTAAATCCAAACTTACCAGCACCAAGTTCATCAAATGTACAAGGTGGTGCAGTTTGTGGTAGTGGAGTAGTAAACTTAAGTGCAGTATGTTCATCAGGTCAAACAGTACAATGGTATGCTAGTCAGACTTCAACAAGTGTATTGACGACAGGCACAAGTTATGCACCAAGTATTACAGCAACGACGACTTATTTTGTAGGTTGTAAAGACAATACAACAACTTGCGAAACAGCAACAAATTCACGTCAAGCAGTAATAGGTACAGTTAACCCAATCCCAAGCGCACCAAGTGCAGGGAATGTAACTAATAACTCAAGATGTGGTAGTGGAATTGTAAACTTAAGTGCGACCTGTTCAACAGGTCAAACCGTACAATGGTATGCAAGTCAGACCTCGACAACAGTGTTGTCGACAGGCACCAGCTATGCACCAAGTATTGCAGCGACTACGACTTATTATGTAGGTTGTAAAGATAATACTACGACTTGTGAGACGGCGACCAACTCACGTCAAACAGTTGTAGGAACAGTTAACCCAATTCCAAGCGCACCAAGTTCAAGTAATGTA
>NZ_NJFZ01000037.1 GCF_002270355.1 Flectobacillus sp. BAB-3569 | reverse complement strand
CTAGGATTCGAACCTAGGACCCCCTGCTTGTAAGGCAGGTGCTCTGAACCAGCTGAGCTATGAAACCTAAAATGAAAATAAAGTGGTGGTCCCACTAGGATTCGAACCTAGGACCCCCTGCTTGTAAGGCAGGTGCTCTGAACCAGCTGAGCTATGAAACCATTTTATTTTGTTGTTGTCGTTGCGTTTAACGTGGTGCAAAATTACGCGGTTGAAATGTATTATGCAAGTCCTTTTCTGAAAAAAATCATATTTTTTTGAAAGTTTTTAGTAACGTTTTTGTTATCAGATAGTTAAATGATGAAAAATTTTTGCATTTTTTTCAAAAAAACTGCTCGACTTTTCTGAAATTCACAATTTTTAAAGAAAATTCGTATTTATTCCTCTTTTTAAACACTCAAATAGGAGGAAGAAAAATGAAAAATTTCCCAAAAAAACTTCCGAATCCATTTAACAAACGATTTTTACCAATAAACCAATAAAATGAAAGGCTTGTAAGCAAAACTTTCCTTCTATAGAAAAGAAGATTTTTTTAATTCATAAAACCTGATAGATTTGTAACAACAAGAACAGACAATCACTCCTTGTTTTGTTCGAGGAGAATTTAAAACAATAATTTCTTAAACCAACTTTTTAAAAATGATACAACAACTATTAAGTCCAGATGCCATCATCAGTTTAATTACACTTACATTTCTTGAAATTGTATTAGGGATCGACAACATTATCTTTATTTCGATTGCGGCTAACAAATTAGCAGTAAAAGATCAGCCTAAAGCTCGTAATATTGGTTTGTTATTAGCCATGATTTTCCGTGTGGTATTATTGTTTGGCTTGTCGATTATTATTTCCCTACAAGAACCTTTTGTTCACATCGATTGGGGTTGGTTTAAGGCAGGTATTTCAGGTCAAAGTTTGATTCTATTTGTGGGTGGTTTGTTTTTGCTCTACAAAGCTACCTCTGAGATTCACCACAAATTGGAAGGTGATCCTTCTGAAGATCATGTAGACCGTCCGAAAGGAAGTGCAGCAGATAAGTTGACGGCTGTAGTTCTGCAAATTGCCTTAATCAATATCGTGTTCTCTATCGACTCGATTTTGACAGCTATCGGTTTGACTCATAACTTACCTGTTATGATTCTTTCAGTTGTGCTATCTATTGTGATTATGATGGGCTTCTCTGGTCCTGTAGGCAAATTTGTTAATGACCACCCATCAATTCAAATGCTAGGATTAGCATTTTTGATTATGATTGGTTTTATGTTGATTGCTGAAAGTGCTCATGGCTCGCATGTGTCAATTTTTGCATCAGAAATTGGTACAGTACCGAAAGGATATTTATATTTTGCAATTGCCTTCTCATTGTTAGTAGAATTCTTGAATATGAAGACTCAAAAAGCAAAACCTGTACAGTTGCATGATTACAAAGTGCAAGCTAAAAAAGAAGGTTTGTTGGAAGATGAAGATGAGAAATAAGTCGAAAATAAGGTAGATTGGTCAATTACGACTTGAAACTTTTCAACGAAGCTGTTTAAACTAGGGAAAGAATGCTTGAGTTAAAGTCAATAATATGACTTGTTCTTGATCAATAATTTCACTTAGCAGGTGGATTTATCCACCTGCTAAGTGAACGTTTAAACAGCTTCAATCTCAACAAACATGAGTCATCCCGAATTTTTCGTGAAGACTTTTAAAAAAGAAACCTCCTTGTTTACTTTGTGAATTACGACAAACACAAACAAACAGGAGGTTTCTATGCATAAAGCATTTCTACAAAATAATGACATAAAATCGAGTAAGTCAAGACTCTCTCATTTACTTCTTCATAAACTTGATCTTTATCTTGCTGACGTCCAGTTATCGTTAGATTCTGTTCTGGATAAGCGTTTAGTTCGTACTTTTTACGATTTAATAGTTGCCATTTTATTGCATCGACACAACTCTATGGGCTTATTGCTTAGTGAGTTAGGTGGCTATATTTGCGGTTTTTCACA
>NZ_NJFZ01000086.1 GCF_002270355.1 Flectobacillus sp. BAB-3569 | reverse complement strand
GAGGAAGTCAAGCCGCTCGTCCAGCCTTCAGACCGTAAGTTTAAGCCAGCTTCAAGCAGCCGATGAGGTATACCAGAAGTTGAAACACCATCTGATGAAGTCAAGCCTGCTCGTCCAGCTTTTAGACCGAAGTTTAAGCCAGCTTCAAAGCCAGCCGATGAGGTAACTGAGCCAGTTGTAGAGGCCAGTGCAGAGGTAGCTCCAGAAGTCGAAACACCATCGGAGGAAGTCAAGCCTGCTCGTCCAGCTTTTAGACCGAAGTTTAAATCAGCCTCAAAACCAGCCGATGAGGTAACTGAGCCAGTTGTAGAAGCTAGCACAGAGGTATCGCCAGAAGTTGGAGCTCCATCGGAGGAAGTCAAGCCCGCTCGTCCAGCCTTCAGACCTAAGTTTAAGCCAGCTTCAAAGCCAGCCGATGAGGTATCACCAGAAGTTGAAACACCATCTGATGAAGTCAAGCCTGCTCGTCCAGCTTTTAGACCGAAGTTTAAGCCAGCTTCAAAGCCAGCCGATGAG
>NZ_NJFZ01000085.1 GCF_002270355.1 Flectobacillus sp. BAB-3569 | reverse complement strand
TATGCACCCGAAACGCCCGCAGGAAGTTGACGGAAAAAAGCATAGCCTGTGAAGATGTTAATTACCTTTTCCGTATTTGGCGTATAATAAGCCTCCATCCGCCTTTGTGCCTTTGTACCTCAATCACTTTGCCACTCAACAAAAACCTACTTCCCCACCGATATCAAGTTAGCAAATAGTCTGTATGCACCCGAAACGCCCGCAGGAAGTTGACGGAAAAAAGCATAGCCTGTGAAGATGTAATTACCTTTTCCGTATTTGGCGTATAATAAGCCTCCATCCGCTGGCTTTTCATTGGGGTCATTTGAGGAAATAATAGTTTCATATTTACCATCCCATTCATTTGAAAAATACAAGCCTCTTTCCTGAATCCAACCATCAAAATCTTTTGCCGTAATTTTGTTTGGAGCATT
>NZ_NJFZ01000036.1 GCF_002270355.1 Flectobacillus sp. BAB-3569 | reverse complement strand
CTGTTTGACCTGTTGAACAAGTCGCTGTCAAAGTCACTACACCTGATTCACATCTTGAGGCGCCTACTACGTTATTGGCACTTGGTGCACTTGGGATTGGGTTAACCGTTCCAATTACGCCTTGACGTGAGCCTGTTGCTGTTTCACATGTTGTTGTGTTATCCTTACATCCCACAAAGTATGTTGTCGTGGCTGTGATGCTTGGTGCATAACTTGTACCTGTTGTCAATACACTTGTCGAACTCTGACTTGCATACCATTGTACTGTTTGACCTGTCGTACAAGTTGCTGTCAAATTCACTACACCACTTCCACAAACTGCACCATTCGTTACATTACTTGAACTTGGTGCGCTTGGAATTGGGTTAACTGTTCCTACAACTGTTTGACGTGAGTTGGTCGACGTCTCACAAGTCGTAGTGTTATCTTTACAACCTACAAAATAGGTCGTCGTCGCTGCAATACTTGGTGCGTAACTAGTACCTGTCGACAACACTGTAGTCGAGGTCTGGCTTGCATACCATTGTACTGTTTGGCCTGTTGAGCATGTTGCACTTAAGTTTACAATTCCACTACCACATCTTGAGTTATTAGTTACATTCCCTGCACTTGGTGCGCTTGGGATTGGATTCACTGTGCCTACTACTGCTTGACGTGAATTCGTTGATGTTTCACAAGTCGTTGTATTATCTCTACATCCTACAAAATAAGTTGTCGTTGCTGTAATACTTGGTGCGTAGCTGGTGCCTGTTGTCAATACACTTGTTGAGGTCTGGCTAGCATACCATTGTACTGTTTGACCTGATGAACATACTGCACTTAAGTTTACTACTCCACTACCGCAAACTGCACCATTCGTTACATTACTTGAATTTGGTGCTGTTGGCAATGTATTAATAGTCCCAGTTACTGCGGTTCTACTTGCTGTTGGTGTTTCGCAATTGGTCGTTGTATTTTTACACCCTACATAATAAGTAGTACTAGCTGCTAAACTTGGACTGTAAGATGCTCCCGTTGTCAATACTGTTGTTGATGACTGAGACGAATACCATTGCGCAGTTTCGCCACTACCGCAAGTTGCACCCAATGTTACTGTTCCTGCACCACAACGAGTGGCTGGAGTTACAGTTGGAGATGATGGTGTAGCATTAATTGTAATAGCAATAGAGGCATTACTAGAACAACCTGTATTACCTGTTACAGTTAAAGTATATGTTCCAGTAGTACTTGCTGTAATATTTTGAGTTGTCGCACTGAAACTATTTGGGCCTGTCCATGAAAATGTTACTACAGGAGCATCAACTGTCATTGAGATGTCATCTATTGCAAAATCATTACCTCCTGTATTAGCATTCTCATTTCTAATTTCAAAATAAGCTGTTGTGCTACTTCCCGAACTCCATGTAGTTGATAACTGTTGCCAAGCACAGGTAGTCGCTGACAAGGTTGTCGAAGTACCAACTTTTACTCCATTCACATAAAACGCAAGAGTAGATGGACTCGTTGAAGAGATAGAAGTAGCATAAGTACTTAACCTATAAGTAGTATTTGGATTCACTGCAATTCTTTGCCCCCATACCGTAAGGTTTGCACTTGTGCCTCCATCTGCAACAAATATTTTACCAGTGCCTGCGGCAGTTCTATCTTTACAGGCTGATGCCCAATTGAAATAGGTATTAGCATCCGTCGTAACGCCATACACTCCATATCCATAATTTTGCTCACCATACTGTGTGACAAAACCAATATCACCCGCTGAGAAATCTCCATTATAAACAAGGTTAGGGTTAGCCACACTCCCAGCACCATTTATCGTAATTGGTGTTCCACAATTAGAGGTGTTACCTCCCACTGCCGTCGCACTAACGCCAGAAACTGCCCCACTTACGGTTAAGTTGACTGGAGTTTTCATACTTTCACAGTTGTTGAGTGTACATGTTGCGAACAAACTCAACGATGTACTTCTTGAAGCTGGGGTATATGTAGCACCTGTAGCAATTGGAGTCGTATCAGTAGAACCACTATACCATTTCACAGTTCCCCCTGTACATCCTGTAGCTGTAAGTGTTGCAGTACCTGTTCCACAAATAGACGCACTACTAACAACAGGTGCAGAAGTACAAGTTTCTTCTGTCATACAGATATCATCAAACGCAACACCATCTCCTTCATTGTCGCGAGGAGTGATATATAATTCAAGATATGTTGCACCTGCTGGCGCTACAATTTCTACACAATACTGTTGCCAGTTAAGCGTCTCCCATTGTCCATCTGCATCGGCAGGTATTGATTGATAAATATCTCCTGTAGAAAGTATCCCCTTATCACCTCCTTCAGCATTTCTAAATTTATATTCAAAATATACATCTGCATTACCTTGTACTCCTGATGGATTAAAGGCTGCCATATAAGCACATATTTTATATTTTTTTCCTGGCGTAACTGGGAAAAACTTCTGATTTGAACTTGGTGCAAAAAGCACGCATTGGTTATATCTTCCGTAAACAAAACGATCCCCTGAATTTGCGTTACCTGTTACACTTGCATCAATGTAATATGCACCATTTTGGTTAGCATAATCATTGACATCTGTCCCAATAGCCCAGTCAAGAGGTGAAGCACCACGATAGGCATCTGTATTGGTAGCAGTACGAGTGATGTATGAGGCAGGTGATGACTGAAAATATACAGGAAACTTCTTTCCATTATTGGTAACATTATCATCTGTCTCAAAACTTGAGTTAGTAACAATGTTATTGGGACATGCTACAGTCGAGCAATTATTTTTCAGAACAACCAATACAGCATTGGATTCAGCCACGTAGTCGTTACAGTTGGTACGGCGAGCAGTTCTAATATAACAAGTTGTTTGCGAGATTGCCCCAGGCGTGTAAGTTGCAGCCGTTGCACCTGAGATGGCTGTATATTTTGATGAGCCAGCTACGTTTGTAGGGCAAGCTCCATTAACTAATGATGTAGCTCTATACCATTGGTATTGGATAGTTTGTCCTGTATCACCACCTGATGGTGAAGTGACATTGGTAAGAGCTGCTGGCGTACTACTTACATTTTTACATAAAACTTGGTTTGATCCAATGGTACCTCCACTTGTTAAGTTGTTACAAGTATTGTTTACGGTCAAACACAAGTTATCTAACTTTAACCAGTCACCACTTGCATAACCCTCTACTCTCAAATAAGATGTACCAGTAGGTGCAGTTTTTGTTAATACATATTCTTTTAGGATTGTTTGTCCTGCAGGAACAACGTCTACGTCCCAATCAACTTGAACTTCTGTGAAGTCTAATAAAGTTCCTGAACTATTGTAAAAAGCTAATCTATATCTATGGTTATATGCAGGTTCGTGTGTCCCACCATAGGCCGATAAAGTATATGAAGTACCAGCCGTAATATTATCTACTTTCTGCCACATCATAGCAGAAGAGCTATTGGCATACAAATAGGCATTATTGGCATCACAAACCTCAAAACCTGAACCTGTCGTTAAAGAGCCTGCCGAGTTCCATTCCCAATAAGCTGTTTTATAACTAGTGTTATATCCTGCACGAAACTCCTGAACTTCAAATCCCGGGTTTTTCAATAAACCACCCGGACAGTCACAAGTAACTGAGCTAAAGCTACTACAGTTTACCGTAGTATTGAATGTCTGATAGTGCACTTCCCCTTGTGCATGTGTATAGTTCATACACACAACCTGACCTTCAATATTACCAGAACCCGCTTTATTTACGTGCGCATTTGGTGCAAACACAGTACCAATGATAGTACTACCTCCGTTTAGGTTGATTGTTGCACTACCCGCTGAGTTATTCACAAAGTTGAACAAGATATACTGACCTGCTGCATTTGGTACTCCAGGAAAATTTGGGATGTTCCAGTTAAAAGAGCTAGCACTACCAATATCCACAGTGATTACTACAGGGTTGGTAGCAGAAGGTACGATGTTAAACTTGATTTCGTTGAAAATAGCCAACTGACTAGCTGTCATTCTAAAGAAATTGGTACGGCCTGACGTCAAGTTAAAAGTATAAGACGTGGCAGTAGTCGATACCGTGGTATTTGAAGCGCAACCTTTATAGGTAGTTGAGTAACTACGCATATTCGCAATGGCTGTATTAAAGTCGAATACATCGGCATTAATAGAGGCTTGCGTTTGGGAAACTGACAAACTAATACGTGGATTGGCATCTTGTGAAGTTGCACTTGAGGCTGTCAAACGAGTAGGATTAGTAGACCAATATTTTGAGCTTGAAAAATCCTTAATTTTAACAAAACCTCCACTCAATACATTTAGACCATTACCCGACGAGTAGTTTACATTACCTTCTACAATCAATGCTGTATTGTTGGCATCACCAGAAGCTTTGAAAGTACCCGTGGTACTCATACCCAATGAATAGGATCCATTGAGTGTGAGGTTTCCGAAGGTAGCCAAACCACCATTGGCATCGCCACTGGTAAGTATGGTATTACCGTACGAAAAGATGTTAAATCCTTGCACTGGGCTTAAAGGATTTACTTGAGCGAGTATATTTTTTGTACCTCCTAAAAAAAAGATAAGGGGCACAAGCAACACAATCCTCAAAATTCCATTGGCATGGTTTTTGAGGTAATGGCGTGCTCTTCTAAAAGTGTTCAACTCAGGCGTACATAACTTACTTAGGTCGCACTTTGATGAAGTACGTAATGAAGCAGTAAAGTTTTTCATGGGGAAACTTTATTAATTTAACTCGGCGGATTCTAGGAAAAATTATATTTCTGGACTAGTACAAACTAAATCCAAACAACTGTTTCGAGAAGACAGTATCGTCTTTGGGGCGGGGACAAACATCTGTAGGTGGTGTCAAAACAGATACACCTCAAATCATTTCATGGCGTTTAAAATGATAGCATAATTTCCTACAATATGCGTTCGAAAACAGCAATGATTTACAAAACAAAAACGTGAGACGACTAATAGCGGAATAAGCCGAATGTGATAAGCCTAGATTACTGAGGTTGATTAACGAAAATAAATGTTACAGGGAAAGCTTGCGATTCTTTCCTACAGAAATGGCGTTACTCTTTAAAACTTAGGCTTTTGCATTATACTGAGCGGTATTGCGGTTCGCATAGTATAATCTATAATAATTCTGAAGCATTAGCGGGTGCCTAGCAGAAGTTCTCTAAAATAATTCTCTCAAAATTGTTTCTCAAAAACACGTTGCGAAGGTATTTTATCAAAAGACTTTATTGTAAATTACAATTTTTAAAACAAATTGATTTTGGGCGGGTTTTGTAATAAAAATGCAATTTTGTCTTCAGAAAGACGAGAATTATTTACTATAAATGAAGCCAAAATCATGCCAAAATACAATATTATACCTATGGGTAGTTTTTTTCACTTTCTTGGAAAAATTATTAAACGGTATGTATTTCAGCCTTTTATAAAACTCTCTATTATAGGTATTTGATACTATAAAGCGTATAATCTTTACACTAATGCTATACAACGTACCTCAACGCTTAATTTGCATTATGATAGTGTTTTTCATTTCATTATCATCTATCTCTTTTACTCTTACAAACCCTATGGACAAAATTCCTTCAAAAAAATATTAGCGCTTGGTGACTCCTATACCATCGGAGAGAGTGTTCTTGAATCAGAACGCTGGTCAGCACAATTAATTGAATTTATCAAAAAAGATATATCCATCTCCAAACATGATATTGTGGCTCAAACAGGTTGGACAACTTTTGAGTTACAAGATGCCATAGCGTCACGCAAACTTGACAAACATTATGATTTGGTTACGCTACTCATTGGTGTAAATAATCAATATAGGGGTCTTTCGAAAGAAGAGTTCAGAAAGGATTTTCAGCAATTATTACAAACGGCAGCGAACTTTACTTCTGGTAATTTTCAACATGTCATGGTACTTTCCATCCCAGATTGGGGAGTGAGCCCTTTTGCGTCAAATCGAGATAAAGCGCAAATTGCTAAAGAAATAGATGCGTTTAATTTGATTGTCAAAGAAGAATGCCAAAAACATCATGTGCCCTTTGTCGATATCACTCCTATCTCAAGAGCATACCCCAATGACGCAACGATGATTGCTGAAGATGGGTTACACTTTTCTGGAAAAATGTACGCACTTTGGGCTAAAGCTGCCCAAGAAGAGGCTTTGAAAATTCTTACAAAGTAAATCTGGGAAGAAGTTATTAGTTAATCGTATATCCGTTAAATATTTACTTAAGAAAAAAGATTAAATTCATGATATACTTGCAGTAAATTTTAGATATATCCTCTTAATTGTGAGCATTCTAATGACAGATACACTGTTAACTAATAACTTCTTTTTACTTATTTCCCCATTAATTCCTGAAAATATTCTGCTGAAGCAATCAACGTTAGGGCTACTCCTGCTACCATTCCTGAAAGAATCAAATTCCAATCGTGTTTTTTGGCTCTAAATACCTCTAGAATCAAAAAACTAATGACCAAAGTAAACATCACAATGAGTAATTGTCCCAACTCTAAACCCACATTGAATGCCAATAAGGGATTTAGCAAACTTTCTTCTTTTCCCAATAAACTGCGCAGATAATTAGAAAAACCCATTCCATGAATCAACCCAAAAGTCATCGCCATTGGGTAGCGAAGTGATGAGCTTTTTTCTTTCTGAAATCTAGTACTATCAACTGACTTATGAAAGAAGTTTAACACACAGGTTAGGAAGATGGTAATAGGAATCAGAAATTCTATTACTTCTGTGCGATAGGTAATAATTTGAAGCGTAGCCAACGCCAAGGTTACAGAGTGTCCAAGCGTAAAGGCTGTCACTAATATTGCCAGTTTTTTCCAATCGCTAGGGCGATATACAGCACAAAGTGCAATAACAAACAAAATATGGTCATAGCCATTTACATCTGTGATGTGTTGAAAACCTAGTTGAAGATACAGTTGAAAATCTGACATGAGCAGTTAATAGCAATTTAAAGGTTTGTCTCTGAAGTAAGATTCTACAAATTTAACTTAAAAGCAGACACAAAACACCTATATTTACAGTACTAATCAAAGAAGTTTTTGTTATATTTAGTTAAACAAATCCTCTTTCCTATTTTATGTTAGTCTTCTTAAAACAGCTTCCTTTTTTCTAATCAACTATGAAACCAGATTATATCATCATTGGTGCAGGTTCAGCTGGCTGTGTATTAGCACATCGTTTATCCAATATTCCCAATAACCAAGTTTTATTGGTCGAGGCAGGAGGAAAAGACGTGAAACCAGAAATACATATTCCTGCAGGATATGGTAAATTACATCACTCGAACGTAAACTGGAACTTTGTAACTGTACCTCAGGCCCATCTTCATAATAGGCAATTATACCAGCCGAGAGGTAAAACTTTAGGAGGGTCTAGTTCTGTCAATTGCATGGCTTATATCAGAGGGAATAAGGAGGATTACAATGATTGGGAAAAATGGGGAAATCGTGGATGGAGTTATCAGGAGATGTTGTCCTATTTCACCAAATCAGAAAATAATCAGCAGTTTCAAAACGATTATCATGGGAAAGGCGGTTTACTCAATGTAAGTCATAATATTAATGTAACGCCATTAGCTGAAGCTTTTATAGAAGCCTGTGTGGAAGTGGGTATTCCTGCCAATCCAGATTTTAACGGTGTTCAGCAGGAAGGTGCAGGAAAATTTCAGTTTACCATTAAAAACGCTCGCCGCCATTCGACAGCAGCGGCTTTTTTAGTCCCTGCATTGTCACGCCCCAACCTTTCGGTATTGACCAAAACACAAGTAGCTAGGATTATTATCGAAAATGATAAAGCTATAGGCATTGAAATCATCAAAGGAAATACTACGGAAAAAATTTATGCTCAAAAAGAAGTAATTCTATCGGCGGGAGCATTTCAAAGTCCTCATCTGTTGCTACTTTCGGGCATAGGCGACGCTTCCTATCTCAAAGATTTCCAAATAGATTGTAAGGTAAATTTATCGGGTGTTGGGCAAAACTTATCAGATCACCTTTTTGTCAATATCAATACTTTATGCAATCAACGTATTACCTACAATAATGCCGAGCGATTTCCGTGGGTACTCTCTAATCTTTATCAATACCTTTTCCAGAAAAAAGGACCATTGAGTTCAAGTCCACTCGAGGCTTGTGCATTTACGCAAACCAAAGCTGGTCTTGACCGCCCAGATATACAATTCCATTTTGCTCCTGTACTTGCCCCTAATTTGCATGAAGTAAAAACGTTACCCAAAGAAGAAGGATTCACGGTTTTGCCCACCTTACTCAAACCAAAAAGTAGAGGATATGTGGGTTTGTATGACAGTCGTCCAAATTCTGTCCCACTTATTGATCCTTGTTATTTGTCTGATTCTAAGGGCGAAGATATTGCCACGCTTTTACGAGCTGTTCACCAAGCAAAAGATATTATATTATCGGATGCTTTTGCTCCATTTCGTCAACAAGACACCTTATTTCTTCCTGATAAATATGAGAGTGACCTAGACTGGGAAACCTATATTAGGGCTACTTGTGAAACCGTTTATCATCCGTGTGGTACTTGCAAAATGGGCATCGACTCACAAGCTGTGGTCAACCCTGACTCGCTAGAAGTCTATGGTATCAAAGGTCTGAGAGTGGTAGATGCCTCTATTATTCCAGAAGTGATTGCAGGAAACACCAATGCCCCCGTCATTGCAGTAGCTGAAAAAGCAGCAGAAATAATAATTAATTAGTGGGCAAAATAAAATCTAACTTTTGGGCTTTCGGCTTTTAGCAATGGGCTTTCGGCAAAATATTTCCCATGAATTCAAAAAAGCTTTTTGGCCTGATACCCAAAGCGTATTAATACAATTTAAGTTTGCGTTAATTTAAGTTAACATACTGATAATCAACAAAACAACAACAGCTTCCGAACTAACAAAAATCATATTTTAAACTGACTAACAGAGGCTTATAGGTAAAGAATTGACTCTAATTTTGTCATAAATCAAATCTCATACAAGCCATGAACAACATTCTTATTGCCACCGATTTTTCGGATAACTCTCACAAGGCACTACAATACGCCATTTTGGTAGCTAAAGCCACCCAATCAGCTATTTATTTGGTACATACTTATCTTCCTCGTTATGTCGAGCCAGGTATTTATGCAGATGCCGACACCATGCAAAAAGCGTTGGACGACCAGCGTGATTCGCTTTATAGTAAAATGGTACCGCTAGCCTCAAAAGTCGAAGAAGCAAATATAAAATGTCATGTAGTCTTAGAAATGAATGATGTTATCTCTGGAGTTTTTGATACGGTCGAAAAATATAACATTGACCTAATCGTGATGGGACGAACAGGCTCTGGCGGCTTCCTAAGCAAACTAATCGGTAGCAATGCTGCCCATATTACAGCCAAAGCACATATACCAGTTTTGACAGTTCCAAATCAAGTAGAAGAGGTTGCGATAGATAAGATATTGTATGCTACTCAACTCGAATTTGACGAAAACCATATCTTGGCTCAAGTATTTGAATTATCACATCAACTAGGGGCAAATCTTGCGCTTACCAAAATCAACGCACCTTTCGAGCCAGATATTCAATCTGATCAGCAATTTATAGAACAAATCAAATCAGCTTTTGTAAAAGAAACTTTTAGTATCGATACCACCATTTCAAATAGTGTAACCGAAGGTATTCTCACTACTGCTGCTGAAAGAGGAGTCAATCTCATTGTTTTGGCAGCACATCATCGCAATTTCCTAACCCAACTAATAGATCCTAGCAAATCAAAACAAGTAATTATTCGTTCGGATATTCCTGTTTTGACCTATCAGCTATAACTGATAGTGTTTATTTTTTCTAAGAAATAGTTTATCGTAATGCCCTACCCTTTCAAGTAGGGCATTTCCGTTTAAAAACTTTCCCTCTATTTTAAAAAAATAATAATTCCTTTTTGAGGCCTCAACTAAGAAGGTGAAAATAGTTAATTACTTTTGTGGAAGTAAATTAATTTATATTGCCAATTTTTAACATCAACACTATGCGCAAATTTCTACCGTCTTTGGTGCTATTAATAGCACTGTTATCTCCTTATGGCATACTCGCACAAAGCTTTTCGGAAGATTTTAACTTTTCAGGCCTATTAACAGCCAATGGCTGGACCGCTCATAGCGGTGGTGGAACTAATGCCATCTCAACAACTACAGGATTAGTATTTGCAGGCTTAAATAATGCAGGCAATGCTGCAGTGTTGACAACTTCAGGCGAAGACGTTTCCAAACTGTTAACCACGCCATTTAGTACAGGTAGCGTTTATGTATCTTGTTTAGTAAATGTTACAGCAGCCAAAACCGCTGGTGATTATTTCATCCATTTAATCCAAGGAACAACTAGTTCGGGAGGCTTTAACCCAAGAATCTATATTCGCTCGTCTACAGACGGTATCCAGTTCGGTATTTCAAAAGGTTCTGCTTCTGGAACAACCTTGGCTTATACCACTAAAAGATATGCCTTAAACACTACTTATTTGTTAGTGTTCCGTTATACTTTCAACAGTACAGCCACCAACGACGATACATCGGAGCTATTCGTTACAGATGCACTATCAAGTAATTCAGAACCTGCAAAAACAGATTGGCTAGCCTCACTTGATACACAAAATGATGCTGCAAGTTTAGGTATGATTGCTCTACGTCAAGGAACTGCTGCCAATGCACCCAACGTTATCGTTGACCGTTTGAGAGCAGGTGATTCTTGGGCAAGTGTAGCTTCTTTGAGTTCGTTACCTACATTATCAGCCGTTGGAACTACCCTGTCGAATACCAATTTGGGAACAGCCTCTGCAGCATCCAAAATTACTGTTACGGCATCTGATTTAGTAGCAGATATTGCAGTAAGTTTTAAAACTGCAACGGATAATTTCGAACTGAGTTTTGATGATGGTAAAACTTGGGGAACTACAGGGACTGTCAACCAAAAAGGAGGCGCATTTTTAGTAAGAAGCTCTACAAAAGCCATCCTTGGTAATAATGAAGCTAGTATCTTACTATCAAGCGGTTCTGTTAGCAGCACTATTATCGTAAAAGGAACCGTTTTCCCTGCTGGAACAGGCCTATGTGGTATTACAACCAATATTAAGCAAGTTCGCGACAATATTCCTGCACAAAATACCTACTCAGGTGGTAGCGCAAGTATTGCAGGTAGAGTTACCAGTAAATTTGGAAGCAATAAGTTTTATTTACAGGATAACACAGGAGGTATTGCGGTATTCTCGGCAAGTGGAGCAACGTTATTTGCCAATATTTCAGTAGGTGACTCCGTTCAAGTTGTAGGGTCATTGGCTCGATTTAGTGGAGAAGCCGAAATCCTCAATCCAACCTGTATCAATAAAGTGACAAGTACCAGCAAAACGCCTACGGTCGCTGTTTTTGATGCAAGTAAAAAAGGAACAACAACGCTTTCGACTTTTCTTGAATCAAATGAAGGAAAGGTGGTAAAGTTAATCGGTATGAACTTTACAGTAAACACAGGAAATTTTGCCAGTGCTACCAACTACAAAGTCATTGCCTGTAATGAAATGGGAGAAACAGAAGTACGTGTCGACGCTACAGCTACTGGTGTAATTGGCACGGCTGTTCCGAGTGTTACACAAGACATCACTGGAACGATAGGTCATTATATCAATACAAGTGGCACAGTAGATATCTTGCAGGTATTTCCTTACGTAGCTAGTGATATTTCAAAAAGCTCAACTTCTTGTACAATTACTGTACCTACGCCAGCATCATACTGCGGAACCTTGGCAGGTGCAACGATTAGTGCAGATTCTACCTTGGATATCACTACTTGGAACGTTGAATGGTTAGGAAATACAACAATTTCACCAAGCGCCTTGGGTCCCATCAAAGACACCCTCCAAATGAATAACGTAATTACGGTAATCAATAAATTGAAGTCGGATGTTTTCTGTCTTGAAGAGGTCTGTAATCATACCTACTTTGCTAGTTTGCTAGCGCAAAGTTTACCAAACTATGGTATCAAATGTCAAACTGACTACTACTCGCATTACTTTGATGCACCCGAAAAGGCAAGTGACCCAACAACCTATGCTCAGAAAATCTGCTTTGTATACAAAAAGGATATCATTACTCCTGTAGATGCCGAAACCAAGTCTTTACTGGTCGGAAAATATACCTATCCTCCTGCCAACAACTGGGCATCTGGTAGATTACCATATATGTTTGTGGCTGATGCCAAAATCAATGGAAAAACTAAAAGAATCAACTTTGTAGGAATTCATGCCAAATCTGGTTCAGCCGTTTCTGATTATACAAGAAGAAAGCAAGATGCTATTGACTTGAAAGCCGAATTAGATAGCAAATACGCCAGTAACACTGTCATAGTATTGGGTGACTACAATGATGATTTGGATACGTCTATTGCACTCGGAAATGCTTCTTCTTATAAAGAGTTTGTTGCGGATGCAGCAAACTATAAAACTATCTCAAAATCTTTGAGTGATTGCAAAGTATCTAGTACAGCTAGTTATTCTGACATTATTGACCATATTATGGTAAGTAACGAAATCGGCATACTGACAGAAGGCGCTGCAAATCCAGCGGTATCTACCTCAGGTATTTATTACATCAACAGTACGCTTAATGTTTCAAGACCAATCGATTTTGTAGCAGACTATACCAATAGCACTTCCGATCACTACCCTGTAAATGCTCGCTTCTATTTTGGCTTCTTACCTGTAAAAGTATTAGGTTTTGAAAAAGAAGAACAAGCATTTTACAAAGTTTATCCAAACCCTGTACAGGACAATTTAACCATTGATTTGTTGACTGCTGGAGAAACTAGCGAAATTACTATTGCCGATGTAATGGGAAGAGTAGTTTGGACAAAAACTACTAATGCAAACTTGGTAACAGTTCCTACATCAGATTTTACAAAAGGTTTGTACATTATTCGTATCAACCGCGGTAAATCATCAAGTGCGTTTAAGATTGAAAAATTATAAACTCAATAAGTCTAAAATATGAGTAATCTC
The DNA here is from genome assembly GCF_002270355.1 of Flectobacillus sp. BAB-3569. Lineage (GTDB taxonomy): Bacteria > Bacteroidota > Bacteroidia > Cytophagales > Spirosomataceae > Flectobacillus > Flectobacillus roseus. The sequence continues at coordinate 12,887 of NZ_NJFZ01000036.1, read as the reverse complement.
AAATTTATTGATTGCGTAATTGGGCGAATGAGTGATTATTTTTTAATAGTAGAGACGCAATGCTGGCGTCTAAAGAGGTACCATTCTGAAATATAGTATCAAAAAAGGCGTTCGAAATTAGTTTTTCGAACGCCTTTTTTGATAAACACTTAGAACATAACCCAAATATCAAAATTCGGGATGACTCATATTTTTGATATTACCTATTTAAGGATGACCACTTTTTAGGCGCAATGCTTGCACCTCTACTTAAAATCCAAAAACTCCTCAATACACGCATATACATAATCCAAATCTTCTTGTTGTATACAATATGGTGTTAGTAGGTAAATGATATTGCCAAGAGGACGCATCAGAATGCCTTTTTCTAAAAAGAAATTATATGCCATATCTCGAATATTACTAAAGTATGAGGTTCCTTCTTCAGTATGTATCTCAATGGCCAAAATCGTTCCCCGCACACGTACCGAATCTACCGTACTTGCTTTCTCTGCTTTGAGTTTTTGAGCAAATTCCACATGACTTTGATGCAGAGCTTTTATCTGCGCTTGTGTTTCGGGTAAAAGCAATAAATCCAAACTAGCCAGCGCTGCTGTACAAGCCAAAGGATTAGCCGTAAAACTGTGGCTATGGAACAAAGTTTTGCGTCGATCTTCTGACAAAAATGCATCAAATATCTCCTGAGTACAAGTAGTTACACCCAATGCCATAGCCCCACCAGTCAAGCCTTTGGACATACAGTAAATATCTGGTTTGGTCTGGATGTAATCTGTGGCAAACATTTTACCTGTACGACCAAAACCCGTCATGATTTCATCAGCAATCGTAATCACACCCTTATCTTTTGCCAATGCAATCAGTTCTTCCAATACCTCTGGTTCGTACATAACCATCCCTCCTGCCCCTTGAATCAACGGCTCAAAGATAAAAGCAGCGATTTCATCAGCATTTTCGAGTTTTTTTTCATCTGAGCAACCGCCTCTTGCTCTTGTCCTGCTACGGGCACTGGCAAATAACATGTTTCATACAAAAAAGGCTCGAATGGCGCATTAAAAGCACTTTTTGCTCCTACGGCCATTGTGCCAAAGGTGTCGCCGTGATAGCCATTACTCAAGGCAATAATCTTATTTCTTTTTTCAAAACCTCTATTATGAAAATATTGAATAGCCATTTTTAAGGCCACTTCGATAGAGGTTGAACCGTTATCTGAATAAAATACTTTTGCTTGATGGCTCGGTAAAATATCCAATAACCTTTCGGCTAAACTTACGGCTGGCTCATGCGTAAAACCTGCAAAAATAACCTGCTCGAGTTTCAAAAACTGTTCTGCAACTTTTTGGGCAATATACGGATGAGAATGCCCATGTAAATTGACCCACCACGACGAAATAGCATCGATATACCTTTTGCCATTTTCATCAAATAAATACACCCCTTCTGCACGAACAATCGGAATGGAAAAGGGGGCTGTATGATGTTGAGTAAAAGGATGCCAAACCACTTTGGCATCTCTTTCACTTAAATTAGTTATCACTGGTTTTTCCACATTTTCAACAGGAAATTCCAAGTGCTCGTCTATCGAATAATCTTTTTTCATAAAAAGCTTTAGACCTCTCCTACTGCCAATTATTTTCTAACGCATCGGCTAGTTTACGAACAGCAGGCTTGTCAATTTCTGCCTGAGTTGGGATACGACCCAAGCATTTAAGTTTTGTATAATTCAAAATAAAGCTCTCGGTAGAAGCATTTGAAATACCATTGAAAATAATCCCTTCAACTGGAATATTTCTACTTTTTAGAGCTTCGACCGAAAGAAGCGTATGGTTGATACTGCCTAGGTAATTTTTGGACACCAGTATCACAGGAAGGTTCAATTGTTGAACCATATCTATCACTAAGTCATTATCATTGAGCGGAACCATTAAGCCGCCTGCGAGTTCCACAATCAAGTTTCGTTCAGTAACTGGCAACTGTATTTTTGACAACTCAATAGTAATGCCATCCAAGGCTGCGGCTGCATGTGGAGACAAAGGTTCATTGAGGCGATAGGCTTCTCGAAAAAAAGTATTGTTCTTGATCGAAACAAGACTTTTTACGGTATCTGTATCCGAAAAATCGAGACCTCCCGATTGTATCGGCTTCCAGTAATCTGCCTGAAGTGCTTCTACCAAAACACTAGAAATGAAAGTTTTACCTATTTCGGTACCAATACCAGCGACAATAAATTGTTTTTTCATGTTGAAATTTAATATTAAAGGTGCGGGGACATTTGCTTCACTAGAGCATCTATCTGCTCGAAAGTATTATATTGATGAAGACAAATTCTTAATCGTTCTTTGCCTTTGGGAACAGTCGGCGAAAGAATAGCCCTCACGTCAAGTCCAGCTTTTTGTAACTGTAGCGCAACTTGGCGACAAGCTTCATTTCCAGGAATCACCACACATTGAATAGCCGAACGACTCTCGATAATGGGGTAACTACATGAAGATGCCACTTGTTCTCGGAAATATCTTATTAATTTGTGAAGATATAAATTGTTAAAGTTGGCTGATTGCAAATAATCATAAGCACTTTTCACACCTGCATGGCTATGTAAAGGTGCCGCCGTAGTATAGATAAATGAACGAGCAAAATTGATTAAAAAAGCTCTTAAACTCTCACTCCCCAACACAATGGCACCATGACAACCGAGGGCTTTTCCAAAGGTAATAACTCTGGCAAAGACACGTTTTTCGAGTCCATAATAAGAAACTAATCCCTCTCCTTTATCACCAAAAACTCCAGTAGCATGTGCTTCATCAACAATTAATCCTGCGCCATATTCTGCACATATATCTGCTAGTGCTTTCAAAGGTGCCTCGTCTCCGTCCATAGAATAAACCGACTCCACTGCTACATAAATACGTCCAGTATTTTGGGTTTTAGCATGTTCGAGCTTTTTACGAAGGTCTGATAAATCGTTGTGAGAAAACTTTAGTCGGGTGGCATAGCTTAGTCGAGCGCCATCAATCATACTGGCATGAATGTATTCATCAGTAATCAAAAAGTCTCCTTTTTGAGGAACACTTGCCAATACTCCAACATTGGCATCATAACCTGAATTAAAGATGAGTCCAGCCTCTGCGCCATGAAAGTCTGCAATGGTACTTTCTAGGTTTTCTGTATAGGCATAATTACCTGCTAACAAGCGCGAACCTGTTGCTCCAACCCATTGGTTGTGTGATTGTTCGAGTTGAGCGAGTTCTTGCTTGATGCCCTCAACTAATATACCTGTTTTGGCAAAACCTAAATAATCATTTGAACAAAAATCCACCATATTTTCGGTGGTTTTTAGTATTCTATATAAAGCCAAATCTTTTCTTTTCTGAAGAGATTCTGCCAAAAAATTTTCAATTTGATGCACGTCTTTACAAGCCTAATAGCCCGTTTTGAGGTTTATTGGGCACAAAGATAATACCTAAGCCTCCTTCACAGAGTGATTATCTAAGAAATAATAGAAATGCTCTTGATCCTTTCTGAAGCCCAATTTTTCATAAAGGGCTTGAGCCTTAGTATTTTCGATTCCTGTTTTCAAGGTAAGCCAAGCAGCACCTGTGTCTTTGGTATGCTTCCACGCTGCATCAATCAATAAGGATGCTACGCCCCCTTTCCGATAGTCAGGCATCACAAACATATCATTTAATAGCCAAACCGATTCGAGCTTCAGTGTTGAGTACACGGGATACAACTGGGTAAAACCAGCCAATGCTCCATTTGAGTCATCCAAAGCAATAAATATGGTAGAGCTATTTTGAGCAAATCGTTCTTTCAAAAAGTTGCTTGTTTTAATCAAATCGCTCGTTTGTCCGAAATGAACACGATAAGTGTCAAACGCTAATACTAGTAATTCTAAGTGCGATTCGCTTGCTTTAGTTATTTGCATACGTCAGTAATTAGTAGAGTTTTTAAAATGTTTTTTACATAAAAACTAAATAAAGTCCATTCGGTTCCATCAAGCTATGTTTAGACTATGATTCCTAATCTGATTGATTTATTGAGTTTAATTACGTTATTCTTCTTTAATAATAAAAAAATCTTTATTCGTAATAAAGTTTCAATTATTTTATGATTGTGTATTGCGTATTAAACAAAAAGCTTATAACTTTGTACTCAATAGGTGTAGAACTATTTACTAGGCTTGCTCAGGTGGTTTCTGCCTGAGCAACTTTTTTTTATAGGCTTACACAAAAAAAAGGTGGTCTTACCCAGAAATTCGGTAAGACCACCTTTTTTTGTTGACTATTGACAATCAGCTTTCAGAATTATTTGCACTTTACCGAAAGTTGACTGTCGTAAGTCGATAGCTCATTACTATTTTTTTGCTCCTTGAACTGCACCCGCTGCTTGTTTTTGTTGTTGCATTGGGTTTGGCATAGACTGACGTTGTCCTTTGAATACTTGGAAACGTGTCGGTTGCTCTGGCTCACGAGGGAATGCGTTATTGTTTGTATCAATATCAGCAATCTCATAGAATGGGTCAAGTACCCATTTAGCTACTTTCTTATCTGTAGGAATTACTTTTTTCACCTCTTTGTCGTTCAAACGCCATACTTCCGCAGGAATACGAACTACCTCATCGGTACCATCTTCGTACACCATTTTGATAATAATTGGCATTGGCAAACCTCCAACGTTTTTCACGTTGATTACATAGAAGTTTTTGTTGCTAGTTGTCAACTGTTTTTCTTCATCTGAAAGACCTGCTGTTGCTTGCTCAAAACGTTTTTTATCTGCTTCTGAAGTAGCGTAGCGGTCATAACTGTTGTAGAAATCACGCATATCTGGGTTTGCTTCTACTACCGTTTGAGTAATATCTTTTTTGTTGCGGATATTGCTCATCGTTTGGCGTTTTGCTTCTGCGTCAGCTTTTGCTTTAGCATTTTTCTGCTCAGGAGATTGGTTGTCGATACCAAACCATTCAACTGTTTCTAAAGATTGGTCTGAAGGCTCAACACCGTAGAACCAACCACGCCAGAACCAGTCCAAATCAACACCTGAAGCATCTTCCATCGTACGGAAGAAATCCTGCGGAGTTGGGTGTTTGAAAGCCCAACGACGAGAGTATTCTTTGAAGGCAGCGTCGAATAATTCGCGTCCCATGATCGTTTCACGTAAAATAGTCAAACCAGCCGCTGGCTTAGTGTAAGCATTTGGACCGAATCCCATGATGTTATCCGAGCTACTCATGATTGGTACTTGCTGTGTTTTGTCAGTACGCATATAAGTAACAATACCTTGTGGCTCGCCACTTGAAGTATCAAAGTCTCTATCCCATTCTTTTTCAGCCAATTGTTCGCAGAAAGTATTCAAACCTTCGTCCATCCAAGACCACTGACGCTCATCTGAGTTTACAATCATTGGGAAGAAGTTATGACCAACTTCGTGGATTACTACACCAATCAAAAAGTTTTTGGTTCCTTCAGAATAAGTTCCATCTGCCTCTGGACGAGCACCGTTGAAACTAATCATTGGGTATTCCATACCACCTACTGGACCATGAATAGATTGAGCAGTTGGATATGGATATGAAATAGTTCTTTTCGAATAAGAACGTAAAGTATGCGCTACCAACATAGTCGAATATTGACCCCAAAGTGGATTAGCCTCTTTTGGATAAGCAGACATAGCCCATACTTTTTTGCCTTCAACATCAACTTGCATAGCATCCCATACAAATTTACGAGAACCTGCAAATGCAAAATCACGCACATTATCAGCTTTGAAAACCCAAGTTTTCTTGCCTGATGGTTTGCTTTTCTCAGCCGCTTCAGCTTCTGCTTGTGTTACAATAAGCACAGGACGATTAGCGCCTTTAGCTTTTTCCAAACGTTTTTGTTGCTCTGCTGACAACACCTGAGCGGCATTTTGCAATTCACCAGTACCCATTACTACAAAGTCATTTGGCATTGTTAATGCTACTTTGTAATCACCAAATGGCACAGTAAACTCACCTTGACCCAAGAATTGTTTGTGCTGCCAACCGTTTACGTCGTCATACACACACATACGAGGAAACCACTGAGCAATTTCGTAGATATAGTTACCATCCTTAGCAAAATATTCATAACCACTACGAGCACGAGTAGCCACAGCATCAGTAATATTAAAATCCCACTCTACTTGGAAACTGATTGTTTGGCCTGGCTTTAATGGCGTTGGCAAATCCACACGCATCATGGTTTCGTTGATAGTAAACTTCAACGGTGCGCCCTTAATGTCTTTTACTGCACTAATATTGTAACCATATTCTTTGTTGTTCAACACGCCAGCATTTGCACTCAAGCGAGCAAAGCTAGTAGCCTTATCGTTCAATGAAGATGTTTGGGTAGTTTGTGCAATACCGCCTTTTTTGAAGTTGTTTTGGTCTAGCTGTAACCACAAATAACGAAGGTCGTCTGGAGAAAAGTTTTGTAGGTAATTACCTCACTACCAGTAATACGTTGCTTTTGGTCATCCAATTCGGCTTTGATGTCATAGTCGGCACGGTTCTGCCAATAGTCTTTGCCCGGAGCACCCGAAGCTGTACGGTAGGTATTTGGAGTTGGCAGTGAATTGCCAAGCTGCTCAAAACGGCTGTTTCCGTTATATGGGTTTTGTGCAAATAGCGTTGCACATTGCCCTATGAGAAGCGCAAAAAGGCTAAGCTTTTTCATATAGGATTTGTTGGTGAAATAAAGTTTCTACGAAAATACAGAATTTTTAGCATAAGCCACTTCTCTCTCCAAATCGCTGTGCATGAGCCTTTCATACTTTGCGGATGAACGGTCGTATGAGTATTTAAGTGGTTATCAGATAGCTTTCAGCTCTGGATCTTGAGGAAAGTCCGATAGCTGAAAGCTCAAATCCAAAGGGTAAGACGGCCTATCTCTTTATACTTTCCCCTACTTTTTTACACCAAATAAAAATCTCATTAAGCTAAAAGGTCGTATTAAATAATGATACAAAAGCCAAGAAATACCAAAAGTTCCACTGGCGATAAGGATGTATTTTACCCAAAGATTGAGAGATACATCAGCCAAGTAAAAACCTAAAGCCACCGTAACTGTTTGATGTAAAATGTAAAAAGGATATACGGCTTGATTGCTGTACTGAAGCGCCTGATTAGTAAAATTTAAGTAATGTTTAGCATAACCTCCTATCGCTAAAATTGTACTCCAAAGGCTCACCATAGTCAGTAGTCCATTCACAATAGTCATCCAAACGGTATCTTCGGGAATACTTCCAAAAAGCGTATCATACGAAAATCGGAAGGCTACGATAAATAGGCCTATCACGGCATAACTTCTCCTGTGATTTTCCATAGTATTCCATGCAATAGGCGTTTTTCCTACTAAATACCCCAAGACAAATAGCATTATCGAAACCGTGAAGTTGTACCAATCTGATACTAAATTTTGGAAAACTGGCCAATCAGCATGCAAAAACCAATAGGCCGAGGCCAATACTACAGCCCAGAGTAATAGACCTAAAGGCTGACTTACTATTTTTTGAAAAAACTGCCAGAACCCTTCGCTACTTTTATTTTTTAATAATACAAAGAGCGGCGTTGCCAATACGGAAAACACCCATAAATAGACGATAAACCATAAATGATGCCATGAGCTATTGCCTTCGGGATAGGCTTGAAATTCAAAAATTTTAGGATAAAAAGCCCAATAAGATCCTTCAAATTGGTGACGTTGTAAGCGTTCGAAATACACCTGCGGGGGCACTATTACCAAAACACCAAACAGTAATGGAATAAGTAATCGCTTGGAACGTTCAGCGATAAAAGCACTAGCCGTTTTTGACTTCATGGCAAAACTCACTCCGACACCCGAGATAAAAAACAATAAGGGTAATCGCCAAAGGTGTAGCCATTCCATCGGAATTTCGAGGACCTCCGTCAGTTCGTTGTTTTTGACATGCCAGCCCCAATACACAAAAAACATTCCTGTGTGAAAGAAGATTAAAATGCCAAAGGCTATAACACGAATCCAGTCGATATAATACTGGCGAGTTTGGGGAGAAGAAGTAGTAAGAAGTTGCTGTTTTTCAAGAGTTTTCATACAAAGCTTTTTTTGATTTGATGGTCAAAACTAGCTTTGTCATAGGCTCCGATGCGATTGTTTTGATAAAGTAGATGTTCGATTTTATAAAATCGAACATCTGTACTATCTCTATTTTTCCTCTTTTCGGTATTGAGAAGGGGTTTGTCCTACGATTTTTTTGAAAGCTGTATTAAAGGCGGATTTAGAATTATAGCCTACCATTTCGGCAATTTCTTCTATTTTGATATGTTGACTTTCTGAGGAAACAAGCAACTTTTTTGCTTCGGCAATACGCCACTGCGCGGCATAATCAAAAAAACTTTGCCCTAAACTTTCATTCAGAATTTGAGAAAGGTGATGCGGAGAAACCCCCAGTTTTTTGGCCAGCGAGGGCAAAGAAAAATCTTCTTTCAAATACAGTTTTTCTTCTTGCATCAGTATCTCCAAACGTGCTAAGGTTTGGTCTTGTATTTCGTCTGTTAGGGTTGACTTTTCATATTTTTTTACTGGTTTTGCCTCCTCTCCTAGTCTAAAAAAATCAGACTGCCGAATCACCGAAAAGCTGATGGCATAAATGATAAAAGTGATATGTGCCGATAAAATATGATCGCCCAAATCACTAGAAAACGTTCTTTTGACAATTAAAAACAAGAGCACAATAGAAGCAAAACTTAACCATTGGGTACGACACCAACTCAGAGAGTAATTTTCTTTCGAAAAAATAGATAACCCCACTTTTTCAAATTGCTTTTTTAGTTCAACAAATCCAACAGCGACATATATAACCATTTGCACAAACATTATGTCATTGACGTAGTCTCGAATTTCACAAAACCATCCCCAGTCTAATACTTCATTTTTAACAAAAGGCATTTCAGGGTGATAGGCGTCTAAGTATGAATTGTATTTAAAACTGTCGGGCAAAGGATAAATGTATAGGCACATGCAAACCAAATAGAATGCAAATGGAACAAAATGTAATAATTGCTTCCAAGAAAAGCGCTCAGAGACAAAGGTTCTGAGGTACAAATATGTCAAAGGTGCTAATACAAAATTGAGCGGCTCGGCAAAGTCTACCCAAGCCAACATTTTGAACATGTAATTGGTATATGACAACAATACCTCGACCGTACAAGTTGATAAGGCAAATAAAAATAAGCCTAAATATCGGTGGGCAATTTTGTTTCCTTTGGGCGTAAACAAGAAGAATATTGCTAAAAAATAGCCCTGTACCACTCCCATGAGTATAATGATAGCAAATAGGTCGATATGAAGAGGATGATTGACTGGCATTGGTTTAGTTTTATCAAAAGTAAAATTACGCTTTTTTCAATTACAATAGGGTGCTATACTTTTACTCAAAATAGACTTTTATACATTCAAAAAAGCTTTTTGTAAAACCATATTGCATTTTCCTCAAAAGCAAACATACATTTGTTTTAGTATCTCGTAACTCTCGTTCCTAGCATTTGATAGGGGCATAATTTCCGAACTTATCAAAAGTAGCTCAACCTTTGTAAGTTTATTTTTTTGCGTACAACAGTGTAGTAGAGTTAGTTTATTTCGAAAAAAGGTTTCGTTCGAGACCTTTTTTTGTTTTTATCTTGGGGAAAGGTTTTGCTTATTTGTGGAAAACTCTAGAGCAATATCAGCTCCGATAGACCTTATTTCAGTAATGCGACATTTTTTGACGTTTCTATATATTCTAATTTTTAGTTTTTTTAGTAACTGTGCGGTTGCTCAAAATGCTGTTTATAGAGTTATCAACAACCTAAATGGCTTACCCAGCAATACGGTTTATAGTATTCTTCAAGATAAAAATGGTTTTTTGTGGGTTGCTCACGACAAAGGTTTGAGTCGTTATGATGGTAAGAGTTTTGTCCATTACGAAAGTATTGCCAAACAAGGGCGCTCGCTTTTCAATCTGATGGAGTACCAAGACCGCATTTATTGTCAGGATTTTGCAGGAAATTTTTATTATACCCAACACGACAAACTCGTCAAAGAATCAACACTTTCATGGAAAGGTGGCTTTGTACCCGCTACTATTTTAAACAATAGACTATTACTTAGTTGCTTCACAGATACGCTCCGAACACTTAACTTGGCGACGAAAAAAATCAGCAAAATCCCTATTCCGAGTACCTTTTCGTGGGGAATTAGTGTGAAAGATCACAAGCTTTTAGCTTTATGTGAAAACGGTATTTATCGCACAGATGGGTATCGGGGACAGTTTCAAAAACTACCTACCTATCAATCCTTCTTTTTGATTCCAACAGACCATGAGCTATTTGGGATTACCAAAACCAAATATCCGTATGTAAGGCGGCTCCTCCACGATGGCTCAGCGATTTCGGTACTCAAACCCGATTTATTTATCCAAGATGTAGTAAAACTCAAAGACGAAATTTGGGTTGCAACCTCCAGTGGAGCCTATTGCTTTGACCTAAACTTTAATCCTAAATACAATGGATTTTGTTTTTTTGAAGGAACGAGCATTAGTAGAGTTCTTATAGACCGTGAAGGAAATTATTGGTTTGCTACTTTAGCAAAAGGACTTTTGTTTGTTCCTAATATCCATACTCGACTCTATCAATATCAGAATATTGGTATGACCGCATTGGCACCTTTTCAAGAAGGGAAAGGCGTATATATTGGCACCGAAAAGCAAAATATCCTTTCCTTTAGCCCAGAACAAGGTTTTCGTCCTTATTTCATGCAAAAGTCATCTAATCATGAAATTATCTCTATTTATGAAGATACCGAAAACCACGATATGTTTTTTTCGAGTAATCGCCTAGTACACCTGAATGCTCAACATCAACAAGTCCAAAGCCTTGAATTAGCCTCTAAAAGTATTGTAAAAATCAAATCCAATCTTTACGCTATGGCGTATTCGGGGGGCGTAGCTTTACTGACCAAATCTCGAAAGCCAATCTCAATTCCGAGATGGCTTCTGCCTACAAACACTTCGAGCAAGTCGATAAACATAGATACCATTTTTCACTTAACTCATCCCTCTGTAAAATCCAGAACACGGTGGATTGAATTTGGACAAAAAGACAGTACACTTTACATTTCAACAGTAGGTGGTTTGGTGTATATTTCTCCGAAAGGAACAAGCGAAATTCTGTATCAAGGCAACCCAATATACGGCTCTCAAATTATTTGCAAAGGAGACTACACGTATGTTGCCACCTTTAGCGAAGGCTTATATATTCTCAAAAATCAACAAGTCGTACGACACATCAGTACCAAAGATGGACTAGCAAGCAACACCATCTACCGCTTTCAGATAGATCTGCAAAAGTTATGGCTTGTTGAAGAGGGAATGTTGCAATCGTTTGATTTAAAAACGAAAGAAATTATTAGCTATAGTAGTACCGATGGACTTCCAAAAGCCGAAATCAAAGACCTTGTTGTAGGAACTCAAAATGTATTTTTGGCTACCCCCGAGGGTCTTGTTGTATTCGATAAAAAAAGAGATGTTGCTAACAAAACCTCTCCCTTAATGGCCTTGACAGGGTTTACGGTAAACGACCAAATACGCGACTATTATTCAGGCATAAAACTTGAATCTGATCAAAATAGTATCGAAATCTTCTTTTCAATATTGAGTTTCAAAAGCGAAGACGAACTACACATTAGTTATAAAATTAACAATGGAACTTGGCTAAATTTACCTTCACAATCAAGAGTTTTGAGCTTTCCATCCCTATCCCCAGGAGCCTATAAACTTACACTTAAGGCAATCAATGAAGATGGTATTGCCGTACAAAAACCCCTTGATATTTACTTCGAAATCAATGCCCCTTTCTATCTACAATGGTGGTTTGTAGGATTGATTTTAGCCATAATCACGCTAGGAATTTATTGGTATTTCCGCTGGAGAATCAATGATATTAACCAGAAAAACCAACTTATTGCTGATAAGCTCAAGCTCGAACAAGAGGTAAAACAAAGTATGCTAGCAAGTATCAAAAGCCAAATGAATCCACATTTCTTGTTCAATGCACTCAATACCATTCAGGCTTATATTTATACCAACGACAAAGAAAATGCATCTGTGTATTTGGGTAAATTCAGTGAGCTCACTCGTCGAATTCTGGATATGAGTAATAAAGATTCTGTTCCATTGAGCGAGGAGATTAAGGCACTAAGTCTTTATTTAGAACTTGAAAAAATACGATTTGAAGACCTCCTTCATTATACCTTCGACGTTGACCCAGCCCTTCAACCCGATTTTGTGTATATCCCGTCCATGCTTATTCAACCATATGTCGAAAATGCTATTAAACATGGACTATTACACAAAAAAGAAGACCGACAACTATGGATTAAATTCATTAAAGAGCGGGATTGTCTGATGGTCATTATTGAAGATAACGGTATAGGACGAAAACGGTCGGCACAGTTGAAAAGACTGAAAGAAAAAAATAGCCATCAAAGTTTTGCTATTTCAGCAAATCAAAAGCGACTAGATATTTTAAATCAAGGAGCCAAACACCAAATCATGATGGAAATTATTGACAAACACAACGCACAAGGCGAGCCTTCGGGCACATTAGTGAATATCAGAATACCTTTTCAGAAATCACCTTCTTCAAATTTGGTCAATTAAAAATCTGATTTCCTAAAACCTCATTCCATAGCGGGAATAATATTTCTATTTTTACAATAGGCAATAGGCAATAGGCAATAGGCAATAGGCAATAGGCAATAGGCAATAGGCAATAGGCAATAGGCAATAGGCAATAGGCAATAGGCAATAGGCAATAGGCAATAGGCAAATAGGCAATAGGCAATAGGCAATAGGCA
>NZ_NJFZ01000084.1 GCF_002270355.1 Flectobacillus sp. BAB-3569 | reverse complement strand
TAATTATCAGGAACAGCAAGTCAGTAAATTACACTATTGGCTTGGCAAAAATGAGATACACGATAAGTTATCTCTTTATTCTTTTTCTTGGCTAAAAAATGGTCGCCAAGAAGGGAGCAAAGGTTTAAATTTTAAAACTGGAAGTCAGTTTTTTATTAGTTGTTATGATAGTTCACTTATAAAACAGCTAATAAAAGCATTCAGCAAGACAATGACTTTGGTTGGGGAATGAAAATCAAGGCTTTGACTCTTGAAAATGAGCCTGAATTTTCCTCTCAGCGTCGCTTTTTGGTTGGGAGCCCTGTTTTTATCAAGCGTTCGCAAGCTGAAGAAAAAGGGGCTAAATTCTTCTATGTTAGCAATTGCTTGATTTGGGATTGCGGATTTCAGAAATGCTTGAAATACAGTTTCTGAAAWTAAGAAAGTAGTTGTAATTCCGAAATTCAACATCCGAAACCGCAATCCAATAATTCATCACTTATAAAGAAACTTCC
>NZ_NJFZ01000083.1 GCF_002270355.1 Flectobacillus sp. BAB-3569 | reverse complement strand
CACAAAAGCCATGCTTTATCTCCAGCACMATGKCATTGAKWGGCRKKWRTGGTTCTAAAGCCTGTAATTGTTCTTTATTGAGATATTTTACATCTAACCCTAACTCATGTGCTTTTTCGACGGTATGGTGTGCGTGGGCAGCAACGGCTTCTGTTTGGAAAATCTCTAGCATTCCTTTGCGCTCGTAGCCAAAGTCAAAAGCAGCGTTCGCTTCCCATTCTTCAAAGAGTTTTGACTCAATAAAGAAATATCTCTCAAAGGCACTGCCGAATCCTCTACATGTTGTGGATTGGCACTTTGCATAAATTTGAACCCCCAATTGATTAACGCTTTATTCAAAGCAGGTTTTACATAAAAAGGACTCAAAGGA
>NZ_NJFZ01000035.1 GCF_002270355.1 Flectobacillus sp. BAB-3569 | reverse complement strand
ATTGCCAAGATTCTTAAGGAATTTGAATCTGGCAAGTCCTTAGACACCATTGTTCGGGAATATGGGGTCAGTAAGGTAACATTTTATAAATGGCGTCAGCGTTATGGCGGCATGGAAGCGAGCGAACTCAAGAAGGTCAAACAACTTGAAGAAGAGAACGCCAAACTCAAGCGCATGTATGCAGAACTAGCCTTGGAGTTGGATATGGCAAAATATGTCATAGAAAAAAAGCTCTAAAGCCTTGTGTCAAGCGAGCACTTGTGCGAGAGTTGAAAGAACTCTATCCAAGAGGCATTAGCAAGGCATGCCGTATCTTCAAAACGAGCCGAAGCAGTTTAAGGTATCAATCCGTTAAGAACGATCAAGTGTTAATGGATGAATTATCACAATTGAGTAAGGATCATCCTCGTGAAGGCTTTTGGAAGTTTTACCACCGTATGCGCAATGCGGGTCATAGTTTCAATCATAAGCGAGTGCATCGGGTGTATGTTCATATGGGTCTTTCTATTCGTAGAAAGGCTAAAAAACGTCTTGTGGCTAGAGTAAAAGAGCCCTTAGAAGTACCCCAAAGCTTTACTCAAACTTGGAGCATAGACTTCATGAGTGATGTTTTGAGCAATGGGCGTTCATTCCGAAGCTTTAACGTGATAGATGATTACAATCGAGAAGTACTTTTCATAGAGACAGACTACTCGCTCAAGAGTAGTAGGGTGATTTATATTCTTCGCCATTTGGTGAACAAATATGGTAAGCCCACTAAGATTCGAATGGATAATGGGCCAGAATTTGTAGCAAAGCTAGCGCAAGAATGGAGTCAGATGAATGACATCGTTTTTCACTATATTCAACCAGGGAAACCAACGCAAAATGCCTACATTGAGCGATTCAATCAAACTTACCGCAGACATGTATTAGATGCTTATGCTTTTGATTCTTTGGAGGAAGTTCGCCAAGAAACAGATCTATGGCTGAGGGATTATAATTTCGTTCGCCCGCATGTCTCTCTAGGTGGAATGAGCCCAGTAGATTATAGAATGAAAAAACAGAACACCCTTCTTGGGCTTCGTTCCGCTACGCTACACTCAGCCCAAGAAGGGTCTAAACATAATCAAAGTAGACAGATTATGTATATTTTTAAACTGTACTAAAAATGGGAAGCCGACAGATATACCGTTTGTGCCTTTCTAAACAACAGCTTTGCTTTGACACAAGATGCTTTAATAGTTATAAATCCTAATTTCCCTTTTCGACAAGTTAAGACATATCCATTGTCTGACATTCGAAAAATAACTATTGACAAGTCAAAGTGGAAGTGGCTTTTCGCTTTTTGTATATTTGGTAGCAACTATATCGCCATTCAGACTGCAGATGATACTAAAAAATACTTTTGCGTAGGACTTGAACTCGATGCGTATGATGAAAATTTGACAGAAAAGACAATGGATTCATTTCAGGATAGCTTAAGAGGTAAAGGAATTCAGACTGTTTTTAAGTTGGACAAGCACTAAGACCGTAAACGTAACAATAGAAGAAAGCTCAGTCAACAACATGAGTGTTGCATCCCTCGGGCTGAGGTGCAAGCTTGGAAGTCTCGTGCTTTTAATGAATTTTAGTAATAAATTAGGCTATTGTGCTTGGAAAGCCAACCTTCACAAAGCCCAGAAACATTGGCAACAATTTTAAACCTACACAATAATGGATATTAACAGTAAAAAACTAGAGAAAACATCAAGGCTAATCTACTATTCAATTTCAATCATACTTTGTTTGTTTTTAGTTCTACTTTGCAACAAAATTATTGATGACATTGATAGCTCTTCAACAAGACCTCTCATGGAGTCATTTGAAAACAAAGCAAAACTTTCACAGCTTACTACGAAGCAAAATGCTTTGAACTTACAAATCGAAAATTTAAGTGCTCAGAGGTCATTAATTGAAAAGACCATAAAAACAGCAGAAGAAAACTATACAAGCGAAAAGCAATCATTTGACAATTGGGTACAGACTAGAAAAACTTTGGGCTCGCCAGACAAAGACCAAGAAGTAATTGATAGAGCAAAGAGATTAGATGAAATTCATAAAATCAAGGACGCCTGGAAGGTTAAATTAGAAGCAAAACAAACTGAAATTGAGACGGTTACTAAACAAAATATTGCCCTTCAAAAACTGGTAAACGATGAAAAAACAGAGGCAGAAAATAAGTTCGATAGTGCAGTAAAGCATTATGATTTAAAAGTTTTCTTAATCAGACTTTTCATTGTAGCCCCAATATTGGCATTAGGTATTTTCTTTTTCATTCGTTATCGTCGACATAAATTTTGGCCATTATACTTTGGATTCACACTTTTTGCTTTTTATACATTCTTTTTTGGGCTTGTGCCTTACTTACCAAGCTATGGAGGCTATATAAGGTATACTGTTGGAATTATAGTATCAGGTGGACTTGGTTATTACGCAATAAAAACTATCGGGAAATATATCGAGGATAAGCAAGCAGAACTACAAGTGTCAACAGAAGAACGTTCAAAGAAAGTACAAATGGAAGTAGCTGAAAAAGCTCTTGAAAACCATTATTGTCCTTCTTGTGGCAAAGATTTTATTATCAAGAAATGGGCATTGCCAATAAAAGGTGAAGAAATCGAGCTACAATATGTTACAACAGACTTTTGCAGATATTGCGGACTTGAATTATTTAGTAATTGCAAAAAGTGTGAGAATAAAAATTTTGCTCACTTACCATTTTGTTCATCTTGTGGGACAAAAACTTCAAAAGACTAACAAAAACCTCTGTCAAAATGAGGTAGGCATAACGAATCTTTCCTCAACGTTTGTTCTTTATTATGCTTCTGGTCGAGCTTGGCTTATCAATAAAATATCAGCAATATTGCAATGATAAACTTACTAGCTGGCAGAACTCAAACTCCCCAAGCTCCAAACAGTAGCTACCATATTATGTCAATCTTGTCTAGCAACAATAAAATAGAATTTTACAAATTTCTTAATGGAGACATATCTGTTGAGGACTTGGAGAATTTTATTTATTCGCAACCAGATTTAGAGCAACAACTTGATAGCGAAGCATATTTAGATTTGATTGAGTTTAATTTTAAGGACAAATACAACAAAGTAAAATTGCCTGAATTCATAAAGACTAGCATTATTGAAGAAGGACAATTTGAAACTTGGAAACTACAAAGAGCTTTAAACGCCTTCCTTACTCAACCAGATAAAATAGACCTTAATCTTAACCGCATTTATCATTTATATTGTGGGGTTTACCAAGAAAATAGGAAAAGAAGATATGCGTACAAATTTTTAGGAAATTTAGGACTTAACTATCTCTATTGGACAGACGAAGGATATTTGAAAACTTTCTATGGCGAAAATTGGAAAACTGAATCCGAAAAGTTTTCAAACGATTTTGGGTTTTATCACAAGCAACTTAAAAACTTTGCATCAGAGATATTATCGGCTATTGACTCCAAGGAAATAGAAATTTTGAATGATGGAACATACAAGATTTCGAATGTTTTAAGAAACAAATTAGAAACAGACGAAATTTATCAACTTCAACATCCAAACGAAAAATACAGCAACTAATAGTCTTTGGGCAAAATGGCTGGTTCGGTGCTAAAATAGGAGTTTAGATTAACCATAACCCTTAGCCTTAGATCAAAACAATCACCTATAAATCAACCACTTACCCAATCTGAAAACCTTATGACAATATTACCAACCCCTAAACAAATACACAACCTATGGCATATATTATGGTGGACATAGAAAGTGACGGACCTATTCCAGGCGACTTTTCTATGATATCTTTTGGAGCAGTTTTAGTGAACGAACAACTCGACAAAACATTTTATGGAAAACTAAAACCAATCTCTGATAGGTTTATTCCAGAAGCACTTGCTGTTTCGGGACATTCAAGGGAAGAAACCTTGACATTTGAAGAACCCAATATTGTAATGTTAAACTTTGCCAATTGGATCAAGGAAGTATGTAAAGACAGACCCATTTTTATAAGTGACAACAATGGCTTTGACTGGATGTTTATTTGTTGGTATTTTCATCACTTTATAGGGGCAAATCCTTTTGGATTTAGCTCACAAAACTTAGGGAGTCTTTACAAAGGAATCGAAAAGGACACTTTTAAAACGTTCAAACATTTACGTAAAACTAGACATACTCATAATCCAGTTGACGATGCAAAAGGTAATGCAGAAGCCTTACTTACAATGAAAAAAGAGTTTGGACTTAAAATTAAATTTTAAACTTGAACACACAACGAAACAAATAGACCATTATAAATTATCCACCAACTGCTTTGAAAACTTTTGAGTTTTTTGCATATGAGTGGATTGACAACCTGTTGAAAAACTAAATACTAAAAACAAAAAAATCACATCTATGAAAAAATTATTTTATTTATTCCTCCTCCTTTCACATACTATTTTTTCACAACAAATTCCTTTTAAAATCACTGGCACTTATGAAGATGGGCTTATTAAAAAGGTGAATGTTCACAGAAACCCAACTTTTACAATCGACACTATTATCATCAGTAAAAATAAATTTGTCCTAACAGGAAAACTAGACTATCCTATGCATATTGAAATTGGATTTAATGATTTTCAAGGAGCTAGAGGTGTGTATACGGATGGAAAAACGATCAATGTTATATATAAAAATAAGCCAAATTTGATCGATAGTAAAGTTATTCAAGTTTCCCCTGTCAGTGTTTCTGGAAATCCTATCACAATTGATGACCACAAAATTTGGGGACTTATTTCCCAAAAATTTAAAGATAGTTTTTCATTCGAGGACAAAGCTAAAATCATGAATTTGATTGAAAAACATACAGAAAAATATCCCAATTCTTTAAGTAATCTTTCATTAATAGCAAATATTATGGACATAGCTTCAACAGATGAAATAAATGCTCTGATGGAGAAAATACCTATAGAAAATCAGGATAAAGATCTTGGCCCTTGGATAAAACAATCGTTGATAAAACGTAGTCTAATTGGAAAAGTAATTAAAAATTATTCATTCCCTGATACAAATGGCATCGAAAAACCCATAATTGACACAACCAAACAATATACCTTTATTATGTTTTGGGACGCTGCGTGTGGGCCTTGTCGAATATTCAATAGAAAAATGAATGATATCATTAAAACAATTGATTTAGACAAAGTAGCAATTATTGGGGTCTCACTTGACTCCAATAAATTGACTTGGGAAAAAGCAATTAAGGAAGATAAAGTAACTTGGACTCAACTAAATATCAAAGAGGGCTTTGATAGTGAAATCATCAAAACCCTTAATTTCAATGCGTTGCCCTACGATTTATTAGTCGATAAAAATCTGGTTATCAGAGCCAATGGTTATACTAAATCATTTGAAATATTATCCAAAATCAACTAAATGTAACACCTCTGTTGATTTTTCATCCATACTATTGTGGGGAAGCTTACAATTGAGGATAATAAATAAAAAACATTGGTTAGTTAATATTGAAGAATAAAAACTAATACCAACAGATTTTGCCTTAGGTAAATTGAGATCATTATCATCAGAACGTTTAAAATGACACACCCTGCAACGATAGCTAGAAACGACCGTTTAGAAGACAGACTTTCTATGCACGGAATCACTCAGACAAAGATTACATATTTGCCCTATTTAGAATTTGAAGATGATATGTTTGCATCTCCATTTGAAAGTGGTTGCAGAATGATGATTTTAAATGTCGCCAACGTGACTGACAAACACAAGCCTTCTACTTTAAAAATTCTTTGGACAGAGGACGAATCAAAGGCTTTTCTTTCAATAAATAATTATTACCACGCCGTGTTTGACTTCAGGAATAAAGCTGGGTATTGCAGAACTGGTTTTCCTGAATCAAATAACTCATGGACAAAAATAAAAGAACGTATTTTAACAGACACGTTAATAGATAGCTTTTCCAAAAGCGAATAACTTCCTGTAAAATAAACATTTACGAAACACAACTATCATCATTCTCAGCTACGGGCAGATAAAATGACAATCTCTGATCCCATAAAACATATCGATATTTGAGAAGGATATCAAGTGATAAACTTAACACAATTTGCCCTTGAGGTTGACGACTCAACCGGTCAGCGACCAATGGGCATATGATTAATCAAATAACCAGAATGTGTTCGTCATCGGAGGGTCGTTTCAAATAACCTACCCCTGTAAACCATTGAGTATTCTGTTTGCCAATTAAGAGGCTTAACTCTTACGTATTTGTTTTATCGGTACATTACTGCCTTAATGGTTGATAAATCACCATCTTTAAAAACTCGATTAGCACTCTTTAATCTATCAGAATACATTTAATTTAATCAAGCATAAGTAATAGTGCAAAATAAGATTTGATTTATGGGTTTTAGGGACAAGGCAACGGGCACAAGGCACAGAGTGTTAAAATGCTTTTTATTAACCTCAGCCATGCTTTTTTACAAAGCCCACCGCCGAAAGCCGATACCTGAAAGCCCAAAGCACAATCTTAAATTTTATTTTGCCCACTAACTTAGCTCCTCTTTTTACAAATGGAAAATAGTATGCTCTACTGCAGATGGACAAAATGGGCTATAATTCGTATTTACAGCTTGGCTATAGTTACCAATTCTTGTGGTATTTATTTTTATATTTAATCAGAAATTCAAGAAAACACTATTCCCTTAATTACCTCTTCAACAACACCAAAATATACCCCAATGAAACTCATAAACTACACTTTTACAATTGCAATTATCCTATTAATTATCTCGTGTGGGCAACCTCAGGAAGAGAAATCTGTTGATACAAACCAAAGCAATCCGACAGAAACTTTGATTGATCTAAAAGAGACGGTGCCAGCTGGCAATGCCAGCCCAATAGAAGTACAAGAGAATTGGGACAGCTTAAACAACAGCAAAATTTTAACAAAAGCCATAAGGATGGCCGAAAAACTTAAGGGATTAAATATCTTTAAAAAGAAGTACTTTATTTCTACACCCGATAGTTCGGATAAAGTAGAAGTTAACCTAAAGGAAGGCTTTTACTTTTCAAACAAATTTCCACATTTGATTATTCGAAGGAAGACTTCCTCTACTCTGTTTATCGACATCTTTTCAAAAAACCACGGTAAATTCCAGAAAGTACTTTCTCACGAACAATCGATTTTAGAATATACAGGAGATACCATTACTGACATTAATGGAGATGGCTTAAAAGATTTCATAGTCAACTGGTATGGTGCTACAGGATGCTGCCTGAAGGCATTTAGTAATGTGTACTTGCAAAGAGACGACAGGAAACGTTTTTCAAGCAGTCTGAAATTTATCAATCCAACTTTTTCTCCAAAAGAACAAATAATTAGAGGTGTATGCTATGGACACCCTGGCGAAACAGAAATGTACAAATTCAAATGGAATAAAGAGTCTGTGGACACAGTGGAATACATTTATTACGAAAAAAATAATAAAAGTGAGAAAACAGGCAAACTGATTGTCTCAAAGAATCTGCCAAGTCATCCCAATCATAAGATCTTGGCTCGACGCAATGATGTCCCTTCTGAATATAGAAAAATTGTAGGCTATGACTGGTTCAGTGATAACTTAGAGGAGACTAAAAACCGATAACCGTAGTTTTTTCCAAAATTAAAATGTTCGCTATTTAAGTAAATAGCTTTAGGTCTGATGGTTGTACATTTATGATCCTTAATGCCGATGCTGTTACAAGCTATTTTGATACAATATGAAACAAACAATATTAATCCTTCTAACTTCAACCCTCCTACTCTCGTGTGGACAAGGAAAATCCAATAGAAGCGATAGTTTAGACACCACTGTAAAACAAACAGTCAATACTCCTACAGCGACAACTGAAGTAAGTACGTTAACGGTTCAAGAGAATAATTTACAGTATTCAAATGACGTCTCAACGCTGGGTATTGGCCTAATTATTCCTCCAAGTCAGTTTGATGTATTTAATGATAGCTTACTAACGGATAAACTTACCAGTAAGGATATGTACTCCGAAGATGGTAGTAATTCGACTATTTCCTCGTTATTTTATAAACCTGATTATGGGATAATGCACTTTGTTTGTGTAGCCCAAACAGCCAAAGCATATAAAGTATTAGTAAACAATTCACAACTTAAATATTTGCCTAAAATCAATTCTTACGAGTTCAAAACATGGGATCAATACATCCTAGAGTCTTTTGGAATTAGAAGACTCACTTCTGAGACAGATGAACCCACCCCAAAGTTGCCATTGAGACAAGATCCAAATGACAATGCAAAAACCTTGACGATTCCGAATGAACTAGAAATGTTTTGTCCTATAGAAGTTAAGGGCGACTGGGTAAAGGTAAAGTATGATTGTTTTTACAATGAAGATAATAATCCACATGAAGGAATGCCTTGTCAAACCTATATTGATAAATGTAAAAATCCGCTGACGGGTTGGCTAAAGTGGCGACAGGACAACAAATTATTGATTGATATTTTTCTAATGCCATGACATTAAAGGGGAGTATAACACCAATTCATTACATATAATCAGTCGTGTAAAATTCAATGGCAATTGAATACCGTTAGAGCAACCTATCATAACATTCGGCATGTGCCTTTTTTCCTTTAAAAGAAAACCCAATACAATGCTATAAGTGCCCCCCGCTAGTGCTGGCTTCCTAGCCAGTACTTACCCAATCTAAGGATTCTAATCCTGCGCATAGATAAATCAATCTGTACATAGGGAGAACCAATGATGAATGTAAGCACAATTGTAATGTTTTGGAATGATTTTCTCTGGATAGAATCCAGAGAAAAAATGGATACTGGCTAGAAAGCCGCACCAACGTGGGACACTAAGCATTTTGATTCATTGGTTTTTAAGATTCAAGACCACAAAAGTACAAATTATCAAATGCCTAGTTTATTCATCAACACTTTTCGAGAACTACCATAAATCAAACTATTTAAAATGACAAAAGATAACAAACTACTTAAAGTTAAGACCTATTTTTCAATCATCAGCTTGACTGTTTTTATCCTTTCGCTGACACAGACTGCCCTAACCTACAACGACTTTGATGGACAGAAAACCCATTCTTCTTTTGTAAATTTTGGTTTATTCTAGCCATTTTAGAGGGTTTCTAACTTATTAAGCTAGTAGACAAAATAAAATTCAACTATTAGGCTTTCAGTAAAAGATATCTGCAGTTACTAAAACATATTAAAACCCTTTGTCTTGTTCCTATTGTCTAGTGCCAAAAGCACCCAAATCTTATTTTACACGATTATTTAACTTGATCTAAATTCAGTTTTTTTCCAAAAAAACAGACAGACTTGTTTGTATATAATATTTTTATTCATATCTTTGGTAAAAAAAAGGAAATCATGAGTTCACCAAGAGAAAGAATACTAGAACGAGCCTCCATTTTATTTCATCATCAAGGTTATAACAGCACAGGTATTAACCAGATTATTAGTGAGGCGAATGTGGCAAAAGCGAGTTTTTACCAACATTTCAAAACAAAGGACGACCTATGTGTCACTTTTCTGAATAGAAGACACGAATCTTGGTTTAATGCACTTTCAGAGTTCACTTCAACATCTGAAAATACCCAAGAAAAAATTGTTGCCGCATTTGACTTTATCATGCACATGAATGAAAAAGAAAACTTTCGAGGTTGTAGTTTTCTCAATATCATGTCTGAAATTTCAAAAGAGCAAGAAAACATTCTTAGTGTAATCCAATCACATAAAAATGATTTGAGAGTGTTTTTTAGTCAGCTCATAGAAGACGAATTGCTGGCAACCCATATTTATCTGCTTTTCGAAAGCTCAATCATAGAAAGTCAATTGTTCGGATCAAACGAAATTGTCCATAAATCAAAGGCAATAGTCAAAAGTATCATCTAAATAACTAATCAAATGGAACAGAAACATCCCCTTCCTCCCTTTACGTTGGAGACCGCAAAACAGAAAATTCAAATGGCTGAAGACGCTTGGAACTCACAAAATCCTGAAAAAGTATCTTTGGCGTATACCGTCGACAGTGAATGGCGTAATCGTAGTACGTTTGTCAACGGAAGAGAAGAAATCGTGAAATTCTTAGCTGATAAATGGCAACGAGAATTGAATTACAAACTCAAAAAAGAGTATTGGGCGCATGCAGAAAATAGAATCGCAGTTAGATTTGAGTACGAGTATCAAACCAAAGAAGGCAACTGGTTCAGAGCTTATGGAAATGAAAACTGGGAATTTGATGAAAATGGCTTGATGCAAAAAAGATACGCAAGCATCAATGATCTTGAAATAAACGAGTCTGAAAGACATTTGTAAAATAGCATTCGAGTAGTATGGATATTGTTATATTAATTGTAAAAACCTCCTTTAATTCCATTTAAAGGAGGTTTATTTTTTAAAGATAACTAGTTAATGAGTTTTATACATTTGAATACCATTAATACACATTTCTTCGGAACACAGTGTAACAATCTATTTTCATTTCCATATATTTGAATTGTGCAACAAGCATACAAGTATTGAGTCAGGTAGGCTGTTGAGCATATAATAAACTTTTGTACTAAAAAACACCTTTACCAAGCTCAGAAACATTGGGAATAGTCCCCAAAACAAACTAACACCATGAAAAACTACTTCAACAAATTATTCTACTTCATAGTCTTCATATTAGGTCTAATAGGCGTCTATTTAATTATTTCATACAAACCATTTGCAGATGAAACCAACTTTATTGTTGCTATTATTATCCCTTTTTTGGTAATCATTTTCTACAAATATTTTAACTCTATTCGCATAGCTTTTAAAGTTTTAAAAGCTATGATTGTGGGTTTAGCACTTTTTTATTCCTTTATGATGATTTTTCATAGATTTATTTACTTCACAGAAGTGCAAAATAACAGAAAGATTCATGCACAATCTGCTGTAAATTTTGAAGAAGATAACTTTCAGGTAAGCCTCAGAAAAGCAAAAAAGAGCATAAATTGATATTTTTAGATATTTATACAGGTTGGTGTGGACCATGCCTACATTTTAGTAAAACTGTTTTGAAAGATAGAGAAGTTTCACGCGTATTAAACAGTAAGTTTATCAACTTGAAATATGATGCTGAGGTTGGCGAGGGCATAGAGATAAACAAAAAATACAATAAAAGGGCTTATCCAAGTTATATTTATCCAACTCTTTTGATTTTAGATAGTGATGGAAATATCAAAGAAGATATTGGTGAAAAGTATGATACCCCCGACATCAAAACAATGCAGGATTTGTTAAAAAAGTACAATTAGTAATAGCTCGACAATACACATGGAGGACTCATATACAGACTTGAAGTATGCTAATTTCAACGAACTTCAATAAAAAACCTCGCTAGTGCTGGCTTCCTAGCCAGTACTTACCAAATCTAAGGATTCTAATCCTGTATTATTAGAATAAAAGCCAACTCCGTGAATAGGAATAGCTTTGGAGAGAAGACAGCACCAGCACAAGATCATTTTAACAACTCTATAACACATCAATAACACGTGAGTGACAGCAAGTAGCTAGTAGATTATGGTAATTTTGTCATGTGAACAGTATGAAAATTATCGTATCCCAAAACCCTTTTTTATACCTCGATATTTTGCACATTCTGTTCTATTCAATTTAACAGACAACAAATATGAAACAAATCATTTATACACTGATTTTAGCACTGGTTGGAGCAAGTGGGCTGGTATTGGCAAATCATGAACCTGCCAAAGAAACTTCCAAAAAGTCCATCTCTAAGCCTCTCACTATTGCAGAAAGGAAAGCCGCATTAAAAAAATGGGAAGCAAGCCCTGATGGTGTGATGTTCAAAAAGTGGGAAGCGTCTCCCGCAGGCCAAAAAGTATATGCTGCCGAAGCTAAAATAAGGAAGAACATAGGTGCTTTCTCTAATATGGAGGCCATTGTGACGTCCCTTTCTCTCCCAGCAGGCTCAAGATTGGGCTTCGGGATAATGGTCAAAATTAATGGAGAAGATTATATCCTTAGTTTTGGACCAGAAAAGTCTGGCAATAATATTTTGAATACTAACACCGAATTTGAGCAATTACATAACCTGAAAGTCAAGGACAAAATAATTATAAGAAGCCACAGTGTATCGCATGCACCCAAGTATTCGTATCCAATAGTAGCGGGCGACTATGTAGAACAAGATCATAAAATAATTTATAAACGTGCTCTTCGCCAAGGCGGTTGCTAGGGAGACAAATTAGCTTCTGTTTGTTAAGACAAAACATGAAATACCAAACATGAGTCATCTCTAATTTAGTGATTGAACGAATGAGTGACCCGCTAGTGCTGGCTTCCTAGCCAGTACTTACCAAATCTAAGGATTCTAATCCTTTATTATTTGAAAAAATAATCTCCGTAAAAAGGAGTAGCTGCTGCGAGAAGTTAGCAATAGCTTGGATATTCTCTGGATAGAATCCAGAGAAAAATAGGTACTGGCTAGGAAGCCAGCACCAGCATCGGAACTTCACAAAAAGTCCTCGCCATGGTAAACAAATTCTATTACTACCTCCACCTCACTACATCAAATTCTCTTTCTTCTGCTTGGCATATTCTGACGGAGAGACATTATAGGTTTGCTGAAACATTTTTCGGAAATACTTCATGTCTTCAATGCCCACTAGCATAGCAACTTCGGTCACACGAAGGTTGCCGTTGCTCAGCAATTGCGCTGCTCGTTTAAGGCGAATATCTCGAATAAACTCCACCAAAGATTGTCCTGTAATGGATTTAATTTGACGATATATCGCAGACTGGCTCATTCCCATATCCTTCACAAGCGTCTGCACGGTAAAATCTTGATTGGTTAGATTGGCCTCTACAATCGCCATAGCTTTTTCCAATAATGCTTTTGTTTCGTCTGGAATATCTGGCAAACTCGGTTCTAGCAAAATCTGCTTTTGGTAATAGCTACGCAATTGCGAGCGATTTTGAAGAATAGAAGCAATTTTGGCATTCAGCACCAAAGGATTAAATGGCTTTGCCATATATTCATCTGCTCCCATTTCTAAACCTTCCACTTCATGTGTAACTGCCGCACGAGCCGTCAGCAAAAACACAGGAATATGCGAGGTTTTAGGATTTTGTTTGACCTTTTGACAAAGCTCCAACCCATCGCTATTAGGCATCATGATGTCACTAATAATCAAATCGGGTTGCCATTCTAGGGCTTTATCCCAACCATCTAATCCGTCAACAGCGGTGGCAACTTCATAACTTACTTCACAAATTTGCTTCAAATACGCTCTTAAATCCTCTTGGTCTTCAACAATCAAGACTTTCGCCGAAAACTTCTCCAAAGGTGCTACAACAGGAATAACCTCCTCTACTAGCGATTTTGTCTCTTCGTGATGATGTTCAGCTTCGGTGTTTTCGACAAGAGGTTTTTTACTAAAAGGTAATTTTAAGATAAATGTTGTACCCTTAGCAATGGCACTTTCGACCTCTATGCTACCTTTATGAGCTTCTACCAACTGTTTAACCAGTGACAATCCAATCCCTGTTCCTCTAATTTTGAGGGTTTCGGTGTGGGAAGCTTGATAATAAGGGTCAAAGATTTTATCCAATTCATCGACCGACATACCAACCCCAAAGTCTTGGATAGAAATTTGGAGAAAGTTCTTACTTGGTCTACCTCCCTCAAAAACTGCCTCCTCAGAAGAACTACCGACAATTTCTGTTTTCAAAGATATTTTACCTCCCGATGGCGTATATTTAAACGCATTGGATAGCAAGTTGGTCAGAATAATTTCTAATTTACTACTATCAAAAAACAGCTCTACTGTCGTTTGTGGCAAACTCATGGTATAATCAATCGAGGACTCTTGAGCCTTGAGTTTGAAAATCAAAAACACCTCTTCTATCATCGGAATGATATTTCCGAAGGTTGCCAGTATCTTCATATTCCCCGTCTCGGCTTTCCGAAAATCTAGTAACTGATTTACCAAATCCAGTAATTTTCTGGTTTGTTGTAAAATCAGCATGATTTTGTCCTTTTTCTCATGTTCCGAAGAAGCCAACTCTTCAATTGGCCCCAAAATTAAGGTCAACGGCGTTCTTAATTCATGCGAAACATTGGTAAAAAAACGAAGTTTGAGATCGGTCAAAGTCTTTTCTTGATCTGCTTTGTATTTTTCCATCAAGACATCATTTTTCAAAGCCTGTTTTGCTAATGTTGCCTTTTGGTATTCTTTGAAAGCAAAAAATAAAATCAAAGCATAAATGAGGAACGCCCACCAAGTTTTGTACCAAGGCGGTAACACCCGAATTTTGATTTCGGCAGGCTTGGCCGACCATGCCTCCTTCCCCATCACTGGTCTTGACCAAGAACGTATATTCACCAGCATCAAGGTTCGAAAAGTTGGCAATACGCTGATTATAATCTGTATAAATCCAGTCGTCGTTTGAGCCTACCAACTTGTAAGCATATTGGTTTTTCTTGGGGTTTTTGTAATTAATACCGACAAATTCTATGGAAAAATAATTTTCGTTAGGTTCAATAGTCAGCTCTTGTGTTTCATCCAATGGCTGCGACAAAATCACTCGTCCCTCAAATGGCTCACCTATGTGTACCTCTTTGTTGTAGATTCGTAGCGTAGTCAGATGTATTTCAGGCTTTTGATTACTTGGCTGAATCTGCTCTGGCTTGAAATAAGTAATACCTTTGATGCCTCCAAAATAAAAATAGCCTCCTTTGTCTTGGCAAACAGCACCAATTTTGAAAGAGTTACTTTGTAGCCCATCGCCAACATCATAATGAATCTGTTGATGATTTTGAGTATTAAGCCTCATCAAGCCCTCGCCACCTAGCCAAAGGTATCCCTGACGGTCAAATATCAGCGATTCGATGTTTGAATAACCAATATTCCAACGCTCAACAATACCCTGAGGAGAGATTTTATTCAGCCCTGCCCCAATCGTACCAACCCACAAATTGCCTTTTGAATCCTTGACCAATGGCCAAGCATAATTACCACTCAAACTATTAGGGTTATTCTTTTCATATTGATAATTGTTGACCAAGGTCATCGTTGTTGCCGATATTTTGAGTTTTAGAACTCCTTTATCGCGTGAGCTCACCCAAAGATGGTCTGTGTTGGGCTCATACAACAAATAGGTACATTGTCTTGCAGGAAAATTATTAACATCAAGCGAATATTGCTGTAATAGATTTCCTGTTTTATCAAAACGCAAAAGACCTCGTTCAAAAGTCGCTACCCAAATTGTACCAAACCGATCTTCTAAAATTCTTTCTACGCTAGTTCCGTAAAAAGAAAGGTTGGCATTCACATCCGTAAGTACTTTTCGATTGTTTCCATTAAAAATTATTAGCCCACGATAACGAGTTCCTACCCAAAGCGTACCATCTTTTTGTTGATAAAAAGCAGAAACATCCACTCCTGAACCATCGCCATTGATAGGGGTATGAACAAAATTTTGAAAGGTATGATTTTGAAGATGATATTTAGAAAATCCATTTCTTGTACCTATCCAAAGATGCTCTTGATCTTGATCGGTCAGTACGGCATTAATGTAGTTACTAGGCAAAGAAGAGGCTGTGCCAAATTGGCGTTGAATCACAAAAAAGGGTTTTCTTTTAAGATCTACTTTGTTGAGCCCTCCCGAAGATGCTGCTAGCCAAAGATTATGGTATTTATCTTCTAAAATCTGATGTACTCTCCCTGAATTAATGCTGTACGAGTCTCCATCTGTTGGGAAAAAACTTTGCATGCTATTTCTCCAAACAGTCAATAGAGCAGGCTCTGTACTTGTTGGAATCCCTGCCCAATAGTATAAACCATGATTTGTTCCTACCCATAGATGCTGGAAAGAATCCACAAAGACACTGCCTATTTCCGAAAACTGCTGTATTAATGTTGTATGATAAACACGGTTTCTTTTTTCTTGTTTATTCGCAAAAATAATTCAAACTGTGTTCCTATCCACAGATTATCGTGGTTATCGACCCACAAAGCAGAAATTTTATGATTCGTAAAAAGTGTCGGAGTTGGCATAGACTGTTGGGGAGCTAAATGCCACAGCCCATGACTAATTGTACCAATCCAAATAGACCCATCACGCTCACGTGCCATCGAGGATACCCCATACTGTGTGGTACCATGTATTACTATTTGACGGATAGAAACCAATAATTCATTTTTAAATTCCAACATGAACAAGCCCATGGTACGAGTGCCCACCCAAACCCTTCCAAAAGAGTCGCTGGAAATGGATAGAACATTACTAACCCGAAGTTTTTCAAGTGCATTCTGGTCTACCCCGTTGCCTTCTCGTTCGGCAACATTGATAAATTTATCGTGATGCTTATCCCAAAAACTTAATCCTGCACTTCCTGATGCCACCCATAATCGCTTGTGGGAATCAAGGTGCATAGCCACTACTCTATTGCTGGGCAAACCGTTGTGTGGATTGACTGGCAGGTCATAGTTTTTGAGCGAATAGCCGTCATATTTTGATACTCCATTGTTGGTACCCACCCATATATACCCCGTACTATCTGACACAATACAGTTAGCATCGCTATGTGGTAGCCCATCGTTAACAGTAATATGTTCGAAGCGATATTTATGGATACTCTCCTGCGACTTGCTTGGGAATACTTCACAAAACAATAGTAGTGTAATTAGTAATCGTATAATTTTCTTCATGGTTTAAAGCAATCATTAAAGTCTTAAATGTGGACAAAGGCATTGTTGGAGTTTTCTCCAACAAACTCGCGTCAGCAACACACTAGCAATATCCCTTCCCATAACTTGGCTAGTTGCTTACGCATGATTCGTTGGAGATAACTCCAACGATGGCAAAACTATCACTTAGGTATAAGCAAATTGAGCAAGGATATTACTCCTTAAAAAAAATCTAATACAAAATAATCAAAAACGGGCCCCGATAAACTCAAAGGCTCAAACTGACCCTGTTTTTAAACGAATTTCACCCTACATCAGACCATTTTTTATCGCCATTTTTGCATTATTCAAATATATTATTGTAAAAACACAAAAACCCTTTTCTGTTTAACCAACCTATTTCATTCCAAACCTTTTTCCGTTTTATCAAACCCTATAATTATGATCAAACTTTTACGAAAACCTCAATTCCTCAGGTTTCCCCCCTCCTCATTTTGGTTGATGGTGCTCTTGAGTGGTTATCCTCTAAGCCATACCACTCAAGCACAAAACACTACCGAAAACACACAAACTTCCAATGCTACTTTACGTACTATTTTGGTAACAGATGACAATGACGAAGTGTTGGAAAATGTGAATCTTAAAAACAGTAGAACAGGAATGTTTGCGACTACATCAAGTAATGGTATTGCCACTATTGATGCGCAAATTGGTGACAAAATTGGGATTTACTGTGTGGGGACTTTTCTAAAAGAAATTTCGATAAAAGACATTTCTGAGAGAGTTGTTTTGAGTAGTCAAAACCCTGCTGTTGCTCGCATCAAACCTATTCGAGGACTTTTCAATCAGTCTTTACAATCAGAAATTACCGCTGGTTCGTCGCAAGCAATTTACAACAAAGATATTCAAAAAATGCCTGCTACGTCGATACTCAATACCTTAGTGGGTAGACTTGCAGGTACGAGTACATTCCAGTTTTCGGGACAGCCAGGAAGCGATGGTATTTCATTCGGACTTCGTGGGCAGGGGCCTTTGGTTATCATCGATGGTATTCCGAGACAGCTTACCATTTTTGATTTGGAAGAAATCGAATCAATCACGGTACACAAGGATGCTTTATCCAATGCCATGCTTGGCGTGCGCAGCAATGGTGGTGCCTTGGTAATCAATACTCGTAAAGGCTCGGCTTCAAATGCTAAAATGTCATTTACCGCGCAAACAGCGATTCAACAACCCTTGAAGTTCCCGAAGGGATTGGACGCCTATAATTATGCCAAGCTCTATAACGAAGCACGTGTAAACGACGGACTGACTCCTGTTTATTCTGATGCAGCTTTACAGGCTTATGCGACCAACTCAGACCCTTACAACTATCCGAATGTCAACTGGCGTGATGCTACGCTAGAGCCATCTTCACGTATGGATCGCTATACTTTTAGTGCTACAGGAGGAAATAATTTTTCGAAATACTTTATTTCGTTTGACCATATCAACCAAACGGGGCTTTTGAAAAAAAATACCACTACCCCTTACAATACCAATAATAACTTTAAATCATATACCATACGTTCGAATGTTGATTTACAGCTAAATTCCAAGCTTTCGGGCGGTATTTATCTCTTGGGGCGTATTCTGAATGGTAATGATGCAGGTGCTGGAACAAGTAATATTTTGAATAGTATTCTCAACACGCCTAACAATGCCTATCCTGTGTACAATCCTAATGGTTCGTATGGTGGTAATCAGCAGTTTCAAAACAATATCTTAGCACAGACTATTGGGTCTGGATACCAACAAAACTTCAAAAGAGATATGTTGGCTGACTTTTACCTGAAAAGAACGCTCGACGAAATCGCTTCTGGTATGTGGATTAAAGCCGTGGGCTCTTATTATGCTACACTTTCAGAAAACGTAGTACGTAATAAAACTTTTGCTGTTTTCCAAAGAAATGTATCTGCTACTGGACAAGAAACTTACCAGCAATTTGGCGTAAACGGCGACCAAAGTAACTATAACTACATGGATTATCAAGGACGTTCTGACTATTTGGAATTGTCTTTGGGTTATGACAAAACTAGAGGGAATCATGGCGTAAATGCTGTATTATTGGCTAATCGTCAAAACTCCGTTTCAGGCTCTGATTTGCCCTATACTATTACAGGCTTAGCAGGACGCATGGGCTATAATTACAAGCAAAAATATATCCTTGACCTTGCTTTTGGCTTGAATGGCTCAAACAGATACCCAACAGGAGGCACAACCAAATATGGCTTTTTCCCAGCAGTAGGTTTGGCTTGGAATATTTCGAAGGAAGATTTCCTACAATCTCAAGCATGGATTTCTTATTTGAAATTATATGCTAGTTATGGTAAAAATGGTAATGATAACCCCGGTTATTTTAGCTATATCCAACGTTATTTTGATAATACTGGCGCCGTTTTCGGTACAGGTGCAGGGGGTAATACAGGTGTCACAGAAGAGCCACTGGCGAATCCTAATATTACCTTCGAAAAATCTAACAAACTCAATATTGGGCTTACAGGAGCTTTATTTGATAATTCTTTAGGCTTTACCGTCGAATATTACAATATGCAATATTATGATTTGTTGATTCAACGTGGTCGCAATACTAGCATATTAGGAAATATTTATCCAAATGAAAATATTGGTAAAAATCAATACACAGGAATTGACTTACAGTTGAATTGGCAAAAAAGTACCTCGATAGGCGATTTTTATGCCACAGCAAATGCTGGCTTCCAAAATTCCAAAGTAATTTATATCGACGAAGTGACACAACCCTATTCATGGTTATATCGAACTGGACAAAGAGTTGGACAGCTTTTTGGATATATTTCTGAGGGTTTTTATCAAACCACTGCCGAACTACAATCGCGTGCTACGACTGTTGGGTATCAACCACAGTTAGGCGACCTCAAATATAAAGACTTGAACAATGATGGTGTAATCAATCAGCTTGATGTGGCGCCAATCGGACCAC
Source organism: Flectobacillus sp. BAB-3569 (assembly GCF_002270355.1). Classification (GTDB taxonomy): domain Bacteria; phylum Bacteroidota; class Bacteroidia; order Cytophagales; family Spirosomataceae; genus Flectobacillus; species Flectobacillus roseus. The sequence goes on along the minus strand of NZ_NJFZ01000035.1, from coordinate 143,475 downwards.
AGAGCCCATACATTACCTTCGGGTCAACGTTAGGATATTCGCGAAAAGGATTCGACTTCTCTGTGTTGGTGCAGGGCGTGGCTAACCGAGTAATTGTGGCCAATGCCAATTCGATGTTGGCTTTCCAGAATGGAGGTTTTGGACAAGCATTCGAGCAACACCTCGACCGTTGGACTCCTACAAATCCAAACGCTTCGTACCCTCGTCTGTGGCTTGGTACAAACACTAATAACCAATTAGTTTCTACTTTTTGGGCACGCTCAGGAGATTATGTTCGCTTGAAAAATATCGAATTGGGATATACCCTTCCTAGTAAGCTTTGTAAAAACATCAAAGTGCAAGGAATTCGTGTTTTTGCCAACGCTACCAACCTTGTGACATTTAATGCCGACAAATACCTCGACCCAGAGGGCTTTTCGAGCAACTATCCTATTCAGCGAGTATTCAATTTTGGTGTAAATCTCAAATTGTAAAATGGCTTTCATCAAGCTTAAAATTTTCAGAAAAAATGATTTCTAAAAAATATATATCATCCTTTATTTTGGCTACAGCACTAACTTTTGCGGCTTGCGAAAGGGTAGAAACTGAGCCTCGTGATTGGATTCTTGACACTTTGGTTTGGGACGACAAAGATAAAAATGCTACCGTAGCCGTCTTTTTCCTCAACAACATTTACAGTTATATCCCCGATGGTTTTAATAGAATCAATGGACTGGGAGGTGACTTTTTGGAAACAGGTACAGACGATGCCGTTCCGTCCAGAACCAATCGTCAAGCAGAATATTATACCAATGGATTAATCAGTACGGTTAACAACCCCGACCCTTATTGGGGCACTTCGTATGCGGGTATTCGTCGTGTCAATATCTTTTTGAGTAATATCGACAAAGTGCCAGCAGCCACCAACAGTATTGCCATCTGGAAAGCCGAAGCGCGTTATATTCGTGCGTTATTGTATTTTGAATTGGTAAAACGTTATGGTGGTGTGCCATTAATTGGTGACCGAGTATTTACCATCCAAGATGATTTGTCGATTCCTCGTAATACCTACGAAGAATGTATCGACTACATCGTTTCAGAATGTGATGCCGTAAAAGGAACACTTACTCCTGAACCTGTTTCGGATAGCAACTGGGGAAGAATTCCGAGAGGAGCTGCGATTGCACTCAAAGGTCGTGCTTTGTTGTATGCTGCTAGTCCGCTATTTAATGGTGGAGGCATCAGCACCAATGCCAACTTGAAGGCCTTAATGGGCTATCCAACGTATGACGCTAACCGTTGGCAAAAAGCCTTAGATGCTGCCAACGAATTGATTGGACTCAACTATTATGCTTTGCAGACTTCTTTCTCAGGTGTTTTTACGACAAAAAAGAATACCGAAATCATTCTTGCCAAACAGTCAGGGAATAACTTTCTTATTGAAAACTACAATGCCCCAGTCGGCTTCGGTTCGCCCGCTGCAAGTCTGGGCTTGACGAGTCCTTCACAAAATTTAGTTGATGCTTTTCCTACGATTACTGGGCTAGATATTACCAATGCTCAATCAGGTTACGACCCACAAAACCCTTATGCCAACCGTGACCCTCGCTTGGCTTTGACGGTATTTTTCAATGGTCAAACTTGGTTGCGTAGAGCAGTGGAAACTTTTGAAGGAGGATTGGACAAACCAGGAGGTATTGCCGTTCAAACTCGCACAGGGTATTACCTACGTAAGTTTATGGCAGACTTTTCGAATAATACCACTTATACCAATCAGAGCCATAACTTCCCACTATTCAGATACTCGGAAATACTCTTAAACGCAGCCGAAGCACTGAATGAGTTAGGTAGAACAACGGAAGCCGTTACCAGAATCATTGATATTCGTAAAAGAGCAGGGATTCGAGCAGGCACCGACAATCGCTACGGCATCAAAGCGGGTATATCACAAACCGAAATGCGTGCGCTCATCCAAAATGAAAGACGTATTGAGTTAGCCTTTGAAGAACATCGTTTTTGGGATATTCGTCGCTGGAAAATAGCAGAAACTGCGACAAGTGGTTCGCTAAAAGGAATGAAAATCGTGAAAAACACCAATGCAACATTGACTTTTACGCCATTTGTGGTATCAACGATGAAGTTTTCTAACAAACTATACAGTATGCCTTTACCGTATGACGAAACGCTAAAAAACAATAAGCTTATTCAAAACGAAGGCTGGTAAGTAAGAATGCGGAATGATGAGTTGTGAATTATGAATGTATTTTTTCTAATCAATCTTTTACACTCAAAATCCACTGGACCTTATAGTGCTTCAAGCCGAATGCCCATAGCTGAAAGCCGAAAGCTTAATAATTAAATCTCATTTTGCACGATTACTTCATTGTTTTGAACAACAAATTCATGGCTTCAATTCCATCTGAAAACCCTCATGTTTTTATGAAAAAAATACTTTATATATGGATTTCTATTGTTACGCTCATGGCACAAAATGCCCTTGCACAAGGTCAGGTGGTGTCGGGAGTAGTAACAGGAGGCAAAGAAGCACTGCCAGGCGTGGCAGTCTTCGAAAAAGGGCGAAGTACCAACGGTACCCTTACTGACGCAAAAGGTTTTTTTAAAATTACTTTAAAAGGGCAAAGCAATACACTCGTATTTCGTTCGCTTGGCTTTAAACAACAAGAGGTTAGTGTAGCTGGTCGCTCAACTGTCAATGTCACGCTTGAAGACGAAGACAAATCGCTCGATGAAGTTGTGGTAATTGGTTACGGTCAGCAGAAAAAATCACCTTGACAGGCTCTGTAAGTTCAGTGTCTGGTCGTGAAATTCGTGAAAACCCTTCTGCAAGTTTGCAAAATGCTTTGGCTGGTAAACTTCCGGGGTTTTTCTCGCAACAACCTTCTGGTCGTCCCGGTGCCGATGGCGCAAGTTTTTACATTCGTGGGGTAAGTTCTTATAATGGCAACAACCGCCCCTTGATTATTGTAGATGATGTTGAGTATTCGTATGACCAATTTGCTCGTATTGACCCTAACGAAATCGAGAATCTCTCTATCTTGAAAGATGCATCAACAACGGCAATCTATGGCGTTCGTGGTGCTAATGGCGTAATTGTAGTTTCGACAAGAAGAGGTAAAGAAGGTCCTCCGCAAATCTCAATGCGTGCTGAAATGGCACTTTCTCAGCCTACCATCATTCCAAACTATTTGGATGCTTATGAAAGTGCGAAAATGTACAACCAAGCTCAAATTAACGACAATAGCGTAAACCCAAGTCCATCGTTTAAACCACGTTGGAGTGACCAAGATTTGGAATTATTCAAAAATGGCAAAGACCCTTATGGTCACCCAAATGTCAACTGGAAAGATGTTTTGTTCAAACAATTTGCCAAGCAATATCGTGGAAACCTAGACTTGTCGGGCGGTACCCAAAAGGTAAAATACTTTGTTTCGGTAGGTTATTTGTATCAAGATGGGATGCTCAAAGATTTTGGTCAAGACCAAGGGGTAAATAGTAATTATTTTCACCAACGTTACAACTATCGTTCAAATTTGGATATGTCGGTTACCAAATCACTTGATTTGAGATTGGATTTGTATGGCAATTTTGGACAAGTAAATACCCCACAAGTAGGTAGTCCATTTGGTTATAACGACTTATTTTATGACTATAGTAGTTTCTTGACTTTAGCGCCATTTGCCTATCCTGTGTATAATCCAGACGGTTCATTGGGCTACAGTACTTGGATTAGAAACGAAAACCCAAGCTATAATGTGAATAATGTGGTGGGACGTTTGAAGTATTATGGCTACAACCAAACCAACGAAAGTAATATCAACTTCATTGGCTCGGCGAAGCAAAAATTAGATTTTCTTACCAAAGGCTTGTTTGTCCAAGGTCGTATCTCGTTTACCAGCAACTATGGCTACGGACGTAGCATGACCCGCGACCAGTTTCCATCATTTATATATAATTCAGCCACAGATACCTACGAAGCTCGTGACCCGAATGTGTATCGTGTGCGTCGTTTCTTTCTAGGATATGATGCCAGAAGTACTTCAAGGGTTTTGAATATGCAATTAATGGTCAACTACGACCGTACTTTTGATTCAAAACACCACGTGTATGCTTTAGGACTTTTTAACCGTAACTCAACAGAAGCGTCCAATAGCAATGCTGTATATAATTTTATTCCTAACAACTTCCAAGGGTATTCTGGTCGTGTGGGATATGATTATAAAAATCGTTATTTGGTACAATTCAACGTAGCTTACAATGGCTCTGACCGTTTTGTGAGAGACAAAAGATTTGGGCTTTTACCAGCAGTTTCGGCAGGTTGGAATATTTCGGAAGAACCATTTTATAAAAATTCATTTCCAAAATTCATGGATTTGTTGAAAATCAGAGGTTCGTATGGTATTGTAGGTAACGACGCTTTAGGCAACAGCTTCTCTTATTACTATCAACAAAATTACTCAAATGGTAACGGGGTAGTTGCACCTAACTTTGGGTATTCAAGCAACTTATATACAGGCGTAGTCGAAGGTACGCTTGCCAACAACGAGGTTACATGGGAGAAAGAGAAAAAACTAGATTTAGCCATCGAGTTTGGCTTGTTCAATAGCAATGTAACAGGTAGTTTCAACTATTTTGATAATAATCGATATGATATTTTGACCACTCGTGGTACAGTATCAGCCATTTTTGGGCAAGGTCTTCCACCTGTAAACATGGGAAAAGTAAACAACCGAGGCTATGAAATCGAGTTGGGTTATCAAAGTCCTACAAAAAGCGGGTTTTCGTACTACATTAAGGGAAATTATTCTGTAGCCAAAAACAAAATTGTCTTCCAAGATGAACCTAGTCCTTTATACCCTTATCAAAGATTCACAGGAAATAGCATCGGACAAATGAGAGCATATACCTTTATTGGATACTACAAAAATGCCGATGATATCGCCAACAGCCCCAAAACAGCCGTACCCGTACAACCGGGTGATTTGAAATACGCTGATTTGAATGGCGATGGCAAAATAGATGGCTTTGATATGTCGGTAACTGGAAATCCAAACACCCCAAATACGGTTTATGGTATCAATTTGGGTATCCGCTACAAGGCAATCAGCATCAGTGCCAACTTCCAAGGAGCACGTAACTTTAGTGTAAGAGGTACGGCAGAATCTATCCGTGCATTTTCTTCAAACCTTACCGAAGTACACAAATACGCATGGACACCAGAGTTAGGCGACAATGCCAAATATCCTCGTTTGACCTTGCTAGGCGGTATTAGTGACCCAACAGCATATCCATCAACATTCTGGCTGATTCCAGGGGATTATTTACGTTTGAGAAATGCACAAATCAACTTCGACTTACCAAGTAGTTTGACCAGAGGATTGGGTATTCAGCAAGCAAGAATTTATGTAAACGGCTCTAACTTACTGACCTTCACAAGCCTTGACAAACTGTATCAACTTGACCCAGAAATTTCATCGGGTACCGACCGTGTGAGTTATCCTCCACAACGGTTAATCAACTTTGGTATTAGTGCTACTTTCTAAGGTATTCAACTTATTGATTTTAGTTTATGAAAAAATATTATTACTCGCATGTGTCATAGGACTTACCTCCTGCTTTTCGTCGGATGACTTCCTTGACCCCAAAACTACAGCATTGACCGAAGAAACGGTTTTTTCTGATAGCACACGTACAATAGGATTTTTGTATCGTATCTATAGCGACATTGGTTTTAGTTATACCAAAGGTCGTTGGGATTCTCATGGCAATACCGAAGAAGCCACCGACGACGCAGAATATCGTTATTCGGGCACAGGACAAAAAGCCGTAATACTTTACAGTGGAACGGTGAGCCCGACCAACTTCCCATTTTTTGAGTTTTGGTCAACACCCTATAACAATATCCGTAGGGTCAATTTATTGTTGGAGAAACTTCCTAATGCTCCACTTTCAGCACCCATGAAAGCGCAAATGGTCGCAGAAGCTCGTTTTTTGCGTGCTTGGTACTATCATTGGCTATTGATTAGCTTTGGAGGTGTGCCATTGGTAGGTGACAAAGTATATGACATTACCGACTTTATCAATTTACCACGTAATTCGTACGCTGATTGTGTCAATTATTTAGTAAAAGAATTAGACGAAGCAGCTACGGTTTTACCCAAAAGTGCCGATTATTCAGAACAAAACTATGGTAAAGCTACTCGTGGAGCATGTTTAGCACTTAAGTCACGCATATTGCTATACGCAGCTAGTCCATTGTTTAATGGTGGTGCTGAAACCCAAAATGCAGATCTTGCCAAAATCGTCAGCAATCCTACGTATGATGTAGCACATTGGCAAAAAGCCGCTGATGCCGCTCTGGCGGTGATGAATTCGGGCGAATATTCTTTGTACAAAGACAATACCACAGCGCCTGGTTATGGTTTTTATCAAGTGTTTTTGAATCGTGTTAACCCTGAGTTTATTATTTTCCAAAACCGTTCTGCCAACCGTGACATGGAAGGTTTTTATAATATGCCAACCCGCGGAGGGGCATATAATGCCATGCCTACGCAAAACTTGGTGGATGCTTTCCCTATGAAAAACGGAAAGGCGATTTCGGATGCAACATCGGGTTATGATCCAAACAATCCATATAAAAACCGTGACCCTCGTTTTGAATATTCGATTGTGTACAACGAGTCGATGTACTATTTGGCAAGTGCTAATGCTCAAAGACAAGTTTTGACCTACGAAAATGCCCCTTCGGATGGTTTTACGCAGGCAGGACAAACAACAGGATACTACAGCCGAAAAATGTGTGATGCCAATATTTCAGCAAACAGTAGTTTTACAACTAACCGTGGTTGGTCGCTCATGCGCTATGCCGAAGTATTGCTCAATTATGCTGAAGCAATCAACGAGACAGGCAAAACAGATTTGGCTTATGCCCCGCTTATTGCGCTTCGTGACCGTGCTGGTATAACAGCTGGAGATGAAAAATTGTATGGTTTAAAAGCTAATATGACCAAAGAACAAATGCGTGAAATCATCCGCAACGAGCGCCGTGTCGAATTGGCTTTTGAAGACCACCGCTGGAATGATATTCGTCGTTGGAAAATTGCCATGGATGTATCAAACGGCTACAACAAACGTATGAGAATTACCAAAAACGCTAACAACACTTACACATATCAAGTAACGGAGTCGATAAGAAGACACAACTTCCGTCCAGAAATGTACCTTTTACCTATTCCTGACTCGGAAGTACGCAAAGCACCAGCTATGCTCCAAAATCCGGGATGGTAAGAGAAGTTTGAGTGATGAGTTTGGAGTGATGAGTGCGGAGTTCTTTTTCAAAACTCAGCACTCTAAACTCGACACTCAACACTCAAATAATTGACTGATTGGGACTGCACCTATCAAAAGAGTCGTGAACTGATTTTTCAATTGACGGCTCTTTTGTTTTTTGAATATTTTAACCCCTTATTTTTCTTAAAATACGCCCTTCCTGTGCCAGAGATTCGAAGTAGTTTTACGACAGTTAAAAAACTTTTTTACTCACTTTATTCATTACATTATTTATGAAAAACTTACGTCTGATTTTAATTTATACCCTAACCCTTTTAACCACTCAATCATTTGCGCAATCTGCTCAAAACAAAAAGCTCTTTAAACAAGCATTCTCTGAGGCAGCCGAACAATATAAAGTTTTAGCCCAAAATCTTCCTGCTGATAAATTCCCGAAAACGTATTTCCCCAAATCAAATAAATATGAATGGAGTGGCTCAGGTTGGTGGTGCAGTGGTTTTTACCCTGGCTCTTTGTTGTACATTTACGAACAAACCAAGGACGAAAGAACATTGACCGAGGCAAATCGTATTTTGAAGGTATTAGAAAAAGAAAAATTCAATACCTCTACACACGACTTGGGATTTATGATGTTTTGTAGCTTTGGTAATGCCAAAGACATTGACCCAAAACCTGAATACAAAGATATTTTGATTCAAAGTGCTAAATCGTTGGCTTCTCGTTTTGACCCAAAAGTAGGCTGTATCAAGTCTTGGGATAGCAACAAAAACGAATACTTGGTGATTATCGACAACATGATGAATTTGGAGTTGCTTTTCTGGGCTACGAAAGTCACTGGCGATTCTAGCTATTACAAGATTGCGGTAACTCATGCCAATACAACCATGAAAAACCACTTTCGCCCAGACTACAGTTCTTATCACGTAATCAACTATAATGCAACAACAGGTGCGGTTCAGCAAAAAAGAACCGCACAAGGTTTCGCTGACGAATCGGCATGGGCACGTGGACAAGCATGGGGACTTTATGGATATACGGTAATGTTTCGTGAAACCAAAAATCCTATTTACTTAAAACAGGCGCAAAACATTGCTAAATTTATCATGAGCAATCCCAATATGCCTGCGGATAAGATTCCTTACTGGGACTACAATGCACCCAATATTCCCAACGCTTTAAGAGACGCATCGGCGGCTTCAGTGACTGCCTCCGCACTTCTGGAATTAGCAAAATACAGTACGCCAAAGCTCAATAAAGCCTATTTCAAGGAAGCAGAAACGATTTTGGTCAATCTTTCAAAAGCGCCTTACCATGCAGCACAAGGCAAAAATGGTGGCTTTATCATCGAACATTGTGTAGGACATATTCCGCAAAATACCGAAATCGATGTACCGCTTACTTATGCGGATTATTATTATTTGGAAGGAATGAAAAGATATTTGGCTTGGAAATAAGCCTTAGAGAAAACCCTCTATGAAAATCAAAAACCTCATTTTTGCCACTTTAGTACTGTCTAGTTGTACAGGAATGGCTCAAGAAAAACCCAAAGATACTTATCATTTAGTATGGGCAGATGAATTTAATCAGGATGGTGCTCCCAATCCCAACAATTGGAACTACGAAAAAGGCTTTGTACGCAACGAAGAACTACAATGGTATCAACCCGATAATGCTCATTGTGAAAATGGTTTATTAATCATTGAGGCAAAAAAGGTGAATCTTCCCAACCCCAATTACAAAGCTGGCAGTAAATCTTGGCGAGAAAATCGTCCCAATATCGAGTACACTTCCTCGTGCTTAATCACCCAAGGAAAACAACAATGGCAATATGGACGATTTGAAATACGTGCTAAAGTTGACATTCGTTCGGGCTTGTGGCCAGCATGGTGGACTTTGGGTGTTCAAAAGCCATGGCCGGCTAACGGCGAAATCGATATTATGGAATTTTACCGAGGCAAAATACTGGCTAATATCGCCTGTTTGGGCACCAGCAACAAAACCGAATGGCATAGCAAAACCAAAAGCGTAGATAGCACATGGGCAAGTCAGTTTCATACTTGGCGCATGGATTGGGACGAGGAACATATAGCCTTATACGTCGATGACCAATTGATGATAAGCACGCCCCTCTCCCAACTCGAAAATAAAGATGGAAGTGGGTTTAATCCCTTCAAACAACCACACTACATGCTATTTGATTTGGCCATTGGAGGACAAAATGGTGGCGACCCAAGCAATACCACTTTCCCCAATCGCTTTGAAGTAGACTATGTAAGAGTATATCAAAAACAGTAAAATCGCCTAACCTGCTGGGAGGCGCAAATTATCGCGCCTCCTTAATCTTTGAATCATCATAGTTTTATGAAAAAATCGTATCTTGCCTACACCATTTCATCTCTTGAACGCTATGAAACTCATCAAACAAATTACCTCTCTTCTAAAAAAATACAAATTTCCCTTGTCGAAAAGGGAGCCTATTTCCTTACTGAAGCCATTATCATCATTGTTTCAATCACCATAAGTTTGTGGGTAAATAATTGGAGTGAGGATAATAAAAATGAGGAGATTGCACAAAATTTCCAGAAAAGTATTTCAAGAGATTTGACACATGATTTGCTGGAAATGAAGGAAGACTCTACTTCTATTAGCCGTCAACTTCAGTGCGCGACCTTTATCAGAACACTTCCCCTTCGTCCCGAAATCACCCAAGATAGTATATCATCATTTCTGAAATCAAATGCTACTCTTTTTTATACAACAACCCTAATTAGCCCCAACAATGGTAACTATGAAGCTGCCAAAAGTGCTGGATATTTTCGTCTTCTCAAAAACAAAGCTTTGTTAAACGACATTACCGATTTATATGAGGAACGCTTCACTTGGCTGACACGTCTGGAATTAGAATATTTGAGCTACAAACGCAAAACCTAGACGAATGGTCGCTCAGCCAACCCAATGTAGACTTATCAGAAAATGATATTGACCATAAAGTTTCTCATTCTTTTATAAACCCAGCAATTTTAAAAATCCCCTATCTTCAAAAATATAGTTTCTATGCCTCAAGAAGTCTATCTGAGTTAAGAAATCAGTATGGAGTTATTATTGAACATACACAAAGGATATTGAAGGAAATTGAGGGAGACACAAAATAAACTTTATCAAATATTAGTTTCAAACTCACGTTAAACACTGTTTCAAGCAAAGATTTGATACTATTTTTTATAACCGATAAATAACCAACACCATCCGTCATGACAAATCGAGAAGCAATTATACAAAACTATATCGATGGCTATAATCAATTTGATATAGACCAAATGGTGAAAGATTTTGATATCAATATTGTATTTGAAAACATCCAAAACGGTGAAACAAATCTAATGCTAAATGGCTTGAGCGAATTTAGACAACAAGCTGAAACAGCAAAAGCCTATTTCTCGGAAAGAACACAAACCATTAGTACTATTACCCACTTCGAGCATACTACAGAGGTTGATATACAATATGTAGCAACCCTTGGTATGGATTTTCCTGATGGATTACAAAAAGGACAAGTACTACAATTATCAGGAAAATCCGTATTTGAGTTTAAAGGAAATACTATTACTAAATTGACAGATATTAGTTGATATAGCCATACTCTTAGGTTATGGTGACTATGAATTCAGTCTTTTTTGATTAAATAAATTCGTCACAAAGATAGTGTTATAGATTTTCTCAACTCACCACACTAAGCTCGGTGTTTATATCAATAAAAGTTCTTATATCACAAAAATCTTGGTTATTGCTTGAGAATCGTTCTATTTCGTTTCATAATTATAGATATATTTTTCACAAAAACGACCTATTATGATGACTCTGTTAGCGATTTTCTTCCCATTTTTATCTTTCCTATTTAGAGGAAAAATATTAACGGCTATTATTTGTTTAATTTTACAAGTAACGCTCATTGGCTGGATTCCTGCTGCTATCTGGGCAGTGATTTCACTACAAAATGCCCGTGCCGACAAACGTACCGAACGATTAATTAAAGCGATGAAATAGAGATTTGGAGAATGGAAGTGTGAATTGGAGAATAGCAAATGGCTTAAAAACAAAAAAGCCTCTCAAAATGGAGAGGCTTGGTAGTCCGTACGGGAATACACAGAACTACACTTATATATCTAATAATTAACCAATTAGTACTTTCGTAAAGTGCTATGGAGAATAGCCGCAGTTCTTAAGCTGTTACTACTAACGCTTCAAATAAGGGCGTAAACAAAATTATTTTGCCTAGATTTTCCTCATTTTCAGAACTGATGGTATCGACTATTCCCAAGTTAAAATTTGTTCGACCCAGCTGAGCCATGACAAGAGCATTGTTCGTCTGAGCTAGTTGTTGATTGGTTTTCAATAGTTCATTTATCTGCTCATTCTTCTTAGAGATTTCCTGATTAAACATTACTTCTAATTTCTCTAAATACTCTTGCAAATATTTATCGTTGTTAGTGCTTTTTTCAGTAAATGCTTCTACCTCCATCATTCCTATAATCTCAATGTTGTCAACCTTCAACGCCTCAGCCCATCTCGCAAGTTCGTGTTCATCCATATGTTTTCTATTAAAACTTTGATAAACAGCTTGACGAGACATACCTAAAGCTGTAGCAACACTGGCTACTGATAAATTTTTCTTGGCTATTAAATCCTTGATTATTAAGCCTATAGGTACTTTTGACATAAAATTTATGAAAATTTGTAAATTAATTACTTGACAATGTTAAATTAATAACTTTACTTTGAATTGAAATTGTAACACTAAGTAAACGAAAATTGTACATTTTGAGTGCAAATAGTGTATATTTTTTTTCATTATACAAGTAAATATTCTAACCATCACAAGTTTATGACAACTCTAGACTTTAGAAATTGGAAGAAAGTTTACGGTCTCTTCCAGGGGAATATTCCGAAAACAGCGCTAAAACGTTACTGCCTACAACATAAGTGGTTTGAAGGGATGAAAGAAAGAACTTGGGGTAATCATTGTGTGTATGATACATTCACACCGATGCAAAAAATGACAATCTGGGAATACCTTAATATGTATCATCCTGACGAAGTGGAAAAGGCAAACGAAGAGATTCAATCCTTACAAGTAGCATAAATATTATATTACCAACCACTAACACCGCAAAGTAGAGCAGTAGGTAGCTCGTGAGGCTCATATCCTCAAGGTCGCAGGTTCGAGTCCTGCCTTTGCTTCTAAACCTTAACATCGTACAGTATGATACCATTACTTCTAGTTCCAGTGTTACTATTTTTCGGAATGATTGAGCTTGTGTTGTGTACCGTAGAGTGGCTTAAGGAACAATTGTCAAAATAGTTTTATCATTCTCACTTTTATCCTTTTACAAACATGAGTACTGTTGAAGTTGAAAACCTCGTTGATTTCTTTGTTAGCGCTATGGCTATGGGCTTTGCCTTTTTTTGTGCCAACTTTGCCTACGTCTGTATTGCTGGAACAAGTTTGGAGGACAAATTAAAAGACTTCGTAGGAGGCGATTTAGAGGATGATCATTAGTATTTTATCGCATTGGAGTGCAGTTTTTTTGAAAGTATTCGTGCCATCATTTATCGTTTTCTTTGCGGTGAGGCACTTTATCGAGAAAAACAAAAGAGACGGGTTTAAATAAGAAAGAGGCTTCATAAATCCATTTGTTTGGATTTATGAATTGAGTGATTAGCTAGACTCCCACAGAATGATGTGGGAGGTTCTTTCTCTAAAGACAATAGGTGTAGATTTAGATTTTAAAGACTACCACACCTTGTGTGGTAGCTTCTTTCCTCAATATGAAAATTATTTTGATTATAGTCATTGCGCTTGTGGTCATTCTACCATTCAGGAGAAAAGACCGAAACGTATAGTTAAATAAGTTATGCCCTTTCATGGTGTCAGAATGTCCATTTGGTACGTTCTGGAGGGTTCGAACCCCTCATTGGCAACAAAAGCAAATTGAAGTATCTGCTACAGAAAGTAGTGTGACGACCAAACCTGTGGCGATACTTTGCCCATTTCACAAAATATGAATCTATTTTCACCTAAATCGGCGATTGACACAGACTTCGTAAGGATGCCTAAGACGCTTGAGCAGACAAGCTCAAACGTCTACAAGCGATACCATGCGCTTGCAGAGGAGTTTAATGCCCTACAATATCTAGGTTTGTCAGCGAAGCTTCGCACTCCACACCAAAAGGTTATGGAAGCGATTCTCTATAAGTATTTGCCGATGTTCCGCAAGCTGGTCAATTCATCGACATGGGTTGATAGTCCGAGTGTTCCATCCATTAATATTACCCGTAGAGAGCTGGCTAGACTCATTTCATGTGAGACTAGAAACATCTACAATATCCTTGCTAGGCTGTCAAATGCCCGTTTTATTGACATTGTAGACAACAATTCGACAGGGGGATACACAATCATTCCAAACCTTTATATCGCCTTTGGTGATGTCAATTTGAAGCCTCAGTTGAAGGCTTTGAGTACCCTACCCAAGGACATCCTAATTACTCAGACGTGGCAAACTTTTCCGATATTAAAAGACAGGATAAATTTGAACAATACATATATAGCAGTAGATGTTGAATCTACCCAAGAAAATTACGGGGAAAGACACAGGGAAATTGACATGGAAAAAAAGCAAATTGAGCCCTTTGACCTTTCTTTCCAAAAAAATAACCTTGAAAGTTCCACAAATGACAAGGAAAATGAAACCAGTGGCGCCGCCGACACCGATGATGTGGACAACTATACAAGCTGTAGAGCTGAATACTTCCGCAATCGCCACCTAGGAGGTCATAAGTCACCAATGCCTAGCAGAACCACCAAACCAGTTCAAGAAAAGCCAATTCAGCCACATGAAAAGGCACAATTAATCACCGAATTCTGGAACTATGCCAAAAAGAACCTCTATCCTAAGCAGAAGTTTAACGGTGAAACTGAGGTGAAAATCAAGAGATTGATTGGTAGTGATGTATTTGGGCACTTTAACGGAACAGAGAGCTACATACATTGGAAAACGTTCTGTATGACCAAGATAGCCGAGGTAGATTTGGTGAAAAAACACAACGAAAAGTACGACCGTGAGGCATACTGGCCACTTAACTACTTCTCGAAGAAGTATCGTGATAGAGGTGGGTTCTTAATTGCTCATGTGTGGCTCAAACGTGAGCAGAAAAAATTCCTTGAGGTAAGATTTGAAGATGAACTGGAAAAAGCGAAGAATTCATTAGCATTTGGTATCATACCACGTGGACAAAAAGGTAAAATCCTTTCGATTAGCGAGTTATCTCTTTACTGGGCTAAGAGAATATCAAAAAGAACTAACCCAGAAACACTAGAAAAATATTACTCATTCATATCCAATACAAACTTATCATCACAATGGACGAATTAATCAGAACTGCCGAATGGCATATCAAGTACAGAATGCCGTCAGGGACAAACATTGCGCTCACCAGTAAAGGAACACCAATCCAAGTTTATCAGAATAAGTACCTAAATAAGCGCATCGAAAGTGCCGAGAATATGATAAAAAAGTTTCGTGGCTTTGACCTTGCGATTATCTACGCTAAAGAGCCTAAAACGGGTAAAGATTTGGGCGAAATTGCACGATTTGACAACGAAACAAAAAGATTAGTCTTTTCAACACCACTCTAAAAAACGGGTCACAACACTTTATATCGGGTCACATGAAGGCTTTTGAAAATCCTACAACAATTCCACTCCAGATTAAGCGAAAATACAAACAAATGCCTCTTTCTGAGCGAAGAAAGCTCTACAGCATCATCAGAGAGGAGCTTGGATACGGAGAGAATACAGATAATTCGAATATCCGAAAAATGCTCAGGGGACAAAGGAATGTCACTACGCAAATTGTCAAGAGACTTTCGGATTTCTTAGGTCTTTCCAGACAACAGTTTCAAGGTAACATCCAAATGGACATCATGGATATCGTAGGAACAATTAAACCCAATGTACCCCAATCTACACATGAACTACATCATCATCACAAAAGCTAAAGGAATCACTTTTATCAGGTTAAGAGACCGTTGGGAGCAACAAGCTAATGTCGATTTCTCAAACCAAAGTAACATTATCAGTTTTTCAAGCAGACTGAGTGCCCAAAATTACTCAAGCTTTCTCAAGGACTCAGAAAGTGACTGCAAGAACAAAATCATTCAGTCAGCAACCTTAACTCTTCAAGATGGACAATGGATAATTTCAGTCAATTGACGAATAGCCAAGTTATCAAACTACGTGAGGATATTATCTACACTTACGGTAAGTACCTTGGATGTATAAACAATACAGAGAAATCTAAATATTCTATAAGGCTACAATTTCTTTGTTTGGATTTAGGCGTTGATTTTTCCCACTTAATTGATAAAGGCGTAGTAAAATATCAGGCAGAGGAAGAACAAGAGGACATTGACGAAGAAACGATCTCACTTGACTTAGAGCTAACACCAATCGGACAATGTCACTTCTGTGGTGAAAACCTAAAAGACAAACGAAAAGGAAGCCTTTTTTGCAACTCAAAACATCGTGCTTCCTATCATAATAATCTCAAAAAAAGCGTCCGCTAGTTGCTACCAATTTAAACCAGGAAAACTATCATTTTTTCACTCTGCAGATACCTTTTTGGTAGCAAAAGTATTCTAACATCACTCAACAGCAATTCATAAATCAAATATTGGTAGCAAAATGGAACTCAAAATCATTAACCTTCGAGATATGAACAGTCGAGAAAATCAGGATATCGTTGAAATCATCAATGAGGTCATGAGCCAAAAGTTTAACCACTCAGCAAATAAAGCAGTTCAGCATATCATTCGAACCTACAAAAGGCAAGAAATCGAAAACAACAAGCTAAGAGCCGAGCTTCAGAAGCTCAAAAAGGAGAGCGAACAAAGTCAAAAAGAGCAGTCAGATACAATCAAAGAGCTTCATTCAGCAATTGAAGGATTCAACAAGTTCCTGATAGTTGCAAATAAAGTGACACCAAAGAAGTAGTAAAAACCAATCACATTCAAATCAAAAATATCATGGACGCAGTAAGATTTAGAGTACTTGCCATTGAAGGCAAAAGAAGTACCAATTCAGATATCCAAGTAGGTGGAACTTATGTGGGCGAAGCAAACGACCTACGAAATAGAGTGTACTACACTGATCAGGCTGGTGACGATTGGATATTCTATGTGGATGACACTTGCGAAATCATTGACCTATGAAACGAGTAGGCATAATGATAAACTTTCATGAGTATAATGCCCTCAGGGCTTATACTCATCGTGAAAAGAGAATGACAGAGGCTTATTATAGAAAGCAGAATTCAACATCATTCTGGATACTTGACCCAAGCCTGATTGTTGCTTCTCTCTTCCATTCACATTTTGAGTATGAATACAAAGAATCTGACTATGGCGCCAGTATAATGAAATTTCAAATCCATGAAGCGATGGCGCTCTCAAATGCACTTTCCACACTTGGAGAACCAATATTCGAAAACTTGCACGCTAGACTCAGTAGTGAAATATCCAAATGGAAACCGTCACTTACAGCCCTGACCTTTGAGAATTGGTACAACAACCACAAGTATGGCTATAAGCACGAATTTGGAGAGTTTGATGAATTGGATGAAATATACTTGGATGTTTTCCAACAATCATTTATCGAAGAAAATTTTAAGGACGATTTATAATCTAAACACCCTGTAGAACTCAGCCACTCTACAGGACTAACCAATGGTTGATAATAAAAATGGCAATACACAGAAAAGTTAGACAGCACTCACAGACATACCTTTGGGCGTATGTCGAGTGGTCAGACGAAAAACAAGATGTGTTTACACTTCTTGGTGGGCAACAATTCCTAAAAAAAGAAGAAGCCGAGCATTATTCAAAAGGCTTTGCAGAGGGAAGCTACGAATGGATAGAACCAACTGAGTTAAAAATTAAGCGACTCCGTCTTGAGAAAGAAAAACTGGAAAAGAGAGTAAATGAAATTTATCACGAACTCACAGAAATACTATTTCCAGAATGTACTGAAGTAAACAAGAAAGAAACTCAAGCAGAACAAAATGAAAAATAATCAAGAAGCGTTCGATAGATTTGAACAAGCCTATGGAGCTAAAATCAATAAACTTTACTGGATTGCTGGCTCATTGGAAAATAGTGATTTAAAGGATTTATTGCATGATGATATGGATGATTCTGATTTTGAGAAATGTTTTCCAGCAATATATCATTCAGCGCATTTCAATGACTATAAAGATAAACATGAACTACTAGACGCACTCGTAGATTTCAGAAAGTTTGGACTCCTTGCAGAAGTTTTCATTCCAGAAGCCGAGTGTTTTATATACGAAAATAACAAACCTGTTTCTTGGTCAATTCATGAAGAAACTTGGAGAATTGAGTATGTTTATGCAGAAACGCTGAGTAAGATATTGCTTGAAATTGAAAAATCGGCTGAAAAGGTCTTTAAAGAGTACATTAAAGCAGATAGGAAAAAAACACAAGCGAAATAGAATGACAAATAAGCAATCGTACCAAAGTACAGGCAAGTTGTTGCTCAGGGTAATATTATCTCCATTCATTTTTCTGTATGGTTGTATTTTACTTATTGCCTTTACATTTTTCCCATTGCCTATGTTGGTGCTTTTAAGCATTGTAGGTATAGTTTGTGAGCCATTCATTTGGCTTTTACAAGTGTCTGGTGTGGAAGTCGAAAGTATAGAACCATTTTTCGACTATCCAAATCAAAGTAAAATGATAGGGCACTTTATTGGACTAACTATTTATATCTGGTCTCCATTCTTTATGGTATACTGGTTCATAAAATATGCGGTAATCTACAATGCGAATATTCTACACAGTAAGAATTTTCGGTAGCAATAGTACCAAGCAAGTATCTACTTTAGACGATTTTACTTCATTCTTGCTACCAATTTCAAACGGATCAGCTCTGCGACCATAACGTAGAGCTCCGCAAATTGGTAGCAACTTAATTCACCAGTAGATGGCGAAACTCACCAAAGCTGAAAAGTTAATGTTTTTGAAAATCTTTGAAAAATGTACATTTAAAATTCAATACGGGCTTGAAGATACGATTGCTGGTTCTGATAATGTCCCAGAGGAACTACCTTACATCGAAGAAGACATGGAAATGTTATCACATATTAAAATACTCAATAACTGGATTTTGGAACATTGTAGGTAATAATCAAGTAAAGTAGGCTTTATATTAAGGTTTTATTGTACAGATATACCTTTGGTAAATAACGTATATTGATTTTAGTTAAAAAACACTTACTTCTTGCCAAATATTCGTTTTTACGACAAATAGGTTGGATAGGCGAAATAAAATTCAATTATATTGCATTTGTATAATCGTTGGCGGTAATGTTATGATAACCATACAAATACAGACATACAAGAATGAGACAGAAGCCTAAAATTAAAATTTTGTTTAAACCTAAATTAGACCAACTGAACGAAATTGAGAAATGGTTAATAGATGAAAGAAACTCAACAGGAAACGGGTTTTACTGCAACTGGAATATTATCAAATCTTCATACGACGAGAAGAAATTGGCGATAATTTCGGAGGACAACCAAGCAGTTGGATTTATAACGTGGTCTAATTATGTTGAATTTACTGCGACAATTGAAATTACTGAAATAAAGCCAACACATAGAAACAGAGGGTTATGTAAACAATTAGTTTCAAAATTAACACAGCGACTGATCTCTAAAAATTTTTATGTTATTAAATTGCAATGTTCGCCTTCATCATCTGAACCCATTTGGCGACATTTAGGATTTACCGATTTTCCAAATCATTACAGTTGGAATAGTGATAATAAAGAACTTTTCAAAATATTAGTCCCACATTTGGAAGTACAAAAAAAATAACAGGTGAATATATTGAACTTTGGAACGATGAACCTTATTGTACTCAAAAAGTAAAATCTACTTGGAAATGGAATTTAAGTTTTAAAGATGGAACAAGAGAACTTGGAAAGCCAATAATTCAACCTTGTCATTACAATTGGCGGATCAGGTGGGGTAATAGTAACTTGATATTTAAAGATGAAAAGGTCAAACTATTTGGACAGGATAAGATAGATTTTGGAGGGTTTCTTATAATCCAAAAAATGCCCGAGCTTGATTTATAAAAAACAGTGCCGCCAAATTAGGTTTATGGCAAGTGGAAAACGGAAGTTATTGAACAGTAAAACATAAATCAAAAGTATACAGTAGCACAATTTGGGCACTAAAATATCATCACCTGCTACACCTACCTTTGGCGGTCATGCTATGACGGCTGTGCAAACTTGAAATTTTAGGACATTGAACAAACAGTTTTGACAAATAATGCAACGACAAACACCAGTTTATAATGACAATCTTTTTAAAGCGTTACTTGCATTAAGCAAAGCTGCAATTGACAAGACGATCAAGCAAAGAGATGAAGGAAAACTTCAAGCAATCCCATATCAATATCTCCCTGTTGCATCAGTTGACTATTTAATGGCAACCTATCATTACGACTGGAGCAAACTCAAATACTTTGACCTGTACGAGTGGAGTAGTGAGGACTTCGTAAAGTTCATAGACAATGAATTACAGACATTACCTGAGTTTGAAGAAGCAGCACAACAAGTAATGGATGAGTTTAAAGCATCAGAACATAAAGTAAAAAGAGTAGGACTCTTCTCTTTTCTTCAACTAATTATAAAAGAATCTCCTAACGGACAAATCACTCATGACAATATAGCTTCTTATGTTCAGCTTTTCATTGATGGGTATGAATCTTACCGAAGTCATATACCAGTTACTTGGAATGTTGATCTTTGGCTTGGAAACACTTATATTGAATCTGACGAAATTGAAATTGAGCAAGGAGTTTTTCTAAGACGACCAACAAAAGAACAACTTGCTGACGTGCGACCAAAACTTACACACATAAGTGAGTTTGATAGAATGACAGGAAGAGAATTAATTGCAGGTGCAATACTTTCATTCTCTATTGTCACAGGCGATAGACGTGATAACGGACTTTATCCCGAAAAAATTCCACAGCAAATTGAACGGTGGCTAAATGTATTTCGGCTTCTAAAACCAACTGACTTGACAGTAGTTTATCAATCGGTAAATCCTGTTTCAATTTTTGAGCATTCAATTTCTGAAGACAAAGACCAACCGCAGGATAAATTTTGGCAAGGCAAAGTTGAACACAGAGAAACGAGTAGTTACAAACTCTACTTGAAAAAAGACGAGGAAGAAATACTGCGGACATTTATCAAAAATGTAAAAACAGCACTAAAGGAGATTTCTCACAAAAATTATTTGAGTGGTAGTTCTTACGATTTAGCATTTCACCGTTACAACGATTCTCTTCTCAAAACAGAAGTAAATGCCTACAAAATACTTTCTTCAGTGACATCCTTGGAAGCATTGTTAAGTGACGGAAGCACAGAGATTACATTCAAAATAAGATTGAGAGTTGCTAAACTTCTTTCATTGTTTGGTTTCAATTCACTTGAAGTTTCGGAAAAAGTAAAAACAGCTTACAACTTGAGGAGTAAGTTGGTTCATGGTTCAAAACCAGAGGACAAAGACAACAACTTACTTGAATTTGCAAGACAGCATACTCATGAGATTATTAATTACAACCGACTTTGTTTGCTCATTTCATTGCAATTAAAAAAGGCGGCAGACAAGCAGGCGTTAATAAAGCTAATTGACAACTCACTCATTGACAAGTCTAGTGACACGAAACTAAGTAAACTGATTGACGACAAGGTAAAAATACCAATTATCAACCCGTTTACTTCACTACACAAAGGCAATGAAACAACTGAAACATGAAACGACACATCTTCGGGCAAACAGAAGCACCAACAGCTAACAGGCGTTTGGTAAAAAAGCTAGTTTAATGCCTAGTACTTCACATCAAGTTAAGTTGCTGGCAGATAGTTTAGTACTCCAAAATATGCCACCGCGCCAAGCGCCAAAACGTTGAGAGCTATTTTAAAAAACGAAAAACAAACCGAAATGTCAGAAATAAGAATAAACTCTATCAAGGTTAGAAACTACCGTTCATTTGGCGAAGAGCAAGAGTTCACATTTCCAAACAAGTACTACAAAAAGCCCATTGCGGTTGTTGGTTACAACAACTCAGGAAAAACAAATCTCATGAATTGCATTCTATATGGAGTTGGTAATAAGTACATTCAAACAAACACATTTGAAAAAAATGATCTACATAATTTAGAATACGCCAATCATATTAGAATACGAATTGAATTACAAGGTTCTGATTTTAATTGCCCTCAGTATTGGGACAGAGCCAGTAGCACAAATAGAACAACAAAGAGTATAACAGGAAGTTATGTAATTTCTACTGAAATAGATGATAGCGAATTAAAATCGGTAATGCAACCTTCAATGTTTGGAATGAACAAGCATTACAATATCTTCTACATCAATTTTCACAATATAAAAGATGAAATCAAAACTCAAAAAACAAGTTGGGGCAATTTGAATTCATTCTTAGCCAAACACATCAAAAGCATTGTAGATACTGATGCTTCAATGGCGGCCAAACAAGAAGATTATGAAAATAAAGTAGAATTGGCAACCGATAAAGTTCTTGAAAATTCACAACTTAGTGCTTTTATAAATAAGATTAAGGAAAACTATTCTACCAATTTGCGAAATAATAGTTGTGATGTAAAATTTGGTTTACCCGACTATGAAGATATTTTTCTACAAATGATTTTTAAAGTTGGTTTGAATGGCAACAACGCAAATTTAATCCCCATTGACCACTTTGGAGATGGCTATGTCTCAATGTTTGTAATGGCTGTTATTCAGGCTATTGCAGAAAGAAATGGAGATGATAAGTGTTTGTTTCTGTTTGAAGAACCTGAAAGTTTTTTGCACGAAAACCACCAAGAGTATTTTTACAAGACAGTTTTATGCAGTTTAGCAGAAAAGGGACATCAAGTAATTTACACTACCCATTCAGATAGAATGGTTGATATTTTTGATACAAAAAGCGTTATTCGGATAGAGTTTGACGAACAAAGCAAGCAAACTGTTAAGAAGTATAACAATGTTGGTGAGTTTTCGCATACAATGCCAACAGACGATAACGGAAAGGAAATTATATCTTTTGCTAACTTCAATAGTTACATTAAGTCAATCGAACCAAACTTAAATAGAATTTTGTTTAGTCGCAAAGTTGTATTAGTAGAAGGCCCGAATGATATTTTAGCCTATAAAATTGCTATTGAAAAGGAAGTTGAGAAAGCAAAAGGAGATAAGAAGTATGCAGAAACCTACCTTAGTTTTTTAAACATTGCTTTTGTTGTGCATCACGGAAAAGCAACAGCATATTTGTTGATTGAGTTATGTAAGCACTTTGGATTAGACTATTTCGTAGTTAACGATTGGGATTTTGACACTGATTTCATAGCCAAACTTTCTGTTTTTCCAGATGAAAACACTTTAAAACAAGATAATTTATACTTAAAAGACGGTACAGATGATAGAAGTTCAAATTCCAAAGGAATGATTACAACAAATTGGAAACTTCTAAATAGTGCAGGAATTGACAAGATTCACTTCAACATTCCTAAACTTGAAGCAGTTTTGTGCTATCAATCAGACGACAAAGACAGTTTAGGCATACTAAATGCCGTTCAGACATTGACGAGTTATCCTAAAACTTTTTTACCTTTAAATTTGCAAGTTTTTTTGGAGTTGGACAAATTGATAGCCCAAACATCCAGCATAGGTACACCAGAAATCGGCGAACCTGAAGATGAATTACCATTCTGAAAATAAAAAACAGCCAACAAAATTATGTTTGCGCAAAGGCGGGCTGACGTACAAACTTGAAGCTTTGTTCATAGAGTGAATTTTAATAATAAATTGAGCATTTGTTCTTGGAAATCCGCCCGCGTCGCAAAGTCCTATCAGTTGTACCTAAGCTTATGAAAAACCCTAATTTTTTCAGACAGCATTTCGATAAGCTTGATAAAAAAGACGAGTTTATTCCTCTTTTAAAGCAATTTATTGACAAATCAATATCAGAACAATATTCATTGGAAACCGAAACTGATGAAGATAAAATTAGCTATAGCCAATTTTATGAGAAATTTGTTGAAGGTGTATTCTTAAATAATGCTGAGAATGTTTTTAAATATTGTCAATCACCAATCGAAAAGACATTTCTAAACTCATTTATGCTGTTATTTTTAAGAAACAGAATGCCTTGTTTATTTATTACTCATCCGTTCAATGACACAGAAAATGAAATTGAATACTTCAGAGGCTATTACAAAAGTATTGACAACTTCATTGAATCTTACAAGAAAGCAACGGGTGACAATGAATTTACATTTTTCGAGGAAAAGCTACAAGCCAAGCAGAAAGAGAGAGAGGTCACAGAAGGACAGGTTGAGGACATTTTAATGTATCATCATTTGACAAAAAAATTTAAATTTGACTCTTACCACATAACACCACAAGCCTTTTTCCCAAATTACAAAGTTGACAACAAAGCAATTCGAGCAGACTTTTATATTTGGGTTCCAAATGATCCATCAGTAAAAATCATAGTTGAATGTGATGGGTTTCAATTTCACAACTCTAAGACAAGTTTTATTAACGATAAAAAAAGAGACAGATTATTTCAACTTAACGGATATAGAGTAGTAAGATATTCAGGTAGTGAAATATGGCAAGACCCAGCTAAGGTAAGTTCAGACCTTTTCGACATACTTGAAGTGCTTGACGAAGACAAAGAACAAAAACGGATTACCTAAAAAGCCTACGCACAACAGGCGGTTTGGCAATATGGCGAGGCGACGAATACATTCTCAGCTTTTTGTTCGCTAATAGGCTTCAGTTCCAGCCGACGAATAACACCAAACAGTAGTATAAAAAATAAACTTTTGTATCTTTAATCAGCAGCGGCACCGGCCAGACGGAACACAGAATACCGCCACATCGCCAATGCTTTAACGTTATTGGCTACCCGATGAAAACCTTCGGACAGACAAAATAAGGCATAACAACAATTATAAAAAATTAAAATATGGCAATGACTCAAAAATTACAGACACTTCTTAATGTCGGACTTTACCATACTAAAAAAGGATTTGATGCTTATCCTTACAAAGAGTGGATGAGTTTTAGATATGTCTGTGATAGGATTTTAGAAGTAAAAGAAGATTGGGAAGTCAAAAATCTTTTAGACAAACTAACACATGACGGATATATTGATACCAAAATGATTGATGAGGTTCTACACTACAAAGTAAATCAAGCTGGACACGATTTTATTACCAAAGGTGGTTACAACAGAGAATACCAAGAACATGAAATTGATTGGAACATCAAAGTTGAAACTTTAAAGAAATTCAAGTATGACAAAAAAGCATACATTATTTCGATTCTTTCAGTGGTCATTTCTTTGCTGACATTATTATTTTCACTAAAAGAACCGCTAATGACAACAATATTGAAATTATTGAAATAAGGATTGAATGTTTAGCGTAATTGATTTTTCTTTCATTTTTTGGGATATTTTTCACAACATAAAATACTTTTTCGTAGGACAAACCAACTTGCGACATGACAAACGGGCAATCACCAACATGGGTAGCTGTTGCACTACTCATTATTTCTAAAAAACTTTTTATAGAATATACTTTTATACCTCTTTTAAAGGCATTTAAAGGAGGTTTGTTTTTTTTAGTCTAACTTGTATGGATCAAAATTAAGTTAACATAAAACTATTGGACTAAAAGAGATGGGCATACATTTATCTCAGAAAAAGAAGTAAAACAATTGTAGAAGACTCTATATTATATGTTTCTTAAAGAATGTTAGAACCATCCATATGAAATGTCCTAACAACATTACTTCCGAATAAATTATTAGATATACCAATTTAACTGTTCGTTTGTTGATAGAAAAGGGAGGCTATTCTATTTAGGCTCCCTTTTATCTTATTCTAATTCAGACTAATATTCTATAATTTACGGACTTTGGTAAACAAGTTTCACACATAGTCATAAAGGCATCTTATTTATTATTCGGTAGTTAGGGCTAATGAAATTTAACTAAATTGCTAATCACTAATTTATACGTAATGAAAAAGTTGAGACTATTACTCGTTGCCCCTGTTTAAATATTGTTCTGTAAATTTTAACCTTCTAAATTTTATTGGTGGTTGGAAAATATTTAGACTAATGGTTGAAAGTCCGAGTCAATAGATGAAAATATTATATTTTAAATTGTCTAGCACTTCAGAAATTCTCCCTACCAAATGAAGATGATTTATATTAACTTTTAATCTTTAATCTATACTATTTGAGGGAAGCTAACAAGTTTGTGATAAGGTCAATTATTCCATAAAAAGAATAACTATTTTAGCCGATAGTATCTATCTCCGATTTTAGATAAATTTAAGAGAATAAGATCCAAACTTTAACCAAAAGCTGAGATACCCTAATATCAAAATTGAAGAGCAAAGTGATAAGATTAAATCAGTTCTGAACATTAAACTCGAATAATTATGTCAAAACTAACTTTTAAATTCAAAATTAATGTTGTTAATGGAATGCGACCAAAGCAAATTCGCATAAATGATGGGCAAAAAAAAGATAAAGAATTAGACGATTGCCAGTCCACTGAAGACCCAAATGTTTTTGAAGGTGAAATTTTATCAACTGTAATTTTGACTAGTGTAGAGGTAAGTGTTTCAGGCGTTGGTGCTTTGAGTGGACTTATTGGAAGCTTCAATTTAACATTAAAAGCTAATGATAAAAAATTATTTAAAGAAGACCAAGAACTTAAGGTAACTGATGGTAACAGGTTTAGTTTTTTTAAAAAACAAGTTAAACTCCCTCAATAAATATGAAAACCCTAATTTTAACAATCATTTTCTCAACTTTAGTTATTGTTAATTCATTGTCTCAAGGTCTTACAAAAAATGCTAAAGGTGAGGGGGCAATTTTGTTCAAGGGTAATCACCTTACTCTTGATGTTGTCGAATCAAAAATTTCTTTTGGTTTAAATAATTTGCAAAATAAATTCGGTGATGATTATGGTATAATTTGGGGTATTAATGCGAGTGGTAAAAATGAATCGAGTATTAGTGGTTTGATTGGCGAAGGAAACATTGTACCTAATGCAAGCCTCAATGGCTTTGTGGGTTTGTCACACTCAAATGGGATTCCAAAAGCCTTAAATGATAGACTTGAAAGCCAATTAAAATCTTATAGGGAATTGTTAGAAAAACTTGATGCGAGTAGTTTGGTTGATATTAAAAATATCATTTTGTTAAATACATTAGATTCAGATTTAAAACCACTGAGAAAAAAACAGCTTGAAGATCTTCAAAATTCTTTAAATCAAGGTATTTACATAGCTAACCTAAAAGATTTTCAACCGGATAACAAAACTCCAGATAATATAGCTAGTAAAGAAAAAAAAGCAATTAAAAGTATTATCGAATCAGGTGAAAAGGTTTTAAAAAATGTCGAGCAACAAACTACCAAACTTAGCACACAAATATCCGAAACTGAAAAAGAGGTTAATTCCACACCATTTTTTCAGAATATATTTTTTTTAACTGGCGGCTTAGGAAGCACTTCTTTCAAATTATCACCAGAAATTAAAACTCCATTTAGTGAAAGTTTTATTGATACTACTTTTAGGAGTAAAAATATTGGATTTGGTGCTAACTTTTTATTTAAAAATATAATTATTGGCGCCTCATACAAGTATGTACTTAGAAACAATATGTCTACTTTAAAAGAGAAAACATATACAATCCGAACGACCACAATAAATAACAATCAGTCTTTGATTGAAGAAAGTAAAGTGTCGGCATATCCAGTTAGTGAAAAGAAGCCTTATCTTGAGATACCTTTAAATGAATTAAATTTTGATATTATAATCAATAAAAAATTGGATGATAATTCAAAAAACTTCCTACTAATTAACCCTTACTTCAAAGCTCAAGTTTTTTCTAGAAATAAATTTGTGATTCCTAACAATTTCAACATTGGCTGTGGATTATATTATTACAAAGAGTCTGGTAGGTTTATAGGTGGGATATTTTTTGAATTACCAGACGTCAGTCAAGCTTATGAAAAACTAAAGCCATTTGAAGACCAAAAACTATTACCTCCTTATAAAAGGGTTTTAATTGGCTTAACAGGTCAGATGACTATCGGAAGTTTCTTAAATCTTTTCTAATTTCTCCAAGAGAATCATATAGCGCTAATTGCAATTAAGTGCCTGTAAAACATTGATTATCCGTATTTTATAGGCACTTAGGTTTCATCTAATAGTGAGTAAGTCAATACAATGACTACTCGTTTGGGTGATGCTATTAACAAACTTCATCCTAATATTACCTAATATGTCAAGGAAGATGCTGTAAGCTTCCCCAAAAATAGTACGACTTAAACGTTAAATTTTCTCACCAATTTTTTTTAAACAGTATTATTTGGAGAAAATCTCATCCTTTATTTACTCATCTAACTAATTCCTGATAGAAATACTCCAATGGATTTCTGTCAGGGATCTATTGTTTATAGATATGTGGTAAAAAGTTATATTGACTTTAGTAAAAAAATACTTACTTCATGCCACCTATTCGTTTATACAACAAATAGGTTGGATAGGCGAAATAAAATTCAATTATATTGCAGTTATATAATCGTTACAAGCAACCGTAAAAAGACAGACAACTTGAAAAAATATTTGACACTAATATTAATAATCGGACTTGCACCAATCATCGGTGGACTATACGGCATTTTGCACGACCAACTGACTTACACAATTTCACCAGAGTATTACACAAAATTCAAGTTCTATCAATTTGGTCTAATGGACTTGGGTAATGAAGCAATTTTTCCAAATCCGAGAATAGAAGTTTCGGCTGTAGGTTTTATGGCGACTTGGTGGATGGGACTTCCAATTGGACTAATACTCGGACTTGTTGGCTTAGTTCATAAGGACAACAAACAAATGTTTCGAGCAACTTTGAAAGCTATTATCGTGACTGTTATTGTTGCATTTACAACAGGACTAATTGGACTTGCATACGGCAAACTGTATCTCGCAAACACAGGTGTAGATTGGTGGCTACCTGACAACTTGATTGATACAAGTAATTTTGTTGCAGTTGGTTCAATGCACAACTTTAGTTATTTGGGCGGTTTGACAGGACTAATTGCAGGAACAATTTATAGTGTAAGACAAAAACGAAAATATGAAGCGACGAACATTGACGACAAGAACGGCAGCTTATAACATGGGTTTTGCGCTAGTGGGCGGACAGTGCAAATAGAAACATTTGAGCAATTAATAAACGTTGGTGCCAGCAGACAGTTTACGGTTTCAAAAGCCCACCAACGCAAAGCCCGAAACCGTCAGGCTGTGAAAAAACTAACTTGAGTCCTTTTTATATTTGGACACCTATCCGAGAAATTTTCAATTATTAAAACCTAATGGCTTAGATTTGGAGTTTTTTCACAGTCTGCCGTTAGCGGATATTGTAAAACGACAGACAACATAGAATGAAGAAATATAAATACATCGAATATTTTCCGAAACCTTTCTTACAAGATTTGGTAAGCAATCGGTGCTTACCAATAATCGGTGCTGGTTTTTCAAAAAATGCCGACATTCCAAAGAACAAAAAAATGCTTGACTGGGATGAGCTAGGTAAAGCAATTGCTCAGGACATTCAAGACTATAAATACACAAATGCAATTGACGCAATTTCTGCTTACTGTCATGAGTATTCAAGAACCAACCTTGTTGAAAAACTAACAGAACTACTATTACTTAATTCAGTAAAACCCGGAAAGACACATAAAGCGTTTTGTGAGTTACAGTTTGATATTGTTTGTACAACAAACTTTGAGTTCCTACTTGAACAAGGTTATGGCTTAATTCCGAAATATTGCCGACCCATAATTGATGAAGACCAACTTTCAATATCAAATTTAAGTGATGGTATTGCAATTCTTAAACTTCATGGAGACTTGCATCATCCAACAAAACTGGTAGTAACCGAAGAAGATTACGATAGGTTTTTATCAAAAAATCCTATGTTAGCAACATATCTTGCTAATTTACTTATCACAAGAACACCGTTATTTATTGGTTATAGCTTGGATGACACGGATTTCAGACAAATTTGGCAAGTAATAAAAGACCGCCTAGGAAATCTTAGACGACAAGCATATGTTTTGAAAATAGACTGTTCTCCTCATGAAAAAGCAAGGTTTGAGCGTAGAGGTGTTAAAGTCATTAATATTAAAGGAAATCCGTCTGACTATCCAAAAATTTTAGAAGATGTTTTCATTGAACTAAAGGACTATTGGAATGAAGAAGTTTTGAAACTTCCGACTGTAAGTGAAGAAGCCACATTGGCAGAATTAGCTCTTCCTGATGACACTAACAATAGGTTGTGCTTTTTCTCCATTCCGATAAAACTTCTACCTTTTTATAAAAAATATATTTTTCCAATTGCTGCTGCAAAAGGTTTAGTTCCAATTAGTGCAGACGATGTAATTTCAATAGGTGATAATTGGATAGCGAAGGTTTCTGCATTAATAAATAAAGCTGAGTTTATTGTACTTGACCTGGCAACCCAAAATACAATGTTTGAACTTGGACTTGTATTAAGTCAAAGCAAGCATACAAATAGACTTTTAATTATTCGCTCTGAAAACTCTCCCATTCCAGCGGATATACATAACCTGCTTTACCTTTCACGACCTGAAAATCCATTTGAGGCTATAGACGAACTTAGTGAAAGAATAGAACATTGGTTTAGAGATGTAGTTGAACCAATGAAAACAACTTATGACGAAGAACCAAATAGACTTCTAAAAAAGAAAGAGTATCGGGCAGCCGTAATTTCTGCAATGACTCTACTAGAAGTTCATATGAGACAACGAGTTGAGTTAATCAAAGACGTTCCTTCAAAAACGACAGCGCCATATTCAATCTATATGCTAGCCAAAGAGTTTAATATCATAACTCAAGAGCAATTTATTAAAATCAAAATGTGGTCTGACACAAGAAACAGATTAGTACATACAAAAGCAATTGTAAACGCAATTGATGCAAAGAAAATAGTAACTGGTGTATATGAACTTATTGGACAATAATAAAATAACATCCGCTAACATCGGTTTGGCAATATGGCGGTTGAAGTGCTTCTATGAAATATTTGTGCAAAGTTCAAACGCAGTAATTCTATTGAACTTTTGTGCTAAAAATCCACCACATTGCCAAGCCAAAAACCGTTGTGGCAAGTTAAACAAACATCCTACAAACAATGAATGACACGATATTATTTGGCAATGGACTTAACAACTTAAGTAAAAACCGTATCCCGTGGACAGACCTTTTAGACAGAATTAAAGGGAAGGCTAAATTTGACAATGGTGAGCTACCAAATACATTCATTTATGAGAGAGCAGTCTTTGAAAATAAAACAGTAAAAGATATTCGAGAGACAGAATTTGACATTAAGTTATCAATTGCTGAATTGCTTGCAACTATCGAGACAAACGAGTTTTATGAAATGCTCTTTAACCTAAAGTGTAAAAATTACCTAACAACAAATTATGATTATGCTTTTCGGAACTTTATTACTCAAACAGAAAAATATTTAAGTTATAACAATAGCACAGAGGATATTTATAGCATTCGTAGACAGACTCGAATCTTAGATAAGAGAGAGAATGAAGTTTGCAAAATTTGGCACATACATGGAGAAATTGAAACACCCGTTTCAATTATGTTGGGCTTTGACCATTACTGCGGTTCAGTAAGTAAACTCGATGCTTATGTAAAAGGAACTTATGAATTTCAAGAAGACTCAAAGCCTGTCAAGATAAAAAAAATGACCGACAAGCTAAAAACTAAAGAGTTTGACAATCGTTCTTGGGCTGAATTATTTTTCAATACGAATATTCATATTCTTGGATTCTCTCTTGATTATAGTGAGACAGATTTATGGTGGATATTAACAAAAAGAGCAAGAATCATACATGAAGAAAAAACAAAGTCTTTGGTAAAAAACAAAATCTTTTTCTATGAAAGATACATAAACAGTGATAAAGAAGAACTTTTAAATTCGTTGAATGTGACAGTAGTAAAACCCAAGCCCGACAACTATACAAATGACTGGCATAAATATTACACTGACACTATTAACGACATTAGAGACAAGGTAAGATAACCTGCCACCAACATTGGGTTTTATGCAAGTTGGGCATGACCAGCAAACATCAGCTAATTGCATATCCAAACTGTGGTACGGGCAGGACTAATAAATCCCAACTTTAGTTCTTAAGTTCAACTTTATATTTTCAATCAGAAGCGGTTCCGGGCAGACGGAAGTCTATTTCTCAATCCGCACAAAGCCCTGAATGTCAGACTGTAAAAAATAATTTGATTCATTTCTATACTCGAACGCCTATCTGAGGAATTTTCAACTATTTAAATCTAAAGGCTTAGATTTTAAGTTTTTTCACGGACTGACGTTAACCGAAATTTTTCCAAACTACCATTATGGGCAGAGTTAAACAAAGATGGCTTGAACTAGAAGCCAGACATATAAGCAACATTCCTGACAAATATATTTGTGCCAAACATTTTGACGATAGGTATATAACGAACTTTATAAAGAAAAATTACGAAGCAGGCTATTGTGATTACTGTAAAAAAGACTTAAAAGTTGTTTCATTTGAAGATTTGATGGAATTCATAATGGATGGTGTTTCAAATTTCTATGATGATGCAGCCAATTTTATGAGTTATAATTCAAGAGAAGGAGGCTACCTTGGTGAAATTTATACTCCAGATGAGCTCATACAAGACCAAATAAGATTAGATGCACAACCTTTCAAAATTATAGAAGACATTGTAGATGCAATCGAAGACGTTGCTTGGGCTCAGCCTGACCTGTATTATGCCAATATTAAAGATGACTTGGAATATCAATGGAGCTATTTTAAAGAAATAATAAAACATAGATCTCGTTATCTCTTTTCATCAGGAGACAAGAACCAAACAAGGGCTTTTCACATTTTGCGAGAAGTAGGTACGCTTGTATCGGGTTTAAATATCATAAAAATAATTCCGAAGGGAACAAAGCTTTACCGTTGCAGACAGCATGACATTAAAACAAATATCCTTGAGTTTAATGACATAACCGCCCCTCCAAATGAAAAAGCAATATATCCAAACAGATTTAGCCCAACTGGAATTTCAATGTTTTACTCTGCATTTGACATTACTACGGCAACTTTAGAAACTATTAGCAGGGAAGACAAATCAAAGAAGTGGATTACAATTGGGGAATTTGAAACTTTAGAGGATGAATTTGTCGTTGATTTCAATAAACTGCCAAATATTCCAAGCATCTTTGGAATTAGAGACAAGAAAAAATACTATTTGGTTTTGTTTTTGCACTCTTTTGTTAGAGATATGACTAAAGAAATAAAAAAAGATGGAAAAGAACATACAGAATATGTTCCAACTCAAGTCGTTACCGAATTCCTTAGGTATCCTTTTAACACCAAAAGAAAAAATAAACTATCAGGAATCATCTATCCTTCTTCTCAAAATAGAAATCACAAGTCGGCAGTATTTTTTTGGGACAATGAAACAAGTAAAAATAAAGTTTCCTTGTTGAAAATTAATACTGAGAAAATCAAATAAAACTACGGCTAACACGGGTAGCTGTTGCACAACTCTTTTTCTATAAAAAACCTCTTACTGAATACACATTCAAACCTCTTTTAAAGCGATTTAAGAGAGGTTTGTTTTTTTATTGCAAAGTGTAAGCTTCCCTAAAAATAGAACCTCACCCCAACTTCGCACTAAACACCCTCTCCAGTATCACTATCTCCTCTCCATAAAAAGTGTTTCTTTCATAAAAAAATGATGGGAGCTTTGTGCGGAGTCCTCCCCTATTGATGTGGCGATTAAATGTCGCTCTACTTTCGCAATTAAGTATAGTCCTAATTTCTTTTTTTGTAATACCTCTCATCGGTCTAAAGTTAGAATTGTTTCAAAAGCGTTTCATTAGTGTTTCAATAGTGTTTCAGGGCTTGCGTACGAAGTGTAGCCATCACACCTTTACAAAAACAAAAGGCAGATGCTAACTAAAGAGAGGATGAGTGAGGTTTTTGTAGTATCTCTGGAAAAGACTATCAAAAATACACTTTTTCTCTCTTCTAAACAACTACGAACATGACTGATATTGTAGTAAATGCTCAAGAAAACCTTGATGATGAAGCAATCAGAAATCAGAAGTCTGAACAATTAAGACAACACCTCTCTGCTATCAATACACTCTCTAAGGAACTTAATGATTTAGGTCTTGCTGTCAATATTTTTGACACTGAAGATGAAGACAACAATGTCATTTCAAATCCTGTAACACTCATTGCTGAAATTTCAAAACCATACTAATCATGGAGGATATCGCACGTGTCGGTATTGGGGCAAGAGTACCTGAACAGACTAAACGAAATCTTGAAGTAGAAGCTAGTGTTTTCGGATTTGAAGGGCTATCATCCTTGCTAAACTACCTGATTTTAAACCGAACTTTCCTCTACATCAACAGGCTTGATTATGATTCCCATAAAGTTCATATCTGTCTGTCAGAACCTGAACTTTCTGAGCTATATGAGGTAGTTCAAAACCGAGAAAAAGGACAAAATGAAAGCCAAAAACTGGATTTTCAAGACTTTTTGAAGGAGGTTTTTTTTACAGGTTTAGCCAAAATGGCGTTAACGCACCCCCACCCTCTTACTCAAAGTTGCAAAAATAGTGTAAACGCTGTTAACCAGCCGTTTACACGTGTTAACGCTAGCGTTAACGAAGTAAAACATGGCGTTAACGCCGTTAACGACTACCAATATGATGGGGAACAACCAGATAAAAAACCAGAAATTCAGACGCAAAGCTCGTTCGCTATTAAGCTTCGTCTTGAAGAACTCGAAACACAGCTTCAGCAAGCACAACAGGAAGCAATTTATTATCGCAGTCAGTACGAAAAACTATCGCTTGTACAAGCTTCTCAACAGGAGAACACGGCAAGCTATCAAGCATTGTCCATAAAGTTTGATGAACTACTCAAGGGCTTGGAATATGTCTTTGGAATAGCGGCAGAACTTGCCAATGAGCCTCATTTTAGGGAGAGAGATTATACTCCAGAATACTTTGCCGAACTCTTAGAAAAACATGAAAGTACTAGCGGTAATTGACATAGATGATACCACTCATGCACCTCTCGAAGTTTGCAAAATCTACGATGAAGGAGATACAGCGTTTTGGGATTCGTTTTTTCAAGAGGCACTTAATAACCTCCAATATCGTAATCAGATCTCTAAGACAGAGGAGTTCAATCAAGTCCATCTAAAAGCGCTTTTCGAGATGCTTATCAAGCAAGGGGTGCTCACTACTCAAGGGCTTCAGCTAGAACCATTGATTATGCACTCAGTGGAAAAGCATTATGCTCAGACCAAGTTTCGCTGGAGTTGGAGAAAGAAGAAAACCAAGCAACTGGAGGAAAAATACTTGCAAGCATCCTCAGCTTTTCAATCACGTGTTAAAGAGAACATCTGGACAGCTACCATGCTTTGGGGGAAGAAGTTTTTTAAGAGTACGCGAATCGGAAAAGCTATGATAGACGCATTCGAAAGACTAGACAAAAAATAAAATCATCATGTTTGAGAATCTAAAAAATACTTTCAACAAGGGCAAAAGTGTGTTAGAATCCACACAACAATTTGCTCAAAATGTCAATAACATCACACAAGGTCCTGGGCTTTTTGGTTTGGCGGGTACTCCACAGCAAACGAGCGAAATTCCTCAGCAGAGTTATCCATATCAAGAGACGACTACTGTTAATTACCAGCAAGCAACCATTGCTCCAGTACAACCTACATTCGCAGCTCCCATCGAGCAGGTAGAAAAGAACCTGCGACAAGAAGCAAAGATTAACGCTCGAAGAATCTGTTCTGTGCTACGCCAAAAGGGTGTGACCATGCGAGTGCTATTCACTATGGTGGTTAAAGACTTGGATGAAGAGAAAAAGCTTGAGGACTACGAAAAGGAAAATGACATTGATGACATTGATGAAGTGGAAGATTTGCCTGACGAGATTAGAGTCGCTTTGCAAAACCAGATGAAACATAAAGAGTTCACTAAGCTCACGACTAACATTGAAGAAGACCTGCTAGAGCTATTAGAAGATACTCTTTTCCAAAAATACAGGCTCGAATACATGGCAGGTAAACATCAGATGATCTCGGAAATGGATATTATCAGTATGTACACAACCATCATGACCACGCCAATCTATGAATTGGGTGCAGATATGTTGGTGGATAAGGCGCTCAAGTACAAAAAGCCCGCTCTGGAATATGGTAAGCAACTCTTAGAAAAATTCACCAACAAGAAAACCTAACATGGAGAAGCTTGGACAATTTATCGAACTCATCGTATCACATATTATCCTAAAATAAAACTATGTTATTTGGATTATCCCCTGCAACTCTGCAAGAAAAAACAAAAGCCATTCAACAGCATTGTATCAATATGGAAGTTTCTCATGAACACTCCAGTGGTGTTTGTGTCACGGTATCAGCCAACAGAATCAAAGGTTTAACTTATGATGCTGAAAAACATTCACCTGAGCAAGTCAGAGAGGCCATCAATCAATGTTTTGAAAAATGGTCAAACGAAACCAAAGAATACTTCGAAACTAATATTGACACTATTTTGGAGTCAGTACCAAAAGTATTCCGACAAGAACTCAAAAACCAGCTACTTGGTAACTAATACAATTATGGACTATCACTTGTACAAACGAATACAAGAAGCCCTGTCCAATAGTCCTCCTAACGCTGAACAACAAGCCTTCAACTGGCTTGTTGTGGGCGCTCAAAAAACCGCTAAGACCACCACAGTGCTTCAGCTTGCCTATATCATCCAAGCAATGGCCATGCAGAAGAAACTTATCAAAAAGGTATTGATTTTTGACCCCATGTGGCATGAGTCTTTTGAGCCCGCAGGTATCCGAAAAGCCATAGGTTTCATCAACCCAAACTTTGTACTCCCAAATTACAAAGTCATTACAGTAGATGACATTCAAAGCTATGGTGCAAGTAAGGAGGATTATTACTGCTGGGCAGTAGTAAGAGATAGAGGCAGTAGGGTTCAGGACTTTTGTCAGGAAGCTCTTACAGTCAAGAATGCCATCACCATACTCGACGATGTGGGCTCTCGTATAACTGGGAACGTAAGAAACTTTCCACAGTATATTGACCTCTTGGCGTACAATAGAATTAATTGTAACGATGTATTTCTTATCTATCATCAATACAAGTACGTTCCGCCTTCGTTTTGGCAATATTTCCAAAGAGCCATCATCAAGCAGTCTAACGAACAGAAGTTCTCGGATGACATTTACCCACGTGATTTGTACATACAAGCACAAAAAGAGGTCACCTTGGAAAATAAAGAAAGGACTTTTCCCAACAAAATGAATTTGGCTTACAGGATACTTCTACCGAACGAAAATCTAAGTTTCAAAGAGGACAATGGCTACTTTATCGCCACCGACGAAAGTGGCAACGAATACCTTCTGTTACAAGATCAAATAATTGATTTATGAAAAACTTTAGATTCTACTTTTTTGCCTTTTGTATCCTAGTGATTGCTATTGGTTTAGGTTCGTTGTTGGGTGTCTATGTCTTTTTGAAGCTTATCAGCAAGAATGTCACGAGAAAAGACCTTGAGGATAGAGAAAATCAAATTGTTCAAGAAGCTCAAAAAAAAAAGAACAATCAGAACTCGAACAAAGCCCTTGGAGATTGTTCCCCTACATCCACCACAACTAAGCTAGTTGAGGTTTCGGAGGTTGCTCGCAAAATCAAAAACAAGGAATATGACCAAATTGGTATGCAAAGAGCTATTCTCAGGGAATTCAGAACACCCTGTAATAGACGATTTAGAATCAATTATTTGGGCTATTTCTGGATTCCCCCTGAATACAACGACGACTGGCAAGATGTTGATATTATAAAACAATCCGATTTCAACATTCATCAATTTATTAGGAACCTATATAAATAATCGTGTCACGCAAAGACCTAGTTTATCTTTCAACATTAGCTAAGGAACATAATCTGCATTTAAGGTCCTACATGGATTTAATGGCGGTTTATGCAGACTATCTATTGCATGAATATCAACTAGACTTGAACGATTATAAAGGGAAGTGTCTCCCTGCATGGGTTGTACATCTCTGTAGAGAACTCAACCCCTCAGACTTCGAAATCAACTCTATGAAGGACGAAGGTAAGTTCTATGAATGGCTTGAATGGATTAGTGCTATCAAAAATCGAAGGTATAAGAGCTAATTTCACGGAACTGCAGCCAATTACACCGTATTCGAGCGTATTTCAGCGTATTTGAGCGAAAACTAGCGTCAGGATTTTCGCCAGTCCTACAACCTTTGTAACCTAAAGCAACCACGAATTCACTCTCATTTTAAATTAATACATAGCAAAATGGCTTTAACATTCAACAAAAAGCACCCTTCGACAGACATTAAAGAAGGTGAGCTAATCTTCACAGCAACGGATGCAAACGATGCTGCGGTAAATTATCAAGTTGCTGCCTTGAAAGTAGCAAACATTACGGATCCTGTTGCCATTGTTTTCGACCCACGTCCGAACTTGAACCCCTCTAAAAAGTGGTTTTTTAAGACAAAGGAGTACCTTGTACAATTAGGAGCATCAGCCGAGATTGCAGGCAAGTTTGCAGATGATTCTGAAGTAGGAGCGCTAAACAACACAGTAGTAGCTAATATTTTTGGTTCATCTACCGTGCTTTTCACAAGTGCAAATGCAACCGCATTAGGCGAAACAACTATCACTTCGGTTACGAAAATTACAGACACCTCAGGAGGCTCATCTGATTCAGGTTCAGGCTCTGGAAGTGGTTCTGGCTCAAGCAATCCTGGCACTGCTAACGCTTCTACGGATGCAGCTACTAAAACTATCTTTGGTATGGCTTGGTATTGGGCAGCAGGCATTGGTGCTGTGATTGTCGTTGGTGGTGTATATGTCGCTAAAAAACTCTTTGGCGGAAAGAAAAAGAAGCCCATTGACAAGTAAAAGATTCTAGTAGAAAAATTTAAAATCAGGAGAGTCCGCAAAGTACTCTCCTGATTTTATAAGACTTTGCTCTCTCACCCTTAAATCTTCTCATGATGACTAAAGATGAAGTAAGGGAAACTCTCAAGGAAGAAGCTAAGGAAAAAGCTTACACGTTCATTGACTTCGTAATTGGCGCAATTTTCATGGCGCTCTTTGTAACCATCGTAGTTTTTGGTGTAAGAGGATTTTCTAAGCTTTTTTCAAAACTTTTCCCCAAACTAAAAAAGGATGAATAGTATGAACTTTCTCGATTATCTAACCACCCTGACCACTGCCGACACGAGGCAGGCGCAGGGAAGGCTTGTGAAAGTCTCTGCTACAACCGCTTACGGATTGACATTCATCTTTTCAGATGCCAAACCAAGCGTAATTACGTATCCCAAAGGCGCTTTACTAGGAAGGATTAGACAAACCACTACGGTAGTTGATAAAAACACAAAGAAAACAGTTGCCTATACTGCCGTTGATTTGGATGAGCCGTTGCTGGTTGATGCTGTCAACCAAAAGTACTTGACTTACTTATGGTTCAAACCTACTGAGATTGAGTTTGCAGATAATGGTGAACAACCAAAAGCAGACAACAAAACTGAGTTAGTTCCACTGTATTGCAATACTACCTCAGGGGTGAAGCTTCGACCAGAGGCTAGTACACTCAAGAAGGAATTGAAAATCGTTAGCTATGGTAACA
Source organism: Flectobacillus sp. BAB-3569 (assembly GCF_002270355.1). Lineage (GTDB taxonomy): Bacteria > Bacteroidota > Bacteroidia > Cytophagales > Spirosomataceae > Flectobacillus > Flectobacillus roseus. The sequence continues at coordinate 104,163 of NZ_NJFZ01000035.1, read as the reverse complement.
TTGTAGGATACACCGACAAAAGCACCAAGAAGTACCTTGCCATTACCTTTTTGAAGGTATTTGATGCCAAAGGGAAGGCAATCGGGTGGGTCGCTAGTGATTATGTATCTTACAGCAAGCCACAGTCAAAAGCCCTTCCAAAGGTTGATAGCACAGGAGGTGCAACTACTGTAATTGTTAGCCAAGATGATGACCCTCAATCTGGAATCTCCGATTCAACTGGAGCTGGGATTTTGAAAGTGACACTGTATGGCTTTTTCTTTTTGCTTTTTAGTCTGTTCTTCTATTCTATGTATCGTGCTTATAAAGACAAAAAAAATGAAAGAAAAGCTAAACTGGTATAAGACCTTACTCGTCACAAAGCCCATTACAGCCATCCTTTTGTTTCTTGTGCCCATTGGACTTATCGGATACTTTATTTTCAATCTTGGTAAAGACAAAGGCTTAAACACTCCTCCAAGTGATGCCCCATCCCCTGAATACCAGCCTCCAACGGCTCAGGAAAAGTCAGTCTTCGAGGAATGGACAAAGACCACAGGGAAAGTAATTGTAGAGCAGGCTCACAACTATTTTACAGCATGGTATAGCAAGGTATGGTATGGCGAAATGCGTGATTTGTGCCATACACTTAAGGAACTAACAGATAAAGAGTTGATTTGGATAGCTAACGACTACAACCGAAAATACTTCAAAGACGGGACGTTCTTAACGGAGTTCATTGAGCATAAACTCTATGCAACCGCAGCATACGACAGTGTACTTACTAGGCTCACAAAACTTAAGGCAAAGTAAAATGGCAAACATCTTAGATACCCTTGCCAATATCCTTTCTACCGACGAAATCAAGGATTTCATTACGGGCAAGAAAAAGCCTGAAATCACGGTGAACACCAACGTAGAAATGGAAACTGAAACAATCAAGAATGTCGCATTCTATTTGTTTCTGGCACTCGGAGGATTCGCTATCATTTTAGCATTCCTCATGTTTTGGGCAATGAAGTTTGCCCTCTCATCCTTCAAAAATTAAACCCTCAATGGCAATGGGAAAGAATTTGGATAAAAAAATCAATATCGAAGAACTCAAGGCACAAGCGGAAAAAAGAAAGCAAGATGCTGAGCTAGAGTTGCAACGAGTCGAACAACTGCAACAAGAACAAAAAGAAGCTGAGAAACAGCAAAAAATAGATGAAAGGCAGGCTCTTCTCGACAACGTTGCAACCTTCATGGCTCAGTCAAGGCAAGAAGCATTAGCAGGAAATCTCGCAAAGGCGGAAACGCTCAAGGGATTTGCTGAGGATGCTAAAAAACTGGCAAATGAAATCCAGATTGATGGTGAAGAATTAGAGGAAGAAATAGTTGAACTACCCACTGAGCCATTTTTTGGCAAAGGGTACTCGGTAGCAAGACGATGGATTCTTACCACACTATTCACTTTGGCGCTCTTTGCTATTTCAAGCTATCTCAATCACTTGGTGAAACTTGAGGGAACCGACATCTCAATGGCAATTCGGTCAGTTTGGATTGACTTCATTATCAAGCTCAACCATTGGTCGATTATGTGGCTCATTGTAGACGTCTCCTTGCTTATCAACTGGAGCGTTGTGTATCGATTCAGGAACAATCACGAAGCACCCGAACATAACTTAATATCGAAATGGTTTCTCAATTGCTCAGACGAATTTCAGGTAAAGCAAGCCTTGTATTTGGTATATGCCAAAGCTTTCTCATTTGCCATAATGTACTTAGCCAGTCCAATCACCAATTCGTAATTAGACAGGCTGTAGTAGACACGATGAAAAGCCTCTATAACAATCTGGAAAGACCCAATAATAGAGGCTTTCTCATTGACAAAATCAACAAAACGGCAGGTGCACCAAAAGGCTCAGCCTATTGCTCAAGCGGAATCATCTACATTGGTAAATGCAATAAGCTTCCAGTCACGGCCACACCACGAGCACTGTCATGGTTAAGGCACTCAGCTATCAAACGACAATATGGTAAGGCTATCACCACTGAGCCTGTGGTCAAAGGTGATATCGCTCTTTTCAATTGGTCAAAAAACCAATGGCACGTTGAGGTCGTAACCCAATGGAATATCGCAGGAGACAAAACAAGGTTTCGTACTGGAGGCTTTAATACGGGCTCTCCCTACGACCCAACACGAAGGAAACAAGGTATTTTCCCACATCTAAGACGAAAACAAGATGCAATCATCCTCAACTACCAAGAGTTCTGGAAGCTCAACCAAAGCCAAATCAAAGCTCTTAATCATTGGCTCATTCATCGGCATTAGTTTACTCTCCTGTTCTGATGCCCAATATCAAGTAGTTGATCACCTCTTGGGCATTGAAACACCAGAGAAAAAGGATACAGTCGACATTGACAAGGCTGCCTTTCGTAAGCTATCCGAACTAGATACAGTCCCTGAATTCGGTACGTTAGACTATTTTGATGCGACGGATACGGCATTCGCTAGATTGGAAGAAAAAACACCCAAAACACACAATCCATCTACGCCACCAAGAAAACCATACCGAAGACCCAGAGACCGATTGTCCATGCGCTCAGATAGCGAAATAGAAAAAGCCTTTGAAGAGGCAAAAAGAAAGATAGCTCAAATGTACGATTCGACTAACCACTAATATGTTACTACAAGTTAATTATGAGCAAATTTTCACACCAATTGTTGTATCTGGAATAGTTGCTCTGGTGGTGTGGATTTTTAGAACTAAAACTGAAGAGACGAAGGAAAGAATTGACGCACGACAGGAAGAAATCAAAGACATTCAAGAGAGACAAAACAAGCATGGGGAACGTATTGCGGTACTAGAAAAAGATTCTCTTAACCAGCAAAATGGTATCAACGAACTTAAACAAGCTCTCAAGGAACAAAAGGCTGACTTCACGGCTCAATTCAACCATCTCTCAAGTCAAAATAACGAAATTCTAAAGCAGTTAAAATAGCATGAAAAAACTCATCTTTTGCTTACTATTCGGATTCATTCCGATGCTAGGTTTTTCACAAACCCTCAGTCAAGATACCTTATCACCTCCTAGTGTGGTGGTTGTCATCCAGCAAAATTACGTATGTGATTCAGCCGATTTTCAACCACAAGCACCACAAAATGCCAAGAAGCCAAAGCCTCAAAAAGCTCCAGTAAAAAAGAAGAAATTCATGAAACGAGGAGATTTTTGGTCTAATGTACTCGACCTTACTAAGATTATTGTCCCTGCATTAGTAACCGTTTTAGCCGCTACTTCAGCCAAATAATATGGAAGAAAAAGAGCTTGTGTCAGAAAAGTTGCAATACGCTTCTATCGTCGTTTCAATGACTTCAGGTCTGATTTCGATTGTATGGGTATCCTATCAAGCAGGTATCTTTTTCGGATTGTGGGGAAAACCTAAACGTAAAACTTTTTAAGCATTTTTTTACAATTTGACCCCAAAAACATCGAAATAAGCGTATTAACGCAACATTTTAAAAATTACAATTGTAAAATGTCCCTAATCTGTCTAAACAAACTAGGTTGGAATGTCGATAAAGTCGCATTCGAAAAAGAGGTTAGGGATATTTGTTCCGATCCGCTAATTCGTATCAAAAACCCTAACTGGTTAACGCTTGTCTTCAATGCCGAATCCAGTATGAAGTTTCCGAATGTGAATCGTATTGGTGCAGTAGGCTACATTCAAATTACAAAGTCCACAGCAAAGGATTTGCAAACCACAGTGGATTACTTGAAAACGCTAAGTCCGATTGAGTACCTGTACTATGTTCGCAAATACTTACGAATGCGAGTGAAACAATATGGAGCACCCGATTCAGCCTACGAGCTATATGCGCTAGTGCATTATCCAGTCGCATTCAAAAAGGCTGAGAACTATGTACTCTATCGAAAAGGCTCAGATGCCTATGCTGGAAATAGTACGCTTGATTATAATGCAGATGGTGCCGTTACAGTCAAAGAAATGAATCAATTCTTTGATAAGCGCTTACCACTCTTGTATGACAAAGAGTTGCTCTTCACTCCAGAGGATTCATCAAGAATTTATCTGGCAAACATTGAACTCAAGTATATCCTTGCAGGTCTGTTTTTTGGATTAGCGATGCTGGTTGGTATAGTATATTATTTTAAGAAAAATCAAATCACTAAATACCTTAAAAACCATGTTCTCTTTAGGAAAAAAGAAAAAGGGCTTCCGATTTGACATCGATGAACAAGTAGAGTACATCGGTGAGCTAAAATCAAAGAAAGGTACATACAAAGTTATCTCTCGTAAACATGAAGATGATAAAGAAGTGTACAAATGCAAAAAAGGCGCTAAAACGGAACTATTCACACTCTCGGTCTTGAAAAAAGCCAAAGGGCTAGGTGCTGTTGACAAGCCTATCTCTATTTCAGATGTAGATGAGCGAGCTAAAGAGCTTCAACGTCGCTCTGGAATAAAAGAGGTCAAAAAGGTCACTACGTATAACCTATCTCGTAAGGAGGCAAAAAAGATTGCTTTCCAAGAAGCTAGAAACAAGTAGTTATCCGATACCTAACCATTATAAAATATCATTGGTAGCAAAACCAACATTCCCTAGTTTAAAATTGTCCGTCAATCTTGGATTTTTGCTACTAATTCATTCCTGGCATTTAGCATTTAAGCAAGCCCGGTTATTCTTTTTTGGTAGCAAAACCAAGTTTTTATAAAATGAACAAATTAGCAAAAATTCTTCTTGTTGTTCTTACCGTTTTTCTTTTAGCCATCGGTGGATACTATTTCTTGAATCGAAAGAAAACGGAGGCTGAAGCATTAGCCAAAACAGATGATGCTTTCTATCTGCAGTATGCTGACAATGCTGATACCGTACATACTTTCAACATCAATCGTGCTGTAGAAAATAGTCTAGCCATCGGTTTTTCTGGATTTGCCAATCCAACTATTGCAGGTACATTTCCACTTGTTGATGATTCAGATGCCTCCAAATTCAACGCTGCCTCACGTCAGAAATGGGCGAATTTCATCAAAGATGTGTTGATGCCAAAGTTTGGCTCTTACGTGGCGCACGCCTCGGAGCTAACCAAAGTACCTACGTGGATGATTTGGGGTGTTATGGTCACAGAAATCGACCCAGAAAAGCTTGAGTTTTCAAAGTCAACCAGTGGTGCTAGAGGTGCCATGCAATTGATGCCAATCACCGCAACGGATACCATCGTAGTGGCAAAGAAGTATAAGAACTATGTTCCTGATGCTCACGAAGCAATTTTGCGGAAAAATCTTGGTGAGACACGTGCGGAAAAAATCATTGATGCAGTCGATAAATTCGATAGAAGTCTAGTCGAAATCTCTAAGAAATCAAGCCTAAACGACCTCTATAATGCAGAATTAAATATTCACATTGGAGCTCTAAAACTAGCAAACCTTTTGGATATCTACGGTGCTGATGATTTAGCTTCTGTGGTAGTTTCTTACAACAAAGGCGATGCAACGGCAAAAACGAAGTACGGTATTGCTGGGAAAAGTTTGAAATATGCACTTGCAAATACTACTGGAGAGGCTCACGATTACATCCTTCGCACACTTGGCAAACACGGTGGTTTTGATATTGTCACAAACGATTTAGGAATTTTAGTCTAATGTATCTACTGTTCGAAAGCTTCCGCAACCAAGATTCATACCTATGGCAACGAATGATGGCAGTGGGAGGCAAAGGAGAATGGGTTCATTGCGAAATCCTTTTTGACGAAAAAGCGTGGAGACGAGGTTCTGCATGGCTCAGTCAAGGAGTTGGGTTTCGAGCGTTTGAACCCATTGACCCGAAAAGATATGAAGTATATCAAATCGGGTCACAGCATTGGGAAAAAGCCTATCAGTATTTTGTAGAAAACGAAGGCAAGAAATATGATGCCATCGGAGTGGTAGGAATGGTGTACAGAACTGCCATGCTGGACAACCCTGAGCATAAGTTTTGCTCAGAAGTGTGTTATGAAGCACTTACTCAAGCACAATTTCCTTTAGCTAAGGTCGATGCCCGATTGATTAGTCCCTTGCACTTAAGAAGATTGATTAGAGGGCTAGGATACAAACCACTTGTTTATCAAAACTCCTAGGGCTACAACTTTTTTTGAAAAAACACAAAAAGAAAAGTGCTGTTTTACAGCTACTTAACTAGTAACATTGTGTAGGGCTACAACTTTTAGTTGTAGCCCCATTTAATCACCAAAAAAATGGCAAAATACTTATATGTAAAGGAGGATGTCGCTTATGCAGAATACTTCATCGCTCCCGATATTTCATCCCTTGCGTATGCTGCCTATTATGGTGCGTACCTTGGTGAGCTCACAGGTCGAACTGTTCAGGGAATTTCTGGAGACAAAAACACTTTCTTGGAATTTAAGGCTAAAGATGGAGAGACCTACTATGTCGTTAGTACGCTTCCATATTGGGAAAGCTTAGATAGTTTAAAAGACGATAAACCAACTGTATCTGGAGGAACCAACACCAATACGAATACCAACTCTTCAGGGAACACTTTTGGAAAAATCTTAGATGTAGCAAAAGGGTTGTTTGGAATCCTTGGTGGGGGTAGTAACAAAACGGTAGCGACAGATAACAAAACTGAGACTGGCTCAAACGACGATACTGAAGATACGCCTCCTGTAGAAGAGGAAAACAAGTATTTGGCTTTTCTCAAGAAAAACATCATCTGGTTTCTACCAACGGTTATCCTAGTTCCCATCCTGCTATTCTGGTTAATTAGATGGGCTATTCGAAAGATGAAAAAACCATCATTAACACCAACTGTCACCAATGGAGTATAGAAGAATAGCGCTACTGGATAAAACGGGAAAAGTCGATTTCGAATTACTCGAGCAAATTGCTAAGGCTATCCAAACCCAACTCCAACGAGACGTAGCACCCAAATGGGACGTATCAGGTGAGGTAAGAGCTTTTCGAACGTTTGGAGAAATACCAGCAGGTTTTTGGGCTGTATCAATCCTTGAGGAAACAGAAAACAAGTTCAACGGAACGCATTGGTATGATTCTACTACCAATATTCCCTATGCTCAGGCAAGATTGACGGATTGGGTTACACAAGAATACGCACAAAATCATCTAACCAAGGTAATCAGTGAGGAAATCATCGAAATGTGTATCGACCCATACGGACAAAGAATTGTGAGAGGAAAGGATTTTGAGGATAACACCAAAGAGGTTGAATTCCTAGTTGAGCTAGCTGACCCAATAGCCAATCCATCAATCGGATACTATATCAACGACATCTTTGTGACCAACTTTATCTATCCATCGTATTTCAACGTGACCCATGTCCAAGGTACAAAATACGACCATTTGGGACTGCTAAAGAAGCCCTTAGACCTCTTCGATAGAAGCTATCAAATCTTTCGTAGAGCTGGGCAATGGTTCAAAGCTTTTATGGTGCAGGGGAAAATAGTGGTGAGGAAAAGTTCAGAAGGTGTACCACTGGAAGCTTTTGAGTCCAAAAAGCTCCTACAATTCTTGGCTTTCATTTTGTCATTATTCTTCTTGGCATTCTTAATATTTCGATTCTTGAGAAGAAAGTTGGGTAGTAAAAAGTAAACACTAAGAAAAGCTTCAGTATCAAAAAACAAACATCTGCTACCCAAAAAATCAATCCTATGAAAGATAAGGACAAAAGCAAAGAAAAGAATAAACTCATTCAGCTTATTGCTTTCATTCTGGTAGCAGTCGTGATTTTGGTTATTCTTTTTCGGAAAAATATCATCTCTCTACTTTCTAAAATTCCCGATAGGAACTCTGCCATCAATGATTTTTCAAAAACACTCGAAGAAAGCAATAGTCAGTTCCAAAAAAGCATGATGGGTTTAGTTGAAAACATTCAAAATAAATTGGACAACTCTACCAAACAGGTCATCAATCAAAATGGAAGTACCATAGTTCTGAAAGGCATCGGTTGGAAACGTACCATTGCTCAAGAGGAGATTACTCGTGGCTATGTAGTAAGGGTTCACGAGAATGATGGTATAGACCGTAGCTATAGATATGACCCTCATAATATTGAAAACTACGGACTAGCGACAGGTATTGCACTCCATTCGGCTACCGCAGGACAAGAGTGTTTTATACAGGTCGAAGGTACGGCTGAAATACCTAATTGGGGACTACCATCCAACACACTTATGTTTATCGGACCTATGGGAGTACTAACCCCTACTGCTCCCAACCAAGGACTCTCACAAACGGCAGGTAACTCTATTTCACCAGACGAAATCAACATTAACTTTTCACAACCAATAATCCTAAATAACGATTAACAATGCCAAAGGATTTAATTTCTAGGGACTCTGTCACAGGTAGACAAAAAGTCGTCAAATCGGTTACCGTATCCACAGGTGCTGGAGACGCAAGTAAAATAGTAGAGCTGGATGGTGCAGGTAAAATCGACAAATCTGCTTTACCTACTACTGTTGCTGGAGGTACTGCAGCTCAATCAGGCAAAGTGCCTGAACTCAATGGCGCTGGTAAAATTGACCTTTCGCTTTTGCCAGATAACGTAGGTCCTGAATCTATGATAGTAGTTGCAGGTGAGGCACTTTCAACAAACAACATTGTTGCAATCGACTCTACAGGCAAAGCTGTGAAAGCTGTAAGTACAAACATTGCCAAAATGGCGGTTGGTTACGTAAAAACCGCCGTAGCCAATGGTGCCAATGCAGAAGTATTTTTCGGAAACATCAATGCAGGCTATGCAGGTCTAACGCCTGGGCAACCAGTCTACCTTTCTCAAAATGCTGGCGATCCAAAATCTACCGTACCCGTAGCTGGTACAGACACTTTCGCTCAAATCGTAGGCACTGCTGTGTCTGCCAATGCAATCTTATTTGAGGTTGCAGGTATTATTGAACTTTAATCTCACATTTTATGCCTGTAGAAAAGCTCATAACATGGAGTAACGGGAGACAAAAGGTAAAAAGCCTAGCAGTTCTTCCCTCAGCAGGAAGCTTTGACCAAGTTTTGGTAAAGGCTTCCTCTGCTGAGGGTGATGCTATCTGGAAGCCACTCTCTCAAGCAATGGTTATTGGAGCACTGTCGGTTGGTAGTATTAGTCCAAATCTCATTGCTCAAGACCCCAACAACCGATTTATCACTGATACTCAGGCAAGCTACTGGAATGGCAAAGTAGATAGAAGCGAGCTTTCGGCATACTTGCCTCTCACAGGGGGAAATATGGCTTATGGAGCAAAGATTTCTTTCGACCCAAACTCTTACATTGGATACGGTAATGGTGACAATGCTACAACAAGTGCATACAACCTTGAAATTGCCTCTTGGTGGGGTATTGGATTCAAATCAACTGTAGATAATACGACTCGAATTGTATTTGACACACGTGCTGGTAGAATCCTCTCAAAGGCTGTTCGTGTATCTGATTTTGCAGATGGTACTAACGCAGTACCTGTTATTTCAGATGCAAACGGTAATCTGGTTAAATCTGCTTTTTCAGCCGATTGGGTTAATACAAACGCCAATAGACGATTTGTCACAGATACTCAAGTTGGACAATGGAACAATAAAGTAGAGCGCTCTGAGCTTGGCGCTTATCTACCTCTCTCAGGTGGGTATCTTAGTGGAAAGCTGGAAATACACGGTACTTATGGCACACACTGGTCGGAGTCTAAATTGGTAGTGCTTACCACTGACAATACTAAACCTCCTTCTATTTGCTTCCATACACCAAACAAATCTACCATCACAATCTATGAAAAAGATGCAGATTTGTTCATTAGAAGCGACATGTCGGAAGCTGGTGCTAGCATTCACAAAAGAATTTGGTCGGAGAATAATCATGGTATTGGCTCTGGTCTTAATGCGGATCTACTGGATGGTTTTCATGCTTCTTACTTTACAGATGCAAACAATCTCATTACAAACGCTAACAAGAGACTCGTGTCTGATTCGCAGGTGGCTTATTGGAATGGGAAAGTGGATAGTGTAGCGCTTTCAGCTTACCTTCCGCTTACAGGTGGTACAATCTCAGGAGGAAAGCTTAACATAAATGCTGAGGGTGGTACTAGGTTAGAAGAGGCAAAACTCTGTATTAACACCACAAATACTAATAAGCCTCCCTCGATAGCATTTCATACCCCGGGCGTTTCGGCTATTCAGCTCTATGAAAAGCTAGGGCATTTGTATATCAGAAATGACAATGGAACTGCCTATGACAGCGTAAATTACAAAGTCTGGACGCAGATGAATCATGGGGTTGACTCAGGATTGAATGCAGACTTGTTGGATGGTTATCATGCTTCTTATTTCACCGATGCTAATAACCTTGTTACAAATGCTAATAGACGATTGGTAAGTGATACTCAAGTCTCCTATTGGAATGGAAAAGTTGACCGAACAGAATTGGCAGCATTCCTCCCTCTTTCAGGAGGAACAATGACAGGGAAGATTAGTTTTCAGGGGAATGGAGGGTATATTCAGAATGGTACTGGAGATGGTGCAACACCAACGACTTACAACCTTGAGATTGCCTCTTGGTATGGGATTGGGTTCAAAGATACGAATGCTGGAAAAACGAAAATTATTTTTGATACTAGAGCTGGTCAAATGCAGTCTAAGAAAGTTTTTATTGCTAACTTTGATGAAGCTTCATATCACTCAATATCTCTCGAACAAGGAAAAGTATCTTTCATACCAGCTAATGGTTTGGTTGGTGGTCATATATCTGTTGGTAACGCTGATAGCGCAACTACTACAGGCTATAACCTCCAAATTGGTTCTTGGTATGGCATCGGTTTCAAAGACACGTGTTTTGGTAATACCCACATCGTTTTTGACCTTCGCCAAGGAAGAATACTTTCAAAAGCAGTCCGTATTTCTGACTTTGCAGATGGAACTAATGCGGTTCCTGTTATTTCAGATGCAAATGGCAACTTAGTAAAATCAGCATTTTCAGCCGATTGGATTAATGCAAATGCAAATAGACGCTTTGTAACAGATGCCCAAATTACCTACTGGAATTCAAAATCGGACAGTAACCATACCCACAATTGGGATAGTATCACTGGAAAGCCAGCGGTATTCAATATTTTATTGCAAGAGAATGCAAACGACAAGGGTATATACAACACCGTTAACTTTTCTTCTGGCGCTTACAACGTAGTGCAAGTAGACGGGAATGTGGTCAGATACCATGTGGATGTTGTCAACGATGATGCCAGATGGTCAAACGCCATTACGAATCCTGTGTCTGTGGCACTCGTGAAAAGTAAAATCGATGGTAAAGCTGATTGGGGACATACCCACCATTGGGATAGTATTGTAGGAAAACCAGCTTTTAACATATCATTACAGGAAAATACTGGAGATAAAGGGCAATACAGCACTATCAATTTTTCCTCTGGTGCTTACAACGTTGTGCAAGTAGACGGAAATGTGGTTAGATACCACGTAGATGTTGTTAACGATGATGCCAGATGGTCAAATGCTATTACTAATCCTGTGTCTGTGGCACTCGTGAAAAGTAAAATTGATGGTAAAGCTGACTGGGGACATACCCACAACTGGGATAGCATCACAGGAAAACCGTCCGAGTTTAATCCAAGTGCGCATAGTCATCACTGGGATAGTATTTCAGGAAAACCCTTTGAGTTCAACGGAAATGTGGTTTCGACCAACTTCTGGTTCAATTCTAAACATGGTAGTGTCATGGATGGCATGAACTATATTCAAAATATACAATCTGATGTGGTTAATTCAGTTTCTTCCTCAACTAGTGAGCTTAGATTAAACAATATAGAATCGTATGCAAAATCAAGCGCACCTTCAGGGTATCTGACAGTAAACAGTAATGGGAAAGTAGTTTTTGTTCAACAAATGTAACTTAAAATCAATATGTTTAAAGCAATCCTGGCCTCTAATAAACGGGGCATTTCAGAAATTGAGATGAACTATGACAACATCTCTGAGACAAGAAAAACAATTAATGTCAGCTACAACGAAAAAATTGATATTTCGAAAATTGCTGATTCAAAAAAGTACCCTGATGCGACTGGTTTCGCCACCTCTCCAAAAAGTTGGGAGGCTAACCAAACTGAGTTTCAAAATTGGTACAATCAACCAGAAATTCTACTCATTGAAATCCTTGTGACAAGTTTGGGATTGGTGGCGACTGAAATTCAACAACTGGATCCACAAACATCAAACTATTCAACTATCAAATTGCTAAATCAAGTTGAAGCGTAGTTGGTAGCAAAACACAAATTCCATGGTCTAAAATTATCTGTAAATTCTTAACATCTGCTACCAATTTATAGTGGCCACACACACAACAACAGTTGGTCGACACTATATTTTGGTAGCAACAAATCATCTAATTACTAAAAAAATGAAAAAGGACATTCAACCAATTGTAAAAAAAGTAAGTCTTAACACGCCATTTTTGGGAATCGATAATAAACCTATTCTCGAAAATGGGCAAGAAGTAAATCTGGGTAAAATCGTTGGGCAAAGCATTGCCTACTCTACCTCAAACCAAAATGCTCAAAAGCTCATGTACATTGGTTTTCAATTGTATAATGGAGAAGATGTACAACTCGACCCACAAGACCTCAAAATCTTAAAAGATTTCATCGAGGCCGACACACAAATGACCAATGTGTTCAAGTATCGGGTTTTAGAGCAATTATAATCTAAGATACTATTGTAGTGTAATAGCAATATTACACTACATAATTTTCAAAATAATGGCAGCACAAGCAGGAACAGAATTATTTAGCATACAGCTCAATGGAGCGATATGTTATGAAAGTACAGATGATTTTCCCAATACGCTACGGCCTATGCAGACCTTCTATGGTGATAAAGATGGAGCAGCTGAACCTCCCAAGGATAAGCTTTTCTTGTCTGGAGAGAGGGTAGGCATAACATTAGGCGAAACAAAATCAGTTGGAAATAAGCTCTATTATCACATAAAATCCACTACAGAAAATCGAGAAAAATCAGGTGCATTTGGACTGGGATGGGGTAAAGGAGTTTATAATAAGGTAGAAGCAGTAGTATGGGTTCTCTCAACAGATGTAACCGACGATAAACAAGAGGCTGACAAGCTATTAAATGAAAGACTTAATCCAAAACAGGTTGCCAAGGACAAAGCAACCCAGAAAGTTTTAGATACAATTGATGAAAACGATAATTCTTTCGCAGGTACAGAGGGAAATAGTGATAATACACAATCACTCAATATCACAAAGCTATTAGCGATTGTTCTAGGTTTCATAGCCATCATCATCATGGGTGTACTTCTATTCAAGTCAAAAAACAGGGAGCAAATTCAATTAGCAGGTAAAAAACACTATGGGGTTCTCAAAACAAAGTGGAAACAGCTCTTCAACTAACCAGAAGACATCCACATCAAATAGCTCAAGCAATTCGAGCACCAATAATCAAACAGCATTAAGTAGCTTACTTGGAAGCGGATTTGACACCTCAAGCAATATCAGTGTAGGAATGAGTGCTGACCCTGTATCTGCCATTGTAGGCTCGGTCTCTGGCGTAGTTCAAGCCTTTGTTAATGCTGATTCTAAAAAAGAGGTTGCTAGACTCCAAGTAGAAGCTCAACAACTGCAAGTCGAAGCTGAAGATGCCAAAGCTGACCAAGAGCTTTACAAGGTTTTACAGGAAAAAGTAAAGACCAAACAACAGCAATTGCAAACTGCTGCTGACAAAGCTAAACAAACAGCCACCAACAATATGCTGATTTTCTTAGGTGTTCTTGTCTTTGCCTTGGGAATCATCTTTGTCGTATTCAAGTACCTATTTGGTAAACCAAGGCAAGCCATCATACCAAAACCAACCACTACCAATGTTCAAACTATTCAAGCTAGTTGAGATTTACAATAAGCTCAAAAGCCAGACTTACTTCTTTCATTCAAGAAACAAAAAAGTATCCTTGGTTATTCAGGATGCTAGAGTTACACAGGTTTTGTTCAACAGCCCTAATCCAAGTCCAGACGATGTAAAGGATGCCATCAACCAAGGAGCTGAGTACATTGAATCTGAGGTCAAAAAATCCTTTGGGCTATAATGGACACTCAACAGGCGTTCATCAATTTGTTTGCAAGCTTCTATCGTCGTGGATTTACAGAAGCACAATCCTGCTCAAACTGTGCTGAGCAGGATTTAAGTGATTTATCTATATCCAAAGCAAAGGAGTTCTACCAGCGACACAAACCACTAATCGAAAATCTAGGAGTTTACGCATTTCAACATGAGGACTTTTCCCAATTTAACAGAACCAAAGAAGACTGATTTTATCGAATTAATCAATTATTCGGGAGATGATACATTCAACCTAATCACACAAAATCTTATTCCAAAATCCATTGAACAAACCACAGCTTTATCTAATCAATTTAAACTTTACTCAGGTGTTGTTCTTTGTCAAAAAATTTACGAGTTTTGTAGAGCGTATATCAATTACCGTTTCGACAAAGAAGGTACTGAACAAATCAGATTACCCAGACGCACGTGGTCTGATAGACAAAAGGGCGTAGACTGCGAAGATTTTACCATTTTTATCTCTTCTATTTTACACAATCTCAAAGTTAACCACACGATTAAGATGGTTGATTTTGGGCAAGGATGGCAACATATCTATGTGGTTGTTTCCGATATAGTACTTGACCCAGTTCAAGATAAATTCAATTATGAGGATACTTACGAAATAGCTCGTGAATATGACTATAAGTTCTCTCAACTTGGCTCCCTTGGTCGAAGCTTGAGCATCACTTCGAGTGAAAAGCAGTTCGTTCAACAGGTACAATTAGAGCTTGAGCGTAATGAGAAACATAACAAAAGAAGTATTGAAAACTTGCTAGTAAATTTGGAATCACGGACAAAACGGATATCAAAGAACTCACAGAATTAGCCATTGTTAATGTTTGTAGAAAGATTGCCAATGATAAGAATAGCAATGATTATGAAAAGTATCTGAGTATTCTCGAAACGTATCGCAATCAGGTAATACTTTCACATAGAACCAGTATTTCGATTCTATTACAACAGTACTCAACAGCATCTCCCATTGCTTATTTAGCAGGGTTGTATGTGAAAAATGGAGCTCAACATTATCAAGGTCAAATTTTTGAACCAACTGCTGGCAATGGCATGATGACCATTGCTTTTCGTCCTGAGCAATGCACTGTCAACGAAATAGATGATACACGTTATAAGAATTTATTAACCCAAGGTTTTAGAAAAGCAACTCAAATCAATGCTATCTACAACACGCCAAACGAGAAGTTTGATGGAGTCATTACCAATCCTCCATTCGGGGCAGTTGACCAAAGGGATTACCTAAAAATCGACAATAAATACATCCTAAAAGACCTTGACCATATTCTTAGCTATTATGCGCTCAATAATTTAAAACCCAATGGTCGATGTGCCATCATCATCGGTGGACACACGCATTATGACAGTGAGGGAAGGGTTCAGGCAGGTAAAAATAGAGTTTTCCTAAGCTACCTATATCGCTATTTTAAGGTCGATGACGTAATTAACATCAATGGAGACCTTTACTCCAGACAAGGAACAAGCTTTGATATTCGACTTATTCTTATTTCTAGCAAAAAAGAAGTTACGGAGGGATTTGCGCCACTCAAGGAGCAAACCAGAAGCGAGGTAATTAATACTTTCGAAGAGCTTTACGAAAGAGTTACTTCCAATTTTAGTCAAGAAACAACAACTAGCACTCTCAAAATTAAATACAAATATAGACTAAGGCTCCAATTACAGTCGAAGTCGCTTTCATCAGTACTACATGAAAAAAACTAAAAAATTGATGGATATTGCCCTTGGCA
Source organism: Flectobacillus sp. BAB-3569 (assembly GCF_002270355.1). Classification (GTDB taxonomy): domain Bacteria; phylum Bacteroidota; class Bacteroidia; order Cytophagales; family Spirosomataceae; genus Flectobacillus; species Flectobacillus roseus. Next base: position 88,305 of record NZ_NJFZ01000035.1, on the reverse strand, counting down.
TGAAGTACCCTGTACTTTCTCAGGGACAATCTCTTGATGTGGACACACCCGATTCGATGGGTTTTGAAATCAATCAAGCGCTACAAAATCTCAAACAAGCTATTGGCGGTGACGTAGATGCCTTCGTACAAGGTCGTTTGAAATACCTCACCAAAGCTGCTCTTTACAAAGCACTTTCAGCGGAACAGATTGATGCGACAGCTCTGGCCATTTACAACATGGAAGCCAAAGGACAAGGTATCATCATTGCTGACCAGACAGGTATCGGAAAGGGTCGTATCGCTTCTGCTATTATTCGCTATGCCCACAAGCAAGGTAAAAAGCCAGTATTTATTACAGAGAAGCCCAATTTATTCTCGGACTTATATCGTGACATGGCAGATATTGGTAGTGCCAACCTCAAACCATTTATCGTCAATGGAAGAGATGCCAAAACTATCATTAAGGACAAACAAGGTAATGAGCTTTACACTGCGCCTATGAAAGAGCAACAGGATAAAATCATTGCTTCAAGGAAAGTACCTAGTGAATATGACCTTGTGATGCTGACTTACTCACAGGTTTCTGATGCCAAACCAAGCCCCAAGCAGTTATTTTTAGCTAGTGTAGCCCAAAATAATATTGTCATTCTCGATGAGGCGCATAACGCCTCTGGTCTTTCCAATTCTGGTAAAGTATTGATGAACGTATGTGCTTCTGCGTCAGGAGTTACTTTTTTATCTGCTACATTCGCTAAAAGAGCAGATAATATGCCTCTCTATGCCATGAAAACTTGTATTGCTGAGGCACAGTTGGATACCGAATCCCTAGTTGAAGCTTTCACAACAGGTGGAGTGGCACTACAAGAAGTTGTAGCCTCTCAGTTGGCTAGTCAGGGACAATTAATTCGTCGTGAGCGATTGTATGAAGGTATTGAGGTTAATTATATCAACCTTGACAAAAACGCAGAACGTGATAGAATGATTGCTGATAATTTCACCTCAATTCTTAGAGACATCATCAATTATCAGAAGGATTTTATCATGCCTGAGGTGGCTCAAATGGATAAAATGGTTCGTTCGAGGCAATCCTCTGCAATGGTCGAAAACGGAAACAAAAATGCTGGGGTAGATGCGTCGCCTGCTTTTTCTAAAGTTTTCATGCTTGTTAATCAGATGCTTTTTGCGCTAAAAGCTGATGATGTTGCCAATCGTGCCATTGCAAGACTTAGAGAAGGCAAAAAGCCTGTAATTGCATTTTCATCTACGATGGGTTCATTCCTTGAGAACATGAATGATGAAGATGGTTTTGCCATAAAAGAGGGCTCACAAATCCCTGCTGGCTTTGCTCCTGTACTACTCAAATCTCTGCAATCAGTTCTTAGCTATACAATAAAAGATGAAACTGGAAGGCATGAGAAGGAAATGTTTGATATTGATGGAATGTCTGATGCTGCCATTGATACTTATTATGATATTATGCAAAAGATTCAATCCGTTGCGGGGGGGCTTTGTATTTCACCAATTGACTACATTAAGCAGAAGATTGAATCTCAAGGCTTCCGAGTTGCCGAAGTGACAGGTCGTAAACTCGAAGTAAATCTCGACATTCCTTTTAGACCAACTTACCTCAATGGTCTTGGAGAGAGAGAGTCTTATATTAATCCCTCCAATTATGTGGGTACTATCAGCAGACGCAAGGCTGAGAGTGTGAACGATTCCTTTAGAAAGTTCAATAACAATGAAGTTGATGTATTGATGATTAACCAATCTGGTAGTACAGGTGCTTCAGCTCACGCCATTGTTACGGATAAAGTACCTAAAGAAAAGGTGAAACAACGTGTTATGATTGTTCTTCAGGCAGAGCTGGACATCAATACAGAAGTTCAGAAACGTGGAAGAATCAATCGTACTGGTCAAATTCTTAAGCCTATCTACGATTATCTTATTTCCTCGATTCCTGCGGAAAAGAGGCTCATGATGATGTTGCAGAAAAAGCTCAAATCTTTAGATGCTAACACCACAGCCAACCAAAAGAACTCCGAAGCTTTAATGAAATCAGAGGACTTCCTCAATAAATATGGAGATGAGGTGGTATATGAATACATGAAAGAGAACCCAGAGCTTTGTCTCAAGCTTGACGATCCTTTAAAACTTCTTTCAGAGGGAGAGGATGCCTCTCGCAAGATAAACTGTTCCTCTAAAGTATCTGGTAGAATTGCAGTACTCCCTGTAAAAGAACAGGAGATTTTCTACAAAGAGATTTTGGAGAAATATCATGAATTCATCAAGCAGTTGATTGAAGATGACAAGTTTGACTTAGAGGTCGAAACGATGGATTTAAAAGCTCGAACGCTTGACAAAAGTATCATCCAAGTCGGTGCAGGGTTAAAGAGTCCTTTTTCAGATAATACCTTCATTGAACGCTGTGAGGTTAACATTTTAAGAAAACCCTATTCTACCGCAGAGCTTGAAAAGGAGATTCGCAATAGCTTAGAAGGTAAGACGCCAGACCAACTCAACAATGAGATTTTGGAGGAAGTTGAAAGGATTATCAATAATGAAATCCGAGAAAAGCGAAAAAGTATCCGTGATAACTTTGAGCTTCGCAAGAATCGAATTACAACTGAGAAAGCTTACAATGACCTAAAGGACCAAGAATCTCAAGAAAAGTATGTAGCCCGCCGTTTGGAAGAACTAGAAGAAAGCGAAGAGAAGTCAGAAAATGATTTAGTGGATAGATTGGGGAATGACTTGAGGTATATTACTTCGCTATTGAAGTTTTTCAAGGTCGGGATGAAATTAGAGTATCAGGATACTAATTCACAAAATACTAGCACGGTAGTAGCTACTTGTTTGGGCTTTAGAATTAACCGTACCAAGGAAAGACCTTTTGCGCCTTCAAACATCGGGCTTCGAATTGCCGTAGCATCATCTAAGAGACTCATTACCTTTCCTTCTATCTCAGGAATGAACTCTCAGAAGATTTTTGCTATCAAAGGGACATCTGTTCCTATGCCTTCTGGTTATTCTTTTGTTCGAGACTTATTACCAGCTTGGGAAAAATCCATTCAAGCCAACTCAAAAGACAGAGGTATTAAGTTTTTGATTACGGGTAACATCATTCAGGCGTATCGTGGTGGATTAAAGTCTGGGAAGTTGGTTCAATTCACTACCCAAACTGGAAAGATTCGAAAAGGGATTCTACTCCCTGAGGGTGAAGGTTTTGAAAAGCAAAAGATTAAAATCGGTGTACCTCTACAAAAGTGTAGTAAAATCGTAAAGTCTCTTGCCAAGGATAAATCCATTGATTGTAATAATAGCCTCAGCATTTTTAGAGAGACTAATGAGGTGTTTGCGCTGTATGTATCAGCAAGTAGGCAAAATGCAGGTAACATCTATTTGGATGCTGATTTGCTCAAGCTCACTCAAAAAGGGCTCTTTGAAAAGGTTTCTAATAACATGAAAGCTAAGGTAAGCTTAAATGATATTGATGAGGCGCTTCAAGTGCTGGGTGAAAAGCTCAATATCGTGGCTGAACTTAAACCAGAACAGTTTGATATCATTCGTGGTGAATTTAATCTTGAAAATCAGTTTAGTGATGAGCTTCAAGAGCTGCCTGTATTTAATAGTCCAACCTTAGTACAGGAGCAGCCTAAGAACGATGATGCTAAAAGAGTTCTAACCCTCAAGTATAAATATCGTTTAAGGTTGCAGTTACAAATTCTTGAAAGAAATAAGCTATTACAAAATGGTTAAAGATAGCACAATTGGTAAACTCCCCCTTTCTCTCTACAGTCAGAGAGAAAGGTTTTTGGTAGCACTTTGGAAATACTTTAAAAGTACAGGAATCTCTGGTGATAAAATCGATGGAAATGCAATTCCGTTCTTGAGTGTCCAAGAACTAGCTGACTATATCAGAAAAAACTTCGAGGTTAACTCCGCTGAGGCTGTTTTTGAAAATAGTATTCTTAAACTGAAAGTTACACTAAGTGACAATTCATCGGTTACCTTCAATCCATATCAGCTCTCAAACTTGATTTATAGAATCGAAGGAGAAGAAGCTCTTAAGCCAGAACCCAGTGAATTGATTAGTCCATCTAATCCAAAGTTCATGAAATTCATGGCAAAGTTTCTCGACCAGAGTTCCATATCACAAGACTCTGGAATATGCTTTTCAGATGACGGGGTATTTAGTACCAATCACTTTTCCTTGATTTGGATACATACCAAGGGTTCACAAAGAGGGCATTATACAGAGCATGGTCTAAAGTTCGATGTGAAGTGGCCACCCAACTACTTAAGAGGTGTACCAGACATTGAAAAACACACCTTTGGAATCAATGTAGCTGAGTTGCTCAGTATCGTCGAAAAGTTCAACAGAATCGATGTAGCTGAAGGAGTTGAACACCCAAGAGTCACTATTTCTGGAACTAGGTTTAGCGTTCGAGTCAACTCCAGTACCAATCTGAAATGGGCAGAGGGAATTCAGACCAGTGGGCATTTTGTCTCACCTTCTGAAACCAATAGCGTCACTTTAATCAATGCGACCATTCTACCGATTTTAAAGTTGCTTAAATCACAACAGGTAAAATATATCTACCTCAAGGTGAAAAGTCAAAAAAGTGTGAGAATTGATGTCAATCTCAAAGATTATGGAGATGCTACCATTATTTTTTCTCAAAAAGCTGAATTGGATAAACTGGAGATAATAGACGAAAAAGACTCTAAGATTATCTCGAAGAAATACACCTACCGATTAAGGTTACAACTCCAGCAAATGGAATTACAAAAACTTAAATAATAACATTCACTCTCAAAATACATAACATGAATACTTCAAAAAACATCGAATTAGTAAAAAGTATCACAGCTTCTCAGTTAGCTCAACTTGACAAAGTTTCACAAGAAAACTATCAATTGCTAAAAGAGGATACTGAGGGATTTTCAGATTTTGATACTTTGTTCTCAATTTCAACGGAAGCAGAAGAAACCTTAGACGCACTAATCCAAACCGCAGAAGCAGTTGGTATATTCCAAAAACAGGAAAAATCAAAATCTACTAGCTCAAAAGCTCCAAGTAAGAAAAAAGCCACCAACTCGGTTGACAAAAAAGCCCAACAAAAGGTCGAGAAACAAACCTTGGAAAGAGACAATCTCGTACAGGAAGTCGAAGAGCTTAAGACAACTGTCATTTCAAATTCTCAATTCAAAGAAAAGATAGCAACAGAATTAAGAAAGTTTCTGAAAGTGAGCCAAACGGGACTGTCTGGAGTATTGACTAAAGATCAAAAGGAGTTAACCTTGGAAGAGCAAATTCAAATCTTAAAGGGCAAAAGAAAATTCTATAAGAATCTAATCAAAGGAGATACAGCAGATTTCAAAGCCATTGCCTTACGTGTAGGTTTAGATTTCAAAAAGTCTAAACCAAAACCTAAAAAGCAAAGTCTTTCAGGGGTAGCAGGTACTCAGCAAGTAGAAACATTTGTTATGTATCCAACAATTTCAGGAAAGAAAAAAACATCCTTAATTGATAAATTCAAGCACTGGTGGGATAATTAATCTTGCTACCAAAAATGAAAACCCGGGCATGAATTAACAGTGAATGCCAGGAACGAATTGGTAGCAAAAAACAACTTATTACGGACAATATTTAACCAGGGAATTTGTGTTTTGCTACCAGTTTGATTCGTTCACAAAATCAACAGAGCAAGTAAAATAAAACTTTGGTAATTGGTACAAGTTTTATTTCGATTTTATAAGGACTAAATAAGACTCATATAATGCAAAGTTCATGTACCAATTAAGGGTCGATTAAAGTACAAAGTATTACAAATAAGAAAAGCCCTCCAGTTAAACTGAAGGACTTTCTACTGAATAGTTCGACAACTATTTTATTTGAAACTAATCAATCAAAATATTGTCACTCCAGTAACAAATTTTTATTTTTTGGTAGCAAAAAGGTAATGGCCAGCTCTACTGCAGACAACTGTTGTAGTTGTTTTTGCTACCAATAATTTCTCAAGCTTTGCCTGAGCAGAACGATATCAGGAATTAACAATCTAACTATTGCTACCAAAATCACTAAAATGAAAAAGACACTCTTCATTATCGCAACAATTGTACTCGCAGTAATCACCTACTTCATTGGAAAATCCAAAGGATGGTGGAATTTATTTTCTCCCGACGATTCATCTAGTACAGTAGAAAAGAAGTCATCAAATACTAAACTTACCAACAAAATTAGAAACATTGATTCCAGTGTCAATGATTATGGAGTAGATTTAGCAACCATCGTGGATAACTGGGATGGTAAAACTGTGTATGAAAAAAAAGATGGAAAGTCTGCGCAAGAATATCATCCCAATGCAATTGGTTATTTAAAAGATGGTACAATGGTCTACAAATACAAAATTTATGGTGAATGGGTATATGATACAGAGCCATTCACAGCTTCATATACATACAACTATAATGAATATGGAGTAGATACGAATACAGTACTTGCTGTTTATGCTGGCAATGATATTTATGCCTATAAATTAGATACTAACAAGACTGATGAATATGGATACCTGTATGATGGTAGGCCTGTATATAAACAGGAGGAGTATTATCAATGGTAGCTATCCAAAAGCAGAATCTTAATCACCACAATCAAATCCGTATGGTATCTAGATAAAAATCATTTCAGAGTATTACTAAAGTATTCTAATTTGTCAATAAACTTTTTTTAGGCCTTTATAGGTAAGTTTGAGAGAGAGATTTTTCCCATAGTGTGAAATAGTCTTTGTCTAACACAACTGGTTCTATTCAATATAAAAATACTATTTGTAAAAAATTAAAAGTTCTCTCATTTTGAGGAATATTATGTAACAGTTCTACATTTATGGGATAAAGCGGGAACGATTAATTTCTTTCGTTACTAGGTTATTTTATTGGGGGTGTAAAGTAATCGTACTGGTTAGTTGGTTTATTGCTACCAAAATCGTAAAACTAAGTTGCTAAATCTGATTTTAATATTTTGATAACATAACTTTTGCTACCAAAAAAATAGTATTATTTTTCGCAACATTTATGTAGGTTTAGTTTGAGCACTTATTAGTATCTAATGATTGACTATCGAAAATATTTCTCTTCTTCTAATTAAGGTACGACTTGTCTAACGAAATCTAAAAAATCAATAACAACTGACGGGACTATTAATTTTGCGTTGCTTTTCAAATAAATAGTTGAAGAAAAATCACAGCCTATTCTATCTATAGTCCAATCCAATTACAATTTAACACTCTTCAAAATATCCTAAATTATATGGATGAGAACAAAATAAATATTAGGCCAAATGTTTCGATACTTTCAGTACTTAAATATGTAGAATATGAAACATGGTTTGCACTAGCTGAATTTGTGGATAATGCCATTGCCAGCTTTATTAATAACAGGGAAAGATTATTAAAACTACATGGTAAGGAATTTAAATTAGAAGTAAGGATTGAAATAATAGATTCTGAGAATAAAATTATTATTAGAGATAATGCTGGAGGTATAGAACAGTCTCAATACCAAAGAGCATTTAGAGCAGCGGAAATTCCTTCAGATACTTCAGGCCTTTCGGAATTTGGAATGGGTATGAAGTCTGCGGCTTGTTGGTTTTCAGATATGTGGACAGTAAGGACAACAGCATTAAATGAAGCTGTTGAAAAAACAATAAAGTTTGATATTAGGAAAATCGTTGAAGATAAACTCGAAGAATTAGAATTCACTTCTACACCAGTTGATGAAAATCTACATTATACAATTATTGAATTGAATAATGTAAATAAAATGCCAAGAGGTAGAAGTATTGGAAAAGTAAAGTCTCATCTTAAAAGTATATATAGAGATTTTCTTAGAAAAGGCACTTTGAATTTAATTTTTGATAATTCTACTTTAATTTTTGAAGAACCGAAAGTTCTCTTCGCTCCAAAATATGATGAGCCGTATGGCGAAAAAATTGAATGGAAAAAAACATAGACTTTACTTTAGAGCATGATTTATCGGTAAAAGGATTTGTCGGAATCAGAGAAATTGGCTCTACTACAGAAGCAGGTTTTGCTCTTTTCAGGAGAGGTAGAGTAATTGAAGGAAGTTTTGATTCAGGATTTAGACCAGAAGAGATATTTGGCACACCAAACAGTTTCAGATATCAGAGGGTATTCGGAGAATTACACCTTGAAGGATTTAAAGTGTCTTTTACAAAAAAGGGGGTACAGTGGGATGAAAATTTGGAAATATTTTTAGAAATTCTAAAAGATGATCTTTCTCATGATAGCTTCCCACTTCTAATACAAGCAGAAAAATATAGAACTCGTGCAAATGATAAAGACTATAGAAACTCTGGTGTAAAAGCATTAAGTCATACCGTAGCAGATTTTGAAAAAGTAGCACCAAAAGCAATTCATGAAACTTTCGAACAATCAATTTTAAGCATCTATTCAGACTCAGAATTACCACAAACAGATAAACGAATATTTAAAACATTTAAAGTAAACTTCAATAAAATAGACTGGCATATATCTATAGAACTTTCTTATGACACATCTATAAAAGAGTTATTCGAAGTAGGTCCATATTTAATGGAGTTAATTGAGGAATATAATGTGAGACAAGTAGGGATACGACTTTCTTTAATTCACCCTTTTATGATTCAGTATGTAGGTACAGAAAATAGTAAACTAGAACCTATTTTAAAAATAATTGCATCATTGGGTCTATCAGAATTAATTGCAAAAGAAAGTGGTGCAAAAACTCAAGGTGAAATCCGACGAAACTTTAATAAATTAATTTCAACTATTTTTCAAATCTAAATATGGCTGAGACAATTGAGATAATTGGAAGTATAAATTCAAATAATTCAAAATGGACTCCCTCTCAAGGTGAAGAAATTGAAGGGTTAATAAAGTCTAAAGGATTTATTGATTATTCGGGCAAAATCAATGAAATAGGTAAAAAAGTTATAAATGAAACTTTTAAAATTTTAGAAATGTGTGCCAACCCGAATGAGGAAAAAAATATTGAAACAGGATTAGTAATTGGGTATGTTCAAAGTGGTAAAACTCTATCATTCACCTCTGTAGCAGCTCTAGCGAATGACAATAAGTATCGGATTATAATTATTATTACAGGTACTTCAGTACAACTTTCAGAGCAGTCATATGAAAGAATGAAAAAAGATTTACGCATTGAAACAAGATATGATCGAAGATGGACTTTAATGAAGAACCCTAAAACAAAAGAACATGAGGACACGATTGGATTAAAGTTAGAACAATGGGCGGATTTAACGTATCCTCGGGATAATTGCTCTACATTATTGATAACAGTTATGAAAAATGGCAGTCGGCTAAGAAATTTAACACGGTGTTTGCAATCGTCAAACTTGAATGGGGTTTCCACTCTTATAATTGATGATGAGAGTGACCAAGCTAGCTTAAACACCAGAGCAAGTGCAAATGCTAATGCAGGGGAAGAGGTGAATGAAGGAGATACATCTACAATTTATAGACGTATAAATGAGTTAAGAAATATATTCCCCAATCATACCTTTTTACAATATACTGCTACACCGCAAGCAAACCTATTTATAAACATAATGGATAGGCTCTCTCCTAATTTTATAAAATTATTGGAGCCAGGAGAAGGGTATACTGGAGGATATACTTTTTTTGTAAAACAGAAAAATCTGGTAAAAAGAATACCAAACAAAGATATTCCAACTAATAATAATCATCTTAATGGTCCTCCTGATAGTTTATTACATGCATTGAGAGTGTTTTTTTGGGAGTTGTAGCAGGAGAACTAAAACGAGATCAACGTAATCGTTCAATGATGGTACATCCTTCAAGACTAACAAATTCCCAAAATACCTATTACACTTGGATTAGAAGTGCATGCGAAAGCTGGAAAACGCTATTAGAAAGTCAATCCTTTTCAGACCAAGATGAGAAGTTTGACTTATTACAAAAATTTAAATTAGCATATGAAGATTTAGAACTAACAGTAGAAGATTTACCAAAATTCGAGGAATTAACTAGTACTAGATTATTACATTCCATGAAAAATACTAGAATTATGGAAATAAATTCTAGCAGAGGGAAAACTCCTGAGATTAGCTGGAGTGACTTCTACTCTCATATTCTAGTTGGTGGGCAATCTATGGACAGAGGCTTTACGGTCGAAGGCTTAACTGTTTCATATATGCCTAGACCACTTGCTACTGGACAGGTTGACACTACTCTTCAAAGAGCACGATTTTTCGGATATAAGGGCTCATACATCGGCTATTGTAGAGTGTGGTTGGATAATGCCAATATAGACGCATACAAAGCTATTATTGAACATGAGGAAGATGTAAGACAACGTCTTTCTGATTATGATGTTAACAATAAACATTTGAATGATTGGGATAGAGAAGCTGTTTTAGACCAAATACTCCGCCTTACAAGACCTAATGTTTTATACAACAACATTGATAGAGATTATTTCGGACAAGAATGGTTTATTGTTGGAGCACCACATGATACAGATACATTGATTCCTCGTAACAAAGCTATTGTTTCGGCTTTCCTATCAGAAAATGTAGCTAGCTTTAAGACAAATGATGGTCATAATGAAAGAACCACTCAACAAAAGCACTTAGAGGCAGAAATTTCACTTGAAAAATGTTTAAAGGAATTATTAATAAGGCTAAAATTCACAAAAGAGAAAGACAGTCAAACTTATTCAAGTTTAAGAGGTCTATTAAATTCTTACTTGGAGAGAAATCCTGACGAAACCTGTTTGGTTTATTTGATAAGTGCCCATAAAGATAACAATGTGATTAACCAAGAAATAAGAAAACGTAGATTAAATCAAAAAGGGAATATTGAGCAGTTATTTCAAGGGGAACAACCTACTTCTTCTAATGGAAGATTTAGAAAAGGAGAAGTGTATGGCGGGGATAGATCCATCAAAAATGATAGTAAAGTTACAATTCAGATACACAGACTAAACTTAACTAACAATGATGGTAAGCCAATACTAAATGAAGAAAATAACATAGTCTTTGAAGATGTAATAAATATTGCGATTTGGATTCCTGAAGAAATCGGGAAGGATATCATAAGACAACCTAGTAATGTATGAATCTTTTTACGGAATTTTTAGAATTGGATATTCCGAGGACAAATAACTCGACAATTTTCAACGTCAAATCATTAGAAGAACAATCTTTTGCTAAAATTGGCGTAAATAGCGCTGGCTTTCCGATTATATTAATATCCACATTATCGGATCCTAAATATAGCATTCTAAAAAATATTAATTTAAAATACATAGAACTTAGTCATAATGTTCAATGTATTTTAACAGTACTTGGACAATCTAAAACAGAAATATACTCTATTATTGTTTTTAAGTCCACCGAGAAGACATTAATTAACTATTTTTGTGGATGTGTCTCAATGCTAATCTGTTCTATTTCTGGACATAAAACACCTTGGGAGCTAAATAACATATTTAATGAATTCATTGAAATCTTTAGACAGTTGTCAGCTTCGCCAATGAAAACAGTACAGGGACTTTGGTCAGAGCTATTTATAATTGAACGAAGCAGTCATCCAGATGTATTAATTCAATTCTGGCATCTTATTCCAGAAAACGTATTTGATTTTGAAGCGGGCAAAGAAAAAATTGAGGTTAAAAGTAGTAGTAGTTTAGAACGAATTCATTTTTTTTCTTCAGAACAGCTAAATGCTTCAAATGACGATAAAATTATTGTTGCTTCAATATTTACAAGACAAATATCCGATGGAATTAGTATTCTAGAACTAATAGAAAGGATTAGGAGGGTCATCAAAGATCATTCTCTAATTGATAAGGTATATTATGTTATTGCGAGAACTCTTGGAAATACATTGGAACATAGCATAAGTATCAAATATGACTATGAATTAGCAAATCGTTCTATTCGATTCTTCGAACATCAAGAAATTGCAAAAATTAACAGAATTAATATCCCTGAAAATGTATCATCAGTTAGGTTTAAATCTGATTTAACTAACATTAGGGCTTTGGATTTAGCACAATTATCAAAGAAGGGGATACTTTTTAGAAGTTTATAAGATATATCTATACTCGGAATGATACCATTCAAAATCTTGTATAAGATTTAAAATAATTAGAAACAGGATTTTGAATGGCTCTCTTTAGTTTGGAGGTTTAATTTATGATATAACAGACCTATTAAGATTATCATTAGTGAAATGATATCACGGCATTTTATGGAGCTAATAATTCTTTAGCAATAATTTTTACAATTTTAGCATTAACTGCATTGCCCAAAGCTTTAAATGCCGCATTGTCGTTATCTGGAAGAATTAATCCATCCAGTGCCTGCAACCTAGCACCTTCTCTTTTAGTAATATATCGCTTTTGCCAACCTATGATGGGTATTTGAGTACTTGGAGTAACAAGTGATGGAAAATAATTAGGTTTTTTAACCCGAACTCCTGATGCTCTAAACTGAATTATATACTTAAAAATATCCCTCTCACTATCACCAACATTCCATTCTAGTTTTTGCCAACTTTGTGATTTAAGTTTAGAGATTTTCCTAACAGACTTCTCAATAAAGTGCCTATTTTCAAGATAGAAGTTTCTGCTTTGCTTAATCCAATTGATTTTCCAGCTTGGGAATTTCTTTTCAACTCTAGCATAACTTGGAAGATTATACATCTGTTCTTCTCTAGACATTCCCTTCAAAGAAACGCCAAAATTACCATAATAATTAGCTAATTCATCTTCAGGTAATTCAAATGGGAAGACATCTTCATAAGGATAAGTCGCGCCAAATTCCATTGCCCATATTGGAAAGCCTGGCACTTTCACTTCATCAGGTATAGAGTCTAAAAACTCTTGCCATACATTTAGGCAATCAAGGCTTCCCTGTGAAAGTTTTTTTGAGTCTTCAGGATATTCTTCGATATACTCAGACATATCAATACTTGAGCACTGTTGATTCTCAATACGACTAAAATCAAAATGTTCTAGACCTTCAAGCGCGCCGACAATAAAGATTCTTTTCCTGTGTTGAGGTATTCCAAAACTTTGTGGAGATAGAATTGCTTTATCAACTGTATATCCAATTTTAACAAGTTCATTGTACATATACTTCCATGTGGCTTCCTCATCATGCTTTGCTATAAAAGCAACATTTTCAAGAATAAAATATTTGGGTTTTCTCAAAATAAGTATCTTAATTATTTCCTCAAATAAGTCACCTCTGTTTTCATCATTTAACCCCAATTGCTTTCCTGCTTTTGAGAATGGCTGGCATGGAAAACCAGCACATAATACATCATGTTCAGGTATGACATTAGGATACTGAGTAAGTACCTCTTTTATATCCCCAAATACTTGAATATTCCAATTTTTTTCATAAAGTTCTTGAAGCACAATGTCTATTTCACTCACAAATACACATTCATGTCCCAATTCATGTAATGCCTTATGAAATCCTCCTAATCCTGCGAACAAATCAATAAATTTCATTCAAACTCTATCTTAATGATTTAATTTTTTCTTCACACCAACTCTTCACATCACCTTTTAATGTACTATCTAAGCTATTATATAAAAATCGATATAGCCTTGGTCTATCCATAATAACACCCCCAGCTAATGAAGTCTCAAAAAACTGCTCATTATCGGATTCTATTAAATGTGGTGTTATAAAACCTTTAAATGGTATACTGTCACAAAATGATAAATAATTTTTCCAAGCGTGTAATGGTACATCGGTCAACTTAGATTTCCAATTAGAACCTGCTGCACATTGAAATAAACCAACTATATGACTTCCACGTTCATCCAAAAAAGGCTTCCAACCTATTATATCTACTCCTCTATCCTTAAAGTTAGGAGCTGGAGCAAAGTTGTACCTAACTCCTATTTTACTTGCCAAGTCTTGATAGGATAGTTGTTTAGGAAAACCATGTATGATTGCTTCTCCATTCATGTAATTTTTAACAGCGATACATGAAAGCTGTTCAAATAGTTTCGCAGTGTTATTAACATCTGTATTATTACCTTCTCGCTCCAATAGTAAAAACATTAAATAGAAAGGTATCTCTCCATTCTCTATTGAACGTACTATTTCCCTGCTCTCAACTGAGAATGGAGAGTTTTGCCCGTACAAATGTTGTCTGTAAGTCAGAGAACTCCAAACATTATCCAGTAGTGAGGGTTCTGGCTCATCTCCAGAGGATTCCTCTATATAACTTGATAATGTGGCTTTTGATAAAGATTCTTCATAAAAAGAAACTATTAACTCAAGCCAACTAGCAATTGAAGATACAGACGTTGGATTGTTTATTTCAGGCATAGACATTTTATTCAGATTTAGGAGTTAATAGCTTATGGATGTTTGAAATTGTATTAGACAAATTTTCTAACTCTTCTTTAATTCTATCGGAATCACTAGAGGATATGTGTCCTAAACTTTTTCTTAATAGAGTATTGGCCTTAATCAAGTTTTGAATAACTAATGTTTCTGCTCCATCACTGATTTCATAAGCATCTTTTAAATCTCTTGTTGATATCAATATGTTTGTGGCATCTTGATTTCTCAAGACAGGTGCAAGTTTATCTGTAATATCTCTTGATTCTTTTATTACAGGAAGTATAGCTTTTTCTTCACCAAATAACCAAGAAAAAATATTCCTAAGATTTTGCAACTTATTTTTTGGAACGGGATTTTCGAGATTAATATCTTGTATTCTTCGCTCCAAACCAAGGTAATCTTTTATTGAACCTTGACCAGAAGCAAGTAATAGGTATGAGAAAAAGTTTTCAGCTTTTTCTGTATTCAAATCGAACTCATGCCTTGCGAGTTCGATTAATTGATAACATAAATAGATTTTTCTTGCAGAATTACTCCTATCCCCTACCTGCTGCTGAATCTCTTCTATTGATACTCCTTCGTCAACCATTTTGGCTACATACCTTGCTTTAGCGTAAGGCTCCCATTTTTTTATACCAGTAATATGCCTTACTCCAAGATATGGTAATACCTCTTTCCTAGAAGGGTAAATAATAACAGGAAGGACAGATAAGTCATTTTTAACCTCATCTGATATTTCAGGGAAAGTTCTTATCTTAAGTTGATTTCTTAGCGAATCTGATAAAAGTAACTTTATTGTTGTCAACCTTCTGTTTCCTTCTAGTACTACAAATTGAGTCTTTTTATCATTAATGTACTGCAGATATTTCTCATTTTTCACCAAGTCATCACCTTCTATTCCTGAAAAATAAATAGGTAATTCTTGAGGCACTGCAACCAATGGCTCTTCATCAAAATAGCCATTTTCTTTCATTGAAAATGCTAATTCCTCGATATCAAAATACTTGTATAAAGCAGAACAAATAGATACCTCATCTTTACCTTGATTTTCTTCTGGAAGTCTAGGATTCAGAGGATCTAAGTGTAAATTTTCATATGGGATATTCAATTGTGGTCTTTTTCGACCTCCCCCTGATATGGATTGCTTCATATTTAGAATATTTTCATTTTTTAACAAAGGTAAACAATTTCGTTTTTTGAATTTATGTAAATTACCAAGTTTGAGGAAATCAAAAAACGGGCAATCTATTAATACTCTATTAGTAAGCCATTTAGTAAAAAAACACCAAAATATTATTATATTTTTTTATTAATTTTCTTAGGTGAAGAATTTTTTATTCACGGCGAGGTAAAGTAAATATGTACGTTTCAAGTTTATTGAAAGTTTAACTTATTTCAAAATAAAACCTGATTTGTTTACATCATCGTTTTCATAAAATATTTTATAGAGATGCCCTTCAATATTATCATATTGAGGAGTTTTTGTTTATATTATAACACTACTTGGTTAACACTTAATCATACTTATGAGTATACAAATCTACTTCAAAATAAATAGTTAGTTTCATTCCAACTAAAGCGGTTGTTCCAAACAATTCCTTCGTTTATTTAGATTCAGAGAAGCCTTATACTAATTTATGGTAAGCTTAGAAGTTGATTCAGTTTTATTACTTGTGAATTTAAAAATATTACCAATTATATCGCTGTAGTACCTATTGTGTAAACTTTCAAACTAAATTTTGATTCTACCTAATGTATTTACACATTCTCCGTACTGAAATCCATTATCAGCATCGTATGTCTGGTTAACATATTGTAAAATAAAATAAACCTAAATATTGATTTCTAACAACTCATCAAACCGTGTAGTAAATCGCTGAGACAGCCTCTCATTTTTCACCCTCCATGTTCTATCAAATCCCTGAGCAGCTAGTTTAAGTTTGTTTCTTCCATTCGAATGGTTGATGGCATCCAATACTTGCATGACCTTTCTGGCATTATTATCAGGATTGGGAGAAAATAGAGCTAATTGATACTCATCCTCTGGTACTATACCTGATACTATTACTCCAGCTTTTTTATATTTAAAGCCATCTCGATAAATCTTTGATAATCCCAATAAGGCATTTTTGATGATTATTCGTGAGTCGCTATCCGCAACAGGTAGGGTAATTGTGATTGAGTTGAAGTATTGATTTTCATTTTTTGCAAACGGATTTGTGGTAACAAATACCTGAACGAAATTGGCTACACTACGCTGTTTGCGAAGCTTAAAAGCACAAGCAGCCGCAAAGTTGGCAACCGCCTCTGATAATGGAGCTTTGTCTGTTAGCATCATTCCAAAACTTCTGGAAGTACAAATGTTCTTTTTGGGCTCATTGATTAGCTCTAAACTTAAACAGGATACTCCTCTTAGCTCATAAAGCATTCGCTGGCCAACTACAGACATTTTTGCTTTAACCCAGCTTTCGTTGGCATTTGATAAATCATAGGCAGTTAAAATATTGTGAGTTTCGAGCATTTTAGCATATCTTCGCCCAACTCCCCAAATATCTTCTATAGAAGTAGCCTTGAGTGCTTGCTCTACTTTTTCGGGTGTATCTAATACCCAAACTCCAACATCCTTATGATGCTTCTTAACGTATCTGTTCGCAATTTTAGCTAAAGTTTTGGTAGGTGCAACGCCAACACAAGTCGGAATACCTGTGTGTTGTTTGACTGTACTTCGAATTTGAGTTGCATAACTTTCAAGATTGGAAAAACCACTTAGATTAAGAAAGGCCTCATCAATTGAATAAATTTCTATCTCATCTGTGAATTGAGATAGAGTTTGCACGACACGGTTGGATATATCACCATACAGTGTGTAATTACTACTGAAAGCATAGACTTTCTGGCGTTCTATTAAATTCTTAATTTCGAAGGCAGGTACTCCCATTTTAATCCCCATTGCCTTCGCTTCATCAGAACGGGCAATGACACACCCATCATTGTTTGATAAAACCACGACTGGTTTACCTCTAAGCTCAGGAGCAAATAACCTTTCGCAGCTTGCATAAAAGTTATTGCAGTCGACTAAGGCTATCATTATTGAGCTTTATGAATAACGTAAGTCACAATTCCCCATATCTCAAAATCATCATCGGAATTAATATGGATTGTTTTGTAGGATGAATTATCTGGAACTAACTTATAACGTTTACCCTCTATCATTAGCCTTTTAACTACAAACTCACCATTTAGAATCGCAACCACAATCGCACCTGATTTGGCATTCAGTGCTTTATCTACGACCAAAATATCCCCAGTATGAATATTTGCATCCTTCATGGATTCTCCTAGTACACGAACACAGAAGGTAGAAGAAGGCCGTGAGACAAGTAAGGAATTAAAATCTAATTCCAACTCTATATAGTCAGTAGCTGGTGATGGAAAACCTGCGCTCACAAGAGAATTAAAGAGTGGTATTGCTAATGGTTTACCATTCGGCGAACAAACCGTAAAAAACTGGATTTTTTTAGCAAGTAAGGGGTGTGCTATCATAAAAAGAACACGTTTTGTTATTTTTGAATATATATTTTAATCAAAAATACAAAACGTGTTCAATAAATAATTAAATTTTGTAGCTTTTATTAACTACATTTGATTACAATCAATCTTTTGTCAGTAAAAAGGTTTGGTTAATTGTATTTTTACCATCATTGGAAGTCAAGTCAAGCTTTAAGTTTTTTCCAATCAATTTACCTGTGCCTGTTGCCATGTAGTTTTGACCTGAAGAGTTAACGATTGAATTAATGGTTAGGTCGGTTTCATTAGTACACTTAACATCTGGAATAGTGACTGATTTTGTACCTTGTTCGACTACTACTGAACCCTGAGTAACAACATAAGTATTAGACAAAACCATTTTAACTTTGTTTTCGTCAGACTTAGAAATTAAAAACTTGTATGTTCCTTTGGCTCTTTGAAGATTTGAACCCCATTCGTCATAATTTTGGGTATAGGATCCTTGAAAGTTGGTGGTGTAGTCTGGTGTAACATCTTTCTTACATGCCACACATAATAGAACTAGAGATGATAGAATGATTTTTTTCATTTTGAATTTTAATGGTGTTTGAATTTTAGATAGCAAAAGTACTTGATATAATCCAAATTAATTAAGCACTTTTGCGATTTTTACGGCATGGGCAACATCCTCCATGTCTAGGTTTACATAATACTTCTTGGTATCGGCTTTGTTATGTCCCAACATTTTGGATACAAACTTATCTGCTATGTCTGTTTTCTTATACCAATACTGACCAAAAGTCCTTCTTGCTATTTTGGTTGATAGATTTATCTTGAAACCCAACAATTTACCTACAATTTTGAGCTCCTCGTTTATTGTTGTTAAATGTAGAACAGGAATATTCTCAATGCTGCCATATTTCTCGATTAAAGTCAGGGCTTTATCATTAACTACTACAGAATAATCAATCTTAGTTTTTGACCTTTTCCCTCCCAACATCGTTAAGTCATTTAAATCACTGTCTAACTTATGAATCTGTGCTTCACTCAAACCACTTGTATCAACATGGCTCTGACCAGTATAGCACATCCAAAGAAAGCTATCTATCACCTTTTGATACTTTTCAGAAACAAACGGAGAGAGCTTTTCAAGTGATTGTACCTCTTGTTGAGTGAGATGTGAGTAATCCTGTGAGACATCGTTGGTATTTACCGTGTACTTAAGCTCTTTGGCATTTAGAACTTCTGTTTCTACTCCGAAGCTTATGACCTTCTTAATAAATGTGATTATTTTTTTGATGGAGGTGGATTTCATTTTTGATCCATGTGAGTGAGATTTAGGTACATGGATAGTTTTGAAATATACTTCAAGTTTTCTTAGAAAATCTGTATTTATCTGACTAGCTAGAATAGCTGTTTGATTAGAATATGTAATATACTCCCTGACATTCTCTGCAGTTGATTTATGACTTTTAATTGTATTGCGAGTTAAATGAATTGTGTATTCGGCGAGGGTCTTTTCAATTAGGGCTAAAAAGGTAATCGGTTTAAACACTGGATTTCTGAACTGTTGAATAATATCATCTGGAGAATAGGCTATTCTCTCATATTCAAAGCTCATTTTTATAGTTTCAAACTTCTTTCTAATGTTAACTAGGCGATTGTTGTAAAACTCAAGACTTGATTTATCTATTTGTCCATCTTTGCTCATACATAGTTGATAATCAACATCTAATGTATTAGCAGGCACCTGAATTCCAGATGCAATCCATACAGTTTTGTATCCTTCAAGTACTATTCCTACCTTAAGATTTACGAGTCCTTTTGAATTAGGCTTCTTGCCATCTTCGCAAAAGCGAATTTCCATAACTTGAAAGTTATAGTGTATATTCATGTTTTAGATGTATTTGTCTCACGAAAAAAATTTTGAGTGATGAGACATATCCGCTTCATGAAAACACATGAAAAAAAAACAAATTTGGAGAATGGAGGGGGTCTTTGGAGAATAAATAAGTGCAAAATGGAGAATAGAAAAAAATCATGTATTAAAACATGAATTATGCTCCATTTAATCATCTATTTATCAGAATACTTAGGTGTAAACTCAAAAAAAAAGTACCCCTCTTTTACGAAAGGTACTTACTGGGTAATTTTAATATAAGAAATACTTATTTGTAGTCCGTACGGGAATCGAACCTACTTGATACTCAATGGCTTACAAGTCTAAACTTGCAACTGTTAGTAGAAATGTTAGTAAATTGGGCAAAAAAAACCTATGCCACACTTGCCAACACGCCTTGTCTTCTACTAACATATTTAAAATTTCCGACTCCAAGTTTATTTAATTGGTCTTCGGCTCTGTACGCTCTCATTCTGAGCGACTTTATTTCTTCTGACATATCGTTCATCATTCGTTCCCAAAATCCCTCTGGTTTAATCTCAATATCTAAGAAATATGTAACAGGAACATCCAAAACTTTACATATCTGCTCAAGTGTATCCACTTTAATATTGTTATTATCAATCATCCGAATAAATCCAGAGTCTGTCATACCAATCTCTTTACACAATCTACCTTGTGTTATACCTTTTTCTTTTAAGGCCTTCTTTAATTTTTCGCTAAAATTCTTCATTTGAAATGTATTTTAGGTAAATAAAAATGCTTTCGGGTACCCCAATTTGAAAATATTTTTACTTTTTGGTAAAAAAATTTTGATATTATGTATTTTTGGTAAATATTTGTACATCAAAAACGCAGTAAATACGAATTTAAAACGAATTTTTTGATTATTTGTACAAATAACATAAAATCTTAGGTCTATATGGTATCAAAAGAAGCTATAAAAAGTGCCTATCGTTCTTTAGCACGAGTTGACCGAAAACAGATAAAAAACACCTTGTGTGATAAGTTCGGGTACAAAGAAAGAAACTTTCAATCCAAAATTTCTGGCGAGATATGTTGGACAAATGAAGAGATAGGAGTTTTGAAAAGTTTACTTGAAATTGATGGCGCATAACAAAGTATTTAGGATTCATTATTAAGACAACTTTACATCCTTATACCCTCATTAATTAAAAAGCCCGCTTGAAAAGCAAGCGGGCATAAGCTCTACCCAATATTAATATTAACGGTAGGCTGTTTAAGAATCTTGTAAATTACGACAAGCCCGATAATAACAATGATACCTGTTACAATCAAAGCTGACGTACCTACAAGTGTAGCCGAAGCTCCCATAAATGAGAGGTTCACTACTTTTCGGGATAATTGTCCCATATAGGTTTAGTAAACCATTGGCTTACACGGTAGGGAGTTCCGTTCCCTACTGATGCCTTTGGTAGGTTGAATTTACGAATTTTATTTGATTGAAATAAAAGAAAAAATTCCCCTACACTGTTCAGCATAGGGGAAACAAAAAAGTCTAATATGAAGATTTTTTTTGTAAAAACTGCTTGTAAAACAACCAAACAGATAGCCCTATAAATAGAGCTTTCAAAAGATTCTTAGTGTTTTTACTCAGTTTTGAGAATACGTCAGAGTTTATCAGCAGACGTATCAGTTGCTGAACGATGGATAGTTCCATAGTTGTTTCTAGGAAGACTTCTACGGGGTGGGGTTTAGAGTGGTATTTATTACTTCCACCCCCTGTCTTCCCTACTAAGTTAAGAATTTTATTTGCTTGGATTAATAGTTCATTACGTTCATTTAACCCTCTATTACACCATGAATATACCCGAATTAGTTCGCTCTTTGTCCGCTGATCCACTTATGCAGTTTATACTTGCAATGTGTTTGGGTGCTTTTTTGATTGCGATGTTAGGTGAAGTACTTAATCGCTCTGAGTTTTTGAAAGATTTACTTTACGGAAAGGATACCGATGAGTAAGCATCCCAACAAGTTGGTATTCGACTCATGAGTTGATTTTTACTTAATTTTGTCATTTTCAACTCTAATATTAAACTCATGAATAGCGACTTTCACATTTATGCTGGCTTCGTAATCGGAGGATTACTGATGGCTTGGTACTTTAAGAACAATCGAAGACCACCTACTAACTGTTTGTAAAATGTCTGTTTTAGTTGATTTAGTTTGTTTGGTTGTATTTGGGATGTGGCTCTACGAAAGAGCCACTGACAAGATTCCTTAAACCTATGAAACGTCCGAATATTCTCAACAAAGTCTATGATGCCATGTGCTTTCGTGACCAAGAACTCTTCAGGAAAAAGCTCATTGAGATTGGGCTGAACTCTAGGGTTTTTCACGAAAATTATAAGCTTGACACTTGTAAAATCAATGTCATGGACTTGTACGACATCATGGTGGAGATTGTAGCTAATCATAGGCAGTACGAGCATCCCTACTTTGTCCTGCAAGATTGGCTCAAAGGAAGAAGTAAACCACGAATCCCAAATGTTGTCATGCAACCGATGGTCAGTCCAGAGCGACCAAGAGCAACTAGACAGATTGAATTGGAGCAAATCATAAAAGAGGTAAAGGATGAAAGAAGAGAAAAGTGTGTAGACCTCTCAGATCAGATAGCTAAAAGAATCATGATGGGTACAACCCTTCAAATTTTCTTACTAAAGGATGGTCGTTCTATTCGACTCGACCCACGAAAAGAATATCATTATCAAGAATCAAACGGTGGGTATATCCTTGTTCCACCAACTGAGTGTTAGTTTATTTAGAAAGAGAGTTGGGACAACCCCATTCCTTTATGAGTGGGGATTGTTTACCGACGTATAACCAGTAAAGTTATCAGCACAAAGTCTGTTTTGGAAGGGATTTTCGTCCTTGAAAGTCCTCAGAGTTCGATTCTCTGGCAGAAACAACGGGAAATAGCGTAGTGATGATTCTAAGCCCTGACAAGCGAAGTTTTGTCACTACATACCAAAAACAACCATGAGAATTGAAAAAACGTTTAGTCACCAATTTGGACAGGTAATCGAAAGGTATCATGCTTTTGCGAAAGAGCATAACGATGTACAATTCGTTACCAAAAGCACCATGTTGCGTGAGCCACATCTATCAAAATTGAAATCTATTGCACACTTGTACCTCAAGCAATTTTGGAACTGTATGAATAGTCCTTTGTGGGCTGATTCTGACCGTGTGCCCTTGCTACAAATTACTCGTTGGGATTTGGCAAACCTTTGTGGTTGCAGCCGCAGGGCTGTACAAGACCATTTGGCACGCCTAAGCACCTTCGGGGTCATTACTGTTGAGGAGTTTGAAGAAGGTAGAGTTAATGGCTACAAGATAGCTCTAAACCTCTGGTTATTGCTTGGAATCGACCAATTCAAGCCAAAAATCCAAAGTTGGTCAGAAAAACCAACTACCATTTTGAAAGCCTTTTCTCTCTCTGAGGTGCAAACTTTGCCACACTTAAGTAACCAAAAAGAAAATTTAAATAATTCATATATAGCGGAAGATGTGGAAAATCTATCCCAAGAAAGACACCAAGAAAATGGCCAAGAAAAACAAGAAATAGCCCAAAACCTTGTAAATGACCAAGAAAGTTGCCAAGAAAAAAACACGGGGGGCGTCGAAAATTCTTTCATCAGTTCAGACGAACGTTTTGAAGCTTACCGTAAAGGAACTCTAAACAAGATTCGCTACCAAAATGCACCCAAACCAGAGCCAAAGGGTCTAACTGACCTTGAAAAGGCTACGATTGTAAACAACTTCTGGAAATATGTGAAAGATGTGTTCTACCCACAACGCAACTATACCCCAATTGAGTCCGAAATCAAGAAAGTGATCCACAGAGACGTGTTTAATGGTTTTAAAAATGAGAATCCAAAGGAAAATACCTTCGAATTCTGGCAGATTTATAGCATGACTCTCCAGTATTGGGCAGATAAAAAGCAAGCTTTTGACGCTCGTAAGGATAGAGAGGCATATCACCCAACAAAATACTTCTCGAAAGACTACGGAACACACCAAAAACAAGGATTCTTAGTAGTGCTCCAATGGGCTAAAAAAGCCGAAAATCACTCAGAGAGATAGAATTCGAAAAAGAGCTTGAGCGTGCCAAATTGACTATGATTCAATACCCAATGACAGGTGTTGTACCACGTGGTCAAGGGAATAAAATCAAGGATATTACCCAATTAGCCCAATATTTTAATCGCAAGTTGAGCGTAAAAACCAATAGTGACTATGTACAAAAATTCAACAACTTTCTAACAACAACTAACTTTCTAAGACCATGCAACCAACAACATCAGCACCAGTAGTTAAATGGAAATTAAAGTACATATTACCCAACGGTGTTTGGCTTCCAATCAAAGGAGCATCCGATTTAATCATCTTTGGTAGAAATAGTTCCGAACGCCTCAAAGCAGCTTGTAAGCTTGTGAGCGGTTTTAAAGACCCAATAGACAATGCTTATATCTACGAAGTAGGTTACAATGGCAAAATGATTGCCCAGTACGACAAGACTTTGAAAAAGTTCTTAATGTGCGACTCGCAAAATTGATAGCAAATTGAAAGACCAGGGAATTGCTGCAGCTCTCTTTTAAGCAAATTTTGATAGCAAAATTCAAGGCAGCTCATACCGATCAAATACCGCTCAGGCAAAAGTCCACTCTAAATTGATAGCAAAATGAAATTTCAATCTCAAAACACCTTGATTGTAGCAATACTCTCCGTGCTGGCGATTGTAGCTTTTTCACAGAAAGAACCACCGCCAGTGAAATACAGACACATTCTAGCATATCAACAGATACAACATGGAATATCTCTGGTAGAAATTGATAGTTGCGAATACATCCTTGTAGTGATTAATTACAACATCCAACTTACGCACAAAGCCAATTGCAAAAACAAAGCTCATAAGCTTCTCTGACAATGAAAAGAATCAAAGAACACCTAGAAGTCGAACTGCTAGCAGAAACAGTCGCAAATGTATTTACCGCATTTTTAGTCATCATCTTTTTAATTCTATCAAAATGAAACAATTCTCAACAATGACCCTTCGTGGGTTAGACAACGATGAAAATGCAGACTTGGTCGAAATCATGAACCAAGTTATGCAGAAGGAAAATATCAAAACTGGACAATCTGTCTTTGAGTTTATCTTAAGAGATTACAGAGAGAAAACAGAAGAGTTACAAGGGCTTAGACAGACCTACAATTCCCACCGACACAAGTCCAACAAAGAAATAGAAGAATTACAGACTGAGAATAAAAAGCTCAAGCAAGCTATCAAGGGATTTTGTCAATTTATAGAATTTACAAAAAATACTTTTCTTGTTACACCCTAGGTATTCTGATGTGTAAGACCACTAAAGTAGATTTTATATATCATAACTTTCATGGTCATTTTTAGAATTTTACTGCTAAAGAAAATTAGTAATATTTTTAATGATTAGATTAATTGGTATTTAAACTAGTATAAGAAGGTTTGACTTTTTTATATTAGTGGTCGCAAAACCTAAAAATCTAATCTAAAAAAGTAAAGATATTTATTAAATGTAGAGTAAAAAATATACTTAATTATTTATAATGTACATATTTATATCCAGTTTTTGCCCTCTTATAGAAGAGAGAACACATCCCATCCCTTGCAAGGGACTCTTCCCAAGTACCGACAACGCAAAGGATCTAAATTAAGTAGCCTTTATTAAGGGTAATGTCAAACTAGAGTTCATTCTACAATATTTAAAGCATAATCCTAGCCTTGCTTTTAAGGTAGAGTATTTTTGGATGTGGGAGTCAAAAGTAAATGAAAACTTAAACAATCTAAGGTGTTTTTACATAAAACCTTAGATTATTTAAGTTTTCTAGTTAATCGTCAGAGTAGTTTCACTACTACTGAAAACTCAGATTACATTTTATGTAAAATATCTAAAATACAGATTAGTAGAAAGAAGCAAAAGACAATGAACTTCAAAAAGAGTTTTATGTTGGAAAAAGGAAAACACATACTCTTAAAAACTTAGTGCTTTCAGATTCTAATGCTTATATACACTTTATCGGAGAAACCGACAAGGAAAGACTCCTTGATAAAACATTATGAAATTCATAAACAGACTGGAAATATTATTTTACCCTTAAAAGTTCAAAACACAACCTATTAAATACACTTCAAAAGCAAATAAACAAAGTAAGTTAGTGGGCAAAATAGAATTTAATTTTTGTGCCTAAGGCATTCAGGTATTAGCTTTCGGCGGTGGGCTTTAGAAAAAAGCATAGCTATGGTTAATAAAAACATTTTAACACTCTGTGCCTTGTGCCTGTTGCCTCGTGACTTCAACAAAAAACTTAAATATAATTCTGCATGATTACTTAAGTTAGTGGGCAAAATAAGATTTAATTTTTGAGCTTTCGGCTTTCGGCTCTGGGCATTCGGCAGAATATATCTATCGTTACTAAAAAACATTTTAACACTCTTTGCCTTATGCATGTTGCCTTGTCCCTATAATAAAAAACTTAAATATAATTTTGCACTAAAACTTGATTGCTCAAGTAAGAATTAAGTACAATATGTTTAAATAAGGGTTAAAAGATTAAAGGTCGTCAAATAAGTAGTGTTCGAGTCAAATTTTAAAAGTGAATTCTGATATAAATTCTTATCTGGCTAAATCTATGCCAATGGAGTTTTGGGTTTAATTTGTTTTATGCCGTTCATATTCTTTGGAAAAAGTTGTATTTATTTGGAATTATAAATTTGGCCTTCTTCTATTTCTATTTTAGATCGTGTAAAGTATGGCGTGCCTAGAAGGTCTAATATTTTTTTTCTATTTTTATTTTTTCATAATCCTCCTTGTCGAATTTATTTGAGGAGACTTCAAGGCTTTTTAAA
This sequence comes from Flectobacillus sp. BAB-3569, assembly GCF_002270355.1. Lineage (GTDB taxonomy): Bacteria > Bacteroidota > Bacteroidia > Cytophagales > Spirosomataceae > Flectobacillus > Flectobacillus roseus. The sequence continues at coordinate 61,594 of NZ_NJFZ01000035.1, read as the reverse complement.
AGATAAACTTTTTCAAACCAATCGAGTGAATTGATTCGATTTAATGCATTCACAAGTTCTTGAAAAGTATTAAATTTTTCTAATAGTCTAAGTTGAGGATTTCTACCATTTCTAGAATATATTCTTTGTACTGATGTAAGTCTTTTTAAGCCTTTGAGTTTAGTGATACTACTCGATATGTGGTCAAGAGTTTGTAAAGCAGCACGTTTTTCTAAGCCTTTGAGTTTACCGATTTGAATTGATACAATCTGAACTGCCAATAAGCCTGTAAGCGTTTCTAAACCTTCGATTTCTTTAATTGGATTTAAGAAGGCATTAAATCCTTTCAAAGAGGTAAATTTTTCTAGACCTTCGATTTTGCTAATATGATTAGAGGTAACATCAAGAAATTTTAATGAGGTAAGTTTTTCCAACCCTCCGAGTTTGCTGATTTTATTTCTTGAAAAATCGAGTGATATTAAAGTAGTAAGATTATCTAAACCTTCGAGCTTACTAATGATATTTCCTGAAAAATTAAGATTTTCTAAAGCAATAAGGTTTTCTAAGTCTTCGATTTTTATGATTTTATTTCTTGAAAAATTGAGCGTTCTTAAAGCAGTAAGGTTATCTAAACCTTTGAGCTTGCCAATGATATTTCCTGAAAAATCAAGATTTTCTAAAGCAGTAAGGTTATTTAAACCTTCGATTCTGCTGATTTTATTTCCTGAAAAATAAAGATTTCTTAAAGCAGTAAGGTTCTCTAAACCTTCGAGCTTGCTAATGATATTTCCTGAAAAATCAAGATTTTCTAAAGCAGTAAGGTTATTTAAACCTTCGATTCTGCTGATTTTATTTCCTGAAAAATAAAGATTTCTTAAAGCAGTAAGGTTCTCTAAACCTTCAAGCTTAATGATGATATTTCTTGAAAAATCAAGTTTTTCTAAAGCAGTAAGGTTCTCTAAACCTTCGATTTTGCTGATTTTATTTCCTGAAAAATCAAGATTTTCTAAAGCGGAAAGGTTATTTAAACCTTTGATTTTGCTGATTTCATTTCCTGAAAAATCAAGATTTTCTAAAGCGGAAAGGTTATTTAAACCTTCGATTTTGTTGATTTTATTTCCTGAAAAATTAAGATTTTCTAAAGCGTAAAGGTTATTTAAACCTTCGATTTTGCTGATTTTATTTCCTGAAAAATCAAGATTCTCTAAAGCGTAAAGGTAATTTAAACCTTCGATTTTGCTGATTTTATTTCCTGAGATACTAAGTTCTTTTAAAGCGTCAAGTTTTTTTAAGCCTTCTATTTTACTGATTTCATTTCCTGTAAAATCAAGATTTATCAAAGCCGTAAGATTATCTAAACCCTCGATTTTGTTGATTTTATTTCCTGAAATAACAAGTGTTTGTAACGCAGTAAGTTTATCTAAACCTTCGATTTTGCTGATTTTATTATCACTTAGTAGTAAAACTTTCAATTGTTTTTGCTCAAATACAGCTTTGGGAATTTTACTTAAATTTTTATTGCGCAAGTCTAAAGCCGTGGTTGAATTATTCAATTCATTGAGGTTTGTCGCCAAGATATATTTATCTCCATTGGGGTCAATAAAATAAGTTGAATCATTTATTTTAACTTTTGCAAAGCCATCAGAATCAAAAGAGAAGGCTTCATCAAATTGAAAGGGTATTTTAATTTGTAAGTTTTTGTCAATAACCCCATATTTTTCATTTATTTTATCATAAGCTATCCCGAATTCATCATTATAAAAATAGATTTTATCTAAAGTAGCTTGGGCTTTTTTTGTGCTAATTGTGCTTCTTGGCTTTTTACTTTTGCTTGTTGGTACTGCCACCTTGCAAGCCCAGAGGCAATCACAGCTACCATCGCCACAACAATTGCAATGTAGCTTCGTCGTTTAGCCTTCTCACTCAACCTTTTTTCACGTTCTGCAATGGCAATGGCTTCGGTTAATGCTCTGTTTTTTTCATTTTCAATCGCTACTTCACTTGCTTGTATTTTCTCCTTTAACTTGACTGGATAGTCCCAATAGCTTTGATAGGGGCGTATATAATCAAGCTCTGTTTGAGAAAACAAGGCAGTGCGGTCTTGGTATATAGCATAGATGTCCACGGCTTTTTGGCGTAGTTTGATATCCTCCGTAAGGTTTTGCCCTACCGCCAATGCCAGTAAATCGTGGGTAATTTCGAATTTAATGTTAGGTTCGCTACCAAGTTTACGTAAAATTCGGTTTTGTTCAAATACGTCCAGTACCTTAAGTACTTGTACTTCTTCCAATAAAACCGCTTTTGCTTGGAGTTCTTCTTTGATTTCTTTAATCGTTAATTGTAATTTTGTATTCCGCTCCGAAATCATCAACGCCAGCACTTCTAAAGGTATTTTTTTTCCAAATATTTCCTCCATTGCTGTCAATTGCTTTTTGAGAAAACTATCCAAAATGGTTTCAAGCTTATCGCTTTCTTTTACCAATGTATCCTCTAAGCAAGGTAAACCCTTTTGCCCTTCGCTTGCTCTTTCCCACAATTCACTCAAAAATACTTGTACGTGTGTTAGTTCTATTTCTTTTTGGGCATCAGGAAGTCGCTCAATTATTTTCTTGCTAAGTTTTTCTCTGTCGGCGTCAGCTACAATAAATTTATCTTTATAAAATGGCGCATTTAATATCTCTTCTATTACTTGTTGCACATTGTTCCGATTCATTTTCTCTAAGCGAAAACGATTTTGGAAGATAGTTGGACATAGATATTCAAATTCAGAGAGATATCCAATAAACTCCTCCCGCATAATAAACAAAATACGGCATGGTACTTTGTAGCGGATAAGCTCGTTGATAGCTTTAAAAAAAGACTCCTTTTCTTCTTGTTCGCCCAAAATCAATAATTCCTCAAACTGGTCAAAGAGGAGATATACAGGTTGGTACTTTTCAGAGAAAAGACTTTCTACCAAATTGGTAAAGTTAAGGGCTTCGTTGGGGTCGAGTTTGTTTTTTAGCACCTCGTTGATAGCCGTAAAAACCGATTCTACAATATTTTTACCTTTGCGAATAGTAAGAGCAAACCAATCAGCATCAGAGAATTGATTACGTAAACCACACTCAATCAAGCTAGTTTTTCCCGCTCCTGAAGGGCCATATACCAACAGATGTTTTACACCTGACAAGGCATCGTAAAGATTGTCGGTTTCTTTTTTTCTACCAAAGAAAACCTCCATATCTCCTTGGCTATAGGAATCTAAAAATTTAAAGGGTGCTTTCATGGCCTACTTCTGTGGAAAGTGCTTATTAATAGGTTTAAATGTTTAAATAAGTGATCCAATTTGGGAAAATTTGAATTCACATTTTTGACAATCAACTCCCTATTATGAACTAATTTTTTTGTTCACCAGTCGGTAACTCATTTTTAAAATTGACAAAATGGTAATTTTTACCATTCATCCCTCCAAAATTGTAAATTTCGGGGGTTTGTGTAATCTTTTCGGAAAATACACTTTGGTCGATAATAAATGGCGACAAGGATATATAGGGTATGTCGTTTTGATTTTTGTACATTTCCTTAAAAGTAGTAGGTATATGTGTTCCCTTGAATAGCAAAACACTTTGATTGAAGGTAAAAATATCTTTAATGGAGAGTTGAGTATAATCTTTACGAGTTACTAGATTGTCATAAATACCATGTAATTCGCCATACAAGTGAATAAATTCTTTTGAAGTAGCCCCTAGTTTATAACGAATATTAATCTCTTTCATCGAGACCAAGCGGTATTTGGCGATAAAAGTAAGTTTGCGTAACCAAAAAATTAGGGCGGTTCTATAGTCTTCCAATAGCTGGGGCAGTGATGAGTCATCATTGATTTGATTGTGGATAAGTTGCCTACGGATTTTATCTAAATACAAGACTACGTTATATAAATCACTATTTGTATCGCTCAATTCCTCGACAAAATCGACGATTTCTGGAACAAAGTTCTCGTCTCCCAAAGCCTCAGCGCCTAAAAGTAATAATTGCTGAAAGTCAAATAATACCTGATTTTCGGGTGTGGTCTTGAAAAAATCAGTGAATATAGGATTTGTTATTTTATTTTTTTGTATTATCTGAGCCAATTGTATTACGCACAGGTAATACAAGGAAGCTTGATAAGCTTCGGTCATAAATGAAAGTGCACGGAGGGTAGTAGCTTTACCGACTTCTGTACTCATTTTTTGTAAAAATACTTCAATAAGCCAGCCGTAGTGACTAAAAATTGTATTGTTATTTACTGCAATATCTAAGTCAACTAGCTCTTGGCTTAAACTCAAAGCCCAGTTGTCTGCTGAGGAAGCATTTTCTTTTACCTCATACGGTAAACCTGCAAAGACAGCCTGATTGAGGATAAAGTCAAAGTTAGCATGCGAAATAGTTTCAACCTTATAGGTTTTATCGGCAGATTGAAAGGAATTTTGAGACAGTTTTTCAAGAAGTGATAAAAGTTCTTCAAGTTTGCGGTCGATTTCCTTTACTTCTCCACCAACATTTAGAGTTATTGTAGAATCAGATACGTTTTGAATGACAATATTATGATTACCTTCTACTTCGCTTTTATTGTTACTTAACATCTTACATATACTTTATAATAACTAGTTTTACATTAGCTTAATTTGTCTCATCAACGTTAACTAATTTATCGTATATCCTGATTCGCTATATTGTCATCCCCTTCAATATCTATCAAATTATTTTTATTTTTAGGCTCTTTTTCTGTACCAAAATCTTGATTTAATTTATTGGAACTGCCTTTTAATTTAATTCCGTTATCTTTTTTGGGAACTGCCTTAAAAACTGCAACTACAACGATTATCGATAAAACTAATGCACCAAAGAAAACTAAAAGAGTAGCCAAGTTTTTATCTGTGACTATTTTATTCGTTACCAAACTATCCGATAGCGTTAGAGCTGCAAATACTGAAAACGCACCTAACAATACTACTGTGGTGATTTTTGAAACTAAGCCTTCCATATTGTCTTTGTTTTAAAATGATTATGAATGATAAGCATTATATTGAAATGAGTCTCTTGAAGCTTTTGACTTTCCAAGTACCTCATTTACATAAATTACAAACAAATTTTAAGATGACAAAAAGTAGTTCTATGATTCAACAATGAAAATGGCTATCCCTTAAAAAAAATACATCAGTGAAGAATAAGTTGTGTCTTCCTGTAATTATTGTACTAGTTCAGGTATAGTGATATAAGTAAAAATGTCTACTTAGTAGCTCGATTATTTTATTCAGCATTTTGGAGTATTCATTTGTTTTCTAATTCAGTGAATTAACGTTCTCGGTAATACTTAGAAACGAGCCGTAGTTTAATGCATTGATATACTCAAAGATTTGGTACAGTTTGTAAAATTTAAGTACAACTTGGTTTTAAACAAATGAACAATTATCGTATCTATTTTGTAAAAAACATATTCTATTCTTTATTTTCAGCTACATTATTTAACTTTATTTGTATTTTTATTGTTATTGACTTAAAAATGTAGCCATAAAAATGAAACATCCCTTACTGCCAAAGAAAATCCAGATTTTTACGATTTGTAATGAAAACGCCAAATCCTTAAGTATTCCTTTTTTTAACTCTGTAATAAGTGCAGGGTTTCCATCTCCAGCAGCAGATTATGTAGAACTGGAATTAGATTTTAACTCATTATTGGTTGAGAACCCCTCTAGCACTTTTTGTGTGAAGGTATTGGGAGATTCCATGAGAGATGCCAATATATTATCAGGTGATATTTTGGTAGTAGACAGGTCAATTCATGCAAAATCTAATTCGATTATCGTTGCAATCTTGAATGGCGATTTTCTAGTAAAACGGTTAGTAATTGAGGGGAATAAATATTCCTTAGTTCCTGAAAATAACAAGTATAGCACAATTCAGGTTAATCCGAGTGATGATTTTGAAATTTGGGGTATCGTAACTTATGTTATTCACCGAACGCGATGATAGCACTTGTTGACTGTAATAACTTCTACGTTTCGTGCGAAAGGTTATTTGCTCCTGAACTACGAAATAAACCTGTCGTCGTGTTAAGTAACAACGATGGCTGTGTGATTGCTCGATCAGATGAGGCCAAAGAAATGGGCATCAAAATGGGAATACCTGCATTCGAGATTAAAAATTTAGTTCAAAGTGGAAAACTTCAGGTCTTTAGTAGCAATTATGTTTTGTATGGAGATATCTCAAACAGAGTAGTTCAAATATTATCTCAATTTTCAAACGAAATTGAGGTTTATTCTATAGATGAATCATTCATCAATCTACGAGGAATAGCTAATTTGCCAAGCTATGCATTACAAATTCGTACTAAGGTCAAACAGTGTACGGGGATTCCTACCTGCGTAGGAGTCGCATCAACAAAGACTCTTGCTAAAATTGCAAATCGGTATGCCAAAAAACATCATAAAGAAATGGGTGTATGGATTTTGGATACCCCAGAGAAAATAGAACAAGCCTTGAAAGCTACCTCCATCGAAGATGTTTGGGGTATTGGCAGGCGATATGCGAAATTACTAGAGGCACATAATATACACACAGCCTTTGATTTTATACAAGCAAATGAGCATTGGGTAAAAGCTAATATGTCAGTGGTGGGGCAACGACTCCTTTACGAACTTAGAGGAATTTCATGCTTGAGTATGGAACTGATCAATGAGCCTAAAAAGAATATCTGTACGTCTCGAAGCTTTGGAACCATGCTCACTCAGTATAGCCCGCTTTCAGAAGCAGTATCGAATTTTGCGGCTGCCTGTGCATTTAAGCTTAGAAAGCAAAAAAGTGTAGCCAATTATGTACAAGTGTTTGTTACCACAAATCCTTTTGCAAAAGAAAAACAGTACTTTAATTCAATAACAATCACACTACCTGTGGCAGATAGTGATTCGAGAGTGCTCATAAAGAATGCCCTTTGGGGCTTATCAAGGATCTACAAAGAAGGGTATAGATATAAAAAAGCTGGAATCATAGTGTCTGGAATTATACCAGAAGACCAATACCAGTTAGCTCTATTTGCACATCCTGACAGTAAGTCAAAAAAGCTAATGACGGTTTTAGATTCAATTAATCACTCAAACGGTAAAAATAAGTTGAGACTTGCAGCACAGGGTTTTGATAGGACTTGGAAACTAAAGAATGAGAGATTATCTCAAAAATACACGACTCGATTTGATGAGTTATTGATAATCAAAATTTAGATATGCAAACGCCCCACAATCTGAACAATTGTGGGGCGTTTAAGCATAATGAGTCCAAATTTTTGTAAAATTTTCAATAGAGATTATCAAGAATGCCAAATAAAATGAAAACGTGTCATCTAAATAGGAATCTGATATTAGATGTGTTTCTCTCGATATTTATCGAATACAATTTGAACTCTATTTGCATTTGAGAATTTTAGTAGTTGAATGAATTTGTGACATAGCCGATAATTTACGCATGTCTCTTATTACTAGCGTTTGTGGTGTTTTAATAAAATTACTTACCACCATTGTTAGTTCGTTGTTGTTGCATAGATTAATCGGAGATGTTAACCCCAAGTAATCTATGAAAAGACTTCTTAGCCTTAAGTTCTTAGATACGTTCAATTGTTTAATTTCTGTATTACCAACTTCAAGCTCGAGAAGGTCAGGAAGATTACTTAAATCGATTTCTTTAATTGGATTTCTTCCAACGTATAGATAGGTAATATTCTTATTATTAAGTAAATTAATTTTAGTTAATTTATTTACTTTAATATCTAAAAACCCCAAATTTTTTAAACTCGTGACATCTATATCCTTAATTTTACAGCTATCAATTGTTACATTTTCTAACTTTTCACAGTTTTTCAAATCTATTGTTGATATTGGATTATTACCACAATCTAACATTGTCAACAGAGGTTTTTTCCCAAGTGGGAGAGAATTTATTAAGTTATTTCCGCAGTAAATCGATTCCAGATTGACAAATTCTGTAATGTCTAATTTAGTTAGATTGTTGCGACCACAGTATAATTTCCTAAGCTCATTTGGATCTTTGGGTAATACTAACTCAGTCAATCTATTTCTATCACATGAGATCGATTGAAGTGATTGATTTTGTGAGAAATCCAATTTCTGGATCAGATTACCCGAACAGCTCGCATGTCTTAGATTAATAAATTTGGAGAAATCAATAAATCTAATTTTGTTATTTTCTAAAGATAGAAAAGTTAAATTTTTAGAATCTCCGAACTGAATAGAAGATAACTTGTTATCATTACAACTTAAATAATCCAGATTTGTACAAGCAGAGAGATCAAGGCTTTCCAATAATTTGCCATAACTGACTTCTAAATGGTCTATTTTATTTGGATTAGTTGAACTACCGGGAAGGATAAGTCGCTTTATTTTTGTCTGATTCAAATTCAGCCAACTTAAAGAGAGCAAATTGCTCAAGTCAAGTTCATCTATTAAAGTGGAAGAGGCTGTTAATGACGATATTTTAGACCCTTTTTGAAAGACTAACTTTGAGATAGGGTTATTTGAAACATAAAGACTTTTAATATTGAGTAATTTTGCTGGATCTATTTCTGAAATATTATTATTCTCCACATCTAAACTCTCTAACATCTTACACTTGTAGAAACCATCCATATCAGCAATTTTATTATTACCACATCCTATATACGAAATATTTGTGCTATCCCCAAAATTTAGATGGGTCAGTTGATTAAAACGACAGTTAAGTTTTTTTAGAGTTGTACATGATTCTAATCCTTTTAGATTTAATAATTGATTATAGTGACAAGTCAACTCTAATAGCTTTGTACTTCCTGAGACATCTAAATTTTGAAGGTTATTCCCTTGACACTCCAGATATTTGAGATTTGTATTAAGCTTTAATTCTGACAGTTGATTTGAACTACAATCCAATAGACTTAGCTTCAAATTATTGCCTAAATCTAAGTGGGTTAACTGATTGCGTGAACATCTTAATTCTCTTAATTCCAAATTTTCATTCAGTCCAATAATTGAAATAAGATTGTTTGAATAGCATTCGAGAATAGCTAATTTCTTATTTTGGCTTGTATTCAGCTCGTTAATTTGATTATTCCAGCAAGACAGATGAACAAGGTTGATACAATATTCAATTCCTTTTAGTGATGTGATCTCCGAACTTGAAACATCCAATCGTATAATTGCTTCTAGTTTAGACAGAGGGATAAAACCATCAGGCTCTGTATTTTCATCATATCCTCCTTTAATCAAAGCTTTTTCGAAGTTAATGTCGGGTATAGCTATTTTAGGGTCATTTATTTTACTAATTCTAAAAGAAGTAGAGATAATAAAGGTTAGAAGTAAAATTCCATTGTAGGAATATCTTTTAATGTTTTTCATTGGTAATTTTTTTGAAAAATCTTAATCACAACTGAAGATGTTTATTGACCTATTTGTGATTTGAGAATTCTATTTTTTAAGGGTTGATTTATCTGTTGGTGATGTAAATTAGCTATCTGCAACTAATACCTATTTTTTAGGATTAACTTCAATCAATACCCGAAGCTTATTTACAATCTATTATTTTGGTAGCTGGATTAATTGAAGACGTTTCAAATATTTTTTTCTTGTTTTTCAAAATGAGTGTTTGCGGGGTTTTAATACGATAATTATCAATCGTCTCCAACTCCTCATTATTACATAGATTAACTGGCATGGTTAAATCCAAGTTTCCTATAAAAAGAGATCTTAGTTTTACGTTTTTTGATAAATCGATCTTTTGAATTTTCGTATTCTCTATACTAAGAAATCTAAGTTGTGGATGCCCACTCACATCTATTACTTTGATTGGGTTACCAGAAATGTGTAACTCTTCAAGATTGATATATTTGCTTAAATCCAGCTTGTAAATATTACAATTATTACAGTCTAATTCTTTTAGTTGATAAGTACTCTCAGGTAAGACAAAAGCGGAGAGACTATCCTCTGATAAATCTGACCTCTGTAAAGGATTATCAGAACAATCAATATATTCTAAATTTGAGTATTTTGAAAAATCAATAGATTTTAATTTGTTATTCGCAATATCAATGTATTCCAAATCATTAAAATCCCCTAATTTGATAAAGTTGATAACATTTTCATGACATCTTAATTCTAAAAGGCTTACGCAAGCTTCAAGATCAAGACTATCTAATTGATTAATATTTAAAGATATTTTTTTTAGTTTGTTTGGCTTGTTCTTACTCCCGGGAAGAGTAACTTTTTTTAAAGGTGTTTGGTTTACCTCAAGCCAATTTAAATTCACTAAATTGCTCAGATCCAGCTCCTCTAATAATGTTAGTGTGGCAGTAAGAGTGGTAATCGTACTTTGCTCATATAAATTTAATTTACGTATTGGATTCTTCGAGATATCGAGCATTTGGAGATATGGAAAATTTTCTACATTCAATTCTGAGATTTTATTATTCTGTAACTCAATAGTTCCAAGACTTTCACACAGTTCTAAACCATCAATATGAGTAATTTGATTATCTTGACATCTTAATTCCATTAAGTTTTCCTCACTACTTAAGCTAAGCATTTTGAGCTTATTATTATAACACTCCAATATTTCTAATTTAACACACGTTTCAAGACCTTTTAAAAAAATTAGTTGATTCCAAGAACACTGTAACTCCTGCAAATCGGTATTCCCTGTCAAATCTAATTCACGTAAAAGATTCCTTGAACAATCTAATTCATTAAGGCTTTTATTAATTTCTAATTTGGTTAGTTGATTATGAGAACAAAACAAATTATATAGATGTGGTTTATTCCTTATATCTAACTGGATTATTTTATTATTGGAACAATCTAACTCTCTCAAGATGGTATTACTATTCAATCCAATAATTGAAACAAGATTATTATTTTGACATTTAAGTACAGTTAATTTCCTATTTTGGCTGATGTTTAGGGCATTGATACGATTATTTTGGCAGAATAAATGCGTTAGGTTGACACAGGCTTCTATGCCTTTTAGCGATGAAATATTGGAATCCGAAACATCCAATTCTGTAATATTTCGAATTTTAGATTGAAGAATAAAACCATCTGGTTTCGTATTTTCATCATATCCTGCCTTAATTAGCGCCTTTTCGAAATTTATGTCAGGTATCGCAATTTTAGAATCAATTAAATGACTCTCTCGAAATGAAGAAGTGATAATAAATGTGAGAAACAAAATTCCTTTGTAGAAGTACTTATTGATATTTTTCATTTATTGTATGTTTTTTTGACAAATTTAGAGAAGAAATGATTTTAAGTAATATTGGTTTAGGGATTAATATGAACTAGTGTCATTAAATTTAAACTGTGATCTTAAAATGTATAATATTTGTTTTAAATGGCGGTTTTCGCATGATTCAAAATAATAAATTAGGTGACTACCGCTCATTCGACTAGTATCATGCGGGAGTTAATTGTGTACTTTTAAGCCGAAAAAATAAGAAAATAGTAATTCAGAATGTCGAATTCGTAAATGTAGGTCGATCTCAAAGTTCCTTTATAGGTACTTAGAGAATTAGCTTTGTTTCTGTCATAAAAGCAAACGCCCTCCAATTGTGAATTGAAGGGCGTTTGCTTTTACAGTAATATTTAGCAAAGAGCTTTGTTTTACGACATTGACACGTACAAAGCCTTAGCACAATGTAAAAGTGGGGCTTATCTATAGCCCTGCTATGTCGGTTAAAGTATTCTCTAATTTCACTAAATGTTATCAATTTTTCATTTGCTCTAGCACTAATAATTGACAGAACAATTAGGCAATACTTTTATTAGTTTTTCTATGTCCTCGTCACTAATTTGATTATCTGAAATATCAAGTATTTGTAAAGCGGAAAGTTTCTCTAATCCTTCGAATTTACTGATTTGATTTGATGTAATATCAAGCATTTGTAAAGCGGAAAGTTTTTCTAAACCTTCAAGTTTGCGGATTTGATTTGTTGTAATATTAAGTATTTGCAAAGCGGAAAGTTTTCCTAAACCTTCGAGTTTGCTGATTTTATTATCTGAAATATCAAGTTCATTTAAGGTGGAAAGTTTTTCTAAGCCTTCAAGTTTGCGGATCTGATTTGATTTAATATTAAGTGTCTGTAAAGCGAAAAGCTTTTCTAAACCTTCGAGTTTGCTGATTTTATTTGATGCAATAGAAAGTTCACGTAAAGCGGAAAGTTTTCCTAAACCTTCAAGTTTAGTGATTTGATTTTCTGAAATATCAAGTGTTTGTAATGGGGAAAGTTTTTCTAAACCTTCGAGTTTGCGGATTTGATTTGATGAAATATTAAGTATTTGCAAAGTGGAAAGTTTTTCTAAACCTTCGAGTTTGTGGATTTGATTTGATGAAATATTAAGTATTTGCAAAGCGGAAAGTTTTTCTAAACCTTCGAGTTTCCTGATTTTATTATTTGAAATATCTAGTATTTGTAAAGCGGAAAGTTTTCCTAAACCTTCAAGTCTACTTATTTGATTTGATGCAATAGAAAGTTCACGTAAAGCATAAAGCTTTTCTAAACCCTCTAATTTTCCGATTTGATTATCATATATAGAAAGTAATTGCAATGCGGAAAGTTTGTCTAATCCTTCGAGTTTACTTATTTGATTGTTATAAATAGCAAGTATTTGTAAGGAGGAAAGCTTTCCCAAACCTTCGAGTTTACTGATTTGATTATTGCATATAATAAGTGTTCGTAGAGCGAACAGTTTGTCTAATCCTTCGAGTTTGCGAATTTGATTTGCTGAAATATCAAGTGTTCGTAAAGCGGACAGTTTTTCTAAACCTTCAAGTTTACTTATTTGATTTGATGAAATATGTAGTGTTCGTAAAGCGGTAAGTTTTTCTAGACCTTCGAGTTTACTTATTTGATTATTATTTAAAAATAATACTTTCAATTGTGTTTGTCCAAATATAGCCTTAGGTATTTCTCTTAAGTTCTTATTTTGTAAATCCAAGGCTGTTATTGTACTATTCAATTGATTGAGTTCGGTGGCTAGAGAGTATTCTGTACCTGTGGTATCTATCAAATAGTAGCTACTATTTCTTCTAACTTTTGCCCAGCCTTTATAATCAAACCCTGTTGCCTCATCGTACTTAAAGCCTATTTTCGTTTGTAAGTTTTTGTCAATAAATCCATATTTTTTTAGGAGGCTATCGTAAGCTAAACCAAATTTGTCATTGGAAAAATTGATTCTAACTAAAGAGGTATTGGTTAATGAATCTTCAGTAGCTTTTTTAGCTAACGCCGCATTTTTTGGGGCTTGTTTTTTTAAGGTGTTAATGGCATAAAAGTCTTTTTCTAAATCAATCTCGTTACCTTTTTTCAGCTCTGCTTCTCCTTTGTCAATAAAGGTTTTAACTAAAGGGAAATCTCCTAGTGCTTGTAGGCCTAAAGGTAACAGTAGAAAGTATAGGTATAACAATGCTTTTTTCATGTCTTTTTAATTATGTGTATTAATGATGTCTAATGTATTTACTTTTAAATTTTTCTGTCTTTGTAAATTATTATTTTTAATAAATTAAAGCATAAAAAAAGCCCCACAAACAAGCATATTATGGGGCTCTTTTGCATATCAGTAATATTTAGAAGAGAGCTTTGTTTTACGACATTGACACGTTCCAAGCTTTGGCGCAGTCTGCAAAGGTGACGTATGCACAACCTGTTGCCTTTTTTACCTGTCTGATTTTCTTTGCCGAATATTCCTTTGTCCAGCCCATGAGTTGAGCGATGCTTGCAGAATTAACTATTGTAGAAGCTCCCATAATAAATCCAATGTTTTCGTTTTAGGTTTTCATACAAATTTACTAAAAATCACTTGTGCAAAAAGAGATAAAAACGGATATATACGGACAAAATCGAATGTGCTCGCATGAAAACATCATGTTTTCGTCAATAGCCTACTAATTTCATGATGAAAACACCGATGAAAACAAACGAAAACATCGGTCTTGATTCATGAAAACATTGAAAACATGGCTGAAAACATTGCACGTACCGTCCAGATTGGAGCAAGAGTAAGACCTGAAATTGCTGACTGGCTAAGAAGCTCTCAAAACACCAGTGATTTCCTTAACGAGATTCTTGAAAAGACTTTCGCAGGCAATACACCTAAGCATGAAAACACTGTTTTCATAAACTTCACACCTGAGCAGCTTCGGGAATTAGATACACTACTCGAAGAAAATCCTGAGCTGAAAACTCATGAAAACATTATTCAATCGGCCTTGGCTCACTATGTTTTCAATGGTCTAACGTTTGGCTTAAACGAAAACGATGAGCGCCTACTAACACCTGAACGAGAAGTCGAAATTCGAGCACAGTTCCAAACCTTGTTGGATGAAAACATCAATCCTCTAAAGGATGAAATCATTCAATTGAAGCATGAAAACAAACGATTGCTGGACGAAAACAATGTTTTCAGAAATCATGAAAACGTTGAAAACACTGCTGAAAACATTGAAAACAATCTTGTTTTCATGCAGCTTCAAAATGAAAACACAGCCCTACAGGATGAAAACAAACGTCTACTAGACGAAAACAATGTTTTCAAAAATCATGAAAACATTAGCCCTGAATCTGAAAACATTGAAAACAACCCTGTTTTCATTCAGCTTCAAAGTGAAAACATTGCTCTACAGGATGAAAACAAACGGCTGCTGGACGAAAACAGTGTTTTCAAGAACCATGAAAACATTAGCACTGAGTCTGAAAACATTGAGAACAACCCTGTTTTCATTCGATTACAAAACGAAAACAAAGCCCTTCAGCTTGAAAACATCCGTTTACGTGATGAAAACAACGAAAACACCATGCTGGACAAATTCAAGAATTTTAAACTGGCTAACGATGCTGGTCTCAATAACCTGATTTCTGAGGCAGTTCGATTCTCAGAACAAAAGGCTTTTGTTCGTATCGGAGCGGGTGTATGGAAGAAACACTATACCAAGGGCTTTGAAGAAATCTCTCAACCATGAAACAAATACTCGCTACACTCACCCTAGACACTAACGGACAAATTGTAAGCTATCAGAGTCACGGGGAAATGACGCTTGAAGAATTTCAAGCATTTTCCGAAGAAGCTCTATCATTACTGGCCAAGAAAAAAACTTATGACGCTGCCGTTATCAACAACGAACTCAAACTCGATATGATTGGAAAATACATGACCGCAATGGGTTGCTTTCGAGCCGATGGAGCGATTGATTTTGAACCCGCTTTTCGTCCTGTTTTCGAAAAATTGATTATCGAATGGGAAGAACGAAAAACCTTAATGGGAAAAGTCAAAGCCCAACTAAAAGCAGGTAAAAAGAAAGTAGCGTCCTTCTTTGTCAACCTTGGTATCAAGTACGCTGGTAAGGGTCTAGCAAAGGGAGTCCAATACGTAAAAAAGTAGCACCATGATTTTTTCAGAAAAACTAAAATTAATCACAGAGGGTGCGGAAATAGGTAATTCCATCCTCACTGGAATGAGTTCACCACCTGAACGTGTAGAAGAACCACCAGCTCCCAAACAGCTTGAAGGACTATTTGATAATCCTTTCAAACCTCAAACGGTAGCCCAACAGGTGGTCACACCTCAATATGTGCCCAATATCGACCAAGTGATTTTGGAAGGAAATGCAGAACTGGAAACTGAACTAATTTTCTCCTACGTAAAAACGGGTACAGGCGTGCTACGAAATATCGTGGCAGAAATGTCAACCGAAAATGGTGATGAAAAACTGGTCGATGATTTTGAAGCGAACCTTATTCCATTGAGCGACGAAGTCAAGGCAGCCCAGAAGCGAGTGGAGCAAAAGAAGAAAATCCAACAAGACGAAGGATTAGAAGATACTGAATCTATCCGAAAGTTTGTAAAGCTGGTGATTCTGGAAGATTTAAAGAAAAAGGCACGTGAAGGCAGATATCGACTCCCTAGTAAAACCGCCATGATTTACGATTTAGTGGTACTGATGGGTTCAAATATCATTGCGCATCATCCGCAGGCACTTTCGAATTTCACCATAAAAGTAGTCAAGAAAATCAAAGCCAAAATCACCTAGATATGAATCCCAAAGGAAACGTTTGGGGCTTCTTTGGTACACGAAATACAGGAAAGACCTACGAAGCCTTACAACTCTCACTTGATTTTCGAGTCGGAGCCTTCAAAAATAACCCTAAAAGAATCATTGTCTTTGACCACTCGAATAATTCCAGCTACAAGGAAATTACCAAGGTGGTAACATTTGAAGAATTGGAAAGACCAATGCCAAAAAATGCAGTGGTTAAGCTTCAATCTGATGATTATGACAAGTTTTCGTATTACTGTAGCAATTACGTCAAAAATGCGGTGGTCATCTATGATGATGCAGGTTCATTTTTTGGCTCAGGGGCGATGACAAAAGCTCAAAAGCAGCTTTTGAAAACACCAAAAAATAACGGACTAGAGCTGCTACTACAATTTCACTATTTCGGAGGTACAGAGGTTTCACCAGACCTTTTGAAAATGATGAATATGCTGGTCTTGAAAGAAACAAGTGATGATTTCAATGACCTACCCACGAAAGTTCAACCGAGGAAAGAGATTGCCTATTTGATGTATGACATTGCTGTTCAAAATACGGAGCTTCCTGAAAACAAGAAATGGACAACGAGATACTTCGACAAAGAGGAATATCGTGTAGGCGTGCGTAACACAGAACAAGTGGAATGGATAGATGGGAAAAAGTACTTTCCTTTTGCACAACAGAAACTAGAATTTAACCCCAAATAACACCTATGTTAGATTTTGAAGATGAATCAGAGAATGCCAACTACGGATTAATTGTGAAGTTGTTTTTGATCATTTGCGCCATTGTTGGCATGGTGATTCTTGGCATGAGCCTATTGATGCGAAAAAGGACTGAAAAGAGCCTTGCAGATAATGCCACGGTAGTTGAAGAACCAACAGAAAGCCAGAATACCACAATAATGCCCATCAAACTGGATAAATCAGAATTGAATGAGCTGATAAGCGAGCAATTTGAGTTGGACGAATCAGAATCTATCGGGTTTAAGCTAGCCAATGAAGAATCAACCCTGCTACGACAACAGTTTGAGGATACCATCAAGATTGATTCTGTGATTTTGTATGAGTTAGTTCAAAAACACTTTGGCAAGCCATTCAAGGCGCTTCACAACCATGAAGTAACTGAATTGGTACAAATTATCAATCAAGATAAGAAAATCTACGAGAGCCTAGATATTGACTCACAGTTCGCAATTCTCAACTGGAAAACCTTAGAAAACAATGACCCTTCGTGACACCTTAGACCTAGTATTCCTATGCGTAATTTTATTTGTTGGGTTTCAAACCCATCGCAAAAAAGTCAAGCAACAAAAGCTTCAGCTAGAGACAGAGGTACGTAGCTTTAGAAACATGGTGATGATGCAAACCACCTTTTTGAAGTTCCAATACTGTCTGGCTATCCAAGCAAAAAGAGAAGTATTACCACCACTCGACTATTTTAGGGAGCTACCAGACTTTCACACCATGCTCAAGAGAAATGAAACACCTGAACTGGAACAATATTTCTCAGAGCAAGAAATCAAAGACTTTTTACAACCTCTATGAAAAAACAAATTTTAACCCAACTCCAAGCCATTAAAAAGCTATCTCAGAAATTTAATCTCTCAGGTCAGCTACTCATCGAAGTCGAAACTAATGATGTGGCAAAGTTCGATGCAGCCATTGAATCTATCAAAGAGTTTACACGCTATCGTAACAGTTTTACCATTAGCAAAAGGCTCTTTGTACAGGTCATCATGGCATAACCCACAAACCTCTTTAAACCATGTTTACGCTAAACCTATTACTCATTCTTTTGGTGGTCTTTTGTCTAGGAGCAATAGTAAAAACCTTGATTAAGAGAAAAGACCGCTATAAACAAACCTCCAACGCTCAAACTATGCTAGCACCACAAATTCAAGATATGATGCAAGTCTATTGCGACAAGCAGCAATTAAACCTCAATCCAGAACTACAACTAGGTAGAGGCATCACCAGAAAAGAAGTCAAAGAATTACCCCTTGGCTTTACACCGATTTTGAAAAAATAATCTATAAAATAAAATGGCAAAAACGAAAATTGATTTATCAGTAGACTTCAAAGGGCTTGATGGTAAGCCTCTTGAAGGAGGTAGTATTGGCAAAGCCCTTGCTGAAAGAATTGCTCAATCGAATACTAAGGATAGTCCCAAATTGATGCTGATTGCATTTGACCTCTATTCTGACAAACCTATTGAACTTGACAGTGTAGACTTAGCATTGCTACGAAAATTCGTGGAAGATGATGCTGCTATGACGAATTTGTTCAAATACAGAATCCTAGAAAAACTAAAATAATGAAAATCTATCCACCTTCAACACTAACCGATATTTGCAAAGAGCTAAATATTACCACAGGACAAGGCAAAAACCTTAGAGCTGATGTGAAGTATCTTCTTTCGTGTTTGAAGGTGGATGCTCATAAAGAGAACTTAAAGTCTTTGGGTTTTGATCCTGAAGAACCTGCTTTACGAAGGAAACTGCCTTATCCTGCTATAAACTATATTTATCATGAAGTTTTCAAATTGGCAATCTAATAAAATTTCACTTACTTAACAGTGATGAAAAATTAAGGAATCTTCACAAATCTCGAATACAGCAAATTAAAAGTATTTATTAAATTCATGCTAAAATGACTAATCAATTCTTGAAGCTTAATTACATAAAAGTCAATCTGTTATTCTTTTGTTTGTGTGTAGCTTGCAACTTTATATTTTCTTGTCAAGTTGATTGTAAAGGAAGTAATGCTTTAACTCTTGAAAGAGAGTTTCATATCGTGGTTCAGAAAAATGAAAGTTTTGGCAATGCCCTGATAGTAGATGGATATGATTACGTCAAGCAGAAAAATGACCATATTCACTTAACTAGTGCATTCTTCAATTCGATAACTCCGTATTTGAACATTAGTGATACAGTTTATAAAAACAAAGGAGAGTTCCTTTACAAGATTCTTAAAAAAGACTCTATCATTGTAACAAAATTCTATTGTGATACTCTTACAAAGGCTCCCAGTGATTTTACACTTCGAATATTTAATCGTACTGGGGAAGAAATTTACTTCAAAGACTTTACAGACAATAAGCATAATTAGGATTTTGTAAGGGTTATTTAAATCCTAATTACCTCTAAACTAACTCCATATTACCACTGACCATCCTTATTCCTATCAGTACATTTGTTCTACAAGACAAATGATAGATTAAAATCAAGTACTTTGAAAGCAAGCTCCATTTTTAAGACACCCACCAAACACGACCGTATCATCTATGAAAACCCCAATGTACAACAGCTTGCCAGCTTAATCGCTGGTCAATACATACCTCAAGCCAAAGCACAAACCAAAGCTTTTGCCAAAAGCTTTAAGTCGCACCAAGATTCTGTAAAAGCTCTGTATGACTTTTGTAGAAAAGAGTTCAAATACCAATACGACGGCTATCCTGACTCAGCGGAAATCATTCGACTGCCTAACGCCTCGTGGGCTGACAGACATACAGGAATAGACTGTGAAGATTTTGTCATTCTTTTAGGAGGGACACTACTAAATTTAGGGATTCCATTTAAAGTTCGTCTGGCCACGTATACTTCAGAGAGTACGTCTCATATTTATCTGGTTGTTTTGCTCGATAAACCCATTATCCTTGACCCGTGCAATCCCATTTTCAACGCAGAGGAAGCTGGTATTTTTACAGATTTTGAAGTAACTCAAACTATCCAAAGCATAGGCAAATTGGTTATTGACCATTCGCTTCAATATGTACAAGCCATTGAGAAAAGACTCAAAGAAGGTCAAAAGGATAGTAAAACCACTTCCCAAAAACTAGCAAGCCAATTTGGTATTACCAACCAATCAGAGGTCAAAGAACTTACTGAATTAGCCATTGTTCGCACTGCACGGGAATATGCTCACGCTAATACCAGCGTTTTAGAGCGCTACTTGAGCATTGTCAATCTTTACAAAAACCAAGTTCGACTCAATCACCGCACCTCTGAGAGTATCATGCTCCAGCAATACTCCACTCCAGCGCCCATTGCCTTTTTGATGGGGATTTGGTGTGGGATTGATGACCCAAACAAACAAGGTTTTGAACCAAGTGCAGGAAACGGACTTTTAACCATTGCCGCAGAGCCAAGACAGTTTATTGTTAACGAAATCTCTGAGCTAAGATATAAGAATCTACTGACCCAAGGCTTTAAGTTAGTAACGAAGAATGATTCCTCTTTAAAGATGCCAGCGTATCAACGTAGCTTTGATGCCGTTATTTCTAATCCTCCCTTTGGATTACTTCCACAACGAGTAAATGTGGGTCCTATCAGAGTACATAAACTTGACCATTTGATGGCATTGTATGCGCTCGAAACCATGAAGCCAGCAGGTAAAGCAGCTTTTATCCTTGGTGGGCATACCCATTACAATGCTCAGGGATTGATTGCTGGTCGAAATCGTGGGAATCATGCCGTGGGCGACCGCTTCTTTTTTAACTATCTCCACCATTATTACAATGTAGTCGATGTGATTAGTATCGATGGAGAGCTTTACGCTCGCCAAGGAACACAATTTGATGTGCGTGTGGTCTTAGTCGATGGTGTCAAAAAAGAACCTTCGGGTTTTGCCCCAATGGCAGAAGAAGTCAATCAAACTGTGGTCGATACTTTCGAAGCGCTTTATGAAAGATTTATGACTACTTATCAGAAAGGAGTAAGAAAACCTACGGAATTAATCAAAATCAAATTACGATTACTCAAGCTCAAAGCACTGGCATTAGCCATTTGATAGCAAAAAAATACAAGAGCTTTACTGATCAGCTCCTGATATCTACAAACCCTTATTGATTTTGATAGCAAAATCCGCTTTTCTCCTGGTCTTTTTCCAGCTGCAGATGCTCATTTTGCTATCAAAATAAACACCTCTACCATGATTAAATTGTTTAAATCCAAAAAGAAGAAAGTGGAAGGATTAGGCGAAATGTATCGCCCCGCTTCCAAAATGAAGTCTCTTTCCGTTGAAACCCCCGATTCTATGTTTTTTGAGGGTCAAATCGCCCTTTCAAAACTCAAAGAATATCTTCGAAACGAATACGGTGACGAAATGACGGTTGATGAATACGTCAAGATGCACCTACGCTACAAATCACTCGATGAACTTTCCAACGCACTGGCAGCAGAGCAGGTTGATTCAGTCGCATTGGCGATTTATCAAGTCGAAAAAGGCAAAGGAATCATTATCGCCCATCAAACAGGCATTGGAAAGGGTCGTATTAATGCGGCCATGATTCGTTATGCTTACCACAAAGGAAGGAAGCCCATTGTTATCACAGAAAAGCCCTCTTTGTTTACAGACCTTTATCGTGACCTTATTGGAGTGGGTATGGAAGATGGTTCTCAAAAACTAGAAATCGCCATTGGGCAAGTCGAGCAGAAAATCAAATATGATTCGTGGGAGGATTTGAGCGAAGAAGAGAAAAGCAGCTACGAAAACAATCCCGAAAACTACGAAGCTTTTAAAGAGCAGAACCCGACGAAAAGCGTGTTTAAATACAAACGAAACACGGCTGACTATGACTTGTCAAAGGGTAAACATATTAGACCCTTTATTGTCAATACGAGGGATGCTGATTCGCATATCAAGGATGATTTAGGCAATATCATTTACAAAGCTCCTGAAAAACTAGAACAAGATGGCGTCATTGAATCAAGTGTTTTACCCGATGAATATGATTTTATTTTGGCAACCTATTCACAAGTAGCCACAGGCAATAAAATTATCTGGAATGGGGGTAAAAAGAATGTTATCAAAGGTAAAAAGGCTAAATTCCTGTATGAACAGGCAAAAGGTAATATTTTGATTTTGGATGAGTCGCACAATGCCTCTGGAGGAAGTTCTTCTACGGGTATCATTATGCGAGAAATTGTCCGTGAATCTAAAGGTACTATTTTCCTTTCTGCCACTTTTGCCAAACGTAGTGAAAACATGGCTTTGTATGGTCTAAAAACTGACCTTAGTGAAGCCAATATGTCCTCCGAGCAAATGGCTAATGCCGTCGAAATGGGTGGTGTCGCTTTGCAAGAAATCATCTCAGCGAACTTGGTTAGTGAAGGGCAGCTCATTCGACACGAAAGAGGTATGGCTAATACAGGCGCTATTGTGAACTGGATTGTGCTAGATAAATCCGCTACCAGCTTTGGTATGAAGGATTATTCTACCTTGCACCGAAAAATTTGTGACAACATCACAGACATCATGCAAATGATTGTAGCCTTCCAGAGAAACTATGTCAAGGGCACAGTAGAAAACATGAATCAAACCTTGCGTGATGAACAAGGTGAGGTAGCACTGGCCACTGGAACGGCTGATTTAGGAGTGCGTAACGCTCCATACTTTTCTAAGGTTTTTCAAATCGTCTCACAAATGCTACTGGCTATCAAAGCTGATGCGGTAGCAGATAGAGCCATTCAACGACTTAGAGAGGGCAAAAAGCCTGTCATAGCCTTTGCCAATACGATGGAAGCTTTTGTCAAGGAACTTGATATTGATTCAACAGGCAAGGTCAATACAGATTTTTCACAAGTATTAACCAGAGGTTTAGAAGGCGTCCTTAGAATCCAAATCAATGACGGTTGGGGTAAAAGGCATTTTGAGAGAATCGAACTAGAAACCTTGGGAAGTAATGCCGTTTTTGAATACAACTACATCTTGAGCAGAATCAAAACCATTCAAACAGGTGTGATGATTTCACCGATTGATTATGTCAAACAACGCATTGAAGCTGAGGGCTACAAAGTTGGTGAGGTAACGGGTCGCAACTTGGAGGTTATTTATGAGAACCTACCCAAAGGTTTAGGGAGAATGAGTGCTGCTGTCACGACAGGTCGAGTTCAGACTAGGCGCAAAGAGAATGCGGCTGATACTTTCCAAAAGTTTCAGGACAATCAAATTGACTGTTTGATGATAAATCAAAGTGGTTCAACTGGAAAGTCCGCTCATGCGATTCCTACGAAGAAAGTACCAGCTTCTGAGGTAAAACAAAGAGTGATGATTGTTTGGCAACCAGAGCTTGATATTAACACCGAGATTCAAAAACGTGGTCGTATCAACCGAACAGGTCAAATCTTGCCTCCGATTTATGACTATCTCAGCTCTGATATTCCTGCTGAAAAGCGTTTAGTGATGATGCTCAAATCAAAGCTAAAATCCTTGGATGCGAATACCACTTC
The DNA here is from genome assembly GCF_002270355.1 of Flectobacillus sp. BAB-3569. Lineage (GTDB taxonomy): Bacteria > Bacteroidota > Bacteroidia > Cytophagales > Spirosomataceae > Flectobacillus > Flectobacillus roseus. The sequence goes on along the minus strand of NZ_NJFZ01000035.1, from coordinate 38,301 downwards.
GTCACAAAAGACTTCGAAAGACCTGATTCAATCTGAGGACTTTTTGAATAAGTATGGAGACATCGTCATGAAAACTCTGATTGAGGACGATAAGAATGAGGATTTAGAAAAGAGTTACTACACTCGCTTAGACCTTCAACGCTATTTCTATGATACTCAACATGGTGATGAAGATGCAGAACAGACGAATGCAAAGTCCGAAAAGTATATTGAAAATTTAGCCAAAAGCGTGTCTGGTCGAGTGGCTTTACTCAATACCAAGGAACAAGAAAAGTTCTATGCAGATATGGTCAAAAAGTATCAAGCCTTTGTTGAGCTTAAGATTGCCTTGGATGAATATGACCTTGAAGTCGAAACGATGGATTTAAAGGCAGCTAATATCGAAGAACCCAATATCGCAGTACTAGGCAAAAGCTTTACAGATTCGCCTTTTTCGGGACCTACCTACGTGGGCTTGTATGAAATTAACAACCTACGAAAACCCTACACGGTCACAACGCTCCAAGAAGAGCTTAAAAAGCGTGAAAAGGTACAAAAGGATGGTATCAAAGAGGTTGTCTTGAATTTATTAGAGCAACAAACACAATCAAGAATTACCAGAGCGCAAACGGACTATGAGAAAGACAAAGAGATGACGATTTCATGGTTTGAAGCACTTAAAAATAAGACCGAGGAACAACAGCAAAAGCTACAAACCAAGCTTCAAGAACTCATCGAAGAACGCGAAGAAGCCATTGCCTATCATAGTTCAGGGAAAGAAGGGAACAAACGAGCATATGCAGAACTACTTGACTTTTTCAAACTGGGAAGGCTTTTGTATGTACCACAATCCGACAACAGCTACGTCACAGGGGTATGTTTGGGTATAAAGCCATACGAAGAAGGTCAAATACAATTAAACAGCTTTGAAATTGACATAGCCGTCTCCAATGGCGTCAAAAAGCAAACCTTTGGCATCACAGGCAATGATTTTGGCAAGCTCTCAGGAATTATGAGTCAATCGAAGTTTTTGTCCAATGATAATGTGTTGGAACAATGGCAAAGAGCAATTACATCTCAGTCTAAAGACCGTGTTTCAGCTTTGATTGTTACAGGCAATATCCTCCAAGCCTATACCAACGATAAGTTTGCCAAAGGACGTTTGATTGATTTTACCATGCAAGATGGCAGCGTAAAGAAAGGCTTATTGCTTCCTAATTCATACCTGAGGGAATCCAATTGGAAAAGCAGTACTGCCAATGTCATTGCACCACTAACAGTAGCAGTACCCATCATTCGAAGTAAAGGGCAGGTATCAACTAGCATTGGAACAACCTTTTTCAGACAAAATGGCAAGTTTAGAATGATTACCGCTCTGTCTAAAAGCAAAGGAGGCGATGTTTACACCGATGAGGAACTACTCAAATACGTAGATGGTGGCAACTTCAATTCAGTATCGAGCACGATGGTAGGTATTGTCGATGATTCAAACTTGGAGGCAGTCTGTAGGATTTTGACAGAGCGATTTGGAGCGTCTGTTAACCTGAGTGCTACCGACTTTAAAATGATTCAAGATTCGGTGAACGCTCAGGTACAACAACAGAGTGCTAGCGAAGCCTCTGACAAACAGAAATCCATGCGCCTGATTAAAATCAAGCTTCAACTACTCAAACTCAAAGCACAAGCATTAAACTTAAACTAAACCTAATCAACCATGAAAATTACCGTTAGCAATTACGCTTCAAAGCGTTCAGAGCTTTTAGAAAACTCAAACAAGAAATTAGTCGAAATCGTAGAAGGACTTACGACCGATACCGTAGAGGTATATGGCCTTGACCCTGAAATTGACGAGTCCATTGATGTGATTTTGGAACAAATCAATAAAGCGCTCGATGCTCAAGCCAAACCCAAGGAGGAACCCGAAAAGCCTAGTCCTAAAGAGGTAAAAAAGATATCAAAAGCAAAATCCCTTTTAGGTATCTCCAAAGACAACAAAGAGAAGGGAAAAGCCTTTGCCAAATCAAAGCAAAAAAAAGCAGCTCCCAAACCTGCATCAACAAGTAAACCAGCCTCAATTAAAAAGCTCTTCAAAGGCACCCTAGATGAAGGCGATATTATAAAGGATCAAGAGTTAGATAAAACACTCAAAGTTCAAAGCGTTAATGGGAACAAATTTGAAGGCGTACTTTTAGTCGATGATACCAAAGAAGCTGTAGTGATAAAGCCAGTACAAAAAGCAAAAGCTAAAGAGATACACCTTAAAAGTCCCTTTGAAGAAGGACAATTAGTGAAAAGAGGTAAACTTCTATTTCTCGTAACCAATGCAAAATCAAACACTGTTTCGTTAGAGGAAATAGATGGAAAGATGCTCAAGAATCAATCCATTGAAGGCTTTAAAGCTGCCCCAATCGCTTTGCTGGACGAAAGAATCAGTAAAACCAAGGCCAGTATTCGAGAGCTTGAAAAGAAGATAGAAACTGAGTCAGAGGCTCTCAGAAAGCTTTATAAAATCAGCTCAACCACCTTGCAAGAAATCAGAGGAATGGGACGTCTAGGAACGGATGCCGAAACCAAGTTCAAGGAGGCTCAGGCACTCACGTATCAGAAAATGGTTCTGACCTCCATTCACAAAAAAGATATGCGAGCCTTGAAGCTTATCGCTAAAAAGTCCAATATCGAATGGGAGTCCTTAGGTAAAATGCCTAAACGCAAGAAGTTCTTAGGACTGTTCTAGGCTCAACTTGTGTGGTAGTAGGCACGAATAGTCCTTACTACCACCATATTACCTCCAAAGCCCTAAAAAGCCATTGTAATTTTGTAGCTGCAAACAAGGAAAAATCAACCTAGCAACAAAACCTATTTATCATGTCAAACATTATTGATTTAAACCCTAGTCAGGAAAGTACACCTCCCTCTAAGAGTGTGAAGTACAACCTCAAAAACGGTGACAAAGATGTCAAAGTCTGCCTTATGCCTGGTCTTCGCTTAGGCAATGTTTTGAATGGTCGCTACGTAACCGATGGGACGTTCAAAGCAGTCGATAACGATACCGAAATCACAGCAACACCTGAAGAGGGCATTCTCTTAGACCACGTACAGGATTTTGATTACGTGTATCCGCCAACCATTGAAAGTATTCGTGTGAAGGTAAAGTCTGAATTGAACCAGCTCGCTCAAATGCGCCAAAAATTAGAAGTAAACACTACTTCTCGAAAAGGTATAGCTATTTCTCGTGAGATTGAAGCTAAACACGAAGGTGGTGATTCCTTTATCTATCATGTCAATGAGCAGATCACTTTAGACAAGCATATCATCTTACCGCTTTTAGCTTCTATTTCGGTAGATATTGAAGTAAACTATGCTGAGTAAGAATTAATCCTCTTTGTTTCGTTTTAGGTTCTCATATTATCTCTATTCAACATGAATTTCGCAAAACAGTATCAAAATGGTGATCTCATCGCTAGTGTCAACTACAACGATGGTATCACCAGAAACATCAAAATCTTTCGGCATTTGGGTCTAACCTTTGGCTGTATTGAAGCCAGTAATACGCCTGACAAGCTGATTCCAGTAGGAAAAGAGTACTTTGTTCATGCTACCATTGTTCCCAAATTGAGTATTCTCAATGGGTTTAATACTGAACACACATCCTTGTTAGCTTCGGATGCAGACTTGGTGGCAGTGGGGCTTAAAACTGGCACAACGCCTATGCAGTACACCCAACAAAACTTAGTGGATTTTCCGACGGAAGGTTATGTTGAGCCAGCACCAGTAACCATCGACAACGAATTAGTTATTAGATTGATGGCATACTCGAAAAAGCTCCAGAACATCCTTGATGCTCGCAAAATCCCGTACGAGGGCTTTAATTAAACCCAATCAATTTCAATTTTCCTTTAAACTCCAAACCTCTTAACACAAGAAAATGGCATCTATTATCAATATCCATGCACTTGGTGCAATTAAACAAGGTGACGTAATTTTCGCATTCAAATTCGGCGAATCAGGTACGTGGACTTTAGCGCTTTGTGAAATCAACTCACAAAAAGTCCTTTTTGCCAAACATAGCAGCGGTGGCAACTTTGAACCAATGTACCTATCTAAGCTGGAAGGTTCGGGTTGGTTCAATGAAACTGGTATCGCAGAGTATGCCAAAGCCTTGAAACCTTTTGCCTTGCCAGAAACGCAAACCGTAGGAATGGCCTATGTGACAGCCGACAAGGAAATCGGTTTGTATGCGGATGGTAAAGGCGCCATTGCCAATACGCCATTTGTCGCAAAAGACGCTACTGACGTCATCAAAGAAGTCTTGGGTGGTTCAAGCGTAAGCGCATCTACCGAAGGTTCTCCAGAGGCAGCCACTCCATTTTATAAAAAGCCCCTCAACTATGTGTTGGCTGGTTTAGCCGCTTTGGCTGCCTACTTTGCTTGGAAGTCTTTTAGCAACGAGGACGAAGACTAAGATAATCATGCTAGACAGCCTATCAACATAGGCTGTCTGGTCTTAACTCAAACACAATGGCAATTGATATCAAAAATGTCCGTATAGGAATGTCCGTTAAGGCAACATCCCCTAAATACGGTTACGTCAAGTTGTATGATACTGCCGATTGGGATGAAGATAATCCAAGCAAGATTGACTTTGGTGGTGTAATTGGTAAGGTGAACAATGGGCTTCAATTGGGAATTATCCAAGATGTCTATGAGGATACTAAACTAGCTTTAGTTCAGTTGTACAAACCTATTTTGTATATGCTGAAATATCGTACCAACGCCATTGTTCCTTTGTCTGACCTAACCACTATTTCAACACCAACCGTCGTTTCTGGAACGAAGAACTACTATTGCACAGGTGATAGTGTCAGAATCAGAACGGGAGCTTCTTTAACCTCAGCCATTAAATCAGCCGTTAATAAGGGTAATTTGATTGGTCAGTCCGATGGAAAAAGCGTCAATGGCTTTTTGAAGTTCAACTTGGCAATGGGTGGTGTGGGGTATGTAGCTGTCCAATATTGTTCGACCGTCAAACCAGTCGTCAATCAACCTGTGAAAAAGACTGTCACCAAAACAGATACCACCACTGGAAAAACCAAGGATGTTGTAGTGACCCAAGTAAACACAGGCGAAGGCTATACAGTCAAGGAAGTCATCATCAAAGGTGCAATCGGTGCAGTAGCAGGCTTTTTAGCGATTAAACTAATCGGAAAACTCTTTAAACTCAAAGGTGATTAATGAAAGCACTAAGCCTAGCATGGGGAACTTTCCTCAAGGTGGTCAACAAGCTCACCTCTTCGAGTGTATTCTGGTACGCTGTCTTTGGAGCAGCTGCATTTTATGCCTATAAGCGATTGACAACGCCCAAAGAGGAAACCTTTCTGGAACTCCCACTTCCTAATTCAGGCTCAGGGCTTCCAAAAGACTGGAATCCTAATCCATTAGTAGAAGAATTCCATGCCTACTTTGACTCATGGTTTGGTAATAGTGATGATTTGAGAGATGCCTATATAAAAGCTCTTTCACTCACGAATGACCAATTCCATCTCCTTGTGCAAACCTATAATGCCAAATACGGCAAAAAGGATGCTGCAACCCTTTGGACTAGAGTCACAAGCTGGAAGAAGATTCTTTTTTCATGGAATGGCGACCAGCAAGCTCGAATGGAACAGCGCATGATTGCCCTAAAACTTAACTACTAATGAATAACCAAAGTGGATTATTAGGCAATCTAGGTACAGCCAATATCAATGTACAATTTGATGTGCCTAGTTCCTTAAAACTTGGAGCTACTGCCCTAGGGGCTGGTACGCTCCTGATTCTTATCTCAATCTTTTTGAAAAAGTGGATTAACAACTAAAATATGCTACCCTTTGAATGGCTCACATACCGAAACCCTTACGGCTATATCTCTAAAGTTCGAGAAGTAGCTCAAAGACTCAAAATCAAGCCTGAATGGCTGATGATGGTCATTTGGGTGGAAAGTAAGCACAGCTCGCAAGCTGAAAATAAGCTCTCAGAAGCATTTGGCTTGATTCAATGTTTGCCGAGTACGCTAAGACGTTTGGGCTATTCATTAGGGCAAGTAAAGGGTAAGTTTGGAGAATGGCAATTAGAGCACCTAGTGTATCCTTATCTCAAACCCTATATCGGGAAGATGAACTCAGCCTATGATGTGTATCTAGCTATTTTCCATCCCGCTGCCCTTGGTAAAAGTGATGGCTATGTGATTGCTTACGAGCGTGAAAAAGCCTACCAATACAACAAAGTGCTCGATACGGTTTATGGTGATAGAGACGGCAAACTGGAAGTATTAGATGTAAAATTCTTCTTTAAAAAGTCTGTCCAAAATGCCGTAAAACTCCACAAGAAACTACCTGAATACAAAGACAAAATTCCGTTTGGTTATGAGCTTAGTTTATATTGAAAAAGTACCCTCAAACCTTCGGACAGCCTTTGAGAATACGGTTAAGGCGATTTGTTCAGACCTAGGTATCAAAAATCCTGATTGGCTCATGATTGTCATGTGGGCAGAGTCAAGGCTCAATCCACAGGCTCGAAACCCGAAAGGTACAGCTACGGGTTTGATTCAGTTTTTAGAAAGCACCGCCAAAGACCTAGGGACAAGCACCGCAGCGCTTTACAAGATGAACCACGTGCAGCAGCTACCTTATGTGAGAGAATACCTCAAACGAAGAATCAAGGAAAGAGGTGTGCCTAAAGACGCTTATCAGCTCTATTTTCTGGTACATTTTCCCATTGCATTCGGCAAAGCTGACAACTCAGTACTCTACAGTAAAGGCACAACGGCTTACAATAGCAATCCACTTGATTACAATGCAGATGGCGTGGTGACAGTGGCAGAAGTGAAACTATTCCTAAACAAAGCCTTGCCAGTCGGCTACGACAAAACAAATCTAACGACAGGGTCGATTAGTTCCCAAACTGGCAGGGCTTTGTTGTGGATTATAGGGATTAGCTTCTTTGTGGCAACAGGCTACTTTATTGTGCGTCCTGATTCATGGCAAGCAGTCAAAGCGCTCATCAAGGATTTTATCAAACAAACCATCAAGGTTTTCAAATGAACTTAAACGTTTTTAGAAACATATACTATACCGATTCCGATATGCTCTTAGAAATACCAGTCATGGGCTTTATCATTCATGACTTTTCAGATTTGGCACAAGCAGGCTTCTTTCTTTTATCCGCCATTTATGTGTATTGGAAAATCAAGAATGAGAAGCTCAAGCATGATAACATGAAGTCTGGAAAGGTAATAGAGGACAATGAGGACGATAACTAACAATCATTATGGCAAAGTATGAGGATGAAATATTAGCAGCACTCCATCAAAATACCTTGGTGATGCAGCAAATGGTCGCTCAACAGAATCCTGCAAATGCTCCAAAGTCTGATGTGTCGGGCTTAAAAGCTTTTATCAAGGTGGCGGTAGATAATCCCAAAACTACAATTGCAGGTTTGGGTATTTTCGTTTGCGAAATTATCAAAGTGTTTATTCCAGAGATGCACGAAAAACTAGAGATGACCAAAGCAGGACTTGAATCCTATCTGGGTTACAAAGCCGTGGATGCTGGCGTTAATCCCAAAGTGTCCACCAAAGAAGATGAGGTAGTTGCAGGATGAAAAAATTCATGATTGCTTTTAAGCACTATCAACATGACGGAAAAGACTTTTACAATCAATTGATGAAGACTTTTCTAAGAAGTGAATTCATTCATTGCGAACTAATTTTTTCGGATGGAAAGGTCGGTTCTTCGAATGAATTTACAGGTGTAAACATCTTTGCTGAAGACCAGAACCGAAACCCGTTTTATTGGGAGTTCTACGAAATTCCGTGGTACTACGAAGTAGAGACACGAAAATACGTAGCACGAAAGGTAGGCAAACCCTATAATTGGGGTGGGGTCTTGGGAAGTATGCTATATCCAATGGGGCTGAGTCAAGATGGTTTTTGTTGTGCTGACCTCTGTTATGTTGCACTTTGTAAATCAGGCGTACCACTTCCCAACCATGACCCTGAGAGTGTTTCACCCAATGACTTGCGGTTAATGATTCAAAAACTCTATCCACGAATATACCCTTGAAACGATGTTTAACAAACTCTTAAAACTCGGAAGTTTCTTTGTCGGCTTATGTATCGCTGGTTTCTACGTGTCAGGAATGATGCTCAACTTTATCCAGCTTCGTAAGGAAAAAGAACTTCGAAAAATCAATAAATACGAATAACCGCTAAACCTATACGAAATGAAACAAGGTGATATCCTTTATGCCAAAAGCTTGCGATTCACAGCCTTTGCAGGAAAGAAGGAAGAACGAAAATACAATCCTTGGGTAGACACCACGAGCAATCGAAACTTTCTGACCTACTTAATACCGGGCGTTGGGCAAGTCATCGGTCTCGTTGATTTTGCCACAGGCTATCAGCAGTATGACGACAGTCCTATTGGCAACGAATTAAAGTTCCTTTCAGAAAGTGACCCCGATACCGTTCCCATGCAATTATTCATTGGGGGTCAACCCATCCACCACAACGCAAGCTCTTAGTAGAGTTTGAATTTGGGGATGTGGTGGGCGTTTTTGCTGGTAAGACCAAGTATTTGGGTGGCGTTGCCTACATTCAAGTAGCCGTCGAGATTCGAGGTTACACAGGGTCTGGAGATGATTTCCCTGTTCCAGCTTTGGTTTGGGTACGACTGTCTGATGTCTCCAATGACCAAGACGAACTAACTCAACTCGCTGAACAAGGACAATCGGGCAATGTGGATACCAAAACCCTAAAAGAAAAGCTCTCTAAAGCGCCAACGAGTGTAACAGGAAGTGGATCTGGTTCAGATTCAAACAATGGAGGTTCTAAAACAGGCTTAATCCTTGGTATCATTGCTGGTGTGGTGTTGATTGGTGTCACGATTTGGGCAATTGTCACTCGTAAAAAAGAAGACTCATGAAAAAGACAGCAATGGACACTTCACAAGGTTTGGATACTTCCAAAACGGATAGTTCAAACCAGACAAATACGGATAAAAACGGCAAAACCAAGGTCGGACAAGCCATCTCCAATATTTGGGGAGGGATTAAAGGTATTTTTACAGGAAAAACACCAAATCCTGTTTCAGCTAATGGCACAACTTTGCAGGTAAAGGACAACCAAGGCAATGTCATAGCTCAAAAGGAAACTAATACCAATTGGGGCGGAGTTTTGGCAGGTGTAGGATTACTTTTTACCAGTATTTTTCCAAATGCCATAAATCAAGATTCTAACCTCAACAACCAACAACCTGACCCGAATGTCCAGCAACAACAATTGCAAAGAACGGGTCAAAACATTCTTTGGATAATTGGTTTAGCGATTGTGGGCATAGGAACTGCCATTTTTATCTATTTCAAAAAGAAGGATGATTAGAATCGGAGTAGTTTCGAAAGTAAAGGAAATAGACCCTGAGCAACTACGAAAAATCGTAGCAGCAATCAATAAGCAATTGGCACTACATTTTGCGCCTTATTGGGCAATTGAAGCGCAAGCTACGGTTTTTAGTAGTACAGACTTGATACCAAAAGGCTACTTTCCTGTGACCATCGAATATGACATTGGGGAAGACCTTGGAGGTTTTCACGGAGTCGATGACAATGGAGTTCCTTTCGGTAAAGTTAGATTCTCCACAAAGGTCAGTTATGTTCTTTCACATGAGATTCTGGAAATAGTTCATAATCCTTATCTAAAGAAGTTTAGAAAAACCACAGGGTTTAAGGAAAATGAAGATGACCCACTTTATGTTGAGGAAGTCGCTGATGCTACGGACGGGAAAGGATATTTGATTGATGGCATTGAAGTATCCAATTTCATTACTCCCGACTGGTTCAACAAGGTTCATGTCGAGAACATCAAATATGATTTTCTAGGACTTTTGAAAAGACCCCGTGAATTATACGAAGGTGGATACATTAGCTGGCTGAGTGTGCAAGGAGAGTACTGGCAGGCGGTCAAAACCAAAGGAAAGCTCTTAATTCGAAAGCTCACAGGTTCAAGTGTGGCCAGTGAAACCAAGAATAACCCACTAGCTTGGATTATACCAAGTGCGGTAGTTTTATTGAGTATAGTTACTTATATCTTTATTCGTAAAAAAACCTCTTAATAACCTATGAAAAAGACCTCAAAGAAGTCAGAAGAGAAACCTAAAAGAAGCTTTTCTCCTGCACAAAAAGCAGCTCAAAAGAAAGTAAAACAAGTCAATCTGGAAGCTGTAAAAAGTATCTACGAAGCTGGCAAAGCAGGAAAGCCCATGCCTACATGGGGTAAATCGCTAAAAGTAGCTTCCAAGAAAGTCTACAACAAATAATTGCCTCTAAACCCAGAAAATAGCCTTGGTCGAATTTCGGTCAAGGCTTTCTTGAAGTTATGAAACAACAAAAATATCCTACTTGGGGCATTGCAGTGATTGTAGTAGCAGCATTATGGTTTTTCTGGGATAAGATAGGTTTGTTTTTCACTCAGAAAGCTCAAAAAGAGCTAGCTGCTTCAAATGCTAAAATAGACAAAGACACTGATTATTTACTTGATCTGCTAGCAAAGGAACGTCTTGCCATTCAAAACCTGTCCGAAAAGATAAAGGATTTAAAGGAAGATACTACCAAAGAACCAAGTGGTGATGTCACGAATCATTACAGTACCACAGTGTACAAGGGAGTGGATTTTCAAGAAGTCATTGCGGGCGAATATATCGTAAAAGGTCGCCTAATCACTGTTAAGAATGGTCTTGCCTATCACTTCAATCCAAGTCTTGAGGAAAACTATTTAAAAGCAACTGGAATTAGTTTAGACAATGCTCCAGTAGGCGAAACACTCCATATTCAAGTCGAGGGAGTTGTTGAAATTGCCAATTGGGGACTAATAGTAAATACTAACTACTATGCTGGTCCCGCTGGACAACTGATTCCTAATGCTCCGAATGGTGCTCTCGAAGGTGGAGTAACCCAAAGTGTGGGTTTGTCTATCACCCATGAAAAGCTCAATATTGATTTCTCAGTTTCTATCATAAATCAAATAATCACCTAAACAAACATGGCTACAAAAAAGCAAGCTCTAATTAAAACCACTGACGGTAAGATGCAAGTCAGTGTGGCGACTGATACCAGCGATGGTACAGCCGCTAATGCAGGACGTTTCCTACTCTTAAATGATAATGGGATTGTCGATGAATCTGTGATTCCAGACTGGATGAAAGGATTCTTAGTAAAAGACAACTGTGTGGAAACAGGCGGTATTGCTGTTGGAAAAATCGTGGCGCTCACCGCTACTGGTTTTGTACTGGCAGACAATGGCTCTTTGGCAAAAGATGCCATTGGCATTGCCGTAACTGTCGGTGTTAACAATGCTCAAATGTCTGTTTTGACAGGTGGTAAGTTTACCATTGCAGGGGCAGCATTCACCAAAGGCTCTAATTACTTTTTGGGAACTGGTGGCGATGTGACAACCATTCCACCTGATAACGTTGCCAATAAGCTCTCTCAGAAAATTGGGAAGGCATTAGCACCCACTCAAATGGTATTAGAGATTTCAGAACCAATTATCACTAGCTCGTTAAATTAATGAAGAAAAAAGTCGTAATAAAGAACGCTAACGGCAGTCTTGCTGAATTGAATGTCAATCTTGTTCCAGAGGGAGGGTCAACTAATATGGCACTGCTAAAGGATGATGCTGGCTATTCATTCCGATTTCTTACGACTTCAGTTATCTCAGATGATTCCGATAAACGCTTTGTGACAGATACACAAATCAATTATTGGAATGCTAAAGTTGAACGTTCAGAACTCTCTGCTTATCTCCCCCTAACTGGTGGAAATATGGCGTATGGCGCACGAATTAGCTTTGACCCAAACTCATACATCGGGTATGGAAACGCAGACAATGCCACCACTACTGGCTATAATTTAGAAATTGCCAGTTGGTGGGGCATTGGCTTTAAAGCCACCGTAGATAATATTACTCGTATAGTTTTCGATACCCGTGCGGGTCGTATTCTCAGTAAAGCTCTTAGAGTTTCTGATTTTGCTGATGGACTAAATTCTGTACCCGTTGTCTCTGATGCAAACGGAAGCCTCGTTAAAACATCCTTTGGTGCTGATTGGATAAATACTAACGCTAACAGACGATTTGTTACTGATACTCAAGTTAGCTATTGGAATGCTAAAGTTGACCGTTCGGAGTTAGGAGCTTACTTACCGCTTACGGGTGGTTATCTCACTGGTAAAGTTGAAATTCAGGCTAATGGTGGTACGCATTGGTCGGATTCTAAACTGGCAGTTATAACAACGGATAACACAAAACATCCATCCATTGCATTACATTCTCCCGGAAGTTCTGCTGTTACCATTTACCAAAGAAACTTTGACTTATATATCAGAACCGATTTCTCTGACGCTGGGGCATTAGTTCACAAAAGAATCTGGTCTGAAAATAATCATGGTATTGGTTCTGGACTCAATGCAGACTTACTGGATGGCTTCCATGCTTCCTATTTTACAGATGCAAACAATATTGTCACAAATACTGGCAAAAGATTGGTTTCTGATACTCAGGTTTCTTACTGGAACGCTAAAGTTGACCGTTCGGAGCTTGGTGCTTATCTTCCTCTTACAGGCGGTACCATGTCAGGAAGGGTAATGTTTGATTCAAACTGTTACGTTGGATATGGAACTGGCGATGGTGCATCTACTTCAGCCTACAACCTTGAGATTGCTTCTTGGTATGGAGTCGGATTCAAAGATACAAATGGGAATAAAACAAAAATTGTATTTGATACCCGTGCTGGTAGAATACTAGCCAGCGCTGTTCGCCTTTCAGATTTTGCAGATGGTCAGAATGCTATACCTGTCGTATCTGATGGAAGTGGAAACTTGGTTAAATCAGCATTCTCTGCCGATTGGATTAATACAAACCTTAATCGAAGATTTGTAACTGATACCCAAGTTTCTCAGTGGAGCAACAAAGTAGAACGCTCCGAACTTGGCGCATATTTGCCTCTGACAGGTGGTGTTATCTCAGGAAAACTTGATATTCTTGCTCAAGGAGGCACTCGTTTGGAGGACGCGAAACTTTGTATTAGTACTACCAACACTAGTAAGCCTCCTTCAATAGCATTTCATACACCGGGCGTTTCAGCTATTCAACTTTATGAAAAGCTGGGGCATTTGTATATCAGAAACGATAATGGTACTGCCTACGATAATGTCAACTACAAGGTTTGGACTCAAATGAATCATGGGGTTGATTCAGGGTTGAATGCTGATTTGTTGGACGGTTATCATGCTTCCTACTTTGTTGATGCCAATAACCTTATCACAAATACAAACAAGCGTCTAGTTTCTGATGCTCAGATTACTTACTGGAATGGTAAAGTTGATAGAACTGAACTAGATTCTTATTTAGCTCTCTCTGGTGGTACCATGTCTGGAGCAATTAGGTTTAGTGGCGTAGGAGTTAACACGATTGGAAATGGCACTGGCGACGGAGCCACTACTTCAACTTATAACCTACAAATCGCCTCTTGGTTTGGAATAGGTTTTAGAGATAGCTGTTATGGAAATACCTACATTGTTTTCGATACTCGTGCTGGTCGTATTCTCAGTAAAGCTCTTAGAGTTTCTGATTTTGCTGATGGACTAAATTCTGTACCCGTTGTCTCTGATGCTAATGGAAATCTAGTTAAAACCTCTTTTGGTGCTGATTGGGTCAATACTAACGCTAACAGACGATTTGTTACTGATAGTCAAGTTAGCTATTGGAATGCTAAAGTTGAGCGTTCGGAGTTGGGCGCTTATCTTCCGCTTACGGGTGGTTATCTTACTGGTAAAGTTGAAATTCAGGCTAACGGTGGTACTCATTGGTCAGATTCTAAACTGGCAGTTGTAACAACGGATAACACTAAGCATCCATCCATTGCACTACATTCTCCCGGAAGTTCTGCCGTTACCATTTACCAAAGAAACTTTGACTTATTTATCAGAACCGATTTCTCTGACGCTGGGGCATTAGTTCACAAAAGAATCTGGTCTGAAAATAATCATGGTATTGGTTCTGGACTCAATGCAGACTTACTGGATGGCTTCCATGCTTCCTATTTTACAGATGCAAACAATATTGTCACAAATACTGGCAAAAGATTGGTTTCTGATACTCAGGTTTCTTACTGGAACGCTAAAGTTGACCGTTCGGAGCTTGGTGCTTATCTACCTCTTACTGGCGGTACCATGTCAGGAAGGGTAATGTTTGATTCAAACTGTTACGTTGGATATGGAACTGGCGATGGTGCATCTACTTCAGCCTACAACCTTGAGATTGCTTCTTGGTATGGAGTCGGATTCAAAGATACAAATGGGAATAAAACAAAAATTGTATTTGATACCCGTGCTGGTAAAATACTAGCCAGCGCTGTTCGCCTTTCAGATTTTGCTGATGGTCAGAATGCTATACCTGTGATATCTGATGGAAGTGGAAACTTGGTTAAATCAGCATTCTCTGCCGATTGGATTAATACAAACCTTAATCGAAGATTTGTAACTGATACCCAAGTTTCTCAGTGGAGCAATAAAGTAGAACGCTCCGAACTTGGCGCATATTTGCCTCTGACAGGTGGTGTTATCTCAGGAAAACTTGATATTCTTGCTCAAGGGGGTACTCGTTTGGAGGAAGCGAAACTTTGTATTAGTACTACCAACACTAGTAAACCTCCTTCGATAGCATTTCATACACCGGGCGTTTCAGCTATCCAACTTTATGAAAAGCTAGGGCATTTGTATATCAGAAACGATAATGGTACTGCCTACGATAATGTCAACTACAAGGTTTGGACTCAAATGAATCATGGGGTTGATTCAGGGTTGAATGCTGATTTGTTGGACGGTTATCATGCTTCCTACTTTGTTGATGCCAATAACCTTATCACAAATACAAATAAGCGTCTAGTTTCTGATGCTCAGATTACTTACTGGAATGGTAAAGTTGATAGAACTGAACTAGCAGCATTCCTCACACTTACAGGTGGAACCATGACAGGAGCTATTAGATTTAATGCTGCTGGTTCAAATAACGGCATAAGTGCAGGTACTGGAGATGGCGCTACAACTACAGCATATAACCTTGAAATAGCATCGTGGTACGGAGTGGGATTCAAATCTACCCTCGATAATACGACCAAAATCGTATTTGATGCACGTGCAGGTAGAATACAAGCAAACAGAGTATTATTGAGTGATTTTGCAGATGGTCAAGTTGATAGGTTAATTGTTTCTCAAGGAGATGGAAGCCTCGTCCGCTCTGATAAAGTTAGATTTGGGTATAATAATCATATATCAACTGGAACTGGTGATAATGCAACGGAATCAACGTACAATTTTGAGATTGCTTCTTGGTGGGGAATCGGATTTAAGTGCAATGTAGACAATATTACTCGTATAGTTTTCGATACACGTGCAGGTCGTATCTCAACAAAAACCTTAAAAGTTTCAGACTTTGCAGATGGACTAAATTCTGTACCCGTCGTCTCTGATGCCAATGGAAACCTCGTTAAAACTTCCTTTGGAGCTGACTGGGTCAATACTAATGCTAACCGAAGATTTGTTACCGATACTCAAGTTAGCTATTGGAATTCCAAAGTTGATAGAAGTGAATTAGGAGCTTACCTACCACTTACGGGTGGTTATCTTACTGGTAAAGTTGAAATTCAAGCTAATGGTGGTACACACTGGTCTGATTCGAAATTGGCAGTCATAACAACGGACAATACAAAACATCCGTCGATTACGCTACATTCACCCGGTAGTTCTGCAGTAACTATATACCAAAGGAACTTTGATTTGTATATCAGAACCGATTATAGTGACGCTGGAGCTCTGGTTCACAAAAGAATCTGGTCTGAAAACAATCATGGTATAGGTTCAGGGCTAAACGCAGACCTATTAGATGGCTTTCATGCAGCTTACTTCACTGATGCTAATAATATTGTCACTAATGCCAATAAACGTCTAGTATCGGACAGTCAGATTTCTTATTGGAACAGCAAAATCTCAGGCATCAGCTTGGAGGAAAATGGTTCTGTCAAATCTGGCAATAATGGTAATATTAACTTTTGTGATGGGGCATTTATTGGAGCCTCTGTATCGGGCAATCAAGTACGCTTCAATGTAGATGTCGTAAACGATGATACTCGATACAATAATACCACGATTTCTCCTATTTCAACCAGCTTTATCAAAGGTAAAATAGATGGAAAGGCAGATTGGGGTCATTCACATCACTGGGATTCAATTTATGGTAAACCTAATTTTTCAGTCCTTTTGCAAGAGAATGCCGCTGACAAGGGTATGTATAGCGTAATTAATTTCTCCTCTGGTGCTTACAATGTCATTCAGGTGGATGGGAACACCGTGCGATACCATGTAGATGTAGTCAACGACGATTCCAGATGGGCGAATTGGTGTACAAATCCTGCTTCAGTAGCTCTTGTCAAAAGTAAAATAGACGGAAAAGCAGACTGGGGTCATTCACACAGTTGGGAAAGCATCTATGGTAAACCTACGGAGTTTAACCCAAGCCCTCATAGTCATAATTGGAATGATATCGCCGATAAACCCTTTGAATTCAATGGAAATGTAGTTTCTACGAACTATTGGTTCAATTCTAAACATGGATGTGTGATGGAAGGTATGAGTTATATTCATAACATTAGCTCCGAAGTTATAGGCTCTGATGCTATATCAACCAATAATCTTCGTCTTAACATGACACCATCGTATTCGAAGTCCAGTGCGCCAAGTGGTTACCTGACACTTGAAGGTAACAGAGTCGTTTTTGTAAACTCATTTAATTAATTTTTAACCTCTTAAAATCTATGTTTTTAGCAACACTTTTGCCTAATAAAAAAGGCGTTTCTCAAATTGAAATTATTGCCGATAATATCTCGGAAACCAGACAAAGTATTTCTATTTCGTACAATGAAAAGATTGACTTGTCCAGAATTGCAGATGCAAAGAAGTACCCTGATGCAAGTGGTATTTTCCAAACCAGCAAACAATATTCCTTCACAGAAGCTGAATTTAATGAATGGTACACAACAGAGAAGTTGGTAATGGAGATTCTTTTGACTGCCCTTGGACTTGAATATGAAAAGATTGAAAAGTACCAAAATGGGGAATTAGTGACCATTAAGACTAAAGTAACCGAATAGGTGTTTAGTCAACTCAATCTCCCCATCAAGCTCCCGCTCTGGAAGGTACGCCTTTTACAGGGCGGAGCTCTTTTGTTTGTATGCCTACTCATTGCAGTGGGATATTTCTACTCTCAGAAAGATACCCAAGTGGCAAAAGCTGAAGGACAGAAAATAGAAATTAATGAAAGAATTGCCCATCGAGAGCGACAAAGAACCATATTCCAAAAGATTGCCTACGAAGCATTCAAAAACGGACTTTCTACCCAAGAACAAATCCAAGAAAAGCACCATGAAGACGAACGCAATATCAATGTGTATATCCTTGCTCTGCCTGATTCTACCATTGAAGCTCTATTCACAGACCAATACGGACAGCCTAAGCCAATCACGGTTTACAAATAAATACTATCTGATAACGCCACTACAGCTACGAAATATCGTGGCTGACCGTATGCGATATGATTCTCTACTGGTTCGATACAATGCCCTCATTCGCAACAATCAAACAGTGATTGAACCAGCCATAGATGCTGCCACCCAATCATTCGAACTAGCTGACCAGAACGCTCGTGATTACTCGAAAATCATTAAGCTAGACACCAAAACTATCAAGAACCAAAAGCTTCGAATCATTTGGCTCAAAGTTAGAACTCCATTGCTAGGTGCAGCTTTGTTTTACTTAGGTAACAAGTCTGTGACATGGGGATGGAAATTTTGATAGCAAAATGAAAATCCCGGGAATGAGATATCAGCCCTCGAGATGAAAAAATGATAGCAAAAATTCTATAGGCGCTCAAAGCTCAGCTCCTGAAGCTCAAAAAATTGATAGCAAAATTTCACAGGGTTTTTCAGGAGCAGTACCCTTGGACGAAGTCGACATCATCAAATTGATAGCAAAATGGTATAGAGCTGCCAACTTCACACCGGAGAAAAGGGTACATTTTGCTATCAAAATTTCTCAAACACTAAACCTATAAATATGAATGACATCATTGGCACAGTCGGCAACCTTGTAGGAGGTTTATTTGGGAGTCAGTCACAAGACAATACTACCGATTTATCCATACAAGGAACAAAATATGATGGGATTGCCTATCAAAAAGAAGTCGAACAAAACAAAAAGCTTACAACCTATCTTCTTATTGCTTTTGCCATAGGAATCACAGTTTTAAGCGTATCTCTATTCAAGAAGAAATAATATGGCAAACATAGCAGATATTGGAAACATCATTAGTTCTGGCATATCATCGTTAGGAAGTGCCGTAAAAAGCGTTTTCCAAGTAACCGAAACAGGCAAAACAAATAGAACCCAATTAGAAACAGATGCAGAAAAATACGGAAGTGATTCCGTTTACGCATCAAGTGTAGCAGCTCAGCAAGGGAAAACCATCAGGGTCTTACTTATCTCCATCAGTGCTATTTTTCTTGCCTTTCTAGCATTCAAACTGATTAAATCTAATCAATAAAACCTATGAAAAAGCTTATAGCAATTGTCCTCATGATAGCAGCAGTAATAGCTGCCTATTTTCTTGGCAAAACCCCGAAGAGTAGAACCAACACAACGGCAAGTAATCAGATAGATGATTCAGACACGACTCAGAATTCAAGCAGTAGCCCAACCAATAACAATGCTGGTAACAGCTCCACCAGTAGTAGCTCTAGCAACACACAAAACAATGGTACAGGCACAAATCCTGATATTGTAGATACCAGCAAGTTTTATGATTATTGGATTGAGAAAGGAGAATATATTTACCTTAGAAAAGGTGGCAAAACAGCAGTAGGAAACTATGCAATAGGTTTCTTAAAGGATGGTAGAGTTGTTTATACCCATTATCTCAACGAGGGTACTCCTGAGGAGACCATGAGGTATAGTTTATCGCCAGAGTATTTGCTTAATTATTGAAAAAACGGGAGTCTATGTGATGTAGGCTTCCGTTTTTAATTTATTGTAATTCAGAGTCGTAAGGTATATAATTGACTTAGGTTAATAAAACATCAATATTTTCATTTCTTATTATTCGGTAGTTCTAAATAATGAAATTTGAATAAATTGCAAACTGGGTTATCTCTAATCAATTGAATGATTAAGACTAACATCTCGACAGGATTTAGAAATATTTAGTGGAGAGAATTTTAAGTAACCAACAATATAAAAAGTACGACAAGAATAGTACAAGGAAGAATTGACAAAGTTTTAAAAAATACAAGAATCACTACAAAACTTTCGTATATTTTAGTCTTGGGTACTATTTAAAATCGGCAGTTAAACATAATCACTAATGGCTAATATTTATATTTCCTATCAACATACTGACGCTGAAATTGTAAAGCAAATCTCTGGAGAACTGGTTAACCGAGGCCACTCGATTTTATTAGATGACAGTATTTTAAAAGTAGGTCAAGACTGGCGTAAAGTATTGTTAGACTCTTTAAAAAATGCTGATGGAGTTTTAGTTTTAATAACAGAACATAGTTTAAAATCAAACTATGTTGTTAGTGAAGTTGGGACTGCGAGAGCTTATGTTGCAGAAAGTGCAAACAAAAAATTCATTATTCCTGTAATCTATGGAGAAATTCCAATACCAAATTTTATAGACGATTTATATTGCATCCGACTATACAAAGACACTTTTGAAGAAACTATTGACAAAATAGATGCTTCAATATCAGTTTTTTTAGGAAGACAAGAGGCTGATAAAGAAAATAAAATTATTGCTAAACAAGAAGTAGAAACAAAAGCAGCAGACTTCATTAAAGACACAACATTTGCATTAAAGCAAAGGGAGTGTCACAATAAAATTGTAGCTTATTTCTGTTACATCATAGGGATAGGAACTCTAATTTTTGGTGTATATGTTGGGATTAATGGGTTTGAGAACGTTCCAGAAATACAGGCTCTACTTGACACATACCCAAACCAGATTTGGGGAATATACATTTTGGTGATTTTAAAAAGTATTATTATTATTGGGTTGCTTATTGCTGCTTCAAAATATGTATTTACGCTTGGCAAATCCTTTATGCACGAATCTCTAAGAAATGCTGACAGAATTCACGCCATTTCTTTTGGTGAGTTTTATTTAAAGGCATATGGCGACAGAGTTGGGACACACACTGAAATTAAAGAAATATTTCAAGAGTGGAATATTGATAAACCTTCTGCATTCTCGAATATTGATACGAACTCGTATGACCCTAAATTTTCAGATAGTCTTGTTGAAATAATAAAAACGTTGAGCAGCAAAATAAAAAGCTCAGACTAAACGGCAAACAACAAATGGTCTTGTGCAAGTGTTGCTTGACAGCAGTAAATTCAGCGAAAGATTAATTTTAAGCAACAGTTTCAGCTAGACGGAACGCTTTTGAACGATAGAATAACAATCAGCATAAGAATAGAAATGTAGCTTGACGTTTTGGGCAGGCAGAATTCTAGTTCCACACCTGAACAAAGCCTTGTTCATTTGTAGTAAGGCTACAACACGAAAATAACAGACAATATGAAAGTAAAAACCATAGACGACTTTTACGACTTTTTAAAGACACAAACGGAGACGGAGGACAACTTAATTTATCGAGGTGTTCGCAACTCAACTTACAAGTTGACACCATCAATCGGCAGACTTAAAACTCAAAAAGGATTGGCGTTAGATGTTAAAGAAGAAATCAGACTTTTTGATATATTCAAACAACGTGCTTATCCGTTTATAAAGGACTACAAGGACGACAAACTTGAATTGCTATCAATTGGACAACATCACGGTTTGCCAACTCGGCTTCTTGACTGGACAAAGAACCCTCTTGTTGCAACATATTTTGCAGTTGAAGAACCATTTACCAAGGACGATGAAAAAGACACAGAGTTTTGTTGTGTTTACATTCACAAATCAGACAAACTTGTAAAACTTAGCGATACATTTGACCCTTTTACAATTAAAGAAGTTAAACGCTTTGTTCCTAAACATTGGGACAACAGAATAATTGCACAAGGTGGTTTATTCACGGTTCACCACGACCCTTACACTCCTTGGCAGCCAAAAAACTTGACGACAATTTTAATTCACAAAGATGTTCGTAAAGCAATTAAGAAATCATTAAATAGATTTGGGGTTAATTCTGGGACAGTTTATCCAGACATTGACGGGATAGCAAAACACATAAAATGGTTACGTTCAGACCAACACTAAAGACAGAAAGCCCTACTGCTTACACAAGTTTTGTGTCAGGCGGGGTGACATGAAAACTTGGAGCTTTGTGTTTTTATTCAAATGTAGTGCTTGCTGGTTGACAGTTTTGGGCTCCTAAACACGCCCGAATGTAGCCCCGAGTCAGTCTGTGAAAAAACTCAATATCTAAGCATTTAGATTGTAATAGTTAATAATTTTCGGATAGGTATCCGAGTATGAAAACGTATCAAGTTAGTTTTTTATAGCTTGACGTTGGTGGCAAGTGTAAAATACTCTCCTTTAAAAAATATAAAGAAAAGTTTAAAATAATTTCCCAATTATTAATCATTATGAAAACCAAAAAAATAACAAAATTGAACTTCAGACTCCTTGGATAACGGGTTCATCAAATACAATTATTCAATCAGAAGACAATACTATTTCAAATGAATCTGATAATGAAAACAAAAAAACAAATAGTATCGAATTGAGCCCCCCTTGGGAAACGAACAACAAAAATACTTACAGGCATAGAGCAGTTGAACTAGATAGTACTGAATCAAAAACTTTCATTAATGAACGGACTCGACTTCACGAACTTTACATAACAGAACAAGAAAAGACTAAAAGGATTTCATTAATTTTGGCAGTTGTTTTGATACTTGCATCAGTTTTTTTCTCATGGCAGCTCCCGAGGGAAAAGAAACATTATCATATGTTGTTTGTGGGTTATTATTCATCTTTGCCGCTGGTGCTGTCGGTTACAAACGTGTCTGGGGAAAAATACCTTTTACTGAATTTAAAGCTGACCAAGGGGATTCTGATAAGTAAAACACTTAATAATGAATAAGAAAAATTTGTTCTGAAAACAAGTACCTAATACGACGGACAACTTTTGACAACAAGCCAAGCTGTTGACATTTTTCAACACGACTATAATGTACCTATTTAGATTGACATTACTGTTTATTATGTAAGGCTCGAATTGACAGTGATTGATTTGTTGACAGAAACAGCTAATTATTAAGACGTAACAGAATTGGCACCCGTTCAGACAGGTTTTGTGTCAAGCGAACTGACCTGTGAAATTGGAGCTTTAACTGTCGTTATGTGACCTTTTAACCCACTCAATGGCAAATTAAATAATGGGGCATATTTTACTTTACGAGGAAATTAAAAACTTGACTATTTCAGAATTAATTTCTCAAATTAAACAAGCTGAAAAAATTGCATTTAAAGATTTGAAACTTGTAGATTTAATACATAATAAACGATCACTTATTGGAGTATATGTAATATTTGACGAACAAGAAAATGCTGTGTACGTAGGCAAAACTGGAAGCCGTTCTATTCTGGAAAGAATAGCATCTCATTTTGATTTAAGAGAAAACGCTTTTATGAATACATTTCTACGTGCATTGACTGGAAAGAAAAAGAGGAGAAACCAACCGCAAGCTACGAGCGAAGACTTAATGTACGTCTACGAACTTGCATTAGAACATAAATTGATTTTTATGTCCGTAAAACACGAGATAATTGGGTTGCTTGAAAGCATTTTGACAAATGAATTACAACCAAGGCTCAATAGTATAAGAGGAACTAGACAATATAGAATAAGCGAAAGAATTGTTGATTTAAAATAAAATGCCATATAACACAGAGTAACTATTTTACAACTTCTTTTTTCTAAAATACTCTTATAGAATAAACTTTCAGACCTCTTTTGAAGTAATTTGAAGGAGGTCTGTTTTGTATGTAGTGTATAATAATCTAAAATTTGAAGCGCTTAAAACTTGTTTTTATATAATATCGTGAAATACATTTAAGTAAGATAAAAAACAAAACAACAGTAGGAAATGGTGAAGAAGTATAGATTGTTACCTAAGTTTACGATTTTATATTTCAGGATAATTCGTACCCGTTTACTGTAATAGGTTGACTTTGGTTAATATATTGAAAAAACTTGAAGAAGTTTCGGTGGTTGAAAATCCAGCAAGTAAATTGTGTTGGGCTTTATAAGCAACATTTGACGGTAAATAAGTTGATATTTCCCTTTTTTAAGAAAAGAAGTAGCCTATAAAAATAAAGGCATAGCAGGCTTTGCTTAAGTCTTGGTGACATAAATATATATATAGACAGCCAAATACCACCACAAAATGTTGTTGCCAAGTGTGAGAATAGAACTAATATTAAAAAGAGTTTCGTTGAGTTAACTTTCATCTAAATCTAAAAATAAAGGTTAACATTATGAAAGAGTGTAATAAATGTAAAAGTAAAAATATCAATATTAATTCTCTTTTCAAGTTTCATGATATATACAACTGTCAAAATTGTAATTATTGGACCTATAAACCTATTGACGACTGTTGTAGAGACCCTGTTAAAATAATCGTAATTGATAGAAAAGACCATCAATTGTATTTTATCCGAGAACAGTGTTTGCATTGTGGTGGCTGCATCAATAAATCCAAACCTTTAAGCTCCAAAAAGTTCGGTGACCAAATTAGAGGGGAACTTTGTGAATCAAGTGAAAAAGAACGTTGGGATAATTACTACGATGAAAAAGATATTTTATTTAATATGAAAAAGGAGTACAGATTATATAATTCTCCTTGGTATAAATATTATGTTTACTTAAGTACTGACACATGGAAACAAAAGCGAAAATTGGTATTTGAAAGGGATAAAAACATCTGTCAAATATGTAAACAAGAAACTTCAACGGAAGTACACCACCTAACATATCAAAATATTTATAATGAACCAATTGAAGACTTAATTGCAATTTGTCATAAATGTCACAGACAAGAACATGGAAAACCTTCAATTGAGGAAAACAATAAAGAGAATGGCTAACTCGTATCAACCATGGAGGGTCAAGGCTAAACCATAAAGTCAACATTTAACTAAATTTGGGACTAATAGCTATTAAAGGAGTGTGCTATGTCATCTATATAAAGGTATTTTGAGCTTCTATTTTTTAGAACTGAAGGTGGTGTTTCTGTTTTAAAGACATCTAACTTTCATTACTCTAAACCAACTTATGTGGTAACTTTCGAGTTGGTAACTGTCCATATGAAATCAAGATAATCTTACAAACGACTCAATTATCTATTCACCTAATATTTTAAGAAATACTAAATGAATAGATAAGGCCTAATATATTTAGCTTGGCTTAAGAATTTTAAATGAAATTTATTAATAGTATAAGATATGAAATGTTAAAATGAAGATTTATAAAGGAAAAGGTTGTGATAATATATACTCTGAAAGAAAAGTTATTGTTTCAACATAGCGATTATATCTTATAAAAGTTTTTGGACCTCGCTTACAAGTACCCATGAGCACTTCCTTTGCTGAAGGTAGATTAGTATTAGGTAAGACAGGAAAACATTTAATGTAATTAGTTAGAGCAGATTGACTCTCGTGAGCAATATAATCTCTAATAGCTTTCATTTCATTAAGGTCAGTAAAATACTTAGAATGTGATAATGCAGAAAATGAATTATCTGAATCCTCAAAAATATGTCCAGACATTTTTCTGATAAAATCTAATCCTAAAGTAAATTCATTATTTTTTTTTGAATTATAGCTAAGAAATGTCCTGTATCTGTAAAATTTAACTTTCTATTTGGGCAATATCCATTCTGATTTACTCCCCCAATGCAATATTGCTCAAACATCATAGTAAAAAACTTTTCAAACTTTATGTATATTTTGAAAAACGCTATATCTATGATTTCATTCCGAACAGATTGCAAATAATTACTCTCATCAGTTGAATTGTTAAAAGTTATTCCTTGTGGAATAGTATTCATTTTAGAATCCCAAAAGGAAATTTCGTCAAGTATCTCTTGATTTTCCATTAAAATATTGCTTCTAATAAGTCTACTATTCTTCTTGTTCTTTCTCCTTTATTAGTTGTATGAACTTTATGAAGTTTTAAAATATGTTCAGCAAACTCATCATCAGAGAGATAGGCTTCATAGTCATTTAGCTTGTTAAGAATATGAACCATCTGTTTTTCATGTTTTTCACTTTTTTCAATTACTGCATTAGGATTAGCCTCACTAAATCCTTTAATACCAAAAAAATAAGAGTTTAATGAACAATAAAGAGTAAAAAAATAATTTGGTTTCTTAAAAAAAGTCAATGAGATTGTTTCGTGCTTAAACATCTTGAAAATAAAGCTCAATAGAAAATCAAGTTTGCTTTCTACAACTTCACAGTTTTCAAAAGAAGAGTCATATTTTTTGTAATATTCTTCAATTGATTTATTTGTATCATTTGTAATACCATCAAGCAAATGAATTACCAAATAGTTAAAAAACTGAACATCTTCCATTCTTGTAAAAGCTTTATCAGAAAAAATCTTATTATCTAAAAACCACTCTCGATACTGGCTTGCTTTTCTGTATATAAATACTTTAAATTCACCTGAATATCGAGCATTTCTAATTTCTTGTTCATTTAATGCTACATTGTTGGTATTGAGTCTAGCAAACATTTCATATATCAATGAATCAGATTCGATTTTAATAAGCTCAAAACTAATATTGTAGCTTAAAAAATCACTTTGCATTTCATCACTTAAATCCGAAAAATATAAATTACAGTAATCTTTATTATGAGATTTAGAAATAGTGAACTCGTCATTTAAATAACCTATAATAGTTCTTATTCGCTGTTGACCATCAATAATTTCTTTGAAAGTTTTTCTTAACCTAACATCCAAAGATTGTCTCATAAATATTGGTGGAATAGGAAATCCTCTAATAATTGAATCTATCAAATAAGACTTTGCATTAGATGTCCACACTGATTTTCGCTGATATTTAGGAGAAATATCAAGTTCACCTCTTTGGTACCAGCCAAGAACCTCATTGATGGAATATGGTTTAGACTCTTTGTAATTACTAATCATAGTTTTAATCTGTTTTTATGTTCCTTAAGTTGATACAAATAATTATTATGATTTTAAGATCAATGTAAAATTAGCCGTTAAAATTTTAAACTGTTATTACTTTAGCTGTCATGGAATCACATACGAGATAAATATACAGTATATGAACCTATTTCTAGTTTTTGAATTGAAAATTATTCAAAGAACTACCTTGTTAAGTTAGAGGTCAGAAATTCAAGTACGAATGGTAAATATTCAAAACTTCAGACTATACAGAGGGAGTCTGTTTAGCCCCCTCTGTGTAATACTTTATGTAAGCCCAATACTATTACACAAACCTCCAGATACATTTACAGTGCTTTTCCAATAACCACTGCCACTATTTTCTTTTGCTTCTAAGGTGTGTGTACCTTCTGTCAAACCTTCTGCGGTAACTGAGTTGCTATTGCCACATGAAGGACTATTGGAGTAATATACATTGCCATTGATGGTTCCAATATAGTTCCCGTCAACATAGACAGCGATATGCTTTCCATAACCCGTCGAAAACTTCTTATAGACCAAAAGTGATCCTTTAACTGTATTGACCGAAATAGACTTTACAATAACGTCTTGAAGATTATCCTTGGTGACTTTTAAAGTAATCTGATATGTCCCATTTCTTGTGAATTGGCGAAGATGCTCAGAATCATAGTCTTTTACAACATCACCACTTCCATCTCCATAATTCCAAATTGACTTAGTGTTGTTGAGTGATTTGTTGTTAAATCTCACAAACCCATTGTTTTGAACATCATAAGTAAATTCGGCTTTAGGGTTTGGGATTGGGTCATCTTTTTTGCATGATAGCATGAATGCAGAAGGGAGGATGGCAAAAACAAATAACGTGCGTAGAAAGTGTTTAATTAAGTTTTGTGTAAGCTTCATTTTGAATTTTAGGTTGTAAATTATTAATTGATTTATTGAATGCTAGCTGAGAACTTCACGAGATAATTATAGAACTATATGTATAAACGTTGAAGTGAATGCAAAGGTAAGAAAAGAGTGATAACCGTAGTTACCACTCAATAAGTAATGATAAATACTTTGTTTTTAATAATACCTTACTTCAAAAACTGCTTCTTAATAGTAGAGTCTTTTACTTTGGCATACCTTGATAATTGCTTGGTATCTTTCCATCCGACCATTGCAGAAATAGTCGTTGCTGGTATCGCTAATTCGTTCAAAGTATAATCAACAAAGCTCTTTCGTGAGGTATGAAAAGTTATATGCTTTTTGATATTAGCCATCTTTGCTATTTCTTTGATTTGGAGGTTAAGTTTATTGTTGCTCAACCTAGGAAGTGATGCTGCACCTCCGTATTTACAAAAAATTTCAAGAGCTTTATCATTAAGGGGAATTCTTTGGGTAATATCTGTCTTTTCCCGATTTAGTTTAATCCAGATAGTTTTATCTTTATCTATCTCAACGCGTTCGTCTGAAAGAGAATTATAGTCTGTATAGCTCAAAGAGGTCTCTGCACAGAAGCGATAAATATCTAAAGTAAGTCGTTGTACAGGGGAAAGTTCTAGTGCTTCCATTTTATCCATTTCTTCTTTTGTTAATGACACTGGCTCTTTGGCTTTGGCCTTCTCAATTTTGTAGTCATCCAAGACACTTTCCTTACTGTATCCTTTGGAAACTCCATAGGTAGATACCTCCTTAATTAAAACTAGATACTTTTCAATAGTACTGTCTTGGTACTTTGACGTCTGTAGATAAAATTTGAACTCGTCTAAAAAGGAGGTGTTGACATCTTTAATTGGAATTGAGATAATCTTTTTCTTGCCCAAATATTCCCTAATAATAGCATATTTTGACTCTTTCCCTTTAACTGTCAGTTCGCTAAGTTTTTCAGCCTGTAGTAATTTGTTCTGATCAGCCAGAAACTCTTTGAAGACGTCCATAAACTCAATTTCCTTTTCCTTGGTCTTTCGCTCACCAACGTGGGCAAATCTGTGTCTTTCTAGTATTTCGGATGGTCTAATTGGTTCACTCGGTTTCTCATAGGATATTTGAGTGTAGATTTGGGTGAATCTTAATTCATAGAAATCTAACATTTTCTGATGTTTGGCAGATTCTTTACCATTGAAGCACTGCTCCTTAGAATTCCAATGTTTTCGGTGAAGTTTAATTTTAGTAGAGAATGGAACGGACTTTTCACCATCAACTCTTATTTCACAATAGATAACGCCATGGTCTTTAATAGAACCTTCACGAAACCAATAATAAAATGACATCATGTTGATAGGGGTGTAACTTACATTTCTAGGTGGGTAGTTGTTTGAATTTTTAACATTTGGTAAAACTTAAAATTTAATATAAGAAATTATAAAAGTTTACTCTATGTCAAAAAGTATTCCAAAAATCCCAAAAATAAAAATGTAAGTAAAATTGTTAGTAAATTGAAAAATATGCCTTGGTTGCACGTATTAAAGCTTTTTTCGAGGGATTCAGCAGGAAGAGGGAATATGCTAAAAACAAGAAAAGCGAGCTAAAAAGCTCGCTTGCAAGTCATTGAGTAATTCTATGTAGTCCGTACGGGAATCGAACCCGTGTTTCATCCGTGAAAGGGACGTGTCCTAACCCCTAGACGAACGGACCTTATGGGGACGAATAACTAAAAGCTGTTAACTTGTCGTTTTTCGTGATGCAAAATTAGGAAGTTTAAGCGTACGATGCAAATATTTATTATAAAAAAGTATAATTTTTTTTATCTTTTTTCACTTATTGCTACTTAAATATTGTACAATTCCCTGATTAACAAAAGTATAAGTTAGTCGGTGCGAGACATATTTTTGATTATTTTCTTTCTAAGAAAACCTCAGGTAGACGATTCGTAGCCTAAAAATGGGCTTGAAAAATTCCCAATTCTTCCAAAATTACCTAAAATATCCACTTTTTAGCCATGAAGCGCCTCCTCTCATCTAATTGTGGATTGCTCGAACGCCCTTATTGCTTATATTTGGGCTTTCTTATCATGTAAACTTATACATCATGCAAAAAACTACATTCATCAACCTTCTGATGTTACTGCTGCTGTGCTTTACTTCGCAAGCTCAATTGCAGTCGCCTGAGGAATATTTGAAATTTAAAAAAGGAGACCGCTTTTTGAGACATCATCAAGTTGTAAGCTATTACGAATATGTGGCTGCTCAAAACCCTTCTCAAGTAAAATTAATCCAATATGGTTCTACAAATGAAGGTCGTCCACTCATTGCGGCTGTTGTAGCTTCTGCCGAAAATTTTGCTGCTTTGGAAGAAATTCGTACCAATAACCTCAAAGCTATTGGCTTATTAGATGGTAAACCTAGTACTCGCAAACAGCCAGCTATTGCTTGGATGAGTTACAATGTACATGGTAACGAGTCATGTGGTACCAATACAGCTCCATTTGTGATTCATGAATTATTGAACCCAAATTCGGCGCGAAGCAAAGCGATTTTAGCTAATACGGTAGTGATTCTTGACCCTTCTATCAACCCTGATGGCTACGACCGTTATGCTAACTGGTATAACCAAAAAGTAGGAGCAAAATACAATGCTAATGCTGCTGCTTGGGAACATCAAGAACCTTGGCCAGGAGGTCGTTTTAATCACTATATCTTCGACTTGAACCGTGACTGGGCATGGCAAGTTCAAAAAGAGTCGCAAGAAAGAATGGCCTTGTATCGCCAATGGATGCCACAATTACATGCTGACTTCCACGAGCAAGGCGTAGAATCTCCTTATTATTTTTCTCCTGCGGCTAAGCCTTATCATGAAGATATTACGGCGTGGCAACGTGAGTTCCAAAAGATTATTGGAGACTACAACAAAAAGGATTTTGATAAAAATGGTTGGTTATATTTTTCAAAAGAACGTTTTGACTTGCTGTATCCTTCTTATGGCGATACTTACCCTACCTACAATGGTGCCTTTGGTATGACCTACGAACAAGGTGGGTCGGGTCGTGCTGGCTTGGGTATTGTAAAGCGTGACGGTGATACTTTAACCTTAAAACAAAGAATTGACCATCACTTTA
The DNA here is from genome assembly GCF_002270355.1 of Flectobacillus sp. BAB-3569. Classification (GTDB taxonomy): domain Bacteria; phylum Bacteroidota; class Bacteroidia; order Cytophagales; family Spirosomataceae; genus Flectobacillus; species Flectobacillus roseus. Next base: position 7,974 of record NZ_NJFZ01000035.1, on the reverse strand, counting down.
GTACTTCTTTTGCTTGTTTGGATGCGATTTCGGCCAATGCTGATAAGGCTGTGACTGAATTTATCAAGTTTCATGACAATACCTCAAAAAACCCTATTGGTCCGTATAAATCGTATGTGATTAAAACAAAAGGTGAAGAGGCTCGTGTAAAGGAATTTTTAAATTACTTGGATAAAGAAGGTTTCCAATATGGTGTTGCTGGAAAAGACTATATGGCCAATGGCTATAGCTACCACGATGATAAAACTGGTTTTGTAAAGGTAGAGGCTGAAGATGTGGTATTTAACCTTTATCAACCTCGTTCTATGTTCTTAAAGATTTTGATGGAACCTAAAACAATGGTAGAAGATTCGATGACTTATGACATTACTTCATGGTCGTTGCCGTATGCGTATGGTTTGAAGGCTTATGCTTTGAAGGATCGTTTGAACCCAGCAGGTAAAGTAAACTTTGAAAACAAGATTACAAAAGCTGAAAATGCATATGCCTATTTGGCAAGATGGCAGTCATTTTCTGACTTGAAATTCTTGTCTGCAATTATGCAAAAAGGCATCAAAGTTCGTAGCGCTGCCAAATCTTTTGAGATAGAAGGACAAACGTATCCTGCTGGAACGCTAGTGATTACACGTACAGGAAATGAACGTCTAGGTGCTCAATTGGAAAAAATCTTGACCGAGGAAGCTACCAAATTAGGCGTTGGTCTTACTGCTGTAACAACTGGTATGGCAACAAAAGGATCTGATTTTGGTTCTGAAAATGTTGTTTTCTTAAAAATGCCAAAAGTTGCTACTGTAGCTGGTGAAGGTATTAGCACAACAGGGTTTGGTGAAGTTTGGCATTTCTTCGACCAACAAATCCAATACCCAATTACTGTATTGCCAGAAAATACCTTAGGAAGTACTAATCTTTCTCAATTTGATGTACTGATTTTGCCTGGAGGTAACTACAACAGAATCTTGAATGAGTCTGCCTTAGGAAAAATTAAAGAATGGGTTCGCAATGGTGGTAGACTTATCGCTATTGAAAATGCATTGAAAGCTTTGGCAGGAAAAGAAGGATTCGAATTGAAAGCAAAAGAGGAGGAGAAAAAGAAAGAATCTGACGAAAGTAAATTAAAAATTTATGGTAACGCTGAACGCGAATCTATTTCAGAGGAGACTCCTGGTAGTATTTACCGTGTAACAATGGATACCACGCATCCTTTGGCATTTGGTTATGGAAATACCTACTTTAGTTTGGTGTTGGAAGGTGCTGCCTATCAATATCTAAATGATGGCTGGAATGTAGGGGTTACTAAATCAAAAGATTTAATTGCTGGTTTTGCTGGTGTGAAAGCACAAGAGAAATTGAAAAATTCTTTGATTTGGGGTGTTCAAGACATGGGACGTGGTAACGTGGTATACCTTGCTAATAACCCATTATTTAGAGGTTTCTGGCAAAATGGTAAGTTGCTATTTGGTAATGCTGTTTTTGTCTTAGGGAATTAAGAATTAAAAGCATAAAATTACCAAGGGGCGCAAGGAGAATCTTTCTCTTGCGCCCCTTATTGTTTGGGATATGCAGAATAAAAATTTTAGTATCAATATTATCCAACTGAATAACAAATCTCTGTCAAACCTTGTAGGTTGCCAATCTCAAGAACTTCAATTAAATGATCAATATCCTGCTGAAAAGAATATTTATCTTGTCCACTGAAATAATATTTCCAATCCTCACTTAAATCTATTTTGCTGGACATGTCACTATTGCTTTGCACTAAAGTCTTGACTATCTTCAAGTTGTTTAAGTAGCTAATTGAATTGACCCAACCAAATTGATATCTTGTATCTTCATCTTCTTCAATATGATTTACTTTTGGCTCTTGAAGAAACTTGCAATCAAAACTCAAAACTTTACTAAGTTCCGAAATTATTGGTTCTCCGCTGTCAGAATGCTGGCTGAGTACCATATTACAAAAATCTCTACTTAAACAACCAATTTCATCTGATGTATATTCATTACTCCAAGTGTAAAACTTGTTGCGTAACTCCTCCGAAGCAATCTCTTTATTCAACTTAATACTAATGTCAAATCCCATTTTTGATTATTATTTATGCGTTTAATGATAATGTTGCAACTTACAAAAATGTATTTATGATGTCGGTATTTATACTATAAACCTATGGTTTAATCTATAAAGGCAAGATTTATAGATTAAATGTAACACAGTATTCTCTTGTAACAATCTTCTTGGATAGTTGTTGCACGCCGATTTTGAGTATTTCACCTAATTCTCCAGATTTGCCTCTTCGTTTAAAAACTCTTTATGAAAGTCGTCTACTTGAATTTTGTTTTGATACTTGTCAAACAAAGGATTTGGGTATTTTGTGATGGCAATTGCAAGATACATTCCTAATTGTTGTCGGCTTCCCATTTTTAGTACAGTTTAAAAATATACATAATCTGTCTACTTTGATTATGTTTAGACCCTTCTTGGGCTGAGTGTAGCGTAGCGGAACGAAGCCCAAGAAGGGTGTTCTGTTTTTTCATTCTATAATCTACTGGGCTCATTCCACCTAGAGAGACATGCGGGCGAACGAAATTATAATCCCTCATCCATAGATCTGTTTCTTGGCGAACTTCCTCCAAAGAATCAAAAGCATAAGCATCTAATACATGTCTGCGGTAAGTTTGATTGAATCGCTCAATGTAGGCATTTTGCGTTGGTTTCCCTGGTTGAATATAGTGAAAAACGATGTCATTCATCTGACTCCATTCTTGCGCTAGCTTTGCTACAAATTCTGGTCCATTATCCATTTGAATCTTAGTGGGCTTACCATATTTGTTCACCAAATGGCGAAGAATATAAATCACCCTACTACTCTTGAGCGAGTAGTCTGTCTCTATGAAAAGTACTTCTCGATTGTAATCATCTATCACGTTAAAGCTTCGGGGTACTTCTAAGGGCTCTTTTACTCTAGCCACAAGACGTTTAGCCTTTCTACGAATAGAAAGACCCATATGCACATACACCCGATGCACTCGCTTATGATTGAAACTATGACCCGCATTGCGCATACGGTAGTAAAACTTCCAAAAGCCTTCACGAGGATGATCCTTACTCAATTGAGATAACTCATCCATTAACACTTGATCGTTCTTAACGGATTGATAACTTAAACTGCTTCGGCTCGTTTTGAAGATACGGCATGCCTTGCTAATGCCTCTTGGATAGAGTTCTTTCAACTCTCGCACTAGTGCTCGCTTGACACAAGGCTTTAGAGCTTTTTTTCTATGACATATTTTGCCATATCCAACTCTAAGGCCAGTTCTGCATACATGCGCTTGAGTTTGGCGTTCTCTTCTTCAAATTGTTTGACCTTCTTGAGTTCGCTAGCTTCCATGCCGCCATAACGCTGACGCCATTTATAAAATGTTACCTTACTGACCCCATATTCCCGAACAATGGTATCTGAGGACTTGCCAGATTCAAATTCCTTAAGAATCTTGGCAATTTCGGTCGGACTAAATTTGCTGCTTTTCATAATACTTACCTAAAGTTAAAAAATATCACACTTTTTAAACTTTTAATCCGTACTATTTTTGGGGAAGCTTACAAACTTGTGTTATGGACTGAGCTTCTTGTTTCAGTCGTTATTTTAATCTTCCCATTCAGCTTTATCAGCATACATTCTTGAATATTTAAAGTCATCAAAGTCTGAATAAAAAGCCGTGTTAGGATAGCCTTCTTTTTCTTTTTACTTGTCCAAGTTAAATGAACTAATGCAAATTGTTTGTCAAATTTAGGTTTCTTAATTTCAAACAAAATATCGTCATTTCTTTGGTCGTGGCAAAATGAAGAAAATTCACTGTCAAACAGAATGTGTTTCTCAGGTTTTCTGAAAATGTAAAGGAATGATTTCTCAATTATGTCTAATTCATTTTTTAGTTCGTCTTCAAATGCAATTTTCTGTTCTATATGTAATTCGTTCCAAGGTTCTTCAACAAAAGGTCGTGGAGGGTTAGTTAGTAAAAAGTCTTGAAGAATTTTATTGTCCACTCTGGCTATGTCAATACGTTTAGGTTCGCTAGGGAGTTCTTTAATGTCGTCAATTGTATATCCTCCTTGAGGAAAGAGAAAAACTCCATTTTCTAATTGAACATTTAGTCGCAAAGAATACCACTTGTGATAGTTTGGCTTATTGGTCTGCCAAAATTCTCAAACATATTTCTGTATTTTGTCAAAATTTATTTCTGTCGGAGTAAATACTCCAAATATTCCGCCCATACTTTCGTCACCGACTTGCGCAACTGTCGTCCCGATAAGTTTTCTATGTGAGAATATTTTTGCTTTCACATTGCCTGTCTTTTAGCCTTGCCAATACGATGTTGGCGGTATTTTTTGTCTACGTACATTGCATAATATATCCACTCACTTTTGTTTTGTCGCACCAAAAAGCATAACAAATTCCACCACTTCCAAAATATACTTCTCCATTTTCCATGTCTGGCAAGTCTGTGTCAAGTTGCAGTAAAAAGTCCATTTTTTCATTAGAAATTGGGCAAACTAAAACTTCCGCACTTTGTATCCAAGTTGGTTCGCCTCCAAGTCTAAACAAGTTTTCTCTACTATTTGAGCTTCCCCAACTTTGAAAAGTCCATCTACTTGGTGTTTCAGCTAAACAAATTTCTGTTTCTTTAATTGGTAAATCTGAATAAATTGCAATTTCCTTTGTTTCTCCAATTTTTGATGGTTTTCCAAAATTGTCGTGTTGGTAAAATATTGCACCGCATTCGTTTAGCTCTCTAATGTGCATCCCTAATATAAGACTTGATAGTCCTGAAATTTTAAGTCCCGAAGGAATTTCATCAAAAGTCACTAAATGAATAAAGGGGTTTTTATCATCATTTTGAAGAATGCCTCCAAATTTATATTTAGTTTCGTCTGCTTCTAAGTTCCACGTTGGATGCTGTTTTTTGTTTGTGTGAATTGGTCTGTCGTCTGAAAAATAGTTGTTATTGAAGATAAAATGTCTTGCAATACTTTGGCAATAATTTTCTATGTTGTCATTTCGCTTTGTAAACCCAACAAGTTCTAAATAAGCCACCAAATATTCTTCTAAATTCTCATTGTCAAAAAGTTTATTGGTTAGAGCATAGTCATAAGCAAAATTGATAGTTTCCAAATTTCTTGTTTCTAACAAACATCTAAATAGCTTTTGCTTGTCAGTAATATTAGTTTCCGAACTTATTAGTTTTTCTTTAAAGATTTGAATTCTGTCACTAACTAAATTTCTCCAAGGGTAGTCGGCAAAATAGGTGCTTTCATTTGGCTTTAAGTCAAATATAAGCTCCAAATAATTGTGCAATAACTCTGGGAACTGCAAACTTGCATATTCAATTACGCTTTCAGCATTTTCATTTTTTGTTTTTTAAAAATATCTAACGCAGAACTTATCAGGTCAGCAAATTGAGATTTGTCAATGTAGCTTAAAATGTCGTTGAAAATTGTTTCATTCTTGTCAAAAGATTTTAGGTATTCAGTTGCAAAGTAAAATATGTCAGTTGAGTTTGATGTTAGGTCAAATAGGCGTTCATAAAGGTTTGGTGTCTGCCAACCGTTATTCTTAAAATCTATTATTAGTTGTTTTGCTTTGTCTATCATTGTAGTAGGGTCTTCCTAAAATTGCCACTAACGAGCAGGGCTTTATGCAGGTTGGGTAATAGTATTCCGTCTGCCGAGAACCGCTGCTGATTAAAAACATTTTGTTGAAGTTATGTACAAAAGCTCATAGTTATTCATCTGCTGGAACTGAAGCTGGGGTTTGCAAATAGCTGATGTTACAATGTTGAGCCCAACTTGCATAAAACCCAATGTTGAGTGCCGTACTTATTCATCGTGTTGTCCAAATGATACTTTTTATGAACTGTTGGTCAGTCTAAAGAAATGCCGAGTTGAGTGTGTCAATAGAATAATAGAAAATAAAATTGCAAGTCCGAAATAAAATCATTTTTTAAAAGTCATATAACTCTTGGGTGCTTCTGGAATGCTTGGATAAAGATTTTCAATTTTAATCGTTTTGTCATCAATTTTTTCGAAGTCAAATTGTTGTCCAGAATATTGAGTTGTCCAAGTAGGGGTCAATAAAATTTTTCCTGATGAAATTGAAAAACTGAAAGTGTCTTTATAACTACTTCCGGTCTCGCTTTTTACAACAAGATTGTTGCTAATAAAATTTAACTGTGAACGTCCAGCAACAGGTGTATTTTCTACATAAAGTCCACTAGCGGATATTGGACTTGTGTCCTTTTTGCAAGAAACAAGAAAAATAAGTCCAAAAATAAAAAGTGTTTGTCGCATAATATGATGCTTAATGTCTGACAATTTAAAAGTTTATATCGTTGCACCATATGGCACACAACGTCAGACTGTGAAAAAACTAACTTGAGTCCTTTTTATATTTGGACACCTATCCGAGAAATTTTCAATTATTAAAACCTAATGGCTTAGATTTGGAGTTTTTTCACAGTCTGACGTTTTCGGGCTTTGCGTTCGGGCGGGTTTCGGAGCACTAAACTGTCAACCAGCACTGAACTTGAATAGAAGCACATAGCTTCAAGTTTGCACGTCACCCCGCCTGACGCAAAACCCTTGTGCCTGTTGCACAACTCAAATATAAAGAAATAACCATAGACTTCCATCTTGTTGAGAACCTTTAATTTTACCTTGGAAAATTGCCCCAAAATGTGTATTTTAAAGATATGCAAGGACGCAAAAATCTCCAGCCAAAAATGTATTACCAAGTCAGTCTGAATAGCTTGGTAAGTGCCGATAACTTCTATCGAAAACTCGAAAAAGCACTTGATTTACACTTTCTGTATGCCCGAACAGCACCTTATTATGGAACTGAAGGTCAGGAGTCCATTGACCCTGTCGTGTTTTTCAAGATATTGTTAGTGGGGTATTTGAATAATATTCCTTCCGATAGACGTCTGATGGAATACTGTTCAAATTGTTTGGACATTCGGCTGTTTCTCCAATATGATTTGGACGAAGCTCTTCCTTGGCATAGTACCATTAGCCGCACACGCCAGTTGTATGGCGAAGGAGTATTTTTGGAGTTGTTTCAAATGGTATTGAAGCTGTGTGTCGACAAAGGCATGGTCCGAGGCAAACGTCAGGCAATTGATAGCGTTTTTATTAAAGCCAATGCCAGTATGGACAGTCTGGTTGAAAAAGAGATATTGGAAGATGCCAGCGCTTTTGTTGATGAACTAGAGGAACAAAGCGAGTTTAAGGTGACAAGCACAATAAAGCTAGTTGAACGTCATCACAACTGGAAACGAACTGCTTACAAAGACATGCCTGCCAATAGTAACAGCGAAAAGTTGGATGAGAATGGGAATCTGATTCGTCCTAAATATGTGTCAAACCATACCCATTATTCACCTACCGATACAGATGCACGCATTAGCGTAAAACCAGGAAAAGCTCGTCAGTTAAACTATTTTGGACAAATAGCTGTGGACGATGCTCATCATGTTATCACTGGTGCATGCGCTGATTTTGCAGACAAACGAGATAGTCAATGTTTAGCCCAAATTCTAGAACTAGCACAAGGGAATTTATCAAACAATGATATTGAATTGGGAGAGATATTAGCTGATGGAGGTTATAGCAGTGGCGAAGCTTTAGCATATTTGGATGCTAAAGGCATCAACGCATGGATACCCAACTTTGGGCAGTACAAACCTCAACGAACAGGCTTTACCTACCATAAAGAGGCAAACTATTACCAATGTACGCAAGAGGGTGGCAAACAAGCAATACTAACCTACAAAGGTGAAAAGACAGACAGCAAAGGCTATACCAAACGTACTTATCGAAGTAGTGAATCAGATTGCAAGGATTGTCCACTTAGAGAACAATGTTGTGGTAAAGCTACAAAATTTAACCGGGCTGGCGAACCAGAAGGTGGATAATAGTATTCACAA
>NZ_NJFZ01000082.1 GCF_002270355.1 Flectobacillus sp. BAB-3569 | reverse complement strand
CTTTGGGAGAGGGCTGGGCATATATCAACCTCAGCACGAAAAGAATGAAAGAAGCAGGATTAAGTCTAGGTTCGAGTGTAGAGGATRAAAAAAAAAAAGGGGGGGGGGGGGGGGGGGCCCCCCCCCCCCCCCCCCTTTTTTTTTTTYYCACAGGAGGTAATAATTGAGCTGAACTTAGAGTTCATAGACCCAGTTGTACTAGGCTCCATACGATTACTA
>NZ_NJFZ01000081.1 GCF_002270355.1 Flectobacillus sp. BAB-3569 | reverse complement strand
CAGACGGTTGATTTATTTATAAGAATAATAGCTAATCATCAAAAAGACTACCTCGAATAGTATATCCTTTTCTTGATGTAAAGCTATAAGAAGAACAGGTTCGATTTGTTAGTAGATTACTTTATCTTGTTTTTTTTATTTTATGGTACTGCCAACACAGGATACACCATTTTATAAAGCAAAACACAACAAAACAAACACTCTAAATAGAAGAAACGAAGGTTGACAATGTATTGAATACAAGGAAACATTATACTAACATAAGAAATTTAGTACTCTACCCTACTAAAAAATGGGACAAATTAGGTAAAAAGAAAGGGAAGTAAGAGTTTTGTAGTTACCAAGCTCCAAAACATCCCACTTCCCATGAACCAACGGCTCGAAAGCGAAATTACCAGTGTTTTATCAAAATTTCCAATTGTTAAGAATTTATCACGCAAAAAATTCATTTGCTCATTTATTTTAGGATTAATAAAAAGAACCCACCTCTATCACGATACTTCTTCGAGAAGTAGTTAAGTGGCCAGTATGCCTCACGGTCGTACTTTTCGTTGTGTTTTTTCACCAAATCTACCTCGGCTATCTTGGTCATACAGAACGTTTTCCAATGTATGTA
>NZ_NJFZ01000034.1 GCF_002270355.1 Flectobacillus sp. BAB-3569 | reverse complement strand
CTTCTTCTTTAGCAGGTCTTGCATCTGGATCCACTGGAGGAGCGATATCATCAGTATTACCTTTAACGCTTTCTGTTGCAGTATTACCTTTGATGTTATCTACCTCTGGTGGAGGTTCAGGTTTTTGTACCTCTTCATCACGCTTGATTTCCGGAGGTAAAAACTTAGTAGTTGTTACTTTCGGAATATCTTTTGGTGGTGGCGGTGGTGGCGGTGGTGGTGGTGGTGCGTATCCGATTTCTTCGGAGGTTCGGCCACTTTCATCACCTCTGCAATCACCTCTGTCTTTTCATCATCTTTTGGAGTCAAGCTGCTAATAATAAACGGTAGAGCAAGCGCACCAGCGAAAAGAGCAGAACCTATCATTACTGACCTCTTGACGACAGCTTGATAATTCTTTCTCAAAAAATAAGCACCGTATTCCTTATTCTTATCCTTAAAAATTATGTCGTCAAGCGTTGCGTTAGGGCTAATTACGTTTGACATATTTTCTCGTTTTGTTAACTCTGTTGAAATTCTTTTTTTGTTTTCAGAACCACAGAACTAAGATAAAACTATTTATTTAGTTCTACAACTATTTTATTAGTTTTATTTTAATTTCATTGGTGTGCTTAATTATTTTCCTGATTTCTTCACCATTTCCTCATCAATAGGAGTGATTTCAAGAAGAGCATAACGCTTATTATCAGTAATTGCACACTCATCGAGCAAATCCACCATGTTTTTATACTTAGCACCTTTAGTAGCTTTGATAACGATAGTGAAGTTTTGTCCGACTTGCTTTTTCAATCTAAATAATACTTGTCTGATACCTTGATCTGAGTAGTCAGTTACTTGAACGACTGTTGTAGCATCACCTGGTTTACCTTGATAGTAGTAAACTTTATTTTCATCTGGCAACACAGTAAGTGTTTCCGATGCTTTTACAGGAGATGTTTCCTTTGTCTCAGTTTTATCAGGCATACTAAGCTGCATTGTCACGGGCTTAGCCAACGTAGTTGTTAGCATGAAGAATGTGATAAGCAAGAAACCTAAGTCTACCATTGGCGTCATGTCAATCTTGGTAGACGCTTTCTTACTACGCTTTTTACCACCTTTCTTACCCCCACCGGACTGGTCTATTTCTGCCATAGTCGTTGAGTAGTTTTAATGTTGTTAATAGGATATCAATCTAGTTGCTTCGAAGGTTATGAGTACCCTACCCCACAATGCAGGGCAGGGTTAATAAACTACTGAGTACAACTTAATTAATTTCTTGGTTTGTTTTCAGGACCTGTGATCAACTGGAAAACGTTGATGTTTTGTTCTTGTAATGTACCTACAACCTGGTTGAAAACTTTGTAATTTGAGTTACCATCACCTTTGATAGCTACTTGTAGAGCAGGGTTTGCTAATTTAGCATACGTTACCCACAAGAAAAGCTCATTGTTTGCAGAATCGCAAGGAATACCTTGATAGTATCCTTTTGCTTTCCATGCCGATGGTTTTTCCTCCAATACTTGTTTTAGTGCTCCAGCTGGATAACCTACAATTTCAGAAGCCATGAAGTTTTTCTGCATTGTAGCCGAGATAGGAACACCAACACGGTTAGCCATTCTTTCCAACATCATCTGTTGTGCTTCCTTATCGTCAACACCCATGAAAATCTTGCCATCTGGCGCAACCGAAATGGTAATAACACCTTTTTCAGAAGGAAGCGGCTTTTCAGAGATAGACGTAGGAGGCGTAATGGTAACAGCTTCTTCAGGACGGAACTTCGCCGTCAACATGAAGAATGTGAGCAACAAGAATGCCACGTCACACATCGCTGTCATGTCCAAAGACACACTCTGTCTTTTTGCTTTTACCTTTGGCATAATGTTATTAATTTGAAAATTTGAGAAAACTTATATTTGAAAACAATCTTGGGATTCAGAAGAGCGAACTCTTCAGATTTTCAAATTGCCCAATTTTCAAACTATTAACTGTGGTGAGAAGCGAAGTTTTGGTTAACGCTCAAACCGATTTCGTCAATGCTATATGTCAATTCGTCAATTTTAGACGTAAAGAAGTTATAACCGATGATACATACAGCTGAAGTACCGATACCCAATGCAGTGTTTACAAGGGCTTCTGAGATACCGTTTGCAAGAGCTGAAGAGTCAGTTGAACCTCCCGAGTTACCCAAAGCCGAGAACGCTTTGATCATACCGATTACAGTACCTAATAGACCGATAAGGGTAGATACTGACGCCAATGTAGCGATGATAGTAAGGTTTTTCTCCAAAATTGGCAATTCCAATGAAGTAGCTTCTTCAACTTCTTTGCTCAATGCAGCCAATTTTTGTTCTTTGTCTAAAGAACCGTCTGTAGCCAATTGCTTGTACTTTTTAACAGCAGCTAAAGTAACGTTACCTACTGAACCTTTTTGTTTGTCACACTCTTTCAATGCACCTTCAACATCGTCTTTGTCCAAAGAAGCTTGGATTTTACGAACGAAAGCGTTGATGTCACCTGTACCTTTTGCTTTACCGATTGTAAGGATACGCTCAATAGAGAAAGTCAATGAAATCAAGAAACATGTCATCAAAACTGGTACGATGATACCACCTTTGTAAACGATACCAAAGTAGTCACCTGGAATTGGGTGTCCGTCTGGGTTGTTGTTCTCAAAGTGAGAAGGATCTCCCATTACGAATTTGTAAAGAGAAAGTGCTACAGCAAATAGAATCAAAATGATTACGCCCGCAGGGATACCGCCTGACTTTTTGTTTGCTGGTGCTGCTGGCTTTGGAGCAGCTGGTTTTGCTTGTTGTGTACTCATTAGTTTGGTAATTTGGGTTTAAGTTAAAAAACAATTTTTAGGTGATTTTTTAAAATAAATCTACAGAAAACTGTTTCAAGACAAAAGATTATTTCGATTGTTTTATGTTTTCTAGTAATGACAAAACTAACATAAATTTCTTTTAATTCTCATATCTCTATTGTCAAGTTTTTTTTAAGAAATTAGTCCGTATTCCACAAACATTGTATTATAGTAATATTTTAAAGCTCTATTCGATACTTTTGATGTACTTTTTGAAGAATTTGATTTTTACAAGAAAATATATAAACTTTTAAACAATATCTTATTTCGGGTAAATCTTATCAAGGATTGTTTCAATTTTCTGCATTTCATGAGTATTTACTACTGACTTTTGATAAGAAAAAACACTCATATATTTTTCTAGAATTGTATGCCCTCCCTCTAGGCGGATCCGTACCTTAGATGATTTATCCGCAAGAATCGATACTATATTACCGACTCCCCCTAAGTTAGGCGCTGGCTCTGCGTCGATTAATACAAATATTTCTGTTGCATTACTGATTGCCACTTTTAACTGATTCAAAATAAGACTCTCGGAATAATTATCAATGTCATAAGTTACAAAGTTGGCCGACCAGCCTTCTTGATGAATAATTTGATGCAATGGATTTTGGTAGCGCACCTCCATTGGACTCTTTCGTACTTGGATATATAACAATAATGTGTGCATAAGAATTGTATTTTTTCAGCTATTAGCTGTACCTTTGGGTGTTTATTCCTTACAGATATGGCGCAATATTATTCATATAATCGAGAAAATGCGAAGCGCAAAACAAGCGCCTCCTCTCTCAAAGAAGCAATCGAAGATATGCTTGAGTTTTACAAACTTCGTACAAAGTTTGATGAAACCTATGTAGCTGCTCATTGGGAGCAGATTATGGGAGCACCCATTGCTGCTAGAACAACTAAGGTATATATTACTGAGGCAAAACTATATATTCAACTGGATTCAGCCGCTTTACGAAATGAGTTGTTAATGGCCAAAAACAAAATTCTTCAATTAATCAATCAAGCAATTGGTGCTGAATTGGTCAACGAAGTTATTTTTCTTTAATAAAAAAGCCCTTGTGTAAGATCAATTACACAAGGGCTTTCGCTATATGGCAGCTGTTGATTTTTTCAACAATGCTATAGTCTTTTTGATTCCTTCAATTTCGCTTAGCGTTTCTCCTTCATACTCAATTCCTACGATTCCTCTAAAACCTGATTTCTTAATGACTTTCATCATTTTTATGTAATCAATTGTTGGTTCGTTGCCCTTAGCATCAAAGTTAAAGGTTTTGGCACTGACGCCCTTAGCATAAGGCATCATTTCGGCGGTACCTTTGTATGGGTCATATTGAGTTTTGCACTGGCTATGCCACTCGGCACCACTCCATTCCAAACAGAAGTTACCAAAGTCTGGCAATGTTCCGCAGTTTTTCATTCCAACTTCCTTCATAATACCCGCCAACCATGCACCATTGGCAGAATAGCCTCCGTGGTTTTCTACAATGATATTAATGTTATGGGCTTTTCCAAACTCACTCAATGTTCTCAAACTTTCTACACATCGCTTAGCCACTTCTTTAGGGTCACCTTCACCTCTTGAATTTACTCGAATAGTTTGGCAACCCAAAAACTGTGCAGCCTCCACCCATTTGTAATGGTTTTCGACAGCTTGCTTACGTTTTTGAGTATCAGCTTCTCCTAGCTCACCTTCAGCATCGATCATAATCAAGTGGTTACGGATTCCTTCATCCACAGATCTTGTGCGTAACTCTTTGAGATAGATTTTATCTTTTGCTTTATCAGGGAAAAATTGATTTACATATTCAACAATCTCTAAACCAAACTCTTTTTTGGCAAATTGTGGAAAATCTAAATTACTCAACTTACCACTAAAGATAGTTTTGTGCAAAGACCATTCGGCTAGTGATATTTCGTAAAAAGGTTTAGCAGCACTAGTTAACCAGTCGTTTGATGACAATGCTAGTCCTGCTAATCCTAATGAGGATTTTTTGAGAAAATCTCTTCTTGTTTGTTCTATCATAGTAAGTTTCAGTATGAAGGGTAAGATGATTTTACTTAAGCTATTTGTTGAATTTGGTGTTTTTTTCCTCTAAAATCAAATGAATCGCCTACAACTTTCCCCATCAACAATGCACCAATAGGCGATTGAGCTGACACTACCATCACGGCTTCTCCTGCAACTTTGATTGAACCCAAGCTAACAGCTATCAAAAATATCCCCATACTCGTATGCACAAGTGCACCCAAGGACACATGCTGTGGAGTATGCAATGGGTCTATTCTTTCAATTAAAACCCTTTCTTGACGAGCTTGTTCATATTGACGGGCATACATATCTCTATCTAACTGCCCCATAGCTCGTGCCGTTTCGTATTTGTCTCCAGCAGAACTTTTACTTTCCTCATTGGCAGAAGCTTGGGCAGCTTGCATAGCGCCCCAAGCAGCTTGCATTCGTTCTTCAAGCTGATTTTTAATATAGTCTATAACGTCTTGTTTCATGAATCTATTTGTCTAACAAAGCCATCACAACTTTGATTTTGTGGTAATCGTATTTGCCTTGCAACAAATCAAACACAGGTTTTACAGGTTCGCCTTTTTTGGTACCAAGCGTTTTCATAGCTTGAGCAATAGCATTAAACTCTACTGTAGTGACAAATTTGCGTAAATCTACAGGGTGACCTTCTTCAAAGAATTTTACCAAATGAGATACGATCGTAACAGGACTTAATCCTCTTCTTTCTGCTATTTCATCTAAGGATAACCCTTCTTCATAAAGTGAAAAGCTTATTTTAGCTGTATCTCCTTTTTCGCCTCCTGATTTACCTAAAGTTTTGATAAAATCTCGAATTTCTTTGAGGAAAGCATCACCATACTGTCTGAACTTCTGCTCTCCTACCCCTGATACATTGAGCATTTCGGCAGGAGAAATAGGTTTTTTCTGTGCCATATCCGAAAGTGTTGCATCTGAAAAGACCACAAACGGAGGGATATCCAAGTTATCAGCAATTTGCTTACGCAACAATCGCAAACGCTCAAACAATTCATCACGAACCACCTCACGCTTAGTTTTTTCCTTAGGCACTGCATTGGCTTCACGTTCGGCTTGCTTTTCTTCAAATGGTCTAAAGCGTACAAGTTGTACTTTTTTTCCATCCTTCAATACAGACCAAGAAGCGTTGTTTAGTTTGAAGGCATGTTGCTCGTCATAGGCAATATCCATAATACCCGAATTAAGCATTTGTTGAATATAGTCTGCCCATTCTTCATATTTCAAATCACGACCAGCACCAAAGGTTTTGATTTCATGATAACGATGTTCAATGATTCTTCGATTGTTAGAACCACGAAGTATATCAATCAACATACCCATAGCGATTCTTTCATTAGTACGTGCGATTGCTGAAAGAGCTTTCTGAGCTAGCACACTGGCATCAAACCTAATAGGGGGATTTTTACAAACATCGCAATTACCACAATCATGGTCGACCTCCTCGTTGAAATAACTCAATAGAATTCGTCTACGACAAATTTCGGCTTCTGCATATTGCTTTAATCTATCTAGTTTAGCTAATTGAACCTCTTTCATCTCCGCTGGCAATTCAGATTGCGCCAGCATATCCTTTCGAACAATTAGGTCATTGTAGGAATAAAACAAAAGCGTGTCAGCTTTTACGCCATCACGACCAGCACGACCTATTTCTTGATAAAAGCTTTCGATATTGGCAGGCAATGAATAGTGCATAACCCAACGAACATTTGACTTGTCGATCCCCATTCCAAAAGCAATAGTAGCACAGATCACCTGAATATCATCTCGTAAAAATTGGTCCTGTACTTTCGCACGCTCGTCGGTACTCATTCCTGCGTGATAGCATCGAGCAGATATACCAACCTTTAAAAGAGAGTCTGCTAGTTGTTCTGTGTTTTTTCTACTTAAACAATATATAATACCTGCTTTTCGAGGGCGTTCTTGAATAAACTTTTGAATAGTCTTCAAGCGATTTCGTCCTGGTTGTACCGACAATGATAGGTTGGGTCTGTCGAACGAACTAATAAAGACACGAGCTTCAGGAATTCCCAGCTGGGTCATTACATCTTTTCTAGTAACTCTATCTGCTGTAGCGGTCAATGCCATAAAAGGTACATTGGGCAAGGCAGACTTCAGCACGTGTAATTGAGTATATTCGGGTCTAAAATCATGTCCCCAAACAGATACACAGTGAGATTCATCCACGGCTACCATACTTACTTGCAAAGACTTTATCCAATCGAGGTATCCATTCGAAAAGAGTTTTTCAGGAGAAATATATAGTAGCTTTATTTCACCAGCTTTACATTGGCGTTCTATCGCAAATCGTTCGGTACCAGAAAGCGAAGAGTTGATATAAGCAGAAGGAATACCATTGGCTTGTAATGCTTGTACTTGGTCGTGCATTAGGGCGATGAGAGGTGAAATTACAATTGTAATTCCTTGCATCATCAATGCTGGTACCTGAAAACAAAGAGATTTCCCTCCCCCTGTTGGCATCAATACCATACAATCTTGTCCATACAATACCCAATCAATAATGTCAGCCTGAAGAGGTCTAAATTTATCATACCCAAAATATTGCTTGAGTACTTGTTCTTTTGTCAATGCCATTTTAGCAAAATATAAATAGTGAATGATGATGAAGATGTCTGTAAAACATAGCGTGTAGAATGTTGCATCTTCAACACAAAGTTAGCAAATGTTTGGGTTTAGGATAAAGCTAAGCTGTTGCTTGTACAAAATAAAAGCGGGTAAATACTGTACAGCATTTACCCGCTTTTGAGAAAAATCGTTTTAGAAACTAGTAAGCTCTAATTTCAACACCTTTCATAAAGTTTACAAAAGCTTTATTAACGACTTTGTTACCTCCTGGTGTTGGGAAATTACCAGTAAAGTACCAGTCACCAAGATTATATGGACAGGCTTTGTTTAGACTGTCTACTGTTTGATAAACAATTGCCAAATCAGCTTTTAAGTCTGCTGGTTTTACGATATCTGCGATTTTAGCTGAAATCTCCTCGTTTGTAAATGGTTCGTAAATCGCCTTCACAAAGTTTTGCGTATGAGCTGTTCCTAATTCAAAAGCACTTATACAACGACCCAAAGTATCTTCGAGAATATCTTCCATGTGACGCTCTTGTAACAATTCATAAGTTGCACGGAATGCCACAAAATCTTTCATTCTTGACATATCGATACCATAGCAATCTGGATAGCGAATTTGTGGTGCTGATGAAACAATTACGATTTTCTTAGGTCCTAATTTATCCAACAACTTCAAAATAGAACGTTCAAGAGTTGTACCTCTTACGATAGAGTCATCAATCAACACAACATTATCAACGCCTTTTTTGATTACTTCATAAGTTGTATCATACACATGTGACACCATATCATTACGGTCGGCATCATTGGTGATGAAAGTACGAAGTTTCACATCTTTAGAAATCAACTTTTCAACACGAGGACGGAAAGTTAATAACTCCTCCAAAGTCTCCTCTGCCAAACCTCCACCCATAATGGCTTTCTTACGTTCTTTGGCAAGATAATCCTCCAAACCTTCAATCATACCCAAAAAGGCAGTTTCGGCAGTATTTGGAATATACGAGAATACAGTGTTTTTGAGGTCGTAATTTACTTCTTGAAGTACTTGCGGGATTACCAAACGTCCTAATTCTTTACGTTCGGCATAAATATCTGGATCTGAAGCGCGTGAGAAATAGATTCTTTCGAAGCTACACGATTTCTTTTCGAGTGGTTCAATAAATTTCTTTTCAGAATAGTTACCACGTTTGTCAATAATTAAAGCATGACCTGGCTGTACTTCCTGAATATCTTCGTAATTACAGTTAAACGACGTTTTGATAGCTTGTTTTTCTGAGGCAACAACTACTACTTCATCATCGGCATACCAAAATGCTGGGCGAATACCCGCTGGGTCACGTGCTACAAAAGCAGATCCATGTCCAGTTACTCCACACATTGCATATCCACCATCAAAATCACGGCATGAACGCTGTAATACTCTTTGCAAATCAATGTTGTCTTCAATCACATCTGACAACTCTGGATTTTCGTAACTATGTTTGTGGAAGTCAAATTGACGTTGGTTTTCTTCATCGAGGAAATGACCAATTTTTTCCATCACAGTAACAGTATCCACTTTTTCTTTCGGATGCTGTCCTAATGAGATCAACTTCGTAAAAAGTTCTTCTACATTAGTCATGTTAAAGTTACCAGCAACTACCAAGTTTCTACTTCTCCAGTTGCTTTGGCGCAACATTGGGTGGCAGTTTTCGATTTCGTTTTGACCGTGTGTACCATAACGCAGGTGACCCAAAAACACTTCACCAGAGAATGCTACATTTTCTTGAATCCACTTGGCATCTTTAGCTTTGTCTTTGTGGTCTTTCAAGCCTTTACGAAACTTCTTGTAAATTTTTCCGAAAATATCAGCTACAGCATTTTGTTCTACAGAACGGTATCTACTGATATATCTGTGACCAG
>NZ_NJFZ01000080.1 GCF_002270355.1 Flectobacillus sp. BAB-3569 | reverse complement strand
GATGCCAATCGCTCATGATTTTCATACCAACAGGATATACACCAGCTAGAAAAAATCCTACTCCAAATCTTATGCTTAAAAGCAAGGTCATGTTTCCCATACTCCTAAGCGTAAGAAGGTTGATTAGTGCCCCTAAAAGTGCAGAGAAAACAAATACCCATTTGGGTGAAAATCGATCACTAATTGCCAAAATGGCATAACAAAGAGTTCCACAAACAAAACCTAATTGCACAGCTGAAGTCATGTTGCCTAAAAATGATTGTTTTGCGGAAATAGCGGTTGAATATCCTTTAAAATGGCATTGACTGCAAACCAAAGAGAAGTTCCCGAAAATTGAGCAAAAACAACGACTGGTGTTACAGTCTTAGGATTTTTATAAAATTTAACATAGTCTATTTTCTCAAATACTAATGAGTAATCATGCAAAATAAGATTTAAAATGCTCAGGCACTAGGCAACAGGCACAAGGCAAAGAGTTTTAACAAGTTTTTAATAACCCAAGCCATGCTTTTTCCCAAAGCCCACTGCCAAAAGCCGATACCTGAAAGCCTAAAGGCAACAGTCACAGGCAAAGAGTTTTAACAAGTTTTTAATAACCCAAGCCATGCTTTTTCCCAAAGCCCACTGCCAAAAGCCGATAACTGAAAGCCTATAGGCAACAGGAATTAAGCAAAGAGTTTAAAMCCAAGCCATGCTTTTTCCAAAGACTCTCTGCCGAAAGCCGATAACTGAAAGCCTATAGGCAACAGGAATTAAGCAAAGAGTTTAAAACCCAAGC
>NZ_NJFZ01000079.1 GCF_002270355.1 Flectobacillus sp. BAB-3569 | reverse complement strand
CATCGACAACAATCCCAATGGCAAGTACCAATGCGAAAAGCGTAAGGATATTAATCGTAAAGCCTAACACCATCAAAAAGAAAAATGTTCCTATAATTGCTACTGGAACCGCAATAGCTGGAATAATCGTAGAACGAAAATCTTGTAGAAAAAGTAGAACAACGATGAAAACGAGGATAAATGCTTCTATTAAGGTATGCTTTACCTGTCCTGTTGCTTCATCCAAGCGATCCTTTGTACTCATTAGCTTATAGTACCCAATGCCAGGCGGAAAGCTCTTTGAAAGTGTTTCAATCTGTTCATTTACACCAATTTCGATATCATTAGCATTTGATCCAGAGGTTTGCATAATGGCAATCGTAACCGCTTTTTTACCATTCGATAAATTGTCACCACTGTATGTTAGGGATCCTAACTCAATTTTGGACACATCCTTTAAGCGAATCAAGTTTACACCATCATTCTTAACGACTATATTTTCAAATTGTTGAGGCTTATTTTTCTTCCCTTTATAGCGAATTACGTATTCTAGAGCAGAGTTGGATTCCACTCCTAACTTCCCTGGAGCTGCTTCTAAACTTTGGTCGGCAATTGCGTTGGTAACGTCGATTGGTTCTAGACCATAATTAGCCATTTTCCTCGGATCTAACCAAACTCGCATTGAGTAGTCTTTCGCTCCGAAAACCATAGCCTGCCCTACGCCAGACACTCGCTTAATAGATGGTATAAGGTTAATATTCGCGTAATTTTGAAGAAATTTTTCATCGTACTGATCTTTTTCAGCATATAGGTTAAAGATCATAATCATACTATTCTGCTGCTTAGATGTGGTTATCCCCATCCTGATCACTTCCTGTGGTAGTACTGGTGTTGCTTGCTGTACTCGGTTCTGAACGTTGACAGATGCTTGATCGGGGTCTGTACCCTGTTTGAAAATTACTGATATTGAGAAAGATCCATCATTACTAGCAGTAGATCTAACATATTGCATGTTCTCTACTCCATTGATCTGTTCTTCAAGAGGAGTTACAACAGAACGTATAACAGTTTCACTATTACCCCCGGGATATACCCCCGAAACCATCACGGTGGGAGGTGCGATATCGGGGAATCTGGTTACGGCCAAACGGCTTAGCCCGAGCCCCCCAGAATTACGATAATCAAAGAGATTACTGTCGCCAACACAGGGCGATCTATAATTTTTTTCAGCATGGTCTTTTGTGTTGATTATTTCAACGAATCGATTGATATAATTTTGGGAATTACACCAACCCCCATTTGCAGCATGTCTATTCGGTTTACAGCGATCTTATCTCCAGCCTTAATACCTGACTTGATAAAGTAGCTATCTACAGTCTCTCCATCTACTTCCACTGGTGTCATTCCTACTTTTGAGCCATTTTCAAGCTTATAGACGAATATTTTGTCTTGGATATCCTTAGTTGCGATTTTAGGAATTTTGATAATATTTTTTATTGGTTGGTTGATGATGATTTGGCAAGCTCCCCCTGATCTAAGGAGCTTATTAGGATTGGGAAAGATAGCTTTCATCGAAATACTACCTGTTGTTCTATCAATATTTCCACTAGCAGCTTCCACCTTTCCTATCTGATTATATCTAGACCCATCAGCTAGTATTAACTCAACTTTATTGTCTACCCCTCCATTAGATCCTGATCTTTTCATTCTAAGAAATTCTACTTCACTTATTGAGAAATAAACATATACTGTTTTTATGTCTGATAGTGTTGTCAGTGGTATTGCATCTGTTGGTCCCACCAAGCTACCAAGCCTGCTTGGAATACGTCCAATGTACCCACTTACCGGTGCTTTAATACTAGTGAAGTTATAGTTTATTCTCGATGAACTCAGAGCAGCCTTTGCTTGCTCGACCTGTGCCGTTGCTGATTCATACGCAACTTGGGCAGACTTTAATTGGATTTCAGATACAACTTTACCTGCTACTAGTGGAGCAATTTTATCGATTTCTAATCTAGCTACTGCCTGATTTGCTAAAGCGACTTTTAATGCTGCATTGCTTCCATTGACTTGTTCAGAATATATCTCTGGTTTGA
>NZ_NJFZ01000033.1 GCF_002270355.1 Flectobacillus sp. BAB-3569 | reverse complement strand
CTTTGCCACTTTGTGCTTTTGTACCTTTGCCACTTTGTGCCTTTATGCCTTTGGCCACTTTGTGTCTTTATGCCTTTGCCACTTTGTACCTTTGTGCCTTTGCCACTTTGTGCCTTTATGCCTTTGCCACTTTGTGCCTTTGTGCCTTTGTACCTTTGCCACTTTGTGCCTTTCTTACTACTATACCCTATTTTTTCCTCTTCTTCTCCTCAGCATTAATCAAATTCAAATACTGCTCTGTATCTAATTTTTTGTTAGCAAGTATTTTGTAGTTTGCATCCAGCAAGAATACATTTGGATATGTTTGGGTATTGTAATCATTCGTAAAGTCAATACTCGAAGCATTGTCGTATCCGTGAATAAACTTCTGTGCTTTAAAATCCTTGATAAATTTCTTCCAATCTTTTTTATCTTTTTCTTGTCCACGTACCCCACAAGCCATAAAAACCTTCACGCCTTTTGCTTGTAGTTTGGGATAATCTTCTACCAACTTTTTGGTTGTTTCTTGGCAATGATGGCAATTCGGGTCATAAATCATGACCAAGATATATTTCGATTTTGTTTGATAAAGACTTACAGGTTTACCGAGAGTATCGCTCATAGGTAAATCTTTGAGGGTATTACCTATCAGAACCTTTTTCATACGATACACATACTCAAAATTGCGAACCACCGTAGCAGAGTCCCAAAGAGCCATATTTTTGATCATGTATTTCTCCGCTACGTGGGTATACACAACCTCTTTTCCTAAATAATCTGTCGAAAGAAATTTTTGTGCGATTTTACTAAACACATACTTTCGTTGGTCAGACTTTGGAGGCGTACGATCGAGTAATCTATCCGAAATCTGGATTAAGGTATCTGGCGAATAAGGTCCTTCAACCGTTTTGAGGTAGTTTTCCAGCACAGGCCCTAGAAATGGCGTTCGCATCATACGTTCGTCTTCGAGCGCTACATTGTCAAAATAATGTTTAAGTACATACTCATTATGTTTGATTGTATCCTCGGTGGTAGGTTTGGCAGGATACGGCGGAGCTACAATCTCAGTATTGATACGCACTATATTAGCGGCCAAAGATTCCTTGCCATATTTTTGAACAAATGTTTTTTTGTAAGCATCAATATCTGCTATCAGTTTGGGACGTTCATTGGCTGGAGCATTTTGAATTTTAGCCCCTTTTTCGTTGACTGTTCTCAAAAATTCGGCAAACTGGCGAGCCTCCTCAGAGCCTATAATTTCCATTTTCCCATATAAATCAGCCTTATCTGTCTTGACGCTGAAGGTCTGAGTTGTTATGAGTAAATCAAAAATACGCTGATTGCCTTGTACCAATACATAAAAACCCAAAGGCAAATCTTTTTTACCTTGAAATAGGATTTTTCCGTCACCATCCGCTTTGGCAGTATCCAAAGCCAAATAGCTTTTTTCAAAGCCATTCACTAAATAAAATGTAGAATCACTCAGACCTTTTACCTGTATCTCAATACGATGTTGCGCATTCAGTTTAGCTGTCATCATGCCCAAAAACAAAAGGCATATCATCCATCTCTTCATTCTGATATAAAGTTTTATTGAAAAACGAATTTACATAAATATCTCGGCTGTACCTTGTGATTAACAAAAGATTAACACGTCTCTTTAGTATTTTATCATGATTTAACAAGCCTATTGAGCAAGATAATATGGTACAAAAAATATAAAAAATTGTAGGATTCAAACTACTATTTACCATTTAATAAACTCTAGGCCTTTTTTCGCAATTATGCCCCTTATTCTCAGCTAAATACTTGTAAATTAGCTCAATTAATTTTTTTCTAAAACCATCTTGCCATCAAGTATGCCTATTCAAAAAGTTACTAAAAATGAGATAATAGCCAAAGCCCTAAACGTGTTCAGTAATAAAGGTTACCACAACACTTCTATGTCAGACCTCGCAGCCGAAGTAGGTTTGCTAAAGGGAAGCTTTTATCATTACTTTATTAGTAAAGAAGAATTAATGGTACAAATTCTTGAGAGTATTGATTATGAGTTGAAAAGTAATGTTTACCCCTTGGCCTTCCATAAACAGTACCCTGCTTCAAAACGAATGAAGCTTTTTTTGAAAGGGCTAAGTAAAGTAGTGATTCATAAAAATGGAGGTTGTATTTTGGGAAATACGATTTTGGAAACTGCAAATCTGTATCCTTCCTTCCGACATTTGCTCACTACCATTATGGATGGTATAGTTCAGAGCTTTGCTAATATTTATCTAGAACTCTATTCTCAAGAACAATCCCAAATTCTAGCGCAACAAACGCTCATGGAATTGGAGGGTGCTATTATGTTTTCGAAACTGTATAGTAATCCAAGTATTTTTCAAGATTTTCAAAAACGTATGATTCAGCGTGTTGAAACAGACTCGTAAAATCAGTTATTTCTCCTACATAATTCTATAAAACCTCCGAAGGGTTTGTTATGTAAAATTTCCACTATTTACCCTCAAAACTTTCTTGCGCTTTGATCGATTACTTCTCATCGAGTAATCCTAGGACTTCTTTTACTTTGAAGGAGCTTTATTCTGATCCTTTGCAATATCCTGAAGCGTCAAAATTACTTTGTCCATGTCCTTGATTGGCGTATAAATATGAGGGGTCACACGGACACCCACGACATTTTCCCAAGTGACTGGAGAAGTATAAATTCTCGATTTTTTCATGAGACTATTGTGTAATTCTCCAGAGGTCATCCCTTTAAAACCTATTAGGGCTATTGCACCAGAAAATTCAGGCTTTAAAGACGTTTGGGTATAAAAATTGGGTAAGTCTACACAACGAGTCAATAGATAGTTTTTAAGATATTGTAGCCTTTTTTGGATTCTTTCAGTACCAATAGCATTATGAAAATTTACGGCATGACCAATCGCCATTTCTATCGGAAAGGAACGTGTCCCAAGCCCTTCAAATTTTCGAATATCATCTTTCAAAGGATTATCAGAAGGAGTATGTGTCCATAAACTAGCAATATGTTCTTTTTTGACCCAAAGCAAGCCTGTTCCAAAAGGTGCACAAAGCCATTTATGCAAACTAGCTCCCAGATAATCACAACCTAAATCGGGGATTTTGTAGGCAATTTGCGCAAAGGTATGCGCCGCATCCACTACTACTTTAATCTTTGGATTTTTCTTTTTTACAGCCTCAGAAATAGCTTTTACGGGCAACAATTGTCCTGTCCAGTTAATCATATGGGTTAGATGAACAATCCTAGTATTTTCGGTTACTAACTCGACATATCGCCTTACCAATAAATCGTTATCCTCACATGGCAAAGGATTATGATTGACATATTTAATCACAATACCTTCGCGCTTTTCTCGCTGTCGCCATCCATGAAGCATATTCGGATAATCTTGTAAGGACATAACCACTTCATCGCCTTTTTGTAGTTCTAAACCCAAAATAATCGTATCCAATGCCTCTGTAGCATTGCGATTCATGGCTATTTCATCGGGTAAACAACCTGCCAAATCTGCCAACTTACTACGAACAGCCTCTCGATTTTCGTCCAAAATACGCCACATATAATACGTTGGCGCTTCGTTACAAAGCTTGTTATAATGTGTAAGGGCGTCCTGTACCATAATTGGTTGTGGACTTACCCCTGCATTGCTCATATTAATCAAATTGGGTGAAGCAGAAAATGCCCATTGGATTTGTGCCCAATAATCCTCGTCAGTAGTAACATCCTTTTGAGGAGCATAACCAAGAATGCGTTGTAGATTTTGATTGGTCGCTTGACTGGTAAACGGCAAGGCAGATAAGCCTCCTGTGCCTAACATAAGGTTTTGTAGAAAATTGCGTCTTTGCATTATAGTTTGGAGCGTTTGAGGTAAGAAGGTTCTGGCTTGGCAAAGGCACAAAGGCACAAAGGCACAAAGGCACAAAGGCACAAAGGCACAAAGGCACAAAGGCACAAAGGCACAAAGGCACAAAGGCACAAAGTGTTTTATCTTAGTGTTTTGGAAAGTACCAAGTCAAATCCTTCCTAAATTTAATAAAGAATAGCTGCAATTTGTAAATTTGAAGATTTGATAATTTGAAAATTAGGAAAAGGAATTTTATCCATGTCAAAATCCCCCAAAAGCCCCCTCACAACAACTCCTCACCTAAACCCTAAAACCACTTTGTGCCTCTGTGCCTGATCCCTTTGAACCTTAAAAAACTAACCCCTCACCCCTATCCCCTTTGAACCTAAAAAAATCCTCATACCCGAAGATATGAGGATTCATAATAAGGAAAAGATTGTTCCTAATTGCGTGCACTTGCATAAAGTGCATTTGGAATTTCCTGTTTAGAGAGGACCCTAACACGTACATTACCTATACCTCTTCTAACTATTCCAATTTTTTTGGCAGCCGCATAACTTAAGTCTAAAAGTACTTTTCTTCTATGCGGGCCTCTGTCGTTTACACGTACCACAGCTTTCTTACCATTGGACTTGTTGGTTACTTCCAACAAGGTACCATAAGGCAAACTACGATGAGCTGCTGTGTAGCCATTATTTTTGTAGCGTTCGCCACTTGAAGTTCGTCTGCCGTTGAATTTACGTGCATAAAACGAAGCTTTACCCTGAAATGACCGTGCATCTTTTGCTACAATTGAGAGTGAAATTACACTACAAAAAATAAGCAATAAAATGGATTTTACCATGTCTATTTTTTGGATGATGGAGTGCAAAATTACGGTAAAATCCTGTCATTTACAAGCTTGCACAATACTTATGAGTTTACGGCTTTGTACTTTATTGATATACATTTTAGTTTTTTCAATTTGCAATACTTCTTGGATTAATACAAAAAAGTGGGCTATCTGTCGAGATAGCCCACTTTTTAAAGAAATCTAGCCAGCACTTTTTCAGTGGCAAGAATCTCTTATTTTTTCAGAAAAAAAATTTCAAAAAAGTCAATTTTAACAAATATTAACATTTTTTTCACCTATTCCGACTAGTATTTCCCACGAATTGCAGGCTTAATTTGGTTATCATACACCTCTCTCAAAGCCGTATGAATTTCGGCGGATAATGGCTCCAAATTACTAGAACCCATGTTGGATTCAACTTGAGAAATTTTGGTAGCTCCAGGAATCACTGTAGTAACAGCAGGATGATCCAAAATCCAACGTAATGACCATTGTGCCAAACGCTCATCGGGCATAAGATTTCCCAAACTTTGAGCAAACTCTACACCTTGTGCAAAAGCTACTCCCGAAAACGTCTCGCCAACGTTGAAAAACTCTCCATTAGCATTATAGTTACGATGGTCTGTAGTAGCAAATTCGGTATCCTTGGTATATTTCCCACTCAATAGTCCACTCGCTAAGGGCACACGAACGATTAAGGAAACGCCTTTTTCTTGAGCCTTCGCAAAAATTTCGTCGGCTAAATGTTGACGGAATAGGTTGAAAATAATTTGCAAAGAAGCCAAGCCCTCTTGCTCTAAACAGATAAGCGCTTCCTCGGCAGTTTCGACACTAACACCCCAGTATTTGATTAAACCTTCGCTTTGAAGTTTTCTAAGCGAGTCAAAAACATCACCTTTTTGTAATTCTTCCGTTGGGATACAGTGTAACTGTTCTAAATACAACTGCTCCAATTGAAGATTTTGAAGAGAGTCTTCCACGTGCTGTTTGATAGCCTCATACGTAAAGTTCTGTGGCCAACCGTTTCCATTATCGCCTCTTCTTCCGAGTTTGGTAGCAACATAAAGCTTTTCAGAACGAGTTTTCAAAAATTTACCGATAACCTTTTCGCTGATACCTCCACCATAGACATCGGCCGTATCGATAAAGTTACCTCCTAAATCCACAAATCGATTGAGGATTTCGATAGCAGCTTCTTCTGTAACATTTCCCCAATCGGCACTGCCTAGTTGCCAAGTACCAAGACCGATTTCGCTAATAAGTTCTGTTTGAAATTTTCTGAGTTGCATGATTTTCAATTGTGAATGAATGATTTAGTGATAATGTTTAATTGTGAATGAGCGAATGGTGAATTGTGAATGTAAATTTTCAGTTAATTACCAGTGCTTATAATCATGAGTAATCTTGCCAAATAACAGCTAGTAATTTTTTATTGTAAAATACAGATATTACAAAATACAATCGCAATTCAGCTTTAATTCTAAAATTTATTCCTCTACAAATCTAAAGACAATATGACATTATAAATGCTGATTTGGAGGGATTCTACTGAAATTTTGGCGGATAAAAATTCCCTAAATCGCTTAAAACAAGACATTTTTTCCGATTGTGCCGATTGGATTCATATTTGATAAATAATTAACAAATAAAACAAATCAGGACAAAACAAAACTACTGATATGAACTTTAATAAATACACCACCAAAACCCAGGAGATTATCCAGCAGGCAGCTACGATTGCCTCGGGTAATGGTCAGCAGGCCATCGAAGCGGGGCACTTGCTGAAAGCTATTCTTGAGGAAGACGGCAATACTTCGGGCTTCTTGTTGAAAAAAATGGGTGTGAATGAAAATATCCTTTTAACCAAACTTGAAAGCATTGTTAACTCCTATCCAAAAGTATCGGGCGGACAGCCTTATTTGGCCAATGATGCCGCCGCTGCTCTCACCAAGGCCGAAAATCTATTGAAAGATTTTGGCGATGAGTTTGTCAGCGTAGAATTACTTTTGATGGGCCTATTTTTAGGAAAAGACTCCGTAGCTACTCTATTAAAAGATAGTGGCTTCAAAGAAAATACACTCAAATCAGCGATTAAAGAACTTAGAGGTAACACCAACGTGAAAGACCAAAATGCAGAAGCAACCTATCGTTCGTTGGAACGATATGCTCGTAACCTAAATGAATTAGCCAAGTCAGGAAAAATCGACCCTGTGATTGGTCGTGATGAAGAAATTCGTCGTGTTTTACAAATTCTTTCTCGCCGTACCAAAAACAACCCGATGTTGATTGGTGAACCTGGCGTTGGTAAAACCGCCATCGTGGAAGGTTTGGCTCAAAGAATTGTATTGGGCGATGTACCCGAAAACCTTCGTAGCAAAACGATTTATACTCTCGATATGGGCTTGTTGATTGCGGGCGCCAAATACAAGGGTGAGTTTGAAGAGCGATTGAAGGCTGTTATCAAAGAAGTAACCGACGCAGAAGGCGAAATCATCATGTTTATTGATGAAATCCATACCTTGATTGGCGCAGGAGGTGGTGGTGATAGTGCTATGGATGCGGCCAATTTGCTAAAACCAGCTTTGGCACGTGGCGAATTGCATGCTATTGGGGCGACTACGCTTAAGGAATACCAAAAATATATTGAGAAAGATAAAGCCCTCGAACGTCGTTTCCAAGCTGTTACGGTAGACGAACCAGATGTAACTGATGCCATTTCTATCTTGAGAGGTATCAAAGAAAAATATGAACTTCACCACGGGGTGCGTATTCAGGACGATGCGGTAATTGCAGCCGTAGAATTGTCAAACCGCTATATTTCAGATCGTTTTTTGCCTGACAAAGCCATCGACTTGATGGACGAAGCTGCCGCAAAAATGCGTATGGAGATTGACTCTGTTCCTGAAGAGATTGATGACTTACAACGCCGTATTATGCAACTCGAAATTGAGAGAGAAGCGATTCGTCGTGAAAATAATAAGGAGCGTGAAACCATTATCAGTCGTGAATTGGCAGAATTGACCGAAAAAAAATCGGGCTTAATGGCCAAATGGCAATCTGAAAAATCGGTGCTTGATAATGTTCGCAAAATCAAAGAAGATATTGACCGTTTGAAATTAGAGGCAGAACAAGCCGAACGTTCTGGTGATTATGGCAAAGTAGCAGAAATCCGCTATGGCAAATTACTAGAGGCGGAAAACAAACTCAAAGAGCTACAAACGCCGAAGGTAGAAGAAAACACGATGCTTCAGGAAGAGGTAACAGCAGAGAATATCGCTGAGGTGGTAGCAAAATGGACAGGTATTCCAGTTTCAAAAATGATGCGTGCCGAGCAAGAAAAGCTCTTGCATATGGAAGAAGAATTAGGCAAACGTGTAGCAGGGCAAGAAGAAGCGATTGAGGCTATTTCAGATGCAGTTCGTCGTTCGCGCGCTGGTATGCAAGACCCTCGCCGTCCGATTGGTTCATTTATATTCTTGGGTACAACAGGGGTTGGTAAGACCGAATTAGCCAAATCGCTAGCAGATTATCTCTTCAACGATGAAAATGCGATGGTCAGAATCGATATGTCGGAGTACCAAGAGCGCCATGCGGTAAGCCGTTTGATTGGAGCACCTCCAGGATACGTAGGTTATGATGAAGGTGGTCAGTTGACCGAAGCGGTACGTCGCAAACCTTACAGTGTTATTTTGCTCGATGAAATCGAAAAAGCACACCCAGACGTTTGGAACATCCTTTTGCAAGTACTCGATGACGGTCGTTTGACTGACAACAAAGGTCGTATTGCCAATTTCAAGAATACCATCATTATTATGACATCAAACATTGGTAGTCATATTATTCAAGAAAAAATGGCAGAAATGGAAGGTTGGAACAACCATATTGTCCTTGAAAAAGCCAAAGAAGAGGTAATGGGCTTATTGAAGCAAGTGGTTCGTCCAGAGTTTTTGAACCGTGTAGATGAAATTGTGATGTTTGAACCACTTTCTAAAAACAACCTTCACAAGATTGTCGAAATCCAGTTCAAACAAATCCAAGACCGTTTGAAAGAACAAGGCATCACACTCGAAGCTACCGACGAAGCCTTGACATTCTTAGCAGAAGAGGGCTATGACCCAACCATGGGCGCTCGTCCACTCAAGCGTGTATTGCAAAGAAGAATTTTGAACGAACTATCAAAACAAATTCTTGGACATTACGTAAGCAAAGATTCTATTGTAATGATGGAATTAGGCGAAGATAAATCATTAAAATTCTCGAACGTACCAGTCGAGGTTTAAGTCAAATAGTTGGTTGAGGAGAAAAAAGGAGACTACGGGGTTGTGAGTTGGTGTGTGTGGTGGTCTCCTTTTTTATGGGTTTTGGGAATCATTATAAAAATCAAAAAGGGACAAAGCACTTAAACACTTTGTCCCTTTTTTCCTTTGCTTTTTATATCGTCAAAATATCTTCGTAAATATCAAATCAAACACTTCTATCAAAATCAAGATAATGATAACCCATTCGAGGCGGGTGCTTTCTCGGTTTTGGACAAGCTCCATGAAAAGGGTAAGGTTTTCCTGAACGATTTTGAGTTTATATTCTATATCTTGGTAACGCATTTTGAGGTCGAAGGTCTTTTTCAAGCCTTTGTCTATGCGCTCTAAATGCTCGTTTTCCCAAGCCTCTTCTGGTGAGTCGAAGATATAAAGGTTATCGATAATACTGTTTTTGATATTGATAGTTTTGCCAATAAATTTCAGGAGTTCACTTTGCGAGCTTTTGAGACGCCCGTGATGCTCTAATTCGTCGGTCATTTGCTTGGTGCTCGTAGCAATTTTATACGTCAACGCCTCATAATAATCCAATGCCACAGACTGACCAATATTGAGCATGATGATGCGGATAGAGTCATCGGTTAGTTCTGAAACAGTAATAGAATTATGCTTGAGCACTACCGAAATAGAGGGGTCTGTTTGGACAATAAAATCGTCTTCAAACTTTTCTTCAATCAATCCTTCAGCGTAGTTTTTGATAAATTTCAAAAATTCACTTTTTTCCAAATCACCCACACCCGCAAAAACTACCACCCCATAACTCAATAAATAGATATAGGTATCGTCTTCGCGCTTATAGAATAGTTCGGAATTGTTGAAAAGAGAGGGTTCACTGGTATAGTCTTGTTTAAACTTCTTGAGGTTAAAGACTTCGGATATTTGGTATGCATCGATTTTCATACGAGTAAAATTTGAGGCTTTACGTATTCGCCTAGCCCAAATTTACGTTTTTCGAGCTTTACCTCGGTTTAAATCTATATGAAAAATTTATGAAGGTGTGTTTCTCGGGAGACGCAAGGCATTGCGCCTCCTACTATATGGCGTTTCAACTATTTCTTGGGCTTGCAATCGTAACAATAATCCGATAGTTCAGCGATTTCGGCTAGTACTTGGGTTCTGATTTTGCTCAACTCTTCGGTGTTTTGTCCTAGCTTGGTTGTGGTTTGAATATAGTTTTCGCGTGCTTGAAGCTCTTTCTGGAGTTCTTCTTGTGCATTGGCATGAAACTCGCTATTGGAAAATGCTTTCTTTTCTTCAAAAAGGCGCTTTCTAAATTTGCGAGCATACAATTCAGTCACATCAAAAATACATTGCGAATAAGCAACTAACTGCTGTTTTTGCTCCTCCGTATTGGCAACCAAGTAAGAGGTATTTCTCGTAAAAACGGCTTTGACTTTATTATTAAAATTTTTGGTCAACATAAACGAAGCTGCGCTCATACGAAATCCAAAATCGATACTGCAACTAGCTTGGCAACCATACAAATTACCACTATTAGAAGGAGATTTTGCCATAAAATCACTGATTTTCAATGGACTTTCTCCGCTCCAAACGATAATACTTTGAGCATTGGATTGTGTGATTTGAAAGATAGAGAAAAGCAAAATTAATGTGTATTTAAGCATAGTTTTGTGGGGTTGTTTTTAAAACTAACGATGTGGTTTGTTTTGAAATTGTCTATTAATGTACCATATTGAATGATTTAGCGATTGTGTGAATGAGTGATTAGTCTAAATATGAAATACATTTGTAGAGACGCAATGATTGCGTCTAAAGAGGTTTTATGCTGAAATATAGTATCAAAAAGGCATTCGAAATTAGTTTTTCGAATGCCTTTTTGATTAACTGCTAAGATGTTACTAGTTCATGATTTAGTCTTGAACTTATTTTTATACAGTTTATAAACTGAAGCAAAAGTTAGTCCGAGACTAAGTCTCGAACTAGGTAATGATGAAGTATCTTGACCGTTAATCAAAATAATCACTAAATCGCTCACCCACTCAATCAGGAACGACTGTTTCCTAACGCACAATTTATTCAAGCATCTTTTTGAACTCATTTAATTTCAACAAGGCTTCGATTGGTGAAAGTGTATTGACATCCAATTTCTTCAGTGCCTCTTGAATCTTCTCAAGTTTTGGATTACTGGCCTCAAAAATATTCATTTGATAATTCTGTTTTGGCATCTCCTTGATGGTCGTGCGATGTTGTTCTTTCGAACGGTTACGCTCCAATTCTGCCAAAATTTCGTTGGCACGATGCACCACACTTACAGGCATACCTGCCAATTGCGCCACGTGAATACCAAAACTGTGCTCTGAACCACCTTCCATCAACTTACGCATGAAGATGATTTTGTTTCCCACCTCTTTTACCGAAACATTAAAGTTTTTGATACGTTTAAAATCTGTGGTCAACTCATTGAGTTCATGATAGTGTGTAGCAAATAGCGTTTTTGGTCTGAAATGCGAGTGATTATGCAAATATTCGGCAATCGCCCAAGCGATCGAAACTCCATCGTATGTACTTGTTCCACGTCCAATTTCGTCCATCAAAACTAAGCTTCTATCCGATAGGTTATTCAAAATACTAGCCGTTTCAGTCATTTCGACCATAAATGTAGATTCCCCTTTGCTCAAGTTATCACTTGCTCCTACACGGGTAAATACCTTATCGACAATCCCGATTTCGGCGGCTTGGGCTGGAACGAAACAACCAATTTGTGCCATCAACACAATCAAGGCTGTTTGGCGCAACAAGGCAGACTTACCCGCCATGTTTGGACCCGTGATGATAATAATTTGTTGCTCGGCATCGTCCAAATGCAAATCATTTGGTACATAAGTTTCACCCAATGGTAATTGCTGTTCAATAACAGGGTGGCGACCTTCCTTGATTTCCAATACTTTTGCGTCGGTAACGATAGGTTGAGCGTAGTTATTTTTTTCCGCAACTTTCGCAAAATTGGTTAATACGTCCAACACTGCAATCATTCTTGCATTTTGTTGAATTTGCAAGACATATTCATTGGCTACGTTTACCAAATCATTGAAAATACGTTGTTCGATAACAAAAATTTTATCCTCTGCTCCTAAGATTGTTTCCTCATACTCCTTTAATTCTGGCGTAATATAGCGCTCAGCATTTACCAAGGTTTGCTTACGAATCCAGTCGATAGGTACTTTATCTTTATGCGAATTGGTTACTTCCAAATAATACCCAAATACCTTATTAAAAGAAATCTTAAGTGAAGTAATACCAGTGCGTTCTATTTCACGATTTTGTAACTGAATCAAGAAATCTTTTCCTGAATAAGCCACCTTTAGCAAGGCATCTAAATCCGAATCGACGCCCTCACGGATCATATTTCCCTGATTGGTCACAATAGGTACTTCGTCACGGAGCTCCTTCTGGATTTTTTCTAGTAAAAAATGGCAAGGATTCAGTTGGTCAGAATAGCGTCTGAGAACGTCAGCGCCTAAGTCGTTACCAAAATCCAAAAGCGCTTCTTGGATATGTCCTTTAATAGGGTCGATATGCGCTAAGGCTTTTTTCAATTGCAACATCTCGCGAGGATTGATACGACGCACCGCCACTTTCGAAATCAAACGTTCCAAATCGCCAATTTGCTTCAAATGCTGTTGTAAGGTTTCTCTAAGCTCAAGGTGTTTTTTGAAAAATGCGACGGTATTTAATCTTTCCTGAATCAAGGATTTTTCTTTGAGAGGCAATACCAACCACTTGCGCAACAAGCGTGCACCCATTGGTGTATGGGTTTGATCGATGATATTAATCAAAGGGACACCACCTTCTTGCTGCGGATGAACGAGCTCAAGGTTACGAATCGTAAATTTATCGAGCCACACATACTTGTCTTCCTCCAAACGGTTGATACGTACAATATGTCCAACTTCGCGGTGCTCGGTTTCGGCCAAATAATGGAGGATAACACCTGCGGCAATAATACCTTCATTGAGTGTTTCAACACCAAAGCCTTTTAATGAATTGGTTTTGAAATGATTAATCAACAAAGGATAAGCGAAATCATAGGTAAACACCCATTCTTCCAAAGCAAAAGTGTTGAACTTATCACCAAAGAGTTGTGTAAACTCCTGACGGTATTTTTTACAATATAGTACCTCCGAAGGCATAAAACTTTGTAAAAGTTTTTCGATATATGCCGAATTGCCTTGTGAACACAAAAACTCACCTGTTGATACATCCAAGAAAGAAATACCAATAACATCTTTCGAAAACCCTGCAAAAGAAATAGAAGCTAAATAGTTATTTTGCTTTACATCAAGTACATTGTCGTTGAAGGACACCCCTGGGGTAACTAGTTCAGTAACACCACGTTTTACAATTCCTTTGGCAGAAGCAGGATCTTCTAATTGGTCACAAATAGCCACACGTTGCCCCGCACGCACCAACTTTGGCAAGTAAGTATCTAATGAGTGGTGTGGAAATCCTGCCAATTGGTCATCGGCAGTCCCGTTGTTGCGACGAGTCAAAACAATACCTAAAATTTTGGAAGCTGTTACAGCATCCTCTCCAAAAGTTTCATAAAAATCCCCTACCCTAAACAGCAATAAGGCTCCCGGATATTTGGCTTTAATTTGATTGTATTGTTTCGAAAGAGGTGTTTCGGTTGCTTTTTTAGCGGGTTTATGGTCTGTATCTGTATTTTTAGAAGGTCTTGCCATTATGGTATTGATGTAATTGCTAGATTTTGGGAATGCTATTGAGTATTAGGATACCCAAAGTTTCATAATTTACTAATCAAGAATAGCTTGTAAGTAGATACGCACGCACTGCACTATGTTTTATCTGATTTATTGTCCTAATACAGTCTGAGGTATACAGCCATTTCCTATTCAAGCTTACAAAATTAGAGTTTTTAAAGGAATATTGTTTTGTAAAAAAGAAAAATCACTGCCAGCATTGCCGGCAGCGATTCTAAACAGACAAATAGATTATTTACTCTTTAAGCTAAATTGCTTGTTATATTTTTAGGAGAATTAGGAAAATGTATCCTTTCCTCACTTCTATTTATTTCTATACACTCTTTCGTAGAATAATGGGAAAATAAAGAGCGTCAAAATTGTTGCGCCAATCATCCCACCAATTACTACAATAGCTAATGGTTTTTGAGATTCCGAACCGATACCTGAGGAAGTGGCTGCAGGCAACATCCCAAAAATACCCATCATAGCGGTCATCATTACCGGACGAACCCTCGATTTTACACCTTCGGTAATCGAGTCGAGCAGTGACATTTTCTTATGGAGATTTTCCTTGAATACTTCTATCATAATTACCCCATTTTGGATACAAATACCGAATAGAGCGATAAAACCAATACCCGCCGAAATACTGAAATTGGTATGCGTCACTAGCAAGGCTACCGAACCACCAATAATCGCAAATGGCACGTTGGAGAATACCAAGCCTGCATCTCTCAAGCTTCCGAACATTACATATAGGATAAAGAAAATCGCAATCATCGAAATAGGAACTACTTGTGCCAAACGTTTAGAAGCGCGTTGCTGGTTTTCGAAATCACCTTTCCATTTCATGTCATATCCTTTTGGTAGGTTAGGAATGACTTTTTTCACTTCCTGTTGTGCTTCGGCAATGGTGCTACCCATGTCACGACCACGAACAGAGAATTTTACGGCGATAAAACGCTTGGTGTCTTCACGGAAAATCAAGCTTGGGCCTGTCAACGTTTTCACTTCGGCAATTTGCTTAATAGGTATTTTGGTTCCGCTCATCGAAGGCACCATCAAGTTGCGAATTTCTTGTTCTGACTTACGGAACTCCGATTGGAAACGCACACGAATATCAAATTTGCGTTCGCCTTCGTACAGTTGACTGGCAGTTTGACCACCAATCGCCATAGCTACTACGGCATCGGCATCGGCCGTTTGTACACCATAGAAGTTCATTTTTTGTTGGTCGAGCTCAATATGCAATTCTGGTTGACCGAGGTTACGAATAATTCCCAAATCTTCGATACCTTTTACATGACGCAAAACCTTTTCTACTTTTTCGGCTTCACCTTCCAAAAAGTCAAAATCGTTACCGTAGATTTTTACGGCAATAGAGCCTTTTACCCCTGATACCGCTTCTTCTACGTTATCCATAATTGGTTGTGAGAAACCAAATACAACTCCTTGGAAAATGCTCAATTTGTTTTCCATTTTCTCAATCAGTTGCGCTTTGGTTAGCTTACTAGCCCATTCTTTTTGCGGGTAAATATCTACGTGAAATTCGACATTATAGAAACCAGTTGGGTCAGTACCATCGTTCGGGCGACCAGCTTGTGATAATACCTGACGAACTTCGGGGAAGCCTTCAAATACTTTACGAATATCGTTGGCATAGCGCACAGATTCGTCCAAACTGATACTACGTGGCATCGTAGCACGCACATAGATAGAACCCTCATTAAGCTGTGGCAAGAATTCTGTACCATGAATTGTCAAAGTCCAAAAACCAACAACAGTAATAATAGCAGTGGTAATGAAAGTAAATTTTTTGTGAGAAAAACAGTAACTAAACAGCTTCATAGAGTACTTCATTACAGCATCTACTAAGAAATTACTTTTCTCTCTTACGTTTTTATTCATCAAGATACTCACCATTACTGGCACCAAGGTCAAAGTAAAAATCAATGCACCCAACAAGGCCGAACCTAATGTCCATGCCAATGGGGTAAACATTTTACCTTCTACTTTTTGGAATGCGAAAATGGGCAACAATGCAATCAGGATAATGATTTTTGAAGTAAAAATCGCCTTACCCATACTTGTACCAGTACGCTTGATGATTGACATTTTAGCCAATTTATTAAAGCGCTCCATACCCACATGCTCAGCTTGATGAGCTAACACTACAATCAGACCTTCGACTACCACTACAGTACCATCAATAATAATCCCGAAGTCTACGGCACCTAACGAAAGTAGGTTCACATTCATTCCGAGAAGCTTCAGACAGCAAAAAGCAAATAGCAAAGCCAAAGGAATAATCATCGATACAATCAAGGATGCACGCCAGTCAGCCAAGAAAATCAACACGATTAGGGTTACCAAAACAATCCCTTCGATAAGGTTGTGAGTTACGGTTTCGATACAAAAATTCAGGAGCGTTTGGCGATTATAAAACGTTTTAATCTTTACTCCATTTGGAAGAATTTTTGAGTTTAACTCCTCTACTTTCAAATTCAGATTTTGAATTACTTCTGAAGGGTTTTCTCCTTTACGCATTACAACGATGCCCTCAACAGCATCATTATCATTACCTCTTCCCACTTGTCCCAAACGAGGTAAAGCCGACTCTGTTACGGTTGCCACAGTTTTTACATAAACAGGTACACCATTGATATTATCGACCAAGATATTTTGAATGTCTTGGATATTTTTCAATAAACCAATACCACGAACTACGTAGGCTTGATTGTTTTTGGTAATCACATCACCTCCAACATTGATATTACTTTTCTCAACAGCCGTAAATACGTCTAAGGGTGTAATTTTATAGTCTTGAAGCAAATTTGGATTTACACTAATTTCATACGTTTTTACTTCACCACCAAAACTTACAATATCTGCCACACCCGGTACTGAGCGCAAATTTCGGTCAATTACCCAGTCTTGGATTTCTTTAAAACGGCGAGAGGTCATTCCTTTACCTTCTAGGGTATAGCGGAAGATTTCGCCTGTTGGGCCATAAGGCGGTTGTACTTCAGGCTCAACGCCATCGGGAAGTTCAACGCCCATCAAGGCATTGTTTACCTGAATACGAGCGAAGTTATTGTCTACACCATCGTCGAACATCACCACTACAACCGACAAGCCAAATAGCGTTGTAGAACGAACAGTGGTTTTCTTTTGCACCCCGTTCATCGAGATTTCGAGCGGAGCGGTTACAAACTTTTCAATCTCCTCGGCACTACGTCCAGACCATTGAGTAATAATAGTAACCTGAGTATTGGTAACATCAGGAAAGGCGTCGATTGGGGTATTGATAAAACTTGAGATACCTCCAATCACTACGACAGCAGTAAAAAAGAATACTGCAAATTTATATTTGAGCGATAACGCTAATAGCTTTTTCATCCGAATGAGTGATTTATAAGAATACTGTTTTGAACAATTTTAGCATAAGTTGAGTAGTACTTTTCAGTCGAAAAACACTATTCTTTACTTCGCGAATTAGTTTACCAAAGCGTTGTACACCAACAATTGGTTTTTGTTCATTACATTTTCACCCTCTTTCAACCCTGAAATCACATAAGTCTTCGTAGAGTTTTGTTTTGCAATCTGGATTTCTCTTACCTCCAAATGCTTAGCATCCTTATAAACAATCACAAAGTTTTTGTTTTGATCAAAAATGACCGCCGACGATGGAATCGCAATGCTTCTGTCTGACGAGCTATAACTTACGTCTACCTGCGCAAACATTTCTGGTTTCATCAAAAAGCCAGGATTTGGCATATTGATACGAACCTGTAAGGTACGTGTTTCAGGATCTAGGGCGTTACTCATTTTGTTTACCACCCCTTTGATAACCTTATCTGGATAAGAAATCAATTTTACTTGTACTTGAGAACCCACATGTACTTTGGCAATATCTGCTTCATACACATTTGCCACCACTTGAATCTGCGATAAGTCTGCGATAGTGAAAAATGCTCCCGTTTCACCTTCGTGGAAGGACATTTTATCAGAAATAGCATTATTTTTTTCGATTACATAACCTGAAATTGGCGCTTTTAGGGTGTAAAACGCATTTTTTACACTATAAATACTAGATACTTCTTTAGCGCGTTTCAATGAACCTTGGGCTTTCAACACATCGTTTTGAGCAAAAGTCACGTCTTTTTCAGATGCCAAACCCGCCTTGTACATATCCTTTTGTACTTGCAAATTCTTTTGAGCTGATAACAAATCGGAGGTTGCACCTACCGTTTGGTTTTCAACATCTGCCACCTCCGATGAGTGTACTACCGCAAGTGTTTGTCCTTTATTAACAAAATCACCTAGATTGGCATGGATTTTTTCGATAACGCCATCTACTAAAGGAGATACTTTTACTTGTTTATCTTCATAGGGCATTACTTTGCCTGTCAACTGCAATTGTGTTTGAATAGGCTCTAGCGTAGCTGGTGCCAAGCTCAATTCTTGCTTTAGGCGTTGCGATAGTTCAAAAGGCTGATCTTCTGCCTTTGATTCGTTATCAGCCTGAGAAGAGCTACAAGCAGTAGCCAAAGTTGAGATTGCAAGAATTGAAAGATACTTTATATGCTTTTTCATTGTGATGTCTGTTTAAATCTTAAAGAACTTTTTTGCCTACTACAAAATTGAGATTTTCGAATGTCTGCATTCTTGTGTTTTGAAGCGTATTGATTTGCGTAACGGTTATTTTATACGATTCCAAAAAGTCCATAAACTCCAGTAACGTGATGTTACGCTTTTGGTAGTTTTGCACTACTCCATCAATCAACTTATTAAAGCTTGGCAAATAGTTTTTATCAAGTGTCTTATATAAACGTTCGGCTTCTTGTGCTTTGAGTAAAGCTTGCAAAACGTCATTGTTAATTTGTACGTCGGTTTGTGCTAAATTCTGTTTGTTGGCTTGAATCGTATTTTCAGCGATCTTGATATTTCCTTGATTTTTATTAAACACTGGCAAATCCATTGCAATCGTTAAGCCATGGTAATTGTTGAGGTAACTACCTGCACGGTCATAGCTATAACCAATGGTCAAATCGGGTGTAGCCATTGCTTTTTGCAAAGCCAAGTCTGCTGAAGCTAATCGTACTGTTGCTTCTTGAATCTTACGGTCATAACGATTATCAGTGGCACTATTAATCAACTCACTGAGCTGTAAGCCTGCTGCGCTTTTTTGTTCCAAAGCATTATCATCTACGATTGGATGTACCGTTTTGGTAGAAGTATCTGATAAAAGTACCTTGAGTACGGCTTGATTATCAGTAATTTCCAAAATGATATTAGAACGTTCTGTTTCGAGACTCACTAAGAAAGACTGTAAGCGTATCAATTCTTTTTGAGGGACATTACCTCTGGCAACTTGATCCGAATAAGCACTCAAAAGTTTGTTAAGTGTTTCTATTTCTTGTTCGTATGTGGCTAATGTTTTTTGCAAATAATGGATTGTATAAAAACTAGCATGTAGCTGATACGTCAAACCTCTTACGATTTCAAAAAACTGATAATCTGTGATTTCAGCATTGATTTTAGCAACATTGACTTGCTTGTTGCGCTTTCCCGCCAATAGAATCAACTGTTGAATCTGCAAAGTTCTTTCACCAAAAGCCCCAATTGGCGCGTCATTGGCGATAGTCTTCATGGTGTTCAACCCTTGTTCGTAGTTGATATTAGGGTTAGGCAAAAGTTTCGCCTGAATGATTGCTGCTTTAGAAGCTTCGATATTGTACTTCTGAGCTAGCAAAGTGAGGTTGTTTTTAACAAACTGCTGTTCGGCCTCGTCTACGTTTAAGCGCAATGTATCACGGCTTTGAGACAAAGCCACATTGGCACTACACATCAAGCCGAAAATCCATACCAAATAGGATTTCATAATTTTGAGTCAAGTGATTAAAATGAAACGGACAAAACCTTGTGCATGCCCCCGCATACACATTAAGCAATAGTACAAAACCAACGAATATTGAGTGATTTGCATTTTTTGTAAAATCCGACGGACTAACACTGTCGATTATTTGGCAAAGCACTTATATCTTGTTAGCATTTTCTTGATATTTATACCAAGAAGGTAGATTATTATATAAACCTACCCTAACTAGCACTATTTCTTATTATGCTTATCGATTCAGAAACAACGCTGGTCTCTAAAACGAAAGCGTCATACAATCAGCCCGATTTCTGGAAAGAGTATTGAAGTGAACAGAAGTAATAAATTTGAGTAGAATGTCAGCAAAATAACGTACGTATAGAATTAATGCAGTTTTATACCACATTACATACTTGTTTTACAACACCTTAAGCAAAGTTACACTTCTCTATCAAGCCTTAATTACCTAAGCAATCTAAGCTTTTTAGACCAATGCAAAATCAATCTGTCAGTATAATGATTATACGGACTTATCCTTGCATTGTTGGCACCTCAAAGGGCTAATGTTGATTTAAAAAAAAGTTTTTAGGGAAATATAATGAGTGAGTTTGTGCTATTCTCAAATTAAATAGACACAATGAAGGATAAATAGTTTTT
This sequence comes from Flectobacillus sp. BAB-3569, assembly GCF_002270355.1. GTDB lineage: Bacteria > Bacteroidota > Bacteroidia > Cytophagales > Spirosomataceae > Flectobacillus > Flectobacillus roseus. The sequence continues at coordinate 98,657 of NZ_NJFZ01000033.1, read as the reverse complement.
TCGAAAAGGATAAATGAGGTACAAATGGAACATCCGAACGTTGCAAGGTTTGAATAATTGCACGCTCGATACTTGATAAATCAGAAGCAGAAGTTAATGCGTGAGAGCGCTCCGAGCGTTCATCTTTTTCTTCTTGATTATCAAGTAAGACATTGTTTTCAACTTCAAAATGACGACCAAAAGTTCTTTTTTTACTAAACTTTGAAACACTTTTGCTTACCTTGGTATAGCTAACTTTAGTTTTTCCATCATGGGCATAGCCACTTGCTGCTATGGTCCATAGCATGAGTGGTAACATCCATTTGAATAAACGAAAAGCTTTCATGGTACGCAAAATTGACTGGTCTTTACTGATTTTTTAAAGAAGTTTATAGTTGCTGGTCGTAAAGATACAGATTTGTTTTGATTATATATTCTTAAAAACTGTTAAATTATTATAGTTATTGTTGAGCTCTATTGATTTTTTTAGAATAAAAATTAAGACAATTCTTTCTCTAAACAGATAGACAAATTTTGGCACATTAGTTGTAATTTTAAGCTTATTTTTCAGTTGACTATCATAAATCAATAGCATTGTCCGTTGTCATAGTATTCATTCTTCTTAAAGGAATCATCTATTCACAAACATTTGGGCATTACTTACTTCGTTTACAATCAACCCTAATAAATCATACGTATTCACATGGCTAAAAGATTTCAGGTATTAGATTCGTTTTCACACATTAGTAACTCTATTAGTGCTCCCATTCATGCGTTAGTTTCGGTTCAATACCCTCAATTAAGTGGTTTGCAAAACTTACAAGACAGTATCAATGGTATTTTCAAGAAGAAAAGAGCCGTTTATGTAGCGCTTTCAGACCAAAAGTTATATCATATTCATACCGTTGGGACGTCGGTAACCTCTACCAAAGAAATTCCATTCGAACACATCGAATCTATCCATATCGATTCTTCGAGTCAACATCGTGATTTTAGTGCTCCCAAAATTACTCTTGCAGTAAAAAAACAAGGAAAGAAGCCCGAATCACAAGTACATGAGTTTATCCTTTTTCCATCACTGTTTTTTCCAAACTTAAAATACTCGGAGAATCACACCGAAATTATGCAGTTTGTGCAAATGCGTGAACATTTGTTAGAAAATTTGAAACAGGTCAAAGAGAAAATTGAATCTAAGGTGGAGAACGTGTAGTTTTTTATGCAATCATCCCTAATTGAGGGATTGTGCGAATGAGTGATTATTTTAACATTTGTATTCTCGCAGTAGAGACGCAATGATTGCGTCTCAAGCCAAGTCATATCTAGCATAGTAACATCAAAAAAGTGGTCGAAAATAATTTTTCGTACCACTTTTTTGATGTTGTATTTCAGCATTGTGTCTCTTCAAATGAAATTCAAATTAAAATAATCGCTCAATCACTAAAATTGGAATGTCCATTTTTTTTGATGCTTTCTTACAAAAGCGTTGCTCCTTTATTTTGGTAGGGTCCTAATTTGGCATCGTTGGGGTCGAGGTCGGTTACCAAGTAATTGATTTCTGATAAATCTGCAATTTTCATCTTCATAACAGAATCGAGCTTTTCGGCAATCGATAATACCGCAACTTTTTTGGAGGCCTTAATCATAGCCTTTTTTACCAACACAGTCTCCCAGTCTGAGTCAGTAAATCCTCCTTGTGTGTCAATGGCATTGCTCCCCATAATACATAAATCTGCACGCATTTCGGATAAGCGCTGATGGACCTCACCTCCTACTGCCATCTGACTATAACGGGACAATTGACCGCCCACCATAATAATATCAACGTTGGGCTTGTCCAGCAGCTCTACTGCGGTCAAGGGATTTACTGTCATAAAAGTAATACGAAGCGTATCAGGAATGAGTTTGACCAACTCTCTGATGGTGGTTCCCCCTCCTACTAGCACCAGCATTCCTTCTTTCAATAATCCCAACGCTTTTCTAGCAATCTCCTGTTTGGAGTTGTGCGCATAGGTTTCCTTTACTTGAGAAGAATAATGATAGGCTTTTGACATTGCTCCACCCCGAATTTTAATAATCTCCCCCTCCTCGGCCAACTCATTCAAATCTCTTCGAATGGTATCCTCCGAAACATTCAATACATCTACTAACTCCGCAAAGGTTACACGGGTATGCACATTGATTTCTTTTAGGATCAAATCTTTTCGCTCTTTTTTGAGGAGGTTAACTGACATATTCAAGGAAGGTTGTTGGTTATCGTTTGCAAATATAGCAAAAAGACTAAGGTTATATATCCTTTTCAGTAGGCACAAAGTATTTAAAATTTGCAAAAATTGAGAATAAATACTCATTATTTGAAAAATTTGCAGAATTTAATTGCAACAAATGCAACATTATTTAAAATTTATGCTAAGTTTGTACAGAAATAGCGAAATAAAGCTTGCAAATTTTGCAAAACCCAAATCTCCAACTAAACAAGCTATGATGAAAACTCGACTATTACCTCGCTCACAAAGGTTGCTGTGGTTATCTGTGCTAGGAAGCATGACCTTTCAAGGTTATGCAACTGAGCTTGCAGAGCTCCGTCTGGCTCATAAGAGCAATATTACTTTCAACATGCTTGGCACACTTCCTGTGTCAGGTATTATTACCTCTGCCAAAGATGGTAGCCCAATTATTGGAGCTTCTGTTTTTGTAAAAGGAAACCCCAAAATTGGTACTTCAACTGATGCCTCAGGGAAATTCAAATTAGGAGTTCCTGATAACATAACAAGTATCACTTTGGTGGTCTCGATGGTTGGCTATGAGCCACAAACTGTGGTACTTTCTGCTAGTCAAACGACGGTGTCTGTTACCCTAAAAGAAAGTGTTCAAAACATTCAAGAAGTGGTGGTGACTGCCTTGGGTGTGAAAAAAGACAAAAAAGCCCTTGCTTACTCGGTAACAGAAGTAAGTGGTAGTGAGTTTACACAAGCTCGTGAAACCAACTTAGCCAATGCTCTTTCTGGTAAAATCGCTGGGGTAAATGCAACAAGTTTGGCAACAGGTGCAGGTGGTTCAAGTAGAGTGGTGATTCGTGGTAATGGTTCATTATCAGGCGATAACCAACCTTTGTATGTAATCAACGGTATGCCTATCGACAACAGTACGCCTGGGGGTAGCCCAACTACAGGTGGTAGTGGACACAACGTTGACCGTGGTGATGGTATTGGTGGTATCAACCCTGACGATATTGAAAGTATCTCAGTCTTGAAAGGTGGTACAGCAGCAGCCTTGTATGGTTCACGTGCTGCCAATGGTGTTATTTTGATTACTACGAAAAAAGGTACCGTACGCAAAGGTATTGGTGTAGAATACAACGCTACTGCTACCATCGACGATGTTGTTGACTTTACTGACTGGCAATATATGTACGGTCAAGGAGACGGTGGCGTGAAACCAACTTCACAAGCGCAAGCTGTAAGCTGGGGACGTCGTTCGTGGGGTGCCAAAATGGACGGACAGCCTTATATTGCTTTTGACGGAAAAGAACATCCTTATTCTCCACAACAAAACAATATTAAGAACTTTTATCGCACTGGTTCAACTTTGAGTAATACCATTTCATTTAGTGGTGGTACAGAAGCCTTGAACTTTAGAGCATCGGTAGCAGACATCAATAATAAGAGTGTATTGCCAAATTCTACTTTCAATCGTAAAGTCGCAAACTTAAGCATCAATGCTAAATTAAGCGAACGTATTTCGATGGAGGCTTTGGCACAATACAACTTAGAAAAAGCGCACAATCGTCCGAGTGCTGGTGATGCTCCGGGTAACCCTAACTGGGCAAACTACATGATTGCCAATACAGTAGACATTCGCTGGATGGACCCAGGCTATGACGCAACAGGTCGCGAGGTTCAATGGAACGAAACTCCTTATGCTTCGAATTCTTACTTTGTTGTTAATAAATTTAGAAATGATGATACCAAAAACCGTTTTATTGGGCAGTTTGGTTTGAAGTACGATATTTTGAAAAACCTTTTTGTAAAAGGTAATATCAGCCGCGACTTCTATAGCTATGACTTTACAGGTATTATCCCTACTGGAACAGTTTATACTACAAACGCAGCAGGTGAATATCAAGGTATCAAATCGACAGTTACAGAAAACAACTCTATGTTGACGGTGAACTACAATACAGATTTGGGACCAGTTCATATGAATGCAATGTTGGGCGGTAACCAACGCTCTTTTGAACGTTCAGAAATTTACACTAACGGTACACAATTCATTATTCCGAACTTTTACAGCTTTACCAACCTGACTACAGCGACGACTCGTCCAGTAACGCAACGTTTGGCGACCAACTCGGTATTTGGTTCATTAGACCTTGATTACAAAGGTGTCTTATTTTTAAATGCCTCAGCTCGTCAGGATTGGTTCTCTACTTTGGGTATCAAAAACAATACAATTCTTTATCCAGCAGTCGGAACCAGCTTTGTATTGTCACAAGCTACAGAAATGCCTTCTTTTGTCAACTATGCTAAATTGAGAGCATCTTGGGCACAAGTAGGTGGTGGTGTGCCAGATCCATATACTTTGAACCAGAGTTATAGCATGGTAACAAGTAGCGGACAGCCATTGCAACAAATCACGATGACAAATGGCGAGTATCTTCTTAACAACCCAAGCTTGAAGCCATTTACTTCTACTACTTGGGAAGCAGGTCTTGATACCAAATTATTCAATAACCGCTTAGGGGTAGATTTGACTTACTATCTGCGTCGTACGACTAACGATATTGTTAAAACAGCTATTTCTGGAACAAGTGGTTACCAAAATACTTATGTAAACGTAGGGCAAGTAGACAACTCAGGTATCGAATTATTGTTGACGGGTTCTTTGGTGAAAACGAAAAACTTTAGCTGGAATACAAGCTTCAACTTGGCTTACAACAAAAACAGAGTAGTTCAATTAACAGAAGGTGTAAATACCATCCAATTAGCCACTTCGGTAGGTTCTTGGGCTTTTGTGAATACTGATGCTGGTCGTCCTTATGGTATCATCAAAGGTTATACGATGGTTACTGACTCAAAAGGCAATATCGTTTATGATACTTCTACAGGTTATCCAGTAAAAGGACCAATCAAAGAGATTGGACAAGGTGTAGCGCCATTGACAACAGGTTTTAGCAATTCATTTACATACAAAAACTGGAACTTGGATATCTTGCTAGACGGTAAATTCGGTAACGATGTATTCTCGGTAATGAACGTATATGCTGTTCGTTTTGGATTACAAAAAAGTACATTACCTGGTCGTGACAATGGTTTGGTTTTGAACGGTGTAACTGCCAACGGCGATTCTTACACTCGTACAGTACCAGTATCTCAGCTACGTCTTTACTACGACAACTTGAAAAACTACTCAGACCTATTTGTGTACGATGGAAGCTTTATCAAGTTACGTCAAATCGTTTTAGGATATAAAATTCCAGCGAAATACCTAGGCTTTGCTAAGATTCAGTCGGCGTCTATCTCTTTTGTAGCACGTAACTTATTTGTGTTGTACAAAAAGACTGAAAACTTTGACCCAGAATCAAGTTACACAAACAGTAATGCACAGGGTTTCGAGGCATTTGGTTTGCCAAGAGCACGTAGCTATGGTATCAACTTAACAGTGAAATTCTAGGATGTGATGAACTGATGAAAAATCGGGATGTGTTTTTAGGGGCGAATCTTTTCGCCCACTAATTCAGAGAGAGTGCTGAATGAGGAATTGTGAGTTGTGAATATAAATTTTCAATAATCAATTATATCTTATTCTGTAAGAAAACTCATTTTTCAAATCCCTTTTTCCTTTTTCAGTAAACCCCAAACTGTAGCATTTTCAACTAGGATAAATTCAAAAACTTGTGCTAAAGAGTCCGCTCAATAGCGTATTACCTGAGACTTATGAAAAAGAGACATACATTCAAAACCCTTCTTTTTATGGCTGGTGTTGCACTTTTCAGTTCGTGCGACAACGGTTTTGAAGAACTCAATATCAACCCAGATACCTCTCCCATCATTGTGCCATCTTACATGTTTAGCAAGGCACAATACGATGCGCTCAACAATAGCTGTGCTAGTACGTATGAGTTTGCAGCGGGAGGTTCGATTCAACATTTTTCGACATACAAAGATGTGCCAGGTATTGGAGATAAATATTTTTTCTCACAAGGCACTTACCCGTATGATTTCTTCAACAACGCTTACCCATTAAGCGTAAACGAAGTTCAGACAGTTATCAATGCTGTTAAAAATGATCCTGCGCAAGTAAACCTTTATGCGATTGCTCGTATTTGGCGTGCTTATACTTTCCACCGCATTACAGATTTATATGGCGATATTCCATATTCGGATGCTGGACAAGGTTATACTTCTTCAAAATTCACACCCAAATATGACACCCAACAAAGTGTTTACTTGGATATGTTGAAAGAATTGGAGCAAGCTGCAACGAGTTTGGACGCCACTAAATCATCCTACGCAAGTGCTGACATTGTGTATGGCGGAGATGTGACGAAATGGAAAAAGTTTGCGTATTCATTAATGCTTCGTTTGTCGATGCGTATGACAAAAGTGGACGCTGCAACAGCTAAGACTTGGGCACAAAAAGCCATCGCTGGAGGCATCATATTGGATGATAAAGATTTGGCAAAAGTACAGTACATTGCTAACGGTCAAGACATCAACAAAAACCCTGTTTCATTGGCTATGCGTGGCAACAACTATGCTGTGGCAGATGGTAACAATAATACTGAAGGTGGTAAGTTTTCAAATACTTTTATTTCTTTCTTGAAAGCTAATAAAGACCCTCGTTTGAGTTCAATTTCGGTTGTTTGGGTAGACAAGAAACAAGATACTACTGCTACCGTGCAAAAAGGTATGCCAAATGGCTTGTTACAAAAACCTGCTGATTTTATCACTTATTCTGAGCCAAATATCAACACCGTGTTGAAATTGGATGCGCCAATGGTGGTAATTAGTAATGCCGAAATGAATTTCTTGATGGCAGAAGCTATTATTAGAGGTTGGGCATCTGGCGACGCAGCGAGTTACTACCAAAGTGGTATATCTGCTTCGATGCGCAACATGGCTATCTATGGTGATGCAGCGGCTATTTCTACTGCTAAAATCAATGCCTATTTGGCAACTCATACTTTCCCTGCAAGTTTCGATGCGCAGATGGAACAAATTCACTCACAAATGTGGGTATCTTTATTCCCAGATGAAGTAGAGGTATATTCTAACTGGAGAAGAACTGGTTATCCTAAATTAACGCCAGTGAACATTACGGGTAACTTGACCAATGGTACAATCCCAAGACGATTGATATATCCAATTGTTGAAGAAAACCTCAACGGACCAAACCTCAAAGAGGCTATCTCTCGTCAAGGTGCTAATACGCTGACAACTCGTATTTGGTGGGATAAAAATTAAAAATAAATTTTGGCTTTCGGGTATCAGCTTTGGGCTTAGGGTAAAATATAGGATGGTTTAATTAATTGTATAGCCAAAAGAAAAGCTACTCATTTAATTATCAACATTCTTACAGGAGAAAAATTATTAAAATTGTATTGAATAGAGCATAACTTTAAACAATACTTTTTGCCTTAAGCCCACAGCCGACACCCGAAAGCAATTTGCTTTAACTCCTATGATTTTATTGCTTGTAATTGTTTGTATTGGACTATTGGTGTTACTGATTACCGTTGCTAAGTTCAATCCATTTTTGGCTTTTTTGATTACCTCCTTGGTAGCTGGTATCAGTATGGGAATGCCTCTCGAACTCATCAGTAAATCTATTCAAAAAGGAATAGGCGACATGTTGGGCTCGTTAGTCGGGGTCATTGCCTTAGGAGCTATGCTAGGCAAATTGGTGGCTCAAAGTGGCGCGGCACAACGTATTGCCTCCGTCATGATGGGACTTTTTGGCGAAAAATACATTCAATGGGGCTTAGTTTGTACAGGTTTTATTATCGGAATACCCTTATTTTATAATGTAGGTTTTGTACTGATGATTCCTTTGATTTTTTCGGTGGTGTATCAATACAAATTGCCTGCTGTGTATATTGGCTTACCCATGCTGGCATCCTTGTCGGTGGCACATGGTTTCTTACCTCCTCACCCCTCGCCTGCTGCTTTGGTAGCGCAGTTTCATGCAGACATGGGGCAAACTTTACTGTACGGAATCATTATTGCGATTCCGACCATTATTATTGCTGGCCCGCTTTATGCTCTAACCCTAAAAAATATTTCCTCAAGTCCCAACTTGAGTTTTGCAACTACTTCCGAACCCAATCAAATTTTACCTAGTACCTTTCTGAGCTTTTTTACGGCATTATTTCCTGTTTTTATGATGGCAGGAACCACTATTCTTACTAGTATTTTACCAAGTGATTCGGCATTGATACCAGTCTGTAAACTGATTGGTGACCCTGCTATGGTAATGCTCTTAGCTGTTTTGGTAGCAACTGCTACTTTGGGAGGACTGACAAGTCAGGCGCTATCCAATACGATGAATACTTATTCTGAAGCGGTAAAAGATGTAGCAATGGTACTCTTAATCATCGCTGGAGCAGGAGCGCTCAAACAAGTTTTTATGGAAAGTGGTGTGAGCGATGTTATGGCTTCACTACTCAAAAACATAAATATTCACCCTTTGATTCTTGGCTGGTTGATTTCCGCTTTTATTCGTGTGTGCCTAGGCTCTGCTACAGTAGCTGGCCTAACTACCGCAGGTATTATGGCACCCATGATAGAATCATTACAGGTTGACCCTAACTTAATGGTATTATCCATTGGTGTAGGTAGTTTAATGTTTTCGCATGTAAACGACCCTGGTTTTTGGATGTTCAAAGAATATTTTAACCTTAGTATAAAAGATACCATTCGCTCGTGGTCGATGATGGAAACGCTTGTAGCGGTTGTGGGGCTCATTGGTGTACTTATCATTAACTCATTTTTATAGGTTTTTCCTAGTTCGAGACTTAGTCTCGGACTAGTGTTTGTTTCAGTTGATAAACTGTAAGTACAAGGATGTTATTAGTTAACAGTATATCAGTTATCTGAATAAACTCATAATTAGAAGGATACTATCACTATGTACCGCAGATATATTATTAATATAATCTTTCTTATTACTTAAAAAAATAAGTCTAAGGCAAAGTCTTGAACTAGGGATTTACCTCTTCAGATTATAAGTACAACCCTATAACAGATATACTATTAACCAATAACTTCTTATTACTTATAGAGAAGATTTTTAAAGCACATATTATGAAAAAGTTATTAGTTATTTTTTTACTCGTATTGAGTTTTTCACCAATTGGAAAGGCTCAAAAACAACAAGTTACCAATCATCCTGACAGAGTCAATTGGTTTCAAGACCTTGGCTTTGGCATGTTTATCCACTGGAATGTAGACGTTACACTCGGCGCAGTGATTAGCCACTCTTTGGCTGGGGCATCCACCGAATATGTCGAAAAGTACATCAATGAGCTTCCTAAATACTTTAACCCCTACAAATTCAAACCTGAAGATTGGGCTAAAATGGCCAAATTGGCGGGCATGAAATATGTGGTATTTACCGCAAAACACCATTCTGGTTTTTGTATGTTCGATACCAAAACTACGCCTTTCAATGTGATGAATACGCCTCTGAAAAGAGACATTACCAAAGAACTCATCGAGGCTTTTCGTAAGGAAGGTATCGCTATTGGTCTGTATTTCTCCCCTGAAGATTTTTACTTTTTTCATAAAAACAATATTCCTATTGGTCGCTTGCAATTGCCACAGCATTTTCCTGCCAAAAACCCTAGTTTGATGGCTTACGACAAGGAACAACTGAAGGAATTGTTGACCAAATATGGCAAAATCGACATTCTATTTATCGATGGTCCAGGTGATGGTTTGAGAGAATATGCTTGGACACTCAATCCTGAATTGGTCATTACACGTGATTTGATGAATACTCCAGAGCAAAATACGCCCGACGAACCCCTTCCTCGCCCGTGGGAGGCTTGCTATACTATGGGGACTGACTGGCAATATAAGCCTACAAATGACCCACATAAATCTGGTGCAGAAATCATCAATATGTTGGTTGAAATGCGTGCTAAAGGAGGAAACTTTTTGTTGAACATCGGACCAAAACAAGATGGTGAAATTCAGATAGAACAAGAAGCCTTGTTGCAAGAAGTAGCCCTTTGGAATTTTGCCAACTCAGAGGCTATTTACGCCGTAAAACCTTTACCAATTGTGCGTGAAGATAATGTTTGGTACACACAGTCAAATGACGAAAAGTATATCTATGCTATCGTAAGAAGAGCTAACTGGCAAGATTGGAAATATGGCACTCGCAAAAACTTGGTATTGACCCACCTTGAAGGCAACGCTCAAACTAAAGTTTCGATTCTAGGCTATAAAAGCGAATTGGTTGAATACAAAGATGGCTTCGATGCTAGCACTTATGTTGCGCCAACATCTATTGGATTGGTGGTAAGTGCGGTGAATGGACAACGTTTTTATACCAATAATCAATGGCCCAATGCGGTGGTTCTCAAAATCGAAAATGCGAAGTTTAGAAAATTAACTCATACCAAAGTAACACAATCAACTTTGGACGGAGCCAAATAGAGGCTTGACATTTAACTCTTTAATAACCTTGTTTTTTCTCAAAAACCTTATTTACTTACACTCAATTTTGAATTTTACATTTAATTAATATTACATTTTCAATAAAAACTATTTTATGGAACAGTTGGTAGAACAATTAACCCCTTCAGAGGCATTTGCAAAATTAGGACTTTCATTACCTCCTGCCCCACTACCATTGGGCGTGTACAAACCATACCTTATCGACGGTAAATACTTATATGTTTCGGGTCATGGGCCTGTGCAGGATGACAAAAGTCTTATTATTGGACGCATTGGTCGTGAGTTAGACATGGAAGAAGGCAAATTGGCTGCTCGTCAAGTGGGTTTGACTATTTTATCAACCATCCAAACACATTTAGGAAGTCTCGACCGTGTGAAGCGAGTAATCAAAGTGTTGGGTATGGTCAATTGTGTAGATACTTTCGAAAGACATCCATACATTATCAATGGTTGCAGTGAGTTGTTTGCGCAAGTTTGGGGCGAAGAAAATGGTATTGGTGTGCGCAGTGCAGTAGGTTTTGGTTCATTGCCAGACAATATTCCTGTCGAAATCGAGGCCTTGTTTGAGTTAGAAAGCGAATAATTGGTGAATTATGAATGAGCGAAGTGTAGTGTTCGAAAGATTTCAAACAATTGCTGATTGGGGATTTCTGATTTCGGAAATATAAAAGGCTACTTAATTTTTTGTAAAATATGATTCAAAAATTGGGTTACACTTCCTTTAATCTTACAGAGCAATATATCCGAAATCAAAAATCAAAAATCCACCATGGATAAAACTGCTTGGTACAACTTACAAGATTTAGATACCTTGGATACCCCCGCTTTGGTGTGGTATCCATCGCGTATCACTCAAAATATCGAAACCTTGGTAACCATGCTACCAGAGGTTAATCGACTTCGTCCACATATCAAAACACATAAATGTCAGGAAGTTACGGCATTGATGTTAGCTAAAGGAATTACTAAATTCAAATGTGCTACCATTGCCGAAGCCGAAATGCTTGCCATGAGTCAAGCACCTGATGTGTTGCTGGCGTATCAGCCTGTGGCTACGAAGTTGCAACGTTTTATAACCCTAATTCAAACTTATACTACTACCCAATTTTCCTGCTTGGTCGATGACTTGTCAGTTGCACAAGCCATCGCCACAGCGGCGACGCAACATAAGATAACGATAGATGTTTATATCGACCTCAACGTCGGAATGAACAGAACTGGTATCTTACCACAAAAAGCTGAAGAACTTATCAATGCACTGCTTGAATTAAACGGTATTTCGGTGAAAGGACTTCATGCCTACGACGGACATATTCGAGATCAAGATTTAGCATTGAGAACTGAAAATTGCCACAAAGCTTTTATTCCTGTCTTTGATTTAGTGTCAACCTTTTCCGAAAAAGGACAAACGTTTCAAGTTGTAGCGGGAGGCTCTCCAACTTTTCCGATTCATGCTCAAAATCCACAGGTAGAATGTAGCCCAGGCACTTTTCCTCTTTGGGATAAAGGCTATAAGGATGCTTTTCCAGAACAAGCTTTCGAACCTGCTGCCTTGGTCTTGAGTCGAGTTATTTCTCATCCGAGTACCAACCGAATTTGTATTGATTTAGGACACAAATCTGTCGCTGCCGAAAACGACTTGAGCCGAAGAGTACATTTTCTGAATGCTCCCGATGCGCAATTTATCGGGCAAAGTGAAGAGCATTTAGTGTTGGAAGTGTCAGATATACAAGACTTTCCGATTGGTAAAGTTTTATATGGCGTACCAATCCATGTATGTCCAACGGTAGCTCTTTACGAAAGAGCCTATCTAGCAGAAAACCAATTTATTACCAATAAGTACTGGAAAATTATTGCAAGAGATAGAAAAATAATGCTTTAGGCTTTCAGGTTTCAGCCTTCGGCTATTTTCCTACAACAACTTAGGTAACGCCGATAGCCGATTTCCGAAAGCCGATACCCCTTTAGCCTTAAACTCCCATGTTCACTATAGATGCCCATCTCGACCTTAGCATGAATGCTATGGAATGGAATCGAGATTTAAGAAATACTGTATTTGAAATTCGTGAAAGAGAAAAAGGTCTTTCCGATAAGCCCGATCGTGCTAAAGGTACTGTCGCATTTCCTGAATTACGCAAAGGAAATGTAGGTTTGGTTGTTGCTACACAAATCGCACGATATGTTGCGCCCAACAACCCACTCCCAGGCTGGGCATCGCCCGAACAAGCGTGGGCACAAACTCAAGGTCAAGTGGCTTGGTATCAAGCTATGGAAGCTTGTGGCGAAATGGTACAAATCAACGATTTGGCTAGCCTAGAAAAACACCTTGCCCTTTGGTCGGATACCACGATTCCAAACGAACAGAAGCCAATTGGCTATATCCTAAGTTTGGAAGGTGCTGACTCTATCGTAACGGTTGAGCATGTAGCCAAAGCCTACGAATACGGCTTAAGAGCCATCGGACCAGCTCATTATGGCCCTGGGCGTTATGCGAATGGTACAGATGCTACGGGTGGATTAGGACCTCAGGGGCGCGATTTACTCAAAGAAATGGAACGACTCAATATTATTCTCGATGCTACACACTTATGCGATGATAGCTTTTGGGAAGCATTAGACCATTTTCATGGAAATATTTGGGCAAGCCATAACCTTTGCCGTAGCTTGGTAAATCATAATCGCCAATTTAGCGACGAACAAATCAAGGAACTCATCAATCGTGGTGCTGTAATAGGTGGTGCGTTGGACGCGTGGATGATGGTACCTAATTGGGTGAGAGGTATATCTACGCCAGAAAACATGAATTGTAATCTGGAAGTAATGCTCGATCACCTCGACCATATTTGTCAAATCGCTGGAAATGCCAACCATATTGGTATTGGTTCTGATTTGGATGGGGCTTTTGGAAAAGAGCAAAGTCCTTATGATTTGGAAACCATCGCCGACCTTCAAAAAATCCCAGATATGCTTCTTAAAAGAGGCTATTCTCAAGAAGATATCGAGAAGGTTATGCACGGTAACTGGTTAAGATTTTTAAGAAATGCTTGGAAATAGCAGGTGCAAGGGGCTTTACCCTTGCACTTTTTTTTCATACAACAACCTCGTCAACCATATTGACACATCACTACTATGTGCTCCAAAACGCTTCTTTCTATTGTCTTGGCTTTTTTATTTTTGGGAAAAACTTCTGCCCAAAATACTATTTCTATCATTCCCAAACCTGTTGAAATGCAAATTTCGAAGGGTTATTTTAGGTTAGAAAAAAATGTTACCATCTCTTTGCAAAACTCTGCTTTGCAAGAAACTGCACAGTTACTTCGATTAGGAATACAACGAATCCGCCCGAGTTCTGTAAGTATAAAAAATAGCACTCCTAATGTAATAAAGGGCATTTCTCTAGCAATAGACAGCAATCATGTAGTACAAAAAGAAGGTTATTCTCTTTCTATCAGCGCAACAGGTATCAAACTAATAGGCCATGATGCTGCGGGTGTTTTTTATGGCACGCAAACGCTTTTACAACTCATTCACCTACAAAGCAATCTTCCTTTTGTCCAAATCAAAGACTATCCAAGATTTGGTTACAGAGGTATGCACCTAGACGTTGGACGACGTATTTTCTCAGTTACATTTCTCAAAAAATACATTGATTTATTGGCGCTTTACAAATTCAACACCTTTCACTGGCACCTTACCGAAGATCAAGGTTGGCGCATTGAAATCAAGCGCTATCCCAAATTACAAAGTGTAGCCGCCTATAGAAACGAAACCATTATTGGGCATAAAAAAGACTCTCCTCATCGCTTCGATGGCAAGCCTTATGGTGGTTTTTATACCCAAGAAGAAGTAAAAGAAATCGTAGCTTTTGCCCAAAAACGTCATATTACGGTTATTCCAGAAATTGAGATGCCCGGTCATGCACGGGCGGCTTTAGCAGCCTATCCGCAATTGGGTTGTTCTGGAGGCCCCTATCAAACTGCCACTTTTTGGGGTGTTTTCGATGATGTTTTTTGTGCAGGAAATGATAGTACGTTTACTTTTTTGCAAAATGTTTTAGATGAAATCTTGCCCCTGTTCCCAAGTAAATACGTGCATATCGGTGGCGATGAATGTCCGAAAGTGCGTTGGAAAACTTGTCCAAAATGTCAAAAACGCATGCAGGAAAATCATCTAAAAGATGAGCATGAATTACAAAGTTATTTTATCCAAAAATGGAAAAATACCTGAATGCAAAAGGTAAAAACCTAATTGGCTGGGACGAAATTTTAGAAGGAGGCTTAAGTCCAAAAGCTACGGTAATGAGTTGGCAAGGCGAAGCTGGCGGTATTGCAGCAGCCCAACAGCATCATGATGTCGTAATGTGTCCAGAAAGTCATTATTATTTGGATTATTATCAGTCTTTACAAACATCCGAACCAATTGCGACGGCGGGGTTTACGCCTCTTGAAAAGGTATATCGTTACGAGCCTATTCCAGCCATATTGAATCCAACAGAACAAACTTATATCAAAGGAATTCAAGGAAATACTTGGTCGGAATATTTGGTATCTGAGGCACAAGCCGAATATATGCTTTTTCCAAGGGCTTTGGCGATTGCCGAAACAGCTTGGTCACCAAAAGTACTGAAAGATTATACTGATTTTCTCAAAAGGTTAAGGATTCAGGAAAAAGTATTGCAACAGCAAAATGTACATTATTTTACGAGATATGAAGAAATTCAGGCTCGCTTTCAAACCAATACCAACGGTTCGGAGTCTATCTATCTGACAAGTTCTTTACCAAATGCCACTATTCGTTTTACCGAAGATGGTAGTCAGCCCAATACGCAGTCTAATATTTGGAAAGACGGGCTTTCTATTGTTAAACCTACCCTTATCAAAGCACAATTATTTGATAAAAATGGGGCGTATGGACAGGTTTGGGAACAATGGGTGAATGTCAATTTGGCAACGGGTAAAAATATTACTTTCAAAAATACCCCTCAAGCTCCTTATATACCTGTAGATCAATATGCTTTGAGCAATGGAATTATCGGTACTCATCGTTATAATACTGGTCAGTGGCTCGGTTTTAAGGGTGAAGATTTAGAAGTAGTGGTTGATTTAAGTAAAAGTCAAAGTGTTAAAGAAATAGGCATCAGTGTTCTCAAATATCACTGGCAACGTATGTGGGAACCTACAGAACTTTCGTTTTGGATTTCGGAGGATGGTAAAGCTTATGAAAAAGTAGGTAGTGTAAAAGATTTTCCAGAAAATGCCATCAATACGGTTTCGGTCAAAGTACCAAACAAAACCGCCCGATTTGTCAAGGTTATCGGTATCAATAAAGGTACGATTCCAGTAGGCGAATACGGCGCTGGTGCCAAGGCATGGCTGATTGTGGATGAGTTAGTTGTTTATTGAGTGAATGTTTTTCCAGTAGAGACGCAATATTTTGCGTCTAAGGCGAAGACAGAAGCATTTCTAATTACTAAATCACAAATCATTGAATTAAAGGAATATGACAATATGGGATAGAAATTTTTATAAAATGTCGTATTTTGCAATTGAAAATTAGAATGATAAAATTGTCTTTAAAAAGTATGAACAGACCGTATAGAATTGAGCCAATTCTTCGTATAAACTGCCTCAGCGCTTGAAAGAGAATTTCCCCTATCATAATTTTATACGCTTAAACCTTTAACCTTCGGGTTAGATTTCATCCAATTTTTGAAAACATTTAATTTGATAATCAAGTAAAGGATTATCACAAAGCGAAATAATTACCTAAAAAGCTATAAAAACTATGTTTGATTTTCAAATCAAAGAAAACAACACCGTATTCGACGTGGTGATTGTTGGTTCAGGTGCTGGTGGTGGTATGGCTGCACACGAACTTACCAAAGCAGGAGCAAAAGTCTGCGTTTTGGAAGCAGGTCAGCCCTTCGACCCTGCCGATCCTAAAAACATTACTCAACTCAAATGGCCGTATGAATCTCCGCGCCGTGGTGCAGGAACCACCCGTCCTTTTGGTGATTTTGATGCTGCTTATGGTGGCTGGGAAATCGAAGGAGAGCCTTACACGCGTGCAGCAGGAACAAAATTCGACTGGTTCCGTTCGAGAATGGTGGGTGGTCGTACCAACCACTGGGGACGTATCTCTCTTCGTTTTGGACCAGATGACTTCCGTAGAAAAAGTATCGACGGATTGGGCGACGACTGGCCTATTGGTTATGACGATGTGAAGCCTTATTACGACAGACTAGACCGCTTAGTGGGTATTTTCGGTTCTGTTGAAGGTTTGAGAAATGAGCCAGATGGTATTTTCTTACCTCCTCCTAAGCAACGTCTGCACGAGTTGATGTTACAAAAAAGTAACAAACGCTTGGGTATTCCAACCATCCCTTCGCGCCTTTCAATTTTGACGAAACCTATCAATAACGAACGTGGACAGTGTTTTTACTGTAACCAATGCGGACGTTCTTGTCAAGCGTATGCCGATTTCTCAAGTTCCTCGGTATTGATTAAGCCAGCGCTCAAAACGGGTAATTTAACCATGATTACCTACGCTATGGCTCGTGAGGTATTGACCGACCCAGCTACAGGTTTGGCTACTGGTGTATCATACGTAAGTACGCTAGATATGCAAGAGCATACAGTTAGGGGTAAGATTGTTATCTTGGCTGCATCGGCAGGTGAAACGGCTCGTTTGTTACTCAACTCAAAATCAGCTCGTTTCCCACAAGGTTTAGCCAACTCTAGTGGTATTGTAGGTCGTTATATCAACGACTCAACAGGGGCATCTCGCTCTGCTATTATTCCTACTTTGTTTGACAGAAAACGTTACAACGAAGACGGTGTTGGCGGTATGCACGTGTACACACCTTGGTGGGGTGACAACAAAAAACTCGATTTCGCACGTGGGTATCACATCGAATATTGGGGCGGTATGGGTATGCCAGCTTATGGCTTCGGTTGGGGTATCGAAGGTATCAACGGTCGCTTCCCTACTCGCGAAGGTATTACTAAAGCTGCGGGTGGTTATGGAGCATCGTTGAAAGACGATTATCGTCGTTTCTATGGTGCCTATGTAGGTATGGCAGGTCGTGGTGAGCCTATTCCTTTGGAAAGTAATTATTGTGAAATTGACCCGAATGTGGTTGATAAATATGGTATTCCTGTGCTTCGTTTTCACTACAAATGGAGTGATCAAGAAATCAAGCAAGCTAAGCACATGCAAGATACTTTCGAGCAAATTATCCATGAATTAGGAGGTATCGCTTTGGGAGCAAAACCAGGCGCCGACAGAA
Source organism: Flectobacillus sp. BAB-3569 (assembly GCF_002270355.1). Taxonomy (GTDB): domain Bacteria; phylum Bacteroidota; class Bacteroidia; order Cytophagales; family Spirosomataceae; genus Flectobacillus; species Flectobacillus roseus. The sequence continues at coordinate 80,708 of NZ_NJFZ01000033.1, read as the reverse complement.
ACTACGGTTTGGAAGACCCAGGAAAAATCATTCACGAAGTGGGTACTGCTCGTATGGGTAACGACCCTAACAAGTCGGTATTGAACAAGCATTGCCAAGCACATGACGTGAAAAACCTTTTTGTTGCTGATGCTGCACCATTTGTTTCGCAGGGTGACAAAAATGCCACTTGGACCATCATGGCGCTTTCGATGCGTACTTCGGAATACATTATCAATGAAGTGAAAAAGAAAAATCTATAGGACATGAGTGGGTAGCAGTGCTGAATTATGAGTTGTGAATTGTGAGTGTAAATTTTATTTATCAGCATTTCATCTCACCAATCAATCAAAATCAATACAAACAATTGATTTACAACAAATTAAACCAACTGTTATTTACTTATTCAAACCTTTTATTCAGATGAAAAGAAGAGATTATCTTAAAAATATTGGTTTTACTTCGTTGGGAATGGCAGTGCTTAGTCCAGAAGTAAAAGCCGCTGAGTTGCTCGAACAACAAAAGCCCATTAAAAAAGGCGCAAAAGCAGCATCTGCCAAATCGGACGACATCAAAATCCCGGGCGGTCGTACCAAAGACGAGGCCATCCGTGATGCCAAATTGATGGCTGAGAAGTTCTTCAATGAGCATGAAATGAAAACTATCACCATTTTGGTAGATATTATCATTCCAGCCGATGACAAATCAGGAAGTGCTTCTCAAGCAGGTGTACCAGCTTTTATCGAATTTATTGCTAAAGATAGACCCAATGAATTCAAGACGCCTTTGAGAGGTGGCTTACGTTGGTTAGACTCGCAATCACTCAAGCGTTTCAGTAAAGATTTTGTGAGCATTACGCCACAACAACGTATTGCAATAGTGGATGACATTGCCTATCCTGAAAAGTCTAAACCTGAGTTTTCTCAAGGTGTTTCGTTTTTTTCTTTAATGAGAAACTTAACAGCAACGGGCTTTTTCTCAAGCGAAATGGGTATTAAAGACATTGGCTACGAAGGTAACCGCCCTAACCAATGGGATGGCGTTCCAGATGAAGTCTTGAAGCAATATGGATTGAGCTATTAATAAATAGTAATTTTGAAAAGGGTTTTAACAGGTGTTGTTAAAACCTTTTTTTCTTTAGCTTACGGCTTTCAGTTATGGGCATTCGGTAAAATATATCTATCGTTACTAAAAAACAATTCAATACTCTTTGCCTTGTACCTAAACACATAACTTGAATCTTATTTTGCACGATTACTTTATAACTTTTTTTAACTTAGTTTTTTCTGAAGAAATATTGAAAAACATTCCTTAGTAATGTAAATTGCAGTAGAGTTTTGGGTAAAACTTTTAAAAAATGCTCTTAGAAGTTTTAAAAATGAGATTGAACCGCCAAAAAATCGCATTTTTCAAGAAATCTCTTCCCCACTAAACAACATTATATAAGACATCCTTAATTTTCAGAGTTGTGACGCAGATTACGAAGCAGTTTTTTTATTTTACCTTATTAATCATTTTGGGCCTAGTTGCCTGTTCACATCAACCCAACCAATGGGGAGATACAACCACCAATAGTACCTCATCACGAAACGACAGTATCGCCAAACTTTTTGATGCGACTGTTGCTTCTCGAAAAGCAGCCAAGCTAGATACATTTTTCAGAAACCTCCAAAAGAAAGCCAAATTCAATGGTGTTGTTTTAGTATCTCAATACGGAAAAATTATCTACAAAGGAGCTTTTGGCTACAAAAACTTCTCTACGAAAGATACAAACACCACCGAGACGCTATTTCAATTAGCTTCGGTATCTAAGCAGTTTACGTCGGTTGCTATCATGCAACTGCACGAAAAAGGTTTGATCAATTATAACGACCCAGTTTACAAATATATCCCAAGTTTTCCCTACGACCCTAGCATTACGATACGCAGTTTACTGACGCATTGTTCTGGTATTCCTAATTATGCCTACGCCCTCGACAAAGTGGTGAATAAAAAAGAACCTATGTCGAACGAGCAAATTGTAAACCTATTTGCCAAGTACAAACCTGGCATCAACTATTTACCCAATGCTCGATTCAACTACAATAACTCTAATTATGTTTTGCTAGCTTATATTGTTGAAAAGCTTTCAAAAATGTCATTCAGAGAATATGCACAAAAGTATCTTTTTGCGCCTGCGGGAATGTCCAAAACCTTTATTTATGATCCTACCAAAACAGCATTAGTGGCCAACGCAGCGCTAGGACATACCCCAAGAAGAGGTGGTTACTGGCAAATTCCGTTCGACCACCTAGACGGTGCTGTAGGTGACAAAGGAATCTACTCAACGGTCGACGATATGTTTAAATGGGATATGGCCTTGAATAGTGAAAAGCTCGTAAAACAAAGTACTTTGCAGGAAGCATTTGCGCCAGCGCATCATTTCAAAAACTTGATTAATAAAAACTATGGCTATGGCTGGCGTTTGCAATTGATGGACGATGGTTCGTGGCTAACTTTTCATACAGGTTGGTGGCATGGTTTCAAAAATTACTACCTCCACAACCCAAAAGATAATTCTTCCATTATAATTCTTCAAAACGTAGCCAATCATGCTTTGGCGCGTGTGAAGGTTGCTCAGTCTATTCTATATCCCGATAAAGCTTGGTATTTCATGAAAGGAGAATCCATACAAGAAGAAGTCGAAGGCGGACATGAGTAGTTTTGAGTGATGAATTTAATCATCTCGGATATCGGATTTGGGATTTCGGAAGTAAAATTTAATTTTTAACACTTCCGAAATCAGAAATCCCAAATCTGCAATAGTTATAAATCCTACTTGCAGTCCTAAATCCCCACATTACTCATTTCTTTTTCACAAACTCGTATGCCTCAAAACTTCCTTTTCTTGGCTGAAAAGTAATGGTATATTTTTTCCCTTTTCTCAAAACAGGAATCGAAAGCGTATTTGAATAGCTTGTATAAGTTTTGTTGATATTGATAGAAGTCAATATTTCGTCTCCTTCTTGCAAACCAGCTTTGGCAGCTGCAGAATTGGGATCTAGTCCTTTAACAAATTCTCCTTTTTGCACTTTCATAGGTTTGGCAAAGCCCAAATCAAATACCCCAGTTGTGATTTTTTTTACAGTATATCCTTCATAAATATCAGGTTCTGGGACAATTAACTTTCCACTAAGCATAGCCTTCCAATCCTCTACTGCCCACTGTCCAACTGAGGTGGCTAAGAGCTTTTCCCATGTATGCTTTGTAACATATTCACCCGCCTGAGCTTGTTGGGTTATTTGATTGATTAAAGCCACAACTGTCACCTGACTATGTATACGCTTTAATTTGGCTTCGAGGTTAGCAAAATACATCGCCCCTCTCGAATACCCAATCGACCACGCATTTCGCCCCGACCACTTTACACTAGGAATATCCTTTTCTGAAACCTCACGAATCGCATTGGTGTAGTAAAGCGCTGCCTCTTCATTGATAAGTTTACCAAATTCTGCTGGTGTGTATAAGCCTGCTTCCAGTGGTAATACCATACATAAATAATCTGCAATACCCTCGCTATACCAATCATCTTCACCTTCTTGAGCATGAAGACTTCCAACAAAAGCGTGTACCGTTTCATGAGCAATCAAGGAGTGTATATCGGCGGAGGTGGCATCTTCGGAGGGAGGTAAATACAAGGTGTATCCCCCCATTACAGCGACACCACTGGCGAGAGGTCCACCTTCGTAAGAGCGGATGAAAATTCGAAAAGGGTTTTCAGCCTTTCCATTTAGTCGGTTACGCAAATGAGCATATACTTTTTCGACCCAAACAGCAGCTTGATTCATTTCATCTGATTTTCTACCCAAAGCATACAAACTAAATCCTTTGCCTCGGCGTCCTTCTGGATAGGCAAACATTTTTCCAACAATAAACTGACAAAACATCAATTCACTTAAATCAGCTTTGATTTGACAATCATTTTCACCTTTTGAAGTAACCGCCATAAAGCCTTTGGGCAAATACCATTTTAAGGATAAGTCAACGGAGTTAAGCATTTCGGGATATAATAAAAAGCTCGTAAAATCCCCCGCTAATCCCCCTCCTGTGGCTTGTAAATCAATATGTGGTCCTCGGCGTTTGGGAATAGATACGGCTACTGGTATATGGTAATCAATCTTGATATTTTTTCCCTTTACTGGTCGATTTCCTTTCCAAACTTGCAGACTTAAATCATTGATATTGGTGTCGGGATAGGCTCGATAACTTACAGCTCCTTGGGTATCTATGACGGAAAGTCGAGTTACGACATCGGTTGATCTATCCAAATAAGGTTGTAGCGAATTGAATAGTAACTTTAAATCGTGACTCTTATCGATATTATATTGCACCGAATAATTTACATGTAAACCTACGGCTTTACCCGACCTATCGAGGTCAGGACTTAAGTGTATTTCTTTGATAATAGGTAGGTCTTGCGCTTTTACTGCTGAGGTAATTACGAGCAATAAAAGTAAGAAAGAAATGCTTTTACGAAGTATCATAAATAGAGGATTAAGACAGGACTATCAGTAATTTAGCAGAAAACCGACAAAGAGACAAAGACTCCCAGCATTTTGTTGGTCTATAAATCCAGAAAGCTTATTCTCTCCTTGTACACTATTTGGATTAACTATACGTTTATAGTAAAGTTTAATCGCATAAAGTGTACAAAACTTTAAAAATTACATATCTTTACAGCCCTAGGCATTCGTGGCATTCTTTTCGCTACTGATTTCCCAAAAGCTTCAATAATCAAATTTTTCCAACATCATGAAGATTAAATCATTACTTCTCGGCTTATTAATGCTGGTAGGATTTCAAATCAAAGTGCAAGCGCAATCGGAAGATGAAGGCATTAAAGCCTGTGTCAACAATTACCTTGATGGAGTGATGCAAGGTGATACCGCTCGACTTAACCGTGCGTTCCACCCTACAGCGATGCTTCGTAGCATCAACACCAATACAGGAGCATTACAAGATCTTTCGGTACGCAAATTTGTTGCTACAACTCCTGCTGGTGGTATTCAAGGTAGAGGAGGCTCTACCAAATTGATTTCTTACTCATATATTGGCGTATCAGCGGTAGCCACAGTAGAATTGCGCTTTGGTGACTTCAAATATGTAGATTTATTGAGTATGTTGAAGTTTGGTGACAATTGGAAAATTGTAAGCCGTGTATTTAGCCGTACCGATTTGGACGCTACCGTAAGAGGTACAGCTGCTGCACCAAGTGCTGGTGGTGCTCCTGCTGCGCCAAAACCTCCAGTAGTGAAAAAATCAAGTGCAAATGTAAAACCAAAAGCTGATGATGGTTGGTAGTATTGGGGCTTAGGGCTATAGGCTTTGAGCTGACAGCTTTTAGTTTTCCAACACCTACTTGATCTTCAAGCGCTGAAATAGATAGTAAGGTAACTAGGCATAGCTTAGTTACCTTTTTTATTTTTTGACAATTTAAAATTGTTCAAAAAATGACTCCAAGCATAGAACAGATGAACTAGATTACTAAAATCATTTTATTCCATTCTGAAATTCCCAACTACTTTTGTACCTTTGCATTCGCAAAAAATCACCCTTTAGGTCTGCTTTATTTTTGGGAATAAAACCATGACCTAATTTCTTGATACATAAATTACTGAACATACGAAAAAGTCTGAAAATTGTATTTTTCTAGACCCACATCAATTTCAAATGACCAAATAAAATGGGAAGAGCCTTTGAATTCCGTAAAGCCAGAAAGTTTAAAAGATGGGGCCAAATGGCCAAAACTTTTACCAAAATCGGTAAAGATATTACAATCGCTGTAAAATCAGGCGGTCCTGACCCTACCTCTAACTCTCGTTTGCGTGCTATCATGCAAAATGCTAGAGCGGTAAACATGCCAAAAGTCAATATCGAAAACGCAATCAAACGTGCCACTTCGAAAGACCAAGAGGATTACAAAGAGATTGTATATGAAGGATACGGACTACACGGTGTAGCAGTCTTAGTAGAATGTACTACCGATAACACTAACCGTAGTATTGCCAACGTTCGTAGTTACTTTACCAAATGCGGTGGTAGCGTAGGTACATCGGGCATGCTTGACTTTATTTTTGACCGTAAGTGTATTTTCAAAATTGCTAATAATGGCACTACCGACATCGAAGAACTAGAGTTAGAACTTATTGACTTTGGTGCAGAGGAGCTTTTCTTAGATACAGAAGCTAACCAAATCAATATTTATGGTGGCTTTACTGCTTTTGGTGCTATTCAAAAATACTTAGAAGAGCAAGGTTACGAAATCCAAGGTGCAGACTTTGAACGTATTCCTACTGATTTCAAAAAGCTCACAGAAGAACAAGCTGCTGATATTGAAAAGCTTATCGATAAATTAGAAGAAGATGATGATGTTCAAAACGTGTATCACAATATGCTTGTAGAGTAATATCAGCAAAGGTTTTCAAAATAAAAAGGGAATAAAGCAATGCTTTATTCCCTTTTTATTTTGGTTAAATAATCGTGTATTCCTCTTTAAATTTATCACATCTGTCAATCAATCTGATTATTCTTCGAATTATAAGCAACAGCAAATACAAGTCCTTCCAATATAATTCCAACTGTAGCGGTGAAGGTATCACCTAACCAAATTAAAATTACGCAAAAAACAACGAACAACGCAATGAGTTCGAATGTTGACAAATCGTTTTCTACTTCTTGTGAATGATGTGAATTTCCCATAGTCTTAGTCAATAGTTTATATTTTTTATTGAATATAACCAATTTGAATTATTCCTCCTAATTTTTATTTATCTTAATGTAAGTATAAGTTAGTGGGCAAAAAAAATTAATCTTTTAGCTTTCAGGTGACGGCTTTCGGCGGTGAGATTTGGGAAAAAGCATGACTGTGATTATTAAAAAAACAGGTTAAAGCTCTTTGCTTAGTGCCTAAACACATAACTCAAATCCTATTCTCCACGATTACTTAAGAAAGTTATTAGTTAACCTTAAATCTGTTACTAGAATGAACTTGTAATCAAAAGGATATATTCAATATTCACCGTTGTAATAGTATTCGTTTACGCTTTCTTGTTACTTAAAAAAAATTACGATGAAACATCTCTTCTTTTTTATGATGTGTTTTGTGTCGCCATTTTGTCATTTGGGACAAAATCTCGTAAAATTTGTTCACTTACAAACAAGCGAACCTCCTCTTACGCCTACGTACTTCTATATCGAAAAAGTATCAGATATTCGAAACAACGCTTCTCGAATTGGTCATGCCTTCGGGGCTGATAATACGTTATTACAGCTCAAGCCAAGTATTTCGTTAAGCAAGTACGGTCGTAGTTTTTTCCATAATCCTGTACGTCGAGACACGCTTGACTATGCCATTACGATTCATATCAAAAATCTGGATATACAGGAGAAAATTAAGGATAATATGATTCATGGCGAATGTAGTATCGAGCTGGCTTTTTCTTTTACTAGAGCAGGAACGGATGTTGTATTTACTAGCTTCAAAAGTAAAACGCTTTTCAAACGCTCATTTGGCGAGTATGATAATTATCAAAAATGCTTGAGAGATTATTCAGAAGAGGTGCCGAGCATCTGAATCAATGGATGTCTGTAAACTATGACAAAAATCCAATCCTTGCAAGGTCTCTTGTAATAAATATTCTCCCTGATTATCGCATCGATAACCCCGACAAAGGCGATACCCTATTTTGGAGTCCTTCAAGACCACTACGATGGAGTGATTTTCATGGAAAACCTCCCGTTTTTACGTCGTATTCGGCTCAGGTTTTTTCAAACTTTGAATATATTGGCGATGTAAAATTTAGTAAAGGAGTCCTTACTGCCAATTTACAATTTAAGGCCTATGTCCTCAAATCCTCTTCTTGGAATGCCCATGCTGGTAATAGCGAATCAGCATTAGACCATGAGCAGTTGCATTTTGATATTACGAAAACCATCATTGAGAAATTTAAAGAAAAGGCACGACAAATTACTTCGGTGGAAGATTATGACAGCGAAATTCAACTACTCTTTATTGATATGTATCGACTCATGAATAAACTTCAGAAAAAATATGATGCCGAAACCAATCACTCCATCAACATGATTGACCAAGAACGCTGGCGAATGGAAGTGAGAAATGAGTTGAGGGGATATGGGATATAATTTGAGTTATTTGTTAATTGTGTATCAGTTATTCGTTAATAGTATATCAGCTTTTAGATTGTAGTCAGAATTAAACACATACAATCAAATCGCACAAAGGATTATTAACTTAATCTTTTATGTTACTTATCTCGAACAAGGACATGACGTTCCAGCAAAAATCTGTTTTACTGATGGTAAAATTTATCTATTAATAGAAAAGTCATTATTCAAAACAAGTTCTAATAACTGATACACATATAACAAGTAACTTTTATTTGGCTAAACTATCCTGTAAGGCTTTTGCCCAAGTAGCGATGGCTTTGGAGTCTTGATCTGACAAAATTGCATCTTTATGAATCCAAGTATATGAGTCGAGGGGCATCCAGTGGTCGGTTACGGCTTCGGCTACCTCTTCTAATTTATGTGCAGCCTTTTTCTTTGGATAGCTCGCAAACTCTGAGAAGTTCAATTCATCTTTTCCTTCCTCTACATGATGATTAAGCCACCAACCTACTGGTTGAATATTGCTATACCAAGGATAGGTGGTATTGTTGGAATGACAATCATAACACGATACTTTTAAGGCTTTTTGTACGTCTGCGGGTACATCGTAATGCTTCGTAATATCATTGGCACTTACGCCTTCAGACTGATTTTTGGTAGGACGAATAAATTGAATAGCTACTGCCAATACAGCAATACCCATAAGAATACGTTGTTTGTTCATAATCTGAAGAGTTTTGTTAAATAATGGTTTGATGTCAAAGACACAAAATTGCGATGAATACTTTATTTGTAAAGTCTTTATAGCTAACACATTTGCTACTTTGTACCTGTTTACTAACTTTTTAAGTTAGTGGGCAAAATAAAATTTAAGATTGTGCTTAGGCTTTCAGATAACGGGTTTCGGCGGTGGGCTTTGTAAAAAGAGCATGACTGTGGTTATTAAAAAGTATTTTAACACTATGTGCCTTGTGCCTGTTGCCTGTTCCCTAAAACACATAAATTAAATCTTATTCTGCATGATTACTTAAGTAAAAGGAGAGATTTAATTAATAGTATATCTCAGACAAAATTCGACTATAACCTTTTGATTATGAATATCTTCAAATAACCACTATACTGTTAACTAATAACGTTTTCCTACTTAATTGTATCAATTTAAGAATATTATTCAAAATGGGAAAACACTTTGTATTTCTTTATTTTTAAGCGTCGATTTATCAACCAACTAAAGTATGCAGCCAAGAGTAAAGCCTGTTCAGGTGATAAAATATAGTAGTCAAACTCCCGAAAAAGAGATGGATGATTTAGTAATCATTGAAGAACCATTAGCCATTAGAATTGGGTATGGAGCTATTCATCAACGATTACAGAAAAACCTCAGTGTTACGATGCGAACCCCAGGGCATGACTTTGAACTAACGTTAGGATTTCTGTATTCAGAAGGGATTATTCAACATCTTTCGCAAGTCCAATCTATTCGTTACTGCACTGAATTACAACGACAAGAAGAACATGAAAATATTGTTAGAGTAGAATTAAGCCCTGATTTAGATTTGAGTCAAACCCTATATGAGCGTAATTTTATGGCATCTTCGAGCTGTGGGATTTGTGGGAAAGCACAAATTGAATCGCTCGAACAACAACAGTGTCTTACTCTCAACAATTGGGAATATCATATTTCTCCCACATTTTTATGGGAAATAGAGGCAAAACTCACCCAAAATCAAACACTTTTTTCTTACACAGGAGGCGCCCATGCGGTAGCTATTTATGAAAATACTGGCGAATTGGTTTTACTCCGTGAAGATATAGGTCGACACAATGCTTTAGATAAGGTAATCGGTGCTAAATTAGGATTAGAAAAACAAGCTATTGCCCCAATCCTTGTGCTTAGCAGTCGGGTCAGCTATGAGATGATTCAAAAAAGTATTATGGCACAATTTCCTATTATAGTTGCAGTAGGCGCGCCATCAAGTTTAGCGGTAGAGTTGGCACAACAATTTGGCATTACTTTGATTGCATTTTTACGAAAAGGAAAGTTTAATGTTTATTCGCATGAATATAGAGTACAATAGCAGTGGGCAGTGGGCAGTGGGCAGTGGGCAAAAGTATTACATTTCTACTGTTTGTCCATATTGTTTCTGTACAAAATACTTATCCTATAGTAATCTAAAAATGTAGTATTAGAAATACATATACCACGAATATCCAAGTACGACTTTATTTGAAAGTATTATTCTAATTACGAGCATTTTCAAATAACTACTAACAGATACACTGATAACCAATATACTGATAACGTCATCTTAGATATTCCAAAATCCTTAACAATTTGCCATTACTATGAATACAATAGATCAACAACCTTCTGCACAACCTCCACAGGATTTGACAGGATTACAGCAAACTGAACCTGCTCATGTGGCGGCTGGTTTTAAGGCGGTAAGTAATGCAATCAAACATGTTTTTGGTGCAATGAACGTAGCTAGAGGCACGAAGATATTATTGACACTCAATCAAAAGGGTGGCGTAGATTGTCCTTCTTGTGCTTGGCCTGACCCCGACGGCGAGCGTTCATCTGTTGCAGAATATTGTGAAAATGGCGCCAAAGCCATAGCCGAAGAGGCAACGACACTAAAGACTGGCCCCGTATTTTTTCAAAGATATAGCATTCAAGAACTTTCCGAAAAATCTGATTATTGGCTCGGGCAACAAGGACGTTTGACGCATCCTATGATTGTTCGAGAAGGAGAAACTCATTACCATAAAATCGAATGGGATGAGGCGCTCGACCTAATTGCTGAACATCTCAACGCATTACCTACACCCGACGATGCCATCTTTTATACTTCTGGCAGAACCTCCAACGAGGCGGCGTTTTTGTATCAGTTATTTGCTCGACAGTTAGGCACTAACAACCTTCCCGATTGTTCCAATATGTGCCACGAATCGAGTGGTTCGGCATTAGGTGAGCAGTTAGGTTTGGGTAAAGGCTCGGTAACCCTCGAAGATTTTAATCATGCTCAAGTGATTATGATTTTGGGGCAAAACCCTGGCACAAATCATCCTCGAATGCTCACAGCATTGGAAGAAGCCAAGAAAAATGGTGCTAAAATCGTATCTGTCAATCCTTTGATTGAGGCTGGTTTACTGGCTTTCAAGCACCCTCAGCATTTGAGCGATATGCTTGGTAGTGGCACCAAATTGAGCGACCACTATTTACAGATAAAAATCAATTCGGATATTGCGCTCATCAAAGCTTTATTGTTGTTATTGGTCAAAAAAGAAGCTACCATCGGTAATGTATTTGACCATGATTTTATTAAAAACAATACCCTTGGATTCGAAGAATTCTTGGCAGATTTGAGTCAATACAAACTCGAAGATTTAGTCAAAGAATGTGGCATAAGTCTTGAACAAATAGAAGAAGTAGCAGATTTATTAGCAAATTCTCAACGTATTATTGCCTGCTGGGCAATGGGACTAACCCAACACAAAAACTCAGTAGTAACCATTCAGGAGTTAGTCAATTTGTTGTTACTCAAAGGCAGTATCGGCAAGCAAGGCGCTGGCACTTGTCCTGTACGAGGGCATTCCAACGTACAAGGCGATCGCACGATGGGGATTTTTGAAAGACCATCAAAAGCTTTTTTACAAAAATAGAAGAAAATTTTGGCTTTACGCCGCCTCAAAAACATGGTCACGATGTAGTAGCAGCCATAAAAGCCATGCAAGCATCCAGTGGCAAGGTATTTATAGGCATGGGAGGTAATTTCCTTTCTGCTACACCTGATACTGAGTTTACGGCACAGGCCTTACGTAACTGCACCCTTACTGTACAGGTTTCGACCAAACTCAATCGTAGTCATTTAATTCATGGTAAAACCGCTATTATCTTGCCTGCCTTGGGACGTACTGACGAAGACCGTCAGGCTGGTGGAGCCCAGTTTGTAACTACCGAAAACTCGATGGGGGTAGTTCAAATGTCGAAAGGAAATCTTACCCCTCCTGCCTCAACGGTTTGGAGTGAACCCAAAATTATCGCCGAAATAGCACAACGTACCCTTGGAAAGCGTACTCAATTAGACTGGCTTTCGTTGACACATCACTATGATTCTATCAGGAATTTAATCGAAAAAACGATTGCAGGTTTTGAAGATTATAATGAAAGAGTTCGCCAAGATGGAGGGTTTTATTTACCCAATGGACCACGAAAAGGCATTTTTACGAATACCGAACAAAAAGCCTTATTCAAAATTTGTCCTCTCGAAACAATCCAGTTAGCAACTGATGAATACCTGATGATGACGATTCGTACTCACGACCAGTTCAATACGACCGTTTATGGCTTGGACGACCGTTACAGAGGTATTTTTAACGAAAGACGGGTGATATTGATGAATCAAGAAGATATTGCTTCGGCTGGTTTACAACAATATGACTTAGTAGATTTACACAACTATCATGGAGGCGTGCATCGTCTGGCAGAAAAATTCATTGTGGTTACTTACAATATTCCACGCCAAAATGTTGCAACTTATTTTCCTGAAGCCAATGTACTCGTGCCTATCGACAGTGTTGCCGATGTGAGTAATACCCCAACTTCAAAATCAGTCATAATTAAGTTGACAAAAATAATTTAGGAGCAATATACAACAAGTGGCGTACTGAATTTCTTGTTACTGGACAAAACGAGTAAGAGACATTCAGGTGTTTAGACTTCTTCACTAAACTTTAATAATACAGTTTTAAACTGGTTAAAAAGTAAGTCCAAGACTAAGTCTTGAACTAGGAACTTGCCCATTGCCGAAAACCGATTGCTCAAAGCCAATTACCAAAAGCCCAAAGCCCAAACTAACATATGTCTAAAAGAACTGGTGGTTATTTGGCAGGAAGAGTCCCTGCCGATGCCAAAAGAAGAATTGCTAAAAGTCAAAAAGCCTTACCACAAAAGGTAGATTTACGCCCCTATTTAACCTCAATTGAGGAACAAGTCGGCAACAGTTGCGTAGCCAATGCATTGGCGGGTGCGTATGAATATCTTGCCAAAAGAGAATTAGGTGACTCTGAGGACGTTAGTCGTTTATTTATCTATTTCAATGCTCGATATATTGGTGATAATCACGATAAAGATGAAGGTTCGTACATGGAATATGCTATTCAAGGTTTGAAAGAATATGGCGCTTGTGCCGAAAACCTTTGGCCAAACGAGTATGACTACGTCAACGATGAACCAAGTTCTGAGGCTTATGACCAAGGCGGTAATTTCAAAATTGTGGATGCAGAATTTATCGAAACTGATCTCAATCTTTGGCGTGAAACTTTGGCTGATGGTTATCCTATAGCTTTTGCACTCAATACTTTTAACTCTTTTGATGAGGCTTCCAAAAATAAAGGACGCGTTCCTATGCCTCGCAAATCCGATAATGTTCGAGAAGAACATGGTTGGCATGCCATGCTCTGCGTAGGATATTCGGATATTGATAAAGTGTTTATTGTTCGAAACTCGTGGGGCCTTGAATGGGGCGACAAAGGCTATTGCTATATTCCTTACGACTATGTAATGAACGAAGAGTTCAATGGTCAAGATAGCTGGATTATTAAGTCTGTAGAAAACCTTGATTATAGCGAAGGCGTAGAAGTAGAAGACGACTCTTCTTATTTCTATGATGAAGATTATCTGGTCATCAATGACTTTTATGTATATACCGAAGATACAGATGCTTTTCTTGAAGATTTGGAAAGTCTATTAGATGAATATGTCGAGGAAGAAGAAAACTATTACTTCGAATATGAAATTGATGAGGATGACAATGGCACTTATGTACAATTAACCGAATTTTATCTTTATACCGAAAATGAAGAGGATTTCCTGTCTGATTTGGAAGATTTAGCCATCGAATATGGTGACGAAGACGGTTATGACTACAGTATAGAAGGTGATGAAGAGGAGGACGATGAAGAAGATGAGGACGAAGAAGAGGACGAGGAAGAAGATGAGGACGAAGAAGAGGACGAAGAGGATACCAGTAATAAGAGAAAACGTAAGTAATTCATGGCGAGTGTCTCACTAACCAAAAGTGTAGCACATCCTAATAACGAATACACAAATAACTTATACTCAATTATGGCAAGCCTTTTTTCAAAACTTAATTACAAAGGTCAGAATACGGTTTTGGTGCTCAGCGCACCTGAATCCTTTGAGCAGGCATTGGATGAAATTATTGGACAAGCTCAAATCATAACCGCTGTTGAAGATACCGAAGTCATCGATTTTGTCCTCAGTTTTGTAATGACTTTACAAGAAATTGAAGAAAGCATCAATGCCATAGCTCCTAAGTTGGGTAAAGATGCTGTCGTTTGGTTTTGCTATCCCAAGGGAACATCTAAGAAATATCGCTGTGAATTCAATCGAGATACTGGCTGGGCTGCTGTTGCAGCACATAACCTCGAAACTGTTCGTATGGTAGCCATTGATGAAGATTGGAGTGCATTACGATTTAGAGATGTAGCTTTTGTCAAAAAATTACTCGTCGAGAAAGTTTCGCTCTTACTGATGAAGCTAAAAACCGCACAACTCAAAAAGGTGTTTAGTTGACTTGGAGACCCAGATCTGTAACGATTTTGATAGTCATGTAACATTTTTGATATTTCCACTTCTACACGAAATACTAATCAACTATATATCAGATAATTACAAAAATGTAACATTTTTAAAGGTATCTGTACATTTTACAAAAGAAGGATAAAAAAGGTCATAGTAGTTTTGGATAATCAAACATTCAAATTCCATATTTCTAACAAAACTATGTCTGCAAAAGCTATCGTCACATATTTATCATTAGGCATACTTCCAATTTTGTCAGCCGAGGCGCAGCAAGCTGTTCCTGATGCCAAATATGATGAGCCTCATCGTCTTCAATACCATTTTTCACCACCCAAAGGTTGGATGAACGACCCCAACGGTATGGTTTATTATCAAGGCGAATATCATTTGTTTTATCAGCACTATCCTGATAAAAATGTATGGGGACCTATGCACTGGGGGCATGCCATCAGTAAAAATCTGACTCATTGGAAAAATCTTCCTATTGGTTTATATCCCGATTCTTTGGGTTATATATTTTCAGGAAGTGCGATAGTGGACTGGAAAAATACGAGTGGTTTGGGTAAAAACAACAAGCCTCCGTTGGTTGCGATGTTTACCTACCATAATATGGCTGGTGAAAAAGCAGGCGCCATAGATTTTCAAACACAAGGAATAGCCTACAGCAACGATAACGGACGTACTTGGATAAAATATGCTCAAAATCCAGTCATCAAAAACCCTGGAATTCGTGATTTTAGAGACCCAAAAGTAACTTGGGACGAGCAACATCAGCAATGGTTGGTAACATTGGCTGTACAAGACCACGCTGAGATATGGACATCAAAAAACTTAAAAGACTGGAAATTGGCTTGTAGCTTTGGCAAAGAATGGGGCAATCATGGTGGTGTGTGGGAATGCCCAGACTTTTTCCAATTGCCAACTCCTGAAGGTAAAAAATGGGTGCTTATCATCAATATCAACCCTGGCGCTCCAAACGGCGGTTCGGGCACACAGTATTTTTTAGGAGATTTTGACGGGAAAAACTTTATTCTTGATGATTCTATTAAACCTTATATTCAAAATAATCAAGGTTTGTGGATGGACTATGGTCGTGACAACTACGCAGGTGTAACTTGGTCGGATGTACCACAAAAAGATGGTCGTAGAATATTGATTGGCTGGATGAGCAACTGGCAATATGCCCAAAATGTGCCAACAGAAGCTTGGCGTAGTGCGGCTACACTCCCACGTGTATTGTCATTACAAAAAACTACCCAAGGATACCGCTTAATTTCTGAGCCTGTCAAGGAATTACAAGCCTTGAGAGTTCCTCAAAAAAGCTTTGTTTTATCACAAGCAAAAACATTAACCTCCGAATCGTGGACACCAAAGTTGGGTTTCAAACCGACTTTATCAGAACTAGAAATAGAATTTGAAAAACCTCGTTCTGGAAAAGTGTCATTAGTTTTTTCAAACACCAAAGGAGAAAAATATAGCATAGGATACGATAGTGAGTCTAATCAATTTTTCAGCGATAGAAGCCAAGCTGGTGACCATAGTTTTTCGAAAGAATTTTTTGAGAAAATAGATATTGCTCCTCGTTTTACCGAAAACAAAATGGTTAAACTACATTTGTTTGTTGACGTGGCTTCGGCCGAACTATTTGCAGACAATGGCAAAACTGTCATGACTGATATTTTCTTCCCAAGCGAAAACTTTAACCAATTTAGTATTCAATCCACCGAAGCAGGAGTAAAAGTAAAAACTTTGAAAATCTGGGCTTTGAAAAAAACTTGGTAACTTAAATATCTGAACTAAAGCTCCAAGCATCTCAACCTGACCCTTTCTCAAAAAGATAAGCTGTGTTTTTCCAAACATTGTTTATCTTTTTGTCATTTAGGGATAACGCATTTCTTCATCAATATGAAAAAATATACTTCTTCCCATTGCTGGCTTTTTGTCCTGATTCTCTTGATTTGTAGTGCCTGCCAATCGAACGAGAAACAGCATTTTCGTATCGGTTTTTCACAATGTGGAATGGACGACCGTTGGCGTCAAGAAATGGTCGAAGGCATGAACAGAGAACTCAGTTTTTACCCTGAGCTGAGTATGATTTTGAAAGACTCCAAATGGAATAACCAAACACAATACGCTCAAATTGAAGAGCTTATCAACCTCCCTGTGGATTTACTCATTGTATCGCCCAACGATAGTAAGTTTCTAGAGCCTGCTATTTCCAAAGCTTATCAAAAAGGAATCCCCGTGCTGGTAGTCGATCGTCACGTTTTTTCGAACCAATATACGGCCTTTGTCGGGGCAAATAACTTTGTGGTAGGCCAGCATGCAGGCGAATATGCCAATATTCTCCTCAACGGGCATGGACGAGTAATAGAAATCGGATTTGGCCCAAGAACAACTCCTGCCATTGGACGTCATGATGGTTTTTATTCAGTGATTCAAAAATATCCTCGTATTCAATATGTTGATTATTTGAATAAAGATTGGGCTGATAAGGATTTGAAAGAAGCGCTGACCCAAAAACTCAAATCCAATCCCAATTTGACCGATTTAATTTTTGCTCATAACGACCGATGTGCTCTAATCGCCTATCATGTTTGTAAAGAATTAGGTATAGAAAAAAAGGTGAAATTCATTGGTGTAGATGGTTTGGTTGGTGATAATCTAGGGTTAGATTTGGTAAAAAAAGGTATCATCAATGCCACCATTCTGTACCCTACAGGTGGCGAAGAATCTATCCGTGTTGCAGCCAAAATATTACGCAAACAAGCTTTTGAAAAAGAAAATCAGCTTTTTACAAGCGTTATCGATGGCCAAAATGTGAATATCATGTTGGCGCAACTCAACAAGTTAAAGGAGCAACACGCTGATATTGAGCGACAAGCTACTCGAATCAACGATTTGACCAAGATATTTTCTTCCCAACAAGCAGTTTTGTATCTATCCTTTTTCTTCTTGATTTTACTATTGCTACTGGGAGCTGTGCTGTTTTACCTTTTCAGAGACCGTCAGGAATCCAATGTTCGCTTGTCAGAGCAAAATGAGGCTATTTTGAATCAAAAAAATGAAATAGAACGTATTTCGCTATTGGCCAAACAAGCTACTGAAGATAAACTTCGTTTTTACTCCTATATCTCTCACGAGTTTCGAACGCCTCTGAGTCTTATTTTGACACCAACGCAAGATATTCTTCACCGAAAAACCTTGGATGTCAAAGAAACTAGACAAGCTTTTTTATTGATTCAGAAAAATGCTAATCGCCTTTTGAGGTTGGTCGATCAGTTGCTAGAATTAAGAAAAGTAGATTCTGGAAAAATGGAATTGAATCGTCAACAACATGATTTAGTGAGTTTTATCAAAGATATCGTCAACGATTTTCAGGTAAAAGCTAAAAGTCAACAAATTGATTTACAGTTTATTTGTCCATTCAAAACCTTGCCTTTTTCGTTTGATGCCGAAAAGTTGGATAAAGTCTTTTTCAATATCATATCCAATGCTTTCAAATACACGCCCGATGGTGGTGCTATCCACATTTCGTTATTAAAAAATGTGGAAAAGTTAGAAATTCTGATTGCTGACAATGGTATCGGGATGACCCAAGAAGAAAAAGAAAGAGCTTTTGATTTGTTTTATCGAGGCAATCAAAATATTTCGCTGGGAACAGGTTTGGGCTTGGCACTTTCTAGGGAATTTTTGACCTTACACCAAGGTGAAATCGAGGTAGAATCTCAGAAAGGCAAAGGGACAACCTTCAAAATAACTTTACCAATACTCGTTTCGGAAGACACCGAAGGCATTTCTCAGATGCCTCATTATACCAAAGAAGATATCGAACCTACGGTAGTGGCGGATACGCCCGCCGCAGAGCACCATGAAAATACGCTTGTTTTGATTGAAGACAACCCCGATTTACGACTTTTCTTGAAACAAAAATTACAACAATTCTATAATGTCGTAAGTGTAGAAACTGCCGAAGCAGGTTGGACAGAAATACTGAGCAATATCCCCGATTTGATTATTAGCGATGTGATGCTGCCAGGCATGGATGGATTTTCATTGACACAAAAAATCAAAAATGATTTTCGTTCTTCGCATATTCCTGTGATTTTGTTGACAGCCAAAGGCCAAACCGAGAACCAAATCGAAGGAACTCGTGCAGGTGCAGATGCTTATATTCCAAAACCTTTTAATCAACAACTTTTGGAAGAAAAAATCAAAGGCCTCCTCGACAATCGTGACAGAATGCGTAGAAGATTTTCGGGAGAAATTACCAACCCTAGCCAAATCCAAAAAGGTGAACGAAAATTCTTAGTAGAGTTTGAATTATTACTAGAAAAACACCTCACAGAAAGCACCCTATCGGTCGAAAAACTCAGTCGAGAATTGGGAATGTCGAGGGTACAACTCTTTAGAAAAATTTCTGCTTTGACCAACAAAAATGTAACAGATTATATTGCCGACTTTAAACTCCTAAAAGCAAAAGCACTACTCAAAGAATCAGATAAAACCATCTCTGAAATCGCCTACGAACTTGGATTTAACAACCCTAGTTACTTCACGACTTTCTTCAAGCAAAAGACCCAGCAAACGCCATCAGAATGGCGAAATAGTTGATGTAACATTATTTGAATCTATGCAACATAAGCAATAAATTTATTTTTAAAAAATAATATAAATATCTAATTATCAATACATTACACCAATGTATCAATTATAAAACTCTTTGAAAGAAAACTGACAATAAAGGCCTATAGTTTAGTCTAATTTTGGTTCATCAAAATTCAACAGTCTATCATGAATCAGAATTTAAAACTAGTATTATGGTCGTTGTCTGCTGCGTTAGGAGGCTTCCTATTTGGCTTCGACACTGCAGTTATTTCGGGCGTAGAACAAACCCTCCAACACCTCTGGAACCTCAATGTATTTGAGCATGGACTTACGGTTTCGATTGCTTTAATAGGAACCGTATTGGGTTCATTGTTGGGGGGTATTCCTGCACAACAATACGGTCGTCGTTTTACCTTATTATTAATCGCTATTTTTTACTTGGTTGCCGCTTTAGGTACTGCTTTTGCGCCCAATTGGAGTATCTTCTTGTTGTTTAGATTTTTAGGCGGGCTGGGCGTAGGGATTTCTTCGGTGGTAGCCCCTATGTATATTTCCGAAATTGCACCTCCTAGCAAAAGAGGTCGATTGGTTGCCATGTTTCAGTTCAATGTGGTACTGGGCATCCTAATGGCGTATTTATCCAACTTTCTTTTATCCGAAGTATTTACAGAAGCTTGGCGCTGGATGCTCGGTATTCAAGCTTTACCTTCTATCTTATTCATCGTTACGGTTCTACTCATTCCTGAAAGTCCACGGTGGTTGGTATTGGTAAAAAAGGATTTTCAAACAGCCAAAACGATTCTTGAAACAATCGATGCACAAAATGCAGATAAAATTTTAGCCCAAATTCAAGAAAATGCTCAATCACAAGGCAAAAGCAAATTCAGCCTACTTTGGCAACCTGCTTATCGTCGTCCGCTGACCTTGTCGGTACTATTTGCGGTGTTTAATCAAGTTTCTGGCATTAATGCTATTATTTATTTTGCTCCCCGCATTTTCGAAATGTCGGGACTGGGCAAAGACTCCTCTCTCCTATCATCGGCAGGAATAGGCTTAGTCAACTTGCTTTCAACGCTTTTAGGCATTGCCATAATCGATAAATTCGGACGCCGAGCGCTTATGCGTTGGGGTTCCATTGGCTTGGTAGTAGCCTTAGTATTGGTGGCACAGTCTTTCTATTTGGGAGGCAATAGCCTTTGGGTTCCTTTTTACCTCTTCTTATTTATTGGATTCTTTGGCTTTTCGCAAGGCGCTGTGATTTGGGTATTCATTGCCGAAATATTTCCCAACGAGGTTCGAGCGTATGGACAAGCCATTGGGAGTTTCACCCACTGGATACTGGCAGCCATCATCACCTTTACCTTTCCCTATTTGGCCGAAACCCTCGGCGGAGGCATCACCTTTAGCTTTTTTGCTCTGATGATGGTACTTCAAGGATTTTTTGCTTGGAAAATCATGCCTGAAACCAAAGGAACGAGTCTCGAAAATTCTGAAATAATCGTTTTAGCTCATTAAACCCTATTTCAAATGAAACAATTTGTATGCTTTGGCGAGATGCTTTGGGATATGCTTCCGAGTGGAAAAATCCCTGGTGGTGCTCCTATGAATGTAGCTATTCACCTCAAACATTTTGGTCATCAGGTATCTATTATCAGTCGTATCGGGAGCGATGACCTAGGCAAAGAGTTAATCGAATTTGTCAAAAGTAAAGAACTTAACTGTCAACTCATTCAACAAGGGAATACCCATTTGACAGGTGTTGTAAAAGTCAATATGGATGACAAAAGCAATGTGACTTACAAAATCGTCAAACCTGTGGCATGGGACTACATCCAGTCTGAACCACTTGCCTTAGACACTGTTGTTCAAGCTGATTGTTTGGTATTTGGAAGTTTATCTGCCCGCTCACCTCAGAGTTTTGAAACCCTAAAAGAGCTTTTACAAGTAGCCAAATTCAAAGTACTAGATGTGAATCTCCGACCGCCGTATTATGATACCACTACGCTTTCGTATCTGATGACACAAGCTGATATGGTCAAGCTCAATCATCATGAGTTAGCCGAAATCTGCTCTTGGTTTTTTGTAGAAAATACTATTGAAGAACAAATTTCAAGGTTAGCGACACATTTTCAACTCAAGACAATATGTGTCACACTGGGTGCCGACGGTGCAGTGCTTTATCATCAAGGTTTGTATTATCGAAGCGAAGGTTTTCCTGTAGAGGTATGTGATACCATCGGTAGTGGCGATTCATTTTTGGCGAGTTTTCTTTCTAGTTTTTTACAAAATGACAACTACGAATATGCCCTACAAAAAGCCTGTGCAGTGGGAGCTTTGGTAGCTACGCATCACGGTGCTACGCCATTTATTTCTGAAGAAAGTATTGAAAAATGTTTAACGAAAAAGGCGCAAACCAATAAAATAAATGTGACTATGTGATAGAGGACTAATGTATCTCTTCGACATAGAAACACTCGATGACTTTGTGCCTTTGCCACTTTGTCCCTCAAAAATCTTTAACTAATAAATCCTAAAATAATGAGAAAAAATTTATTACTCTTTTTCCTCTTGTCGATGTTGGGACTTTCCCAGCAATCGCTTGCACAACAGCGCAGTATTTCTGGTAAAGTCATTGCTGCCGACACCAAAGAAGCGCTCATTGGAGCCAATATCCAAATCACAGGCACTACTAAAGGAGCCTCTACCAATGCAGAGGGCTATTTTACGTTGACGGTTCCTGAAACAGCCAAAAGTTTGACGGTTTCTTATGTTGGTTATACCGCACAAACAGTTACTATTGGCACACAAAGCAGTTTGGTTATTGCCCTTGAATCTAGCAATCAGCTCAACGAAGTTGTTGTGGTAGGTTATACATCTTCACGCAAGCAGGACCTCACAGGCTCGGTTGCAGTGGTAGATATGAAACCGCTCAAAAATATTAGTTCTGGTAACCCAATGCAAGCTTTGCAAGGCCGTGTGGCTGGTTTGTATATCGAAAAAGATGGCTCGCCTAATGGCTCAAACAGCCGTATTTTGATTCGTGGTGCTAATACCTTGGGCAATAATGACCCATTGTACATCATCGACGGTATTCCGACAACACGTCCAGAAGTTTTTCAGAATATTAGCCCAACCAATATCGAATCGGTACAGGTATTGAAGGATGCTTCGGCTGAATCTATCTATGGTGCTCGTGCGTCCAACGGGGTAATTATCGTAACGACAAAAAATGGTGGAGATACCAATGGAAAAGTAGAGTTTCAGTTCAACAGCAGTGTTTCTTTCCAGTCAGAAAAAGCAATGCGCTTCAAAATGCTCAATGCCGTTGACCGCGGTAGAGCCCTTTGGCAAGCATCCATCAACGATGGACAAGATCCTGCTTCGGGATATGGTGAGATTTATAATTTTGATTGGAACAAAAACTTTAGCAATCCTATACTCAATAGCGTTACGCCAAAACCTTTCGTGGGCGGCGACCCAAACACACCTGTTGGCGATACAGATTGGCAGTCGGTGATGTACAAAATGGGCGTAGTAACTCGCAACGACTTTACCATTTCGACAGGTAATAAAACGTCATCGTTGGAGGTAAACTTTGGTCAGTTAAAAAACACTGGTATGCTTCGTTTTACCAATTATGACCGTTTGAGCGGAAGTATCAACGCCATGACTCGTGCCTTCAACGATAAAGTTCGTATTGGCTTAAACCTTCGCGTGGCTAATTCTAACGAGACCCTAACGGCTACTGACTTGGGTGGTGCAACTACTACAGGTTTGGCTGTGAGTTTGGTACCAACTATTCCTGTGTACCAAAAAGACGGTGTGACGTATGCAGGTGCTTCAGGTGGTGGTTATTCTGACCGTAACAACCCACTCCACATGCAGGATATTGCGAAATGGAACAATGCTAATCGCTTGAGTACTTTCGGTAATATCTTTATTGAAGTACAACCTATCAAAAACTTGTTCTTCAAAACCAATTTAGGAGCAGATAACGCTAGTTACCAAAACAAGATTATTACGCCAACATTCTCAGAAGGAGCTTTTAACCGTACTACAAATAGTTTGACCTTTGACCAAAACCAATATTTGAGTTTAACTTGGTCAAATACCCTTCGCTATAACTGGGATTTGAATGACAAACATCAATTCAAATTCTTATTAGGTACAGAATATATCAAAACAACACTCAATACGCAATTCTTGAAAAAAGAAGGATATGCCTTACAAAACGAAGACTATTTTACCTTAAGTGCTGGTACTGGTAACACAACACTTACGGGTAACGTAACAGGTAATATCCTTTTCTCACAATTCGGTCGTGTAGATTATACTTACAGCGATAAATATTTGGCAGCATTGACAGTTCGTCGTGACGGTTCATCAAGATTTGGTACTGACAACCGCTATGGTATTTTCCCTGCGGCATCATTGGGTTGGAAATTGGATAAAGAAGATTTCTTGAAAAATAATAATACTGTTTCTGAACTAAAACTTCGTGCAGGCATTGGTCGTGTAGGTAATCAACAAATTGGAGATATTGCTCGTTTTGGTTTGTTTGACACTCGCTATGGTACTACGCAAGCCCAATTGGTAGGTGGTTTCTGGGAGCAATACATGAACATTGGAACGGCGTACTCTTTGTCTGGAGCTAATACAGGTACTTTGCCATCGGGCTTTGTACAAACACAAGCAGCCAACGCAGGTTTGAAGTGGGAAACTACAGACGAAGTAAACGCAGGTGTCGACTTTGCCTTTTTAAACAATAAATTCTTTGGTTCAATCGACTACTTTACTCGTCAAACTACAGGTATTTTAATTACTCCTCCAGTAGCAGCAACGCTTGGTGAAGGTCAAACCAAAGCAGTAAACGGTGCTTCTAAATCAAACAAGGGTTGGGAATTGGTATTGGGTTATCATGGTGAAGTAAACAACGGTTTGAAGTATAATGTATCAGCCAACTTTGCTCATTTTAGAGATAAAATCACTGAATTACCTGAAGAAGTTCGCCCAGCCTATCCCGGTAACTTAGTAAGCACTATTATCGGACATTCACAATTTGATATTTTTGGATACAAAACTGCGGGTTTATTCCAGTCGCAAGCTGAGGTAGATGCTGCGCCACAGCAAGTAGGTGCTGCCCCAGGACGTATTCGCTATGTAGATATTAATAATGATGGTAAAATCGACGACCTTGACCGCACTTGGATTGGTACTACTTTGCCAGCATTGGAATACGGTATTCGTTTTGACATGACTTACAAAAACTTTGACCTGTCCTTGTTTGGTTCGGGTATAGCGGGACGTACAGGTTTTGATGTGTACACGACTTATAACAATCTCATGCGTAGCCGTGAAAACGTAGGCCCTGGTGTATTCGATGCTTGGACACCTCAAAACACCAATACAACAGTGCCAGCGCTTACCTTGAAGGACAACAACAACGAGACTCGTACTTCGGACTATTTTATGGTAAATACTTCGTACTTCAAAATGCGTAATGTTCAAGTGGGTTATACGCTTACACCAAAAGCTGTTTTCTCAAAGCTACGTGTGTACGTAATGGGCGAAAACTTATTCTGGTTCAAAAGCAAAAGCTACCAAGGTCCAGACCCTGAGCGTATCGACATCAACCCTGTACCCATTCCACAAACATTCACATTCGGTGTAAATGCATCGTTTTAGTTTTCAGCCATAGGCATTCAGCCATGAGCTTATGAATTAAATAGCTGATAGCTCAAGACTGATAGCCCATCCCCCTACAAAACTCATGAAAAGAAAAATATTTTCCCTCTTATTTGTCACTGGCTTACTTACCATGAACTCGTGTAAAGATGCCCTTGATTATACACCAAAAGGTGTGCTGTCCTCATCTGATTTAACATCTCCTACAGCTGTGGAAGGCTTAGTAACCGCCGCTTATGCCGCTATCGGCAATGGCGACATGATTGGACCGATTTATAGTAACTGGGTCTACGGAAGTGTACGCTCCGATGATGCCTACAAAGGCGGTGGCGGTACAGGTGACGTTGGCGAAATCGATGCCATTGAGCATTATAATCTCGTTACGCCTTCTATCAATGCTTTTGTAACTCGTACTTGGCAAAATCTATTTAAGTCGATTTCAAGATGTAATGTGGCATTGCGTGCGGTAAACTCACTTAGCGAAGCTAGCTATCCTAACAAAAAGACTCGCTTGGCCGAACTTCGTTTCTTACGTGCACATAGCTATTTTACAATGAAGCTTTTGTATAAAAATATTCCCATTTTTGACGAAAATGCTTCAGCAGAAGAAATCTTAAAGGTTTCAAATAACCTAAGTAATGAGGAATCATGGAATAAAATTGCGGCAGATTTTCAGTTTGCCATTGATAACCTTCCAAGCTCTCAGCCAGAATTGGGTCGTGCCAATAAAGTGGCGGCTCAGGCCTATTTGGCAAAATTGCGTTTGTACCAAGCTTATGAACAAAATGAAAATCACCAAGTTGTAAACATCAATAAAACTCGTTTGCAAGAAGTGGTTACTTTAACACAAGCAGTAATTTCTTCAGGTAAATACAGTTTGAATAAAGATATTGCTGATAACTTTTTGGCAGAAACCGAAAATGGTTCTGAATCGATTTTTGCTATTCAGTTTACGATAAATGACGGTACGACTTCTGGACGCTTGAATTTTGAAGATGGGTTAAATTATCCTCACGGAGCACCTCAGTATGGCTGTTGCGGATTCCATGCGCCAAGTCAAAACTTGGTAAATGCCCATGCCACAGACGAAAATGGTTTGCCAAAGTTTGATACTTTCAACGATTCGAATATTGACTTGACCACCGCTACAGTCGACCCTCGTCTTGACCACACCGTAGGTATCGATGGTCACCCGTACAAATACGATAACACCAAGCCATTTAGTAATAGTTGGGTGCGTGATGCAGGGGTTTACGGAAATTTTCACTCGATGCGTGCTCAACAGTTGGCAAGTAGTTCCTCGTATTTCAAACTTGGGCCATTTATGGGAACTGCTAAAAACTACGATATTTTGCGCTACGACGATATTTTGTTAATGCAAGCAGAAGCCTATATCGAATTGGGACAACAAGCAAGCGCATTGCCTCTTATCAATATAGTAAGAAAACGTGCCGCAGAAAGTACTGGTAGACTGAAAAAGGCTGATGGAACTTTTGCTTCGAAGTATTTGGTAAAAGAATACACCACCACAGGCTGGACACAAGCTTATGCACGCAAAGCTTTACAGTGGGAACGTCGTATGGAGTTTGCTACTGAAGGTCCTCGCTTCTTTGACTTAGTTCGTTGGGGTATTGCCGAACCTACGTTGAATGCCTATATCAATAAGGAAAAAACCAGACGTACCTTCTTGAATACTGCCAAATTTACCGCAGGTCGTGATGAGTACTTACCTATTCCACAAGCAGAAATTACCTTTACCAATGGGCTATACAAACAAAACCCTGGTTACTAAAGGTATTGAGTGAATTGGTGGTTGAGAAAATGTGTGATTTATCTGATTATAGGACAAAATGAGTAAGGGACATTCAGATGTTTGGACTTCACCACTGAATTTTATGAAAACAGTTTTAAACTGTTTAAAAGGTGAGTCCAAGACTAAGTCTTGAACTAGGAACGACTAGAAACTTCAATTTTGTCCAGTAAAGAGAAAATTCATATAAATTGGGAAAAATGGAGACTTTAGGGGGAGCGAGGGTTTTAAGCATTGGTTTGGCCACCTCCTTCTACTGTTCTTTTGTCTGATATTTCCCACAAAAAAGCCCTCAAGAAATATCTTGAAGGCTTTTTACTTATCTATCCCTTTTTACTTAAACAAATGATACAGGTCTCATTGTAGCAACCTAAACCATCAAACTAACTCAATAATACATTAACCTTAAAACACCAGAAATATTCTTAGCAACTTTCAAAGTTTGTCTTGTATAACCATATTCGTTGTCGTACCAAACATATAGCACAACGCTTTTCCCATCTTTTGACACAATCGTCGCTTGACTATCATATACTGAAGGACTTGGGCTTCCGATAATATCAGAAGAAACTAATTCTTCGGACATAGAGTACTGAATCTGCTCAACTAAATCTCCCTTGAGTGAAGCCTTACGAATTACTTCATTTACCTCCTCTTTTGTTACCGTGCGTCCTATTTGTAGGTTCAATACGGCCAAAGAACCATTAGGCGTTGGCACTCGAATAGCATTTCCAGTCAATTTGCCAGCTAACTCAGGAATTACTTTGGCAACTGCTTTGTCGGCACCTGTTTCGGTAATGACCAAATTTTGTGCTGCCGAACGACCTCTTCTTGATTTTGGATGATAATTATCCAACAAGTTTTGGTCATTAGTGTAAGAGTGAACCGTTTCGATATGTCCTCTTTCTATCCCTAATTCTTGATGAATAACCGACAAAATCGGAACGATGGCATTTGTGGTACATGAAGCAGCCGAAAATATATTTTCACCTTCTTCATACGCCAAATTATTGACCCCAGCTACAATATTCGGAATATCGCCTTTGCCTGGAGCTGTCAATAATACTTTGCTAACTCCTTTTGCCAGAAGGTGTTTACTCAACCCCTCTCGGTCTCGTTTTACACCCGTATTATCAATCACCAAAGCATCATCAATATCATATTGTGTATAATCAATCGACTCAGGCGAAGAGGCGTTAATCATTTGTACACGTTGTCCATTGATAATCAAGCATCTATTTTCTTCGTCAACGGCAACTGTTCCAGCAAATGGACCATAAATAGAGTCATTTCTGAGCAAATCAGCACGTTTGTAAATATCTTCTGCCGAACGGTCACGGGTTACGATGGCTCTCAAACGTAATTGTTCACCTTTTCCTGCCATACTTACCAACATACGTGCCGCCAAACGTCCGATACGTCCAAAACCATATAAAACCACATCTTTGGGCGTCAAACAAAGTCTATCTTTTCCAATAAAATCGCCCAACTTAGTTACGACAAATTGCTTGGCATTATCGTATAATACAGATTCTTGCAACCACTCACTTCCCAAACGTCCCATATCTATTCGTGATGGCGAAATCTCTATTTCATGAATAGCTTGTGCTAATTCTAATGTTACTTGTACTGTAATAGGTTGACCAATAAAATTCTGTGCGTAATCATGTAAACTTAACAAGCCCGAAGAACTCACATCAAACATTTGGTTTCTAAAAAGTAGCAATTCTACCGATTTTTCAAACCAAAGTTTACCTACCACATTTACCAATTCCAGCGCTGCTTTTTCATCTTCAATCCAATGACTCAGTTCTTGCTCATAAATAGATTCTTGTATCATGATTTACTCGTTTCAAGGTTTGTTTTGTTATAAGAAAAGATTTGTGACAAATCTTGATACAAAAGTAAGATGGCGGAATATTAATTCTAAGCGAAATTTCGCTAAATATCTATAGGTATAAATACTGAGGATTTTTCGTTCGTACCAAACTTACGCCATATCGAATAGATTGGATGTATAAAGTACTCCTGAATGTTTAATTTTTTATTAAAATCCTGCTAAATTTTATTTAAACGCCATTTTTCAAGGAAACTCTTCACTATCTTGACTTGTTTTAGGTTGTAAATCCTTTATTTCAAATCATTTAGCTGTGTAGAGAAAGACAAAATACTCTTTATTTCTCTGAAAAGATTTTTTAGAACATTCTATAAAAAGTCCTAAATCTTATTACCTTTGCAACACCAACCTCAAACAGGCTTTAAGCCGTAAATGCCCATGATTTTGTAATTTTTAGTCCCTACGTGGTACTTTATTTTCCCCTCTTATTTTCCTAGTCAAAAACTAGGCTTTTCTGCTTTATAAAAAGCTATATTATTTTACCATTATCTTATCGTATCGCAATTCTCAATGAAAAAATACATTGAACTATTCCTCGAAGCTATTCGTGGAGAAGAACAGAATTATACGCAAATGAGCATTAATCGAGCGATTTTTCTTTTATCTATTCCTATGATATTAGAAATGATTGGAGAATCCCTCTTCGCGATTGTTGATGCCTTTTTTGTATCTAAAATTAGCATAGAAGCCATCGCTACCGTTGGGTTGACCGAATCGGTACTTACCCTGATTTATTCGGTTGCTATTGGTCTTAGCTCGGCAGCTACTGCCATTGTTTCGCGCCGAACAGGCGAAGGAAACCCCGAAGCGGCCGCTCATGCCGTATCTCAGGTTATTCTTATTTCCTTGGTTTTATCGGCTCTCGTGGGAATTCCTGGGGCTATTTTTGCTGAACAAATTCTCGCACTTATGGGAGGCGAACCTCATTTGATTGAACAAGGAGCCTTGTTTACTCGCTTGATGTTTATTAGTAGTCCTTCCATCATTTTACTTTACACACTCAGCGGTGCATTGCGTGGTGCAGGAGATGCCTCTACGGCAATGCGTTCGATTATTTTGGCCAATATAATCAATATGGCACTCGATGCCCTCTTGATTATGGGATTAAAATTCGGGGTCGAAGGCGCTGCCATTGCCACTACCACAGGCAGAACCATTGGTGTTTTGTACCAATTATGGTCTTTACAAAAAGGGCAAGGCAACCTTCGCTTAGAATTGAGATTACTCAAACCAGACTGGGCTGTCCTCAAAAACTTGATTACCATTGGTTCGGGTGGTACAGGGCAGTTCTTGATTCAGTCGGCAAGCTGGATTTTCTTAACGCGTATTATCTCAAGTTTCGGAAGCGACGCCGTGGCAGGTTATACCATTGCTATCAGAATTATCGTGTTTACGATTTTGCCAGCATGGGGTATGGCGAATGCCGCCGCCACCTTGATGGGACAAAATTTAGGGGCTAATCAGCCTGACCGAGCTGAGAAATCTGTTTGGAGAACCGCTTTTTACAATATGATATTTCTATTGTTGGTAGGCTTATTGTTTTTAGGTTTTGCGGAGAACTTCATTTCAATTTTCAACAATAATCCCAAAGTCGTAGAAGTAGGTGTGTTATGTTTGCAAATCATGAGTGCGGGCTATCTCTTTTTCGGCTACGGAATGGTCATCGGACAAGCACTCAATGGTGCTGGCGATACTCGCACGCCAACGATTATGAACTTTATTTGTTTCTGGCTTATCGAAATACCTTTGGCTTATCTGATGGCACAATACTGGCATTGGGGACCACTTGGGGTATTCTTATCCATCGCCATTGCCGAATCTATTTTGGCACTGATGGGCATTTATTTCTTCAAAAAAGGTCGCTGGAGAACGATGAAGGTATAAATTGAGTGATTGTAAAAATCGAATTCCATCATTAGAGACGCAATGATTGCGTCTTGAGAGGTATCCTTCTGAAATATAGTATCAAAAAAGGGGTTGGAATTTATTTTCCGACCCCTTTTTTTGATATGTGACTCAGCCTTAGACGCAAAGTATTGTGTCTCTACTGAAGGCATACAAATTTTCACAATAATGACTCATGTGTGTTAAACTCTATTTTACTTCAAAAGCTCTGCTATTTCGGCATTTTCCTGCATCAATGCATTTTTGAGAGGGGTGTTCCCAAAACGATCTTGGAGATGCTTGTTGGCTCCTGCCTGCAATAATACTTTGACTAAAGAAAGATGCCCAAAAGTAGCTGCAAAACTCAGAGCTGTAGCGCCATTACCATTTTGAATATTAGGATTCGCCTTTTTTTCTAATAATAATTGTGCGATTTCGGTATATCCTTTAAAACTAGCTCCCATCAAGGCCGTATTGCCAGAGGTATCTGCAATATCAGGATTTGCACCTTTCTCTAATAAATATTTTACTAAATCTGTTTGTTGGTTATACACTGCCAAGATTAAGGGTGTAAAGCCTTTATGGTCTTGAGCGTCAATAGAAACCCTTTGTTTTAACAAAGATTCTACGGTTGTTTTATCGCCTTCACGACAAGCATTCCAAATAGATTGTTGTGCCTGTGCTGTATGTATGATGAGAGTGAAACACAATATAAAAAGTATATTCTTCATAGTAATAAAAGCCTAAAAGTGGTAAATATTATTGAGCTGTTGAACCGATGAAACAGATTCTGGTAAATTCATATTCTTCAGACTTACAGCTGGTGTTTTGAGCAAAGAAGCCACGATAGAATCAATAACTCCGTCTGGTAGCTCTTGCTTATGTTGTTGTAATTTTTCTTGAATGGTAGATTTATAATGTTGTTTCAGTGAAGCTAAAAACTGATTGATAGGTAATGAATCATGCCATTTCATAAATTGTGCTAACTCTTGCTCAATAATCGTTTGAACTTCGTTTACTGCTGCTTGGCTTTCGGTCTTGTTCACTTGAATTTTTTCAACCAAAGTATCAATATTGATTAACTGAACCGACTGCTTTGTTTCTTCAGATATAGAAATACTTGCTGGAACAGCTAAATCAACCAATACTTTAGGAAAAGTAGATTTACGGAAAAAGGTATCTTGAATTAAATCTTTTACGCCAATACTTGAAATAACCACATCAAAATCAGAAAAGTATTGAGGTATTTCCGAAAAAGGAAGGTAAAAGTAAGAATCTCTCGATTTAGCAAGTGCTTGGGCTTTTTCGAGAGTGCGATTGGCAATTACCACATTTTCAAAACCTTGTGAAACCAAATATTTGACCACATCTTTAGCGATTTCTCCAGCTCCCAATAACAATACTTTTGCTTGTTTACCAACGAGTCTTCTGGCGTGCTCCACTGCCAAATAACTCGTAGATTGAGAGCCTTTCAAAAAGGCGGTTTCATTACTAATTCGCTTAAATGAACGAAAAACTTGTTGAAACAAACGCTCAAATGCACCCGAAATAAGCCCCATGCTTTGACTCTGTAAATAAGCACTTTTGACTTGCTGAATAATTTGTTTGTCGCCCAAAACCATTGAATGTAATCCCGTAGCCACCTCCATCATATACTGAGCTGACTCTTGAGTAGTTTCAATAACTTTAAGCAAATGTCCACCAATCCATACATTCTTGAAAGTCAACATCTGTTCAATCATGTCTTTAGCTGAAGTAGTTTCAGACTCGAAATACAATTCAGTTCGGTTACAAGTTGACAGAAGCATCAAGGATTTGACGTCTTCATGAGCTTGAAAATTTGCCAAAAAGGTTTGCACCTCCTCCTCCGAGAACTGTAATTGTCCACGAACTGCAACATCAGCAGTTTTATATGAAAGCGATATGACTTTGATAGATGGCATGGTTTGATGGATCATTTTTATATTAGTGGTTAGGCAATAGGTATTAGCTTAAACATTCGTTGACAGTATTGTTTTACTTTTCAAAATACGCTCCTAAATCCTGCCCGATTGGGTTTGATATAAAGAAAAGCAAATCAAGAGCTATCAATAAAATGATGACTAATTCCTATTGCCTTTTGGCCTAATTAAGTAAGTAGGAAAAATTAAATTAATAGTATAACTGAGGAAAAATTTGACTATAACCTTCAGATTATGAGCACCTTCAGATAACCAATATACTGTTAACTAATAACGTTTTCCTACTTACTGTAACTTATTTTCTAAACAACGCTTCAACTTCCTCACGGCTAAAGTTGAGAGCTTTAGCCAAACGAGTACCGTAATCAGCATCAGCTAGGTAGAAATAGCCAACCATTTTGCGAGCTACATCTTTGTTTTTGACAGCCGCCAAATCACCAGATAAGTTTTTAATCAAACTTGCTTTATCTGTTTCGGACAAAGAGCGGTAAAAATCACCTGCTTGCTTAAAATCATTAGGCTTTGTGATTTTTTGCTGAACTGTAGTCACATTGGTAAACTTCGAAACTGAGTATTTATATTGTGCATTGTCAGTTAAAGCATCAGCCGCAACACTTGGTTGATAGTTTACATCAGAAGTTTTGTGGCGATTGCTAAAAGCACCGTCTTGGTTGTATGTATTCACAGCCGCTTTTGGTGCATTAATAGGAAGCTGTTGAAAATTGCCTCCGATGCGGTGACGTTGCGTATCGGTGTAAGAAAATAAGCGACCTTGCAAAAGTTTGTCTTCAGATGGCTCTATGCCTGGCACCAAATTGGCAGGCGCAAAAGCAGACTGCTCAACTTCTTCAAAGAAATTATCAGGTACACGGTTTAAAGTCATTTTACCAACCTTTGTCAACGGAGCAATTGACTCTGGCCAAACTTTTGTAACATCTAGTGGATTAAAATCGAATTTATCTAAATCTTCTGGCTTTAAGATTTGTACAAATAAATCCCAAGAAGGGAAGTTTCCTTTTTTAATATTATCGTATAAATCTACCGTAGCATGCTGGAAATCTTGGGCTTGTACTTTGGCAGCTTCATCAGCAGTAAGGTTTTTCACACCCTGATTCGTTTTCCAAGTATACTTTACATAACTCACTTCGCCAGCCTCGTTTACCCACTTGAAAGCATGAACACTGGACCCATCCATTTGACGATAATTAGCAGGGATACCAAAGTCCGAATACACACGTGTCAACATGTGCGTACCTTCTGGAATATGTGAGAAGAAATCAAACACACGGTTGGGGTCTTGCTTATTGTAAATAGGCGACGGTTTGAATGCGTGCACCATATCTGGAAACTTGATGGCATCGCGAATAAAAAATACAGGAAGGTTATTACCAACGATATCATAATTGCCTTGCTCGGTATAAAACTTAGTAGCAAAACCACGTGGGTCACGCAAGGTTTCTGGTGAACCATTTCCATGAACTACGGTAGAAAAACGAACAAAAACTGGTGTTTTTTACCTTTAGCCGCAAACAAAGCCGCTTTGGTATATTTTGAAAATTCGCCTTCTGAGACAAATTCACCATAAGCCCCAGCGCCACGTGCATGTACCACACGCTCAGGAATACGCTCACGGTCGAACGAGGCTAGTTTTTCAATCAAATGGATATCTTCTAGCAACACTTGTCCATTTTGACCGATTGTTTTAGAGTTTTGATTATCTCCAACAGGAGAACCATTGTTAGTAGTTAGGGGAGTTTGGGCAACTGCTACAGTCGATGATAATAGCGCCAGAGCAGCAATTTTTATGGATTTATTCATGTGTTTGTTAATAACTGTTGTGTTATGTTTACATGACAAAATTGCTGATGCGAGAATTATAAATCAAATTGATATTTTATATATAATTATAAATTTAAACTATAATTTATTTTTAAACTATAGTTATAGCTTATATTACAAGGACTTAGAGAGGCACAGAGGAAAAAAGGCACAAAGGCACAAAGTGGAGATTTTATTCACTTTGTGCCTTTGTACCTGTTCACTCTACCCCCTATTTTGCCTTTGTGCCCATTCTCTCTACTCCCTCTCTCTTTGCCTCTTTGCCTAACCCCTATCCCCTCTTCCACTTTGTGCCTTTGTGTCTGTTCCCTTTGTCCCTCCTCATATCGTCTGCGAAAAAAGTCTGTGCTGGGGATTTTCTCTAATCATGCGCATATCAAATGCCATACAGATATTACGGATAAAGGTTTTACCAGCTTCCAAAACCTCTACGCCGTTGTCGTGTAAAACAATTAAATCGTCTTCTATAAATGGTTGAAGTCTTTCGAAAAGCGCTTCTTTTTCTTCAAAAGTCCAAGTATCGGTATCCCAAGATGTTTTGAAACGGCAAATCAAATTGAGGATTTGCTCACGAATTTTGAGGTCTTCTTGGTTCAAAATATGCCCACGGTGAAGCGGTAGTTTATTTTGATTGATGCTATCCATGTAGGTCTCAATTTCTTTTACATTTTGAGCAAAAGCTGTCCATGAATCACTGATAGAAGATACTCCCAAACCAATCATCACTTTGGTCTGCGTGGTGGTATAACCCATAAAATTACGGTTGAGCGTACCATTTTGTCGAGCTACATACATCGAATCACTAGACAATGCAAAGTGGTCCATACCTATTTCAAAATAACCATTTGCCTCCAACATCGCTCTACCCTTTTCATATAACTGACGTTTCAAGGCAGGACTTGGGAGGTCTTCATCCTTAAATCCTCTTTGACCATTGCCTTTAATCCAAGGCACATGCGCATACGAGTAAAACGCAATACGGTCGGGCTTAAGCGCAATTGTTTTTTGAATGGTATCCTCAATACTGGCTAAAGTCTGGAAGGGTAATCCAAATACCAAATCATGGCTGATAGAGGAATATCCTAATTTTCGGCTCAATTCTGTCACTTGTTTTACCTGTTCAAAAGGCTGAAAACGGTGAATTGCCGTTTGAACTCGCAAGTCATAATCTTGCACGCCGTAACTTACACGCGTAAAACCTAATTGATGCAATACCTCCAAATGTTCGGCTGTGGTATTGCCTGGGTGTCCTTCAAAACCAAATTCTATTTCATCTGCTAATGTAGCTTTTGCTAAAATGCCTTTTACCAAACGAGCAAGATTGTTTGGTTTGAAAAAACTTGGTGTACCACCTCCAAAGTGTATTTCGGCGATTCGTGGAGTTTCGGATAATAAAGCGGTGTACATATCCCATTCCTTCAAAAGGGCGTCGATATAGGGTTCTTCTACCGAGTGGTTTTTAGTGATACGTTTATTACAACCACAAAAAGTACAAAGGCTTTCGCAATATGGCAGGTGAATATAAAGACTGATTCCTTGATGATTGCTTTCGGCAAAACTTTTTTGCAAGCTTTCTATCCAAGCTTTTTCTGTAAACTGTTCTACCTTCCAGAACGGAACCGTAGGATAACTTGTGTAGCGTGGACCAGGAACATTATATTTTTGGATAAGACTAATCGTTGTCATAATATTGATTACATGATTTTCTCTCAAAACTAAAATGAATCGAAAGTCTTCAGAATGATTTTTATCATATGCAAAACTGATTAGGATAACCAAGCCCAAGCAAGCAACTCCTTTAGCTTGAATATATCTTTGCTTGAAGTTCAAAAATCTTTGGTTTTCATATCCTTGTCGTAACTTTGCTTTTACAACGAAACAGATACATGGCTGGTTGATTTTTATAAGAGAAAGAAGATGAATTGTTGTTGCACAATCGGACGCAAAATTTAAGCTAACTTCTCACTTTGCGCCTATGTGCTTTTTCACTTAATCCCTTTTAAAAATTTACGAACCAGCAATAATATTTTAAATCGAAAAAAATGCGTAAATTATCCATGGATGAGCTCAATCGCTTGTCTGCCGAAGAGTTTAGAGCTATCGAAAAATTGCCTTATATTTTGATTTTGGATGATATCAGAAGTATGAACAACGTAGGTTCTGTGTTTAGAACAGCCGATGCTTTCAAAGCTGAAAAAATCTATCTATGCGGTATTACAGCAACACCTCCTCATAGAGAAATCCAGAAAACAGCGCTTGGTGCCGACGAAACCGTTGATTGGGAACACGCTCCAGATGTGGTTGAGTTAATCGAAAAGTTACAAGCAGAGGGCTATACAGTCATTGCCATTGAACAAGTAGAAGGTAGTACCTCCTTGTTAGATTTTCAGCCGAAAAAGACCGAAAAATATGCTTTTATCTTCGGAAATGAGGTTTTTGGTGTGAACGAAACAGCCGTAAAAAATGCGAATTATTGTTTAGAGATTCCTCAATATGGGACTAAACATTCCTTAAACATTTCGGTAACAGCAGGCATTATTTGTTGGCATTATGTAGCAGGAATTCAATAAGTGTAGAGTTCAGAATGTTGATTTTTGAGTTTTTTACAAAATATCTACAAACGTTTATTAAAACAGATTTTGTAAATACCTTTCTTGCCAAAACCCTCTATTGTTCAATAATTTCCAAGAAATATAATATTTTAATGTTAAATTTTGAGCCCAAAGTGAAAACTTAATACAAATTACTTTTTTCGCTTTGGGCATTTTCATACTTTCGATTTATTAATAATTATTTAACAATATCTTAATATTAACCTGTCATGAAATCTGATAAAAAGCAACTCGTTGACGAAATATCGGCTTTGATTTTGTCTAACCTCAAAGGCCTTAATGAAAAAAGTGCTAAGAAATTAGTAAAAACTGTAGACAAGGCTTCTGAAGAAATCGCTAAGAAATATGCGAAACTTCAAAAAGATGAAGAAGAAGCCAAAGAAAAAGCTGAGAAAAAAGCAGCAGAAAAAATTAAAGAACAATCTAAAAAAGTAGCAAAAGCTAAAGCTAAAGAAGCAGAAAAAGCAGCATTTGATGCAAAAATCGCTCTTGTTACAGGCTCAGAAGCAACTGAAGCTCCTGCCAAAAAATCTTCTAGCAAAAAATCATCAACTCCAGCCGTAGAAGAAGCTCTATCTTCAGAATCAGCAGAATAATACTGAAACAAATACCTTTTATCACAGGAATCGAAGAGTTTGTCAAAAAGAATTACGACTTTTGACAAACTCTTTTTCTTTTGTATCCTAATAGGGATAACGATAAAAGAAAATTTCGTTCAAACCTACATTTATTCCAAAACTAAACCCTCCTAGCTTATGTCAATTATACTTGAAGCGCAAAATGTAGTTAAGCGTTATGCTGGACATACTGCTCTCAGTGGCGTTTCGATTCAGGTACCTCAAGGTTCAATCTTTGGTCTATTGGGTCCTAATGGCGCTGGCAAAACTTCTCTTATTCGAATTATCAATCAAATTACTGGTCCAGATGAAGGTCAAATTATCTTGGACGGTGAAAGACTCCAACCCAAACATATCGAAGTAATTGGCTATCTTCCAGAAGAACGTGGTCTTTACAAAAAGATGAAAGTAGGCGAGCAACTTTTGTACCTTGCCCAACTTAAAGGTATGCCTAAAGCTGAGGCGGTTGAAAAACTCAAAGCTTGGTTTATCAAATTCGATATTAAAGGTTGGTGGGACAAAAACGTTGAGGATTTGTCGAAAGGTATGCAACAAAAAACGCAGTTTATTGCTACCATTGTTCACGAGCCAAAACTGGTTATCCTTGACGAGCCGTTCTCAGGCTTCGACCCTATCAATGCTAATTTGCTAAAAGATGAGATTTTGGCTTTGAAAGAAAAAGGAACTACCATCATTTTTTCAACGCACCGTATGGAGTCTGTCGAGGAACTATGCGACAATATTGCTTTGATCAACAAATCTAAAGTGGTATTGAGTGGCGAAAAGAAAGAGGTAAAAAATCGTTTTAGAGACAATACCTTCAACCTTGAATATTCGGGAGCGCTTGCTCCTATTGAAGGAGTTTTTGAGATTCTTAGCGCCAAAAATGTAGAAGGTATTACCAAAGCAAAAGTGCGCTTATTGGATGGCACCAATGCCAATCAATTTCTTGGTCAAGCGATTCAGCAAGTAGACTTAAAAGCTTTCAACGAAAATATTCCTTCTTTTAACGAAATATTCATCAAAGTTGTGGGCGAAGATGCCAATACCATTTTATAGTCCATCAGTTATACCTACAACAATTTTAAACCTCAACTATCATGAATAAGATTTTACTCATCATACAACGGGAATATATTACCAGAGTAAAGAAAAAATCGTTCTGGATTGCCTCGATTTTGGTTCCTTTTCTGATCGCAGCAGTATATACTATTCCAGTATTGTTATTTGTCAACTCTGATGATTCCAGAAACGTTATCGTATTGGACGACAGCAAATTGTTCAAAGGCAAGCTTAATTCGGAGGGCGATTATACTTATATCTACAGTGAAAAAACCTTGGAGGAAGCCAAAAAGGATTTGAAAAAAAGCAATGATGATATTGTTGTTCATATCGAAAAAGATATTTTGATGAATCCTAAAGGTGTACAAATTCTTGGTAAAAAAACCGTTGGAATTGGCACACAGCATGCCATTCAGGGCAAAATTCAGAATGAGCTAAGAAATATCAAGCTCAAAAATGCAGGGATTGACCTAAAAGTCCTTGAAGACAACAAAATCAATGTCGATGCTCAAACTTATACACTCAATGAAGATGGCGGCGAAAAATCGAGTAATTCGGGTGGTGCTATGATTTTGGGAGGTATCTTTGGA
The DNA here is from genome assembly GCF_002270355.1 of Flectobacillus sp. BAB-3569. GTDB lineage: Bacteria > Bacteroidota > Bacteroidia > Cytophagales > Spirosomataceae > Flectobacillus > Flectobacillus roseus. The sequence goes on along the minus strand of NZ_NJFZ01000033.1, from coordinate 41,388 downwards.
TTCCTTCTTTATCTCTCTGCCTTCTTGTATGGTTCGCAGGTAATGAATGGCGTTATTGAAGAAAAAAGCAACCGTATCATCGAGGTGGTAGTATCTTCGGTAAGACCATTCCAATTAATGCTTGGCAAAATCATCGGTGTCGGTATGGTTGGTCTTACGCAGTTTTTGCTGTGGGGAGTTTTGACCTTCACGGCTTCAACGGTTACCTCTTCCATCATGTCGGGTAAAATTGAGGAGAAAGTACAAGCCAAAGTAAAAGCAGGTCTTAGCAAAGACGAAATCAAGAAGTTTGAAGCAAGCGTAAAATCTGAAAATCCATTGAATAGTATCAGCGATGCTATCGAAAATGTATCTTTAGGAAAAATGATTTTCTGCTTCATCCTCTACTACTTAGGAGGCTATTTATTGTATAGCTCGCTATTTGCGGCAATCGGTTCGGCCGTCGAAAGCCCGTCCGAAGCGCAACAATTTATGTTTCCGGTTACGATTCCTATCATTTTATCTTTTATATTAGCACAATTTATTTTACAAAAGCCCGACAGTCCTATTGCCTTCTGGGCTTCTATCATTCCACTAACTTCCCCAATCGACATGATGGTGCGTTTACCATTCGGTGTGTCAAACTGGGAAATAGCCTTATCACTAACACTCTTAATACTTGGATTTATTGGAACCACTTGGCTCGCTGGTAAGGTGTACCGTGTAGGTATCTTGATGTATGGTAAAAAACCAAGTTGGAAAGAAATCACAAAATGGGTGTTTTACAAGGGATAATTGTAATAGCTTGAGGTCGAGAATATCCCCATGAACAACAAGAGTTGTTCTATTCAATTGCCAATTTTAGTTTGTTAATAACTGTAAATCCTACTGCCTTTGGCGGTAGGATTTCTTTTTGAGCCATCATTTCGGAATAAAAAAAGCCCTTCACAAGGAAGAGCTTTGAGTAATTTCTTACAATAAATTATTGGTTGCATTTTAGAAGGTCTATATCACAATTAAACCATTCTGTATCGCTATCAAATTAGTTTGTTAACAACTGTAAAATCAGTCATTAACAAAAGTTAAGCAATTTCTTTGGATTATCAAATGGTGTTCCGATATTTTAACTTTCTGAGTTTACAGAACAAGAGATAACCCATCATAAGCCAATCGAATATTAGTAGGCAATTCTTCTTCTACATCAGAGTGCATACCCATTTGGTGACTGATATGCGTAATATAACCCATCTCTGGTTTTACTTTTTCAAAAACCTCAATAGCTTCAGATAATGAAAAATGTGAAAGATGTTTTTCTCTACGAAGGGCACCCAATACCAGTACCTTCACGCCTTTAACTTTCGCCAATTCATGTGCTGAAATATAATTGACGTCGGTAATGTAGGCAAAATCACCAATGCGATAGCCAAAAACGGGAAGTTTGTAATGTAATACCTCGATGGGTAAAAAATTCACACCTTCTATTTCAAAAGGTTGATTTTCGATGGGACACAAATTAATTTGAGGAATACCGGGATAGCGTATTTCGGCAAAAGCGTAAGCAAACTCTCTTTTGATTTGTTCCAATACCTGCTCACGACCGTAGACTGGCATATCTCTTTTTTGGAAAAAATTATATGCCCGCACGTCATCGAGTCCGGCGGTATGGTCTTTGTGCTCATGCGTAAAAATCACGGCATCGAGCTTATGGATACGTTCCCTTAACATCTGCTGACGAAAATCCGGTCCAGCATCAATCACAAAACTTTTTCCATCAACCTCAATATGGATCGCAGTGCGAAGACGTTTATCACGATAGTCCAATGATTGACACACTTCACAATTGCAGGCTATGACCGGAACGCCCTGTGAGGTACCTGTACCAAGAAAGGTAATTTTCATGTAGAATAGCGTTGGGAAGTTGGCAAAACCAACCCGTATCAAACAAAAATACCAAAGGACTAGTCAAGAAAACCAATCCTTTGGGACATCTTTTTATCAGAACATTTTAGGTAAATAATGACAAAACCGAGGTTTTGTTTATTTACAAAAACTGGTATTATTTCTCTGTAAGAGCCTTCACTTGAGCTACTAGCGCGTCGAAGTTTAATGGCTTAGCCAACATATCGTTGAATCCCGCAGATTTAAAGTCATCCATCGTATAATTACGAGCATTTCCTGTAATCGCGATAATTGGGATATTGGCTTTTTCAGCATCTGCCAACCCACGTACAGCTCTGGCACAGTCCATTCCGTCCATAACTGGCATGTTGATGTCTAGCAATAAAATATCAAAATCTTCTTTTTCCATTGCATCTAATACCTGTTGGCCATTTTTCACAGAATGGATTTCAAAGTTTTGGAATTCCAAAATCTTCTTAGCAAGGTTTTGAATGACTGAGCTATCTTCAGCGATGAGGACTTTCTTCATATTTTTATGATAAATATTTGATTATTTTCGGGGTAAAGATATTACGACTTCAAAATTGAAATTTTACTCCTTTTGTCTATAAAAGACTTAATTTATGTAAAAATACTTATTATTATGCAACTCTCTATCAATTTTTGAGACAAATTATCTTGAATTAAATGCAATTTGCTACACCATTTAAGAGAATTTAGCTGCTTTTGAATACTTCTTTTTGTGGTAAAGATTTATCCAAATGTTGACCAATTTAATAAAGATTTAGGAACTTTCCGTTATGGTGCGTCCTTAGTTATCTTTTTTTCTTCGTATAAAATCAAACAGTTCAAATCTACTGTTCGCTCAGTTCCTTTCAATCCCAAGGTTTTCAGCTTATTAGGTACCACATCGTTGTAGTTTTGAAACCAGTCCAAATCTATCAGCGTAGTATCAGGAAGTCCTGTTTGGTTTAATACTGCCAAATTATTGACTAAGTGGGGGTTACTTTCCAAATAGCTCACTAAATCTTTGATTGTAAGTCCTTTCTGAATAATTCCCGTGCTATCACTAGTACTTACAACAACGCTCGAATCTGCTTTTTCCAAAACGAAAACCATTTGATTTCTTGACTCAAATTTTGCCTTGAGTGGAAACAATTGCGCAAGTTGGTTCAAAGCTAACTCAGGAACGTTTTTATCCATGCTCTCTGGTATATGAACTGTCAAACAATATTGATTATTGGGGTCAGAAGCGTATTTGTTTTCGTCAGGCACTTCTAATTTAACCCTACTTTCTTTTTGATCGTATAGTATCTGATACATCAAAGGCAAGGTACAATTGGTAAATACCCAATGCTTTTCGGATTCTTTGATAAATTCGGTGGATTTCCCTTCAGCGTATGGACTCAAACTGATGCGTAACTCGTTGGCATCGGGTGTATTTTTAATATTTGAAAAAACGGTAGCAACCTTGTTTAAATTCGTATTACTTGTAGCAGAAGCAATCGAGTTGGTATTTTGAAACTCCTGTTTCATTACTATCTCCACTTTTTGATTACGAATCAACTTTCCCACGATTTCAGCATCGATTTCATCAGGAGCAGTAAATGCTTTTACGATACCATTTTTATCTATTACAACTGTATGCGGAATAAAATGGTGAAAAAAGAGTTCGTTGAGTTTATGCCCCCAGTCCATCCCAAAAAGGACATTATGAATATTGCGTTTGGCAATAAAAGCATCTACCTTATCACGGTTTTCGTCCGAAATAGCTATAATTTCGACAGCATTGCCATATTGTTTTTTGATTCGTTCAAAATGACTCAAAGAAGGGATACAAGGAGCACAATAGGTAGCCCAAAACTCCAGAATAACAACTTTTCCACGAAGTTCATGAAGGTTGATTACTTTCTCATTTCCTGTCGGAGTAATGACAGATACCCCAAAGTCGGGGCAAACTTTGCCAATAGTTGGAGGATCCACTTGCGACATAAAAGTTTGCGCAAAAGCGGACGTTGAAAGAAAAAGGAAATATAAAATAAAGGCTATATAACGCATAACAAATCTACAAGTCGTAGTTAGGTTATTCAAAATTACAGTAAAGCGTAGAATATTGAAAATATTTTTGGGTATAGCCTATAAAAACAAAGTCTTTTGCCAAACAGACAAAAGACTTTGCTTATCTCTCAAGATACTTGATTTCTTATTTTACGTTAAAAGCTACTGCAGCTTTATCCCAAGCCAAAGTTACTTTTCCTGAGTTTTCAGCAGTAATTGTGAATTTCTCTGTCATAGCACCTGCTTTTGCTGGTACTGTTACACGCAAAGCATCGTCTGACTCTTTGTAGTCATACGCACCCCATTGGTTTGATTTTTTGTTGAAAATAATCACCCATTCTTTTTCACCAGGGATAGAGAACAATGCGTATTTACCTGCTTTCAGTGCTTTTCCTTCAACTGTTACGTCTTTCGAAACTTCAAAAACAGTAGCTTCGTTTGCACCTGTACGCCATACTTTGCCATAAGGAGCCAAGTCACCAGCCCATACGTTACGACCTTTTACCGATGGTTGGCTATAGTCGATTTTGATTGTAGCGCCGTTTACTGTAGCTGTAGCAGTTGCTGGAGGTGATGGTCTTTTAGCTTTGTCACCTGCGCCATGTTGTGCTTTACCTACAAAAGCAATAAGAGTTAATAAGGATAAGAAAAGTAATTTTTTCATTTTGGAAAATGGTTTTGATTGAAAGTACAATATGCTATTTCATTTAAGGTATTAACGAAATTTGCGTCGAAAGTTCTTTAAAAACTTACTGAGTTTTTGATTTTTTCCCTGAACAACACCTATTTCACGCTTTTCGGAGAAAATTGTAAGATATAACCCGACTTCCCATTTCCTTCCGACGAAATAAATAACTCACCCTGAGGCGTAAAGCATATTCCTTCTGGTTGTGTGTATAAGCTTGGGTCTAAATCTACAATGGCTTTTTTGTGACCATCTTCGGCCAACACCAGCAGTTTTTTGCCTTGTGAGGCTATGATGTACATATCACCCGTCAAAGGATGAATGGCAATCCCTGAAGGACGAAATTCTTTGCCACCTTTATCGGTTTTTACTTGAGCTTCGGGGATACCAATGTATTTGAACAAAGATTGATTGTTGAGATTATAGGCATAAATCATCTTTACATCGTCTTTGTCTTTGCTTCTTTGCTTGGCAGCCAATAACAAATAATTCTTTTTAGGATCATAGCTCAAACCTTCGTATTCTTTGACGTCTTTGTGCGAACAATCGAGGTCTCTTTCAAACGGTTCTTCTATTTTAAAACTATGGATTTTACCATTGCTTTTCATGACAAATATTTCGTCGCCTACAACCTCTACACCCTCATAGTCTCCCGACTTACCAAAATCGACTTTTTTGACAATTTCTTTTTTGACAAAATCATAAATGAATAGCGTTCCTTCTTCGTCGTTGACACAAGCCAATTGGTTTTTCTTATAAAAGGACAAACCCGAAATTTCGTCGAGTGCTCTAGGTAATAGATACTTTTGTACAGGTTTGTTTAAGTTGTAGGGAATACTTTCACCTTTAACCTCTTCTTTTTCCTCTTTATCTGCTTTTTTGGCTGAACAAGCCACTAAGAGACCAAGTGCGCAAAATCCCAAAACAAGTTTTTTCATGGAAGTTTCTTTATAAGTGATGAATTATTGGATTGCGGGTTTCGGATGTTGAATTTCGGAATTACAAACTACTTTCTTATTTTCAGAAACTGTATTTCAAGCATTTCTGAAATCCGCAATCCCAAATCAGCAATTGCTAACGTTCTTCTGACAGAACCATTATTTACTTTAGCTTTTATTTTTATCCGAATGCCCAAGGCTTTTTTCTGGACAAACTTTATCGCGCACCAGTTGCTTTAATTCTTTGATTTCGGGAAAACGTCCTTCTCTTTTTCGGTCAAAAAGAATTTCATCTTCGACCATAATAGTAAATCGCCCTGCAATTTCGGAAGGGATAAGCGCCACTTCGCCCAAATCCTCCTCAAAGGTAGTCAGTAACTCCTGAGCCATCCAAGCCGAACGCATCAACCAGTTGCATTTCGGACAATACTCTATCGACAAACGAGGTTTTGTTCGGATTGTTGTCATTTTAGTTTTTAATAGGGATCAGGCATAAGGCACAGAGGCACAAAGGGAATTGTTTTCTGTCCTTGGTTATAACTATACACTTTTCACTTACCCCTGTTGCCTTTGTGCCTTTGTGCCTGTTGCAGGCATCACACATTCCACCAATACGTCATTTTCAAAACAATTGCTCGGTCTTTGATACCGAACGAATTAGGCACATAGTTGTCGGTATATACCAAGAAAATATCCGATGCTGGTTTATATCGCCATTGAATACGGGTATTGAGGTTTACATTTTTTTGCTGTTCGTTGTATTGAAAATACGTTGTCCAATACAAATTATTAGTAAACGTAATATCTACCTTTGAACGAATCAAGAAAAACTTCGCTGACTGTTTAGATATAATATCATTGGCACTATTTGCTACAGATACATTGCGAATATCGTTATAATCTGCTCCTACCGAAAAGCTCACGTACGGTTGAAAACGATACCCAACCAAGCCCGTAATACCCACACGTGTACCATCGCCATAATAACCGCCCACACGCGTAGATAGCGTATAAGTCAACAGACGCTTAGACGTTGACACATAATCAAATCCTGCCGAATGCCACGAGTGTTCACTTTGATTGGCGACGTAATACTCAGAGGTATAAGGATTTAATGGATTAAATTTGAATTGTAACTTTACATAATCTTTAGCAGTCCAGAGGGTTAAAGCACTTCTATTTTTCATCTGAATACCATAAGCAAATATATTGGTATAGTCTGTCAACTTACTACTGGTATTCCAGTAATTGACAGATTCTACAGTCGGGCCATGAACAAATACCTTACTTGTAGGACTTTTTGGATATAGTAAGTAGGTCAAAGCTGGGTCTATTTTGAAATAACCCACACGAGGTACATATCCTACTTCGGCATTGTAGTTTTTGCCTACGTATTCATGTTGCCATTGTATCACCCAGTGTGTGCCGTTATGCGAGAGGCTAGTTGCTTGCACGAAGTCATCACCCGAAGTTGTATTCGTGATGCTAGTAGCTTTTGGCGTAAATGATTTTAGCACCAAAAACTTACCTGTCCACAAATTACTGGCAGAAGCTAGATTATATTCAAAACCAAGGTTACGGTTGTATTTGGTATATCCTACATTTTTATTTTCGTCAAAATTGAGCGCTTCTTTATTCAAAAACATCAAACCAATATTTGACCTTGAAAATATTTTTTGTTGAAGAACCAAGGTCGAAAAGTTTTGTGTAGGTTTTCCCAACGCACTATTAGGGTCGGTTTGCATATTCATCAAACCAATACGCAAGTTATTATTGAGTTTTCCACTCAAACGAGCCCCAAATTGAATCGGTGAACCTAAACCTATCCTTCTGGAGAAAAATGGACGAATAGATTTGAAACCAAAATTGTTAAACAAGTCAGAATTTTCTAAGAAAAACTGTCTTCTTTCAGGAAAAAACAACTCAAAACGATCTAGATTTGTTACTTGCTGGTCGACATCTACCTGTGAGAAATCAGGGTTTACCGTCAAGTCTAAATTCAGTGCCGAAGATACTGCGATTTTGGCATCTACTCCAACGTCTTTTCTGATCGTCGCATCAGTTCCCTTGGCGTAGTCTTTGTTTACACCCGTCAAGGCATACGGAATAATCGAGAAATTGTTTTTGGGCGTTGGTGGTGGAGTATCCCATACCAATGAACCTGTATACGCCAAAGTAATACTAAAGAACTGCTTAGGAATACGAGCCCAACACGATTTTTCATTAGATTTTAAATCCAAACGACTAAAGTTCATTCCCCAACGCGTTTCGCCAGCTTTGTAACGAAGTGTTTTGAAAGGAATCGCGGCTTCCATTACCCAATGGTCACCCATATATTTGGTTGATGAATACCATTTATTATCCCAGTTGGCATTGAGATTGGTTCCTTCCGAAATAATCCCGTCAAATTGTGCTCCAGCCGCATTTGTACCAAACACAAACCCATTTGTAAGGTCATTGAAAGGCTCTAAAATCAACCAGAGGTTGTCGTTATTTCCAAAGCTAAAATCTCGCTTTAGGGACTCTACGATATAGGATTTGTTTTTGATGGATTCGTGGCAAATAGCGGCCACGTACAAAAAATTCTCGTCGTAAGTAAAACGAAATTCAGTTTTGCCTTTTGCTTTTGCGGTATCGGTAGGCGTAATCATCCAAAAATCTCCACCTAACTCAGTATCTTTCCAAGCAGGGTCTTCAAGGTTACCATCAATATTGATTTTCCCTGTTGCAGGCTTGATATGATATTGAGTAGACTCGTTGATTTTTTGGGCTTGTGCCGATAAAATGTTGATGAAAAGAATAGTAAGAAGTAGTAACGTTTTCTTCACAGTTTAGCTGTTGTTAAATGTTAAGGTAATCTAGCAAAGGTAAAATAATTACTCAGAAATCTACGATACATGTGTGATGCTCTATGAGGGAATTACTCATAGGATAAGTACTTAAAGCTCGAATGAAAAACATTTAAATAAACACTTTTCCAAATATAATTCTTCACTTATCCATCATTTAATCAGTAGTAATACATAGTAAACGCCTCAAAATTAAGCCAGCTTTTTCGAATCACCTCCACAATTTCAAGATTGTTTTTACCTTTCAATCATTTAATGACAAATGTCTCTTGGTTTTTCTCTAGCAAAGCACTTACCAAAGTAGCTCGTATTCTATAGAATTTGGAACTAAAAGGCTTATTGACTAATTTGTATAAACTTGTTCTTTGGAAAACGGGCAGAAGTATCCTTTTTTGAAGAATCAAAAAATCTTTTTTCACTAAAAACAAAATCTTATCCTCTTAATACCCCAAAACCACACTATGCAAAACCCCTCCGATAATCAAGGAAAATTAGTACGTTCTATTGGACTCACCTCCGCTATTGTACTCGTAATCAGTTCTGTAATCGGCACTGGAGTATTCAAAAAAATTGCCCCTATGTCGGCCGAACTACAGTCGCCAGGACTTGTCCTTACCGCATGGTTGGTTGCGGGATTAATTAGCTTAGCAGGTACGCTCAGCAATGCCGAAGTAGCAAGTATGTTGGCAGATTCGGGAGGAGATTTTGTGTACTATCGTAAAATTTACAATCGCTTTTTTGCTTTTCTTTTCGGCTGGACCAACTTTGCTGTGATTCGTACAGCCTCCATTGCGTCCATTGCTTATGTGTTTGCACAATCTTTGAATAGCTTAGTTCCTATTCCTAACTCGTCGCCCGAAATGAGCGAAATGAGTTTTTTAGGACTGCATTTTCTGGATAATTTAGGCATCAAGTTTATCGCCATTGCCCTAATCATATTTCTAACCTATTTTAATACCAAAGGCTTAAAGTTGGGCGAAAAACTCAGTAATACTCTCGTGACGCTGATGATTATCGTTATGATTGGCATTATCATTTTAGGTTTTACTTCGAGTGTAGGCAACTGGGAATATCTCAAACAAAATAGCGTCAAATTCAATCCAGAAGAAATGCAAGGCGGTACCTTGTTCAAAGCCTTGGCATTGGCATGTTTGAGTGCATTTTGGGGGTATGAAGGCTGGAATAGTGTGGGCTATATTGGTGGCGAAATCAAAAATCCACAAAGGAATCTTCCCTTGGCACTGACCATTGGGATGATTATCATTATTGCAATGTATATGATGATGAATTTTGTGTACCTCTATATTTTACCAATTGACGAGTTTATCAAAATTCACGAGACCAAAAACGGCATTGGTGCTGTGGCGGTGGTTACGCATTTTCTTGGCTCATGGGGAGGCGTCTTGATTTCGTGTTTAATTTTGGTAACTACCTTCAATTGTACGAGTAGCACAATTTTGTTGGCTTCGCGTCTTTTTTATGCCATGGCACACGAAAAAATGTTCTTCAAACAAGTGGACTATATTCATCCAAAATACAATACTCCATCAAAAGCCTTGACATTACAAGCAGTTTGGGCATCGCTATTGGTACTTTCGGGCACTTTCGACCAACTGACAGATATGTTGATTTTTGCCGCCTTTATTTTTTATGGCGCTACAACATTTGGGGTTTTTATTTTACGTAAAAAAATGCCAGATGCTCCACGTCCATACAAAGTAATCGCCTATCCATTTGTCCCTGCGATTTTTATACTTTTTTGTATTGTTCTGTTGGTAAATACCTTGATGGAGCGCCCAAGCGAAGCCTTAATCGGTCTAGGACTTATGGCAACTGGTCTGCCTTTTTATTTTTACTGGAAAAAGGGAAGTTAATTTGAAGATTTGGAAATTTGAAGATTTGGGAATGGAATTAATGATGGGATAGTTTGAAAGAGTTGCCGCGATCAAAATGGCAACCGCAAGGATTGCGACTACAATAATTTTATTTCAATGACTACAACCTTCTGCTTATTAAAAACAGGCGGTAAAACTTCGTTTTTAACCGCCTGTTTTGATTAAAGCCATTTCAACATTTTCGTCATGGGTGAATAAATTCACCCACTAAGTGGAATTGTTGGTCGAGGGCTGGTTATGTTATTATCTTTAACGCTAACCAATTATTAGATTTTCAAAATTCTAAATCGTCTGATTCTCCAATCCTAGAACTTTCAAATTTTCAAATCTAGAATTATTCCACACCCAACAACTCCACTAAAGTATCGTAGCTGATGGTCGTAAAATCCGGTGCTTGTAGGTGCGTATGAGCTAGCTCTTCAGCGGTATGTGAGGTTGTGATACCGATTACTTTCATTCCCGCACTCAAACCAGCTTGGATTCCTTGCATAGCGTCTTCTGCTACTACACAATGTTCGATTGGTACACCTAATTTTTCGGCTGCTTTCAAATAAATATCTGGCGCTGGTTTGCCATGTTTTACCATCGAAGCATCCACAATTTCATCAAAATAATGACGAATGCCTGCGTTATCTAAGGTAAAATCGACATTGGCAGGAGGAGCAGAAGTACCAACAGCCAATTTCACACCTTTAGCTTTCAATGATTCCAAAAGCTCCACCAAGCCATTAGCAGGTTTGATATGTGGCAAATAAATTGAGCGATAAATGACTTCTTTTTCTTCGTTTAGGGCATGTGCCAATTCTGGTTCTACCTCACGTTTGAAGAAATAGTTCATGGTATCTTGTGCGTTTTTACCATTCAAATTTTGAAAAAACTCCTCACGATTTAAAGGAATGTTTTTATCGGCACAAAACTCCAACCATGCTGTTACATGAAACTCAAGGTTATCAACTAAAACCCCGTCCATGTCAAAAATAAATGCAATTTGTGTACTCATAGAGATAGGGATAAGTTTGTCGTAGCAAAGCATTATCCATTATTGAAAAATAGTTTTTAAGCGTGAATCAGTAATTGCACACAGTTAGATTTAAGTTGTGGCTTTAGGAGTTAGGTAAAGAGTTTCAACATGTTTTTTAACAATAAGCTTTTTTCCAAAGCCCACAGCCGAAAACCTATACCTGAAAGCCTGAGGCTCAATAATTATTTTTTTGTGTACTAGCTTATCACCTCTAAGGCTTGGTTTAAATCCTCCTGAAGCTCCTCAACACTTTCTAAGCCAATATACAAGCGCACCATACGATGCTCCTCATTGTTTGAATCATAATTTTCTGGACGAATTCCTGCTGCCTTGGGCATCACTAAAGATTCATGTCCACCCCAGCTAACAGCCAACAAAAAATGTTTGAGTCCTGTCGCAAATTGCTCAATTTGCTCATACGATACAGGTGGCAGCACAATAGTTAGTAACCCGCAAGCACCAGTCATTTGTTTACGAGCCAATTCGTACTGAGGAAAATCGGTATCGAAAGGAAATATCACTTTTGCGATTTTCGGGTGATTTTTCAAAAATGGCAACAAAGCCATCGTGCTTTCAGTAATATGCTTCAAACGGATAGGCAAAGTTCGCAAGCCACGCAACAAAAGCCAAGCATTAAATGGAGAAAGACTTGTTCCTGAATTGGAAAGTTCTGAATCAAATATCTTTTTCAACCGAACCTTCGAGCCAGTAATTACACCCGCAACAGTATCCGAATGCCCTGATATATACTTAGTTGCCGAATGCAAACACAAGTCAATCCCGTAAGCATGAGGATTCTGAAAAAGCGGTGTACAATAACTGTTGTCTATAATAGTAGTAATGCCTCTGGCACGAGCAAAGTTCCCAACCGCCTCTAAATCCTGCAACTCAAAACTAAACGAATTAGGTGATTCGAGATAAATCAGGGTGGTGTTTTCTTGCAAAGCCTCTTCAAAATTGCAGATATCTCTACCGTCTACATAGGTATGTGTGATATTGAATTTTGGCAATACAACCTCAAACATATTTCGAGCCCAAGAATAGGGCTGGCGAACCGAAATAATGTGATCTCCAGCTTTGACATTTGCCAAAATCGAACAAAAAATAGCCGAACTCCCAGAGTTAGTCACCAGCGCATCTTCAGCACCTTGCAAGGCAGCTAATTTGAGCCTGAGCATATCTACCGTAGGATTTTTGGCTTTAGTATAAATATAATCGCCAGCATATTCGTCTTCAAAAGTTGAGCGCATACTAGCAAAATCCTTAAACGCAAAATTAGAGGTTTGCATAATTGGCGGAGAAACAGCCTGATAATACAAATCACGCTCCTCGCCAAGTTGGTTGATAATTAAAGAAATGTCTTCCATAAGTTTTGTTTTTGAGGCACTTGTCACATCATGAATATCCCCGCTTTTAATGATAACTTTACTCTTTATATCATTTTTGTGCCTTTGTGCCTTTGTGCCTTTGTGCCTTTGTGCCTTTGTGCCTTTGTGCCTTTGTGCCTTTGTGCCTTGTACGCTACATCTTCAAATTATCCATTGCTTTTTTCAGAATATAATACAGCGGTAACCCACCTAAAAATAGACCGATAGCTGTTGGTAAATTCTCCTTATTCTCGACCAATGAACTGATTGCCACGATGGTATATATCATAATAAAAATGACAGGAAAAAGGACTTTCCCAAAACCAATCGTATAGGTTTCGCCTAGTATTTCTTTGCTCTTTTTTCTTAGTAAAAAAATTGTTGCTGCCGAGGTAATCATACCTACAGAGTCGCAAAACATTACATAGTTTAATAATTCTTTAAAGGAATCTGCAAAAAAGAGGAATAGCACCAAAAACGAAGCAAAAACTGTCAAAGCAAATTCCTGTACTTGTGATTTATCATTTTGTTTTTTGAAAGCCTGCGGCAAAACGCCATCTTCTGCCATCGCAAAATACACCCTTGGATTAGTCAGCATAGCAGAGTTTACAAAAGTTAGCACCGAAATAAAAAGCAATACCGAAGTAAATTTGAAGCCTATTTCCCCAAAGAAAACCTTCGCCAAATCAGCCGTTAATGATTTTGACTGCGCAATACCTTCTATTCCTAAAACTTTGTAATAGGCAAAGTTGATAGCCAAATACAAAAACATGACCAAGCTACAACCAATAAAAATTCCCTTAGGTGTATTACGTACAGGATTTTCGATGTCAGTACCAAAGTTGATAGTTTGTTGATAACCTCCGTAGGTAAAAAAGATAGGAATAAAGCTCACTGCCAAGGCTTTGAGATAATCGGTAAACTGCCAAGCCTCTTGGCTAATAGCAAAATTAGTGTGACTTACAGGAGCAGGGTGACCAGCAAAAATAGTCAGGATTAATAATGCCATAAGTACCATTTTGATCATCGACAATAGATTTTGCGTTTGAGCAGAAAGTCTAATGCCCACAAAATTGATGATATACAAAATGACAATCGTTGAGATCGAAGTGATTTTTATTCCCATCGGATTCTGAAGCGAGGCTGGCATAATGATAGGATTGATGTACTCAGCCCCCACAATAGCAACAATAGAGGTTGCGCCCGCATTGGAAATTACTAACATCCAGTTGACCATAAAGGCAAAAGCTGGGTGATAGCAATACGAAAATATTTTGTAAAAACCGCCTTTTACGGCATATCTCGACCCAATTTCGGCATAGGTAAGTCCTCCGAAAAAGCTAACGACTCCGCCCAGTATCCAAGCTAGAAAAAAGATTGTAGGGCTTTGTGCAGATTTGGCTACTTCGACTGGATTACGGAAAATTCCCATTCCAATAATGAGACTTACCACCAGCATGGTGGTATCAAACAGATTTAATTTATTCTTTGCAGACATAGTTTGAGGATGAGCGTACGACGAGTACTAGGGTTAATTTAGTTTGGTTTAGGTAAAGTATAACCAGTCTTATCTTACCGAAGAGCTCAAAAAGTTTTGGATTCTCCATACTCCGAGGTTTTGACTTGTTGTTTTACACATGAAAAAGAAATTTACTAAATTCTCTTCAAAAAGAGAATAGCCCAAAAGTTGAGTGAATGGTATATATAAATTAAGCGCAATACCATTTTTTATAATCAACTAACACACAATAACTTACCACAAAATGAAGCTTTGTGAAGTTTTAAAAAGATAGGATTTTTCTGAGTTGATACCCTACAGTACCCTCCAAAAACCCGTATATTGCTTGTATTAATGTAGGATGTTTTATATTTTCAGAAGCTCATTAGTAGCTAACCTAAATCATAAACTATATCTCGGTTGTCTAAATGCAACGAGTGTTGAACAAGTCTTGGATATGACTCCAACGCCAAAACAACTACTGACATGGTAAGAATCTTTTATAAGGAGAAAAAACAAATCAGAAAGGAAAACGACGTGAGAATGCTCTCGCAAATTCCGAATGTGATTTGGGTGGACTTGCAATCGCCAAGTCCCGAAGAGGAAGAATGGATAGAAAGCAAATGCCAAGTTAGTTTTCAGACTCCGCAAGAAATTGTGGAGATTGAAAGTAGTGCCCGTTTTTTGAACAGGGCGATATGATGGTAGCCAACTCCAATTTTTCTAAAATAGACCAGCATGGCTATCATAGTTATCCTGTTTCGTTTTTGATAAAAAATACTACTTTATTTACCTATCGTCAGGGCGATTCAAAAACTTTTGCTGATACTGTAAAAAAGATGCGTGTATATGTAGAACCTTTTGAGACTGGTATTGATATTTTCTTGTTATTGCTCGAAACACGCATCGAAGCCGATGCCGATTTGCTGGAAAATATGTCACGAGAAATTACCAATATCAGTAAATCACTTTCCAACGAAAAAAAGCCAAAACAAGAAATACTACTCAAAATCAACACTTTACAAGAAAACTCTATGATGCTTCGTGAAAGTATTATCGACAAACAGCGTGTATTGTCGAGTATTCAACGAAGTAGATTATTTCCAGAAAGTTACCGTGAAAGATTAAGGATTGTGTTGAAAGATATTAGTTCCTTGACGGAATATACCACTTTCAATTTTGAGCGTTTGGAGTATCTTCAAGATACATTTACAGGTTTGATCAACCTCGAACAAAACCAGATTATTAAAATCTTTACAGTTGTAACCATCGTTTTCCTCCCTCCTACGCTCATCGCTGGGATTTTCGGAATGAATTATCAAGTCATGCCAACCATTTTGCATCCCTATGGTTTTTATTTGGCATTGATTTTAATGATGCTTTCATCTACCGCAGTACTGTGGTTTTTTAAACGCAAACACTGGATTTAGGGAATCAAGAAACAACCATTTCGGATGTGGGATGTGGGCAGCCATTAGATAAAACCGAAACTATCGACAAACTGACTTAATAATTACCAATGGGACTACTTGACAAATTTTTCGGGAGGACCGAACATGATGTACAGAATAAGAAAGTCAAACAAACAATTTTTGACGAAGAAATAGAGTTTGACTATTCAGACTTTGAAAATCTAAAAACCAACAAAAATTATGATAGATTTTTCGCTGGAAATCTTAAATTAACAAGTGGACAAATCATTTCCGCTGACCCAGTGTTTCGAGAATTAGGACTTCCTCAATCTTGGACAGTAAAGCCAGACGAATATCCCGTTTACCTTTACATTGGAATTGATGATGGTTATGAGGGTTATAGCGGACGAGTTGCTTATGCAGAACTAAACTTCAAAGACGAAATTCCAGTTTCTTGGGAACTGTCACTAATCTCGGAAACTTTATTAGCAGACGATTTTGAGAAAAAAATGAATGGAATGTTTCCAGTTGAAAACGGACTTGGCTGTTTTGCAGACTACGAAACTTGGAAGTTATACAATCAAGAAATTGCTGATTTTGACACAAAAAACAAGGAAGGTAATTTTTACAGGGATGTCTTGGAAAGTCATTTTAAAGAAAATGCAAATATACCAGCGAGTTCAAGAGGAGAAGACTGGATAAATTACACACCGTCAAATGCAAATGCCAACATAATAATGTTTGGTTCTGGTTGGGGAGACGGTTTATATTCTCGGTACGTTGGACTTGACAAAAACGGACAACCAATAAAACTAATTATTGACTTTATTCAACTAACTGACGAAGAGGACGAAGAAGAATAACGGCTACCAACATGGGGTTGTGGCAAGTGGGGCGAACGAAATAAACCTCAACCTTTGGAACTTATCCGCACCTTAGTGTCGGCTATCGGAAACCCATTTCCAAATCGTAAGCAACTCAAAAACAACTATTTACACCACAATACATTCAAGCAAAGGTATTTCAAATTCCACATCTGACCAAAAGTCCTATTCGTTGGATTTCGGAAGTGTAAGCTTCTATTTTTATGACAAATAAAGGCATTTTAGTTTATTTCCATAATCAGCAATCCCAAATCTACAATTGTATAAAAATGCGCTAAATTATTGATTTGGGGCTTTTTTAAATAAAGCCCTGAAGGTTTTCTATCATTAGACAATCTAATTCGATTCTAATTATTTATTAATTGGACTTTAAGTCTGGCGTATTTCCTTTGTATCATCAAACGTAAAGAAGTATAACGCTAAGTAGTGTCTAGTATTTTTAGAACAAGTTTACCATAAACTTGATAACAATACATATTTCGAAGCTTATTTCGGTGTAAAAAGCTTTATTCATCACAAAAAATGATGTTCAATTCAAAAGACAGCATTCAAAACCAATCACTCCTACTTATTAAAAAACTTTTCCACTATTTTATCGTATATATTTTATCTCAGGTAAATACTTGAGTCTAATTTTTTATTCTTCAATCTATCGCTTTTCTACTCAAGCGAACAATTTTTAACATGATGATACAATCAAACTGGATTATAATAGTATTTCTTTTAGGCTGGATTTGTGCTGGTGTGGGTATTGCCAAAGCAGTTCAGACCATTTGGCGAGGACGTGTAAAGGCAGCTTATGGCAACTTTGATACTATTCACTCAGAGGCGAGTTTCAATGATATTTTATTGGTAAGTATCCACAACAATATTGTGCCCTTACTTGCAGCTATTTTCTTGGAAATGGGTGTGGAATATTACAACACGGAGTTAGGACATTATCAAATCTATGCAGGCAGAATAGCTCATATTTTTTTAATTTTTAGTATTGCCAAAGCCTGTGCCAATTTTTTCACCAGCTTGGCGAATCAAAAAATGCCTCAAGTAAATGGGTCTGTGCCAACGTCCTCTATCATTACTAATATCATTCGAGTAGCCATTTATATTGGTGCATTAGTAATGATTTTACAAAGCGTTGGCGTATCAGTCGCACCAGCACTTACCGCACTGGGAGTCAGTGGATTGGCTGTAGCCTTGGCGCTACAAGACACCTTATCAAACCTTTTTGCAGGTTTGCAGTTATTAGTGTCAAAGAAGATTCGTCCGCAAGATTATGTACAGCTTTCGACAGGCGAAGAAGGCTTTATTGAAGATATTACTTGGCGAAATACCACCATTAGAACAATCTCTAACCATATTGTGATTGTTCCCAATTCGAAGATTTCGACCAATGCTCTCAAAAATTATAATTTCCCTGATACCGAAACTCCCGCAACAGTCAGCATTGGCATCTCATACGATTCTGATTTGGAATATGTAGAAAAAATTGCCATCGAAGTCGCACAAGCCACCATGAGTCGATTGGAAGGAGCAGTAGAGAATTTTACTCCAATAGTAAGATTTAATTCTTTTGATGATTCATCGATTAAAATGACCGTGATTATGAGAGCCAAAACTTTCAGCGACCAGTTCCTAATCAAACATGAGTTTATAAAAGATATTCATAAGAAATTCAGAGAAGAAGCTATAGAAATTCCATTCCCAATTAGAACGATGATTATGAAAACACCACAAGAAATGGTAGTGAATGAGGAATAGAAGAAGCTTTACGATTGTGGATTGAAGATTGAGGTTTTCGGAGATATGGAAAAATACTGTTATCCAAACTCCGCACTCAAAATTCATTACTAGAACGATTTATTACCTTCCACTAAATATAGAGTGCTCCCCGCTTTGGGGAGCATTTCTTGTTTATGATAGTACTGCACGAAGGATTGTAAGCAATTTGGGATTTTTGATTTCGGAAATAAAGTAAAATACCTCTATTTTTTACAAAACATAAAAGATTACACTTCCGAAATCAGCAATCCTAAATCCACAATAGTTCATAATCTACTCTACATACGCGAGCATAGGTTCAAAACTTCTTTCTCGAAGCACCACATCGGCTACTAATTCTAACGCAGGATGGCTGGCACAAAATGAAAACCCTAAGCCTGCCTTTTGAACCATACACATATCGTTCTCGCCATCTCCAATCACCATTATTTCATCGAGCGTCAATCCCAAAGCAGCTGACACGTAAGAAATTACATGGCTTTTGCAATAATCGTGTTTACACTTGGCTTCGTGGTGTCTGAAAAAAGCCGAAGGAATTTTAACTTCACCAGTCGTATTCCCTCTCCAAAACTCTAGATCATTGGCCATCGTAAAATCCAATTGAAATCGGTGCATTAGGTGATTCGTTACCAAACTATAACTGTCACTCACAATCCCGATTATACAACCTCTTTGTTTCAATGCCTGCACTGTTTGTTCAAAATCTGGCGTTATCGGAATCATGTCTAACACCTCGATAATTTCAGCAATCGTATGTCCTTTCATCAATTTGGCAATCTCCTTGGTTCTAATGACAGGGTTGACATACTCAAGGGCAATTTTCCGAAGGGCTTTTTCAAAACCAAAATGGCGTGCCGCAGTTTGAATAAAACTATCCGATAAAATGGTCCTATCCATGTCAAATACCACCACCTTATGCTTGAGTGCGGGATTCAGCTCTGCTCGAAGCCCACCAATTACCGACTGATGTGGAACGGCATGATAAGTCGTATCTGCTTCGGCACGGTTCATAATAGCACGGGTGACTTCTTTGGCCATATTTCCTAAGGATTGCAATGGCTTCATTTTATTTTCGACATAGCCAATATTTACCTCGGCAATTCTGGCATTAGCTTGGTACATATCTATGAGCAAGCCAATATCTACACCATAATCATTTTCAAAAACAATATTTTCCAAAAAGCTTCTTTTCCCTGAAACTATCCCACTGAGTGGTTGCGAAAATTGATTTAACTCTGGAAAATAAATATCTAATAAGGGCTTTGCCAGCAACTCGGTTACACGGCCAGCCTGCCTATCAAAGCATGATTTCACAAAATCAATATTTCCTTCCATCAGAGGATTCGCCATCAAATCAACGATATCTTCAGGATAGGTTGGAATATCGGCGTCGAGAAAAACCAAATAATCACCTGTAGCCAACCTGACTCCCTCTTGCATAGATATTCCTTTTCCCTTTTCTGCACTCCCAATCACGCAGGCACCAGATAACAATGCTACAGAAACTGTATTATCAGTTGAATCATCATCAATTACCAATACTTCTTTTGTTAATTTAGAGTTAAAGGCTTTTCTTATTACCTCCGAAATAGTTACCTCCTCATTCCACGCAGGAATGATCACACTTATATTTTTCATAAATCATTCATTTTAAGTGACATAAAACTGTTTCCTCAAAATGTCGATTTTACATTACATTCAGCTTACATAGGTATTAGAATCCCCTTAAAGCTACAGTGCTATACAATTCTAATAAATTTCTAATCTTTTACTAATGATTTGCTGATACTTGGCTTGTAAGTTTGTAATGAAAAAAACTATTGTCTAAACTTCTAAATTTAGAGTAGTTTTTAAAACGATTACACTTTTACAAATAAACACAATTGCCTATGATTGAAGCGTTTACTATTCTTTACTTAAAATATATTAAAATTTAAGCTTATGAATATTAAACGAACAGTCTTTGCTTGTGTCCTATTTATAGGAATATCTATCAGTAATCTAAGTTTTAGTCAAAAAGTGACCGAAAGTATGTATGAGGGAAAGCCCGTACTTACTTCGAGTACAAAAGGTGATAAAAAAAGCCTTTTAAAAGCATGGTGCGAGTATTTAGAAAATAGTTATCATGCAAAAACTAAGCGCAGAAGCAATAAAGTTATCGCCGACAACGTTGTTTTTAGTGATATTACTACTGCTACTGTAAATAGTATATTATATGTTGAAGAAAGTAGAGTGGAGAAAGGAATATTTAATGTATATTTGTATACAAACTCAGTAAGTGAAAAAACCTCGAGTCAAACCTATACTCCAGAGGAAGTTTTGAAGCTTTCAAGCAATTTAGAAAACTTCTTATCACGCTACCAGTACAATTACCTTTCTGGTCTTTTGCAAGAAGACAGTAAGTCTTTAGATAAAAGTCAGAAAAGTCTCAACAAACTCCTAATCGCAAACACAAAACTTGAAAAACGCATTGAGCGTTCATTGCGAAGCATTGCCAAATCGCAAGAACAAGTAGATGCTGACAAGAAATCAATAGAAGAAAACAAAGCTAAAGTGGCTGATTTGCAGCAACAAATCAACCAACAACGCTCAAAGATATTGAACCTCGAGCAAACTCGAGATCAGAAGAACTAATTTAGTTAAGGTGAAAAAAGTGGAACACCACTCTCTTGTTTTTAATTAAGCAAGAGTTATAATCCCAGGTAAATATATGGTTACCTGGGATTTTTGTTTATTCAAATATAGGGATTTTCTACTAAGTAAAAACATTTGATAAGTAGTTTTTTTGTAAAACATCCCGAAAAACACCCCTCTTGTCGTACCTATCGATTTTTACCACAAAAAAATAAAAATCATTCTCATTCAACTCATTTGTAGTGTACCTTTGCGTGATTTATTCTTCCTATAACGCAAGTTTAGCGAAACCAATTACCAATTCTCAATTTGACAATGGAATATAGAATAGAAAAAGACACGATGGGTAAGGTGCAAGTGCCTGCCAACGTTTACTGGGGAGCTCAGACCCAACGTTCAATCATGAATTTCCCGATTGCTCAGGACATCAACAAGATGCCGAAGGAAATCATCAAGGCTTTTGCATACCTAAAAAAAGCAGCAGCGTTTGCTAACTTCGACGCTGGTGTATTGCCTGAAGAGAAAAAAAACCTTATCGCTCAAGTATGTGATGAGATTCTTGAAGGTAAATTAGATGACCAATTCCCATTAGTGGTTTGGCAAACTGGTTCGGGTACTCAATCAAACATGAACTGCAACGAGGTAATCGCTTACCGTGCTCACGTAGTAAATGGTGGTTCATTGCTTGACGAACAAAAATTTGTTCATCCGAACGACGATGTAAACAAGTCACAATCTTCAAATGATACTTTCCCAACTGCAATGCACATTGCAGCTTACAAAATCTTGTTGGAAGTAACCATTCCGGGTATCAAAACACTTCGCGATACACTAGATGCTAAAGCTAAGGCTTTCAAAGATGTTGTAAAAATTGGTCGTACTCACTTCATGGACGCAACTCCTTTGACTTTAGGTCAAGAGTTTTCTGGTTATGTATCTCAGTTAGATCATGGCTTGCGTGCTATCAACAACACTTTGGCTCACTTATCAGAGTTGGCTTTGGGTGGTACTGCCGTTGGTACAGGTATCAATACACCAAAAGGTTATGATGTAAACGTAGCTAAACACATTGCTGACCTAACAGGTTTGCCATTTGTGACTGCTGAAAATAAATTCGAAGCTTTGGCAGCTCACGATGCTATCGTTGAAGCACATGGTGCTTTGAAAACTGTAGCAGCTAGCTTGATGAAAATTGGTAACGATATTCGTATGTTGTCTTCGGGGCCTCGTTCGGGTATTGGCGAAATCTACATCCCAGACAACGAGCCAGGTTCTTCAATTATGCCAGGAAAAGTAAACCCTACTCAATGCGAAGCTATGACAATGGTGGCTGCTCAGGTAATGGGTAACGACGTAGCTATCAACATTGGTGGTTCAATGGGTCATTTTGAATTGAACGTATTCAAACCAGTAATGATTTATAACTTCTTGCACTCAGCTCGTTTGATTGGTGATGTTTGTGTTGCCTTCAATGACAAGTGTGCTTTGGGTATTGAGCCATTACACGAAAATATCAAAAAACACGTAAACAACTCGTTGATGTTGGTAACTGCTTTGAACACAAAGATTGGTTATTACAAAGCTGCTGAGATTGCTCAAACAGCTCACAAAAACGGTTCAACTTTGAAAGAAACGGCTATTGCTTTAGGTTACCTAACTGCTGAAGAATTTGACCAGTGGGTAAAACCTGAAAACATGGTTGGCGAAATCAACGTGTAATCCAATTTCATGGTATTTTTCTAAGAAAAGCCTCAAATCAAGTATGGTTTGGGGCTTTTTATTTGTACTTTATTTTGAAATCGATTTCACGAAATATTTCATGATTTTTCAAAATTTCTTCAGTAGCTTAGTATCAAATATTCCTTTTCGATGAAAAATAGGTAAATAAACAAGAAAAATATCATACCATGGAAGATGTATTAGTGAAAGAAAAATCTGAGTTTCGTAACTACGACCAAGGCGACATTACTGCTGCCGTAAAAGAGCACTATCGCAAAATGCGCACCAGACAAACTTACGATTACGTACAGGCAATGAAAAAGAAATACCTTACTTTCGACAAGCCTATGCACTTGTGGGAAGCTATGGAAAAGTTGAATGCCTTGATTGACGTAAGTGACCCAGATTTGAATTTACCTAACGTACAACATTTGCTTCAATCGGCAGAAGGTATGCGTGCTGAAGGTCGCCCAGACTGGATGCAGTTGGTTGGTTTGATTCATGACCTTGGCAAAGCTATGTACCTTTGGGGCTCAGACGAAGATGGTACTTCACAAGCAGAACAATGGGGCTTGGTTGGTGATGTTTTTGTAGTAGGCTGTCGCTTCCCTGATTCTTGTGTTTATCCTGAGTTCAACGAATTGAATCCAGACATGCACGACGAAAGATATAATACTGAGTTAGGTGTATATGAAGAAGGTTGTGGGCTTGACAACTTACATTTGGCGTGGGGACACGATGAGTATTTGTTTCAAGTTTTGCAAAACCATAAAGACAATACGATCCCAGAGGCAGGTATGGCAATGGTACGTTACCACTCGTTTTATCCTTGGCATACAGGAGGTAGTTATACAAAACTACTAAGTAAAAAAGACGAGCAATACAAAGAATGGATTAAGGATTTCAATCAGTACGACTTATATACTAAATGTCCAAAAATCTATAACCTTGACGAAATGAAAGAATACTATTTGCCAATTGCAGAAAAGTATCTTGGTTCAGGCCCGATTTATTGGTAATAGGTTAAAAAACGTTAACGGTTAATGGTATATTCGTTATTTGAAAGTTCTTATAATCAACAACATACCGACAGATACATTATTAATTTAACCTCAGTTAAGTGTTAAGTGTGCTTTAGGCAACAGGCACTAGGCAAAGAGTTTAACGTGTTTTTTTAACTACAGATATCTTTTTGCCGAAAGCTAAAACCTTAAATTTTATTTTGCATACTAATTGAAGTAGTAAGAAAAATAAAATTGATAATATATCTGCGGTATAGTGATAGTATACTTCAGATTATGAGTTTATTTTGATAACAGATATACAGTTAACGAATAACTTCTTTTTACTCAAAACTAATAGCATTTTCCGTTTTTACAACTAACACCCAATTTGCTATTTTGTCTAAAACCACAAAAAGCCAAACAATGTATATTGTTTGGCTTTTTATATGATTGGCTGACTTACAAGGATATACGTCTTTTAAGCAGCTTTCTTTCTAATATGGCAGTAACCGAAGGTTTTCTTTCTTATGAAGAAAAATTGCTTGGATTAAACCTCGCTTTCGGTCAACTTAGCTAATAACTTGGCTTGCAATTCTATAATCTTGCGTTGCATATCCAAAACCTCTTCGGTTTTCAACACAACATATCCTGCCTGTGTTTCTTGTACGTCAGAAATATTTTGGATTTCAGATTCACCCATCAAATAAGCTACAGTCACGTTTAGAGTACGTGCCATGCGTATTAATTGTGAGTATTTTGCATCGTTTCGATTGAGAATGGCATGAAGTGTTGCCTCTGTAATATTAGATTGAATAGCTAATTGAAGAAGAGTCATCCCCCTCTCAGCGATTAGTACCCTGATTCTATCTTCAACTCGTTTCATAGTGCGTTGTGTGTTTTCATTAATAAAGTTTTAAGATAAGTATAATAAGAATTCGGAATTAAAGAATGACTATTTTATTAGTGGTGAAAAATAATCAGTTACGTATTGTTATCTCTTAATATCTCAATCTCCCATTTGAACTATTTACCTAATTAGTCTTAGGGAAAAGTAGCTTGTATTTTTCATACGTTGGCGAACACAAATATAAAAAAAAATATTATCAAGCGAGACTTGCTTAACAAAAAAGGATATATGTAATTACATATATTTTTATACAATTCTAAGAGTTTTTAAAAATACAAGAATACATTGACAAAATCAGGCAAAGCGATGCTTTATCATTTGTTAATTAATGAATTAATAAAAAACGGTTTTGAGAAACTAGTTTCTCAAAACCGTTTTAGCAATTTTAAATAATAGTGGAAATGGTATAATGGGTATTCTAAGGGTTATTAGACTGATTATGAAAGCGTCATGATTGGTATATCAGAGTGATTGACTACATCCTCGGCAATACTTCCTTTAAACCAATGTGCCAAACCAGTGCGTCCGTGTGTGTACATAAGGATTAAATCTGCTTTGATTTGATGCGCACTATCCAAAATTCCTTCTTCGACATTGGCACCATCCCAAATCTCAAAATGGTAATTTTTTAATTTGAGTTTCGAAGCTACCTTCTTCATATCCTCCTTCAGTGCATCATAATTGATTTGTCGCATGGCGGTGTCGACATATACAAAATGATACTCTATTTCGGGCATATTCAACCATTTAAAAGCTTTTTTCATAAAGTCAGTATTTTCCATATCGGTTGCTACTAATACTTTTTGAATATGGTATTCCTCTTGATTTCCTTTGATGACCAATACTGGGCAATTAGCATGACGCACGACAGATTCAGCATGTGAGCCCCCAAACATTTCTTTAATGCCTGTAGCGCCTGTAGAACCCATCACAATCAAATCTGCGTGATGCTTAAGTAAAGTCGATTCGAAGTTTTCAACACTTTCTTCTACTACCGCTTTAATTTTCAAGCCCAAAAACTTAGGGTTAGTAATTAGTCCATCTAATTCTTTTTGAGCATCGTCCAAAACACCTTTCCAAGCTGTATCAAAAGGAACCGCCACACCCATCGAATAATACGTTCCTAAACTTGCTGAAGGAAATATTTTGACTTGTAACAAGGTAATCTCAGCACCATTGTTTCTTGCCAAATCGGCAGCGACATCTAATGCTTTTAAAGAAATTTCACTAAGGTCGGTTGGCACAAGAATCTTTTTCATAGCTGTATTGTGTTTTGTTTTGTTACGGTTTGGTTTCTTTTGTTGGATTAAGAAAATCACCTCAATCTTTAAGCTTTCCTATTTCCTTTTCCCTTAACAAATTTTACCCAAAAAACTGAGAATCAATATGATAAGCATTGGTAGTTTTGCTGATTAATATCAAAACAAAAGCCCTCAGAATACATTGATTCTGAGGGCTTTCTGCTATATCTTACTAAGTTTTAGGCTGCCTTAGTTTTGTTTTCACTAAAGAACACAATAAACAACACCAAAACAACTGCCGCAATTCCTGCAGGAACCATCCAAACCGAAGTCCAATCGTGCGTAACTGCACCAGAGGCATCTGTTGTAGAGAATTTATCCAATACGATACCTGAGATTTTTGAACCAATCCCCATACCAATACCATAAGTTGCCAAGGTAATTAACCCTTGTGCTGAGTTTTTGATTTTATCGCCTGCTTTGTTATCTGTATAGATTTGACCTGTTACGAAGAAGAAATCATAACATACACCATGCAATACGATAGCTAAATATAAAATCCATTCTGAGCTAATACCGTCGCCATATCCGAAACAAACAAAACGAATAATCCATGCTACTAATCCAACAATAAGCATTTTTTTGATACCAAATTTTGACAAAGCAAATGGAATCAACAACATGAAAAATACCTCTGATACTTGCCCTAAGGACATTTTGTTTTCAACGCTACTCATGTGCGATTCTGTCAACGAAAGGTTGGCATGAGCGTAATAGAATGACAATGGAATACAAACTAATACCGATGCAATAAAGAAAATAGCATACGAACGGTCTTTGAATAAAACGAATGCCTCTGTACCTAAAATTTCCCCTAAAGAAGAGGCTTTGGCTGTTGCTTTTGGAGGAGTATCTGGTAAAAAGAAAGCAAAAATACCTAAAGCTAAAGAGGTAAACATTGAAATTTGGAAGATAGTAACCTTGTCACCAATGGCATAATACCCAACAATATTGGTTACCGCAATCCAAGCAATCGTACCCAATACACGAATCGATGGAAATTCTTTCTCAGGATTTTGCATTTGGTTCATGGCAATTGAGCTCGAAAGCGCCAAGTTGGGTGCAAAAGACAAGGTATAAGCCAAAATGTACCAGAAAAACGCATCTGGATCTTTTGTCTGAATCAAGAAATAAAGTATCCCTGCGCCGATGATATTAAGTACACCCATTACTTTCTGTGCCGAGAAATAACGGTCAGAAATCATTCCCACAAAAAATGGGGCAATAATAGAGGCAATTGAAAAAGTGGCATAGGCATTCCCTGTCTGGTCACCGCTAGCACCAAGTCCAACGATTAGGTATTTACCCATTTGACCATACCATGCTCCCCATGTAAAAAACATCAGGAACATCATAACCATCAATTGAATTTTTGTAGTAGTACGCATTGTTATTTTTTTATAGTTTTTGTTGGATAGAGGAGACGGCATTGGGTGTACACTCGTACGAGCACGTTTCTCCTAATTCTTCAAATATACGATTTGAGCACGATTTATTTATATGGATTTGGAGAATACAAGACAGGAATCATGGAAATGTATAACGATAGAAGGTCTATGAGTTTGAAAACTCATAAAAAAGAAAGTCCAAGTCTGAGGACTTGGACTAGTTACGCTTAATACTTCCAATTAGCGGGTGAATTTATTCACCCGTAATCTGATGTGGAAATCTCCCCTATTGAGCAGACGGAATATTCTTTAAAGAAGTACAAATCACTTTATCATCCTTAAAACATTCAGGGTTTCTTTTGATAAGTTCGGCTTTGTAAGCTGGCTTTTGATTCCCGTATATGCTAGTAATATCTGTTTTATTTTTGGCAAAAATCAAATTCACCACGCTATCTGCCGTTTGATTCTGAATCGTACTATTTTTGAAAGTATAGGCTATATCTTTTTCTTTCAAAACTGATTTCGGCAAAGGATTCAAAGGTGGAATTTCTACCTTTGGAGGCGCTACCGGAATGGGCGCTGGGAGTACTGGTGTTACTGCTATAGTTGGAGCCGTTGATACGGCATTGTATCGCTCATATTCTCGATAGCCCGCATATGCACAGGTAAGCAACAAAATGATGGACAAGCCTCTCCAAAATTGATATGAGCTTAGTATGGAGGAATCCTCCTCCTCAGGATAACTGATATCGGGTGATTCGAAGGGATTATCCGTTTTGGGCTTACTGTTGGATAATTGTTTGAGTTGTGCTTTTAACTCATTATACTTCTTGACCAAGTCATTGTGTTCGGCAATGAGCTTATTTTGATTGCTTTGTTTCTTTAAAAAAGATATATCCCAATTTCTTGGGGTGATTTCTTCGGGAGTATTCTTCTCAGGTAAAGTACTTTTATTTTTCTGAAAAGAAGGGTTTTTACTTTTTTGTTGTTCAAAACGCTCTATATCCTTCGCTGCTTTTCGTTTTTCTATTTCTGCTAAAAATTGCTCAGAATTGATAAAAGTATATAAGCCTTTTTCAATTACGTAATTGGCAATATCGACCGAGTCGGTGAAATAAATAGTATCAAAATCGCTTAGTAAATAGCCACTTTTCTGTAAAAACAGATTTAATTCTGAGGACAAATCACAATAAACTACCAGAAAATTATGTCTTGTTTTTTGAAATAAAGTGACATCTAAAGCTTTAAAATTCAAGTCAAGCTTGTTGAGGTCTTTGGGTTCACGAACAATCAATTCGTCGGAATGCTTTACTTGAAGCACATGATTGATAATATTACGCTGTTCGGCGATAATATCAGCATGAAACTCGTCAAGACATGAAATCACCAAGGGCTCTTCACAATTGGTGTTGAAAAAAGTAATACTCGACCCAATAAAAGTGCCTCCTCTATCGGAGTGCTGTTCGCGTGCAAACGAATATTGAGTATAAGACAAAGCCTTGGCACCGTTGGCAACTTCTTTTCTAATCGAATACAAATTTGCCTGAGGGTAAATTGTAATCGCATTGGTATTGAGGTCAAATGACTTCAAATAGCGAGAATTCGGGTTATTTAAAAAGAAGGTTTGCTTAAATCCGTTAGGAATTCCAAAGGTACCAAATGCCAATAAATCAATCGAAGTGGACATAGTCAAGTGGTTTATTTGCCAAAAAATCTTTCCCAGAATGTACCTTCATAGTTGATATCGACACCCACAATGCTACGATACAACCATTCGGACAATACTTTTGCGGTTTGGAGGTTCAACTTAGTAAGTCGCTCCTCGCCTATCGAGTTCTTCTCGATATGTCCGATTGTGTAAAAAGATTTATTTAAGCCATAAGTATCCATTCGTTGGCTAGTCATAGGCATACGGTCACGAATAAAATTATCGAGCTGTTCGACACTCGACACACCCATCGAGCCCGACTTATCCCATTTGGATACTACTAGAATAGCATTGACTGATTTCAGACTTTTTCCTTTTCTTTCGAGTTCGTTCAAAAAGCTCATCATCAAGGCATCGTCATTGTGTGCAGTGTCGTAGTCTGTTACCAAAATAAAATTAAGAGGAATATTGGCATTCAAGTATTCGTCGATACTGCTATGGTAATTGCCTCCACGACGAATTTCGTAGTGATTTTCGCCAGAAGTTTCCAAAAAAGTTAGCTTGATAGGCGGTACTTTTTTGGATTTATTATTAGGTTCAAAAATCAAATCAATACGTGTCACACGGTCACGGGTGGTACGATTGGGTAAAACTCCTTTTCGGATATTATCCAAAAAATCAAAAAGTAAAACCTCTGCTTCTTTGCTATTGGGCGTATCAAGTTTGGGACGTAAAACACCAGCCTGCGAACTTAAATAATACAACATCGAAGACAAAATCACCGACTTCCCACTTTCGGCAGTACCAAAGAAAAACACAAAATTACTATCCTGCATTTGTATAGAAGGAGAAGTAGTTTGAGCCATAGGTACAAAATCGCTGTCGTTATCCATTGGCGATTTTGTACTGATGGGAGTTAATATTTTTTTATCGTTATTCATGGAGAAAAATTAAGTTAAAATCATTTGCAATAGCCCCTATTAGCTTTCGGCTTTCAGCTTTGGGCATTCGGCAAAAAGTATTTCTCATGAATAGAAGGTTTGCCTAATGCCTACGGCTTATTGCCTAAAGCAGACGAATGCAATTTTAGTTATTCGGAATCAGTACATTTCCACTTCTTTTGTGGGTAAATACACTTCCGCCATTGTTATTATTATCGCCTGGTTTGGTAACCAATAGCAAAATAATAGGAATGATAAAATCGAGAAGAATACAACCCAACAACACGACCAACTGATATACGCCAAAGTTTTGAACGGCATGGTCGAAGGCATAGCCGATTTTACCAATATCTTGGGTATTTGATTCTTTAGGCTCGAATTTGAATTTTTCTTCTCCTAAAATATTCGTAGCTTTTTGTCCAAGCTTATTGTATTCTGCCAAAGACTGGTCAATAACACCTTGCGCTTGTTCGTCTTTGTCCTTTTTAGGTAACAGTAATATCTCCTGAATCTTATCGCTCCATTTCTTAGTAGCTGCACTCAAATCTGTTTTTAACTTAGCTTCCTCTGGCGAAAGGTCAGAAACGATACCATCTATTTGTCGGCCCATACGGTCGGCCAAATCGGCATAGTCATTACCCACAGGACGAAGAATATCAACTTTTTGACCCAATAATTTTTCCAAATCCTTTATCAACATTCGAGCACGATTTCCCATGCCAGGATTTCCTTTATCCTGAATCTGCTCCATCAATTGCTTTTTCTTAGTTTCTACATTCTGAGCAGTCGCTTTATCATATTTATAGTTGAATTTGGCATTCACATCCGCTTCTAGCTTGTCGAAACGAGCATTAATATCACGTAATTCGGCGGTATAAATATCGGTACGCATAAAACGTGTGTACAAAGCATTGAAGTTTGCCATAAAACAAAATAGCGCAATAAACGAATACACTGCCATCAATTTGCCTGTTGGGCGACCCGTAAGTTTAGCTTCACGAAGCAACCAACATAAGTAAAGTAACAACAGGGACAATGCAAGCGAAATAACGATAGCCGCATGACCAAAAATCTGCTCTAATCCTTGCCAAGTTTGATAAAAACTTACACTTACCAATAGAAGTGCTAAAGCTCCCAAGAATAAATCAGACGCAGTGATTCTTTGATTTCCCATAAATTTTGACTGTTTGAATTTTAACATTTCACCTATTACAAAGTGAACCAAGTTTATTTTGTTTGATTGAAAAGATGCTATCCACCAATAGCTATATTGTCATCAGGAGTCACTCAAGGTCAAAGAGTTAAGTCTCCGATTTGGGACAAAAAACACTATTTTATTTCCTTTAGAAAAAGATGGATAGTTGGCGATAGTATAACGTTTGTTACTTCAGAAAATTGGTTGAATGTCAGAAGAATACAAGCCCCGTTATATAGGTCTAAATTAGGCCTTGCTCAAAGACTGTTATACAATTAAATGATGTATGCCAATAAATGCTCGTTGGATGGTAAAATGACTAGCTCAATAGTTGGAGAGCAGCAAAGATTATTGAAAAGCGTTGAGCAAAAAGTGATTGGAGTATTAGAAAAGCACATGATTATACAAGAGATAAAAGTGAATAGTCGATAAATTGATTTATCTCTAAATATAACGCCAGCCAGCCCCTCAAAGGCATAGGCAGGATAGGGTTTGGGATGAATTTGGGGTTTATGGGGTGAATAATCACTCTTCTTTTGATAATCAATGCTTCAAATAAAAAAACTGCACAAGTCTTTAAGCTCTTGTGCAGTTTTGATAATTGTTAGCTGAGCTTTTTGTAGGCTTCTTTGAAATGCTCAAATTCGGTTTGTAAAATTTTCATTTCTGACTCAAAATATTGGAAATCACAAACTTTAGCTTTGACTTCAATATGCCTTGTTATTTCATGCAAGCGCGAAGCACCGAGTGTTCCAGAGTTACCCTTGAGCGTATGAAGTTCGCCTTGTACTTTTTTGCAGTTATTTTCATAATATCCCTCTATCGCATTTTGGATTTGTTCTTCAGCTTCAGCTTCAAATCCTTCCAAAATCGAAGCGACAAATTCCATATCTCCACCCACACTATCAGACAATTGTTTAATGATTTCAGTATCTATCACAGGAAAAATATCTGATACATGAAAATCTGAAATCAAGGAAACGGTTGCATCTTCTGCTTTGGGATGCTCCGCTGCTGGTGTCTCAATTATTACAGGAACTTCTACTTTTGCCTCCGCAGGCTCTGGTTTTATTTCTATTACCTTAGGCTGTTGTGGGCGTTTACTTGCATTTCGGTCTATCCATTCTTGTACTTTTCTGACCAAAATTTCTGCTCTGATGGGTTTTGCCACATAGTCATTCATCCCTGCTGCCAAGAAGCGATCACGGTCTTCTTTCATGGCGTAAGCTGTCATGGCAATGATTGGTGGTAAATCTATAGATAATTTTCTCAAATGCTGGGTAGTTTCGACACCATCCATTTCTGGCATTTGAATATCCATAAAAATCATATCGTACGCACGGTCGAGGTGTGAGGCTTCTACCAACTGTATGGCTCGTGTACCGCTATCGGCCGTAATCACTTCACAACCTGATTTGCGTAAAATTTCACTGGCTACTTTACGGTTTGTGGCATTGTCATCGACCAACAACAAGTGAGGATGGTATTCTTTAAAATGATTTACTACTTGGAATTGCTCTTCTTTCTTTTTCACCGAAACAGGACTAATATCTGTCTGCTTAATTTCGATAATAAACCAAAAAGTACTACCATGTCCCCAATCAGACATAACGCCAATATCCCCTTTCATCAAGCGACAAAGCTCTTTTGAAATAGCCAATCCCAAACCAGTTCCTCCAAATGATTTCTTGGTAGAGTTATCTACCTGCTGGAAGGCATTGAAAAGCATTTTAAGGTTTTCTTGGGTAATACCAATTCCTGAGTCTTTTACCTCAACCTTTATCCTATTGAATTTACCTCGTTTTTCAAGTAAACTCACATTGATATCTACCGTACCATTTTCGGTAAATTTCAAGGCGTTCGAAGTAAGGTTTGACAAAATCTGTAGTAAACGAGTTTCGTCGGCAATGACATATTCAGGGATATTTGATCCAAAATTACAATGAATTCGGTTACCTTTATTAGCTGCGATTTGAGAGAATAAGGCCAATAATCTATCAAATACATCTCGAAAAACAATAGGCGCTTCATGCAAGACCATTTTACCTGCCTCGATTTTTGCCAAATCCAAAATATCATTTAAGATATGTAATAGCGTTTCGGATGATTTTTTGATGGTCAATACATAATCCTTTTGTTCTTCGTCAAGCGAGGTGTCGTTGAGCAAGTCAATCATACCGATGACACCGTTCATAGGTGTGCGGATTTCGTGGCTCATGTTCGCCAAGAAACGTTCTTTAACCTTCAAGGAACGCTCGGCTTCATCCTTGGCTTTTACGATGTCTTCTTGATACTTTTTGAGGTCGGTAATATCACGTCCAATACCTGATACTTCTTCAATCATGCCGTTTTTAAGCAAAATCGGATTCAGGTAAATTTCTACCCATTTCTCTTCGCCTTCGACGGTTTCGAGCTGAATCTCAAAATGTTGTTTCTCGCCTCTAAAAGCTTCTTTATATCTATCTTCCAGTATTTTACGGTCTTCTTTGGTCACCATTTGAAAACCTAATTTTTCGGTACTCAAAGTTAATTGAGGGCGAATTTTGATACGATTTTCAAGCAAACGAGAATATTCTTGATTGAAAGATGTCAGCAACATTTTGCGATTGACCGACCACATTAAGTGCGAACTACCTTCAAAAATGGCATTCAAACGAGCCGTTTCGCGTGCTAAGGCATCTTCTGCTTGTTTACGGGCAATTGCCAACGCCACCTGCCCCGAAATAAAGTCGAGCAATTCCAAATCTCGTTGCTCATATTTATTTTGGCGCTCATAGGACTTCACTCCAATGATACCCGTAGTTCTGTCACCAATTTTGAGCGGTACGCAAAGCATGACCTTCGGCACTGTTCCGTACAGGTAAATCTGTTTCGAACGCCCTAGCTCCTCGATTTGCTCGTCGTACAACATCAATGGGCGATTGGCAGCAATCGCATATTCCGTCAGACCATTGCCTAATTTACGCTTGGTAAAATGTACACGATTGTCGAAATACTCATCAACATAATAAGGAAAATATAAATAGCTTTGCTGTGGGTCGTATTGAGCAATAAAGAAGTTTTTTACATCAATTACTTCGCCTAGTTCTTTATGAATATTTGAATACAAATCATCCAAATTGGTCGAATTGATCGCAGCTTGAGCAATACTTGCATACAGTTTGGATGCACGCTCGGCACGAACTTTGGCAGTTGAGTTGTGAAAAATACAACGAAACGCCGTAGCTTTATCACCTTCAAAACGACAGTTAACCGAACCAGACAAATACAAACGGCGACCATCTTTGCGACGGAAAACGGTTTCGAAATCGGCAATTTTTTCCCCGTTCTTGATTCGTTCAAATTTCTTGAGCGTTTCGTCTGCAAAATCTGGGTGCAATACATCACGCAGATTGAGACTCGCCAGCTCGTCAGACTCGTAACCCATTTTTTCTTGCCATGACTTATTGACATACAAGAAACGACCCGATATGCTGATGATTTGAATTAAATCGGAGGTATTATTTACCAAATCTTGCAACTGAGAGTTGGAGCGAGAAAGCGCCTCTGCTACCTTTTTGCGCTCAGTAATATCCTCGCCAATGATGGTGAGATATTTTGCTTCGTCAAAATCATTAAATATCACGGAGTTGAGCTCCACATGACGCATTTGCCCGTTTTTGGCAAGCATCGTTCTTTCTTTTTGGTCAAATACCCCTCCATTTTCCATGGCAGTACCAAAAGCCAAAATACGAGCATTACGCTCGCCTTCGGACACCAAAAATTCAAAGAAATTTTCCCCAACTAATTCTTCAGATGTATAACCTAATAATTTGGTCGCATAGCTATTACAAAAAACAATAGTACCATCTTCTTCCAGAATCATCCCGAAGAGGTTCATACTATCGACGGTTTTTCGTAAATCAAAAACGGTATTACCTGCAGCCGAATTTGCTTTTTCGTTACTCTCTAAAACGTGTAGTTCTTTTTTGAGATGACGAATTTCTAAAATGAGTTCTTCTTTTGTTTTGTGAGACCAACGCATAATTAATCAGACTAGAGATTAGGAGATTGTGATTGGAAAGTATTCAATCAAATGATTTTCTCGGTATCATTATACCTTAAAAGTACAAAATTCGCCGTAATTTTATGGAATAAATTTACAGTTGCATCTTGTAGTGTACTTGAGACACTCTCTGCAACCAAAAGATACTCATATAATTTGGACAAGGTAAAAGCAAAAAAGAACCTAGGTCAGCATTTCTTGCGCGACCTATCGGCGGCTCAACGTATCGTAGAGCTGATGTCTTGCCACGGAGGATACAAAAAAGTCCTTGAGATTGGCCCGGGCATGGGAGTTTTAACACAATATTTACTAACACATAAAGAATACGAAACATCTGTTGTCGAACTTGACAGAGAATCTGTAGAGTATCTTAAGGTGCATTATCCTGAATTGACTCCAAGAATTCATTCTGCTGACTTTTTGCGTTTGAATTTGAACGAACTTATGGGCAATGAAATTTTTGGAATCGTGGGAAACTTCCCATACAATATCTCTTCTCAAATCTTTTTCAAGGTTTTAGAAAATAAAGATATGATTCCTGAGATTGTGGGAATGCTCCAAAAAGAAGTAGCTGTGCGTATTGCGTCAAAACCTGGCAATAAAGACTACGGTATTTTGAGCGTATTGCTTCAGGCTTTTTATGACATCGAGTACAGTTTCTCTTTAGGACCAGGGGCTTTTGACCCGCCTCCAAAAGTAAACTCGGGCGTAATTCGTTTGCGCCGCAATGGCGTTACAGACTTAGGCTGTGATGAGAAAAAGTTTTTTGCCGTTGTAAAAATGGGCTTTAATCAGCGTCGTAAAACTTTGCGTAATGCCTTGCGTGCTATGCAAATCGCTGACCACCCTTTATTGAACAAACGTGCAGAACAATTGGGTGTAGCCGAGTTTGTGGAACTTACCAACATGATTGGCACAAAGGTTATTGAAAGTCCTGAAACAGAAGAATCTGGCGAAGAAGAGCAAGAATAATTATGAAATTTGACGTTTTATCCAACACCCTATTAAGACAAATCGCCCTCATCTTGAGTATTTTGTTACTCGGAGGCTTATTGTTTACGCACCTCGGTAGCTTTATTCCAGCGCTGTTGGGAGCGTACACGCTTTATATTTTATTAGGAGGTTGGGTAAAAAAATGGAGGAAAAATGGAAACTCTCAAGAATCATCGCCATTGTTATTGTGATGCTTGGTTCTTTCTTGATGTTTTTACTTCCTCTGTACTTTGTTGGACAAGTTTTATTCCATAGTCATACACTTGCTTTGGATCAATACAGTTCGTTTTTCAAAGCTGTAAAAGGTTTTGTCGAACAAATTGAAGTCAAATATCAGGTGAACTTATTGGATGAAAAGTCGCTCGACAAAGTCTTTTCATGGCTTACACAAAGCGCTACACAGCTTCTCAATGGGGCTGTTAATGGCATAACGGGTATTTTCTTGAGTTATCTCATCTTGTATTTCATGTTGCGTGAAAGAGAATTACTAGATAAAACACTTGTCAAGATTTTTCCGCTCAACCAAGAAAACTCTGAACAGCTTTTAGGCGAAGTCAACAAACTGGTATTTTCTAACGCCATCGGTATTCCAGTGATTGGGATAGTTCAAGGCGTTACAGGTTTGTTGATTTATTTAATTTTGGGTGTTCCCAATGCAGTTTTATGGTTTTTGGTGACATGTATCGTTTCAATGATTCCTATTTTGGGGTCAGCATTGGCCTATATTCCAGTATCTATCTTATTGTTTGCTAGCCACGAAAATGTAAGAGGTTTCATTATGCTACTTTACGGTTTTTTTGTTATAGGTTCGGTAGATAATATTTTTAGAATCTGGTTACAAAACAAATTAGGCGATACTCACCCTTTGATTACGCTTTTTGGGGTAATCGTCGGGGTACAACTCTGGGGTTTTACAGGACTTATATTTGGGCCAATCCTTTTTTCTCTTTTTCTTTTATTGAGTACTTATTATAGAAAAGAATTTCAAGGTAAGGATGAAAATAACCCCGAGGACTTAATGTAGAATTGTGGATTTGAGATTCCTGATTTCGGAATTTCTGCTATTAATCTTGTACGAAAAATTAGTTTTGTCTTGAAAACAAAATTGCATTAATACGCTTTAGGTCATAAGCAATAGGCTTTAGGCAAAAGATGTATTAATGATTTTATTAGAAATACTCTTAGCTTATGGCATATAGCCTAATGCCTATCGCGGGTAACCTAATATCTTTCTTTCGTACAGCCCAAATCTGCTCTACATGAAGCATTATGAGCTAGGCTAAACAGCTTAGCAACATTATGCCGAGTGCCCATAGCCAAGTGCCGAATGCCCATACATAGC
Organism: Flectobacillus sp. BAB-3569; assembly: GCF_002270355.1. GTDB lineage: Bacteria > Bacteroidota > Bacteroidia > Cytophagales > Spirosomataceae > Flectobacillus > Flectobacillus roseus. The sequence continues at coordinate 4,007 of NZ_NJFZ01000033.1, read as the reverse complement.
CCAAACCTCCACTTTGTCTCTTTGTATCTGTTCTCTTTATCCCTTAATTTAAACATTTTATCACTTCAGCAATGGAATTAACGAATCAACATCTGCCTTTTGAGCTAACGAAAGAGTACCTAGAAAAGATACAGGCAGCCATTTCGGAACAGAATAACGAGTTTATCCGTACCGAAATGGAAGAGCTATTTCCTGCTGATATTACCAATATTTTATATGAGCTTGAAGGAGAAGAAGCTCATTATCTGGTTACACTACTCGATACCAAACTGGCTGCCGAAATTATCATTAATCTCGACCCAGATGACCGCAAGAAATTCCTCAAAAACTTTACCTCACAGCAAATTGCGGAATACGTCGACTTGCTCGACTCAGATGATGCGGTGGATATCCTCAACGAACAGCCTGTGAATGTTCGTGAAGAGGTAATAGCCTTGGTTAGCGACCGAGAGCAAGCTCGCTTTATTATTGACCTTTTACACTACGATGAAGATTGTGCAGGAGGTTTGATGCAAAAAGAGCTGGTAAAAATCAACGTAAAACAAAGTGTAACTGAATGTGTAGAAGAAATTCGTCGTCAGGCAGAGGATGTCGAAAATGTGTATTCGGTATATGTGGTAGATGACGAAGGAACACTTTTAGGAAGAGCTTCGCTCAAAAAAATCATTTTGGCAAAACGTGGTTCTAAAATTGCCGATATTTTTACCGATGATATTGTATCGGTAAAAACGACGGCTACGGGCGAAGAAGTAGCAGATATTATGCAAAAATACGATTTGGATGCCGTGCCTGTTGTCAATATTCAAGGACGCTTGCTTGGTCGTATTACGATTGATGACGTGGTGGATTTTATTACTGAACAAGCGCATGAAGATGTACAAGCCATGGCGGGTATATCGGAGGACGTGGAAGAAGATGACTCGGTATGGAAGTTGGTACGTTCGAGATTGCCTTGGTTGTTGATAGGTATGACAGGAAGCTTTTTGGCAGCAAAAATCATTGGTGTTTTTGATGGCGAAGTAGCAAGAACTCCTGCCCTAGCCGCATTCATTCCTTTGATTGGTTCAACGGGTGGAAATGTTGGGATTCAGTCATCGGCATTGATTGTACAAAGTTTGGCCGATAAATCAGGTATAGATACCTCGCTGACAGAGCGCTTAAAAAAGGTTTTATTAGTATCTCTTCTCAACGGACTTATCGCTGCGACATTTGCGTTTTTGGGTACTTTAGTTTTAGAACATGAAAATACCATTTCATTGGTTATGTCACTTTCGATTTTCTCGATTGTAATGCTTGCTTCTTTTATGGGAACAATTACGCCTTTGGTACTCAACCAATTTGACATTAACCCTGCCGTAGCCTCAGGCCCATTTATTACAACTACCAATGACTTATTAGGTTATGGAGTGTACTTCCTGATTGTTTATATGCTTATATAAGTTGGTGGGCAAAATAAAATTTAATTTTTGAGCCTTCGGCTTTCAGCTTTGGGCATTCGGCAAAAACATATCTATCCTGACTAAAAAACATTTTAACACTCTTTGCCTTGTGCCTGTTGCCTAGTGCCTAAACTCATAAGTTAAATCTAATTGTGCACGATTACTTAAGTTATCAGGCATTAGGAACTAGGCAAAGAGTGTAAAAAATTAACAACCGCAGACGTACTTTTTTCAGAAGCCCATGCCTGAAAGCCCTAAGCTAATGAGATAAGGTGTTTTTTATGAAAATATAAAGACCTTTTAAGTTAGTACGTACAATAAAATCTAATTTTTGAGCCTTCGGCTTTCAGCTTTGGGCATTCGGCAAAAACATATCTATCCTGACTAAAAAACATTTTAACACTCTTTGCCTTGTGCCTGTTGCCTAGTGCCTATTGCCTAAAGCCAATTAATTAAATCCCTATTTCTAAAAATTCATGATTGCAGTTATACAACGAGTATCCGAAGCATCCGTAACGATTGACAACCACGTAAAAGGTTCTATCGGCGCTGGCTTTATGATTTTACTGGGCATTACTCATACCGATACCCAAGAAGATGTAGAATGGTTATCTAAAAAAATCGTTGGTATGCGTATTTTTTCTGACGAAGAAGGTAAAATGAACCTCGACCTGAAGGCTATTGAAGGTGATATTTTATTAATTAGTCAGTTTACTTTACATGCCTCCACGAAAAAAGGAAATAGACCCAGTTTTATAGAAGCAGCCAAGCCTGATATTGCTATCCCGCTTTATGAAAGTATGATTGCTCAACTTGAAAAAGAATTGGGAAAATCTATCCAAACAGGTGAGTTTGGCGCAGATATGAAAGTAGCACTTATCAACGATGGTCCTGTGACTATTGTAATTGATTCCAAAAACAAACAATAAACGTTGGAGTTTAGATAATAAAATCCTTATCAAAATGACCATCAAAGAAGCTCAAGAAACCGTAGACCAATGGATTAAAACCATTGGCGTTAGATATTTTAATGAATTGACAAATATGGCGATGCTAACAGAAGAAGTTGGCGAAGTAGCCCGTATCATTGCGCGTCGTTATGGCGAACAGTCTGAAAAAGAGTCAGATAAAAATAAAGACCTTGGCGACGAAATGGCGGATGTATTATTTGTATTGATTTGCTTAGCCAACCAAACAGGTGTTGATTTGACAGCAGCGTTAGATAAAAACCTTGCAAAGAAAACACAAAGAGATGCCACACGACATCATGAAAATGAGAAGTTGAAATAGGTTAGTGGGTATTTTTAAGCTTTCAGCAATCTGCTATGAGCGTTCAGCAGAACAGACAACCTAAAATACTGATAATCAATGTTTTTACATTAAAAATTCACAATTCAACACTCTCAATTCAGCACTCACAAACACTCATTCTTATATCGTTCCTATTTCTATGAATATTGTTATTACTGATGGTTTTACTTTGCATGGCAGCGACCTTGCTTGGGATTGTTTCAACAGTCTTGGTAAAGTGACTTTTTATGAAAGAACGCCCATTGCTGACATTGTAGAGCGTTGTAAAGAAGCAGATATAGTTATTACCAATAAAACGCCTTTTTCTGCCGAAACTATCGCAGCTTTACCCCAATTAAAAATGATTGCGGTAGCAGCTACAGGTTACAATATCATCGACACACAAGCCACCACTGCTCAAGGTATTGTAGTAAGTAATATTCCTGCCTACGGAACTGCCTCGGTAGCTCAACATATCTTTGCACTCATATTAGAACTGAGTAATCATGTTGGAAAAAATAGTCAGGCGGTGGCAAATGGCGCTTGGACTTCAGCACAAGACTGGTGTTTTTCATTGTCTCCAATCATTGAATTAGCAGGAAAAACCTTAGGAATTGTTGGAATGGGAAGAATTGGACAACAAACCGCGAAGATTGCAGAAGCGTTTGGAATGAAGGTTTGTTATGCTTCAAGAACCGTAAAAGAGGAATTGCCTTATTCAGCCGTACCACTCGAAACGCTATTTTCAGAGAGCGATTTTATTGCCTTGTGTTGTCCATCAACACCCGAAAATATAGGCTTTGTCAACAAAGAATTACTGGCAAAAATGAAACGAACAGCCTATTTAGTAAATGCTTCGAGAGGGCAACTTATTCATGAAAAAGATTTAGCAGAGGTGTTAAAGGAAGGAATATTAGCTGGTGCAGCACTTGATGTACTTTCACAAGAACCCCCTACCGAAAGTAATCCTTTACTCTCTGCTCCAAACTGCCTAATCACCCCTCATAATGCGTGGATCAGCTTTGAGGCACGCCAGCGAATTGTAGCAATGTTGAAAACAAATATCCAAGGTTTTATGAACGGAACGCCACAGAATGTAATAAAGTAGGCACAAAGTGACAGAGGCACAGAGGCTCAAAGTGGATAGGTGGTAAAGCCAAGAAGATGAAATGTGACAAAAGCACAGAGGCTCAAAGTGGATAGGTGGTAAAGCCAAGAAGATGAAATGTGACAAAGGCACAGGGGCACAAAGTGGATAGGTGGTAAAGCCAAGAAGAT
>NZ_NJFZ01000032.1 GCF_002270355.1 Flectobacillus sp. BAB-3569 | reverse complement strand
ATTTCCTAGTCCGATGGAAGAAGAATCATTTACTTATACACTCAACTAAAGGTAAAAAGCAAACCCATCTTCTAGCTCGCTCTTTTAAAGCTAGAAGTAAAAAGATTGTGCTCGATTCTCAGAGAAAGATTCTCAAGAGCATTTCTATTGCTTGGACTCAAGTACAACACCCTAGTTTTGAAGACATTAACTTGTCGTTAGTAATAGTGAGAGATACCAAAAACTATCAGTCACCACTCTATTTATTAACCTCTTTGCCTGTAGAATCAGCTAAGGAAGCTTGGGAAATATGTCATAGCTACATGCATCGATGGAATATCGAACAGGCGTTTAGATTCGCCCAAACTGAGCTAGCTATTGAATCTCCTAGGTTATGGTTCTTCGAAAATACCCTCAAATTATTAGCCATTGTCACGCTCATTTACGACTTCTTGATGAAACTCATCAGGAATTGGCCATCTATTATCAAGATAATCATCAATCAATTTGCTCATAGAACAGGAAATCGGTGCCAAAATGCTTTGACACCGATTTATCGATTGAGAACTGCCATCCAAAACATGCTATGGTGCTACTTCGCACAACAAAATTCGGGATGACTCATGTTTCTGATGAAAACTTAGAGAATAATCCCAATCCTAAAATTCGGGAGAACTCATGTTTGTTAATTCAAACTACATGAAAGTTTTCAAACTTATCTCAGATTTAGGATTTCTAAATGCGGAAGTATCAAATCATAATTCCACAATCCACTATCTGATATCCGAAATCTATCAGGCTTATTTGCCAACGCTAGCACGAATAATATTCAATGCTCCACCAGCTTTAAACCATTCAATTTGTTGGTCGTTGTACGAGTGATTTGCCACGATAGTATCTGAACTTCCATCCTCATGATTCAAGACAATTTCCAATGGTTTACCTGGCGCAAAATCTGCTAAACCATTGATATCGATAGAATCGTTTTCTTGGATTTTGTCGTAGTCGGCTTCATTAGCAAAAGTCAAAGCCAACATTCCTTGTTTCTTTAAGTTAGTTTCGTGAATACGAGCAAAAGATTTTACTAATACAGCACGCACACCCAAGTGACGAGGCTCCATAGCGGCGTGCTCACGAGATGAACCTTCTCCATAATTTTGGTCTCCTACCACGATAGAACCAATACCAGCGGCTTTGTAAGCACGTTGTGTTGCAGGCACTGGACCGTATTCGCCAGTCAATTGGTTTTTAACCTTATCAGTTTTCTCGTTAAAATAATTCAACGCACCGATCAACATGTTGTTAGAGATGTTATCCAAGTGACCACGATATTTCAACCAAGGACCAGCCATTGAGATATGGTCAGTAGTACATTTTCCTTTGGCTTTGATCAACAATTTCAAGCCTTTCAAATCTGTACCTTCCCAAGGAGTAAATGGCTCTAACAATTGTAAACGGTCAGAAGTTGGAGATACTTTTACCACTACCGAAGAACCATCCTCAGCAGGAGCTTGGTATCCAGCATCTTCTACCGCAAAACCTTTTGTTGGCAATTCGTCTCCTTTTGGAGGATCCAATTTGACTTGCTCACCAGCTTCGTTTGTCAAATAATCTGTTAATGGGTTAAATGTCAAATCACCTGCAATAGCCAATGCTGTTACCAATTCTGGCGAAGCCACGAAGGCATAAGTATTTGGGTTACCGTCTGCACGCTTAGCAAAGTTACGGTTGAATGAGTGTACAATAGTGTTTTTCTCACCTTTCTCAGCACCTGCACGAGCCCATTGACCAATACAAGGACCACAAGCATTTGAGAATACTTTACCACCAATGCTTTCAAAAGTATCAATAAAACCATCACGTTCGATGGTATAACGCACTTGTTCAGAACCTGGCGTAATAGTATATTCAGCTTTAGTTTTTAAACCTTTTGCTGCCACTTGCTTCGCCAAAGACGCCGCACGTGAAATATCTTCGTAAGATGAGTTTGTACATGAGCCTATCAAACCTACTTCCACTTTGGTTGGCCAACCATTTTTCTCTGCCAATTCCTTCATTTGAGAAATAGGCGTCGCCAAATCTGGCGTAAATGGACCGTTTAAGTGTGGCTCTAAGGTATCCAAATCAATTTCGATAACTTGGTCGAAATAGGTAGCTGGATCAGCATAAACTTCTGGGTCAGCGGTCAAATATTCTTTTATACCATTTGCCAATTCTGCTACATCTGCACGACCAGTGGCTGCCAAATAACGAGCCATTGATTCGTCATACCCAAATGTAGAAGTAGTAGCACCGATTTCAGCACCCATGTTCGCGATTGTACCTTTTCCTGTTGCTGACATTGAGGTAACTCCTTCTCCAAAATATTCAACCACTGCTCCTGTACCACCTTTTACAGTAAGGATACCTGCTACTTTCAAGATTACATCTTTTGCAGAAGTCCAACCATTAAGCTTTCCTGTCAATTTTACTCCGATAAGTTTAGGAAACTTCAACTCCCATGCCAAACCTGCCATTACATCGCAAGCATCAGCACCCCCTACACCAATGGCAATCATACCCAAACCACCCGCATTTACGGTGTGAGAGTCAGTACCAATCATCATACCACCAGGGAATGCATAATTTTCGATTACTACTTGGTGAATGATACCTGCTCCAGCTTTCCAGAATCCGATACCGTATTTGTCAGAAACTGAAGAAAGAAAATCATAAACTTCTTTATTTTTATCAACTGCTACTGCTAGATCTGTCGCCGACGAAACTTTTGCTTCAATCAAGTGATCACAGTGTACTGTTGAAGGCACCGCAACTTTCGGACGACCAGCCTGCATAAACTGTAAAAGAGCCATTTGTGCTGTAGCATCTTGCATAGCAACACGGTCAGGAGCAAAGTCAACATACGACTTACCTCTTTCAAATGTTTGAGTTGGAGTGCCTTCCCATAAGTGAGAGTAAAGAATCTTTTCGGTTAACGTCAATGGTCTTCCCACTAATTTACGAGCTGCCTCTACACGTGCAGGCATTCTTTCGTAAACCGCCTTAATCATTTCTATGTCAAAAGCCATGATATTTTATTTAGTTATTAGTTATTGGAATATTAGATTTAAAGAATGAATTATGTCAAAAACTATCAATAGATGCTAATTAAAGAACACCCATCTGAGCTATTAGGTTCTTATAAATTGAAATGACCTTATGAATGAACGTATTTAAGTTTTTTATTTTAGGGACAAGGCAACAGGCACAAGGCAAAGAGTGTTAAAATGTTTTTAACGACCACAAACATGCATTTTACCCCAAGCCCACCGCTGAAAGCCCAAAGAACAATCTTAATTTTATTTTGCTCACTAACTTACTAAAACTTCTAAATTGTGGATGTATGACGAATTTAGGGAATCATCTTTTTTTTAGATTAAGGTAAAAATACAGTACGGATGCTATTTTTTCATACTTCATTCTTCGTAAATGCAAAAAATTAATAAAAACATATTACATCTGTAGTTGGTCGTAATAGGTACATTTTGAGCTCATATTCACCTTTCGGAAAGAATATACTGTGTATTTTCAGCTTATTTTATATAGCTTCTCGTTGTGCTAGTTCAAAATTAAATATCAGTAAAGACCAAGTAAGGTTCTCTACTTACTAAGTTAAGAATCTTTAGAGAATCTCCTTCTGCTTATTTGCATAAAACCTAAAACATTCACGTCTGAGAAAGTTGAATGAATAGTGTGCCTCTTTTTAAAAAACCAGCAAAATATAACACAAAACACTTATTTTCAACCCATTGACTTCTACTTTAGATTTTTCTATTTCAAATCCTTCTCATTTTACGGTGGTATTCAAAATCTATCAAAGACACGGTGGCATTAATTTTATTTCTGAGGATAATCATAACTATAGTTATAGATAACATTCAAAATCACTAAGAGAAGCAACTAAATCGAATTTAGGACTAATCTAATGTTTACCATGAAAATTAATGAATAAAGCAAATAAAAATTAGATATATCCAAGAAAATATATACCTAAACCGTCTATTCTCTAAAAAATTTTTAAATCGAACTTCGATTTCATAAATTTGTCGGACAACTTCTTCTCAAAAAAACTAGTGTCTATTTTGTAGAAAAGGTTTATTTAACCAAAAATTACTCACGGATTAATACTATAATAACTGTAAATAATTCAACATGAACTTTTATAACGATTACCTTAAGGAAATTGAGGAAAGAAAAACACAGGGACTTCATCCTAAGCCAATTGATAGTGCAGAATTGGTAAGCGAAATCATTGAGCAAATCAAAGATTTGAGCAACGAGCACCGTGCTGATTCACTTCAGTTTTTTATATATAACACATTGCCAGGAACAACTCCAGCAGCAGGTGTAAAGGCTAAGTTTTTAAAAGAGATTATACTTGGTCAGTCTGTTGTAGAAGAAATCACTCCTCAATTTGCTTTCGAATTGTTGTCGCACATGAAAGGTGGTCCATCAATCGAAGTATTATTAGATTTAGCTTTAGGAGAAGATGCAGCAATCGCAAAACAGGCAGGTGATGTATTGAAAACGCAAGTTTATCTGTACGACGCTGACTTGAAACGTTTGAAAGATGCATTTGAAAGCGGAAATACAACAGCCAAAGATATCATCGAAAGCTATGCAAAAGCAGAGTTTTTCACAAAACTTCCAGACGTACCTGAAGAAATCAAAGTAGTTACGTTTATCGCTGGTGAAGGAGATATCTCAACAGATTTACTTTCTCCAGGTAACCAAGCTCACTCTCGTTCTGACCGTGAATTACACGGAAAATGTATGATTTCTCCTGCAGCTCAGGCTGAAATCGAAGCATTGAAAGCGCAACACCCAGACAAATCTGTGATGTTGATTGCTGAAAAAGGAACAATGGGTGTAGGTTCTTCAAGAATGTCAGGTGTAAACAACGTGGCTCTTTGGACGGGTAAACAAGCAAGTCCTTACGTTCCGTTTGTTAACTATGCTCCAATTGTTGGTGGTACGAACGGTATCTCTCCTATTTTCTTAACTACAGTTGACGTAACAGGTGGTATCGGTATCGACCTTAAAAACTGGGTAAAGAAAGTAGATGCAGACGGTAAAGTGGTGCGTGATGAAAACAACGAACCAATTCTTGAGCAAGTATATTCTGTTGAGACAGGAACTGTATTGACAATCAATACAAAAACAAAAAAATTATATAATGGAGACCAAGAGTTGATTGATATTTCAAGATCATTCACTCCGCAAAAAATGGAATTTATCAAAGCAGGTGGTTCTTATGCTATCGTATTTGGTAAGAAAATCCAAACTTTTGCTTCTCAGTTATTAGGTATTGCTATCGCTCCAGTTTTTGCTCCTTCTAAAGAAGTTTCAATCGAAGGACAAGGGTTGACAGCTGTTGAAAAAATCTTCAACAGAAATGCAGTAGGTGTAACGCCAGGCAAGACATTACATGCTGGATCAGACGTACGTGTTACAGTAAACATCGTAGGTTCGCAAGACACTACTGGTTTGATGACGGCTCAAGAATTAGAGTCAATGGCTGCTACTACGATCTCTACGATTGTAGATGGTGCTTATCAGTCTGGTTGTCACACAGCATCTGTTTGGGATAAAAAAGCGCAAGCTAACATTCCTAAGTTGATGAAATTTATGAATGAGTTTGGTTTGATTACCGCTCGTGACCCTAAAGGTGTATATCACTCAATGACTGACGTAATTCACAAAGTATTGAATGATATTACAGTTGACGATTGGGCGATCATCATCGGTGGTGACTCTCACACTCGTATGTCGAAAGGTGTTGCATTTGGTGCTGACTCAGGTACTGTTGCTTTGGCATTGGCTACGGGTGAGGCTTCTATGCCAATTCCTGATTCTGTAAAAGTTACTTTCAAAGGTAGCATGAAAGAATACATGGACTTCCGTGACGTAGTACACGCTACTCAGGCTCAAATGTTGCAACAATTCGGTGGTGAAAACGTATTCCAAGGAAGAATCATTGAAGTACACATCGGAACGCTTACTGCTGACCAAGCATTTACTTTCACTGACTGGTCTGCGGAAATGAAAGCTAAAGCATCTATCTGTATTTCTGAAGATGCTACGTTAATCGAGTCATTGGAAATTGCGAAAAGCAGAATCCAGATTATGATTGACAAAGGTATGGACAACAAAAACCAAGTGCTTCAAGGATTGATTGATAAAGCAAACAAGAGAATTGCTGAAATTCAATCTGGCGAAAAACCAGCACTTAGACCAGATGCTAACGCTAAATATTACGCAGAGGTGGTAGTTGACTTGGATGTAATTGCCGAGCCAATGATTGCTGACCCAGACGTAAATAACGCTGACGTTTCGAAAAGATATACACACGATACTATCAGACCATTATCTTACTACGGTGGCGACAAGAAAGTTGACCTTGGCTTCATCGGTTCTTGTATGGTTCACAAAGGCGATATGAAAATTTTGGCTCAAATGTTGAAAAACATCGAAGCTCAAAATGGTAAAGTTGAATTCCAAGCACCTCTTGTAGTGGCTCCTCCAACTTACAATATCGTAGATGAATTGAAAGCTGAAGGTGACTGGGAAGTATTACAGAAATACTCAGGCTTTGAGTTTGATGACAATGCTCCAAAATCAGCAGCTCGTACATCTTACGAAAAAATGTTGTACTTAGAGCGCCCTGGCTGTAACCTTTGTATGGGTAACCAAGAAAAAGCCGCTAAAGGAGATACGGTAATGGCAACATCTACTCGTTTGTTCCAAGGACGTGTGGTAGAAGATTCAGAAGGTAAAAAAGGTGAATCTTTGCTATCATCTACTCCAGTAGTAGTACTTTCAACAGTTTTGGGTAGAACTCCAACTATCGAAGAATATGTGAAAGCTGTAGAAGGTATCAATTTGACTAAATTCTCTCCATCACACATCAAGTTGGTGAAATAATAGTCTAACATATATAAAAAAGCCTGAGCACACACTCAGGCTTTTTTTATGGTCAATAAAAGCAAAACAAATGGAGTTTGTTGGATGTTTATTTAAACAAATGATCAATTTTGAGTTATTTATACATCATTTTTATAGCAAATAAGTAAGCGAATTCGTCAATTTTATGACTGTTATCAAAAAAATGGACTACATTTTGAAATGAAGTTTATATATTTGGCAAAATATAAGAGGTAGTGGCCTTTTATCAACCCAGAGGGCACTTATATCATTAGATTTGTGCTTTAATGAATAAAATCTGTAAATGATTTCGGTTGTTTACTCCACCAATCAAAATAATTAATGTCAAAAAACTTAGTAATAGTAGAGTCTCCTGCCAAAGCAAAAACCATTGAAGGCTACCTAGGAAAAGATTTCACCGTGAGATCTTCCTTTGGTCACGTGCGTGATTTGCCAGATAAAGGAATGGCTATTGATATTGAAAATGGGTTCAAACCTACTTATGAAGTATCTCCTGATAAAATCAAGGTTGTCAACGAATTAAAAAGCATAGCAAAATCATCTGAAGAGGTGTGGCTAGCAACCGATGATGACCGTGAAGGAGAGTCTATTTCATGGCACTTGAAAGAAGCCCTTGGATTGGCAGATAACACAAAACGTATTGTTTTCCGTGAAATCACAAAAAAGGCTATTCAAAATGCGATCCAAAATCCACGTACTATTGACATGGACTTGGTAAACGCCCAACAGGCACGTCGTTTACTCGACCGTCTGATTGGTTTTGAGCTTTCGCCAGTACTTTGGTCTAAAGTAAAGAAAGGTCTATCTGCTGGTCGTGTACAATCCGTTGCTGTAAGAATTATCGTAGAACGTGAGCGTGAAATCGAAAACTTTAAAACAAAGTCTTCTTTCAAAATCGTAGCACAGTTCTTATTAGAAGGAAATAAAATTTTACAAGCAGAACTTCCTAAGAATTTCGAAACAGCTGGTGCTGCCAAAGATTTCTTGGAAAAATGTTTGGGGGCGACTTTCAAAATTAAATCGCTCGAAACCAAACCTGCTAAAAAATCTCCTTCGCCTCCTTTTACGACGTCAACGCTTCAGCAGGAAGCTTCTCGTAAGTTGGGATATTCAGTTGCATCAACCATGATGTATGCGCAAAAATTATACGAAGCTGGTAAGATTTCGTATATGCGTACTGACTCAACAAGCCTTTCAGAAGAAGCGATTGAAAAAGCCAAAAATGCGATTACAGACCAGTTTGGTGCTCAGTATGTCCAAACTCGCCAATACAAAACCAAAAACGAATCTGCTCAAGAAGCGCACGAAGCCATTCGTCCGACTGATTTCTCAGTTACTTCTGCTGGTGCAGACCTCCGTGAAAAACGCTTGTACGAGTTAATCTGGAAACGTTCTATCGCATCCCAAATGGCTGATGCTCAACTTGAACGTACTACAGCAACCATTGGTATTTCGAGTACTTCTGAGGAATTAATAGCACAAGGTGAAGTTATCAAATTTGATGGTTTCTTAGCAGTATATCTTGAAAGTAGCGACGACGAAGAGGATGAAGATAATTCAAAAATGCTTCCTCCTTTGAATATTGGACAAATATTGAATTTGGACAATATGAAGGCTACCGAGAAATTTACGCGTCCTTCAGCAAGATATACCGAAGCTAGTTTAGTAAAAGCTCTTGAAGAAAGAGGTATTGGTCGTCCTTCTACCTATGCTCCTACCATCTCGACTATTATTAAAAGAGAGTACGTAGTTAAAGAAGATCGCCCTGGCAAAGAACGTACTTTCAAAGAAATGGTTTTGAAGAATGAAACTATTTCGGAGAAAGAAGGTAAAGAAACCTATGGAACCGAAAAAGGTAAACTCTTCCCTACTTCTGTGGGTATGGTTGTGAACGATTTCTTAGTCAATAATTTTAGTGAAGTAGTAGACTTTAAGTTTACTGCCGAAATGGAAAATGAGTTTGACGAAATCGCTCATGGCAAAATGGGATGGTCTGATATGATTGATAATTTTTATCAGGGATTCCATAAAACTATTGAAGAAAGTAAAAGTGCAGAAAGAAGCTCTTCAGGCTCAACTCGTGAGCTAGGTATTGACCCAAATTCTGGTAAAACTATCTCTGTTAGATTAGGCAAATATGGTCCTTATGTACAGCTAGGAGATACGAAAGATGAAGAAAAACCAATTTTTGTCAATTTACCAAAAGACAAATTAATCTCATCTATCACTTTAGAAGAGGCTTTAGAATTATTTGAAAAACCAAGACTTCCTCGTGAGGTTGGTTTCTTCGAGGATAAACCTGTGATCATCGGTGCAGGTAAACTAGGTCCTTATGTAAAGCATGATGACAAATATGTTAGTTTGGAAGCTACTGACGATCCATTCACCATTGAAGAAGCTCGCGCGATTGAATTAATCCAAGCAAAGCGTTTGGCAGATGCTGGCGATGCATTAGGAGAATTTGAAGGTAGTGCTGTTACGACAGGTAAAGGACGATTTGGCCCTTATGTAAAACATGAAGGTAAATATTTCTCACTTGCCAAAACAGATTCACTTACGACTATTACTCTGGAAAGAGCCATTGAAATCATTCAGGCAAAACGTAATCAGGAAGCCAACAAATACATTAAAGAATTTCCTGAAAACGAAACTATTAAGGTCGTAAATGGAGTATATGGACCGTATATCCAAATTGGAAAACGTAACGTAAAAATTCCAAAAGATATGGTTGCCGCTGATTTAACGCTAGAGGATTGTATCCGTCTAGGTGAAGAAGCGCCAGCACCGAAAGGAAAGAAAAAATAGATCGCGATTTTTCAAATCCAATCTCAACAACAGCACAAAGTTTACTCTAACTTTGTGCTGTTTTGTTTATTCATTAAATTTATCATCAAGCAAAATGGCTAGAAAAAAGAAACTCGTCGTGCTCACAGGAGCTGGGATTTCTGCAGAAAGTGGTATTTCTACCTTTAGAGATTCAAATGGCTTATGGGAAAATCATTCCATTGATGAGGTAGCTACGCCTCAAGGTTGGCAAAAGAACCCTGGGCTAGTGTTAGAGTTTTATAACCAGCGTCGAGCACAATTAGCAGAAGTAGTTCCTAACGAAGGGCACCATCTTCTCAAAGATTTTGAAAAATATTTTGACGTAACTATTATCACCCAAAATGTAGATAACCTTCACGAAAGAGCTGGCTCCAATGATATTATCCATTTACACGGAGAATTGACAAAAGCAAGAAGTTCAGTCTCGGCGTCGATGGTATATGATATAGGTACCAAACCGATCAAACTGGGTGACAAATGCAAAAAAGGATCTCAACTTCGTCCGCATATTGTATGGTTTGGTGAGTCGGTACCAATGATTGAAATTGCTACAGAAATGACCGCTATGGCCGATATCCTCATTATTGTTGGAACGTCCATGCAGGTATATCCAGCAGCAGGACTGATTGACTGCGTAGGCAAAAATGTACCGATTTATATTATTGACCCCAACAAGCCCAACGTGTCACTCCGCCCTAATATGACTTTCATTGAAGAAATTGGAAGTGTTGGCTTAAAACAGCTTTTTGACAAGCTTACCAAAAAATAAAATTTGTCCATAGACAAACAATCCCGTATTTTTGCGCTTTCAAATTTTACTCGATAACATCCCCCACAAGTCTAATCATGCAAATCATCGACGGTAAAGCCGTAGCAGACGAAATAAAAAAAGAAATTGGTGCAGAAGTTGAAGCTATCAAAGCATCAGGAGGTAAAATTCCTCATTTGGTTGCTATTCTCGTTGGAAACAACGGTGCTTCAGAAACTTATGTAGCCAATAAGGTTAAATCTTGCGAAGAATTAGGCTTTAAATCTACTTTGTTGCGTTTTGACCCAACAATTTCGGAGGAAGAGCTTTTGGACGAGGTTCGCAAAATCAACCAAAATGATGACATGGATGGTTTGATTGTTCAGCTTCCACTTCCTGACCATATCAATCCAGACAAAGTAATGGAAACAATCGACCCAAGAAAAGATGTAGATGGTTTCCACCCAATCAATATTGGTAGAATGGCGAAAGGTTTGCCTGCTTATATTTCGGCAACTCCTCAAGGCGTTCTAGATTTGTTGGAACGTTACAACATCGAAACTGCAGGAAAACATTGTGTAGTAGTGGGTCGTAGTCAGATCGTTGGTTTACCAATGACGATTTTGATGCAGCGCAATACTAAAATTGGTAATTGTACCGTAACCATTACGCACTCAAGAACTAAAAACTTGGCTGAAGTATGTGCATCAGCAGATATTTTGATTGCAGCATTGGGTCGTCCAGAATTTATCACAGCTGACTACGTAAAAGAAGGTGCCGTTATCATCGACGTAGGTTTGACTCGCGTAGAAGATAGCTCAAAGAAAAGCGGTTTTGCCTTGAAAGGTGACGTAAAATTTGATGAAGTAGCACCAAAATGCTCATTCATCACTCCAGTACCAAAAGGCGTAGGTCCGATGACTATCGTTTCGCTTATGAAAAATACTTTACTTTCTGCTAAAAAAGTAATTTATCAATAGCATTCAAAACTCATTTAGTGAATTTAGATTGAGTGAATGAGTGATTATTTTTATGTGAATTTTACTTGTAGAAATGCGATGCTTTGCGTCTTAAACTGAGTCAGATATAGCGTAGTTGTACCAAAAAAGCGGTCGAAAACATATTTTCGACTGCTTTTTTGATGAAAATTTAGAGATTAATCCCAATGTTAAATAACGGGAGGAGTCTTATTCCTTTTCCTCGATGCTCCTTTTATTTACACACCATTCTTATTAATACCTTAATAAACTCTTCTCAAAAGAATCCATTTTTGTAAAATTTCAAAAAATCTTACTAGATGGCATTGCTTTTGTAGAGTTTTCCATAATTTCATGTCTTCAGGAGTAACATCTCCTTTTCCTAAGTAGCTTATAAATGAGACATTTATACTTTTTTTCACTCCTATTCATCTACCTATTAGCCACCCAACTAGGAATGGCTCAGATAAAAATTCGCTATCCTGAAAGTAGATTTGTATTTCAGAGAAATAATAACAATCAGGCAGAAGTCCCTGTAGTGCTACAATTTGACAAACCTGTCCAAAAAATTGAAATTCAAGCGATTGCTCGTTCTATGAGTACTCCTCAAGGTACATCTACAGACTGGATTACTGTTCAAAAAAACTCCCAATCCAATACATGCTATACCAAAATTACTCTCTCAGGAGGCTGGTATGATTTAGTTGTTAGGGCATTTGATGGACTTACGTTTATAGGTATTGATACATTAAAAAGAGTTGGAGTTGGCGAAGTTTTTATCGTTGCAGGGCAATCAAATGCCACAGGAGATAATGAACTTAGGAATCAGAACATATTTGGTCCTAGCGCTACCGATGACAGAGTCGAAACCATCAATTATTTTAACGGAGAAAGTACTACTTATGGCGCCACAAAATACCCGTATCCTGTAATTTCTCAAATAGATTCCACCTTTCGTCTAGCGCCTTTTGGCAATAGTGCTTGGTGTTGGGGTGTATTAGGCGATTCCCTAGCCAAGAAACTTAATGTCCCTATTCTTTTTTTCAATGCTGGTTGGTCTGGATCAGGCATAAGCTCGTGGGTGTCATCTGCCGAAGATAGTACGGCAACCCCAAGCGAATTCATTACATATCCAAGAGGTTTGCCTTATGGAAATTTAAGAAGCTCTTTACGCTTTTACACTGCTCAGTTTGGTTTACGAGCAATTCTTTGGCATCAGGGTGAGACTGATAATTTATATCAAACAGACCGAGATACTTATGGAAAAAAGTTAAAAAGACTTATCGAAAAATCAAGAGAACACAGCAATGCACCCAATCTGGCGTGGGTGGTGGCACGGGCTACAAGATTTAGGGGATTAAGTATCCAAGCTTCAAGAGTTTGGCAACCCGTGATTGATGCACAAAACGATGTGCTTGGTATCAATGGACAAGGACAGGCCAACTATTTACCCAATACATTTATTGGACCTGCCACCGATTCTCTGATTGGCCCATCAATTCGAACCATTGACTCTGTACACTTTCAAGGGAAAGGAATTGTAAAATTGGCACAAGCTTGGAATATGTATTTAGATAGTCATTTTTTTAGCGCGTCAACGCCTATTTTGAGTACCGCATTACCCCTGATTGGTAGCGCTTGTGCTAGTATTACGAGCTTAAAATTTACGCTTTCAAATCCAACACTATATTCAATGATTGAGTGGAGTAATGACCCTTTAGCTAAACAAGTTTTCAGTAAAAATACTAGTGTCAATTTATCACAAAATCAGTTTGCTAGAGTCCGAGTAAAAGATGCTCAGGATAGAGAATTATTTAGTCCTTTGTTATATACACCCAACAATTTTGCAGGATTATATCCCTTAGAATCCACACAATCGGGCTATTGGCATGACACTAGCATTTGGAGTTGCGGTAGAATTCCCACTACATTAGATGAAGTAACTATCTTGAAAGATCATGAAATTGTAGTCGGGACGGGCTTATCTGCGCAGTTTAAAAAGCTTAATTTGTTGGGAAATTTATATCTATTTGGCGATACTCATTTGTTTTCAAATAAGGTAGTTCCCAAGTCACCGAAAGAGTAGAGAGACCTATAAATTGAGTGATTGGTGGTTGAGTGATTATGTTAAAATTTGTATTCTCGTAGTAGAGACGCAATGATTGCGTCTTAAGCCAAATCATATCTAGTATAGTAGCATCAAAAAAGGCGGTCGAAAATTGTTTTTCGACCGCCTTTTTTGATAAATAGTTAAAGAAATGGATTATTTCAATTCACTAAATGCGAGATAACACCTCTTTACGAATAATGAATAACAACCTGCGAAACCACTTTATCTTCCTCCTGTAAGAGTTGTAATTCTGCTTTTTCTTGAAAATTAATAGAAAGTCGGCGTTGAAGGTTTTTCATCCCTACTCCTATTCGTTTGTTCTCTAAACTTAGCGTACCAGCATTGGTAACCCTTATCATCAAAACTTTCTCTGACATTCGGGCTTGAATCATTATATCACCACCATTTTTCGTTTTTCCAACACCATGTTTGATCGCATTTTCAACTAATAATTGCAGTGACATGGGTGGTACTTTACAGCCCATAGTGGCTCTTTCTATCATAAACTGGTATCGCAATCTTTCTTCGTATCTTAATTTTTCCAAAAAAGATAGTCTTTGACCAGTTTTAACTCCTCCTCAAAACTCACTAATTGGTGATTCCCCATTGACAAAGACGTCCGAAGCAAATCTGACAACTCTGTCAGCGCATGGCGTGCCAAGGCTGGGTCTGTCAAGGTAAGTGCCTTGATACTATTGATAGCATTAAAAAGGAAATGCGGATTAAGCTGATTTTTAAGGTTTTCTAACTCCGCAATTTTGAGAAGCGTTTCAGCTTTACTTAGCTGAATCTCCTTTTGATGCGAAACCCTTTCCATGATGATTAAATGGAAAAACAAAAACCAAATAATAACATAACGGACTGACTCTACGTAAAACTGTAAATAATCGTAAAGCTCAAGCGGCAAACCCATACTTGGCTTTCTATATCGCTGAAAGCCAAAAGCAAAGTCTTGTAAATAGAAAGCACCGCCTACTATTACGATTCCTAGTAGCGCATATGGTATAACATTTCTTTTATCAGCAAGCTTTTTATTGAATATCTCTTTATAAATATGTGTAAGAACTAATCCAATAAAAAAACTAATTACTAAATAGATAGGCAAATTATAACCTTGCTCAAAATACTTTGAGTTAGGTTGTCTGAGCACAAAAGTGGTAAAAGTCCACCAGCTAAACTGTCCTATCCAGTAAACTCGTGAGTCTAGTAACTTCATTTTTTCTATTTTAAGGATGTAAATAATTTGCGGTACACCCCTGTTTGGCTATTTGGTTAAGGCAGACATTGTATTAAAATCCAATGTCTAAAACTACAGGCTGTATCAAAAATTGGTTCAGATTTTGCAAATATACGAATCTTATACCGACCTCAAAAGATTGAGAAAACCTCATCCAATGAAAATCCCCAGAAATATCCAGACCATAAGATTTAAAGTTACCTATATCACTACCTTTATAATTTAAAACTTTTGTTCCCTGACGAACCGTAAAATCATAATTAGTCTCACCATGTGAGAAATCTGCAAAGAAATTGGTTTTGAGACGCTTCAAATATACCCATCTTCCGATATTCCAATCGGGTGTTGCTAGTGGCATTTTGTAGTCAACACTTAGCGTATTTAGATACTCATAATTACGATAAGAATAGCCTCTTGCATAGGCAAGCGGACTTCCATAAGCATACAATTTGCTATTGGGCGAACCATCCTGATTTTTGAAACCAAACTGTTGCTGGAATCCTCCACGCAATCTCAAACTATGATGTGGAGCTAAGCCTGGTGTATAAATACTTGCTTGTAAAGCCGCCAATCCTCCATCAATTACGCTAGCAAAAGCATTTCTGTAATAAAAATTTAGACTTTGTGCCCATTTGGGTGCTATATCTCTAAGCGACTGCTTCAATTGTCTAACATACGAGAATGTATAGATCATAGACTGATTAAGTCCATTGTAAGATTCTGTCAAATATCTTTTACTCAAGTCATAGCCACTTACTTGCATCATTGCCACATTGGCCGAGAAAGATAATGATTGAATATATTTTGATTTAGTAAAATTTAGAGGTACTCTCAACCCAACCAATAATTCCTGTTGATTCCATCGGTCTGACGCTAAGCTATCCAAAGGCTGTGCATTGTCTAAATACAGAGTAGTCTTTCGTTGAGTATTACGCCACGAAACATCAAGCATTGGGTAAAATGTTTGAAAACTCAAATTGGCATAGGTTCCACTCGTTTGCTCATTCATATTATAGGTATAGCCACCCGAAATAGCGGTAGTTCCCAACATATCCTGAGATGATAAACCTGCATAAAGCGTATTGCCAGAAGAAGTAGTCATAGCTCCCCACGAATAGATATTGAAGATATTAAACTTACTGTATTTACTTACCTCATAAGACTGATTTGGCACTTGCTTCAACAGGTTTTGATGTGCCTCTTTCAGCATCATTTCCCCAAAATACCTTGTAGTTGCACTAGGATTCACTTCTTTCAAATCAGAATCCTGCAAAGTCATATAGGCTAGTCGATGCCCATTTTTGGTAAAATTGTTAAAAATTAACTCTTTTCCGTCCTTTGAAATTGCGGGGTTAAATCCTCCTAATTTACGATTTGTGACTTGATAGCGAGTTTGTTTATCTAAACGGTAAAGATAGACATTATCAATACCCGTAACTCCTGAGTTAAAAAACAGGCTATCTCCGTTCAATACTGGATGTGCTAGATTTTCTTGAGTACTGGTAAATAAGGCTATTTCTTTGCCTGACAAATCCGTTTTTGTGATAGTTTTCTGTCCATCTTTCAATTTTACGAAAACAATCTCATCCGCTTTTGTCCATCGTGGATGAAGTAAAAATGCGTTTGTTGGATTTGGTATTTTTTGTAAAACTTGACCAGACTGAGCATCCAAAATGACCAAACTATATTTTTGTTCAGGTGTACTTTCGACACAGACAATTTTTGAGGCCTCAGTATTCAGACTTGGTGCCGCATATTTAGTTTTGTGAGTGAGCGTTTTGATTTTTCCCTCATTAAAATCATACGTTTTTATCACAGAATAATCCTTGCGTGCCCAACGAGCATCATAGGCAATTTCTGCCCATACGACTTTCGTTCCTTGCAGAGAGAGCATCCCTGCATCGTTCCAGATACCTAATTCTGCTATTTTTTCCTCTTCTCCATTTTTATCCACTGCCACTAATTGCGAAATAATATCCAAGCCTGTTTTAACAACCAAAATCCTACCATCGGGCAAATATTGAGGATATAGATAGTTAGAAAAGTATTTGTCTTTACTCGAAATCTGGGTAGCAGGGTTTTCTGTAATCTTGTTTTGCTCCTCAATCCATTCTTTTTGAATATCTAAAAAGGCATTTTTGTACAAATCTTCAACCCGAAGCCCTGTAACTTTTTTGATATTATTCGAAAAAGAAAAAGGATAAAACGGAAATCGGTAAGTTCCTGTCAATACTTTATCCCAAGCATCATTTCCATATTTTTTCTTCAAATAAGTCGTTAAAAAATAACCACTTACATAATGATTGGGAATAAAATCTTTATACGATTCTGTCACTGCTTTGGCATAAGGATATATCTTTCCTGAAGCTAATTGTGCGCGCAAAGCCATATCAAAACTCGGAATCCGTCCTCTACCCGATTGAGTCATAGCAGTTTCTATACCAACGGCATCACCTTCTTTAAACCAATTGGGAGCGGTCAGGCTACTTACTACGCCGAGTCCATTATTTCCAAATAAATAATACGCTAATTTCGAGATACCCGTCAAGGCTTTGTCATTTTGTACCACATGACGAAACTCGTGTACTGCCAATAAATCTAGCCAATTGTTAGTTCCCAACAAATTGGGATCTTGAGGTGGCGTCACAAAAAATTCGCTTCTGCGTGGTAATAGGGTTACAAAACCATTGGATACAGTGGTCTGATTTTGTAATAACACAGAAATTTTACGAGGATTTTTACCCAGAGAGGAAGATACCGGTTCATAAACTGTTTCCAACACATTGGCCAAACGCTGCCCCTCTTCGAGATTAGTTGTGGGGAAAATAAGTCTAAAATGTGGCGTATTGATTTTTGACCAGCGAACTGATGGGGGATTTTGTTGTAGACTATTCGTAGAAACCTGAGCCAATTCCAAAAAAGGAATCAAAAGACCAAACACCAACAAAAGACTTTTTTTCATAGAGATAATTTGGTTTGCGAGAATGAATGGATTCTAGCGCTTGTTGAGTTCATCATCAACAAGCGCTATAGGTATTTTAATCAACCCAAGGGTCGAATGTTTTTTCTAATTCCGTCAAATAGCCTTTATTGCCATTTGGTCGTTTTAAGCTTTTGGTAAATTCATACCAATAACCGTCGCCCACAGAGATATATTTTCCGGTATGCTTAGGTTCATTTTTCAAGGCTGCATCAGGGATAAACTCTCCAATAAAAACCTGTTGAATAATCGCATTAGCTTGCGCCCAAGTAATTGGTTTTGAGTCAGTTTTTCCGATACTATTAATACCCTCGGCTTGACGCTTGGCATAGTAAAGATTCAACTCAAAATTTTTCACATTTTTATCTTTATCGATTCTACGATATTCCAAATGAAAAGGTGCTTCTTTTTGGGAAGTTTCATAAATAGCCTGAATCAATTCTTGCAAAAAATACTCCCAATCTGTTTGATTAATTGGGTTACCTGCTGGTTGTTGATTTACTTCAATTTCGAAGAAGTTCATTTCCTCCTCGAGCGCTTTATGATTAAATTTATTTGGCGTTTTTTTCAATATCTCTTTAATAGGCTCAAGCCATGCATTGTCGATTTGGCCTTTCCAGCTATAATCATCATTGAGTGAGAATCCCTCCTCTAAAATTTCCTCTTCGCTCAAATCTTCTCTATCGATATAGGCAATTTGGAAATCTACCCCGATGCCCTGCCCAACAAATTGCATTTTTAGCAAAATCTGATGTGAAAATGGAGCACCGACCATATCGGCTGTCTCAAATTTTATTACTAATGATGATAATTGATTAATTTCCATTGGATACTTTTTTGGTAAAATTGTGTTTTGTCACACTAACATTGTTGCTCATGCTCAAAGCATTGTTTTGTAGCAAATAGCAAAGTCACAAAGGTACAAAGGCTAATTTTGAAGGCAATGAATTGTCCAAAATTTTATGAGTTAGTATCCAAAAGCAAACTTTGAGCAATAACCCTTTTATCAATTTTACCCGAAGCTGTTTCAATAAATGTATTTACTAAAAAAATGGCTTTAGGGATTTTAAATTTTGGTAATTTTTCAGCACATTTTTCTAAAATACTCTTTTCATCTGTTTTCGTGATTTGGTTTGTTTCCCAAATCAACACGAGTTTTTGTCCTAATTTATCGTCGGGTATTCCCCAAGCAAAAAATCGTTTGTTCGACAATCCCTCAAAATATTTTTTACAGATTTCTAAGACTACTTTTTCCACCTCCTCTAATTGTATCTTGACGCCTCCACTATTGATAATGTTGTCGTATCGACCTAAAATCTTGAATTTCTTATCCTCGGTTAATTCTACAACATCGTTGGTAAATATCCATTCGTTATTCGAGGCTGGTGCTTTTATGGCTAAACAAGAACGCTCGTCGAGCTTGATATCAACTCCATCGAGTATCATAAATTCCTCTGAAAGATTTTCTCCATTCAACCTTTTAATAGCAATATGTGAAACCGTTTCTGTCATGCCATAAGTACTAAACACTGGCACTGAAAGATATTGAATCTGTGATTGTAAAGCCACATTCACGGCTGCACCACCAACTATAATGGCTTTCATTTGGTTGAATTTTTGTAATCCTATACCTCCATTCTCAATAATCTGCTGGATTTGAAGAGGTACAAGCGCCACAAAATCAAAATCAAACTGAGATAGCATTGGGTATTTCACAAAAGGATTTGAAACGGGCGGAACAATCACCAGTTTTAACCCAAGGGTCATACCACGTACTAGCATCATCACTCCTGCAATATACTCGATATTTACACATACCAAGGCTGTATCGCCTTGGTTTAACCCAAAAGTTTTACCAGTCAATTCGGCACTTGCTTGCATTTGAGCACGGGTTAATTCAATAGGCTTGGGAGTACCCGTTGAGCCTGACGTGTGAAGGACAAAAGTCTCCGAGCCAGACAACCATTTTTCACAAAATTCCAATGCTCGTTGCTCGTAGGCATCGTCGGAATTGGGCAAGTTTTCGTAAGAATCAATATATAACATACACAAAAATACAAATCGACTGTGGCATTGTCTACCACAGTCGATTTTTTGTAAGGCGTAAAGATTTTAAACAATTGTAGATTGGGGACTGCTGATTTCGGAAATATGGGAAAATTCCTCTTTTGGGATAAAATAGGTTTACTTCTACAATCCAACATCAGTAATCTTCACTAAATTACTTACCAAATACTTATTTTATTAATAAAAACTCTACTTTACAGAAACCTTACTAGACGTAGCATCGAAAGAAGCTGTATATTGTTTCAAAGGACTACTTGCGGGCGCTGATAAAACGGCACCTGAAGTTGAAAATTCTGAACCGTGATTTGGACATTTGAATCTATCCTGGTCAGCCAAAAAATTAACCGTTGTTCCTTCGTGTGTACAAGCTTTTGCTAAAGCAATAAAATTTCCTGCTTTTGTGCGAGCCACAATTACATCGCCAACCACCAAGGCGGTACCATTTGTTTTTAAAGTAGCATAGTCCGAAGTTGAAATATCAATGGTAAAATCAATAGTTCCTTTCGAACTAGCCGCATTGCCTGTAAATCCAGTACTTGTCGGATTGGTGGTAGTTCCTCCAGTAGTACCCCCCGATGGCGTAGGATCCGACTTGCTACTGCATCCTGATAAACAATTTTGTAAAATTACGGCACCTACACTGATGCCCACGAGCGACATGAATTCCTTACGTTCCATGATGAGATTAAAGAAGTTGTTTAAATAAGACAATAATTACGAGATTAGAGAATTGGTATCCTCTTGCATAAAATGATTGCTAACCCATTTCATTAAAAGGGTGTAACGTATTTAAAATGAAGAAATTATAAATTGCAATGTTAGAGTAACTGCTCAAGTTGAAAAGAGAACAAACGGATATATGTAAGTAAATTAAATGTATTTACAGATAAAAACAAATTAAAGCCTGTAAATTCTTCATTACCATTATAACCTCAAAATCAACCTTTTAGTTATATTTTTCTCTGTACATTTTTTTAATTGAATCTATAACTTCAAAAACAATTTATTAGTATCCAAGGTTAAAACCTTGATTGAAATCTTGGAAAATCTCCAAAATTTGGTCTGCCCAATAGATAATATCCCTATTTTTGTAAAAGAATTAACAGGGATTCGAACAACTTATCTATTTCATTGATCTCAAATAGATATATTATCTAAAATTTATTAGCCTAGTAAATAAAAAATCTTGTTCTAGTAAATTTGTGGTATTCATGAACAGTACACAATTTTCATTAAAATGATGTCCGACGATAAATTTATCAATCCCATTAATAAAGATAAAGTAGCCGAAAATCCAGGTTTGCTACCATACGCACATACCGCAGGTGGTGCTGTAATCAGACCAGAGGATATGGGCAAAACCAAGGGGCGCTCTGTTACTGCGATGCGCCAGCAAACCGACCGTCAAATGAACCAGTTGTACGAACAAATGGAGACTTTGGCAAGACAAGCAAAAGCACTCGCACAGCGTCGTGAAATTTCTGAAAGAATTTACACTGCTACCGTAGGATTCGAACCTATTATCAACGAAACCTACTATATGTACGAGAAAGAAGACGGTACAGATTTATTGTCATTGGTTGCACCGCATGAGTGGGGCCGTTCGTTCAAGTATGTAAGATATGTGGCAAAAGTGTTACTTTTGGCCGACCATACTTGGGATGTTACTTACAACGAAGAATTAGACAAAGAACAATAAGGCATTAGTGCTTATTCATTATTTAATTATACAATTATGATTCAGTGGGAAACCATCAAGGAATATCAAGAAATCCTGTTTCAATTTCATGAGGCTGGGATTGCAAAAATCTCTATCAATCGTCCTCATGTACACAACGCTTTTACGCCATTGACCGTAAAAGAAATGATTGACGCCATGAATATCTGTCGCGACGACGAGCGTATTGGTGTGATTATTTTGACAGGTGAAGGTGGTCGTGCTTTTTGTAGTGGTGGCGACCAGTCTGTGCGTGGACACGGCGGATACATTGGTACAGATGCTGTACCTCGCTTGAATGTATTGGATCTGCAAAAACAAATCCGTTCAATTCCTAAACCAGTTGTAGCTATGGTTGCCGGTTGGGCTATTGGCGGTGGTCACGTTTTGCACGTGGTTTGTGACTTGTCTATTGCTGCTGAGAATGCTCGTTTTGGACAAACTGGTCCCAACGTAGGTTCTTTCGACGGTGGCTTTGGTGCATCTTATTTGGCTAGAGTTGTTGGTCAGAAAAAGGCTCGTGAGATTTGGTTCTTGTGTGACCAATACAACGCTCAAGAGGCTTTGGATATGGGATTGGTCAACAAAGTAGTTCCATTAGAAAAACTTGAAGAAACTACTGTTGAGTGGTGTTTGAAAATGTTAGAAAAAAGTCCTTTGGCACTTCGCATGTTGAAATCTGCGTTTAACGCCGAGTTGGATGGACAAGCAGGTATTCAAGAATTGGCAGGTAACGCAACGTTGTTGTACTACTTATCTGACGAAGCAAAAGAAGGTAAAAATGCTTTCTTGGAAAAAAGAAAACCAGACTTCAGCAAATTCCCAAAATTCCCATAAGAATCGAAAACATAGTTTTCAAAATTCAGCATTCTCAAAAACGCCCAACCATAAAAATATGGTTGGGCGTTTTTGATTATTGACTCAGACACAACATTTTAGATTTTATTCAAAAAAAACTTATCACCGCAAATCAACCTTTTATCTACAAATTGTGTCTATAGTGGAAGCAAATACTTCCAAATTTTAATAACAAGATTCAACACCAAAGCGTTAAGTATATCAAGATTTCTTTTAGTTTTGGGGAAATAACAAAAGAGGAAGATTCATGGGTAATTTTCTTTTGTAAAATTTGTAAAATACTTAATTCTTATAAAAATGAACTATTGGTTAGTAAAGTCTGAGCCTTTCAAATATTCGTGGGATGATTTTGTGGCACAAGGAGTAGGAATGTGGGACGGTGTCAGAAATTATCAGGCTCGCAATAATATGAAAAGTATGAAGCTTGGAGATTTAGTATTTTTCTATCACTCCAACGAAGGACTTGAAGTTGTAGGTATTGCTAAGGTGGTTAAAGAACATTACCCCGACCCTACTACAGATGATGATCGTTGGGTAGTGGTAGATTTATCACCTGTTGAAAAATTACCAAAAACAGTTACACTTAAACAAATGAAGAATGATGAAAGACTACAAGATTTGGCTTTAATTAAACAATCTCGCTTGTCGGTTACTCCTGTAAAATCAGAAGAATTTGACATCATTGTGGGATTGGCTCATGAATAAATAGCTAGTCTACAAGCTTTTGTTAATCTATAACCCAATCACAACATATATGAAAAAGATATTGTTGATTTTAAGTTGGCTACTTTGTACAACTACAATGTATGCCCAAAGTGTAAAGCGCGTAGAGATTCCACTGCCTTCGGCTTCATCGGAATACTTTACGATTCCTTTGCAAAAGCAAGGCGTGCTTCTTTTGTCCCAAATCAACAAAAATCAGTTTAACCTCATTAAACTTGATACTAACCTTGAAACTGTTTGGAATATTAATGGTACGATAGATGGCAACCTCGATTATGTAAAGCACTCTTACGATGGCAAAAATGTGTACTTACTTTTTAGCCGTTATCGTAGCAATGTATTTGAAGTAATCAAAGTAAACCTTGGCCCAGGCTTTGTCGAAAAATTCCAAATCATGTCGGTCGACAGACTTGAAGTATCTGATTTTCAAGCACTCAACTCATCGGTATTTATCGGAGGACTTGTGAATAGCCAACCTATTATTTTATACACAGATTTGGCTGCTCGTAAAACCAAAGTATTACCTTCTGCCTTGAAAAACCAAGCAGAATTACAGTCGATGGAGCTTGATACCATAAACCATTTTGTGAACGTTACGTATGCTGTCGGCAACAAAGGAAAAAACTATCAATTGGTCGTAAAATCTTTTGATGAAGAAGGTACTCCAATCAACCAAATTGTGATGGATACCCAAGAAGATTTTGCTATGATGAATGGTCGCCTCAATATGGTTTCGGATAGCACCCAAATCATGTTTGGAACCTATGGTCACAAAAATTCTATTGGTACACAGCGTGGCCCTACCTCACAAGGAATTTATTTTAGTAAAATGCTTGACAACGAAATGACTGATTTGAAGTTTTATAGCTTTACAGATTTCAAAAATTTCTTTAATTATCTCAGCGAAAAACAACGCTTGAGGCAAGAAAGAAAAATTCAAGATAAAAGAGACAAAGGCGAAGACCTACGCTTAGATTACCGTTTCTTGGTGCACGATATTGTTAAACAAGGAGATAAATACATTCTTGTTGCAGAGGCATTTTATGCCGATTACCGTTATAACAACTTCAATAATCCGTATAGTCCGTTTAGTTCATGGGGCTCTGGTGCATTTGGAAGTCCTTGGAACTCCTTCTACAACCCATACCGCTGGGGATACGGCTACTATGGTTTGTACTCGCCATTTAGTAGCTACTATAGTCCATGGGGATATGGAAACAGATATTATGGCAACTCACAAACTTTTGATGGTTGGATATATACGCATGCTATCGTAGCAGCTTTTGACGAAAAAGGAAATTTGCTGTGGGACAACAGCATTCCATTGAAAGACGTAAAAGAGCCGAAATTGGTGGAGAAAGTTCAAGCCTCTATCAAG
Organism: Flectobacillus sp. BAB-3569; assembly: GCF_002270355.1. Lineage (GTDB taxonomy): Bacteria > Bacteroidota > Bacteroidia > Cytophagales > Spirosomataceae > Flectobacillus > Flectobacillus roseus. The sequence goes on along the minus strand of NZ_NJFZ01000032.1, from coordinate 71,917 downwards.
GGTGACCAAATTACCCTGACCTACAGTAACAAAGGGCAAATATTCACCAAAACCATTGTTAAGGATTTAACACTGGATGAACTAACACCAAAACAAGTAGATACTCAAGTAATAGGAGATGTAGTAAAAAGAACTACTTCTGACCACATCGATTATTGGTTTGATAATTACTTTTTAGCGTCAGGTGTTCAACGCATTAACAACGATTCTGAAAATTTACGTCGTAATGTGTTCTATTTGAACAAAGTATCTTTTTAGCATGCTTTAATGGTATCCTCTTGACGAGGGATATTTTAGAAGAACAGCACAATATTGAACTTCAGACTTTAATGCTCTGCTTTTCAGACGATTAAAGTCGTTTTGAAAAATATTAATAGGAAGCTTAGAGCATATAGCCAAAATTGCTCGTATTCTAACAAGTCTTTTTTGTAAATTTGTAGCGGTATTCGAAAAGAATACCGCTTTTTATTTGCAGAAGTTTAATCAACAGAACCATTGAGCACAACCGTAATACAAACAGCAACACCCAAAAATTGGAAAGCTTATCAACTTTTAGATTCGGGTGGTTTTGAGAAATTAGAAAAATTTGGAGACTATATCTTACGTCGTCCCGAACCGCAAGCGGCTTGGGATAAGTCACTCTCAGAATTAGAGTGGCAAAATAGCGCACATGCCTATTTCAAAAAAGACAAAGGTTCGCAAGAAAAAGGCGAATGGATGTTGAAAAAAGGAATGGTAGAGCGTTGGTATATGCCTTATCAAACACCGACATTGAACCTTAATTTTAAACTGGCACTTTCCTCTTTCAAACACGTAGGTATTTTTCCAGAACAGGCTATGAACTGGGATTTTATTATGGAAAAGGTTAAGAAAATGCCTGTTAAAAATCCCAAGGTATTGAATCTCTTTGCTTATACAGGTGGTGCCTCTATCGCAGCTAAACAAGCAGGAGCCGATGTAACGCACGTAGACTCTATCAAGCAAGTAATTAGCTGGTCACGCGATAATATGGAGGCTAGTCAGCTCGATAATATCCGTTGGGTAGTTGAAGATGCAATGAAATTTGTACGCAGAGAAGCAAAACGTGGAAATGTGTATCAAGGAATCATACTTGACCCACCAGCGTATGGTCGTGGTCCTGATGGCGAAAAATGGGTCTTGGAAGAACAGATTAATGAAATGCTCAAAACAGTGGCACAAATTTTAGATAAGGAAAATTATTTTCTCATCTTAAATATGTACTCTATGGGATTCTCTTCTCTCATTGTTGAAAATCTAGTAAAGTGTAGCTTTGAGCATTCCAAAAATCATGAATTCGGGGAACTTTACTTAGAGGATTCTTTCAAAAAGAAACTTCCTCTTGGGGTGTATTATCGCTTTGCGAGCATCTAAAAATAGTACAAACTGGAGGATTCATATAACAAATAAACATTTGCCTTTATGATCCTCTTAAATAACTATTCTGTGGCTCAAAAAGCTAAACAAACACCTCTAATGCTTTAAGTAGCAACAAGAAAAGTGCTAAAAGATAAAATTTTTTCATAACAACAAAATCAGTGATTAGTTAAGGTTTTACTGAGAGCAAATATATTGTTATTTATATTTTCAAACAATAATTTTTGTTTGTTTCGGGAACTTTTAAATGTTTTTTAATACAGCAATTATTCTCATCGAAAATGCTGTAATTTCGAGAATGATGAAAAGACTTTTTTTCTACTATATATTCTTGTTGGGAATAGGGCTTTTTTTGGTCAGCTGTAATAGCGAATCAAAGAAAGGGCTTTCTATACCTGCCGTTCCTGAAGTTACCGAAAAAGCGCGCAGAGCTGCCGCAATTGAATTCTTAACCGATTTGATAAATTCGTCTTCTAGTTCTTCTGAAATTTATTACAAAAGAGCCAAATTGTACCTTGAAGACGAAAGACCCAAAGAGGCTTTAGAGGATATCAATACTGCTATTGGCATAAAAGCCAACAATGGTCATTTTTACCAAACAAAAGCCCTCATCTTAAGAGAACTTAAAGAGCCCCAACAAGCTCTTGAGGCTGCCTCTAAGGCCGAAGTTCTCAACGTTGAGTCGCCAGAGTTATTTACACTTTTGGGAGATTTGTATCAACAAATTGGGCAATTCGCTAAAGCAAAATTATACTTAAACAAGTCCTTACAGATTTCACCAAATCATGGTGAGACCTATTTCTTCAAGGGTGAAATTGCTGCTAGACAAGGTGATACCACGACAGCGCTACAATATTTTCATCAAACCCTTAATCTCAAACCAACGTTTTTGCCACTGTATCTTAAGTTTGCTGAAGTTTACACGGCTTTACGTCAGTATGATTTAGCCTTGTTTTACAGTGATGAAGGAATAAAGCAACATCCTAAAAATGCGGAATTGTACTATAAAAAGGGGGTTACCTATCAACGTGCCTATCAAACCGATAGCGCACTGGCGAGTTATACCAAAGCTGTAAAGTTAGATTCGTCACTAACACAGGCTAGTTTTAGTGCAGGAATGTTGTATTTCAAAATTAGAAATTACCGTTTTGCTTTACCGCAGTTTGCCCATACAGTCAAGATTAACCCCAAGTATCCTGATGCGAAGCTTTTTTTAGCGATTTGTCAGGAGTTTACTGGTGATTTTGCCTCGGCAATCCTCACTTACGAGCAAATTATTGCCGAAAATCCATCAGATTACCGTGCTACAGGCGGGCTCTATCGTGCCAAGCGTAAACAAGACTATGGTTCATATATTCCAGACAACTTTGGCTCATCGACTGATACGAGTGGTTTGACTCAATACGATATTCCAAGAAAGAATGTTGATACGACGTTTAGACCATTACAACCTAAGTCAAGATTAAACTTAAAACCCGATTCTTCTCGAAAGAATTAATTATCTTTGAATAGTCTTTACATTTTAATTCATAAAAACAAAAACCAACGCCTGTAATGGCTATACCTTCGAAGAAATTGTTTGTATAATTTTCTAACAAGGAAAGATAGAATACAGGCCGAAACTAAAACAATCAAATGATTAAAATCACGTTACCCGATGGTAGTGTTAGAGAGTATGCCCAGGGAGTCACTGGGATGGACATTGCCCTCAGTATTTCAGAAGGTTTAGCCAGAAATGTATTGGCAGCGAAAGTAAATGGAAAGGTAGTTGATGCATCATTACCTATCAATCAAGATTCAGATTTTCAGCTACTTACGTGGAACGATACAGATGGCAAACAGACTTTCTGGCACTCTTCTGCCCACTTGATGGCCGAGGCTATTGAAGCTTTATACCCTGGAACGAAATTCGGTATTGGTCCTGCTATTGAAACAGGTTTCTACTACGATATCGACATGGGTGATAAAACCTTAAGCTCAGAAGACTTCAAGAAGATTGAAGACAAAATGGTAGAATTAGCTCGTCAAAAAAATGAATATCAACGCACTCCTATCTCAAAGGCTGAGGCGATTGAATACTTCACTGAAAAAGGCGACGAATATAAATTAGAATTAATCGATGGTCTTGAAGATGGTTCGATTACTTTCTATTCTCAAGGTAACTTTACGGACTTATGTCGTGGACCACACATTCCTAATACAGGCTTTATCAAAGCTATAAAATTAATGAGTGTGGCGGGTGCTTACTGGCGTGGAGACGTGAGTCGCAAACAAATGACTCGTGTATATGCTGTTACATTCCCGAAACAAAAGGAATTAGACGAATACCTACATTTGTTGGAAGAGGCCAAACGTCGTGACCACCGTAAATTAGGTAAAGAACTAGAATTGTTTGCTTTCTCTGAGAAAGTAGGTATGGGCTTACCACTTTGGTTACCAAAAGGAACCATGTTGCGTGAGCGCTTGGAAGGGTTCCTTCGCAAAGCACAGGTTCGTGCGGGATACTCTCCTGTAGTGACGCCTCATATCGCTTCCAAAGAATTATATGTAACCTCAGGGCACTACGCTAAATATGGTCAAGATTCATTCCAACCAATTCGTACTCCAGACGAAGATGAAGAATTTTTCTTGAAACCAATGAACTGCCCTCACCACTGCGAAATTTACAAAGTAAAACCTCGTAGTTATCGTGAACTTCCATTGCGTTTGGCGGAATTCGGAACTGTATATCGTTACGAACAATCTGGTGAATTACATGGTTTAACTCGTGTAAGAGGATTTACTCAGGATGATGCACACATCTTCTGTCGTCCAGACCAAGTGGAAGAAGAGTTCATGAAAGTAATTGACTTGGTATTGTATGTTTTCAAAGCTTTAGGTTTTGAAAACTATTCAGCACAAGTATCACTTCGTGACCCTGAAAACAAAGAAAAATACATTGGTAGAGATGAAGACTGGGAAAGAGCAGAAGCAGCTATTATTCGTTCGGCAGAAATTAAAGGATTGCCAACGGTAGTAGAATTAGGCGAGGCAGCATTCTATGGTCCTAAACTCGACTTTATGGTGAAAGATGCTCTTGGTCGTAAATGGCAATTGGGGACAATCCAAGTAGATTACCAATTGCCACAACGTTTTGAGTTAGAATACACAGGTTCAGACAACCAAAAACACCGCCCAGTAATGATTCACCGTGCGCCATTTGGTTCATTAGAGCGTTTTGTGGCTATTTTGATTGAAAACACTGCGGGTAACTTCCCATTGTGGTTGTCACCAGACCAATTGGCGGTATTACCGATTTCTGAGAAATACGAAGATTACGCAAATGACTTATTCGTAAGATTACAAGAACAAGATTTGCGTGGATATATCGACCACAGAGATGAAAAAATTGGTAGAAAAATCCGTGATGCGGAAGTTTCAAAAATTCCATTCATGCTTATTGTGGGTGAAAAAGAATCTGCTGAAGGAAAAGTTTCAGTGCGTAAAAAAGGAGAAGGCGATTTAGGAATGATGACAATCGAAGAGTTTATTCAATTGGCTCAAGAAGAAATCAACAAGAATTTGGCGCGCATTAGCTAAGCAACCCAATATCTGTGGCATTTGGTGAATGATAAGTTAAAACTCCTATCATTCATCAAATGCTACAGATTAAGGATAGAATAGCAACGAAAAATAAATTTGTGGCTTCACAGACGCGGAAATTTGCATTTCATTTTTTTTGATTTAGATTTCGGAAAGATAAATTGATAACTATCTAATAATCACGAAAATCTGTAAATAGACTTTGTGCTGGAACATTTTTAGGAGTATTATAGTTATTAATTTAAACAGTTTTTGAACTTCTAGCTCAATCTGATTTTATATAATTTAAAACTAATAACTTTTACAATATGGCGTTACGCCCGAATAATAATTACAAAGGGACAAAAAGAGAAGAGGAACCTTACAGAATTAATAATGCTATCCGTGGCGTTCAACAGGTTCGTCTTGTAGGTGAAAACGTTGAACAAGGCATTGTTGAGTTCAAACAAGCGTTAGAAATTGCGAGTCAACAAGGGTTAGACTTGGTAGAGATTTCGCCAAAAGCAGTTCCACCAGTATGTCGTGTTATTGATTACGCAAAGTTTAAATACGAACAGAAGAAAAAACAAAAAGAAATTAAAGCCAATGCAGCTAAAACAGTTGTAAAGGAAATTCGTTTCGGTCCTAACACGGATGAACACGACTTTAATTTTAAATTGAAACACGCTATCAGCTTCTTGAAAGAAGGTGCAAAAGTAAAAGCTTATGTACACTTCGTTGGTCGTGCTATCGTATTTAAAGAAAGAGGAGAAATGCTTTTGCTTAACTTTGCAAAAGGTTTGGAAGAGGTTGGGAAACCAGATGAAATGCCAAGATTGGAAGGAAAAAGAATGTCTATTATCTTCTCTCCAAAAGTTGTGAAGAAATAGTGCTCTGTTCCAGACTTCCCGTCTGAATATGACAATCTATTAGACTCCTAGAGGTTTATACGTATATTTCAGGTAAAATCCTGATAATCAAAAGCCATTAATGACTGTTCTCAGCATTAATGGCTTTTTTATTTCTTAAAAATTAATTATTAACGCAAATAATTACAAACTTTTTTGTATCTTTGCGGACTATTTTACCAAGCTGAGACAGAAATGTTGAGGCAATTACTTTTCACAATTTAAACGTTTAACAGAAATGCCAAAAATTAAAACTAAGTCAGGAGCGAAAAAACGCTTCAAAGTGACTGGATCAGGCAAAATTAAGCGTAAGCACGCTTTCCATAGCCACATTTTAACAAAAAAATCTACTAAACGTAAGCGTAACTTGGTTCATGATACATTAGTATCTGCTTCAGATATGAACAGAGTTACAGCCATGTTAGTATTGTAATTTTTTTCGGAAATCTAATTTCCATTTAGTTATTGTTCAACCAGAAAATTGGCCTTAAAGATTTCTTCAACGAAACGCCAAATTTCAAAAAACAAGCAAGATTATGCCACGTAGCGTCAATCACGTAGCGTCAAGAGCAAGACGTAAAAAAGTGCTTAAATTAGCCAAAGGTTTCTACGGAAGAGGTAAAAACGTTTGGACAGTAGCAAAAAACAAGATCGAGAAAGGTCTTCAATATGCTTACCGTGACCGTAAGGTTAAGAAAAGAGATTTCCGCTCATTGTGGATTCAACGTATCAATGCTGCTGCACGTCAAGAAGGTCTTTCTTACTCAGCATTCATGGGTAAAGTAAGCAAATCTGGTATCGAATTAAATAGAAAAGTATTGGCTGACTTAGCAATGAACCACCCAGAGGCGTTCAAAGCTGTAGTAGCTAAAGTAAAATAGCACATTAAAAGCCGAACCTCTAAGGAAGTTCGGCTTTTTTGTTTTCCTACGTTTCAATCACCTTTGTTTTTACTCCCACACAATTTCCTTCTGTAGGCTTTCCCAACAAATACACGTCAATTTCTATACTTCCTATTCTGTAAATTTTTATATCTGTCAAGTTGGCTGTTAATAGAGCATGTAAATCCTCCGCAGATTTTAGCCACCCTAATTCTTCTACGCCAACCCAATCTTCTTTTTTCAATAAAGGTTTAAAAAATGTTTCTACATCCCATTCTGAAGTAGTTACTTCGGGCGGAATTCCTAGAAACATTTTAAGAGATGCCACATCTGGAGTACCCTCTATAGCAAATGGAGCATCTAAGAATTCAATCTTTTCATCAGATTCACTGGGGTAATAAAGGTCAGCTACTAAGGCTGTTATCTGTTCTCCTAAAGATAAATTTGGATCTTCTTGTGACAAATTGATAGCTGTTTCTGTCATAACACTGATTTTTATAGATTTTAATCATAATTTAGTTGAATTTATAAAAAGTCTTTCTATTATTGTACTCAACACAAACCAAATTTAAACCCCCATAAAGATGTTAGAGCAACTCATGGGTCTAATCCAAGACCATTCTCAAGACGCAATCGTTAATAACCCCGCTATTCCTAACGAAAAAAACAATGATGCAATGCAAACTATCCTTGGCGCCATTACTGGCGGGCTGCAACAGCAGGCACAAGGCGGTGGTTTAGCTAGCGTTATGGGTCTTTTGGGTGGACAAGCAAATACAAGTGGTGGAAATCTTATGTCCAACCCAATTGTAGCAAACATTACTCAGCAAGCAGTAACAGGTTTGATGCAAAAATTTGGACTTGAAAATAGTGCAGCAGCAGGAATCGTGAGTCAAGTATTGCCGGGTGTAATTAGTTCTGTGATTTCGAAAACTAATGACCCAAATGACAACTCATTAAACATGTCAGACTTTACAAACGCATTTAGCGATGGTAAATTTGACATGAATGATGTATCTAACATTGCAGGTAAATTACTAGGCGGTAACGCTGGAGGTATCGGTGGCATGTTGGGTGGCTTATTCAAGTAATTAAATCATACCGAACCCATTTATATATTTGAAGGTGTAAGATTTTCTTACACCTTTTTTAGTTTCAGTCCGATGGATGTTTATCTTTGAAGCAGATTTATCAAATTCTTTATATCGTGAAATTACCTGTTTATTTGGATTACAACGCCACAACGCCTGTCGACGAGAGGGTTTTAGCAGAAATGTTACCATGGTTTACTCAGAACTTCGGTAATGCTGCTTCAAGAAGTCATTTGTATGGCTGGCAAGCTGAAGAAGCCGTTTCGATAGCACGTATGCAAGTTGCTAAACTACTTGGTGCAAGCGAAAAAGATATTGTCTTTACCAGCGGCGCAACAGAGTCAAATAATCTAGCGATTAAAGGTGTATTTGAAGCATTGGGCAAAGAGAAAAATCATATTATCACTATTGCCACCGAACATAAAGCCATCCTCGATGTGTGTACGCATTTGGAGCAATTTGGAGCAAGGATCACCGTATTATTACCTGATTCAGACGGTCTAATCACGACTGAACAAATTACTGACGCAATCGAAGCCGATACTTTATTGGTTTCGGCGATGTATGCCAACAACGAAACAGGCGTTATTTTTCCGATTGAGGAGATAGCAAAAATCTGCAGAGAAAGAAATATATTTTTTCATACCGACGCTACTCAGGCTGTTGGCAAACTCCCCATCAATCTACGAAATACACCTATCGACCTTTTGAGTTTATCGGCTCACAAACTCTATGGAGCCAAAGGAATTGGCGCCTTGTATGTCAACCGAAATAATCCCAAACTTCAGGTCATCGCCCAAATGGATGGCGGTAAACACGAACGAGGTATGCGCTCAGGAACGCTTAATGTACCTGGCATAGTTAGCCTAGGAAAAGCCTGCGATTTGGCTAGATTAGAGATGAAAAACAATCAAGAAAAGCTTTCTTTTTTAAGATATAAATTAGAGCAATCCATCCTATCAAAACTTGAAAATACTTCTGTAAATGGAGGAAATGCACCAAGATTGGCGCATGTTACGAATATTGCTTTTGGTGGAGTAGATGGCGAAATGCTATTAGGAAACCTCAAAAATATCGCCGTTTCCTCTGGTTCTGCCTGTACTTCAGCCTCTGTCCTACCCTCACATGTGCTCAAGGCTATGGGCATAAACGACGACTTGGCGTATAGTTCTATTCGATTTAGTTTAGGGAAATATACCACTGAAGAGGAAATTGATTTTGCGATCAATCATGTAGTGGAAGTGATTGAAAAAATGAGGTAAAGATTTAGGATAGAATCCTTAGAAAAAGAGAGTGCTGGATAGGAATCCAGCACTAGCGAAAAATATTTTAATTGTTCGTTTAAAATATCATCCCAAACAAACAAAAAACCCTCGTCTAACTTGATTAAACGAGGGTTTTCGATACATAATACAATTTATTACTTTCCTTGCAACAACTGAATATCTGGTGTTGAGTTGTCATCCAAAGTAACTTTACCTCTTTCTTTACGAACAATACGTGAATAAAGACCTACTTCTTGACTAAACAAGAAAGTAAAGAATAGCTTTGTAAATGAAGTATGATATTTCAAATTATCATAAAACTCTGGAGCAGTAGCTTTCAATTTTGGAAGGTTGTTCCAAGGTACTGATGGCATATCGTGGTGTTCGTTGTGATAACCTACGTTCATGTTGATTCCATTCAATGCACCGTAGTAGCTGTATGTTTCTTGGTTTTTGTCCAATACTAAATAGTGTTCTTGAATCCAACGAGCACCTAGTGGGTGTAAACCTACTGAGAACATAAAACTTGCACCCATGTAACCTAATGCAGGCCAACCCATTGTATACACAATAATCGCATCAAATGCCAATTGGCAAACGATATTCATGATTACCCAACGGTCAAATACCGCCAATTCCAAACAACGCAATGTACGAATAGCTTGGAAAATTGGAAATAATAACAACCACAATGCTTTACCTATGAAATAGTTGTTAATCAATTTTGCTTCCCAGTGATCTGGTAAGTCTGCATCTAACTCGTGAACACCTTGAAATGCATGGTGTTTTAGGTGATAATTTTTGAATGAAATAGCTGTTGGTGCCAAAGATGGAAAGTTTGCAACGATACCTGCATAAACATTCCAAGATGGTTTTTTGAAAATCAAGTTGTGTGCAGCCTCATGAATACATACAAAAAGTGTATGCGTTGGAAACGCACCGATTAGCCAAGCAGCTGCCAAAATAACCCACCATGCTTGATCTTTTACTAGGTAAGCCATACCAATTTGCATTGATACACAGCCTAGAATCCAAACGAAAGTCATGGGGTTTTTGGTAATAAGTTTTTTTACTTCTGGGTGAGCTTTTACAATTTCACGTGTACGAGTACGGTGTGGTTCTGTGCCCGTAACATAGGTAAAATCTTGTTGATATGCCATTAGTTTGGTAATTGTTTAGTTGTTATTGTTAATGTGACTATTTCAAGATTCGGGGATTTTCTGACGAAAATCTTTCAAATATATAGCGAACTTCGCGTTTTATCAATTTGTTTACGAATTAATGCTTTTTTAGTACCTTTTACAATGATATGAATCACCATCAGGACAAGCTTCTTGTGTTTTATCCAATATTCATGAGTATTTTAACAAGAATTAGGACTTTCGAGAAAAATACTTTTATCCTACCTCAATTTTCAACCATGAAGAAATACATATTACCATTACTTTTAGCTGCTTGTACCGCTCAAGGGCAAGTGTCGGGTACACTGCCCAAACCTTCCGCTAGACAATTGGCTTGGCAACAATTAGAGACTACTGCCTTTTTGCACTTTACTGTGAATACCTATACTGATAAAGAATGGGGAGAAGGCGATGAATCTCCTTCGATTTTCAACCCTACTAAGTTAGATGCGATGCAATGGGCAAAAGCATTGAAAGCTGGAGGTTTCAAAATTGCTATCATTACCGCCAAGCATCACGATGGCTTTTGTCTTTGGCCTTCAAAATATACCGAGCATTCTGTCAAAAACAGTCCTTATAAAAACGGGAAGGGTGATATCGTAAAAGAGCTTTCGGAAGCTTGTAAAGCTGTTGGTATCAAATTTGGCGTGTATCTTTCTCCTTGGGACAGACATGAAAAAACCTATGGCACTGACGCCTACAATACGTATTACAAAAACCAGTTGAGAGAACTCTTGACGAACTATGGTGAAATAGCAGAAGTTTGGTTTGATGGTGCTAAAGGCGAAAACGCCAAAAATATGGAATATGATTTCCAAGGTTATTGGAAAATGGTGCGTGAGCTTCAGCCAAAGGCTGTGATGTTTTCGGATGCTGGCCCAGATGTTCGTTGGGTTGGCAATGAAAAAGGTAATGCTGGCGAAACTTGCTGGTCGACTATAAATAATGCAGGACAAGCCCCAGGAAAAGCCGATGAGCATTATTTGAATACAGGTGATGAAAAAGGGCCAGACTGGATACCTGCCGAAACAGACGTTTCGATTCGTCCGGGTTGGTTTTGGCATGAAAAAGAAAATACTAAAGTCAGAACGCCGCAGAACTTGGTTAATCTTTATTACCAATCGGTCGGAAGAAATAGTTTGTTGCTGTTAAACATCCCTCCTAACCGAGATGGTTTACTAGAAACGACTGATGTGAATGCTATTAAAAAGTTTAGAGAAATTTTGAATGAGACTTTCTCCCATAATTTGGTTAGTAAAAAACATAAGTTTTTGATAGATAAAAAATTAAGTAGCAGTAAAGTTTTAGATGTCAATCAGTCGTTGATTTTACAACTGGAAGGTGAAAAGGAGTTTGATAGAATCTCTATTCAAGAAAATATTGCTGAAGGACAAAGAATTAAGTCTTTTTGGGTAGAATTCTGGGATGGTAAGACTTGGCAAAAGCTAGCAGAAAGTACAACAGTCGGTCATAAGCGCTTGTTGAGATTTCCAACTGTTAAAAGTACACAGGTAAAATTGACCATCAAAGATGCTTTGGCAAAGGTATACTTAGCAGAGTTTGGGGTTTATAAGGCCTCCGCACAAGAATAAGATAAGGACTTCGTTATCAAGGTGTTTGAAAGCCATTTCAAACACCTTATTTTTTAACTTGTACTGACATGAAAACATATTTTGCCTCTTTTTGCTTATTCTTAACTTTATCGCTTTCGAATAAAGTTCAAAGCCAGTCTTTGAATACAGCTGGTACTTTTTTAGATAAAAAAGGGGGACTTTTTGTCGCCACAGTCGAGAAGGATAAATCAGATTTGGTATCGATAAAAATCAAAAAATACCTTTTGAATAAAAAAACCAAAATCTCTACGAGTGTTGTCGCGAGCGATTATAACATAGATACGCAAACTCCAGTTAAATTACTTGAGACTTCCAATGGTACCTTATATGTTGTTTTTTTGACGAAACCTGTGGTTCATGCCAATCCGAATCCATTTAAGATGAGTGATGATGTTTCGTCAAAAAATAATACTGATAATGCGCCAAGAGAAAAACGAGCCGAACCAAAAGGAAATACAGTGACTAACTTCAAACAGCTAAGATATGTGTACTCCTACAATGGAGGGAAAACATGGTCGGAAAGTAAGGCAATTGAAAACTTAGATGCGTATAGCGCCACACACACCGACCTATTCGAATTAAAAGAGTTTAGTGGAGCACGCTTGGAAATAAAAGGAGTAAAAAGACTCATTAAAGATGAAAGAGACGTCGTTTTTAATGTAGTTATTGAGAATAAGTAGAGGGAGGTTATTTATGTTTAAATAACATTGAGTGATTGAGTGATTATGTTTAAACACAAATTTTAAAATAATCACTCATTCACTCAATCAAAATTCATTCAATTAGGGATGATTTCTCCTAAAACTACCTTTCCACTCTCACAATTTTACCTTTGCTCCTTTGCCAGTATCTAATTGTGATAAAACTTTTTGTATCCAAAAACAGAAGCAATTGGTGCTAAAATATAGGCTAAAAAGTTTTGTGTTTTTTGAGACAAACCTTCAAAATAAATCTTACTCTCCATGTAGTTTACCCATACCATACTTTGCAAAAAGTTAGCATTCCCGTTTCTTATTTTGCCATTTTGCCACATCGTTATCATCGTTTCAATCAGTGGCTCTATGTCGTAAGAAGGTGTTATGGTATAATACATCACCACGGGATTGGCTGAATCATTGTAATGTCGATGTGCTTGTGCTTTGGGTAAAATAATGGTTTCGCCAGCCTTTGCAAGCATTTTTTTGTGGTTAATCTCGTATGTGAGTTCTCCCTCTAAAATTTCATAGATTTCGTCCGATTTCTCGTGACAATGACAAGCTAGTGCTAATTGATTGGGTTGTAAACATACTTTTATTTTAGTATGGCTACCATTAGTTTCGGAACTAACCTCAATAAACTCAAGGGTATTCCCATTCCTATCTTCCAGAATTGTGCCTTTTTTTACCATAATTTTAAGGTTTAAGCTATCAGACTCCTCTCTTAGGCGAAAGCAGACTTAATAGAGGTATTAAAAAGTATTAATGGTTATTTTTGCTATGACATTTTGTTTTAGTTAGGTTGTAACTAAATCAATTATTCGTGGAGTTAGAGAAGATTTATGATTCTTAAAACAATGTGCGGTTGCTCTAAGAAATTCACTTTAAGGCACTCAAAAATAACTGAATATTAAAGACTTATCAACAAAGTTTTGTCTAATTATTATACGGCTTATAAATTATCTTTTTTGTTAACAAAAATCAATTTTACCGCTTGAACTGCAAGCTATGGTCTTCTAAATTCTTTTATTTTTTATGAATTCAACATTCCCTACCATTCATTTTCAGAGTGAAGTTGGACGTAACAATCCACTTAAAGTATACTATCTGAATGTTCCGCCTGATGTGGTTCAAGCTTTAGGAGGAAAGATGGGTATACGATTTTTGTGTACGATTAAAAATATTACTTGGCAGGCAGGTCTGGTTGCTTTGGGAGAGGGCTGGGCATATATCAACCTCAGCACGAAAAGAATGAAAGAAGCAGGATTAAGTCTAGGTTCGAGTGTAGAGGTAAAATTAGAACCCGACCAGAGTGAATATGGCGCTACGATTCCTGAAGAACTTCAGGCTGTTTTTGATACTGATCCTGAAGGATATGTACGTTTTCAGGGACTGACCAAAGGTATGCAGCGCTATATCATTCATCATGCAGATGGGGTAAAATCGCCACAATTGAGAATTGAAAGAGCACTGATGATGATTGAGAATTTAAAAAAGTTGCCCGTAGGCAAGGAGGAATTTAGACGTATTCTGGGAAAACATGATTAAAAAAATATCCCCAAACTTGGATGGCCACAAGAATGGGGTATTTATTCTCTCATGTATGTAAAAATTCTTCTAAAATAATGGTGTACTGTTAAGCCAAATAGGAAGATTATTCACAGAAAAACCTCTTATACTTATTTTGCTTGTACACTGACTGTATTACTCATTTTGTAGCTAGTTCCATCCTTGAAATAGACTTTTACCGCATAATCTAAGGTATTGGGAGTCTTATCCAGTTTTTCTGAAAATCTATTTGCTTCAACCGTCTGCCACGTACTCAGTGCTGCTTTATTTTCAGCACGATAAATCACAAAATGAGATACGTTGTTTGAACGGCAAGTCCAATCTAAAGTCACAATTTTTTGATTGGGGTCATAATTTACTTTGAGTCCTTCCACGCTGGCAATGCCATTTTCACCAACATACAAAATCGGTTGTGAAAACTCTGATTTGGATTTGAGCTTACTATAATCTTCTGCCTCCACTTTATACTCATAGCGTTGGTTATTTTTCACGTCTGTGTCTACATAACTAATAGAGGTTGTTAATAAACCATTGTATTGTTTTAACACCTCCCAGCTTCCTTTCGAAGATTTTTTGTATAATGTATGAAAAGAAACATCTTCGCTCGAACTTGGTACAATCAATAGTTTTATCCCGTTTTTCTCAACAACAATTTGTTCAAAAACTGGTGCCGTAGGAGGATTTGTATCTGGCAGTTTTGCCATAACTACTGGCGAATATTCTGAGTGATTATTACTTAAATCAACTGCAACTATCTTATAGAACAACTGTCTATTCAATAATGTTTTGTCTGGGATAGAATCTGTGTACTCAGAATTGGGAACCCCATAAGGCGTAAGCAATGTGTAATTTTTGGCATCCTTACGATACGCCCGATACACCTTATAGATTGCCACATCAGGTTCGGTACTCGCAGGCCAGTCAACAACTACTTTCCCTTGAGGCGTGGCCGAAGCTGTGAGAGTATTAGGAGCTTTTGGAGCTGTTCTATCTTCGATATTTGCCACCACTGGCATTGCATAGTTTACATTACCAGCGGTATCTACAGCTCCTACTACGTAATATCGCCCTGTATACGGCTCAGGCGATGCGTCGGTAAAACTGAGACTTTGACTAGACAAAACTTCTTTTTTGACAAAATTAAATGGTCCAGCCACCGAACCTCCTTTGGCAACAACATAACCCTTGAGATCATTGGTATTACCAGTTTTTTCCCAAGTAATATTTACTTCTTTGTTATCTACAACTTTGATTTTAACATTTTTAGGTTTTGCAGGTGGTGTAAAATCCTTTGGCGAACCTACCATAATATCCGACACTGGACTAGATACGCCAAATGGGTCAATCCCAACGATTCGATAGTAGTATTTGCGATAGTTGACCAAGTTGGAATCGATATAGGTAATCAGAGCACTAGGATTGCTAATCCCTTTGTAGGTTAAAGAATCTTGTTTGAGCATATTTTCATCTGCAGGAGTTTGAATGTAAGGATTGCTCGTAATAGATTTAAAATTCTTTCCATCCTCACTTCTTTCTATCAAATAACCAGAAAACTCACCATCGACGCTCATACGATACCAACGAAGCGTAACTTGTGAGTCACCTTGCAAAATGCCTGCTGTGATAGGCGCGTAAACTTTGGTAAACTGATTCGCAAATAGCACCACCGTAGCAGTATCAACTTTGGTATTAGATTTAGTATCTGCATCAACCCAAACTTTGTACATAATGATATCCTCTGGATTTTTGGGTGCTTTATCGACCCATCGCAAACCAAGCACGGTAGCAGCATTGGCACTATAGTCGGCCGATAACATCGCACTGGCATAACGACTATTTTGCTCATTACTTTTTTGGATAATACCTCCCACACTCTGCTGAAAAGTAGTACTTGCTTTGGGATTATAGAGTGACTGCACGGCTGCACCCACATAACTATCTTGTTTGGAATAACGCAATTTCACCTCCTCAAAGGTCAAAGGAAGAATTTTGTTGGGTGTCAAAAGGGTACTTACACCTTGGTTTGCGCCTTTTGAAATAACTGTTTTTTGAATACGAAAGCCTTTTTGACTAGCAAAAAGCCACTGAGCAGCACTGGTAGGCGCCCAACGCAATACGACCGAGTCTTGGTAATTGCGCACAAGAAGCTGTAGCTTGGGATTGAGAGACTTTTGCGCCTGTGTTTTTAATCCAATAAGGAGCAAAAGCATGAGTATATAACGATTTTTTTTCATGACTCACGATTTTTAAGGATATCGAAAAAAGGGACAAAGAGCGCATTCAGCGAGAATTATTAGAAACCTTTAATTCAAATCAAATTTTAGTAAGTAGCAGGAAAGATTAAATTAATAGTATATCAGAGGCAAAATTTGACTGTAACCTTTTGATTATGAACATCTTCAAATAACCAATATACTGTTAACTAATAACGTTTTCCTACTTATTTGACATTAGGCTTGCACTTTCTTTGTCCCAGTTTACTTAGAATTTAAAATACCCGCCTACGATTGGTGATGGTATAAATGCCGCTGTACCAAAAGTAAAAGCCTTCTCTACTCGATTAGTTGGCGCATCTACATAAGGTTTGTAATCCAATGTAATGTAAGCAGTTGTGCCACCTGTTCGTGGTTTGAAGGTATAATAACTCGATGATTGATAGCCATTATACGCATCCAAATCGGCATTACTAAAATTACGAGCCATCGAAGAGGCGGAGATATTTAACGTCAAACTTCGACTTGTTCCTTGCACGTTGATATTTGCGAAAACAGAACCAAAACCTAAGGAAACGTTTTTCCAATTCCCTAAACTTGTATTCAGTGCTTGACGAGTTTTAACCATATTCTCTCCAAAATTCTTGACTGCATAAAAGTCATGATACGCCACTTGGTCAACTTTAAAGGCAAAAGAATACATGCGGGTAGGCTCGTCTTCTAATGGGAAGAAAGTCAATGAAGGTCCAATAATATCGTCCATTCTTAGCGCTGAGCTAATCATACTGATATTACCCAGCGTTGCTTTCACACCACCCGAAGTCGTAGGTTGATTTGAAGCTGGCTGATTGACAGTAGTTTGTAATCCATTCAATGAGGTATTCAAATTAACCGACCCAATAGATCCAACTTGCCCTAGAATTGACTGACGTTGGGTAGTTACCGCTAAATCTGGCGTGCCTACACCGACGATTTTTCTTAGTTCTTGAACACCGTAATAGATACCTACTTGTTTAGCTCCAAAATTCACCAAAGGCGTGTACACTTCGTTTTGAATATAGGTATCAAAACTTACCACACCAGCTTTCATCGGACTTGACACATTTAATAGGGCAGGCTGATTTTTACCATTACGAGTATAACCATACAACTCAGCATCGTCAAAATTCTCGGCAGTTCCATTAGTTGGCTTTATATCCATGACTAAATAATCCGCTGATTGGACATTATTCGTATTGCGATATTCGGCTCTTTCAAAATTTACGGCTGACAGTTTTTCATTGATAGTACTGTACTTACTAGTTTTGAAAACGATATCATAAATTACCTTAGATTTCGGAATCGAAGAAGACGAAGTTGCTGAACGATTCAAGGCATTTTTGTTGATATAGAAAAAATCCTCTTGGCTTCTTAAAAATGCTGAGGCTTTAGCCACCGTAACCTTTTCTTTTACCATGCGCTAGCCAAAAGTTGCTGATTAAGATTGATGGCTGAGCCTACAGCACTTTGATAAATTCTACGGATTTCGACACGGTAGGTTTTATCATTTTGCAAATTGTTCGGAATATCAAATTTCACCTGATTTTGTTTGTCGTAATACACTGCTGTAGTGAGTGTATCGCCACCATCCTTCGGAATATATACCGCCTTGTAGATATATTTTCCTGACAACAAAGCACTAAATTTTGAATCGCTACCATCTACAGCACTGCGAAAGGCCTCATCAGGAATTTGCCCTTCGATGACTCCTTGTGGCAATTGATTTTTCAGGAAGTAATTTTGTCCTTCTAATGGCCAAGTATAGTTTACGTTGCTAAACTTGATATAATCAGGTTGTTTGGAGGTTGAAAACTCTACCGTTTTTTCTTCTGAACGATTAGCGTTATCACCCTTTCCTCCTACTTCTTCGATACCCAATGAAATACTAAACTTATGTTTGGAAGTTGAAGCAAAATGTTTGTTTTTCGACAAAATCAATTGTTGATTATCATTCACCCATTCAGGTGCTTGAAAGCCATCGAATGTGGTCAAACGACCGCCATTTTTGCTATCTTCATATGTAAGTTTGTATTCCTTAAGTTTAAAACGGAAGGTTTTAACAGTATTATCAGGCATGGCCAATTCATAATCTTGTCCGATACTTGTGTTGAACGTTACAGTAATTGGCGCATCGGTTTCAACCGCATTTTCTCCATTGGCAGGAGATATATCCCCAATGATTTCGATACCATCCAAACCATTATCCTTGTTGTTGGTAGGCGTACATTGTTCTCCAAAAGCCAAATCAAAACCTGTATTTATTTTGATTAAACCCAACACATTTCCTTGAACTTTTACCCTTCCACTCATCCACATCGGATTAGGAATCCCTCCTTTGAGTATTGCTCCAGCGGTCACTTCGCATATTTTGAAACGTCCTGCAGCAAACCAAGAATCTAAATCAATATAGGCACCTCCATTGAGGTAAGCATACATTTGAGCATTGGCATACCAGCCATTCCAGCCCAAGGCTTGTCCACCTTGTTCGCATTCGATTCCATATTCTAAGGCAGCATCAAAGCCTAAAATTGCAGAAGCATTTACAGATAGAATAGCTACCGTAGCGTCAAAGCTACCTTGTAGTTGTCCACCTACCAAAATAGAGAATTTTGGCACAGAGGTAACTCGTCCGTCTTCGTCGGTACTCACATTCGTTTTGGAGGCTACCTTACTATATTGAGCATTACGATACTGATCGGCAGCGGCGTTGGCACCACCCATAAAGTTACTTACCTCAGCAGGCAATTCTGGCAAACCACCTAAGTCATTGCCCATTGCTATATAGAATTTGGCTCCCAAATGCGCTTTTACCACTGGAAGATTTAAGTCCAAAATATTGAAAGCAATACGTTTTTGCGTATCGAGAGGGTCACCCAATTTGATATGCCAATTTTGTGGATCGAAATGTACACGCAAAGGCACTTGAACATTGGTTCCTAAGATGCCAGCCGTAATATCTGCGTTAACATCATAAATACCTGGCGCCAAATAATTGAAAGCGACCGAGCCTTTCACCAAAGTTGTTGGGTCATCAGGAGTGCCATCTTTACTGATAATATTGACAGAGCCCGTAGCGTTAAAATTGTTCAATGCTCCATTAGCAAAACCAGCTTCAAGCCCCACCGAAGCGGTCAATAAGCGGGCATCTGCCACAGACATATACACACGAGCTTTGAGTCCCCAAGCACCTTTTTGTGGTGAATACACTAGCCCTGACTTGGTCACTCCAGGGGCATTGTTCAGCTCCATTTTTTCGGCATCTGAGAGTGGCTTATTGGCAATTTTAGCATCTACAGTTCCTTCTTGTTTCATGTTAAAATACAAGCCTCCACCAAAACCTGTCAAGGTAAGTGGTGGCACTAATACAAAGCCAGGGTTTGCCACCACTGAAGCATCCATATAACCGTAATAGTAGTCATTGGTATTTCCAAAAATGATATTAGATTCGACCGTTGCCAAATTCGGAATTTTCACTTTTCCCCATCCACTTAAGCCTGTTCCATATTTTGCATCATCATAATAAAATTTCAGTTCACCTTTTACATTAGCAGGCCCAAATTGTCCATCAATCGTAAATCGAGAAGGATAGACTCCTTTGAAAGAAGGGGTTAATTTTCCATTTATAAAATCTAATCTACCCAATACTTGTACAGTACCTGAGGCATTTGCCAAGCTGGCGTCGTCGCCACCTACCATGACTTTTACCCCAAATTCAAAGCCTAAGCCGATATTATTTTTCACAAATTTTGGCGGAATCAATTGAATAGGAAAGCCTCCCATTTTTGATTCTTTACCTCCATTAGCCACAGCTGAAGTCATGATTATATCCTCGTGAGGACCGCCTTTTACATCCTTATTGGCTGGGTCTTTTTCATGCTCCCCTGCGAGTCCTCCTTCCAGATACCATTCACCTGTTTGAAGATATATCCCACTTCCAGCAATTTCGTCGCCACCCAAGGCTTTAAAAGTTGAAAGAGAGAAATTCTCAAAAGTCAGGTCAGGCACGACCATATTCAGAGGTGGTTTTGAATCTAAGGTTAAAGTACCATTGAGAGAAAATAAAAACTCAGGGTCTTTATCCTTTATCAAGCCTATCACAAAAACTGAGTTGGGGGCTATTTTCATATTAGCCATAAACACTGGCACGTTGTATCCTTGTGGTTTGGGTTTCACCAAGATTTTGAGCGAATCCAAACCATTGCGAAGATTACAAGTATAATCTAGCACATCCGAACTAATAGGCAATTGTATTTTACCCACCATATTGCCACGTATCAAGGCATTTTTGACAATCAATACCTCAAAAGAATCAACCGAAAAGGCTAATTTTCCCATTTTGCCAGTGGTATAATCCAACAATGGATAACGTGAAGGCGTAAAACGTGCCGTAAGTCCGTCGCTATCAAAAACCATATTGGATGCCGCAAAGCTGAGTCGATTATTGCCTCCGCCGCCTAGTGATTTTGGCAATAGTACATCAACTCGTTGCAAGTACAAACCTTTGAAGGTATTCCCTCTTTCTCCATCGTATTCGGCTGGTGGGTTAAAATTAGGAGGATTACGAAAATCAGAATGGTCATAAAACGCATCTAAACCTTTTACCGAGATACCTCCGGCATCTTTTAATCCAAATGTTGGAACAGTGACAGTAGCAACCCAGTCATTCCATTTATTAAAATCAAATTTGAGTTGCGTAATCACATCTCCGGGTAGCGTATTGCCATTGTCGTCATTCAATTCCAACACATTTTTCCCTAGATTCAAATCTGCCTCTACGTGTACATGACGAACCGAATCTTCGTCGAGAATGGCATACGTACCATCGTTTTGTGGATAGTGGCTTTGCTTAAACGTGATTGGCGTGTAGGGAGCTTTAAAATCTTTGACTAAATAAAGGACTGCATTTTTGGGAAAAAGCTTGTCGGGCAACATACACATTTCGGTGGCGGCCATCGACAAAAAGGAATTATCCTCTGGCATTTTGACATTTAACAATGCTCCCATTTCAGCACCGTCTGGTGCAATCGTGAAATAATTAATACCTATCAAACCAGCGCCAGTACTATAGCCAATAGGCAGGGAAACAGCCATTTGTCCTTTAAGGTCATTCCAAAGTTTACTGGTTAGCAAATTGGTGTAGGTTTTGAGGTAGTCTACACTTATATTTTTGTAGGTCGATAAATCGGGAGGAGTAATGCCAGGCATTTGAAAACCTTCATCGCTTCCATTTGCCAAACCAGAAATAGCTTGATTGGCTGCATTAATTTTCAGTTTGGAAAACTTGACTTTCAATGGAACATAATTCCAAGTAATTCGCCCGTTCCCCGACCAGCCATCTGGCGAATCTATTGCTTGGTCAATCGTCATGTCAAAATTGCCTATTTTGATAGTTTTGCCTGTCAAGTCAGTCTGTTTTACAGCTATCAAATCGGCTGGAAATTTGGCATTTTTACACTTTACAATACTGCTGTTTGCCGCTAACATTTCGCCTTGTGCACCAACTCTAAACGTGCAAACTTCACTTTTTCCATCATTTTGTAAAAAGATTTTTTCGTTAGCGTCTTTCGCGACCACCATCCAAGCATATAGTCCATTGGCGAGCTCGGGGTAATTGGCACCAAAAATGAGATTGGGAGCGACCAAATCCTTCTCTGAATATGGATTTCCTACATTTCTATTGATAGCATTATTAATGGCGTCGTTGGGATTTTGTCCCTCTGGCACTCTAACAAGATAAAAATCATAGTTAATCTGTGCGCCAGCAATATTGCCTACGCAAGGAGTCCAGTTAAAAACGATATTTTGTGGATTGGTCGATTGAATTGGTGTAACGGGGTCACATACAGGCATAGTCAGGCGCGGTGGCTCGATATACGTGATGGGTATCATAATACATCCACGGGGTTCATTGCCGTTCAATATCGCAGGTCGCTGATTGTAGGGCGCCACCTTAATACAGAATTCGTAAAAGCCCTGAGGAATTAAACCACTAATCAAGGATTTGGGGTCGATGCCCGTAATGTCGATGTTACTTTCAGTAAAAAAGTTTTGACTCGAACCAAAAATCTCCACCTCCACAGGCACTCCATTGCCAGGGAGTGTTATCGGCGAGGAAGGCTGATAAGAATCTTTGGTTACGGCACGCACGCCGTTGTTTTGTCCTTTTATTTCTCCCAAAAGCTTTACGTCTACTGGATTGGGGGTTGTATTCGTCAAAATCACTCTCAAGGAATTGTTTGCACCGTCGGGTGCATAATCCTTGAGTCTTGGGCTATAGGGTGGGGGAAAAATCGTTTGAACGTTGATTCCACTAAGGGTTTGACAAAAAGAGTCAAACCCTACTCCCATCAATAAGCTCAGAAAAAGAAAAAGTTTTTTCATGGCGTTGAATGATTTAAAAGTTGAGAGAGTAACCTGCTTGGGTATAAACTTCTGTAAAATTTCTTGCTTCAAATTTGAGATCCTTGTTGTAGAGCAATGCTGCACTCAACGAAAGTTGTTGTTTGCTCGATAGTCTGATACGTCCGTTCCATCGGGCATTGAATGTATAACCGTTGGCATTTTCTTTATAATAGTTTTGGTTGTAATTGACATTCAAGCTATTAGAGAATGACTTCAAGTTTTTGGAAATATTCAAACTTGCCCCCATCGACTGTGTGTTTCCGTATGACAAAAAGTTTTTGATAAAAATCCCGCCTGGACTTATCGTAATTTTCTGTTTCATATTGTTTCTCAGATAGTTGAAAGACAAAAAGAGGTTATTAAACTCTAATAACTGTTTGGAAACAGTATTGTAATCGCTGGAGTTTTGGTAACTCGACATTAGGTTTATCGAATGACTTACCACCCTGTCGCCCCAAGAAAAACGAGGTGCTACCACCAAGCTTTGATTGACCTGCTGGATTTTGAGGGTATCAATAATTCTATCAGGATTATTCTGGAAAGTACCATAATTCGAATAGGTCATCAACATCCCAAATTTGGTGGAGGGTTGCACTGACAAATTGAGCGATCCGATGTTGCGGGTGGTTTGAGTAGCCTTGGTTTTACTAACGTTATCTTGCTGTATACCATAACTACCACTCAGATTTACTCGACCTTGCCAAAAAGAAAAAGAAGGAGAAAAGAGAATTTCTTGTACATCATTGTTGAAAAAATACGCACCCATCGACTTATAATCTGTCGAAATCAAACGGTATTGTACTTGTAAGGATGCAAAGCGTGAACTAAACCTCAAACTACTATTGGCGGCATAACCCACCTGAGTGCTTCGTTTTAGTAAAAATAGTTTTTTCAAAAAATCACTATCAAGCGATATGGTTCCAGTCAAATCTTTGGCATTTACATCGGAGGTATAACCACTTACCCCAACATCGGACGACCAAGTTATTTTTTTAAAAAAGTCAATTGAGAAACAATGCCGAGTGTAGTGTTTTCGGCGGGAGTGATACCCTCGGCTATTGGGATTTTGATAGAATTTTCTTCGTCCCATGCTTTGGTATAAATCAAGTCGATGAAGTTTTGTGAAGACCCCACTCCTACTTTTACGGCATACCCCATGCGTCTGAAGCTAGAGGGTAAAGACGAAAAGGTATTACGAGTTGTATCTCGCAAACTTGCTTGTTGAAAGCGTCCATACATGGCAGAAAAGCGAAATTTGCCAGGATTCAGGTCGATACCTGCTCCAAAAAACATTCGCCCAGCCAATGTGTAATTGGAATAGCTAAGGTTACGATACCCCAAGTGTAGTCTCGCCCATTTGTAAGATGGACTCATTCCAAACTGTTGGAACGGCCCCGAAAAGGACTGACTTTGTTGGTTAATCAAGAAAAAGAATGGCATTTGAATACCATAAAGCGAAATAACAGGACTGGCAGAAATAGTCCAAGAAAAAGGGTCGAGACGTTGCCTGCCTTCAAGATTTGAATAAGTATTAAAACCTAAATTCAAACCTCCTGAAACAGTGACAGGCTTTTGTCCCTTTAGACCACCCAAATCTTGCGCTAATAGCGGAATCTGCCAAAAGCATAGTAGTATGAAAAGTTTATTCATGAGTAGGGCAAGGAAAATGTTTACCCAAAATAAGAGGGTTTATTTGCCTTTATCTATGCCCTTTTTTAGTCATTGAACAAGCGGACAATTGCCTGTATTTCAAACAATTAAGTAATTTTAAAAATGATTATTCCTTTGTTTTAAATAGGACGTAACCCTTTTTACACATTGTTAGGTGATGATTTCGATTTTTGAAGTTGAAAACTTAAGAAAAAAGGGAGTCCAAGACGAAGTCTTGAACTAGGCGAATTACACACTGTTTTGTTATTTTAGTACTTTTTTGAAGTTGATGACTTGGGAAAAATAAGTCCGAACCTAAGTAGTAAACTAGGCTTATTTTTAGTTTTTATGTTAATATCAGCATTAAAACAGATAAGAATGTGTAGATTTGACACAATATTTACAAAATTCAAATTAATCTATTAAGCCCCAATTAATAAAGCGTCATGCTTTTTGAACTCAATTATGAAAAAAGTACTATTTATCGTTGCGATGCTTCTGCAAATTTCAAGCTTCGCTCAGGAAAATGTAAGCATTCTTAGTCCCGACAAACAACTGAAGGTTAGTTTGGCAGTTACAGAAGGCAAAGCGAATTATTCTGTTACTTATCAAGGTATTAAGGTGTTGGAAAACTCTCCATTGGGACTTGCCACGAGTATCGGAGACTTCAGCAAATCTTTGACTTTTGTCAAAAAAGAAGAAAAACAAATCGACAAGACTTACCAACAAAGTAGAATCAAAAAATCCAATATTCACTATGTTGCCAACCAAGTGGTTTGTACTTTTTCAAATGCTGATAAAAAACTTTTAGAAATTACTTTTCAGGTAAGCAACAACGATATTGCCTTTCGCTATGGACTTTTTCCATATAAAGAAACTGCCAACTGTATTGTCGAAAAAGAACTAACAGGTTTTAGTTTTCCTTCAAACACTACTACTTTTTTAACCCCACAAGCACCTGCAGGAAGTGGCTGGATGCGTACCAAACCAAGTTATGAAGAAGAGTACGAAGCAGATGCAGCACTCAATCAAAACTCCAAATATCGTTTGGGATATACCTTCCCTGCCTTGTTCCATGTGGGTAAAGAAGCTTGGGCTTTGGTTTCGGAAACAGGTGTAACAGGTGCCTATTGTGGTTCAAAATTGAGTGAATCCAATAATGGCACGTTTACTATTTCATTTCCAGAAAAAGACGAAAATAACGGTCATGGAAGTGCCGAACCAGCAATGGCTTTGCCAGCTACAACACCTTGGCGTACCATCACTGTGGGAACAAGTTTGAAACCGATTGTGGAGACAACCATTCCTTTTGATGTAGTTGATCCACTATATGCACCTTCACAGGAATATAAAGCAGGACGTGCCACTTGGAGCTGGATTATGTGGCAAGATGACAGTATGGTCTACGATGACCAAATTACGTTTATTGATTTGGCTCAAAAATTAGGATATGAATATATTTTGATGGATGCACTTTGGGACAAAAATGTCGGATATGAACGCATGGAAGCATTGATTAAATATGCTCATTCTAAAAAGGTAGATGTGTTTTTGTGGTATAATTCCAACGGTGCTTGGAACAACGCCCCTCAAGGTCCGAAAAACTGCATGAATAATGCTATTGCTCGTAAAAAAGAAATGAAGTGGCTAAAAGCTCAAGGCGTAAAAGGCTTGAAAGTGGATTTCTTTGGAGGTGACAAACAGGAAACTATCCAGCTTTATGAAGAAATCTTAAGCGATGCCAACGAATATGGTTTGATGATTATTTTCCATGGTTGTACGCTTCCTCGCGGTTGGGAAAGAATGTACCCTAACTATGTGAGCAGTGAGGCAGTTTTGGCATCTGAAAACTTGATTTTCAATCAGCATTTTGATGATAATGAAGCATTTAATGCGTCTCTGCATCCGTTTATCAGAAATACTGTCGGAAGTATGGATTTTGGAGGGACTTTACTCAACAAACGTCTCAACAGAAATAATAATGGAGGAAGAACTCGTAAAACAACGGATATTTTTCAATTAGCGACCGCGGTTTTATTCCAAACAACCGTACAGAACTTTGCACTCACGCCAAACAATTTGACGGATGTTCCAAGTTTTGAAATTGATTTTATGAAAAAAGTGCCAACTACTTGGGACGAAACCGTTTTTGTGGATGGTTACCCAGGAAAATATTGCGTATTGGCGCGTCGTCATGGCAATGAGTGGTATTTGGTGGGTGTCAATGCTGAAAAAACTGCGCTAAAAATCAATGTAAAATTACCCATGTTTGCAGGAAAAACCGTTGCAGAATATAGTGATGACGAGAAAAGAAATCCAACTTTTAAATCTACGAAAGTGGCAAACTCTGGAGAAGCGACCCTTGTAATTCAACCAGAAGGTGGTATTATTTGGGTAAAATAAAGGGGATTCGATTTCGGATTTCGGATTTCGGATGTTGGATTTGTGCCCTTGTCGGAGTTTTCTCCGACAAACTTGCGTCAGCAACAATTTTGATTCTTACCTAGTCTGGGGCTTAGACTCGGATTAGGTAAGATTTCAGTTTTTCGCCCTTGTCGGAGTTTTCTCCGACAAACTTGCGTCAGCAACAATTTTGATTCTTACCTAGTCTGGGGCTTAGACTCGGATTAGGTAAGATTTCAGTTTATAAACTGTTAACAAAATAAGTCCAAGACTAAGTCATGAACTAGTTTAGCCTCTATGTAAGGTAATCACTCATTGACAATCTTCTCACGAATTGCCTTTGCCACGGCTTCGGTGCCACATTGAACTTGAAGTTTGAAATAGATATTTTTGAGATGACGACGTACGGTTTCTATCGAAATAGAACATTCGTGAGCAATCATTTTATAGGAATAGCCTTTGGTCAAATACTCTAGCACCTCTTTCTCGCGCTCAGTCAAATGATACGAATTTTGGGTAGGTGCAGGTTTTCTAAAAGTCTGCAAAATACGTTTGGCAATACCTGGCGACATCGGAGCACCACCTTCAAAAAGCTGTTTTATAGCGCCAAATAGCATACTTGGTGAATCTTTTTTCAGGATATAACCATCTGCACCGTAGCTCAAACAAGCAAATAGTCGATCATCATCTTCAAAAACGGTATGCATGATTACTTTCATATTAGGGTATTTCTCTTTCACCAACTTCACTCCAGTAATTCCATCTATTACAGGCATATCTATATCCATTATGAGCATATCTGGTGACTCAGACTGGATATGCCGTAAAATATCTTCACAGTTGTGATGCTTCCCTACCACCAGAAACTCCTCCGCAGAATTTATCAGTAATTCGAGTAATTCTCGAAGTTTAGGGTTATCTTCATATATTGCTATTCGGTTCATTAATTTGGATTGGCTGTAGGATATGATATGTAAAATTTAGTGAAGACCTGTCAATCAATTTTGATACTGCAAAACAACAGAATAAATAGATCGTTGTAAATAACCTTTTTGGGTCAGTTGCCTTATTAATACTATGCAAACGTATAAACACATCATTTTTGATTTTGATGGCACTATTGCCAATTCTGTCCCAATTTTTCTGAAAATCTACAATGAATTGGCTACAGAAAAAAACTTTAAGCTTATTTCAGCAGAAACTATTCCTCAAATTAGACATTTATCTTATCTAAAGCGAGCCGAATATCTGGGAATTCCGCTCTATCAAATCCCTTTTATTATTCCTGTACTATACAAAAAATACAAGCAAAACATTCAGTTTCTTCAAGCCTATGACGGAATTTTTGATTTTTTAACAACGCTTCAACAGCAGGGTTTCACACTAGACATTGTGTCTTCTAATAGCAAAGAAAATATCCTTCAATTTCTTGACAATCAAAACTTTACCCACTTCAAAAACATCTATTGCTCAGAAAATTTTATGGGCAAAGATAAGGTTTTGAAAAAGCTACTCAAAGCTACTGAATACCCCTTGCGTGAGTGTTTGTACATAGGCGACGAGAACAGAGATATTGAAGCTTGTATGAAAATTAGTATGGATTGCGCATGGGTTAACTGGGGATATGAAGATGAGTTGCAACCACAGCTACAATATTATCCAAAAGGGCACTTCAAAACTCATGAGGAACTACAGAGATTTATTTGTAAAAAAGCCTAATCACTTAATCATTCCTTTGTGAAAATTGTTATTTGGCAAAGTATTTGCGAAAGAAAAAGTACGCGTTGTCACCTTTTTTCTTTCAGTAAACCTGATTTTTAAACGCTTAATCTAATAACATCCAAGCTTTTGATACGCTTATGAAATTAGACGCAAATCAGATTGATGATTGGGAATGGGAAATCAAACCGTCGGTTGGATGGTTCGATTTTAGTTTCAAAAAAATATTGAATCATACTGATTTGATTTGGAGTCTTACCAAAAGGGACTTACAAAGTAGTCATAAACAAACCGTTTTGGGTAACTTTTGGCTAATTTTCCAGCCACTTATCACAACGATTGTATATACGCTCGTTTTTGCCAATATCATTAAAGTTTCTACAGATGGAATGCCCCCGTTGTTGTTTTACCTGACAGGTAATATGCTTTGGAGCTTTTTTGCGGATAGTATGTTTGGTTCACTGTACACTTTCAGGACCAATGCTCATATTTTATCAAAAGTATACTTTCCAAGAATCATTCTACCCTTGAGTAGCGTATTAGTCCAAGCTTACAAACTCGGTGTAAACCTTCTATTCTTTATCGTTGCCGTTTTATTTTATCAGTTTTTTACGAATTGGGAAGTATCCTTTAATTTGAACCTAATAGCAATTCCTTTTCTTCTTGCATTTGTAGCATTATATGCATTGGCGCTGGGTTCATTTTCTTTTATTCTTACCACCAAATACAAGGATTTAGAAAATATTATCCAGTTGGTAATGAGACTATATATGTTTGTTACGCCAGTGTTTTACCCTGTTTCATTAGTTTCGAAAGAGTTATCTTGGGCGTTTTGGTTTAACCCCTTAACGGCTATTTTCGAAAGTTTCAGAGCATGTTATTCGTTAAGTGAGTTTTGGACTATGGAACTCTATATTTCGCTAGGTTCAATAACGGTATTTAGTATGATTGCCTTGCTCATCTTCAGAAAGTTTGAAAGTAAATTCATAGAAGTACTCTAATGGCCAAACCTGTGATTGAATTTGACCATATTTCAAAATCATTTGAAATTGGTAAACTCGGAAGCGAAACGTTACGTCAAGACCTGATTAAATATTGGAAACAACTAACTCAAAAAGCTAGTCTAAATCCATCCAATGATACTTTTTGGGCATTACAGGATATCTCCTTTAGCGTAAATGAAGGCGAGGTTATTGGTATTATTGGTAGAAACGGTTCAGGGAAATCAACTCTCATGAAAATCCTTTCGAGGGTTTTACTCCCGACTACAGGACTTATTCGTGGTAAAGGAAAGATATCAAGTATTTTAGAAGTCGGAACTGGATTTCATGGAGAGCTCACTGGACTTGAAAATATATTTCTCAATGCTCAGATTTTGGGAATGAAAAAGCATGAAGTAACTCAAAAGCTTGATAAAATCATTGCATTTTCTGGAATCGAAGAGTTTATCAATACACCTGTGAAGCGTTATTCGAGTGGAATGTATGTGAGATTAGCCTTTTCGGTAGCGGCACATCTCGATGCCGATATTTTGATTTTAGATGAGGTATTAGCAGTAGGTGACGCAGATTTCCAGAAAAAATGCCTTGTAAAAATGCGGGAATTAGCCTCTAATGAAGGTAAAACAGCGTTAATAATCAGTCATGATATGCAAGCGTTGAGGCAACTTTGTAACCAAATTGCCTATCTGGAAAAAGGTAAACTCAAAGAGTTTGGAGCACCTACTCCAACGATTGCCAAATATTTATATCAGGAAAAAATCGAGTTCTTGGGTCAAGTTTATATTTCACCAGATGAAGCCCCAGGAAATCAATATTTAAGAGTGAAGAAAGTATCTATTACTCCCTCGGAGCGGGTCAACCAAATTATTTATCGAAACGCAACTTTAAGTTTTGAACTTGAATATTGGAACCTTATTCCTGATATTTCAATAATGGTCAGATTATTTGTGTTCAGTTTCTCAGGCGAATGTTTGATACAAATTGACACGCCTCTTAAAAACTTGGGAGTAAATACCCTTCACTGCGTCACAGGAACAATTCCAAGTAATTATTTAGGGGCAGGCTCGTATTATTTCTCCGTCTATTTTCTCGATGCTGACGAACACAAAGTTTTAGGTTTTGATACCTGTCTTTCCATTGATTTGGCTGGCAAGGAGTCTATTATTCTAGGAGACATACCTCAAGCTCATGTATCCTCTATTTTAAAACTTCAATATATTTAAACCCCATTTAATATCTCGAAGGTGTTATGAGTAAAACCGCTTATTCTTCACGTAAAATACATCATTGTCACCTAGAGGAAGGTATTCCAGCTCTCCCAAACGGAGAAGCGGCCTACTATCTTTTTTGGTACAATAATATTCCAATGGGGCATCTTTGGCTAGATAGCATTTACCCAAAAGATCTAACAGAATGGGAGAGTTTTATTATAAACTCGTTGAAACAAGCATGGTCTTTCTATTTTAAGCCGCTCAATGTGTCCGAAAAACATCAACTTTTACGTGCATTTAAGGACAACCCAACCTATCTAAACGAGCAATTTTCTAGTAATTATAAAAAAATATTTCAACGTCCTACTCCTACTACTTCATTACCAAGTATATCTGTTGTGATTTGTACGAGGAATAGAACCTCCGCGCTCAGAGAATGTCTTACCAGACTTTTTCTTTCCACGGAAAAAAACTTCGAAATAGTAGTAGTAGATAATGCGCCATCAGATAGTGGAACGGCGGAGTTAATTAAAAAGGAGTTTCCCTCAGTAACTTATGTATTAGAACCCCGTAAAGGGTTAGATATTGCCAGAAATACGGGAGCACTTACAGCAAAAGCTGAGATTCTAGCCTACACCGACGATGATGTAATTGTTACCCCAGAATGGGTTTCTCAAATCAGACAAAGCTTTGAAGATCCACTTACGATGTCGGTCACAGGACTGGTTATACCGTATAGATTAGACACCGAGGCTCAATGTTTTTTTGAGAGATTTTGGGGATTCAACAAAGGTCATCAACCACTTATTTTTGATAAGGCCTATTTTGCTAAACATCTACCTGTGGGAGTACCTGCTTGGGATGTTGGAGCTGGGGCGAATATGGCATTTAGGAAAACAGTATTTGAAAAAGTAGGATATTTTGATGAAAGATTGGATGTAGGTGCCTCTGGTTGTAGTGGTGACTCAGAATACTGGTATCGGATTATGGCAGAAGGTTTTACCTGTAGATATTTTCCTCATATTTATGTTTATCATCAACATCGTGAGTCGTGGAATGATTTAAAAAAGCAGATATTTGCCTACATGAGAGGGAATGTAAGTTCTGTATTGGTGCAATACCAGAAATATCATCATCAAGGAGAATTGTACAGACTTAGAAAAAGCTTACCACTCTACTATCTTAAACGAATTAAATTTGCTATTTTACATCCAAAATCAAGACATAACAAGTTCATTTTAGAAGAAATAAAAGGATGTTTTTCTGGTTGGAAATTTTTCCTAAAACATAAAGATTCTCCTTTTTATCCAGAAATTTGAACTGTAATGCTACACAGATTTTCAAAAAACTAGTGGGTACGCAAAATATAATTGAATTTTTGAGCTTACGGCTTTGAGCTTTCGGCAAAAATATATCTATCGTTACTAAAAACAATTTAAGACTCTTTGCCTTGTGCCTGTTGCCTTATGCCTTCAACAAAAAACTTAATTCTTATTTTGCACGATTACCTAGGTATTCGGCTACAAGTCGTTAGTGAAATAGTTTATGGTGTTGCTTAAGAAGTCATAATTACATTTTGTCTGCTACCAACGGCTGAACGCCAAAAGCCCAATAATGCATGAATATTGTGCATTATTCCTTGATTCAACTCTTCTTGCTATACATTCTTATAAATTTCGGCATTTCTGAATTGCCATATTTCCTTATTGTTTAATATATCATCTAGTTTAATATTATGTCTCTTTACAACGTTAGAACTCCTGATTCGCCTCCCAAAATTGAGGCAATTAGTATTGATAAAAGGCCGTTGATATCTGTTATGATCCCTGCCTATAATTGTTATGCGTATGTCGAGCAGACCCTAAAAAGCGTCATACATCAAGTTCAGGACTTCTCTGATTTTCAAATAGAAATTATCGATGACCACAGCACAGATGGCGACCTTGGTGCTATTGTAGAGAAATACAGTCATTTGAATATCGGTTACTTTCGTCAGGAAAAAAATGTGGGTAGCCTCAGAAACTTTGAGACCTGTATCAATCGTGCTAAAGGTCACTGGATTCATATCTTACATGGTGATGATATGGTGAAAGAGGGATTTTATCATGAGATTTTTGAGTTGATTCGGTCTTATCCGAAGGTCGGTGCAGTGTTCACTGATTATATCTATATGAATGAAAAAAATGAAGAACTATATGCCTTACCTCCCTTGCATCATGAATCAGGAATTCTGCATAATTGGTTTGAAAGAATCTCAAAAGGGCAGCGAGTACAGCCCCCCGCAATTGTTGTAAAACGCTCGGTATATGAAGATTTGGGTAGTTTTTTTGCCGTACACTATGGCGAAGATTGGGAAATGTGGGTAAGAATTGCCTCCAAATACGATTTTGCCTATACCCCAAAATACCTTGCCCTATATCGACTCCATCAGAATAATATCACAAGTCGTTCCTTTTTATCAAACGATGATATCAAAAGCATCCTGAAGGTTATAGACATTATTCAGCACTATTGGCCAACAGACAAAAGAAAGGAGCTTAAGCAAGAGGCTTTAAAAAATTTCTCACAATACTTTGCCAAAATTTCCGATAAAATTTATCATGATTATCGTAG
This sequence comes from Flectobacillus sp. BAB-3569, assembly GCF_002270355.1. Taxonomy (GTDB): domain Bacteria; phylum Bacteroidota; class Bacteroidia; order Cytophagales; family Spirosomataceae; genus Flectobacillus; species Flectobacillus roseus. The sequence goes on along the minus strand of NZ_NJFZ01000032.1, from coordinate 38,507 downwards.
TCCTCAAGCAGCTCACAAACATGCTTGGCAAAGCTTTTTAATGCATCAAAATCAGATTACGCTCAAATACTTCGTAAAAAATACCATCAAACGCATAATTAGGTACAGAATTTAATGGTAGAATATTGAGCGAGTGAGTGATTCCATTTGTAGAAGTATTTAGGCTTTGAGATATCAGCTTTCAGCGATGGGCTTTGGAAAAAGCAGGTCTTTGGTTATTAAACTCTTTGCCTAGAGCCTGCTGTCTAAGCATTTTAAATCTTCTTTTGGACTAATACTTAACTAACCTAATAGCATCAAAAACATGAATAAACCCCAATTTCTAGGGTTGGGATTATTCTACAAGTTTTTATCAAAAAAGCGGTCGAAAAATAAATTTTTGACCGCTTTTTTGATGCTACTATGCTAGATATGAACGGCTTAAGATGCCATCATTGCATCTTTACTGATGTATCACATAATCGCTCAATTAGAGATGCTCCCTCTTTTCCTGACACAGATACAGCATAACCCTAAATCAATAAATTCAGGAGAACTCAATCTGCATCTTATTTATTTGTCACTTTAAATACCCAAGCTGGTTGCGAAGCAAAAGCTGCACGAACTTTTTCAGGAATAGTTACTTCAATTCCGTTAGGAGTAATTTTGTATTTTAAAGGTTTGATTTCTCCAATCAATGTTACAATTGTAGACTTTTCAGCCTTTTTCCAAGGTAAAACCACCGTCGCTGGAACAGTTTCTCCTTCTTTGGCCAAGTAAGTCAAATACGTTGATTTTTCTTTTCCAGTAAATGCCCATTGTCCTTCACGGTATGGCGCCACAGGTTTGGTACCGTAAATAGATTCTCCGTTTACAGATACCCATTTACCCATTTCTTCCATACGTTGGTAGGCTTCGTTGTGCCATTCACCGTCTGGTCCTGGGGCTACATTCAACAATAAGTTACCATTTTTAGCCACGATGTCGACCAACATGTGAATGATTTCACGAAGCGATTTGTACTTGTCATTAGGTACATACGACCAGCTGGTCCCCATAGTAGTACAAGTCTCCCAAGGAATCGGCATGTAATGGTCAGGAATAGACTGTTCTGGTGTTACATAGTTTTCGAATTCACCCGTTACAGTACGGTCAACCACCAAAAGCCCAGGTTGATTCTTACGACCCATAGCAGCAATTTTTGCCATGTCAATATCTTGGTCATAAGGAATCGTTTTTTGCCAACTGATATTTGGATCAATCGTCGAGAATGGACGTACCCAACCGCCATCTAACCAAAGAATATCCATTTTGCCATATTGGGTCATCAACTCCTCAATTTGGTTGTAGGTAAAGTCTTTGAACTCTTGCCATTTTTGAGGATATTTCTTTGGATCATAGTTGACATTGCGGTCTTTTGGTGGAAAATATGACCACCAATATGAAGGCGTATTCCAGTCAGGTTTCGAGAAATAAGCCCCAACCATGAAATCTTTTTTACGAAAAGCATCAAATACTTCCTTGGCAATATTGCTACGTGGATTACTAGAGAAAGGCGTTTTTGCATCCGTCACTTTGTAATTGGTATATTTTGAATCAAACATACAAAAACCGTCATGGTGCTTTGTGGTAAAAACCACATACTTCATCCCTGCTTTTTGAGCAGCATCTGCCCATTTTTCTGGCGCAAATTTTACAGGATTAAAGGTAGTTTGAAGGTTTTCGTAAGCTTTTTTGTATTCAAAATAATTGGTAGAAGACGCCCCTTTACGCTCGCACCAACCCTCATCTTCAGGACATAATGACCAAGACTCAACGATACCCCATTCGCTGTAGGTACCCCAGTGCATCAACAAACCAAATTTGATGTCTTGCCAGTTGTCTAATTTCTTTTTTACCAACTCGTCCTTCGGCCATACATACTTGCTATGGTCTTGTTCTGAGTGTTGTTGGGCGTTAGCATTGAAGCCAAATAAGCTAGCGGCCAAACCTGCGATTAAAAATGATTTTTTCATTGGGTGTTTTGATTTGCCAGAAAATTCTACTTGAGTTCCGGCTATTAAAATTGAAATTGGGTGAATGTAAGTAATAGTGCTGAATTATGAGTGGTGAATTGTGAATGTAAAATTTTAATTATCAATACTTTGTTCTCACCATCACTTAAATTTTATTTTGCATGACTACTTAAGTTAGTGGGCAAAATAAAATTTAAGATTGTGCTTTGGGCCTTCAGGTATCGGCTTTCGGCGGTGGGCTTTGTAAAAAAGCATGGCTGAGGTCAATAAAAGCATTTTAACACTCTGTGCCTTGTGCCCGTTGCCTTGTCCCTAAACACATAACTTAAATCTTATTTTGCTCGATTACTTAAGTTAGTGGGCAAAATAAAATTTAAGATTGTGCTTTGGGCCTTCAGGTATCGGCTTTCGGCGGTGGGCTTTGTAAAAAAGCATGGATGAGGTCAATAAAAGCATTTTAACACTCTGTGCCTTGTGCCCGTTGACTTGTCCCTAAAGCACATAAATCAAATCTTATTTTGCACTATTACTTATCAAAACTTAGATACTATTATTTTAATGCTAATTTCTTCAAAATATACTCACCTATATTTTCTCCTTGTTTACCACCATCTTCAATTGAATCTCGAAAATGGATTCCCCCATAGAGTCTAGAGATGGCTGCTTCTTGGGCAGCATGTTTAAAAGATTTGAATTTTCGAGCAGGAACTCCAAACTCTACTTCTACCACATCTGTATAGGCAAAATTATCACCTACTAGCGCAGTTAAAACTGTTGCTACAGAAGCAGATACAACGCTATGTCCACTCGTATATTCTGGAAAAGGAGGAGTTTGTAGGACAGCTCTCCATGCTGGATCTATCCACTGATTGATCACCGTTTCGGGTCTTATTCGGTTACTTCGATATTTCTCATCCCAACAAGAAATAAAAGCGTCCGCCATCGTCATGGCAACAAGTGCATGCGTTCGAATCGTTTTATTTAGGTCTAATTTCTTTTGAGTACATGCGATACCAGTAATTCCCATCCAATGCCCCCCAGGAGAAATCTTCTTTGTCCCAAAACTGATATGTCCTTTTTGGTTTAAGAAAAAAGGATTACAATCCCAGAAATTTGCAATATGTAATTGGTCCTTTGTCAGGTTTCGAGATGCCTCGTATACTTCTTTGGTAAGAGCATAAAACTCACTCTTTGGGTCTGCACTGTAAACTACAGGAGGATTGGGTTTAAATTGAGCAGCACTATCTAGTACAAAAGGGCGAAGAGTTCGCCAATGAGGCTCATACGCTTCTGTATATGCTGGTGGGGTCGGTTGCCAGTATCCAGGTTTATTGATTGGTGTATATCTTAAATAACCACTCGTTTTTACGTAACCATCTTTTAAAGCATATTTCACAAATCTTTTTACTACGCTATCAGCCAATATTTTTGATTCAGCAAACGCTTTTGGAGTCAATTGAAGCTGAGCCTTTTGAATTAACTCTAACTTAGGTTTCTCCAACAAATATCCAGAGGGTAATAGCTCTTCCCCCATTCTTAATAAAGTATATATTGATGCAAAATCTGCTACAACAGATTCTCCTATCTTCAAATCTCCAAGCTGAGGATACTGTCTCAATTGAGAGAGAACTTGATTGGCTGAGGTATTGTGTTCACATAATGCATTTACCTGCCACGCTGCCAAAGTAGTGTACGCATAGTATCTGGCTGCGGCACAGGGACCCGTAACATCTTCGACCATGACATCAGTTATTTTCTTTAGGGATTTAACATAGTCTGTGGTGGATAACGTTGAATTGGCTTTAGGCTTTGGTTGCGCTATAGATTGTAAAGCCAAGAGTGTCATCACAAAAAATGGAAAAATGCGAGAAATATTCATAATGGAAAGTATTTACAATCATCCTTACACGAGTATGTGAAAGTGGAGATGTTTGAGTTCTATTTTTTGCTATTCAAACGATAGCTTTTTACACTGTCATTATTTCTAAAAAAATGTATTTGGCTACCTTTTGTTTGAGGGATAATTACCATATCTCTTACCTCACCTTTTACTTGGAAACCAGATTGATTTTGAGGTATATAGGTAAATGTACCATTTCCTTTGTTCAAAAATAACTGACCATAGTTAGCATCCATTCTGCCTATTTTAATTCTAGAATGAAAGAGATTTCCAGCTAAAACTAGATCCTTAAAACCATCTAAATTAACATCTAATAAACTAATGGCATATACTGGTGACATTTGCGCTTCGACTGGAAGAGGGATGGGGTTGAATATTCCTTTTCCTTGATTGAGCAATACAATCGACTCAAACTGATTTGCTTCTAATTTACTGGCTTTGGATAACTGTTCTGGGGTAAAAAGTTGCTCCATACTTGCATCAGCGTAACTAGTATAATTAGGAAACTTTTTTCTTAATGAAAATACTTGATTTAAAGCTTCATCACGGCTTACCAATGGATAAGTTTTCCCTTGCACATAGTAATTCACAAATGGATCGATAGCCTCATTTTGGTCAAAATCCGCGTATGTTAGGGACACAGGCGTCTGTAAACTAGGCTTCAATTGATTGTTTTTACCATAATTTCCAACCACCAAGTCCAAATCACCATCGTTATCCAAATCGGCAGATTCTAAAGATGACCACCAGCCAATGCTAGGGTAATTTGATAGTAATAATTCAGAAGACAAAAATTTACCATTTGTATTTTTAATCCAAAGGATAGGCTGCCATTCTCCCACTAAAACTAAGTCCTCCCATCCATCACCATCAATGTCAATGTTTTTGCCAGCAGTTATTCTCCCTAAAGTTTCAAGAGCGGGTGCTAATTCTTTCGTAACATCTGTAAAAAAACCTTTGCCATCATTTTGTAGCAATCGACTTCCAGGAGAAAAAGGGTACTTCCCAGGAATTATTCTTCCTCCGATTACTAGGTCTAGGTCGCCATCCTTATCAAAATCAATGGTCATTACACAAGAGTCACTATTCAAATCACCTGTCACCAGATTATCTTCTGCCTTCCTAAAATTACCTTTACCATCGTTTAGGTAAAGTCTATCTTGTAACAATAAATCATCAGGAAGGTAGGAGTATCCTCCACTTACGACATACAAGTCCAAATCGCCATCTTTGTCTGCATCAAAAAAAATAGCATCTGTATCGGTACACATGATATCACTATCGATACTAGCTTGTTCGGTTCCTATCCACGAACCATTGGGTTGTTGAAGTAAAATAGCACCTGATTGGCCCTTCGAGCCACCGACATATATATCTACTAACCCATCTCCATTTACATCGCCATGTGCAGTCTTAGGACCAATGTATGATAACATATTTGGTAAAAGCAATTGGCGCTTGAAGTCGTTATAATCATCCTCTACATTGCCGTAGGGTAAGGTGTCAGTATCAATTTGTTTAAAATATGGAGCTTGGAGATTTACAGCCCATTGGCCAAAAGGTTCTTGAACTTTAACTTTATGAACTTGGTTTATTGCCGGATTTAGAAGTGTTTGCTTCTTATTGTTAGGAAAAATAATTTGTACACTATCTACTTTGGTTTTCCCTAGCCCAAAATGTAGTGGAATCATCATACAAGATTGAAAGCCTCTTGTTGGGAAATGCTCTCTTAATTGCTTTTGTCCACTTTGATACACCAAAACTTTGGTTCCATAAGTTTTGGCATCTAATAACCCATCTATGTCAAATGCAATATAGTTTCCTTGAGTTTGTTCATTCAGGTAAATACTGGCCTCAAGGTTAACATTATTTGTGACTATTTCTAAATCGCCATCATTGTCCAAATCGGCATATATAGCCCCATTGGAAAGGCGAAGTTGATCGCACGCCCATGCAGTAGTTTTATCTTCAAATTGGAGATTACCCTTATTCAAGAAGAAATAGTTTTTAGTAAGTGTAGAAGGCATTTCTTTGATAATATCCATTAAGGCAGTAGGACTCCCTTGAGCTGCTTTTAGCTCTTTATCAGCATAAAACTTCATAAAGTCCATGTTGGTGTAATCTCTCAAATAGCCATTTGTAATATATATATCTTTTTGACCATCATTGTTAAAATCTGCCACAAGCGGTGCCCAGCTCCAATCTGTATTAGATACTCCAGCCAACTGTCCTATTTCACTAAATGTCCCATCACCATTATTTAACTGCAACATGTTACGCATAATTTGATGATAAAACCCATTACGAACCATAGATTTATAATTCTCATAGTTTTCGGGGCCATAAAGTAGTTTTTGGCGACGATTATCCTCTGGTAACATGTCTAAGGTCAAAATATCAGGCAAACCATCATTGTTGATATCCACCACCTCATTTCCCATTGAAAACTGACTTAAATGCCCAACAGAAGTCTCCAATTGATCCGAAAAAGTGCCATCTTTTTGATTGATATAGAGATAATCTTGTTCGATATAATCATTTGACACATAGATATCAGGCCAGCTATCTTGATTAATATCAGCAATGGCAATACCCAATCCAAACCCAAGGGGATTTCCTTTGATATGCGCCTGTTCGCTCACATCAATAAACTTTCCATGATCATTACGCAAGAGCCTATCACCTGCTTGAGGGTCTCGCTGACTTTTTAGAACCGAGGCATCAAAGCGTTTATAATCTTTAATGCTATGGTTGAGTAAAAAACAGTCGAGGTCGCCATCTTTATCGTAATCAAAAAATGAAGCTTGAGTTGAGTTTGTTGGTAGGTCTAGTCCAAACTGCGAGGCTTTTTCAACAAATTGAAAGTTCTTTTGATTTATATATAGTCTATTTCTTCTTGAAGCTTCATCACCATCTCCCGAATAACAAACATAAATATCTAACCAACCATCTTGATTTATGTCCACCAAGGTTACACCTGTTTTCCAACCATTTCCTTTACTAATACCAGCACTAGCAGTCTGGTCTTTAAATTTCATTTTTCCCATATTCTGGTAAATACGATCAGAAACCATATTACCAGTAAAATACAAATCTATTAGTCCATCATTATTAAAATCACCTGCCGCTACTCCTCCTCCATTATAAAAATATTCATAAGCCAAAACATTATGCTTTTCATTTTCAGTAAGCTGATTTTTAAAAGAGATTCCCGTTTCAGTTGGCGAAAGCAATCTAAATTGACCAATTGTTGGGAAGAAAAGAAATGATACACAAAATGCTAGCAGGAGTCTCATGAGGCAAAAGAATTGAGCGTTGATGTCCGCAATTAGTTAAAGAGGTAAATTAATCAAAACCTCAAATTATTCAAAATGCCTCTTTGAGGGAGGCATTTTGAATATAATTTCAAGAAAAACTAAGCTGTACACTAAAAGTATTTTACACGTTATTACTATTCTTTAAACTATAAGTTAAAAGAAAACAGGCACAGAAAATATGTGCCTGTTTGGGTAATAGATTATTGTTTATCCCACCACATACGAGTAGTAAATAAATCAGCGCCTTGTTGAGCCACAGCTGCATTGTAGTTAGCAGCATTTTTAGATGACTCTGACTGAGGGTATTTCAAACGACGTGGAATAACACCACCTGTTTCGTTACCAGGGTAGTTTGTTGGCGTCAAAGCAGGGTATCCAGTACGTCTCCAGTTAGCATAAGCCTCATAAGAGTTTAGGAAGTTAACTGCCCAATACTGAGTATGAATCTGTTCCATCTGAGTATTAGTTGTTGTAGCATTATATGGATGCGCAGTCAAATAAGCTGTGATCGCCGCATCAGAGATTGTTGCACCATACAAGCTAAACATTTTCATAGCAGCAGTCACACCTTTGTTATAGTGAGTAGCAGCTTGACCGTCACCCCATCCACGCAAAGCAGCTTCTGCCAACAATAATTCTACCTCAGCATAAGTTTGGAATAACGTTGGAGCAGCATTACTAGCTACATAGTTCAAATTAGCCTCTGAATATTCAGCCAATGAATTATCGTTCCAAGTTGTAATAAGGTTTTTGATGGTTGTATTATCATAACCATTTGGAAGACCTTTTTGTACTGCTGGAGCAGAAGCTGTTGCTAATTGAGTAGCATCAGCGTTTCCTTGCCATAAAGTAGCAAAATATGGTAAACGAGGGTCATTGTTGTTTTTCAAGAAATCAACAAATGTTTTACTCAATTTACTGTTTGCTTTACCTTTCAAGTTAGCAGCATCGTATTCTTGAGTTCTCAACGTATTACCATCTAAGTTACGATTATTATCATTGGTATCTTGGTGATTAATTTTTGCAATGTCATCATTACTTTGCATTACTCCACCAGAAATTGCTTTTCTCACCCAAGTTTGAGCAGCGCTAGCATCTACTTTAGTCAAACGCATACCTAAACGTAACATCAATGAGTTTGCAAAGCGTTTCCATTTTGCAACATCTCCACCATAAACAGCATCAGCAGTTCCATAAGTAGCTTTTGTTGCATCTAAAGCACCACCAGCTTGCTCTAACTCTTTCAACAAATCAGCATAAATATCTGCTTGTTTGTCATATTTTGGAGCATACAAGTTCGACAAATAACCTTTTCCTGCTTCCGAGTATGGAATATCACCATAAAGGTCAGTCATGCGGCTATAGATATAAGCACGCCAGATACGAGCTACATTGTATTTGTTTGACAATGCTGTATTGTCTTTCGTCAATGAAATAATTTGCTCAATTTCCTTTACTTGGTTTTGGTAACCTGTATCAAAGTAAGCACTGTAATACTCCACGTTTGAAAGGTATTTATCACCTGACCAATAGGTATTCAATGAAGCAAAATGCTGAACCATTGCACCACAATAAATCAAGTTGGCACGGTGGTTTTCATATCCAGTACCAGCCGTTTTTACAAGATTGTATGTGAAAAGGTTTTCTAAAACAGGGTCAGTAAGAGCATTAGGGTTTTTGTTCATTTCCTCAAAACCCTTATCACATGATGTAGCTAACATTGTCGCTGCAGTGAGCATTCCTGTTAGCATTAATCCTCTTTTTTGTTTGATATATCTGATCATTATTTTCAAAAGATTTTAGTAAAAAGACTAGAATTTAGCTGACAAGTTCAAACCAAAGCTACGAGTAGTTGGTACACCAAACATTTCCAAACCTTGAGCATTGCCGTTGTTGTAAGTTGATTCAGGGTCAATGTTAGGAACATTGTTGAAAATCATCAACAAGTTACGAGCAACAAAGTTGATTGATAATGATTGGATTGGAGTCTTAGCCAAGAATGATTTTGGAACATTATAACCAAATGTCAATTGTCTCAACTTAGCAAAGTTGGCGTTGTACACAAACTCATCAGTAATAGTAGTTGAAATACCAGTGAAGTAGTCTTGAGCAGAAATCGTCTTAGTAAATGGAGCACCATTTTGATCAACACCAGTTACAGTAACACCACTTTCGCGAACGTTGTTAGCAACTGTACGTTGTGTCAAACCAAAACGAGTTGCAAAAGCATTTGTTGCAGAGTACAAAGAAGCTCCGAATTTAGCATCAATCAAGAAGCTAAGGTTGAAGTTTTTGTAGCTAAATGTGTTAGTTAAACCCATTGTTACTGGAGGAACACCTCTACCCAATGAAGTAAATTCGCCTTGTATTGGCAAACCTGTATCTTTGTTGTACACAGTATTACCATTTGCATCTTTTTTAGCACGGTAACCTGCAATCATACCAAATGCCTGTCCTTCAAAGTGATAGATATAAGCATTACGAGTTCTTGATTCATCCATTGAAAGATTTGTCAAACCGTCTGCAATCTTGATAACCTTGTTGTCATTATAAGCGAAATTATAGCTAACATCCCATTTCAAGTTAGAAGTTTTTACTGGAGTACCAGTTAATAAAACCTCGATACCTTTGTTTTCAACACGACCTACGTTCAATAATACATCCGAATAACCACTAGATGATGATACTGAAGCTCTAACTGCATCGTTCTCAGTTACACGATTGTACAATGTCAAATCTAAACCTAAACGATTATCAAGCGTTTTTAAGTCAAAACCTAATTCCGTTGTTGTTGTAGTATTTGGCTTCAATTGAGAGTTAGGAATTGTACTTGTACCAATGTTCATCAATGGGTATCCCATATACGAGTTTGACTGTAATGTATATGGTAAGTTCAAGGCATAAGCACCTGGATAACCACCACCTACTGTAGCATAAGATGCACGTACTTTACCATAAGTCAACCAATTTGGACGAGAAGCCAAGGCATCTGAGAATACAAAACCAGTACTTACTGCTGGATAGAAAATGTTATTATTCTTAGGGTCTAATGTAGAGAACCAGTCTTGACGACCTGTCAATGTCAAAAACAACATGTTTTTGTAAGATAAGTCAGCCGAACCATAGACTGAGTTTACTGCAAACTTTTGATAGTCGTAGTTCCAGTTACTCTGAATCAAGTTACTAGGAAAATAGTTGAAAGGAACGTTAAATTGACCACCACTAATACCTGTACCCTCACTCACTTTTGACATTTGGTTACCACCAACGAACGCATTTACTGAATAATCACCAATTTCTTTCGTATATCCGATGATTAACTCAGCGTTAGTTTCAGTGATTTTACGCTCACTTTGACTCAAACTACCACGAGTGTTGTAAGCGATACCTGTTGGTTCAATCTGCCAGAATTTCAATTGGTTGTAGTCTGTACCCAAACGAGCTTTTGCATACAAGTTATCAGTCAAATTATAACGTAAGTTGAATGAACCCATAAAACGATTACGATCATCTGTGTTCTTTACGTAGTTAGTAGCAAAATACGGGTTTTGAGCATAAACGTTATCATTCCAAAGAGATTCATAGCCACGGCTATCTACGCCCGGAGCTAAAGTACGAATGTCAATACTTGTAGCCAACAACTGAGCTGCAACGTTAGGGTTTTTAGGAGTATCAGACAAGAAAGAACGGTTTTCACCATTTTCTACGTTATACTGAACAACACTTTGGAAAGTTAATTTTTTCGCCAGTGTACCATTTGTAGCCAAGTTGAATGACTTACGGCTAAATGTCGAGTTAGGAACAACGCTTTTCGAGTCAGCATTTGACATTGAAAAACGGAAGTTCAAATCTTGGTTACCACCCGAAATCGCTAATGTATTAGAGAAAGTACTACCTACGTTGTAGAAATTCTTAATGTTATCTTTTTGAGCAACATAAGCGCGAGATACACCATCTGGTTGAATTACTGAAGAACCGTCCAATTTAGCACCCCACGAAAATCTACCAGCTGCAATCGCCTCGTCTTTAGTCGTAGGTTTAGCACCTCTAGTACCTGAACCATACAAATACTGATAATCAGTAAGGTTCAAAGGAGTTTCTGCTGTAAATGTAGAGTTGAAATCAACACCTAAACCTTTTTGTCCTTTACCACTTTTTGTTGTAATCAAAATTACACCACTACCAGCACGGAAACCATAAAGTGCCGCAGAAGCACCACCTTTCAATACTGTTACAGACTCGATATCATCAGGGTTGATAGAGTTCAAACCATCCCCTGTATCGAAACCACCCCACATACCTGCCGAGTTAACGTTAGTATTATCCATTGGAACACCGTTGATAACATACAATGGTTGGTTATTACCACCCAAAGAACCGTTACCACGGATAATTACACGGCTAGAACCACCAGGGCCCGTTGCTGTACTTGTAGCGTTTACACCGGCAATTTTACCCGAAAGTGCATTACCTAGGTTAAGTTCACGAGCTTGCGTAAACTCTCCTCCTTTTAACTCTGTTACTGCATAGCCGAGTGCTTTTTTGTCTTTTTGAACACCCAAGGCTGTTACAACCACTTCTTGTAGGTTTTCAACTGTAGCCTCTAGTGCTACATCTACCACAGCACGGTCGCCAACAGCAACTTCTTGCGTTGCAAAACCCAAAGATCTAAAAATCAATACTCCGCCTTTAGGTACGTTAATAGAATAACTACCAACTGCATCAGACACTGTACCTTTTGAAGTACCTTTAATCAGAATGTTAACTCCTGCTAAAGGTGTATTATTACTATCAGTTACTTTACCTTTTATTGGGCCTTGAGCAAAGATAGTTTGCCAAGAAAGGAACAGTAATGCAGTAAATAAGAGAGTAAATTTACTTTTGCATGCTTTCATTTTTATGAACTGTTTCAGTGAAAAAATTGAATTGGATGTTAATATGAATGATAAAAAGGGATACTTTTCCCTAAGGGGGATTGGTGGCAAATAATGCTTTTTTCATGGATGGTTAAGAATAGTATAACGTGGAAAATTGGGATTATGTAATTATTAAAAAAATGCTGAATCAATTTCACTTAAACTCAAAATAATACAGGTATTTCATTTAATATCTCAATAAGTATGCGATATTAGTAAATTATTTTAATAATTAGTACAAAAAAAAACGTTTGTATACCAAATAGGAATTTTACTCACTCAATTCATATTCAAAATATTCATGAATTAAAAATAACGAAAACAAAATATAATTTGCAAATTTTATTGTAATATTACATATAATTTTAAAATATTAAAACAAAACCCTATATAATTCGAGTAAAAGTACTTAACATTTTTTTAAAATATATTAATATAGTAAGTATTTTCTACAAAAGCCGACAGACCCCACAAGTTTTTTTAAGATTAAATCATATACTTGTTGCTGAAAATATTAATTTTTCTTTTTTTTGTGGTATTGTAGACTGAACCAGTAGAAAATATCAGCTCATTTAGTAATATTTATTCAGGATTGACTTTCTTCATTTTTGAATAACAGCACGGTAGGTAATTTTTCAAGTGTCTTCTCAGATACTACATCTTGATTAACTTATATACTAAGCTCCACTTATCAGAAAGCCTATCAAACTATTTATAAAAAATGTAAACCTTTTAGAACTGTTTAACGAAGTCTATGTTGGTCGAGTAATAGTCAGTCTACTCATAACCACATACTTGAATTCTTATCCCTGAATATATGTCTGATTTGTACAAATCTGCTCCGGATAGCGAAATCGTCGAGAGAGAGTCAATTGTTGATTTAAAGAAAAACAAACTAAAAAAGAAACTTTTACAACACCTTTACAATGGTGGTAATTTTACCATTGCCCAGTTGACCAAACAGCTACACACCAGTGTGCCTTCTGTCACAGCATTGGTCGAAGAGCTTATCAATGAAAAGTGGGTAATTGAAGTTGGTATTGCAGAGGTTCAACTAGGACGTAAACCTACTCTGTATAGCCTAAACCCCTACGAACGTTTTGTTTTAGCACTGGATATTAACACCTATCAATCGAAAGCTTATATCCTTAATCTTCAAAACAAGGTAATGTACAGCGATGACATTCCTGTTTGCATTGATGGCGATAGTCCTATCGCCGACCAATTAATTAGAGCCGTTGAGAAATTTCTAGCCATTGCTGCCTACAGAGTTGAACATTTTGTGGGTATCAGTGTGTCTATGCCGGGCTTGATTAACCCTCGTACAGGCCTCAACTACACGTACCCACATGTAGTAGCTGATGGAGGAAGTTTAGTCTATCTCATGAAAAGTGCGCTGCATTTACCAGTATTCATCATCAACGATACACAAGCTATTACTTTGGGCGAACACCATTTTGGACTCGCTAAAGACATGCAACATGCCATTACCGTAAATATGGACTGGGGTGGCGTAGGTTTTGGGGTGCTTGTCAATGGACAGGTTCTACAAGGAGAATCTGGCTTTGCTGGTGAATTAGGGCATATTCAGGTGCGACCAGACGGAGAACTTTGTCATTGCGGCAAAGTAGGTTGCTTAGATACCGTTACAAAGGCATCATACCTTATCAAACGTATCAAGGAATTATTGAAAGAAGGACGTGTTTCGCAATTAGCGAATAAAAATATTGACCAAATCGATATCGAAATGGTAATTGAAGTTGCCAATCGTGGTGATGGACTTGCGATTGACTTACTCCATGATATTGGTAAAGAAATGGGGAAAGGTCTGGCTATTGCAGTACACTTGCTCAATCCCAAAACCATTATTATCAATGGTGCTTTAGCCAAAGCTGGCAAATTTATCAGTAATCCAATCGAACAAGCGATTTACAAATACTGCTTGGCTGATTACAAAGAAAATTTGAGTATTGTCATTTCTGAGCTCGGCGAATCTGCCAAAGTGTTAGGTCTACAAGCTTATGCGCTCAATAAGGTACTGGCAGAAGATTAATCATTGACAAATTATTTGATATTACGAACTCTCATCTGACAGTCACAAACGACTTTTGATGAGAGTTTTTTATTTGGTCAAAATCATTTTGGTAAAATCAAACACTCCTTACATTTTCTCTAAATCTACCTACATACAATTTGGATAACCTCAAAGATTTATTTGCCATAGTTTAGCGGAACAAAAACAATAATTCAAACAATCCGCTATGAAAAAACCATTTGTCTCTCTTTTCTGCCTAGGCATTACTATAGGACTTTCAAGCAGTCAGATCAATGCCCAAGGTTTTTTACAAAAACTTAAGGAAAAAGCTGAATCCGTAGCAGGAGGAAGTGGTACTGGTGCCAAGCCTAGCAAAGCACTCTATGAAAAACAAAAGGAAGATGCCTCTAAAAATGTCCTTGAGGCAAAAGGTATTACCAAAGATCCTTACGGACTTGCTGGTATTTACTACACGCGTGAGCTATTTGTGTGTGGCAAAGAAGAAGGAAAACCAGACAAAGCCATTGGAAAGTTTTTAGTGAGTTTTGAGAAGGAAGCAAATGCTGTAAAAGTAAAACTAACGCCAAGTTATGGTATCGAAGAAAATGTACCTTCTCTAATTATTGGTCGCAATGATTTTCCTGCAGACCTTGTACTTAAAATTAGTTCGGCTATCAAACAGCCACGATTTGACGCTACTATTGGCAATTCAGCATTTTATGGTTTTTATGCAAAACAGAAAGTGGTCAAAGACGGAGAGTATGTAAAGGAATCAAAAGAAACCTTGAAAGATGCTTCCAATCTGCATTTGGTATTAATCGAACCCGGTTTGATTTTAATAACGCCAGGCAGTGGACTTTACTACATTCCCAAAGGTGGTCGTGATGCAAGTGATGTAAAAAGTGAAAAAATGGATCCAGTTATGGTTCTTTATGCAAAAAATAAAGAATCAAAAGCTCTTTCATTAACCGACGAACAACTTTATGATATGCTAATTACCCACCAAAAGGCTTATCAACAAAGAGATGATTTAAAAATTGACGGTCAAAAAGAGGCCTACAAAGCTATTGATGAGGCTAATGCATCGCTTTTTAATGGTTCGAGAAATAGTAGTTCAAGCTCGTCGAAAAGTAGTAGCTCGAGCGATAAAACTTTCAAAGTTGAATTACAAAATTTAACAGGTGAAGATGTGTACTACACGGTCAATGGTATGAGCAATACGCTGAAACGAATTGGAAACAAAATGATTGAGGGTATATATGTGAAAGTTGGAGCATCAATTGTTACAAAATCTGGAAGAGTGATAGCCACTATCACAGAAAGCACTAAACCAAGCACAAGATTTAAAATTGAGTAAAACGATCTACATTGATGTCACCGAAATAAATGTAGTAGTAATTTCGGTGACATCTTTTTAATTAAATTACTCAAACACTGCCACCGCTCGTACAGGCGACCCCGTTCCTCCTCTGATTTTAAGTGGCAAAGCAATAAACTGAAAGCGTCCACGCCCGATTAGCTGATGAAGATTAACCATATTTTCATAATGCGTAAAGCCCATTTTTCCGCAGATATAATGTACCTCTTTATTGCTTATTTTGGGTATCCCTGGTGAAAGAGTTTCTACGCCAAAGGCAGATATTTGCTTCTCCCCTAACCATTGAGTTGCCTCCGCAGTCAATCCCGGTCCTTTGTTCCAATTTTCTGTGGCAAAATACTTTCGATAATGATCGGTATATAGCAATACAGTATCTCCTTTTTTGATATCAAGACTGGCTTTTTCGCAAGCTTTATGTAAATCTTCTGACGTAATGAATTCTTGCAGCCCTTTGTGACTCAAATCCAAGCAAATACCTTCAGTATAAAACATAGATAAAGGCATCGTGTCTATCGACTGTCCTGCAAATTCTCTACCCATGTGATTAAGTGCATCGACATGTGTACCTGTGTGCTCACTTATGGCTAATTTATAAACACTCGGAGTTTGAGTTTCAGCATCAACCAATCCATCCCACTGCTCATGGGTAGCATGAATTTCCATTTTTACGGCTGGTAAGCTATGAAAAACCGACATTCCATCGAATATTTCTTGGCTCAAATCAATTATTTCCATTATTCAAATATTTTTCCTCTGTTCAATATTCCTTTGGGGTCTAGAGCAGCTTTCAAGGTTTTCATCAATGTTATTTCCTCTTGACTTCGACTTAAATGTAACCACCTCTTTTTCTCTAAACCAACACCATGTTCGGCAGTAATAGAGCCGCCAATAGCTCTAAGTGGTGTCAAAACAATTTCCTCTACTTGGTGTCTTGTACTTATAGCGTTTTCGTCAGTACTTACAAAAAGGTGTAAATTACCATCACCCATGTGTCCAAAAGCATAACATTCCACCTGCTCAAATCTGTTCTGAAGTTTGCCTTTTATTTCTTCAACATAGGATTCCATGGTATTGATAGGCAAACTTATATCAAATAAAAACACAGGATTATGAACCTGAAAAATGAGTTCTACCTGCTCTCTTATTCCCCAAAACCAGTCTAGTTCTTGTTGAGACTTTGCCAAGGCAGCATCGGTAATAATCTCTTTTTCAAAACAATTTTCTAATAATTCTTCAAAAAGGTCTTTATCGGTTTGTGGGTTTTGACCCAATGCTTCGATTAGCACATAAAAAGGTGCATTCTGTGGCAATGGAGCTGAATACGGCGATGGCGCCGAAGTCATCAATTGGTAATAATCCTGCCAAATAATCTCGTAGGTGGTCAGCAAACTATTGAGACACTTTTTAGCTTCATGTAAAAACTGAACCGCATCCTGAAAACTTTCAAGGCATACTAAAGCCGTATTACGGGATTGAGGAGCATCTTCTATTCTTAATACGGCTTTGGTGATAATACCTAAAGTTCCTTCCGACCCAATGAATAGTTGTTTAAGGTCGTAGCCTGCATTATTTTTCATCATTTTATTCATTGATGAAATGATAGTACCATCGGCCAAAACTACTTCTAAGCCCAACACTAATTGTCGCATAACACCATAACGCAATGCCTGAAGTCCGCCAGCGTTGGTTGCTATATTGCCTCCAATCATACAACTGCCTTTTGCGCCCAAATCCAAAGGAAATAAAAAACCTTGTTTAGCCACCCTTTGTTGTAAATCTTGCAAAATAACCCCAGCTTGCACCGTCACCGTTTTATTTATGACATCTATTTCTTCTATTTTGTTCATTCGTTCCAATGTAATGGCAATCTCATCACCCGAAACCTTAGTTCCCCCAGCAACGCCTGTCAAGCCTCCATGTGGCACAACAGGTTGGGCGTATTCATGACAAATACGCATGATTTCGGCTAGTTCTTCAGCACTTTTTGGACGAGCCAAAGCTTTGCAGTAAAGTGCCTCGCCTGCCATCCAAACACTTGCAGGGCGATGAGAGGCGTCTGCTTGAGAAAGAATACAGTCTGAACCAAACAACGCTTGGAGTTTTTCTACAATATCATTCATTTATATGCTTGTGTTTTATGGATACAATAAAATGTTGCTTTGGAATTTCTCTTTTCAAAGTAAAAGAAACGTCTAAGAGCGGTCATCTTTCGAAATAACATAGATACCGAAGATTAAAGGACATAATTCAAAATTATTACTTCTCTGTCAATAGCAATTCCAAGTAAAGATATTTTCGTCTTTCATTCGAATTAAATATTTTTTATAGCAGCGAATTATTCCTATTTTTGCCATGAGTCAGAAAAGAAGAAAGCGTAGGCGTTTTCTTTGCCTGTTGTAGGCATAACGCTTCTTCATTCATTCACTCAATAGCACAATGAAAGAATACGGCACAAACGTCCAGAAATTAGTTGATTATATATTATCGGTTCAAGACAAAGAAAAGCGTACCAAATATGCTTACTTGCTTGTCGAACTGATGCGTCAAGTACATCCGAATATGCGTGATAATCAGGATTATTCCAACAAACTGTGGGATGACTTGTATATTATGTCAAACTTCAAATTGGATGTCGACAGCCCCTTTCCTCCTCCATCGCCAGATGCCGTAGGAAAGCTACCAAAACAAGTACCATACAACGTAAACGAACTACGTTTTCGCTACTATGGTCGCAATGTTGAGTTGTTGATTAAGCGTGCTATCGCTGAAAGTAATGAAGAAGAAAAGCGTATTTTGGTAGCACACATCGCTCGATTAATGAAAACTTTTTACCAAAACTGGAACAAGGAAGTAGTCGACGATGAAGTTATTTGGGGTCATTTGTTAGAAATGTCAAATAATTTATTGGCTCCTGTGGTAGAAGGTATCTCTGGAAAATCTGCTTTAGGCAATTTGCGCAATGCACGCCCTGCTACCAGCAATAACAATTCTAGTAACGGCCGCAACAACAATAATAACAATAACAGCAATCGTAATTTCGGTGGTCGTAATAACAATCACCAAAACGAAAGAAACGATCGTAATAATAATCGTAATTCGAACGGTCCACGCAACAACGACAATAGAAACAATCACAATAATCGTAACAACGGAAAACGATAGTGCTGTTGGCCTCAAACACAAATCAACAAAATAATAGACCATTAGGCTTAACGGGCGCATTATCCCTTAATTATAAAATAGTATATGGCATCATTTAAAGTAACAGGCGGTCGCCACCTAAAAGGCGAGATTATCCCTCAGGGAGCCAAAAACGAAGCTTTGCAAATCTTGTGTGCGGTGGTTTTGACCAAAGAACCCGTTACCATTCACAACATTCCTAACATCCGTGACGTAAATCAATTGATTGAGTTATTGGGCGATATGGGTGTTCGTTGCACACGTTTGAGTGATTCTTCTATCAAGTTTGATGCCTCAGAAGTAAACCTTGATTATCTAAATTCAGAAACATATAAGCGTAAAGCAGCGGCTTTGAGAGGCTCAGTAATGTTATTGGGACCAACTTTGGCTCGCTTTAAAAAAGGTAGAATTCCTTCTCCAGGTGGTGACAAAATCGGTCGTCGTCGTTTGGATACTCACTTTCATGGCTTCATGAAATTGGGTGCTAAGTTTAACTACAGTCAAGAAGATGGCGGTATCTATGAAGTTGATGCTTCGCATTTGCAAGGTGCCTATATGTTGCTCGACGAAGCATCGGTAACAGGTACAGCCAACATCGTAATGGCTGCTGTATTGGCAGAAGGTACAACCACTATTTACAACGCTGCTTGTGAGCCTTATTTGCAACAGTTGTGTAAAATGTTGAACCGCATGGGGGCTAAAATCTCAGGGGTAGGTTCAAACTTATTGACTATCGAAGGTGTATCAGAATTGCATGGAACAGAGCATACTATGCTTCCAGATATGATTGAAATTGGTTCATTCATTGGTTTGGCGGCTATGACTCAATCAGAAATTACCATCAAAAATTGTTCAATTCCTGATTTGGGGATTATGCCACAGGTATTCCAAAAATTAGGTATCAAATTGGAATTCAGAGGAGATGATATTTTTGTTCCAGCACAAGACCATTATGAATTAGAAACATTCATCGATGGTTCAATGCTAACTGTTTCTGACCACCCTTGGCCTGGCTTTACTCCAGACTTGTTGAGTATTGTATTGGTAACAGCGATTCAAGCAAAAGGAACAGTATTGATTCACCAAAAAATGTTTGAAAGCCGTTTATTCTTCGTGGATAAATTGATTGAAATGGGCGCTCAAATTATTCTTTGTGACCCACACCGTGCTACGGTTGTTGGTTTGAACCGTCAACAACAATTACGTGGAATCCGTATGACATCACCCGATATTCGTGCAGGGGTTTCGTTGTTGATTGCAGCACTTTCAGCTAAAGGAACATCAATTATTGAAAATATTGAGCAGATTGACCGTGGTTATCAAAATATTGATACCCGTCTTAATGCAATTGGTGCCGAGATTGTTCGTTTATAGAATAGTACAAAGGCCCAGTGTTAAAACACTTCAGCGATTCATGGTGCTGAAGTGTTTTTTTTGTTCTAAAAATAAAGGTCTGACCCTAGATGTTTTCATGATTGTTTAATCGGCTAATTCGCTATCTTTAAGAGATAAATATTTAACATACCACATTCATGAACATCAAACAAAAAACACTGCTTTATCTCATTGGCATTCCTGTTGCGTATGCACTTGCACTAAGGTTGCTCTACAAAATACCTCGTCTTGAAGGAATTTTTTCGTTAATGTCTATCAGTTTTTTGTTTTTTGTTCCCTTTATCGTGGGGACATTGACTACCTATTTAGCCTCCGAAAACTATACAAATACCAAAGCAAAAGCAGCCTTTCTTCCTTGGATACCAATATTGATTTTCTTCTTTGTCACATTTTTATTTGCCATTGAGGGCTGGCCTTGCCTACTGATGATAGCCCCTATTTTTTTAATCGCAGCATCAATTGGAGGGCGATATGGAGTAAATTTGAAAAAAAGAGATAAGAATAATCGGCTACAACTATCAGCGTTGACTGTCCTTCCCTTTCTTATATCTCCAGTCGAGCAAATGATTGGCGCACATACCTCTGAATACAAAGCATATACCTATATCGACATAAAAGCGCCAGCGGAGAAGATTTGGAGTAATGTAACTAGAGTTAGAGAAATTTCAGAAAAAGAAGACCAAGGTTATCTTACGCATTTGCTCAATTTTCCTCGTCCTGTAAAAGCCGAGCTCAATTATGAAGGTGTTGGTGCATATCGTGCTGCTATATTTACCAATGGACTCGTTTTCCATGAAACTGTAACAGAATATATTCCTCTCAAAAAAATGTCATTTACCATCAAAGCACTTCCTCACGAAATTCCGCTTACAACTATGGATGAACATTTGGTGGTTGGAGGAAAATATTTTGATGTGCTCAATGGCACTTACGAACTCGAAAAGTTAGGTAATAATTCTTACCGACTTCACTTATTCAGTAATTTCAAACTAACGACCACTTTTAATTTCTATGCCAGTTGGTGGACAAAAAACATCATGAAAGATATTCAAAATAATATTCTTCAGATTGAAAAACAACGAGCTGAAGCCTACTCACTGACTAAATAATATTCATTCTTCCTAATTAAAGACTTAGTCTTTAATTAGGAAGATATCACGCGAAATCTCTCTATTTTTTCAAATTGGCAAATCAATCAAGAATAAACTTCCCGTCTTTGGGTTACTCTGAATATCAAGCTTTCCTTGGTATTTATTGACTCTTTCTCTGATATTTTGGATACCATTTCTATCCGTTTTTTGGTTGGTATCGAATCCAACGCCATTGTCTTGAATCGAAAGAAGGATTGATTTTTTTTGAATCATAATCTTTATACTCGCTTCGGTACATTGACTATGCTTGGCGATATTATTGACGGTTTCTTTGAAAATCAAATAGATGTCATGTCGTTTTTCCATGGGCAAAGCAATACCGCTCAAGTCCTCAGGAAGTTGTAATTGATAGTTGATATTCTTTGCCTCAAACAGCTCGCTGGCATAGCGTGTCATACGAGAAAGTACATTTTCTAAACTATCATTTTGAGGTTTGATACTCCACACAATATCGTCTAATGCCTCTGCTATCTTTTTGGCATCTTCTGAGATCCGTTCGACAAAGCCCTTATTTTCAGGCTGTTCTATGAGTCTTTGTTTGAGGATATTACTGATAATATTGATCCCGCTGATGGTTGAACCTACTTCATCATGCAAATCAGCCGAAATCTTATTTCTCACGGTATATATCTCTTTAATTTGCCTAATACGGTACAAATAAAAGCTATAAACAGCCACCAGCACTAGAAATCCTAATAATGTCTGAAACCACCAAGTTTGATAAAAATGAGGTTTAATTTCAAAATTAATCGCCAAAGGCACACTTGCCCAATTCCCTTGACTATCGCCTTGTTGTACTAATAATTCATATTGTTTTGGCGATAAATTCGAAAAGCTTATCATTTCAGCATTTCCATTATCTATCCAATTTTCATGAATATCGGCTAGTTTAAAACGAATGTGATTTTGCGAAGCTGATTTAAAGTTCAAAGGACTTAGTCTAATCGTTAAATTATTCTGCTGGGGCTCAAACACTAGCGATTCATGGGTATTGACCAATGTAGTATCGCCCAAAATTTCGATGGTAGAGATTTTTAAATTTGATTTAATATGCTTCTGTTGAAGCCTTTCCAACTGCAAAATATTAAACTGATTCGTAAAACCAAGCCATAATTGGTTGGCCGAATTTAGGCTATAGCCATGTACCACATCATTTTCGGTCAAGCCATCTTTTTCGGAAAAATAAGACACTTGGTTCTGTTTCCCTACCGAACATACCCCTTCGGTAGTACCCATCCAAATAGTACCTTTTTTATCCAACACAATCGAGTTACAATTTCCTCCTTTTAGTTTAAGATTTCCTGATGCTCCTGTCCGAATTATTTTCCCAGTCACAGTATTCAGCACATTAAACCCACCATATCCAGATATAGCAATAGTATTAGGAGCGTGGTAAGCCAAGCTTAAATAATAATCGGTAACAAAATCGGTATGCTTATTTTGATTTTCGGCTAAAACAAATTGTTTCTTTTTGATGTCAAAATGAGCAATCCCAAAACCTTTAGGAAACCACGCCGAAAACCATAGATTTCCATCCTCCGTTTCGAGAATATCCGTAAAAACATTTTGCTGAAAAAAGTTTTGATAAGGGAGCTCTTTCCAAGGCTGAACTAACTGATGTGTCTGCCAATCATATACCTGAATCGCTCCCCATTCAGGTAAGCACCACAGTTGATGCTGCCTAGTCAGACATACCTTTTTGATATTGGTGGAAAAAGAAATAAGCTTTTCCCAAGACTTTTTCTCAAGGTTTAATCTAAAAATGGCTCTCTGAGTACAAGCCAAAAGATTTCCTGTATCATCTTTCAGAAGCTGATTGACTGGCGCGCCATTAGGAATAGCAAACATTTGAAAATCGTTATTTTTCTCATTCCATGATAACACCCCCGTATGCGAAAGTCCTAGCCAATTGCGTTCTGAATTTTCATGAAAAAAGCAGGTGACTTTTACTGGAAATGCCACCAGTTTTTTGGGCAAATCTACCTGTAGAAGCGTTGCATCTATGGCAAAATCATGCTTGAGAAGTCCTACCGAAGAGGCTAACCATGTGATTTGATTTTGGGTATCCAAATAACAATCCTTCATGGTAATCCCTTCTTCTCTAAGATTAGAAAAATCTATAAATGACTGCTCCTGAGCATTAAAAAGATACAAAGAACGGTCAGTGCCAAGCCAAAAATGCGATGGTAAATGAGCGGGTTTCAAAAACACAGGAACGTCAGACTTAGAAGGAAGCTTGACGAAAGGACTAATCCGTTTTAGGGAGATTTCTAGTAAAAAAATACCTTCATTCGGCGTCGCAAACAAGACAGAATCCTTGCTCAAAAATGCAATATCACTTACAGATTGATTTTTCAAAACCTTCCATAAACGTTTTCTCAGTGGGTCATAGCACTGTATTCCCCACTGATTGGTAACCCAAACACGCCCTTGGATATCCTCCACAAAACGGCTTTTGAAGATATTAAACTGATAACTTGGCGTAATACGAAAGACTTTTAAATGCTTAGTTTGTGGTTCATAACACTTAATATTGTTAAAATCATTGGACCAAACTCGTCCTTGACTATCAGCATAAATATTTTCGTAATGGTCATTTTCGGGAAAAGCATCGTGGAGGTTGGAAGAGATTTCTTTCTGGATTTTTAAGCTTTTTTCATCAAGGCTGAAAAGTCCATTAATGTTGGCAAACCAGATTTTCCCTTTGTGGTCTGAAGACAAACCGAAGAGCATTTCAGCTTGTGGGAAATGGGTAAAATGATAGCCATCGTAGCGACTAATACTTTGTTTGAAACCCAACCACAAAAATCCTTGGGCATCTTTGGTAATAAACTGAACCTCTTTGGACAATAACCCTTCCTTAATTCCGAGGCGCTCAAAACTAATCCCAGAGTTTTGAGATAACAGTTGTGGAGTGGAAATGAGAATTAATAGCAAAAAAGTAAAGTATAATTTTCTGAGCATGTTGTGTAAGGTCTTTATCAAATCTAAACAAATGGCGTTGTGGTAATAATTATTCTGATTTACAGTTTGTTATCCGAATAATCAATTTTAAACAAAGAATTCGATTTTTGAGAACACTTCCAAAGCTTGTTCATGTTTTTGCAGTAATTTTTGAGTAAATGGAGTTTTTAAGTCTTTGGAATAATTTATGCCCTTTTAAATATTCGGCTTACGCCATTATTTTTCACGAAACTTCAAGCAATTTCATCTATATTTAAGGCATAAAATTCTGACCTTAAAACAATCCTTTTTTACAATTATGTCTGAAAGAACCATTGCCACACGCAAACGTATTGCGCTGATTGCACACGACAACAAGAAAGCTGAACTAATCGATTGGGTATATTACAATAGAGGAGTTTTGTCGCGTCATGAGCTCTTTGCGACAGGTACAACAGGGAAATTAATTGAAGAAGCTATAGATCGACCTGTCAAGAAATTTTTGAGTGGTCCACTCGGCGGCGACCAGCAAATTGGTGCATTGGTGGCTGAAGGCAAAGTGGATGTGCTAATTTTCTTTTGGGATCCAATGGCTTCACAACCTCACGATCCAGATATTAAAGCACTTTTACGCTTGGGTGTAGTTTGGAATATTCCAATGGCATGTAATCGTGCTACCGCCGATTTTATCTTGACTTCCAACCTTATAGCTGAAACCTACGAGTCAGTACAAACTGATTATTCGGGATATTTGAATAGAAAAGTTTAGTACCTTATTCGAAAAAGGCTGCGATGAACATTGCAGCCTTTTTCGAATCAATAATATCTTCTCAATTCAAGGAACTTCCTAAGAGCACTTTCAAATAACGCGCCAGACGCTCGATATTTTGTTTTTGACCTTCATCTGCCTTGTGTGCTTTTACCACAATATCGTACATTTCAGAAGTATCAAACAACATTGACCAATCTACTTGGGTTTCGTCTCCTTTTTCCTCAAAAAACACGGTTGTTGTAAAATGAGGATTAAAATGTTCAAAAACGATTTTATGATAAGGAATGATTT
Organism: Flectobacillus sp. BAB-3569; assembly: GCF_002270355.1. Taxonomy (GTDB): domain Bacteria; phylum Bacteroidota; class Bacteroidia; order Cytophagales; family Spirosomataceae; genus Flectobacillus; species Flectobacillus roseus. The sequence goes on along the minus strand of NZ_NJFZ01000032.1, from coordinate 13,235 downwards.
CTAAATAGATACTTCGATTGGGATAATTTTTCCCATCTGGCCCATGCATGGTCAGTCTCCATTCGCCCTCCTCTTGAACATCCATCACCTGAATGGTAGAGGTAAAACCAGCAGGTCCCCACCAGTTGACTATATGTTTCGGCTCAGTCCAGACTTTCCAAAGTAATTCAATCGGAGCATCGAAGGTAGTTATAGTTCGAAGCTCTTTGATACTAGTAGTATTCATTTTCATAAAGGGTTTAGCATTATCGTAGCTAAAAATAGCCGAAATTTGACGAATACCAAAGTAATATATTACTTTATCGCTATTCTTTGAGCTTTGATACTAGTTATGTCCTTTGGTTGCTAAATCAAAAACTTTACAAAAATTTGCTCCACCGATTTTGATAATTTCGGGTTCGGTTAAACCTAGTTTTAGTAATTCTTCCACAACGGTATAGAAATACCCCGAATGCTGAGATTCCCATATTTCATTGGTGCGTTCGCCAAATCGTTTTGGCTGATTGGCATTGTTCGGACGATTCTGGTTTGCATTTGGAGAACGGTAAGCTGGCGTCAATTTGGTGTCTGTTCCCAAACACACATGATCTACCCCAACAACCTCCACCATTGCTTTAATATTTTGTGCATACATTGATGGAGAGTCGGTCAAATGTCGCCAAACTCCGATTAAGCCACCTGCATCCGCTACGATTTTGGCTTGTTCCTTGCTTATCAAACGAGGCATCATCATTTTAGCCATATTTGGATTCTGCCCCAATTGTGTATTCAAACTTGTATGGGAAACTACCACAGGTTTGCTCGAAATTTTGAGAGCATCGTTGATAGCGGCGTCGCTGCAATGCGTTAAATCAATCAAAATTCCGAGTCTATTACATTCTTTGACCACTCCTTTTCCAAAATCTGATAATCCATTAAATTTGGGAGGATTAGTATAGATATCTCCCAAAGGCACCGAGGCATCATTGTCGTGTAAAAGCCCTAATTGTCTCAAGCCACGTTGATAAGCAATTTCTAAACGCTCTATTTTTCCTTCTAAAAAGTGCCCTCCCTCTACCGATTGAATTACCGTTGGAGTACCCGATTTATGAGCCTTTTTTAGGTCTACCAGATTGTATGATCGCTTGATTTGATTGTTTTCCAGTATTTTATCCATGGCATCCAAGCCATTCATAAAACGCTCATAAGCTTCTCCTTCATAAGTGAGCTTTTGGTAATCAACCGCAAAAGTCATACAAATGGCAGAAAGTCCCGATTTTTTCATTTCTGCTTTTAGCTCTACCGCAGGACCTGGCAACTCCTCTTTTTTGAGCGGAACATCAATGTGATTGTGTGTATCTATCGCAATGGTTTTCTTTATGATAGCGACTATACGAGGGTCGGTTTCATCTAGGGCAAATGAATGAAAAGATTTGAGTAACATGATACCTCCCATACCAGAGATAGCAGTCAAAAAATGTCTTCTTGTAAAATCGTTTCGGGTTTCTTTCATGATCAGTTTATGAATTGATTGTTGGTAAAATAGCTCGCGTTATTATTGACCGAACTCATTAATATTGACAGACCATTAGACCAGAATGTTGTGCGATTGTAAAGATGCTTTGGTGTGATTATAACTTTTTTCGACGTATATAACCTCTTACTCCATCAACGCGTTATAAATCGAGATAAAAAATGAGCACATTCAATTTAATTGATATCCTTTAGGCTAGAAACCCTAGCATTTAGTAAAAAAGCCTCATTGAATTCATAGGAAATATTTTACCGAAAGCCAATAGCTGAAAGCTCCAAGCATGAATTTAATCAAACATTCCTTTGACGGTTTTTGTACTTTCCTGGCGTGATGCCTGTGATAGATTTAAAAACTTTAGAAAAATATGGCACATTTTCAAAACCTGTTTGTGTAGCAATTTCTTCGAGAGTCATATCTCGAGTAATCATCAAATACTGCGCTCTCTCTATCCGTTTGTCCAAAATATAAGCCATTGGTCGCACACCCATGGTTTGAAGAAAAAGTCTTGAAAAATAATCTACATGCATGTTGGCACGTAATGCCAGCATCTTCACAGAAAGTTTTTCGGACATATTCAATTGAATATAATTGATAGAATCCATGATTTTGGAAGGAATTAAGGATTCGACCTGTGGAGAAAAATTTTCCTCTGCCAAAAATCTCGCCATAAGCTGAAACAATATTCCTTGAGTCTCGAACTGACAAGAGAGAGATTGTTGAAGATTAAGCTCTTGGTATTCTTTATAATAAATATCTTTCTCATAAACCTCAGGATTGTCTGATCGATTGATTCCTCTTCCGGGATTAATGGCAATGAGACGTTTAAAATTGACAATATCTATCTCATGAGCTTTTACCTTCAATACTTTTCGTTGATTAAAAAAAAGTGATAATCCACTCCCTAATTCTTCGAAAAATTGGACAAAATATTGACTCAAATACTGCTCACAAATCAAATCACAAACCGTAAAACTCGGAATCAGGTACAAGAAACCTGCCTCTAAATCTATAGACCCTTGTGTACTTGTAATTTTTCCATGGCCATCATCTATATAGTACAAGCGATAATAGGGACTCACCACGGTTTTATAATTCCATTTCGACCCCAACTTTACGTAGTCGACGTGTAAAAGAGAAAACAACTGATTTCTAGCAATATTTCTCATCTCAAAAGCCCAAAGTCTGATTAGTATAATTTAGCAAGAAAACTACCATACATAAAAAATAGTATAACACCCAATAAAAAAGGTAATATAGGTCATTAAACTATACTAAATAAAGATTTTTCATAACCTTTTCTATGATGAAAAGACAGATAAAGAATATCCTGAATACACAAAATATCTGATTTGTATAATAAAATTGCTGATTTCTATAAAAACAACACAAGGGTAAAGTCTAATTTTGTTAATTCCATTTCACTCTAATTCTGAGAATTATGAAAAGAAGAACGCTCCTTAAACAAATTGGCTTAGGTATTCCAAGTTTGGGCTTGGCACAACAATTACTTGCGAAAAAGCAGTCTGAGCACACCATACTTGAAGAGGCAATCGCTAAGGGAAAATTTACGCCCGATTGGGCTTCTTTAGAGCAATATCAAGTACCGAAGTGGTTTCAGGATGCGAAGTTTGGTATGTGGGCGCATTGGGGACCTCAATGTCAGGCAGAAGCAGGCGACTGGTATGCTAGAGGGATGTATCAAGAAGGAGATTGGCAATATAAATACCATGTAGAAAAATTTGGGCACCCGTCTAAGTTTGGGTTCAAAGATATTATTCATGAATGGAAAGCCGAAAAATGGAATCCAGATGAGTTGGTCACGCTTTATAAAAATACTGGAGCAAAATACTTTATCGGTATGGCAAACCACCATGACAACTTTGATATGTACGATAGTAAATATCAGAAAAACTGGAACTCAACGAAAATTGGCCCTAAAAAAGATATTATCGCAGGCTGGGCAAAAGCTGCCAAAGCCAACAATCTTCCTTTTGGGGTAAGTATCCACGCAAGTCATGCTTGGCGATGGTATGAGTCTGCTCAACGAAGCGATAAAAATGGGGCATTGGCGGGAGTTCCTTACGACGGCAAACTGCGTAAATCTGACGGAAAAGGAAAATGGTGGGAAGGTCTAGATCCTCAAGAACTCTATGCCCAAAACCATGAGCTAAGCGAGAATAGTCTTCAGAATGGCGCTATTCACAAACAGTGGGAATGGGAAAATGGGGCAAGCAGACCATCCAAAGAATACATTGAGAAATTCGTAAATCGAACTATCGACCTTATCAACAAATACGAACCCGATTTGCTGTATTTTGATGATACCAAACTTCCATTTTGGCCAATCAGCGATGCAGGATTGCGAATTGCAGCCCATCATTACAACATGAGTATCAAGCGTCACGGAGAGTTAAGAGCCGTCATTAATGGCAAAATTTTGGATGAAAACGAACGAAAAGCCATGGTCTGGGACATCGAACGTGGACAAGCTAGCGATATTCAACCTTTTGTTTGGCAGACGGATACTTGTATCGGAAGTTGGCATTATGACCGTGGTGTTTATAATAGAGATGGCTACAAATCAGCCAAATCTGTCATTCATGCGCTGGTAGATATTGTTAGTAAAAATGGGAATTATTTGCTCAATGTACCCGTTCGTGGCGATGGAAGTATTGATGAAAAAGAACGTAAAATTGTAGAAGAAATCGGTCGTTGGATGGCCGTAAATAGTGGAAGCATCTATGGCACAAGACCATGGAAAATCTATGGAGAAGGTCCTTCTACTCAGAACGAAGCCAAGCTAAATGCACAAGGTTTCAACGAAGGTAAAACAAAATATACTTCAGAAGATATTCGCTTTAATACTTTGGGAAATACGCTTTTTGCCACAGTAATGGATTGGCCTTCGAATGGCAAAGTGCTTATCAAGAGTTTGGCTCAAAATAGCCCTTTACATTCCCAAACTATCAATAAGGTGGAGTTTTTGGGGAATCAAAATCAACCTTTGAATTTCGAAAGACATTCAGATGGATTACACATCCAATTCCCTGAAAACAAGCTAGTTGATAGTTACGCCAATGTTTTGAAAATTTCTTAGTAAATAGAAATTCAATCTTAAGACAACGAATTATAATCCTCTTTGTTAATGAAAGTAAAAGGAAGTTTTAGTTAATGGTTTATCTGAGGTCTGGTTACCGGACAAAATTGAAAATACTAGTTCAAGACTTAGTCTTGGACTCATTTTTTAACAGTTTGAAACTGTTTTTACAAAATTCAGTGAAAAAGTCCAAACACCTGAATCACACTTTCACATTTTGCCCAGTAATCAGAATAATAACTAATAATATCTTCCTACTTATGTATTAAAAATTTCACCTAAAAATGAGTCATTACTCAATCACTAAGTTGTAAATGACTCTTTTTTCGATTAAGTGAAGTTATGAAACCGATGGATGCAATTTCCCGATTCTCACTGTCGTGAGCAATAACATCACAAAAGCACCCATTGAAAAATATCCTAAAGCCAAATCTGGCTGAGTGGCAGGATGTAACATATTTACCACAGTATAACTCAATCCTGAAGTAAGAATAAAGGCAACACCTCCCGTAAATCCACCTGAAACACCTGCAATTTTAGGGAAACGACTCAGACAATACGTAAAGTAGTTGTTAAAAGTAAAACCAGCCGCCAAATGAATAAAAAAGGCAAATCCAAGCAGAGTGTAAAGGTTTTGAAGCCACTGAGAAGAAATATACATGGCCAAAATCAAGGTGGTTTGCACCAAACTTGCCAATTGTATTTTGGGTAAAAAGGGTTTATTCATTAAAGTGCGTCCCAAAAATCCACCCAACATCCATGCTATCCCCATAATTAAGGAAGCATATCCAACGGTCACAGGCGTATATCCCATCTGATGCTCAATGATAAACGGCGCACTCAGATTGAACAAAAATATCATTCCATAGCTAAGTCCTACAATCAATAAGCCCAAAAAGAAATCAGGAGTTGTAATCATTTCCTTAAAATTACGCAACAGATTACCCGCATTAAAGGCAGTCTTTTTACGAATAGTTTCGCCCGAAAACAAAAACTCTAATACACATACCACACCACTATATACCGCCAATAAGTAAAAATTAGACTGCCAGCCAAAATGTTCTTGCAAATACCCCCCAATAAACGGTGCCACAATCGGACCAGCCGACCAAACAATGGTCATGAGGCTCAAGTATTGTCTTCTTTCTTCGCCCTCATACACATCCACAAAAAAAGCTCGCTTGGCCACAATCGCAAAAGCTGAGAGAATTCCCTGTATCACACGCATCGCATAAATCATGTATATATCTGTACTTATGGCAGTTATCCAAAAAGAAACCATAAATAAAAAAAGAGAGATAGTCGACAGTTTATATCGTCCGAAGGCATCGAGAATACTTCCTACAAAAAACTGGGCAATGGCATAGCTCCCCAAATAGAGGGATAAAGTGAGCTGTATGCTGTTTTCTGCTTGACCAAAATATTTTGCCATATATGGCATCGAAGGCAAGTAAATATCCGTTGCCAAACCCGACATTGGTATTACCGCAAATGCTAACAAAGTAGCAATAAATCTATTTTTTTCCTGAACTGCTTTCATGATCTTATTTTAAGGGACAAAGTAAACAGGCACAAAGTGTATGAAGTGATTATTTACTAAGCGCTTTTCCAATAAACAGAACTTTTCACTTTGTGCCTAAGTGCCTTATCACTGTTCACTACTAATTTTAATTCAAAATTATAGGACAAAAAGAAGGCTACAAAAGAAGATTCAAACAAGAAATTATAAAATTCAAACAAGTTCTAGTTTTCTTAACTCTTTTGGTTTGTTCCCTGTAGCTTTTCTGTAAAAATTATTAAAGTAAGCAGGATATTCAAATCCTAAGCAATAGGCAATTTCGGCAATAGCCCAATCGGTATAAGTTAATAATTGATTTGCCTCAAGCACAATTCTGTGAGCAATATGCTCGGTGGTAGTTTTTCCCGTAATTGTTTTGACCGCACGATTCAAATGGTTGACATGCAAATTCAATTTATCAGCAAAGTCTTTGGCGGTGGTCAACTGCAATTGATTTTGCATGGAATCAATTGGAAATTGGCTTTCCAATACATCAAAAAATTGCTGAGTAATACGAGCATTAGCATTGACAGGAACTTCCTGTTGCGATTGGTTAAAGGACTTTAAGGCATAATGCACTATCAAATGCAAATAATTTCGCATAATATCCTGTTTATAAGCATAGTTACCCAAACTTTCGCATTTCATTTTTTGAAACAAATCCGATATTTCGTCAACACTTTTTTCATCTAAAAAATAAACTTTATCGGTATTCATTTGAAACATAGGTAGCTCTGTCAACAAATTATCTCGTTGATGAATAAAGGCTTCATTAAAAATACAGAACCAACCTTTCTGCAAATCCGAAACAGATTGCCAATAATAGGGTAAAGTTGGGTTACTAAAAAGCAAAGCAGGCTTGTCGATATAGATCGTTTTGTCTGCATATTCTACACGACCCTCTCCTATTACAAGTGTTACTTTATAATAATCTCGACGTGAATAAGGTAAAAGATTTTTACAATCTCCTCTTTCAAAAACATTGATATGAGGCGCATTTTGACTAATAGATTCTCTTGGTTGAATCTCTAGTCTCTGATAAAACTCTTGTAAATTCTCTGTTACTTTCATATCACTAAATTATAAAATTCAAACCATCTTTTAGAATACTTATTTTCACAAAATGTATTTTTTCAAGAACAAGTTCCCTATTACTAACAGTTCTTTAAAATTTAATCTTTAATTTTATATAGTTTGTTTCTAGTAACAGGAATACACTATTTTATGGTATTCACTCATTTTCTATTTAAACATTTATGCAATCTCCCAACCGTCGTACCTTTTTGCGTCAATCCAGCAGTTTAGCCTTGGCAAGCTTGCTTCCGTCCTCTTTGTATCAAAGAGTGTCTTTTGCTAAAACCGTTAAAGCCAAAGTTCATGTCAATTTTGAAAAGCCAATCGGTAAAATAGAACCTGAAATCTACGGACAATTCATCGAATATCTCGGTCGAGCCATTACTGGTGGAGTGGTTGATGCCAAAACTAATCAAGTCAGAAAAGATGTGTTGGAAAAAATCAAAAGACTTCAAACGCCTTTGTTGAGATTTCCAGGAGGTACTGTTACCAAAATATACCACTGGCAAGACGGTATCGGTCCCAAAAACTTACGTCCCGTTCGACCAAACCTCATTTGGGGTGGTGAAGAAAGCAATCAATTTGGTACCAATGAGTTTATCGATTATTGTCGTTTGCTCAAAACCGACCCATTTTTGGTGGTCAATATGAATACAGGTACACCAGAAGAAGCCTCCAACTGGGTCGAATACTGTAATGGTGCGGGAAATACCTCCTTTGCTAGCCTACGCAAAAAACATGGTTATCCTCAAGCTCACAAGGTAAAATATTGGGGATTAGGCAATGAAGAAAGCGCCGTTCCTGATACGGGTCGTTTACAAGACCCTAATAAATATGTAGAAATAGCTTGGCAATACGCCAAACTTATGAAGTTACAAGACCCTAACATTTCGCTAGTTTTGGCGGGCGGTGATACCAAATGGAACGAAACGCTTATCAAAGAACTCCATCCTATTGCCGATTATATCTCCTTGCATTATTATGCCAATTCCAAGAAAGGTCAACCTGCTTCACTCTTTGCGCATATTGATACATTCGAAAAAGAAATCGTAGCTACAAAAAAGCAAATTCATGAACTAGCACCTGAAAAAGTAGAGAATTTTAATCGTTGGTATCGTTTTCCGGCCCGTAAAAAACCCTTAAAAATTGCCTTGGACGAATGGGGAATCTGGGAAAATGAAGGAAAAGGTGCTTACAATCTTGAAGTAACGTATCAGTGGTTTCATGCCTTAGGGGTTGCAGGCTTTCTGAATATATTCCAACGTCAAGCAGACATTGTGGGCATGGCAACTTGGGCTCAGACCGTCAATGTGCTAGCGCCAATAATGACCAATGATAAGGAGTCTATCTGTCAAACAGTTTTCTATCCACTCGAACTTTATCGTAAATATTGTAAAGGAACAAGTATTGTCACCGAAGTCGAAAGTCCAGCCTTGGAACAATTGGGCGCAGAAAATCTTGGCATTTTAGATACTGCTGCCAGTTATGATGAAGACACCAAAACTCTAACGCTCGCTGTTGTAAACCGTCATCCAACGGTGGCTGTAGAGACGGAAATTGATTTCCCTGTAGCCAAAAGCTTGAAAATATTTGAGAAACATGAGCTTACAGCTACCTCATATACGGCAGCCAATACGCTTGAAAAACCTTCTCAGAATGTGGTAAATTATCAACATCAAAAGATCGATAACAGTATTTCAAGTATCACCCTAGCTCCTGCTTCTATTACACTCTTGAGATTTAGGTAAATAATGTAGTATTTGTTTTTACCCAGAAAGGCAATACGTTCGGTATTGCCTAATCTATAGATTTTCTTAGGGATTCAGTTTTAAAAACCCTAAATTTGCACTTTCTTAAGTAATTCGGCTGTTTTATGTAATTTTTCTGACTCAAAATTACCGAATTAGGCACAATCAACTATCAATTTGCTATCATCATGATTCATTTCTTCGGAAGTCACTCTGGTAATGTTTTTGCTGTCCAAGCTCAATCTGCCATCGCAGAGGAAGATATTCAAAAACTAGTGTGGCTTTTCAACAGTTCAAGAGACCATCGTTTCACTGTCATCAATCAAGAGGATGCTTCGTTAGAGGCGGTTTTTGTAGGTCCACGTGCCGCTATGATTACTCCATGGAGTACCAATGCTGTGGAAATTACCCAAAACATGGGTATTCAGGGAATTATCCGTATTGAAGAGTTTGCTCAGGTAGCCGAAGATTTTACGGACTTCGACCCAATGTTATCGCAAAAGTACACAAGCTTACACCAAGCTATTTACACGATAAAAATTCAGCCTGAACCTATTCTCGAAATTGATGATATTGCAGCCTACAACAAACAAGAAGGGCTTGCGCTAAGTCAGGAAGAGATCGACTATTTGAATGGTCTTTCAGAAAAATTAGGTCGCAAATTGACAGATTCTGAAGTATTTGGTTTCTCTCAGGTAAACTCTGAACACTGTCGTCACAAAATCTTCAACGGTACGTTTATCATCGACGGAGAAGAAAAACCAAGCTCTCTTTTCAAGCTCATCAAGAAAACTTCTGAAACGAATCCAAACGATATCGTTTCTGCTTATAAAGACAACGTTGCTTTCATCAAAGGTCCTCGCGTTACTCAATTTGCTCCAAAATCTGCTGACAAACCAGACTTCTACGACGAAAAAGAATTCGATTCTGTTATTTCGGTAAAAGCTGAAACACACAACTTCCCAACAACTGTTGAGCCATTTAACGGTGCAGCGACGGGTTCAGGTGGTGAAATTCGTGACCGTTTGGCTGGTGGACAAGGTTCTTTGCCTTTGGCTGGAACGGCGGTTTATATGACTTCATATTCTCGCTTGGAAGAATCTCGTCCTTGGGAAAAAGGAATGGACGAGCGTGCTTGGTTATATCAAACACCAATGGATATCTTGATAAAGGCTTCGAATGGTGCTTCTGATTTTGGTAACAAATTCGGTCAGCCGCTGATTACAGGTTCTGTTTTGACGTTTGAACATGAAGAAGAAGCTCGCAAATTAGGTTTCGATAAAGTAATCATGTTGGCTGGTGGTATTGGTTATGGCAAAGAAAGTCAAGCCAAAAAACAAAAGCCATCGGTTGGAGATAAAGTAGTAGTATTAGGTGGCGAAAACTACCGTATTGGTATGGGTGGAGCAGCCGTTTCTTCGGCAGATACAGGTGCATTTGGTTCAGGTATCGAATTGAATGCGATTCAGCGTTCAAACCCAGAAATGCAAAAACGTGCCGCCAATGCAATTAGAGGCTTAGTTGAGTCAGACGAAAACCCAATCGTTTCTATCCACGACCACGGTGCAGGTGGACACCTTAACTGTTTGTCGGAATTGGTAGAAGAAACAGGCGGTTTGATTGATTTAGACAAATTACCAGTTGGTGACCCAACGCTTTCAGCCAAAGAAATCATCGGTAACGAATCACAAGAACGTATGGGCTTGGTGATTGGTGAAAAAGATATAGCAACGCTTCAGCGTGTAGCAGAGCGCGAACGCTCGCCAATGTACACTGTGGGAGATATTACAGGTAACAACCGTTTTACATTCGAATCAAAATCTACAGGTGCTAAACCAATGGATTTTGCCATTTCGGAAATGTTCGGAAGCTCGCCTAAAATTGTGATGGAAGACAAAACTATTGCACGTAATTACGCAGGTTTGTCCTATTCAGAAACAGAAATTCCAACGTATTTGAATCAAGTATTGCAGTTAGAAGCTGTAGCTTGTAAAGATTGGTTGACCAACAAAGTGGATCGTTGCGTAGGTGGACGAGTTGCCAAACAACAATGTGCTGGTCCATTGCAATTGCCTTTGAACAACGTAGGTGTGATGGCCTTAGATTTCAAAGGAAAAGATGGTATCGCCACTTCTGTAGGACATTCGCCAGTAGCCGCTATCGTAGACCCAGCAGCGGGCTCACGTACTGCTATTGCAGAGGCATTGTCAAACATCGTTTTTGCACCATTGAAAGACGGTTTAAAATCGGTTTCATTGTCAGCTAACTGGATGTGGGCTTGTAAAAACGCAGGCGAAGATGCACGTTTATACGAAGCCGTAAAAGCTTGTTCAGACTTTGCCATTGAATTAGGAATCAATATTCCAACAGGAAAAGATTCCCTTTCGATGAAACAAAAATATCCAAACGATGAAGTAATTGCTCCGGGAACTGTAATTATCTCGGCAGGGGCTCATTGTTCGGACATCAATAAAGTAGTTGAGCCAGTGCTACAACGCAATGGCGGTTCTATTTACTATTTGAATTTATCAAAAGATCATTTCAAATTAGGCGGTAGCTCATTTGCACAAATTTTGAACAAAGTAGGTAACGAAGTTCCAACGATTCAAGATGCAGCATACTTCAAAACGGCGTTCGATACTTTCCAAGATTTAATCAAAGCAGGAAAAATCGAGGCAGGTCACGATATCGGTAGCGGTGGTTTGATTACGACTTTATTAGAAATGTGTTTTGCAGATGTAAACCTTGGCGCCAACTTCGATTTGTCAGGTTTAGGCGAAAGCGATACCGTAAAAGCTTTGTTCAACGAAAATATTGCCTTGGTATTCCAAGCAGATGCTTCAGTTGAGGCAGTTTTTGCAGCGAACAATATTACAATCGTTAAAATTGGAGAAGTAGCAGAAGGAGATACCGTTTCAGTGAAAAACAATGCTACTTCATTTGATTTTTCAGTAGCTGATTTAAGAGATGTTTGGTACAAAACTTCATTCCTTTTAGATTCAAAACAATCGAAAAACGGAACGGCTTTAGACCGCTATACCAACTACAAAAACCAACCTTTAACTTACACATTCCCTTCACAGTTCACAGGAAAATTAACTGACCACCGTGCGATTTCAACTCGTCCGAAAGCAGCAATTATCCGTGAAAAAGGCTCGAACTCAGAGCGTGAAATGGCAAATGCGATGTATTTGGCAGGTTTTGATGTAAAAGATGTTCACATGACTGACCTTATTTCTGGTCGTGAGACATTGGAAGATATTCAGTTTATTGGTGCAGTTGGTGGTTTCTCAAACTCAGATGTTTTAGGTTCGGCAAAAGGTTGGGCTGGAGCATTTTTGTACAACGAAAAAGCCAATGCTGCCATCAAGAAATTCTTCGAACGTGAAGACACGCTTTCGGTAGGTATTTGTAATGGTTGTCAGTTGTTTATGGAATTGGAATTAATCAATCCAGACCATGATATCCACGGTAAAATGCACCATAACAAATCGCATAAGCACGAAAGTATCTTTACGTCAGTAACTATCCAGCAAAACAACTCAGTAATGCTTTCTACCTTAGAAGGAACTACTTTAGGTGTTTGGGTATCACACGGAGAAGGTAAGTTTGTATTGCCTTATGGCGAAGAACGTTATCACATTGTTGGTAAATATGGTTATGCAGAATATCCTGCTAATCCAAACGATTCGGATTACAACACCGCCATGATGTGCGACTCAACAGGTCGTCACTTGGTAACTATGCCACACATCGAACGTTCGACCTTCCCTTGGAACTGGGCAAACTACCCAGCCAACCGCAAAAACGACGAAGTAAGTCCTTGGTTAGAAGCATTTATTAATGCGAGACTTTGGATTGAGGAGAAGAATAAGTAGAGATACTAAATTGAAAAACATGAGTCATCCCGAATTTTTCGTGAAGACTTTTAAAAAAGAAACCTCCTTGTTTACTTTGTGAATTACGACAAACACAAACAAACAGGAGGTTTCTATGCATAAAGCATTTCTACAAAATAATGACATAAAATCGAGTAAGTCAAGACTCTCTCATTTACTTCTTCATAAACTTGATCTTTATCTTGCTGACGTCCAGTTATCGTTAGATTCTGTTCTGGATAAGCGTTTAGTTCGTACTTTTTACGATTTAATAGTTGCCATTTTATTGCATCGACACAACTCTATGGGCTTATTGCTTAGTGAGTTAGGTGGCTATATTTGCGGTTTTTCACATGCTCCCGCTGGG
>NZ_NJFZ01000078.1 GCF_002270355.1 Flectobacillus sp. BAB-3569 | reverse complement strand
AGGTATATACTTAAGAGGTGATGTAAGGCGTTCAACTCATTCGTGGTGCTCAGAAGTCTTATTTGGTGGTAGCAGAAATAATCAAAGACTAAAATATTGAAAGATTGATTTTTTTGATAATCCATAAACTAAGCTTTTTAAGAATTATGTTCTTTTGTAAAACAATTCTCAAAAGACCAACAAATATCATCATGCAAACTTCCTTCAAAGACCTTTTGCAGACTGAGCTCAAAAGCTTGGTTGAACTAAAACATTCTGAGCGACCATGGCACATGCCACTGATTGCGGCTTTTGTGCTAGTATAGCTTTGTTTTCGGGTTTGTATTTAGGTCAATTGAGTAATGGACTATTAGTTTGTTTGGGAGGTCATGTGATTTTGTATATGCCCTCGTTGCCCTTAACCAATCGAATGATTACGATGATTGTATGTTCTTTTGGGATGGTCTTGTCTTTTACAGTAGGTATCGCTTTTAGTTTA
>NZ_NJFZ01000031.1 GCF_002270355.1 Flectobacillus sp. BAB-3569 | reverse complement strand
CCAGAACAGAATCTAACGATAACTGGACGTCAGCAAGATAAAGGTCAAGTTTATGAAGAAGTAAATGAGAGAGTCTTGACTTACTCGATTTTATGTCATTATTTTGTAGAAATGCTTTATGCATAGAAACCTCCTGTTTGTTTGTGTTTGTCGTAATTCACAAAGTAAACAAGGAGGTTTCGTTTTTAAAAGTCTTCACGAAAAATTCGGGATGACTCATGTTTCTCATAGCGGGCGACTTAAGTCGCCCGCTATGAGAAATTTGTCTGTTGGTGTTCTCTGATAGAGATATAGTTAGTTATCAGTTTAAGAGGAATCTATTATGTGATTGGAAACTTTTTAAGAAACATCATGTTTACATAATGTGCTCAGGTTTTAAAATAATCCCTTAAGAAATTGGAATGATTATACAAAAATATATCTGTCGTCTAATTACTGGACAAAAAGAGAAAAGGTATTTAGGCTTTTTTAATAAATGTTTAAAAACAGTTTAAAACTGTTAAAAAATGAGTCCAAGACTAAGTCTTGAACTAGTAACTTCAATTTTGTCCAGTAATCAGACTATTAACTAATAACGTTTTCCTATTTAAAATTTGTAATGTTAAAAATTGCCCATTCTCCTATTTATCAACTTCCTTTACCTGAAGGTCATCGCTTCCCGATGCTCAAATATGAGTTAATTCCAGAACAACTTTTATACGAAGGAACTTGCGTAGCCGAGAATTTTTTTGATCCCCAACCCGTCCAAGAAAATTTTATTCTGAAGGCTCATACACAAACCTATTGGGATTCACTAAGAAACTTGACGATTGACGCCAAAATGGTAAGAAGAATAGGGCTTCCATTGTCTGAGCAACTCATCTTACGAGAAACCATTATTACCCAAGGCACGATTGATTGTACGAGTTTTGCTTTTGAAAATGGTATTGCTATGAACGTAGCAGGAGGTACGCATCATGCTTATTCAGATAAAGGAGAGGGATTTTGTTTGCTCAACGATGTGGCGATAGCGAGCCATTTTTTGATCTCAGAAAGAAATATCTCGAAGATTTTAGTGATAGATTTGGATGTGCATCAAGGTAATGGAACCGCTGAAATATTTGCTAAAGAGCCTAAGGTTTTTACTTTTTCGATGCATGGAAAAGAAAACTATCCGTTGCACAAAGAAATCTCAGATTTGGATATTGAATTACCGACTTACACGACAGACGATACTTATTTAAACTTGTTGTACGACACATTGCCAAGATTGATTCAACAAGTGCAACCGCAGTTTTTATTTTTTATTTCTGGGGTGGATATTTTGGCTACTGACAAGCTCGGAAAGTTGTCGGTTAGCATGGAAGCTTGTAAACGTAGAGATGAGTTTGTATTTGAACAGGCGCAAAAAGCGGGATTGCCTATAGTTGTGTCGATGGGAGGAGGGTATTCTCCAAAAATCACAGATATTGTTGAAGCACATTGTAATACATTCAGATTGGCTCAAAAAATGTATTTTTAGAAAATATCAATATCTGGTGTCGTATGGGGTTTATGTATTTTCTTTTTCTCAAAAACTACCGTTTTCTTGGTTTTACACTCCATTTTTCCTGTTTGTACTTGTAAATTATACTCGAAAAATTCGATAGCACGCTGTACTTTTTTATGATTTAAAGTCAAAAAATAGGGCTGGCGACCATTTTTCTGTACTAATCGTACATCTAATTTATAAATAGTACCTTCAGGGAATTGAGAAATCACGTGGTTAGTACAACCTATGGTTAGATCCGCAGGAATCAGTTGACCGTCTATAGTTTTAAGACGGTAGCGATGTAATCTTCTATCAAAATATGCCTTGGCGAAAACATCCAAAAAGACCTTCTTTTCCAACCCCGGCATTTCTGAAACCAATGAAAGCTGCATAATTCGTAAAATCTAAATTTTTGACCTAACAGGCAAAGGTAAGATTTATTTTACAATTATTTAATAAAAACAGCTTAGAAAGCTATTATTGACAGTTTTTGGGCAGTAATATTTTGAGGGAGCAAAGAAAAACCTCCCGAAGGAGGTTCTGATTATTTTTTGCTGGTAAAGAAGGTAAGTGTACCCAAGAGGTAGTTCGGTAAGGTGCTAAAATGGTCAGTGCCTTGAACCGTAATGAGCGTTACATCTGTTGCGCCTTTGGCTTTCATGGCTGCGGCCGCTGTTTCTGAATTGAAATAAAACACATGTTGATCGGCTGTACCATGATACAATTGCGTTGAAGTTTTAGGTTTCCAATCAAAAATATCATTGTCTTTTACCCCAGTAATATATTGCGTGTCAGTGCCGTTGTTGATGCCATTTCTGAATGAATCAGCATAGGCCAAATTGATGCTTACAGGAATAGTTGCCTGTGGACCTTTGCTGGCTACTTCTGCTGCATACGGAGCATTAAAATAATAAGAAGCAGGGCGATTTAATCCGTAGATAGAATTATAGGCCATTGTTACCCAAATGTATAATGAATTGTACTGGGCGATACCATGCGTTTTTTGGTTAATGATATAATTCATGAAAGCAGTTTTGTTATAAGCACCCGCCCCGCATGATGACGCCACCAAATTGAATTCATTGGGATATTGCTCTTCCATCTTCTTTTGCAAAGCCATTGTGGCAAAACCACCTTCAGAATAGCCAGTAATCATTACTTTTTGACTCCATGCTGCTTTTTCTTGGGTAATTAGCTCTTTGGTTGCACGAAGCATATCCAAACTTGCTTGAGCTAGTGTTTCACGGTGCTCGTATGGGTGATCCAAACTAGCACTTGCTCCATAACCAATATAATCAGGACAAGCAATAATAAAACCATTAGAGGCAACTATCGATGCCAATTGATAGGCCTCACTAGCAGTTCCGTACAGTGAGGGAGCATCGTTTTTATCTGCAATAGTTCCGTGTTGCTGACTAATCAAAGGCACACTTTCTGTAGTTTTTGGAAAAATCACCAAGCCTGAAGCCTGAATAGCTTTACCATCTACTCCTTTGGTGTTATACACTACTTTGATAACCTTGATTGGGTTTTTGATGAGACCTTTCACTACACCGATTACCAAGGCATTGTCCGAACCTAGAGCCGCACCGTCTACACGTGCGCTTAGTTGTGCTGTGGTAAATTCACCAACCACCGAAGAGCTTACCAAATATTGGTTAGTTGGAGTTGGGTCATTTTGAGAACTACTACATCCCCAAAGTATACCGATACTAATAAGTAGTAGTAAAAGGTAATTTCTTGATTGAATAAAATTCTGTTTCATACGTTCCTAGAGAGAATTACAGACTGGGTTAAAACTTGACTACTTAATAAACTTTTAGAAAAACGAAAAATAAGGCAAAATATTGATTATTTAATAAGGAGATACGCCAACAGCAGTCCAGCCGCCGTCAACAACCAAACTTTGTCCAGTTATGTGTCTGGCTTGTGGGGAAAGTAAGAATATCATAGCCTCAGAAATATCCTGTACAGTGGCAGGTTTTCCCATGGGTGTAATGCGTGACCATGTCGATAAATAGTCCTTATCTTCAAGTGTTCTTTCGGTTAAGGTAGCCCCAGGAGCGACTGTATTGATATTGATACCAAGGGGAGATAAGTCAATAACAAGGTTTTTGGCTAACTGTTCAATAGCGGCTTTTGTCATGCCATATGCTGCCAAAAATGGGTGTGCCTGATGACCAGTAACCGAGGAGGTAAGAACAATACTTCCACCTGTTTGTTGCTCTTTCATCACCTTTGAAGCCTCTTGTACAAGAAAGAAGCTCCCAAATAGATTGACGTCCAACAATTGCCTCAATGATTCGGGTTGATAATCAAAGAAATCGCCGAAAGTAGTAATGCCTGCGTTAGCTACTACCAAATCTATTTTTCCAAAAGAATCAACAGCTTTCTGGACTAAACTTTTGATGATCTTCAAATCAGCACTATTACCTACAACAATTTCGCAACTACCACCATTGGCCAGAATATGATCCTTTGCCGATTGAGCTGAGGATTCATCCATATCATTGAGAACAATATTGGCTCCACGAATCGCTAATACGCGAGCCACTTCAAATCCAATACCGATACCAGCTCCCGTTATGATGGCTGTTTGTCCTTGAAAAGTTTTTGTCATAAGTTAGTAGGAAGAGGTTATGAGTTAATAGTATATCGGTTAATTCAAGATATTCATAATTAAAAGGTCATTTGCAAAATAAACTTTTAATTATGAGCTTTCGGCTTTCGGCCATGGGCATTCGGCAAAAATATATTTACTGTTAATAAAAGCAATTTGACATTCTTTGCCTTTTGCCTAAAAAACTAGATGTTAATTTTGAGCTTTCGGCACTAGGCATTCGGCAAAAATATATCTATTGTTAATAAAAACAATTTGACACTCTTTGCCTTATGCCTGTTGCCTTGTCCCTAAAAAACAAAACTTGAATCTAATTTTGCACTACTAGTTATTTCAAGTATTTATCAAACCACTTGATATATCGTTCGAAACGATCCACTTGGTAACTTGGTACAGAAATACCATGGAACTGACCTGGATATACAATTAATTCTGTCGGAATACCAATGGTTCTCAAGGCCTGATACATTTGCTCACTACCTACTGCGGGCACATTGTGGTCACTTTCGCCTACCATGAATTGTGTAGGAGTTTTGATTTTATCAGCTTTTAGGAATGGATATGAAAGCTTTACATATTTGTCAAAATTTTTCCAAGGAGAGCCAATTTCGTGTTCGTACTGCAAAATATATTGATCTACACCATACATTGATGAAATCATAGCAACACCAGCACCACTAGCCGCCGCCTTGAATCTGGTATCGGTAGCAATGGTATAGTCGGTCAAAATACCACCGTAACTCCATCCCCCAATTCCTAGTTTTTCTGGGTCAGCGATACCATTTTTACGGTGTAATCCACAGCACCAAGAATATCTAATACTTCTTTGTTGCCCCAGTCGCCACTAATTACTTTACAATACTCCAAACCACGACCGTTGCTACCACGATAGTTTACACCGACAACCGCATAACCCGCAGAAGCCAACATTTGTCTGCTCAAATCGAAACCAAATTCATCTTGAGCTACTGGACCACCGTGAATAAAGAAAATTGTAGGCAGTTTTTTCTTAGGATCTACGTTGGCAGGGCGGTACAAAATACTTGAAACCGTGGCACCATCTTTACTTTTAGAGGTAAAACCCTCTACGGTTGCTAAACTGATTTGTTTGAAAAATGCTTCATGATGATTGGTCAAGGCTCTTCTTTGTCCATTCTCAATCGCATATATCTCTGCAGGAAGTTCGGGCGTAGTCACCAATGAAAGCCAGTTTCCGTTAGGATGAGATTCCAATGATGAATAGATGCCTTTATCCTCCGAAGTTTTCTTCATATTACCTGTTAAAGAGAAACTGGCTAAATAACGATAACGGTCATCCACTACCAAAGCATAGATAGATTGTCCATCTTTAGCCCATCTAGGTGTATTAACAGGTCTATCAAGGTTTTTGCTTAACAAAGTTGGCTCACCACCATTCGCATTGATAGTACATAACACCGAGTGGTCATACATAATATAGTCCTCAGATGCTGTACTACGCAGATAAGCAATCGTTTTCCCGTCTGGACTCCAAACAGGTGCGTTATCACTACCTGTCCAAGTGGTTAATTGTTTTGCTTCGCTTTTGGCTTTTGTTTCTACGACAAAAATATCCGTATTTTCATTGCGGTCGGGGTCAGCAGTTCTGTTACTTACAAAAGCAATTTTAGAACCATCAGGCGACCATGTAATCGAACTTATCTCATAATTTCCTCTTGTCAAGGTATCAATCTTTTTTGAAGCTACATCAAATAGGAAAATATTGGAGAATGTTCTTTCACGGTAGCCTTCAACGTCTTTTTTAAACAAAAAGCGGTCAATAACGATAGGCTTTGGCGTTTTTGGTTTTGAGGTATCAGCTTTACTTTCTAATACCAAAGCAATTTTTTTACCATCAGGACTCCAAGCGTATTCTTGTAAATCGCCTCCTTTGAGATTAGTGAGTTGTTTGCCTTCACCTCCACGACGGTCTAACAACCAGATTTGACTACCATTTGAGCTATTTCTCGATGATACAAAAGAAATGTATTTGTTGTCGGGGCTCCACTTGGCTTGGGATTCGCCATCAGGAGAGTTGGTTAGCTGAATAGATTCTTTTCCATCCCAGCTTACCATCCATACATCGGAGCTTCTTTTGTTCTTAACTGAATCGACAGAGGTTAATGTATAAGATACCCAAGCTCCATCTGGAGAGATTTTGGCATCAGAAACCGATTTGATTTGATAGACATCCTTCGGTTTTAAGTTACGTTTAGCCGCATTTTGTGAGTACCCAACACTAGGAAGAATACCCAGTAAGAGTGCATAAAAGGAAAGTTTTCTCATAAAAATTGTTTAGTTGTTGAATTATAAAAAATGAAAATAAGTGGTAATAAATAAAGGAGAGTGATGAGTTAAGTATTAGTACTGAATTATGAGTTTCGAATATAAGAATTTAATTATCAATACTTTATGTTATGGTTAGCCTTGCCAATTGCACAAAATAGAGTTCTTTTCAGTAAACACTCTTTTTATCAGCTCCTACGGAGCTTTTATCAAGGAAACGAGATAATTTAATAAACGTTGAATGTAAAGTATTAATAGTTAAAATTACACTTCGTAACTAGGACTGTACGAAGGATTTCAAACTTTTGCAGATTTGAGATTTATGATTTCGGAAATAAAGAAAAAGACTTTTATTTTTTTCAAAATATAGCAATTTACACTTCCGAAATCCAATATCCGATATCCGAAATGGATGGCTCTTATACTTTACTAATTCATCACCCCAAACTCATCACTCAAAACTCGCTAGAGTCCTTTGGCTAAAAATCCTCCATCTACGGCCAAATTCTGTCCTGTGATATAGGACGAGACAGGCATCGCAAAAAAGGCAATCGCTGAAGCGACTTCTTCAGGTTCTGCCACACGATTGAGTGGTGTTCTATCCAAGATTTTTTTGAGTCTGTCAGGTTGAGAAAGTACTGGGACAGTCAATGGGGTTTTGGTGTACCAAGGCGATACCGCGTTGACACGGATGCCATATTTTGCCCATTCTACTGCCAAATTTCTGGTAAACTGCAGTTCTGCCGCCTTTGTCATGCCATATGGAGTACCTGAGGCAACATCCACCGAAGCCGCTACTGAGCTTACATTGATGACACTCGCATCTTGACCTTTTTCCAAAAACTCAAAACATAGTCGCGTCATAGCGATGGCGCTAAAAAGATTGGTTTCGAATACCTTTTGGATTTCTTCGGGCTCATATTCAGTAAATTCTTTTCGAATATTAGTACCCACATTATTTACGAGAATATCCAGTGAGCCCCATTCTTTTAAGATAGGGAAAATATACATTTCACGGTCTTCAGATTGGGTTACATCCGCTGCGATTCCTTGTGCCTCAAAACCTAAAATGTTCCATTCTTTGATACATTCTTGGATTTCATCGCCATTTCTTGCAATGATGAGAACCTGTGCGCCAAGTTTCAAAAACTCAGTGGCGGTGGCTTTTCCTATGCCTTTTGTACCTCCTGTGATAAGGGCTTTTTTACCCTGCAAATTCCAGTTTGTCATAATATGAAATATCGAATCTTGTGAGTTGGCGTTTATCAAATGCCAATTCTTCCCATTTGATTTTGAAAATTACTTTAATTATGGTGTTAAAAGATAACTAAGGTTTAATATTTCGACGAAATAAAGCTAAAACTAGTTCAGATAACCCTTATTTTTAGCTATATTTGTTTACGAGCTAAGCCCTCAATATTACTTCTTTTAGGTAGAAGAACCCTATAAACCTATCACAATTTCACCACAAATTAAGATAGGTCATTCATCAACACGTCTAATACACAACTAATTCATGAAATTATCAGCGGGAGCAGAGTTTATTTACCAAATTAAAGAGCCCACACCTGTCGTTACAATGTTGCGTCCTAGGAGTACTGAGGGACAATTTATACAGGAGGATAGGCTAATTCTGAGCCCATATACTCCAATTATAGAGTACATTGATTGCTTTGGAAATGTATGTCAACGTATGTTACTACCCGTTGGAAATGTGACTATTCGTTCGGAGGTAGTGGCAGAGGTTGCGGACAATGTAGATGTGAATACTCAAGCAGCTTATGTATTGATTGAAAACCTTCCAAGTGATACTTTACAGTTTTTGTTCCCGAGCAGATATTGTCAATCAGATAGCCCCGTAATTGGCAGATTGGCCGTTGAAATTACCAAGAAAATTTGGTCTGGATATGAACAAGTAACTGCCATTAGTGAATGGATTCATCAGAATATTGCCTATGAATATGGTGTAACCGAGTCAAGTACAACTGCCTTAGATATTTTGGATTTGAAAAAAGGCGTATGTCGTGATTTTACGCATTTAGCGATTTCTCTGTGTCGAAGCATCAATATTCCTTCAAGAATGGTAGTTGGCTATGTGAAGGAATTAAAGTATATCGATTTGCACGCTTGGTTCGAGGTGTATTTGGGGGGTAAATGGTATGCATTTGATGCAGTTCAGGATTGTACTACTGGTGGAAGGATTGTGATTGCCTACGGAAGAGATGCCACAGATGTTGCCCTAATTACGCAATTTGGTAGTTCTGAATTACTCAATATGAAAGTTTGGGTAGAACAAGTTGAGTGAATTGTGAGTGAGCGATTTAGTGATTGTTTTAAAATTTGTATTCAAGCAGTAGAAACGCAATGATTACGTCTTAAGCCTACGCATATCTATCACGGTATTATCAAAAAAAGCGGTCAGAAATTGTTTTCCAACCGCTTTTTTGATGAAAACATGATGAGTAATCCGAATCTTAAAATATGTGATTATGCAGGTATGATACTATTTTTCAAATGATACTTTTTAAGACGCAATCATTGCGTCTCTACTAATAAAATTTTCAAAGGAAAAACACTAAATTACAATTCACAACTCGTAATTCAGAATTCATACTTACCTACAATAGATGCGGTCTTTCCTTTTCAATTTTTAAAATCAATTCACCAAAAAGGGTATTTGCCCAAGCAAACCATTTTCTCGTAAATTTCGACGAATCGTCTTTGTCGAAAGACTCGTGCATGAAACCAGTGCCTGCGTGCGTATTTTTAATCATTTTCAATTGAGCTGCAATTTCTTGGTCGTTGGTTGATGTCATTGCACGCATAACCAAACCAATATGCCAAATATTGTCTACCAATGTATGCGGACTACCAATTCCTTCGGCTGCTTTTCCTTTAAAGTAATAAGGATTGAAAGAACTTAAAACGAATTTTCTGGTATTTTGATAAATAGGGTCATTCACGTTCACTGCTCCCAAGTAAGGCAAGCCCAACAAATTTGGAACATTGGCATCATCTTGTAACAAATGGTTACCAAAACCGTCTACCTCTAAAGCATACATTTTACCAAATGTAGGATGATTATATATAGCGTTTTCTTGAATTGCTTTTTTGACTTCTGCGGATAATGCTTTACACTCTTGGGCAAAGGCTGCATCTTTCAGGATGGTTTCAGCAATTTCTCCCAACTGTTTGAAAGATACTACTGCAAAAAGGTTGGCAGGAATATAAAATGGGAAAATGGTAGCATCATCGGATGGACGGAAAATGCTATGAATCATACCAATAGGCTTTGTTGGATTGCCATAGCCGTTGCCAGGCACCGTATCAGTCGACCAGAAGGTATTACGTCCAAATTTGTAGCTTCCTCTGCTATTTTTACGTTGTTGTTCTTTACAAATTCTCAAAACGCCTTTCATCGCTTTTGACCAATCAGCATCAAAAACAGAGGTGTCGCCCGTGGTTTTCCAATAATGATATGCCAAACGGATGGTGTAACAAACAGAATCTAATTCCCACTTACGCTCATGGAGTTCAGGTTTCATATCTGTTAAATCTTTAGTCCACTCGCTATTGCCTTTTTCAGCATAGAATGCGTTGGCATAAGGGTCAATCAAAAGGCATTTTGCTTGACGACGTACGACGCCTTCCAACAATTTGCGAATATCTTCATTCTTTTTGGCAAGAGGTAAATAAGGCCAAACTTGCGCTGTACTGTCGCGTAGCCACATGGCATCAATATCGCCAGTGATTACGAAGGTGTCTGGTTTACCGTTTTCAACTTTGTAATGAACAGTTGTATCCAAAGTATTGGGAAAACAGTTTTCAAATAACCATGCTAATTCTGGGTCTTTGATTTTTGATTTTAAGCGTGAGATAGTTTCTTCTACCGCTGGACTTGAAAAGTTTCTTTTGTCGGCGCTAACACGTACGCTTGGGAAGTCTGTTGCACCGTAAGAGGTGTTTGAATAAAAAGCCAGTCCGAGACCTGCCAATGAGCTGTTTTTGATAAAATGACGTCTGTTCATTTTTAAATAGTTTTTAAAAGGGGCTTAAAGGAAGGACAAAAGCCATTCCCTCGGTTTTACAGAAAATGAGTGATTTTGTAACAAAAATTAAAGCGACAAAGTTGTCGAAAAAATCATTTTATGGAAAGATATTACCAGAATAAGTTTTAGGAATGTCGGAAGAATAAATAACTCCCATGCATCATGTTTTACTAAAAATTAAGGTATAATCCTTATTTCAGAAATTAGAAATCTCAAATAGGTAACGGGTATCTTATCGTAACCACTTACTCAATTACTCTTATTTGACAAAATCTGAGGTTACTTTGACCGTTTTAAAATTAGATAATTGATTTTTTAATTTCTGAATTATAATCCTTATGAAAACAATATTGAGCCTATTTGTAATTTTTTCAATGGCCTTTTTAGCCAGTTGTGTAACGCCCACCCGAACGGTGGTTGTTGATAGACGTCCACGAAGAACGGTAGTAGTTCAACAGCCAAGGGAGGTTATTGTTGTAGAAAAACCTGGACGAGGACGTGGCCGTGGAAGAGGTAGAGGACATTGGCATTAATGGCTTTTAACCCTAATTGAGTGAATTGAGATTTAGTGATTATTTAAAAATAGATTCTAGAATAATCACTAAATCACTCAAACACACATTCACTCAAAAATAAATCAGTGCGAATCACGGGCAACTTCACTGCCAGATTTCCCTTTCAAAAAGCTCATGTCTGCTCCCAAATGTGCTTGCTCGACGTTATTGATGTATAAGTTTACATATCCGCGATTGATGTTTAGATTGGGTGCCACCCAATTTTTCCGTCGATTGTCAAGCTCTTCCTCAGAAACTTCTAAGGTAATACTACGATTGTCTACATCTAAGGATATCCAGTCACCATTTTGAACCAGCGCAATAGTACCGCCATCCGCAGCCTCGGGCGATACATGAAGGACAACCGTGCCAAAACCCGTGCCACTCATTCTGCCATCCGAAATACGAACCATATCTTTAATACCCTTTTCTAATATCTTTTTGGGCAAACTCATGTTGCCTACTTCCGCCATGCCGGGATAGCCTTTGGGACCTACATTCTTGAGAACCATCACCGAGTTTTCATCAATCTCCAAATCAGGATGATCAATTTTGGCATGATAGTCTTCTATATTTTCAAAAACTACCGCTCTCCCTCGATGTTTCATCAAAGTAGGAGTTGCGGCAGATGGTTTGATGACAGCGCCGTTGGGTGCCAAATTTCCTTTGACAACGGCAATTCCAGAATTGGGCTTAAAAGGGTTTTCTAAAGAACTTATAATTTCTGAATTGTAAATTTCAGCCTGTTTAACATTCTCGGCAACAGTCTTTCCATTTACGGTAATCGTATTTTGGTGTAAATGCTCCAGCATTTGTTTCATGACAGCAGGCAAGCCTCCAGCATAATACAAATCTTCCATAAAATGCTCCCCAGAAGGTTGAAGGTTTGCCAATAGTGGAATATCCTGAGAAAGTTTATCAAAATCATCAATAGTTAAATCGACGCCAATACGACCTGCAATAGCCAAAAGGTGAATCACAAAATTGGTAGAGCCACCAATTGCTGCATTGACTTTGATGGCATTTTCAAATGCCTCTCTGGTCAGTATTTTACTTAAGGTCAAATTTTCCTGCACCATTTCGACAATACGTCTGCCCGAAAGTTGAGAAATTACTTTTCTTCTCGCATCTGCCGCTGGAATAGCCGCATTGTTGGGCAAGGATAAACCTAAAGCTTCGACCATAGTCGCCATCGTGGAGGCTGTTCCCATCACAGCGCAGTGACCTTGTGTACGAGCCATGCAGGCTTCTGCTTCCACAAATTCTTCTTGGGATAATTCTCCTAGTTTGTATGCCTCCGCAAATCGCCAAACGTCTGAAGTTCCTATGTCTTTGCCTTTCCATTTTCCTTTCATCATCGGACCTCCCGAAATGACTAGGGTAGGCAAGTCTACGCTACAAGCTCCCATAACCAGCGAAGGGGTGGTTTTGTCGCAACCGCAAAGCAATACGACGCCATCGATTGGGTTGGCTCTGATAGATTCCTCGACATCCATACTTGCCAAATTGCGATAGAGCATGGCGGTAGGTTTGATGAGCGTTTCGCCAAGAGACATCACTGGAAATTCGACAGGGAAGCCACCTGCTTCAAGAACGCCTTTTTTGACGGCTTCGGCAAGGTCACGGAAATGGGCATTGCAAGGAGTGAGCTCTGACCAAGTATTACAGATACCAATGACAGGTTTTCCTTCAAAAAAATCGGAAGGTATCCCTTGGTTTTTCATCCAAGCTCGGTAGATAAATCCGTCTTTGCCTGATTTTCCAAACCAGTTTTGAGAACGAAGTTGATTTTTTTCATGTTAAAAGGTTTTGTTTAGGCACAAGGCAACCGCCAAAAGGCAAAGAGTGTTAATTTATTACAGCAAAAAATAGATTTTTCTAATTCAAGACTTAGTCCTAGATTCATTTTTTGCCTGTTTAAAATTGTTTTTACAAAATTCGGTGAAAAAGTCGATACATCTGAATAACACTTTCTTGTTTTGTTCAGTAATCAGGATTTTTAAATTGGTCTTTAGTAACATTAGATATATTTTTTACCGAATGCCCCTAGCTGAAAGCCGAAATCTCAAAAATTAAATTTTATATTGCATACTAACTTACTTACCTTTTTCAACCCCCAATGTACAAAACATTTGAAACAGAACGGTTAATCTTAAAACCGACAGACCTTGAAGATGCCGAATTTATTTTGGCTTTGTTAAATACTCCTAAATGGCTACAATTTATTGGCGATAGAAATGTCCAAAATAGGGAGGATGCCCTACACTATATTAAGACTCGAATTTTGTATCAATACGAGCGACTCGGCTATGGTAATTATACCGTGATTCGTAAGGAAGATGGTGTAAAAATAGGAAGTTGTGGCTTGTATGACCGCGAAGGCTTGGAGGGTATCGACATCGGCTTTGCATTTTTTCCTGAATATGAAGGAAAAGGCTACGGTTTTGAGGCCGCTTCAAGGATATTGAAGGCCGCCATTGAAGATTTTTCTCTTAAAAAAATCAAAGCTATTACTAATTTGGAAAACTATGCTTCACAAAAATTATTGGAAAAAATAGGTCTTGTTAAGGTAGATAAAATTAAAATGCACAACGATGAGTTATTTCTTTTTGAACTGAGTGTCTGACGATTTTTCATTTTCTATAAAACTGTCTCTCTTTCTTATGAAACCTATAATACTCCTAATTACCTTCATCTCATGCTTTTCGTTAAAAGCACAAACTATCCATTATTTCGATTCCTTTGATCATCAACGAATTGCCTATGAAGATACTGGTCGAGGCAATCCCGTGCTTTTATTACATGGATTTATCAATACAGGTGCTAATTGGCGTCGAACACAATTATATAAAGATTTGATTGCTAAGGGCTACCGTGTGATTGTGCCAGATATGCGAGGTAATGGAAAATCTGACAAGCCTCATGAGGAAAAGTTTTATCAAAATAATGCCGAAACCAAAGATATGATGGCATTGATAAAATCGTTGCAAATCAAAGATTATACAGTGGTAGGCTATTCAAGAGGGGCAATTATCGCCGCTAAACTATTGAGCTTGGATAAACAAGTCAAAAAAGTAGTGCTGGGAGGAATAGGTCAGCATTTTACCAATCCAGATTGGGATAGAAGAAAAATGTTTGAGGAGGCTTTTCTAGGGAAAGCGTATTTATATCCTGATGCGCAAGGTGCTGTAAAGTATGCCAAATCAATTGGGGCGGATACCTTGGTGTTAGGTTATTTACAACGTTATCAACCCTCGACTTCGCCCAAAGCACTGGCAAATTTTAAAGGTAAAGCAATGGTTATTAACGGTGATGCCGATTTGGATAATGGCGATCCGAAAGTTCTTCAGGGATTTTTCAAAAATGCAAAATTGTCCATTGTGAAAGGAGACCATAACGGAACTTACCGAACCGTAGAGTTTTCAAATGAGATCCTTAAGTTCTTGGAGGAATAGAAGTTGATGCTATAAAGTTTCAGTATGAAGATACCAGCGTTGTTTCTTCATACTGAGATAGTTATTCAATGCCTATTTTTTCATATCGTTGTTTATAATCCGTTGGTGACAGCCCTGTAATCTTTTTGAAAACATCTCTAAATGCCTTGGTATCACTGTAGCCAACATCAAACATCACCTCTGTGATTGTTTTTTGACCATTTTCTAAGGCTTTTTTTGCTGCTTCTATTCTTACCCTCTGAACATATTCGATTACTGAATTATTGGTGGCTTTTTTAAATCTCCTTTCAAAAGTCCGTCGACCGAGGTTGTGTTGTGCCGCTAATTCTTCAATCGTAATTCTTTTTTCGAAATGCTCCTCAATAAATTCTTGTACTGACTTTATGACGGTATCGTCGTGCATTTTTTGTCCATGAAAAATGCTGAAAGAGGACTGACTTTTACGATTGATATCCAAGACAAAAAATTTAGACGCCAACACTGCTAATTCTCGACTGCTATACTTTTCGACTAAATGCAATAAAAGGTTCCAATACGAGTTGGCGCCCCCGCTCGAATAAAGACCGTTTTGTTCTGTAATTATTCGATTGTCCATCAAGGTTACCTCAGGAAACATGGTTCTGAAATCGTTAGCAAATAGCCAATGCGTTGAACAAGATTTGCCATTGAGAAGTCCTGTTGATGCCAATAAAAATGCTCCCAAACACAAACTTGCCACCTCGGTACCTTCCTGATAGTTTTGACGAATCCAAGGTAAAAAGGATTGATTAAGAGAAATAGCATCCTGCAAGTTTCCACTCAATGCTGGAATGATAATTAAGTCAGGTTTTTGGGCATCTTCGATTACTACATCGGTATGTATAGAAAACACGCCATTGGCGACTCTCACTTCTTTGCTTTGTCCGACTAACTGCACCTCAAACAAGGGTGGCTGACCTGCCTGAGAAAGAAATTGATTAACAGCAAGTAGAATATAGCGAGGGTCGGCAACTGCTTCTATTACAGCAGTTTCTGGTACAAGAATGGCTACTTTTTTCATGATGTTTAGGTTTAAAGTAAGGTTTTTGTTTACTTACAAATGTAAAAATTAATGTTGTCGTAAACAACCTTTTTTTGTCGTATTTACTATATGTGGCTAAATTTTGTAGTCGCTAATTTTGTCAAAAAAGAAAAGAAATTTAAGTTTTCTGATAAAACATATTCAAAAACAAAAATCGTATGGCTTCTAAAATCTTTTTAAATCTACCAGTAAAAAATCTCCAAAAATCAATTGAGTTTTTTACTCAAATCGGATACACATTTAACCCTCAGTTTACTGACGATCAGGCTACTTGCATGATTATTTCTGAAAATATTTTTGTAATGTTGTTGGAAGAAGCTAGATTTCAGACTTTTACACCAAAGCAGATTCCTAATGCACACGAAACTTCTCAGATTCTGATTGCGCTCGATACAGAAAGCAGAGAAGAGGTTGATACTATTTTGGAAAAAGCCTTGTCCGCAGGAGGAACAGAAGCTCGACCAGCACAAGATTACGGCTTTATGTACGGTCGCGCCTATAATGACCTCGATGGGCATATTTGGGAAATTGGCTGGATGGATATGGAGGAGTTTTTAGCAATGAAACAGTAATTGATAGGGGATAGGCAAAAAGGGGATAGTGATTTTTGGAGGGCAACTCTTTTCAAACTATTTCAGATTTGGGATTGCTGATTTCGGAAATATTGAAGATTACCTTTATTATACAGAATTGGGTTAAAGAAAGTAGGTTATACTTCCGCAATCCAATATCCGATATAGATTTTTAATTCCTCGTACACTACTAACTCGCAATACCGCACAAACACTTAATTTCTCTTTATTTAACATGAAAAAAGACAAAATTATTTTCTGGGTTACCACTACCTTAATTTTTCTATTTGAAGGAGTTATGCCAGCGCTAACTTCTCAAACCGAATTGGCGAAGGAAGGAATCAAACGTTTGGGCTATCCTGAGTATTTTGGAAATGCCTTAGTCGTATTCAAAGTTTTAGGAACTTTGGCACTGATTATTCCACAAGTCCCCAAGCGATTAAAAGAATGGGCTTATGCAGGTTTTGTTTTTGACTTCCTTTTTGCCAGTATTAGTCATGCCGCTGTGGATGGCATAGGCGGTGAAGCGTTTTTTCCTTTGATCGTTCTAGCTATTTTGTTGGTTTCTTATTTTTACTACCACAAACTGGAGGATGGAAAAGCATAGGTTTTTGAGTGTCGACGAATATGAGTCTCAGTTTCCTGAGGAGGTTCAAGTAATCGTAGGTCAAATTCGAGATTTAATCAAAGAAACTGCCCCAGAGGCTCAAGAATGCATTAGCTACAATATGCCCGCATACAAGTACAAAGGCGTATTGGTCTATTTTGCCGCCTATAAAAATCATATAGGATTTTATCCGACGGGCTCAGGAATAAAACATTTTGAATCAGAGTTAGGGCCTTATAAATGGGCTAAGGGTTCCATACAATTTCCTTTAAATCAGGAGATTCCTTTTGATTTGATTCAAAAAATGGTAACTTACAGACTAGAGGAAAATAGGAGTAAATAAAACACAAACCCTTGTCAATACGCTAAGTATAGCAAGGGTTTTCTTTTAAAGACAATATTCTAAAATGACCATTCCTCTGAACGCTGGTTTCATCAACTCAAAATCTTCTAAAACAAGTGTGCCAATTTGTTGGAAACCGATTTTATGATAAAAGCCAATGGCATCTACACTACTATCCATTGCTTTCAGAATGACACTTTCTTTCCCTCGTTGTTGAGCTAACTCAAATGCAAATTCTATCAATTTACGACCTAGTCCAAGTCCTTTGTGTGATTGATGAAAATAGATTCTTTCTACCTCCAGAGCGCTATTTTTTTCTGAATAATCATAGTTTACCTTCAAATACCCCACAGGTGTGGTGTCCACCAAAAGAAGAAAATAATCTGAATTGGGATACGCTATTTCGGATAATATAACCTGCTCGGCATAGGATTTCTCAAGATACCATTCTTTTCCTCCCTCAAGCCATAAATGAAGATAATGTTCAACGTAAATACTTTTGCAAAGTGATGAGAGGCATGCGCTGTCCTCCAAATTTGCTTTTCTAATTTGGTAATTCATAAATCTTGATGAAGTAATTAAAGAGTCTTCGTAAATCGAAGTTCGAACTGCAAGTTAGGCATAAGTTCGTAATAGCAGGCTTTTTGCCCCGAATTCGTTGAAAATTGACGTACCAAAAAGTTCTTCTCAAAATATAAGGTATCACAGCCACGATACTCAATTTGAAGAGTTCCCATGAGCGGAGGTAGGACAAAGGATTTTAAAGTCTCATGTTGAAATTCATAGGCCTGTACCACGTACCCATGAGGTGTGAGACCGAACAAATAGATTTCAGGGAAATCGTTTAGGTTGAAATCGCCGTCTGAAAAGTACATCTTGCTAGGTATTGCCTTGAACTTTTGTCTCCAATTTCTTGAACCATATCCAATGTTTGTATTGCCATGTTGATCTGCACAAACTTTGTAAAGTGTTGTATTGGAGTTCCATAGCCACAGACAAGAATCTGACTTAGAAAAATTATCTTTTGTAATATGTGGTAAACCTTTCTTGATATTGATCATCAGTGCAATTTCTTCTTGATGTTCATTCCAGAAAAAATAACTGAGAATTCCCATTAAAAGAATTGCAAGGCAAGAAGTAAAGAAGGTGATTTTTTTCATTTTTTCAGGAAAATATCGGCATTATCATGTAAATTTACCCAGAATGATTTGAATAATCGAAGAACTACAATTTATTCGAATCCACTATTTTTGACAGATACCTACTTACAGATGATTCTCCCCGCAAAATGAAGAATTTACAAAAAGTAAGGGTATCATTTAT
The DNA here is from genome assembly GCF_002270355.1 of Flectobacillus sp. BAB-3569. Taxonomy (GTDB): domain Bacteria; phylum Bacteroidota; class Bacteroidia; order Cytophagales; family Spirosomataceae; genus Flectobacillus; species Flectobacillus roseus. The sequence continues at coordinate 18,395 of NZ_NJFZ01000031.1, read as the reverse complement.
GACGAAACAAAGCCATCATACCTATGAACTGTACTTCCTTAGACCAACAACTCTGTCACGTTGCTTTGGAGAATAGCCCGCTTTTTGTTGGAATCTACAATCCAGATACGCACAAGTTCGTCTATCTCAATAAAACAGGTTTGAAAATGTTTGAGTTAGATAATCTGGAGCAAGCTAATGACTTTTTCTTGGAGGGTCTTCGTAACAATGAAAGCCTTATTCAATGGGAACTTCAGGTATCGGAGCACCTAAAAACTTCGGCGGAGTTTTGTATTGACGATAGTTTTACCAGTCCGAGTGGTACCAAGTTTTGGGGACGCATTCGGGTAAAATTACTGCAAGAGCCTGATACAGCCAAAGGTCACTGGTTAGTAAATTTGTCAGATATACAGTCTGAAAAACATACCCAGATTCAATTTTCGGAAGGAGAGGCGCGTTTTGAGGCCTTATTCATGCACGCCGCTATGGGTATCGTGATGATGGATAAAAGTAGCAAAATTGTATTGACTAATCGATATGCTAATGCTTTGTTTGGTTATGAGACGAATGAGCTACTTGGAATGCCCATCGAAACCTTGCTACCAACCGCCTTATCTGAGACGCATCGTCAACATACCGAAAAATATTTACACAAACCTCAAATTCGCCCAATGGGTATTGGATTGGATTTGAAAGCTCGTAAAAAAGATGGCACTTTGTTTTCGGTGGAAATTAGTTTAAGCTTTTTCGAACAAAATGGTAATCAGTATTTTATCTCCTTTATAAACGATATTACGTACAAGAAAAAAATCGAAATGGAGATGATTCTGAAAAACCAAGAGATTAAAAAACTCAATGAAAGTCTCGAACAGGAGGTCATGAATCGCACGAATGCACTGGTAGAAACGCTAAAGGATTTGGAGGAGTCAAAACAAGAACTTGAATTAGCCTTAAGTAAAGAAAAAGAATTGGGCGAACTAAAATCTCGTTTTGTTGCTATGGCTTCACACGAATTTAGAACTCCACTGACTGCCATACTCTCTTCAGCATCGCTCATTGCTAAATATCCCAAAACTGAAGAGCAAGAAAAGCGTGAAAAACACCTTCATCGTATCAAGTCGGCTGTAAGCAATTTAACGGATATTTTAGAAGAATTTTTATCCGTTGGAAAACTTGAAGAAGGAAAAATTGAGGCGCATTTGGCTCTAGTTGAAATTCCTGAACTGGTGAATGATACCTTGGCCGATGTAAGTAATTTACTTAAGAAAAATCAAAATTTACGCTTTGAACATTCGGGTGAAAACGAGTTTATTACTGACAAATCTTTACTGCGAAAAATCATCATCAATTTATGTTCCAATGCGATTAAGTTTTCAGGTGAGAGTTCATGCATTACGATTAGAACTGAAAAATCATCTTCTCATTTTGTCTTGAGTGTACAAGATGAAGGAATCGGTATTTCGGAGGAAGACCAAAAACATTTGTTTGACCGATTCTTTAGAGGCGTGAATGTTACCAATATTCAAGGTACTGGACTAGGCTTGCATATTGTTGCTAAATATACAGAGTTGCTGGGAGGAAAAGTGAGTATTTCGAGTAAACTCAATGAAGGAACAACGGTAACTGTGCAGTTAGAATTAGCATGATTAGACCTTTCCTTAGGCTCTTTACATCAAAGAATCGTGCGGAGTGGGAGATGAATAAAACTCCACATTCGTAACTCATCTCTCAGCACTAAAGCAGATTTTACCTCAACGTTCAATATAAATCATTTGTTAAAACTTATCTTAACACAACAATTAAACTTTATGAAAAAGATATTACTTATCGAAGACAGTGATGACATCAGAGAAACAACCGCCGAGATTCTCGAATTGGCTAACTACGAAGTAATTACCGCTGTCAACGGTAAAGATGGAGTTGAAAAAGCCATTCAAAATCGTCCTGATATTGTAATTTGTGATATTATGATGCCCGTGCTTGATGGTTATGGCGTGTTACATATTTTCAATCAAAATCCTGATTTACAAGGTATTCCATTTATTTTCCTCACGGCTAAAACAGAACGTACTGACTTTAGAAAAGGTATGGAAATGGGCGCTGATGACTATTTGACAAAGCCATTTCACGAAATAGAATTATTGAATGCTATCGAAAGTCGTTTGAAAAAGGTCGAGCAACTTTTACAGGGTGCAGGCAAGGTGGCTCATGAGCATTTGGAGGAATTATATTCAGAGGCTAACAAATACCGAGACTTAACGGATTTATCCTCAGATAGAAAGGTGTCGACTTTGAAGAAAAAACAGATTATATATTCTGAAGGCGACGAACCTATTAAGTTTTATTTCTTGAAATCAGGAAAAATTAAGACTTACAAGACCAATCGTGATGGAAAAGAGTTTGTGACAGGTCTGTACAATGAGGGTGATTTTTTTGGACATATTGCCATCATCGAAAATACAGATTATCAAGAAACTGCGGAGGCATTGGAAGACTCTCAAATTATTGGTATCCCAAGAGGGGATTTTATGGAGCTGTTGTCTAAAAATCAGCAAGTTGCCAATAAGTTTATCAAATTGCTGGCGAATAATATTGCCGATAAAGAAACCTATTTGTTAGGCATGGCCTACAATTCGCTTCGCAAGCGTGTAGCGGATGGTCTTTTGTTATTGCAGAAAAAATACAAAGCAGAAGAAAGTACGAGATTTACCATGAAAATTTCGAGAGACGATTTGGCATCCATTGTAGGCACTGCTACCGAGTCACTGATTCGAACCTTGAGTGAATTTAAAGCCGATAAATTGATCGAAATTAGTGGTAGTGAAATTACGATTATCGATGAGAAAAAGCTTTCCAATCTGAGAAATTAGAAAAGCATAGAGCAAAAAATTAGGCGTAGAAACGAAAGCTTCTACGCCTTTTTCATGGCTCATGACATCATAAATTCAAAAAATGCATATCAGTTTTTGATTCTTCAAAAGAATATTTCAGAAGTCTGAGCTATTAAATTGTTGGTAAAATCCTGATATAAGTAACTTTCGTTTTTGTCGAAATACCTTTTCAGGAATCTTATTTGTTCGACAAAAAGAAAGTCTAACGGTTTAATTAATGTTTTGCTAAAGTGGCAAGTACTGGAATACTCGAATGATTTATAACTGTTTCGGTAACGCTACCAAACAAGAAATGACTCAAACCAGAACGAGCTTTGGTCGACATTACAATTAAGTCTGCCTGTAAATCCTCGGCCGCATGAATAACGCCGTTGCTTGCACTATAATCGTTATAAATCACAAATTCATGCTCAGTAAGATTATGCTCTTTTTCAAAAGCCGCCATTTTCTCGTTGATTGTTCTGGTATCCTCAAAACCGTCTGATGTGTTTACATAAACCACATACGTTTGTTCGATTTCATGACTTAGCGTTTTGATGAGTTTATCATCAAATGGCGTTTCAAAATCTACTGCAAACATTACTTTGCGAGGATAGAATGTCAAAATCGGCTCTTTGATTACTAAAACAGGACAATTGGCATGTCTTACCACGCTTTCTGAATTAGAACCATCCAAAAACTCCTTCCAACCAGAAGCACCTTCCGAACCCATCACGATGAGGTCAATATCGGTTCTTTCAGAAATGGCTTCGCCTAATTCTTCGTAATCATCTGTATTGTATATCACAATGCTAATTCCATCATATTTAGGCGATTGGATGATAGTTTCCAATTGCTTTTGTGTTTGATTATGAATAGCCTCGTTAGTTTCTACATCATATGTTGAAATAGGAGCTTCTATAAAATCAATATTGGGTAATATGATAAAATCTTTATGGTATAAAACAATTTCGGCTGATGTTGCGCGAGCAAACATAGCTGCTACGTCTAATGCTGCTAACGAAAGTTCAGAGAAATCAGTGGGCACAAGTATCTTCTTCATGACTTTTATAGATTTAATGGAAAAACATCAGTTTAAAATGGTTATCTCTTAGAGATGAAGTAAAGTTGGAGTTTTTCCGAATTTAAAAACATGACAAAAATCATCTTTTCAAATGAAAGCAGTCAAGATTGAAAAAAGATTTTGTGTTCAACCTGTTGAAATACTGGCAATTATGATTGAGTTTGTGAAGGTTGAAAAAAATGAATTCAACGCTTATTCGTATACTTTTTCATGAAAAGCCAAATAGTCACACATCTTCAGCATGAAATATCTCTGGGCTAATTCATATTCATAAATAAGGGTATTGAGTAAGGATTTTTCGAAAACTAGTACATGTGCACTAGAAAGAACCTTTACGCCATAACGATGTTTTTTATCTGAAAGCATTTCTTCTAAACCCAAAAAACATCTAAAACCATCGATAACAATGGGTTTGTTATGTTCGTCTCGGAGTTCAAAAGCACCGTCTTTTAAGTAAAATACAAATTCAGCGTCTTGTCCTTTTCTATACAAATACTCACCTTCTTTGAAACTTAATTCTATACCACTCGCTAAAATTTTACGTTCCGTTTCTCTCATTGTTTCTTTGCTTGCTATGAGTTGGCTAAATTAGGCGAGATTGCAAGCCCCTGAAATGATAATAGTCACTGGGCAAGCTGACATAAAAATTAGTCGTACATACTGCTAATTTTTACTAATTTCTCTGGGTTCAAAATTGTAATTTCACTACCATGCGTAGTAATAATGCCGTCTTCTTTAAATTCTGATAAAAAGCGAATGACCGTTTCTTTGGCTGTGCCAACAATCGACGAGAGGTCTTCTCTAGAAATCGAAATAGAGAATGGATTTTTACCTTCTTCTTGATAAGTACTTTTCAAAAGCAGTAAAGCCTCTGCTAATCGCTCGCGAACTGGTTTCATGGCTAGGTGAATCAGCTTGTCTTGCGTATCGCCCAAGGCACGAGCGAGCATTTTCATCAAATCGGTCGAAACTTTTACGTTTTCATCTACCAATTTATTGAACTCTGCTGCAGGAATAAAGCATACTTCTGTTTCGTCCAAGGCAATTGCCGAGGCGGTATATTTAGTATTGTCTATCAGCGAGCGATAACCTAAGGTATCACCCTTTTTGGCTAGCCTGATAATCTGCTCTTTTCCGTCAGATCCCATTCTACTTACCTTTACCTTACCGCTATATACGCAGAAAATACCCAGCGGTCTATTTCCTTCATGAAAGATTACCTGTCCTTTTTTATATGAGTTAAAACATTTGCTTTCATTCAGTTCTTCCAACTCATGAAGATGGCACTGTTTGAAGAGCGAACTATCTTTGAATTGGCAACTTTGACAATGTGGTGCTTGCGGTTTCATATATAACACTGATTAGATTGATAAATATCACTCTGCGAAGTTGCAAAAGGTCAGTATCGGAAAATATGAGTTTTATCAGTTTTTGAAATCACCTTACTCATATTTACTTCCGTGGTCAGAGGCAAATTTTGGAAAAAATTGTAGAGGCTATGGAAACGCTTACTGACGAGGCTCTGGTGTGTTACCATTGTGGTAATGATTGCCCAGACACCCACATACATATCGAGGAGAAATATTTTTGCTGTGAAGGTTGCAAAACTGTTTACGAAATTCTTGACCAAAATAATCTTTGTAATTACTACGACATAGAACAAATGTCGGGTAATAGTCCTCAAATGGCTCATTTTGAGTTTTTGGATAATACAGAGATAACTAATCAATTACTAGATTTTAGAAGTGACAAAATTGCCAAAATCAGCTTCTATATACCTTCGATTCACTGCTCATCTTGTTTGTATCTCTTAGAGAATATGTACAAACTTCATGAGGGTGTAAAGCAATCAAAAGTTGATTTTTTGAAAAAACAAGTGGCGATTACTTTCAATCCTGAAGAGCTGACACTACGCCAACTAGCTGAAATGTTGACTTCGGTTGGTTACGAACCACTGATTAGCTTGAACGATGTTGTGAAGGAAAAAAATAAGCCTTCATACAAAAAACTACTAACGCAAATCGGTGTAGCAGGTTTTTGTGCAGGTAATATTATGTTGTTTAGTTTTCCAGAATACTTGGGTTTGGACGACATGATGTACAAAAAGCTTTTTGGTTTGTTGAGTATGGCACTATCGATTCCTGTGGTGGCATATTCGGGCTCAGACTATTTTGTTTCGGTGTATAAAAGTCTCAAAAAAGGTATTATCAATATCGATTTTCCGATTCTTCTCGGGATTTTGGTTGCTTTTTTTAGAGGTACTTATGAGGTGATTGTATTGGATGGAGCTGGCTATTTTGATTCACTTTCTGGCTTGATATTCTTCTTGTTGATAGGTAAATGGTTTCAACAAAAAACCTATAGTTTTTTGTCATTTGAAAGGGATTACAAATCCTATTTTCCACTGGCTGTTACTCGATTAACACAAGGAAAAGAAGAGCCTATATCCTTGAATGCTTTGAAAAAAGGAGATAAAATCCTCGTAAGAAATGGCGAACTCATCCCTGCTGACTCATTTCTGTACAAAGGCAATGCACAAATAGATTACAGTTTCGTAACGGGTGAATCGGCATTGGAAGCTAAAAAAGTAGGCGATTTCTTGTATGCAGGGGGTCGTCAGGTAGGGGAGACACTCGAAATGGAAGTATTGAAGGAGGTTTCCCAAAGTTACTTGACCCAATTATGGAACAATGACACTTTTCAAAAAAGCCAAGATTCCAAAATCAAAACCTTCTCAGATTTAGTAGGCAAGTACTACACTATTTCGGTATTGACTATTGCTGCTTGTGTTTCGATTTATTGGTATTTCCACGAGCCTTCAAAAGTAATCAATGCTTTTACTGCTATTCTGATTGTAGTTTGTCCGTGTGTGTTGTCGTTGAGTTATCCTTTTGCTTTGGGAAATGGTTTGAGAATTTTGGGTAAACAGAATTTTTATCTCAAAAATGCTGATATTATCGAGGCTATGGCGCAATGTGATACCATTGTTTTTGATAAAACAGGAACCTTAACAACCTCGGAAGGAAGTTTGCCAACTTTTCATAGTCAGCGCCCCTTGAGTCAGTTTGAAGAAATGTTGGTATCGTCCTTGGTACGAAATTCAACGCACCCCATCTCACAAAAAATCAAATATTTGTATCCTGAGCCTACTTTTTTGGAAATAGAAAATTTCCAAGAAATCACAGGGCAAGGTTTGAAGGGATTGTATGAAAACCACCAAATCAAATTAGGCTCGTTTGAGTTCGTAAATCCTGAAGGCAGAAAGCCAGAAAAAGGCTTCAATGCCAGTGTGGCGCATCTCAAAATCGACCATGAATATATTGGCTACTTTTCGTTGCCAAATCATTATCGTGCCGATATAGAGAGTCAAATTAGAGAGCTCAGTAAAACCTATCATACCTATTTGCTATCGGGCGACAATGAAGCCGAGCGTAATCAATTGAAGAGTTGGTTTTCGGATGAAAGCAATTTGAAATTTAATTGTACCCCACAAGAAAAACTTGATTTTATTAAAAAACTACAAGCTCAAGGTAAAAAAGTAGTTATGGTGGGTGATGGGCTCAACGACGCTGGCGCCTTAAAACAATCAAATGTTGGGATAGCCATTACTGACGATACTCTCAATTTTACTCCTTCTAGTGATGGTATTTTGGAGGCCAATTCATTGCATAAGTTTACCGCTATTTTCAAATATAGCAAATACGCTTTGCGTCTGATTCAGTTCAGTTTTGTCGTATCCCTGATTTACAACTTCGTAGGTTTGACCTTTGCAGCCTCTGGCACTTTGCACCCTGTGGTGGCGGCCATTCTAATGCCAATGAGTTCATCTACCATGGTGATTATTGCCTCGGTGGGGATGATTTTGCGTGGCAAAAATCAGTTTAAGCAATGATTTTTGTCAACTCTATAGGCTAGCTAGTCTATTAATTTTGTTCCAAATTCGTAATGGTTTGGCTAAGGATAGTGTAAAAAAGCTCATCGGAAATTCGATTTTTTCCTTGTACCGTGTTGTGAGCATTGGCTCGCCTGCTGGCTTTCTGAGCATTTTTTACCTGTATTAGTCAAACATTTACCTAATCTATAAATCCCAATTACATGGCAATTTTATTATTTTTTGTAGCACACTGGTATCTGTCCTTATTTTCGCAAACATTCTTCTTGCATCGTTATGCGGCGCATCAGATGTTTACGATGTCAAAAGGGTGGGAAAAATTCTTCTATGTTTTTACCTTGATTACGCAAGGCTCTTCTTTTTTGAGTCCAAAAGCTTATGGTATTATGCACCGTTTGCACCATGCGTATGCCGATACCGAAAATGACCCTCATTCGCCAAGCTATTCAAACAACTTGTTTGATATGATGTGGAAGACCAAGAAAATTTATAACGACGTATTGTACGATAGAGCAGACATTGACCCAAAATTCAAAAAGAATGTACCTAACTGGATGTTTTTGGAAAAATTGGGTGACCAATGGTTAATGCGTATTTTCTGGGGTACGCTTTATACCTTGTTCTATATGAAATTTGCTACTTCTCCTTGGGAGTACGCTTTGTTGCCAATTCACTATTTGATGGGACCTGTGCATGGCGTAATTATAAACTGGTTTGCTCACAAATATGGATATATCAACTTTAAAGTAAATGATACAGCTAAAAACTTGCTTCCATTTGACTTTTTGATGATGGGTGAGTCGTATCACAACAATCACCACAAATTGGGTGGTCGTGCCAACTTCGGCGTAAAATGGCATGAGTTTGACCCTACATATCCTGTGATTTTATTATTGAATGCCTTGCACATTATTAAGTTGAAGAAAAACAACGACTTGAATTATATGTAAAATTGGGTGATGAACCCTAAGCCTTTGACGCAATGCTAGTCGCCAAAAGCTTAGGGTTTGACCTGAAACAAAATATGCTAAATGCTTAAAGATATGGGTAATAAATTTGAAGGTAAGACCTTTACGCTCGGCGAACAGATTACCGACGAGCAACGTGCTTTCTTTAATGAGTATGGTTTTTTACATTTTAAGAACTTTTTATCAAAAGAAACGGTCAAATTGTTTCTGAACGAGGCGCATCGTGTTGAAAAAGAATGGGTTGATAAGGGTATTGAGAAAATGAATGGTACCCCATTGAAGTTTGGAAAAGACCCAGCAGGAAATACGATGATTCAACGAATGTGTTTTCTTTCGACACATAGTGAAATATTACATCAATATCTGCAAGACCCACGTTTGAAGGCACTTTTGACTTTATTAGAACCCAATAATAACCGTATTGCGGAGGTAGAAAAAGATGGTTTGGTATTCAACCATTATATCAATCAGGATAATAGTAAATTTTCACAAATGGGTTGGCATACCGATAGCCCACGTGATTTGTTTTTGGGTCAAAAAATCTTGAAAATGCTCAATATCGGGACTCATTTGGACGATTGTCCTTTCGAGAATGGCGGTTTGAGAGTATTGCCAGGCACACATAAATTGAGCAAAATGAAGGTTTTGTTTTTGAAAAAACAATTTATCGACCATAATCCTGACCCTAATGAAGTCGGGTTAGACATCGAAGCTGGAGATTTAACGGTGCATGATGGCGACCTTTGGCATCGTGTAGAAGTTTGTCCGTTTACGGGTGAAAAATCGCGCAGACGTGTCATGTATTTTCCGATTATTCAAGGCAAATATGCCCCAAAAGACGAGAACAGTTCAACGCCATTTTATCACCGCTTGGCGAAGATTGTTCAACGATAATATTTACAGACACCATTCAGTATCCTGATAAATTTTGGGTAATCTTTAAATTCATATCAATCCAATTTAATTAATACTAAAGCACAAAGAAAACATCGAGGGGATTGCTTTTGGGCAGTTTACGGTGTTAGCTTTGTGCTTTTTTTCGAGACTTACTTTAAACTCTAGTTCAAGACTTAGCCTTGGACTATCCTATTGTTCAGTTTGTAAACTGAATAAAAAAACGAGTCCAAGACTTAGTCTTGAACTAGGGAATCAAATTATTGCTAGGAAAGAAAAGCATTTAAGGCATTCCAAAAGAACTTTTTTAAGAACTTTAGTGTCAAAAGATTAACAGACAACCTAACATTTTAAGACTGAAGCCATGAATCCAGAACAACATATAGAGACTAATACTCCCATTCCTATTGCCAAAAAAGCATTGGAAGGTCGTGAAGATGTCGAACTTCTTGTAAATACTTTTTATGATAAAGTACGAGATAATCAAATGCTTGGACATATCTTCGATCATGTAGCTCGAGTGAATTGGCAAAAGCATTTACCCAAAATGTACAATTTTTGGGAAATGATTTTATTTGGTAAAGAAGGATACGACGGACACCCTTTACGTCCGCATTTCGTGATTAATTCTGTGCACCAACTCACGATTCCTCATTTTGAGCAATGGTTGAGTTTGTTTTTTCAAACCTTGGACGAACTTTTTGAGGGTGAAAAGGCAGAAGAAGCCAAGCAAAGAGCCTACAATATCGCCAACGCTTGGGCACATAAGATTGATTACATGAATAAACTCAATGATTCACCCACTATAGAGGTGTCACAATCATAGTCCTGATAATAAGAAACTTACCTTGAAAGGCGCAAGAACGACTCTTGCGCCTTTTTTTATGCCCCTCCGTAGGCAAGCCTTTTTTACTGACTTTTGTCATAAAACAGACTAATAAATGCGAGTAAGCCTACTAACATTCCTCATAGCTGAACACGTCAGAAAGCCCCAATTTTGAGGCATAGAAACACAGAAAAACACAAAAAAATGCAAATCATCTTCATCATGATCGGAATTAGTTTGATGATGGCACTTGTTTTTTTAGCTGCTTTTTTTGGTCGATGAAAGATGGACAGAACGACGATTTACATACTCCTGCGATGCGTATCTTGTTTGACGACCAAAAAACTAATACTAAATAAGCTTGTCAATCAACCACTTGAGTTAGACTCAAGCCGTCAGATAAAAATAGGAGAGTAGTATCGCTCTCAATCGCAATTATTCCCGTAACCAATTTATAATCTAAAAATATGTCAGCTATTAGTACACACATCGAACGCTTTGAGTACGACAATAAAATTGTCCGAAACTTTGCCGTTGCCACGATTATCTGGGGGATTGTGGGTATGTTGGTAGGCGTTATCGTCGCTTCTCAACTCTTCAAACCCGAACTAAACGTTACGCAATATGGTACTTTCGGACGTATTCGTCCTCTACACACCAATGCAGTAATCTTTGCTTTTGTAGGAAATGCCATTTTTATGGGTGTTTACTACTCTCTTCAACGCCTCTGTAAAGCCAGAATGTTTAGCGATTTTCTTTCGAAAATTCACTTTTGGGGATGGCAATTAATTATTGTTGCAGCGGCTATTACTCTTCCATTGGGTTTAACAAGTAGTAAAGAATATGCAGAGTTGGAGTGGCCTATTGATATTGCCATCACCTTGATTTGGGTAGTGTTTGGTATCAATATGTTTGGAACAATTTTCAAACGTCGCGAACGTCACTTATATGTAGCGATCTGGTTTTATATTGCTACTTTTATTACAGTTGCAGTTTTGCACGTAGTGAACTCATTTGAATTACCAGTTTCAATTTTCAAAAGTTATTCTTTATATGCTGGTGTTCAAGATGCTTTGGTTCAATGGTGGTATGGTCACAATGCAGTAGCATTTTTCTTGACAACTCCTTTCTTGGGATTGATGTACTACTACTTGCCAAAAATGGCGAATCGTCCCGTATATTCTTATAAGTTATCGATTTTGCACTTCTGGGCTTTAATTTTTATCTATATCTGGGCTGGTCCTCACCACTTATTATATACAAGTTTGCCAGACTGGGCACAATCACTAGGTACGGTATTCTCGATTATGTTGATTGCTCCATCTTGGGGTGGTATGATTAACGGTTTGTTGACTTTGCGTGGTGCTTGGGATAAAGTTCGTGAAGATGCTATCTTGAAATTTATGGTAGTTGGGGTAACTAGCTACGGTATGGCAACTTTCGAAGGACCAATGCTTTCGTTGAAAAACGTAAATGCTATTGCTCACTTTACCGACTGGATTGTAGCACACGTACACGTAGGTGCTTTGGGTTGGAATGGTTTCTTAAGCTTTGCGATTCTTTACTGGTTGCTACCTCGTATTTACCATACAACGATTTATTCTAAAAAATTGATTAATGTACACTTCTGGTTAGGTACTTTGGGTATCTTATTCTATGCTGTGCCTATGTACATCTCTGGTTTTACACAAGGTATGATGTGGAAAGACTTTACACCAGAAGGAACTTTGAAATACGGTAACTTCCTTGAAACTACCCTACAAATTTTACCAATGCACGCTATGCGCGCCTTTGGTGGCTTGATTTACTTGACAGGTGCTATTTTGATGGCTTACAACTTGTTCAAAACAATGGCACAAGGTTCTTTGGAAGCAAACGAACCAGCAGAGGCTCCAGCTTTGGAAGTAGCTTACACGCCAACAGGAAGCGATACTTACTGGCACCGTTGGTTCGAACGCAAACCAATTCCATTATTGGTAGGTTCATTGGTAATGATTTTGGTGGGTACTGCTGTCGAGTTGATTCCTACCTTCATGGTAAAATCTAACGTAGAAACAATTAGCGCTGTTCAGCCTTACACTGCACTCGAATTAGAAGGTCGTGATTTGTATATCCGCGAAGGTTGTGTGAGTTGCCATAGTCAAATGGTTCGTCCATTTAGAAGTGAAACAGAACGTTACGGACAATATTCAAAAGCAGGAGAATTTGTGTATGATCACCCATTCTTGTGGGGTTCAAAACGTACGGGTCCAGATTTGCACCGTGAAGGCGGTAAATATCCAGACTCTTGGCACTATCACCACATGCGTGAGCCAATTTCAATGTCGCCAGGTTCTATTATGCCTCCATATCCTTGGTTGTTAGAACAAAAATTGAATACTTCTGACATTGAGGCAAAAATGAAAGCAATGCAAAAATTGGGTGTGCCTTATGATGCTTACCAAATCCAAAAAGCACAAGAGGATTTGAAAACTCAAGCCGATGGTATTGCAGCCAATCTTGCGAAGGAGGGTGTGAAAGTTTCTTCAGACAAAGAAATCATTGCATTGATTGCTTACCTACAAAGAATAGGTACAGATATTAAAAAAACAGAAACTGCAGCAAACTGATCTAAGTGATGAGTTTTGAGTGATGAGGTGTGAGTTTAAAATTCGTAATTCATCACTCACAACTCGCCACTCAAAACTCTCCTTGTTGCATTAAAAATCTAAAGCCATGTTTAAGCAATTTATCGATAAAGTAGACGGCGCTGATGTATATATGATTACTTCATTTCTCATATTTATGGCCTTCTTCGTTCTTGTAAGCATTTATTTGTTCATTATGGACAAAAGTTACTTGAACAAAATGCAAAACCTACCCCTTGAAGACAGTAACCAAAATGAGCTTCAAGATGTGATTTCTATTTGACAACCTTCTAATTGATAACCAATCCGATGAAGCGATTATCTATTTTAGCTATATTAAGTCTGGTCTCATTCTCGATGTTTGCGGCCGAAGAAGCCCAAAACACGTTTCTTCCAGGACTTAAAACAGGTCAAGAGCTTTTTGTAATTACGTTACTTGGCCTAATGACCATGATTTGTGCGGTGATTATTGTGGTTACACTTAATCTTAACTCTCAAATCAGAAATATTTTCAAACCTAAAACTGAAAGTTCAGAGTTTGAACAGGCGATGCAAAATCGTACTTTCTGGCAAAAATTCTGGAGCTTGAAGCCAATTCAGTTTGAAAAAGACCAAATGATGGAGCACCAATACGATGGTATTGCTGAGCTTGACAACCCAACTCCTCCGTGGTTTATGTACCTTTTCTACATCACAATTGTTGTTGGTATTTTCTATTTGATTGGCTACCACGTAATCGGAAATGGTAAAATCATGAACAATGAATATACCGAGGAGGTAACGATTGCCGAAAAAGCACGTGAAGAGTACATGAAAAAATTTGCTAATTCGGTAAACGAAGACAACGTGAAAGTTTTGACAGATGCCAAAGGTGTTGAGGATGGTAAAAAGATTTATACTCAAAACTGTGTGGCATGTCACGGGGCGAATGGTGAAGGTGTTGTAGGTCCAAACCTAACAGATGAGTTCTGGATTCACGGTGGTACACCAAAAGCTATTTTCCATACCATCAACGAGGGTGTTCCTGAAAAAGGGATGATTTCGTGGAAAAAAACATTGAATCCGATTCAAGTGCAACAAGTGTTGAGCTACATTGTGTCGATTCAAGGAACAAAGCCTGCAAATGCTAAAGCTCCTCAAGGAGATAAGGCTGAGGCTGCTGTTAGTATGAAGTAGTAGGGCTAACAGAAATGAGTAGCCTTTAATGATAAAGTTTTTACGATTCGGACGTTCGAGACTTATGGGTAGTGCATAAGCCTCGATGCGTTCGAATTGTTTTTTAAGATTGTATTATTGGGCCTTCGGCAATAGGCTATAGGCATACGACAAAATATGAATTTTTGAGTTGTTAGCGTATCGCCTATCGATTAAGGTTACAAGTAAAATATTATTTGATTAAATAGAAGGTGTAAGGTTCTGAATATTAAAATCTTGCATTCAAGATTTACAACTCACAATTCAGCATTGGTATTTACTATTTCTAATTCACTTATGTACTGAGCATTAAATTTGAAATTATGAAACCTCCTAAAATTGATACCACCGAATTTCGTGATCATCTTTCTAATGTCACCGAAACAGGAAAACGCATTTGGATTTATCCTCGCATTGTTGTTGGGCAACTCTATAAGCTAAGAACTTATTTTTCATGGTTATTACTAGGGCTTCTGTTTGGAATACCTTTTGTTGAAGTAAATGGCGGGCCGCTATTCATGTTCAATGTACTGGAGCGAAAGTTTATCTTTTTTGGGGTAACTTTTTTCCCTCAGGACTTCCATCTAGTGGCTTTCGGCTTGCTTACTTTTATCGTTTTCATTATACTTTTTACCGTAATTTTTGGGCGTGTATGGTGTGGTTGGGCTTGTCCTCAAACCATTTTCATGGAAATGCTTTTCCGTAAAATTGAAAACTTAATTGAAGGTGATTACCGTGCACAGCAGCGATTGGATGCGCAACCTTGGAATACTGAAAAAATAGTGAAGAAAAGCGCCAAACATATTATTTTCTTCATAATTTCCTTCCTCATTGCGAATACCTTTTTGGCTTATATTATCGGTAAAAAAGAACTATTTTCTATCATTCTCGATAATCCATTGAATCATATTTCGGGATTAGTCGCTATTGTCATTTTTACCTTTGTATTCTATTTTGTTTTTGCCAAATTCCGTGAATTGGTTTGTATTGTAGTTTGTCCTTACGGTCGCTTACAAGGGGTATTACTAGACAAAAAATCTATTATCGTAGCTTATGACTTTCTTCGTGGCGAACCTCGAGGCAAAAAGAAAAAGGTAGAAGAACAGCCCAATCCATTGGAAGAGCTAAAATCATTGGCAAATCCTAACGCCAACAAAGGACATTGTGTAGATTGTGGTATTTGCGTGCAGGTATGTCCAACTGGTATCGATATTCGTAATGGTACTCAGCTCGAATGTATTGGCTGTACAGCTTGTATCGATGCTTGTGATGAGGTAATGGTTAAAACTAACCAACCAACTGGCTTGATTCGCTATGCGTCTTTGGATGGTATTGAGAAGGGAAATAAATTGTCATTTAACTTAAGAATAAAAGCCTACACAGGCGTATTGGTAGCCTTATTGGGAATTTTGGCCTATATGTTGATTACCCGAAGCGATGTAGAAACAACGCTTTTGCGTACACCAGGCTTGACTTACCAAGAAGAAAAAGGGAATGTATCTAACTTGTATAATATTGAAATCTTGAATAAGACCATCAATGCTATGCCAGTTTCGTTGCGAGTGAAAGACTATCCTGCGGCCCAAATCAAACTGATTGGTAAACCTCTTCAGTTAAATAAGAGCGATTTGACAAGAGGTTCATTCTTTATTGTGATTCCTAAAAAAGATTTGGAATCTCCTTCCATCAAACTCAAAGTCGAGATTTTAAGCAACGGACAAGTAATAGATGAAGTAAAAACCTCTTTCCTTGGTCCGATGGAATGATAGACCTTGCTCATTTAGTGATTTTAGATTGAGTGAATGAGTGATTATTCTAAAATTTGTATTCTAGTTGTAGAGACGCAATGTTTTGCGTCTCAAGCCGAGATAGTTTATCAAAAAAGGCGTTCGAAAAATTAATTTCGAACGCCTTTTTTGATACTATATTTTCAACATGATGCCTCTTTAGACGAAAAGAATTGCTTCTTTACAAGTGAAAATTAAAAATAATCACTCATTCAATCACTCACAACTCACTCAATTAGCTCGCTCGTTTAGTTTTTAAAATAGAGTAAACCGCTATTGCTACCCAGATTACATTAACTAAAGCTGAAGGATAGGCTTTGTGCGCAATTGTATTTACCACAAAGAATATCCCGCCAATCATATTACTCCAAATATATAAGGGCTGGTCGGCACGAAGTTTACCTTGAATATTAAGCGCATACGCACCTACAATTAACACCGAGCCAATCCAACCTAAGGCTTCTACTAGAATATCAGTCCACAACATTATTTTTGATTTTTGATGAATCTGCAAAAGTACGAAATCTACTACAGACAGACAAAAGGGTAGGGAATCGAAGTCACCTATCCATTTACGCGTTGAACACGGAAGTACGTGATGCCAAAATTGAGAATTTGGTTATACGGAATAAACAACTTGTCACAAAACAGATTGTACTCGTGGTGTTGGTTCTTTTTAAGAATATGGCTAAACTCCGTATTATGCTTGTCAATCACCTTTCTTTTCACCTTGCCAAGTTCTATCAATTCACAATGCCCATCTTTGTTGAGCTGATAATCCAATAAGAAACCAGAATACACAAAAAAGTCATTATCAATTTTGACACAAACGTTCATGTAGGTCAAAATCTCCTCCGTATCCTTTTTTAGAAACATTTTTCCAGAAAAAACATAGTGAAAAGCATTGTCAAACTTCAGCACTAAAAAGCGTTCATCTAGTCGAAATGAAAGCACAAGGCGCTGTAGCAAACTACCCATGACGTAGCTAAAAAGTAGCAGACAAGCATTATAACTAAAAATCGGAATTAGATGCTTTTGTACTTTCGAAAGTACCACCTCGTCGGGACTCGATAGTAACTTTGGCAACAATCGAAAGTCTACATAAAGAGATGGGTGATATTTGTTAATCATCAAAATACCAAGACATTGAATTACCATCCCAAATCCTAAAGTTGTAGCGATTTCGGCAAAATTACTGGCTCGTAAATGATAATTAGAAAGATGAATCGGAGAATATGCTTTTCGGAAAAGTCCCCCAGGAAGAATAAAGAATAAAATAATCAGCGCAACGCCGTAGGTGATTCCTGACATAAATGCAGTTAAGGTTTACAGGAAATGCTGTAAAAGAGGTATTTACTAAATTTCAGAAACTCGTTCGACACGGAAAGAGCCTTTAGTTCCAGAGATTGTAATGATATTTTCGCTATTTCTGTCACGATCAATAGCTGAAAGTAATTGCTCAGCCATATTTGCATCTGACAAAATCAATTTTGAGTTTTTTCCCAAAACTGGGTAATCTGATTCGGCAGAACCAAATAAAAAAGCCATGATATTTTTAAGAAGAGCCATAATCACGTAGTGTTTACATCATTCAGTACACTACCCGATTGTTTTAAGATTTATTAAAATTCGTTGAATAGCTAATTGAATGGCCTTGGTAAAAGGTTCAATCATTTTCTGTTTATAGAACTCTCTTATCAAGTTAAGTCCTCTTCTAAATACGCTATATTGCGGGTATCCATGCTTTTTCTTTTGACAGGATTACATTTTCCATCTTCGATTCCCGTTGCCCAACACAAGGTATAAGCTATAGCAACGATAGCCAATAACTTTCTGTATTTCTCAATAGATTGTAGGCAAGAGGATTCAATATGAAAGCCCCTATCTTTCAAGGCATGGAAAAAAGTCTCAATAGCCCATCGACGTTGATAGCTTTCTTGGAGTTGTCTATATGGCAAAGTTCCTACCAATAACAAGAGTTTTTGGTCTTTACCGTAGCTTAGTGATAGATTGACTCGTACATTATCCACGACTACGTTTTCTGCATAATAGCTCTTTTTATCCTGCAATAACTCTTCTGCCGTGGCAGTAGAGCCATCTATGAGCGTAATCTTATGACTGGCAGGGACACGTACACAAAAGTTTATGCCTTGTTTTTGTAGCCATGCCCACCATTTATTACCAACAAACTCTCTGTCCATAACCAGTAGTGCAATCCTATCCGTACCTATGATAGCAATGATAGACTTCAATAACGCTATTCTATCATTTGTA
>NZ_NJFZ01000077.1 GCF_002270355.1 Flectobacillus sp. BAB-3569 | reverse complement strand
CGATTCGTTGGCGAATATTTCCACTTCTCGATAACTCGTGTGTTCCTCCAGGCATTCGCACATATTCTACTTCTTTACCCATGATTTTCATGGATTTGTACATCATTTCACTTTGAATTACCCCTGTTCTTAAGAATAGGGTAGGAGCGAAGCAAAACAATAATTACTCAAGCATCATCTATATCTTCGAGAAAAAGTAGTTTTCCACGCCATAATTCTCTAATTTTCCCACAGATTTAATACTTATTAATCATATTTATCAACATCCCTCAGTGATTATATATTGCTGAGGATTATTTTGTTGATAATTATAAGTACTAAATACCTTATAGATAAACAATTTCAATATAATAGCAAAAGTTATACACATACGATTCTATTATCAACAAAGTTTTCAACATATTCACATGAAAGTAATTAACATAGTCTTGATAACTTTTCTAGGATTTCTATTCATAGAGGCGTTATTTAGTTGTGCGCAGGTTGTAGCTCCTACAGGAGGTAAAAAAGACACCCTGGCACCCAAATTAGTAATGAGTGTTCCAGCAAATCAGTCTAAAAACTATA
>NZ_NJFZ01000030.1 GCF_002270355.1 Flectobacillus sp. BAB-3569 | reverse complement strand
ATCGAAATAATTATTGACCGCTTTTTTGATATTCAGCTGAAGCATCATCAGGAGATACCTCAAGTTTATATGTATAGCTTATTTCTTGTTAAATTTGGCTTTACCATCCTCCAAGAACTTGATAAATTCTTCGATATTCTCATTGTATGCTCTTGGTTTTACAAGAGTTTTTGAGTCATTACTAGGATCAACTAAGCAATAGTATGGTTGAGCATTTCCATTGAATCGGGTAATTTCAAAATCAAGGTTTTGGTCGCCAATTGTTGTTTTTTCTAAACCATCATCTTTTGACTTGTACCATTCTGATTTTGGAAGTTCTGTTTTGTCATCTACGTACAAAGCAACTAAAACATAGTCGTTTTCAATACGTTTTTTTACTTCTGGATTAGACCACACTGCTGCTTCCATTTTACGACAGTTAACACAACCATGACCTGTAAAATCAATAAATAACGGCTTATTAACTTGTTTGGCATAAGCTACTGCTTCTTTATAATCAAAGAAACCGTGAAGCCCTAAAGGTAATTTTAGAAATTCATCATATTTTACTTTCTTCGGAAAATTCGGATCAGCATTAGAAGATGTCTCTACTGAACTACTTTCTCCACCAATAACAAAATCCTGCGTTTCCATTGGAGGCAACCATCCTGAAAGTGCTTTGAGCGGAGCTCCGAACATACCAGGAATCATATATACAACAAATGTTAATACAACGATAGCTAATAAGGTACGAGGTACGGATACTTTGTCTAGCTTACTATCGTGTGGCATTTGGATTTTACCTAATAAATAAAGTCCTATTAATGAGAAAATCACAATCCAAGCTGCAAGGTACACCTCGCGGTCGAGGATATGCCAGTGATAAGTTTGGTCAGCAGTACTTAAAAATTTCAAGGCCAATGCTAATTCAAGGAAACCTAAAATTACCTTTACTGAGTTCATCCAACCACCTGATTTAGGAAGGTTTTGTAACCAGTTTGGAAAAATGGCAAATAAGGTAAATGGAATAGCAAATGCTAATCCGAAACCAAACATACCAATAATAGGGCGAAGAATTTGTCCTTGTGAACCAAGACTCAAAATCGTACCAGCAACAGGTCCTGTACAAGAAAACGATACCAATACCAACGTGAAGGCCATGAAGAATATACCTCCAATACCACCACGGTCTGACTGTGCATCGATTTTATTGACAAATGACGATGGAAGAACGATTTCGAACCAACCTAAGAACGATACCCCGAAAACCACAAATACGATGAAAAATAACATATTTGGAATCCAGTGGGTACTAATGAAGTTAGGTGCTGCCTGTCCAAAAGCATAAGCGATGATTGTTCCGAATAGCACATAGATGGCAATGATAAAAAAGCCATATAAAAGCGCTTTCTGAAGTCCACCTTTTTGCTTTGTGAAATAAGAAACGGTCATTGGAATTAAAGGATACACGCAAGGTGTCAAAAGAGCTACAAAGCCACCACCTAATGCCAATAAGAAAAAGCCCCAAAGTGATGTTTCTTCTGGTTTTTCTTCGTCACTTGTCGTAAGTGTATCGCCAGAAACAGCGCTAGAATCTGAGGATACAGAATCTGTAGGCACAATAGTGGCTGAATCAGCTTTTAATTTAGCTGCTTCTTCTACTGCCTTCAGCGAGTCAAGATTAGGTTTTTTATCATCAGTTTTTTTAGCTGTTGCGCTTTGTGCTTCAATCAAAAATGCTCCTTTGATAGGTACACACATACCTGTTACATCTGAACATGATTGACTATCATAAGCACCATCGATATTGATTTTATCTTTTAAAATTTTTACCGTTTGGCGAAACTCTGCTTTACCCTTAAAATAACTATATTCACCATTCCAGATTTCCTTATCAAACTTTCTGGAAGGGTTAATTGCTTTTAAGCTACCTACTGTTTCATAAGAATCATTTGGCGTAAACTTGATAGTGGTTACGGTAGGTCCTAAATCTGGATCAAAGTCGGAAGAATAAAGATACCAGTCTTTTTGAATAGAAACGGTGAAAATGACGTCAACGGTTTCGCCTACTTCTGGATTGGGCTTTGACAAAGACCAAGTCCATTTGGCAGGGTTAACTTTCTGAGCGAAGCTGATTGTTGAAAGTGTTAATAACAACAAAATACTTGATAGTAACTTCTTCATGATTGGGGTTTAAGATATTCTTAGTTTGTAAAGCATTAACGAAAGTATTCCCGTGTTAGTTTCTTATCCCTGATAAACATTGTTGGTAGAAGAAATTAAAATCTGGAGCGATGTTAGTGGCTTTAGGTAAAAGTAAACGACTAATTCTTAGGACAGACTGTAAGGTGGTACCGTTGCTTTAGGGAAAATTTATTACTGAACTCTGATTGGTACTACCACTTCGACTTTGTCCCAGCGAAGCAACATATCGGCACCATTACCTTGTTCGTTAAAATCGATATAGAATTTTTCGACAGTATCTGATTTATTAATGACCGCAGCAGGAGCGTGGAGAATGTCTCTTGTAGGATCATAAGATAAGCCCCATTGACCTACTTCTTCATTAACAATAATTGTCCAAACGTCTTTTTCAGGAATCGTAAACAAGGTATAGCTTCCAGCTTTGAGGGGTTTGCCCGAAATAAGTACATCTTTGTTAAAAGTGATGACAGTGGCCTCATTGGCACCAGTACGCCACCATTTACCATAAGGAACGAGTGCTTTGGAATTTTGAGGACCAAAAATAAGGCGACCTTTTTTGGCTGGTTGGCAGTAGTCGACATTGATTTCTAAACCATTATGCGAAAAGTCAGCAGTATCGGAAGGACTGAAAGATTTGGTATAGAAACGCATTCCGACGAAACCGATAGCGAGTAACGCAAGAAGTACTAAGACTATGCGAAGTAGTTTAATCATTGAGAAAGATTGTGCCATTATTAAAGAATGATAGTCTATTGAATAAGGTATTAAGCAGGGCAAATACAGTTCGCAATATAGCATATTTTACGGCACATCACAAAAGAATAGCTTTCCACCGTAGTGAAAAGCTATACAAGTTTTTACCAAAGACTTTCCATATCACGGTCTCTTTTTACAATACACCTTTCGTTTTGTAAAAGGTATAGATTTTGGTCAATATCGATGCTCGTTTTGGCATCGTCTAATAAGCCTTTATAAGCATTTTTGATTTCTTTCCTTCTGATGGCTTCCAAAAATCTTCTGATATCATCATCAGATTCAAGAATCAAGCCTGGCACTTCTGTAGGTTTGCCATCTTCGTCCTTGGCTACCATCGTAAAGTAGGACGTGTTTGTATGTTTTACTTCTTGTGATTTAATATTTTCGGCAATGACTCTAATACCAATGATTAATGACGAGCGCCCCACATAGTTGACGGAGGCATGTAGCGAAACCAACTCGCCCACTTCTACTGGCTTTTTAAATTCTACGTTGTCGACCGAAACCGTTACGACATAGGTACCAGCGTGCTTGGCTGCACAGGCATAAGCCACTTTGTCCATCAATGACAATAGAATTCCTCCGTGGATTTTCCCCCCAAAGTTCGCGTACGAAGGAATCATTAATTCGGTAATTGTTGTTCTTGAAGAGTTAACAGATTTTGCGTTTTCCATGAATTTCGTGGTTGAGCTTGAGTGATGAACAACCTCTTTGACAGTTTTGTTTGAACCACCTTATATTGTAAAAGGTTGTATAACCAAATACCTCCCTTAGTATCGTTGCTCAGGGACTACAAGCTGAAAGCTAAGTACATAATTTTTTTAAGTCCACAAACTTAGTAGATTTTATGTCAAAACAATTAGGCTTAATTGAAAATAGACACGTATATTTGCGTAAAAATAGAAATTTTCCAAGAAAATGAGTATAAAACCTTGAATATCTTGGTTTTGAACAGCTTATGATAGAAATTATTACAGAATGACTCCTGCAACTCTCTTCTGGTTTATACTACTGACTCCACTAGCAGGATTTGCTATCGCGTTGGGACTTGGTAAGAGTCGCAAAGATATTGTTGGATGGATTACCTCAGGGCTGTCAGTATTAAACCTTTTGCTTACTATAGGGCTTAGTAGGAGTGTGGCTTTGCCAACCAACCTACATGTCGAATGGTTTAAGATAGGACAAATAGATTTTACATTTGGATTCCTATTTGACTCAAAAGCATTGATGATGCTTTTGTTGGTCAATTTTATTGCCTTCTTAGTGCAAATTTTCTCTATGGAATACATGGAGAATGACCCTGCCAAACATCGTTATTTTGCTTTTCTTCAATTATTTGTTTTCTCAATGCTAGGCATTATCATGACCGACAATTTGTTGGGGATATATGCTTTTTGGGAATTGGTTGGATTGAGCTCATATCTTTTGATTGGGTTTTGGAATCAAAAAACATCTGCAACTCAAGCTGCCAAAAAGGCCTTTTTAGTGAATCGTGTGGGAGATTTGGGCTTTTTGCTTGGTATTTTTATGGTATATCATTATTGGGGAAGTTTGAGTTTTGCCGTGTTAGGACAAACTCCTGCTAACTTAACTCCTGAGGTGGCTACCATAACAGGCTTACTATTGTTTTGTGGTTGTGTGGGCAAATCAGCGCAGTTTCCGTTGCATACTTGGCTTCCTGATGCGATGGAAGGTCCTACGCCAGTATCAGCGCTGATTCACGCAGCGACAATGGTAGCTGCAGGGATTTTCTTGTTGGCACGCGTACAACCTGTTTTTACGGACGTTGCGTTTATGGTAATAGCAGGAATTGGTTGTACAACTATGTTTCTAGGGTCGATATATGCGATTTTTCAAACAGATATAAAAAAGACCTTAGCCTACTCGACCATCTCTCAGTTGGGATTAATGTTGATTGGTTTGGGTACTGCTACGTCTTTATTTCATTTATTAACTCATGCTTTTTTCAAAGCAGGTTTGTTCTTGGCCGCTGGTTCGGTAATTCATGCTCTTCATCATGCTTCGCATCATCATGATTTTGATGCTCAGGATATGCGATTGATGGGAGGATTGAGAAAAAAACTTCCCTTAACATTTATCACATTTGTGATATTTGCTGCTTCGTTGGCTGGTTTGCCATTATTTTCGGGCTTTTTGTCAAAAGATGCTATTCTTGCCAATTTGTTTCATTTGTCAGAAATGAATAGCTATTTCAAAATCATCGGTATTTTTACTTTTGTGGGAATCGTGATGACAGCCTTTTATATGTTCAGACAAGTGTGGCAGGTATTTATGGGTGAATTTCGTGCAGAAAATGTGCCTTTCGAGCATATTCATGAAGGTTCTTTCAAAATAACTTGGCCTTTAGTTCTACTAGCTATATTATCATTAGGGTTTGTATTTGCGATAAATCCTTTTCATGCCGATCATGCTTGGTTTTGGCATTTTATAGATAAAGACTTTCATTTACCAACATCTTCATGGATTGGCTATGCTTCTGTAGCAAGTGCAGGTTTGGGAATTGCTTTTGGATACTTGACTCGAAATAGGGCTTTCACCTTTCAGCTACCAACATTCGATGGTTTGTATCATTTACTTTTTGTAAAAACAACGATGTTGCTGGCAAGGTTTTTTCAATATGCCGATACCAATTGGGTAGACGGATTAGTAAACCAGATAGCTTTCGTACAAAAGACAATCGCTCGCGCTATGGCTTGGGTCGATGCCAAAATTGTTGATGGGGGTGTTGGATTTGTAGTTCGTTGGATTGGAATCATTGGTAAAATGACACGAGCAGTACAAAATGGTAAAGTGCAACTCTATGTATTTGCCGCATTAATGGGATTATTAGGCTTAATATTTTTCTTTATATATTAATTCAATTCGTCGATAGCAACGAATCGTTGAGGCGAGGAAAAAACAGTTACGATGTCAGTACTTTCATTACTTATATTTTTACCCATTGCTTTTTCAGTAGTAATCCTATTATTACCTGAAAATCTCAAAGGATATTTCAAATGGATTACCGTAGGGGTAACTGCCGTGGAATTTCTTTTGACTATATGGGTTTATCTACAATTTGACCAACATACAGAAGGGTTTCAATTTTTAGTACAAAAAGACTGGATTACCCTGCCGCTAGGAAGTTTGGGTGTAGCCTCTATCGATTACTTGATTGGAGTTGATGGTATTAGTATGCCTATGGTTTTATTAACAGGCTTAGTAATGTTTATTGGCTCAATTTCGTCTTTTGAGATAGGACAAAAAGAAAAAGCTTATTATGCACTCTATTTGCTTCTGACAGGCTCGGTAATAGGCTGTTTTGTTGCCTTGGATATGTTCTTATTTTACCTGTTTTTTGAATTTATGTTGTTGCCAATGTATTTCTTGATAGGTATTTGGGGAGGACCACGCAAAGAGTATGCTTCTATCAAATTCTTTATTTATACATTGGTAGGCTCATTATTTATTTTGGTAGTCATGATTGGCTTGTATTTATCAGCTATCGACCCTGTTGAGACGGCCTTACAAACAGGTTTGATTAGTGAATTGGAACAAGTGACACCAAATTTGATTTCTGAGATTCAACGTTTGTTAGCAGAGGGACGTCTTCCATCCGAACAATTGGTACATACTTTTGACTTAAGATTTCTTCCTGATCCTAATAATTTTCTGCCAGAATCATGGTTGCACATTTTCTCAAACATTAGTATTGGTGGAATGGGCTTGCGTAGCTGGGCTTTTATATTTCTTTTAATTGGTTTTGGGATAAAACTACCCGCTGTACCCGTACACACATGGTTGCCTGATGCACACGTGGAAGCGCCAACGCCTGTGTCGGTAGTGCTTGCTGGTATTTTGTTGAAAATAGGTGGATATGGGCTTTTACGAATTGCCTATCCTATTTTTCCAGAAGCAGCAAGTGAGCTAGCTTTTGTGATAGCGCTTGTGGGAGTTGTGTCTATTTTGTACGGAGCATATAATGCTTTGGCGATGAATGACCTCAAAAAGCTTATTGCATACTCGTCGGTTTCGCACATGGGTTTTGTTTTGCTGGGAATTGCCTCACTGACAAGCGAAGGGATTAACGGTGCTGTATTCCAAATGTTTTCACACGGAATACTTTCGGCTATGTTGTTTGTGCTAGTAGGAGTTTTATACAGTCGTACACACGACCGTCGTATCAATAGCTACCAAGGACTAGCGTCCAAAATGCCAGTGTACACAGCACTTACGGCAGTAGCGTTTTTTGCTTCGTTGGGTTTACCTGCATTTTCTGGTTTTATTGGTGAGTTTTTCACCTTGATAGGAGGTTTTAACAGTTTATATTTCCCAAAATGGGTAACAGGGCTAGGGGTGTTAGGGTTAGTTTTGGGAGCAGGATATTTCCTTTGGACATTACAAAGAATGTTTTTTGGAAAATTTTGGTCAAGATATGAAGAGTCTGTTTTGTCAGATTTGAATACAAGAGAAAAGCTTATGCTTTTCCCTTTAGCAATTTTAGCGCTAGTTTTTGGAATATTTCCTCATCTAGTTTTCGATGTTTCAAATCAGGCTGTGAACGAGTTGATAAAGCTTTTTGCATAGGTACAAAAAGTCTAGAATGGCATTACTATCGTGGCTAGAACTGTATCCTCTTCGTTAGTGATTGAAAAAGAAGCTTTACTTCCATAATGCAATTCAAGACGTTTTCGAAGGTTATCCAAACCAATACCATTAGCGCTTGTTTTGGGTTGTGGGTTATATTGACCAGTATTACGAACTTTGATAATTACGTCGTGACCAAGGGTAGTAATTTCTATTTGGATAAGGCCTCCGTTTTTAGTTTTGGCAATACCATGCTTCACCGCATTTTCGATAAGCGTATTCAAGGACATAGATATGATTAGGATGTTATCAATGTTTTCTTGAACATGAAATTCATACCGAAGGCGGTTATCAAAACGAACCTTTTCGAGTGCTAAATAATCTTGGGCTAATTTAATCTCTTCACTAAGCATCGCTTTTTGTTGATCTCCAAGATTGAGCGACAGACGAAGTAAATCAGAAAGTTGCATAATAGCATCACGAGCCTGACGGCTATCGCTGATAGTAAGCGCTTTAATGCTATTGAGTGCGTTGAACAAAAAATGAGGATTAAGTTGTTTTTTGAGGTTTTCGAGCTCTACTACTTTGAGCATTTTTTCGGCAGCCAATATTCTTTGTCTACGACTTTCGTGAACTTGCACAAATCGATAGAGATGATAAAATAGAAACCACGGAATAACAAGCCAGATGTTGTCAAAAATAAAGAAGATACAATCCATAGCATCGATTTCTCCGTGCAAGTATCTACTTCGATTAAAAAAGATGAAATCGGTTAGTGCAAAACAAGTTCCAATCGTCAAACTTCCTAAAAGAGGAAAAACGATAAATTGACGTGAGGTGAAATTTTCGGGGTCATAACTTTCATGAATATAGTTGTAAAGATGACTAATCCCCATTCCTAATATCATATAGGTGCAAACATAGATTAGTCTATACATGGGAGTTTCGTCGGCTAGTCCACTATACTTCAGCGAGGTAAGTGTGATAAAAGACCAACTCATAATCTGTATTATCCAATAAAATGCGTTTCTCTTCATGGTTATCAATTAGCTCTGATGAGTAAATATAAACAAAAACAAACAAAGGCGGAAATTTGATTTTCTGTGTAGAATTAAGATGACAAACATTTTGGACTTAAAACGGCAGCTTTTACAAATCCTGAACAGCTTTGGTGTTATTACACCCGAAGCATTTTTGGCAGGTGTTTTTGTTGTATTTATTATTGCTGATTTAGTTGTAACCAAACAGTCCTCAAAACTTGTTGCTTCTACAGTCTCAACTTCAAATTTTACCGTAGCAGGCATAATCGTTTTATTAATTAATTTGTATCAAGTAATAGACCAATTTGCGACTATTAATGATACTTTTTTATTTGATAAAATGCTTTTTATTGATGCCAAAGCTATTTTCTTTAAAGCATTGATAAGTATTTCAGGAATCTTGATGCTTTTGCACATACATATTAATAAGTATCAATTTCCCAACGAGTTTTATGCTATTGCTATAGCTATGATTATCGCTTTACAATTGATGATCATGTCTGTCAATTTGCTGATGATTTATCTAGCGATAGAAATGGTATCCTTGCTTTCTTATATCTTGACTACCATCAATAAAGATAAAGTTGGCGCAGAAGGCGGTATCAAATATCTTATTTTTGGTGCTACCTCTTCAGCGATTATGTTGTACGGAATGTCATTATTGTATGGCATGACGGGTACGTTGTCTATTACTTCGCCTGATTTTAGCAGAGGACTTACACAGGTTGACGAATTGGCTACCACTGTGGCAGTTGTTATGACTATTGCTGGTTTTTTGTTTAAGCTTTCCGCTACTCCTTTTCATATTTGGACACCTGATACCTATCAGGCTGCGCCAATGCCGATTGTTGCCTTTTTTTCGGTTGCGCCAAAGTTGGCTACCATGTTGGTAGCATTACGCTTCTATATGGCAGTTCCCAACGACTTAAGGCTCGTTACTGGCGTGATAGCTTTGGCGACGATTACGTTTGGTAATTTTTCGGCATTATGGCAAAATAAAGCCAAGCGATTATTGGCCTATTCTACCATTGCCCATTCGGGATTTTTGTTGATAGGGTTGGTGGCGTTATCTGAGCTAAGTGTTAAAAGTTTAGTGTTTTATTTGGTAACATATCTCTTTGCCAACTTCGCAGCATTTTATTTGGTTGATTTATTAGCGATTTACCTAGGAACTAAGAACGATTTTGAGATAGTGCAAATTAAGGGTTTAGGTCGAAAAAATCCTGCACTTGGCATATTATTATTGATAACGTTAGTATCTCTTGCGGGACTTCCTCCAACGGCAGGTTTCTTCGCCAAATTTAATATCTTTTCAGCACTTTGGGAAGCTTATCAAACAGCAGATACGCAAAAGCATATCCTATTGCTTTTATTTATTTTTGGATTATTCAATACTGCAATTTCTTTGTTTTTTTATCTTAAAATACCTTTTTATTTATTTTTCAAAAACGCTGAAACCGAGTTTGATACATCTCTTTCTACAACTCAATATATACTAGCAAGCGCTCTATGTTTGCCTTTGTTAGGATTCTTCTTTAAGGCAGATTGGTTAATGAACCTGATTGCTTTGTTGTAGAAAGTTTATTAGTTTAGAGGATAGCACTACTGTAGGTAACCCCAATAATGGTACTTTAGGTGTTGAAATTACCTACCATTAAACGCTAACTTAGCATAACAATCTTAATCTATTATTATGACTGCGACTATATCGACTACTCCTCCTGTACGCACTTTTCTTGGAGATACTTTTGAATTAACTAATGTAGAAAGCGTAAAGCCATTTTATGAAAATTTGGTAGAACGTTCTATTGATACACTTGAAGAATTTAGAAAATTCTTGAAAGATCGCTCTGAGCTTGAAAGTTATCTTTCAGAGAACTTTGCTTGGCGTTATATCAAAATGACTTGCGATACTACCGACAAAGAAGTAAAAGCACATTTTGACCAGTTTGTGACAGAAATCCAACCAGAGCTGGCAAATTATGATGATACCCTCAATAAAAAGACTTTAGAAAGTCCTTTCTTAGATATTTTGACCTCTGAAGGAGAAGATGCTGAGGCATTTAATATTACGTTTAGAGGTATTAAAAAAGCTACTGAAATATTCAGAACAGAAAATATTAGCCTTTTTACGGAAGTCCAAAATCTCTCAAGCGAGTACCAAGGTACAGTGGGTGTAATGACCGTTGAAATAGATGGTCAGACTAAAACTTTGCAACAAGCGGGTGTATATTTGGAAAATGCAGATAGAGCTATTCGTGAAATGGCTTATCGCAAAATTCAAGAACGTCGTATTCAGGATCGTGATAAATTGGATGAAGTTTTCAATAAACTCAAAACGGTTCGTCATCAGATTGCCTTGAATGCGGGATTCGAAAACTTCCGTGATTATTCGTTTGCTTCATTAAAGCGTTTTGACTACACTCCAAAGGAATGTTTTGATTTTCACGAAGCTGTAGCTGAAACTGTTGTACCAATCTTGAATCAATTGGCTGAGGAACGTAAAGCAACGTTAGCATTGGATTCATTACGTCCTTGGGACAAAGGTGTAGATGTAAAAGGACGCCCAGCTTTGCATCCGTTCAATGGAGGCGAAGATTTACTCAATAAAACGATTGATTGTTTTAATCTTCTTGATCCATTCTTAGGCGAATGCTTGACCCTAATGAAACAAATGGGACGCCTAGATTTAGAATCAAGAATTGGTAAAGCGCCAGGAGGATATAATTATCCTTTAGAAGAAACAGGTTTTCCGTTTATTTTCATGAATGCTTCATCGTTGATGCGCGACGTAATTACCTTGTTGCATGAGGGAGGACATGCTGTGCATTCGATTGTAACGAAAGATTTAGCCTTGAATACGTTCCGTAATTTTCCATCGGAAGTTGCAGAGTTAGCTTCAATGTCGATGGAGTTGATTACGATGGATTACTGGCATGTGTATTTCGATAATGAAGAAGAATTGCGTCGTGCAAAGATTCAACATTTGGAGGATATATTGAGTACTTTGCCTTGGGTAGCTACTGTAGATAAATTCCAGCATTGGATTTACGAAAACCCAACCCATACTACCGAAGAACGCACACAAGCTTGGCTTCGAATCTATGAACAATTTACAGATTCGATTACGGATTGGTCTGGTTTGGAGACCTTCAAATCAAGTATGTGGCATCGTCAATTACATATATTCGAATTACCTTTCTATTATATCGAATATGGTATTGCACAGTTGGGAGCTATCGGTGTGTGGAAAAACTATAAAGAGAATCCACAGAAAGGCTTGGAAGGCTATTTGAATGCGTTGAAATTGGGATATACCAAACCAATGGCTTCGGTTTATAATGCGGCAAATATTCCATTTGATTTTTCAAAAGAACATATAGCTTCATTGATGACATTTTTGCAAGGGGAACTAAACACCCTCAAAAGCTAAGAAATATCGAATACGCTAAAAACAAAAATCCCATCGAGACTTGGTCTGGATGGGATTTTTTATGATTTGGAATCAAGGCAAACTACACTTTGATTTCAACGTCAACACCTGAAGGCAATTCTAATTTCATCAAAGCATCAACTGTTTTTGGAGATGATGAGTAGATGTCGATTAGACGCTTGTAAGTACACAATTGGAATTGCTCACGAGCTTTTTTGTTAACGTGTGGTGAACGCAAAACTGTGAATTTTTCCACTTTTGTAGGCAAAGGAATAGGACCTGAAACAACAGCACCTGTAGCCTTAACAGCCTTCACGATTTTCTCAGCCGATTTGTCCACTAAAGTGTGGTCAAAAGACTTCAATTTGATTCTGATTTTTTGATTCATCTGAATTGGTACGTTTGGTAAAACCAAAGCCGAAAGTACCATTTGCTTCGGATTTGGGACTGCAAAATTACTGATTTACAAGTTATTGAGCAAATGCTACTCTAGATATTTTTATAAAAACAAAATGGGGTATCGCTTAATGATGTATCTATTGCTGTTCGATAAGCAAACCATCAGTTGAAATTCCAATCTTTTGTAGAATTTCCAAGAACTCATTTTGCAAGGGTGCCTCAATCAATAATGGTTTATGCGTAATAGGATGGACAATCTCCAACGATGCCGCATGAAGGAGCATGGTATTCAGTCCAAAATGCTGCTCAAACATCTTATTATGTTTGCATTCTCCATGAGTTTTGTCACCAATAAGATAGTGACGTAATTGTGCAAAATGCCTACGTATTTGGTGCATACGACCTGTTTCAGGATATATTTCTGCCAGTGAATACCGAGAGGTTGGATAGCGACTTACTTCTATAGGTAACTCAATTTGGTGTAAGCACTTAAATCGAGTCAGTGCATCTTGCATATCTCCATTGTCTTTAGCCAAGGGTCTATCAGTAAAGCCTTCATCGGGTAAATATCCTCTTACAAGCGCCCAATATTTTTTGTGCGTTGTATGCTGTTCAAACTGCTGTTTGACCAGTTTGTCAACCTCTTTATTCAAGGCAAATAATAGTACGCCACCCGTTTTACGGTCAATTCGGTGACATGGACTTACCCATACACCCAGTTGGTCTCGAAGTAGCTGTAAGGCAAATACAGTTTCTTCGGCCGCAATAGGCGAGCGGTGTACCAACAAGTTATGAGGTTTGTTGATAGCTACAAGATATTCGTCTTGATAAAGAATGGGGAGCGTCATTGGAGTAGGGGATAAATAAAACCGCCCCCACGACAAGTCGAGGAGGCGGTAGCTTATATACAACTAGCAAGCTAGTGTGTTATTACAAACCTTTAGCTTTTTTCACTACTTCGTCAGCAATGTTTTGCGGAACGAATTCATAGTGAGAGAAAGTCAAGTTAGCTGTAGCACGACCAGAAGACATTGTACGAAGGTCAGTTACATAACCGAACAATTCAGACAATGGAATATCTGCTTTCAAGATTACAGCACCTTGTTTTGAATCCATACCTTTCATCATACCACGACGACGGTTCATGTCACCTGTGATAGGACCAGTGTATTCGTCTGGAGTAACAACTTCAACAGCCATGATAGGTTCCATCAATTTAGCACCTGCTGCTTTTGCTGCTTCTTTGTAACCCATACGAGCAGCCAATTCGAATGACAATGCATCTGAATCGACATCGTGGAATGAACCATGGAACAAACGAACACGCATTGAATCCATTGGGTAACCAGCTAAAGCACCATTTTTCATAGCACCTTCGAAACCTTTTTGGATAGCAGGGATAAATTCTTTTGGAATTACACCACCAACGATACCGTTAATGAATTCCAAACCTTCTTTACCATCTTCTCTTGGTCCCATTTCGAATACGATATCGGCAAACTTACCTTTACCACCTGATTGTTTTTTGTAAACCTCACGGTGTTCAGTAGTTTTAGTTAACGATTCTTTGTAAGCTACCTGAGGAGCACCTTGGTTTACTTCCACTTTGAATTCACGACGCATACGGTCGATGATGATTTCAAGGTGAAGCTCACCCATACCTTTGATGATAGTCTGACCAGTTTCTTCGTTAGATTCAACTTGCAAAGTAGGGTCTTCTTCGATCAATTTACCAATAGCTTTCGAGAAGTTGTCTTGATCAGCTGATTTCTTAGGCTCGATAGCATAACCGATAACTGGATCAGGGAATACCATTGATTCAAGAACGATAGGGTTTTTCTCATCAGAAAGGGTATCACCAGTTTTGATGTCTTTGAAACCTACTACCGCAGCAATATCACCAGCTTCTAAGCGCTCGATTGAGTTTTGCTTGTTAGCGTGCATTTGGAAGATACGAGAGATACGCTCTTTGTTTCCTGAACGGTTGTTCAAGATATAAGAACCAGCTTCTAACACACCTGAGTAAGCACGAACAAAACACAAACGACCAACGTAAGGGTCAGTTGCAATTTTAAATGCTAATGCTGAGAAAGGCTCAGTTGTAGATGGTTTACGAGTGATTTCAGCATCAGTACGAGGGTCAGTACCTTTGATAGATTCTTTATCTAATGGAGAAGGAAGGATCGCCATTACATAATCCAACATTGTTTGAACACCTTTGTTTTTGAAAGATGAACCACACAACATAGGAACAATTTTCATTGAGATAGTAGCTTCACGAAGAGCAGCCAAAATTTCATCTTCAGAGATAGATTCTGGATCTTCGAAATATTTCTCCATCAATGACTCGTCAAATTCAGCTACAGCTTCCAATAATTTCTCACGGTATTCAGTAGCTTCGTCCAACATATCTTCAGGAATAGGTACTACTTCGAAAGTCATACCTTTATCGTGCTCATTCCATTTGATACCACGGAAGTTTACTAAGTCAACTACACCTTCAAATTTATCTTCAGCACCGATTGGCAATTGAAGAGGTACAGCGTAGCTACCTAACATTTCTTTTACTTGACGACATACGTTCAAGAAGTCAGCACCTGAACGGTCCATTTTGTTAACAAAACCTAAACGAGGTACGTTGTAGTTGTTAGCCAAACGCCAGTTAGTTTCAGATTGAGGCTCAACACCATCAACAGCACTGAACAAGAATACAAGACCATCCAATACACGCAAAGAACGGTTTACCTCTACTGTAAAGTCAACGTGACCTGGAGTATCGATAATGTTGATATGGTATTTCTCATCTCTATAGTTCCAGTTTACAGTAGTAGCTGCTGAAGTAATGGTAATACCACGCTCTTGCTCTTGCTCCATCCAGTCCATAGTCGCAGCACCGTCGTGTACCTCACCGATTTTGTGGCTTACACCAGCATAATACAAGATACGCTCAGTAGTAGTAGTCTTACCAGCGTCAATGTGGGCCGCGATACCAATGTTTCTTGTGTATTTTAAATCCCTTGCCATTTTAAATGTTGATTATTTAGTTTTTTTAGTTCTTCATTAGTTGGTTAGTTCTTAGCACAAATTTCTAATTATCAATTATTAATGAATTTGACATGACTAACCATCTTAAAATCAGGGTGCAAAATTACTGAATCTTAGCGAAATACAAAAATTATCACGATAAGTTTTCATTAATAAAGTCAACAAAAGTGTTTTTGGATTAAACCAAGAATATTTCCAACAACAAAAAACGCTTGTCGCAATTGCAACAAGCGTTTTTGTATCACCTAACCACTAAATATATTTTTACATAAAAAATACTATTTTTTATGTTTACTGAATATTCGCTTTGAATTTTGACCATGATAATTGAGCTTGTTCTCCTTCGGCATTGTTGGCCATAATGATGATTTCTCCCTCAATTTCATCATTTGTCAATTTGATGATGTTTACACGACCTACTCCATTCAATAATCCTTCCGCATTAGGAAGAGACGCTTGATAAAAATTGTTGATGTCGCGGTATTGACTAAAATCTTTTACAATGTTTCCTACATTTTTCTGTGTACCATTTCCTGGAATAAAAAAAGTAGAAGGTTTGTCAACATTGTAAAGCCTCACATAAACAGATTCAGAAGTACTGTCATCGGTGGCCATAATAGTAATGCTGTTTCCACCTCTTTCTATTAATTTTTTGACAACTACTTTGGACGTTTTGAAAGAATGCTCTCGATTCTCTTCGAAACTGATATTTCCTTTGAAAAACCCTTGTCTGTTCTGATTAAAATCTGCAACCCCGTGACTGAATGATATTAAACTAGCAACGAAGCAAAGCAGGAATCCTAATAACACCATCGGGTTTCGGAAGAAACGCCTTGTTCTAATTTTCATGAACTTGTATCGTTAAGTGTACTTGCGAAAGTACTTTAACTGTTAGAAATAACTTAAAACACTAATTGAGCAAAAATTTTGCCAATAGCATTGTTGTATTTTTTTTATCTAAGCAACAACAAAAATAGAATACTCTATTTACTTTATCAATAGCATATCCAATACTTTATTGTTAAAGTTATTAAACGGTTGTTTGTATAGCTTTACCAAACAACCGTTTAATAACTGACTTATCTATCTTATTGACGCTCGAATAGGTCTGAAAGTTACAGATAAAAATAAAAAAACTTTAAAAATGTACTTAAGAGCTTGTTTTAGAGGTTTTTGAAAGAAGATGTTTTATTAACTAATAGGTGTACTTCAGTCAAATGTATCAATACTAATAAGATAATATTACTGACAAAAATCATTTTTTTGAAAGGTTGTATCGAATACCTAATACAAAATTATTAGGTGTGAAGCTCTGGGCTTAGTGATAATTTAGGAATGCTGGTTTTGAGTTAATGATACCTCGTTATTTAGTTGTAAGAGTTGGATTTTTCGAACTAATCACAACAATAAAAGTGTTTTAATCATAAACAACTTGTTTGCTAATAAGGCAATAGCAAATCGAAAATTTTACAGTAATCCACATAGTTGAAAATGACTTTGTGCGTTTTGAAAAAACAAGAAATTAGCCTTTGTGAAAATATCCGTGAGACAACTATTATCTTTGGCGTACTTTTCCTGAAAATCTCATTAAGATTGACAGGTCGATGAATTATAGCAATAACGTCTAACAGTGCCAACGACAACCATCTGGTACAGGTGTTTGAAAGATTTTACAAGTTTTTTGTGATTATACGACGATTTTCAAAACTGTTAGGTCAAAAACTAGTTTAATAAAATGGAGTTATTTACTAAATCTCCCGTTAAGGAAGCACAACGTGCGTCAGGTTCAGAGGCTGAGTCTATTGGGCTAGAAGCACGCAAAAAAATGAAGAAAATGAAGTCTTTTCAAATACCAGAACTCTATAAGAGTAGTATCATTGGAGGAATCAAGGAAAAACGTCGCCAAAAGGACAAGCTAAAGAAGGACTTTACGCCAACATTGCTTGATTTTGGTACTGTACGTTTCTTGATTTCAAGACATTTTGGATTTTGCTATGGTGTTGAAAATGCGGTAGAGATAGCGTATAAAACCATCGATGAGAATCCCAACAAACGAATTTTCTTGCTTTCTGAGATGATTCATAATCCCGATGTAAATGCAGATTTGCTGAGTCGTGGAGTACAGTTTATCATGAATACTTCGGGTGATCAACTGATCGAATGGGAATCTCTTACCAGCGATGATGTTGTCATTGTGCCTGCTTTTGGGACAACTTTGGAGATACAACAAAAACTCTCAGATATCGGTATCAATGCCTATCAGTATGATACAACTTGCCCGTTTGTTGAAAAGGTATGGAACCGTGCATCTGCTATTGGACAAAAGGATTATACCATTGTCGTACATGGCAAACCTTCGCATGAAGAAACTCGTGCGACTTTTTCGCATGCCAAACAAAACGCTCCAACAATCGTGGTGAAGGACATGAAGCAAACGGTTGAGCTGGCAAAATATATCACAGGAGAAAAACCTCAAGCAGATTTTTATACAGAATTTAAGGGGCAATACTCTGAAAATTTTGATATTGAAAAAGATTTGCGCCGTATTGGTGTAGTCAATCAAACAACAATGTTGGCTTCTGATACACAGGCTATCGCTGATTATCTCAAAAATGTTATGCGTGAGAAATATCACGTGGAAGGACTTGATATTACTTCTTATTTTGCCGACACTCGTGATACTCTTTGTTATGCTACCAATGATAACCAAAGTGCCACGTATGGTTTGTTAGAGAAAGATGCCGATTTAGTGATTGTAGCTGGAGGATATAATTCTTCAAATACCTCGCATTTGGTAGAACTGTGTGAGCAAAAACTTCCTACTTATTTTATTTCTTCGGCGGATAAGATTCTATCTGAAAATCTAATTAGCCATTTTGACTTACATGCAAAAAGTGAAAAGGTGACAGAAAACTTTCTTCCAAATAAAAATACAACTACTATAATGTTGACTTGCGGTGCATCATGTCCTGATGCAGTCGTCGAGGCAATTCTTCTTCGATTATTATCTTTTTCCCTGATACCAAAAATGTGGACGAAGTCGTAACCCAACTTTAGAGTTACCATCGGTTTATTATCCATGCTTTAGGGAAAATTGTCCTTTGATACCCCAACAGTTTACCTTAGTTTTGTGGTCGAAATATCTTGAAAGTCTTATATACAAAAATAGGACTTTTAGGATATTCTTTCCTTGAATTGATTTGAAAACTGGGCTACAATTTGACTTTTATCGGGTTTGTAAAAATATTGATCCTGTAAACTATTATATCATTAGATGAGTGCAAAATATTTCCATTTGACTGTAAAGGAGGTTATTGAAGAAACTCCAGATACAAAGACTTTTTCTTTTTGGCATCCTATCCATCAAGCTGTCAGCTATAAGGCTGGACAGTTTTTGACTTTAATTCCAGAAATTGATGGTAAAAAAGTACGTCGTAGCTACTCTATGTCTAGCTCACCTAACAAGGATGCTTCTATTGCTGTAACCATCAAGCGTGTGCCTGGGGGATTAGTTTCCAATTACCTCTGCGACAATCTTAAGGTTGGTGATGCCCTAGAAATGATGGAACCTATGGGGCATTTTGTAATCGAACCAAATCCAACTAAGTCGCGAGTAATCGTTTTATTTGGTGGAGGTTCTGGTATTACACCATTGATGTCTATCGCCAAATCTGTTTTGCCAGTAGAAACCGATACCAAAGTGTATTTAGTCTATGGTTCGCGAAATGAAGAAAATATCATTTTCAAAAAACAATTAGAAGAATTAGAAAAAACTTATCAGGGACGTTTTAGAGTATTGCATGTACTAAGTCAACCTTCTTATACTTGGACAGGCTACAAAACTCGTATCAATCAAGCGTCGGCAGTAACTTTCTTGAAACAAGATTTTGGTTTGGATATCGGTAAAGCTGAATATTATATGTGTGGCCCAGAAGGTATGATGGAGCAAGTAGAAAATGCTATCAGAATATTTGGTGTAACCGATGCACAAATTCACAAAGAACATTTCTTTAGTGCGCATGATACCGCTGCCAATGAAGCAGATGAAGAGGAGGGTGGTAGCTTAAAAGAGCAGATGGTTACTATTCAATACGAAGGAGAAGATTATCAAGTATTGGTAAAACCACACGAAACGATCCTTGAAGCAGCGCTACGCGAAGATATAGATTTACCATATTCGTGTCAGGCAGGTATGTGTACAGCATGTATGGGCAAATGTTTGAGCGGAAAAGTTCAAATGGACGAAGAAGACGGTTTGACAGACAATGAAATCAAGCAAGGCTATATTTTGACTTGCGTAGCGCACCCAGCTACATCAGGAGTAGTTATTGAAATAGAATAAATTCTCCACAATAGTTATCCACAAGTTTTTGAAAATGTGGATAACTATTGTTAATAAGTAACAAAACACATCAAAGTATCTGATATTTCAGTATTTATACTTACAAAGGAACTATTTTTGGTAGGGCATTGTAAGGCAATTATAACTAAAGTTATTCGCTTACCGAAAAGCATTAGTAGTTTTCCAAAATAGCTTGTAGCTTTGGCCTGTAATATCAAAAACGAGAGTCTTTTTAGTAATTCATAAAATATTTTGGATGAAATTATAAGTAAATAAAGATTTAGTTTTCAATAACCATTAAGTATCAAATTCTTACTTTATCATTCTAAAATATGGCACAAAAATTCTTGGTAATCTCAAGATTTTCTACCTAATTTTGTTTACTGAAAGATAACCCATCGTTAACCCTCTATTAATCTGAATTTTATTGCGAAAAATTACCGAACCACTTTAATCTGTATAAATGGTTTCAGGAGTACTATTTTTAAATAATACTCAACAAACGCAAAATAACTACCAAGTAAAGTCATGTCTGACGCAATCAAACACGAGTGTGGTATCGCACTCATCCGTCTCCGAAAAGACTATCAGTACTATATCAATAAGTACGGAACCCCACTGTATGGTATCAACAAGCTTTACCTAATGATGGAAAAGCAAGTGAACCGAGGACAAGACGGTGCAGGTGTAGCCAACATCAAAATTGATGTGCCTGCTGGTCACAGATATATCAGTAGATACCGTTCTGTAGAACAAAATGCTGTAGCTGATATTTTCGGAAAAATTTACAAGAAGTTTCGTAAAGGCTTGAAAGACCACAAAGACAAAGCTAAAGATGCCAAGTGGATTCAAGAAAATGTAGCATTCTCTGGTGAAGTGTTTTTGGGTCACCTGCGTTATGGTACACACGGTCAAAACGAAATCGAAAACTGCCACCCAATGTTGCGCCAAAGCAACTGGAGAAGTAGAAACTTGGTAGTTGCTGGTAACTTTAACATGACTAATGTAGAAGAACTTTTTACGAAGTTGATCTCATTAGGACAGCATCCGAAAGAAAAAGTGGATACTGTTACTGTGATGGAAAAAATTGGTCAAAAAAAAAATTG
>NZ_NJFZ01000003.1 GCF_002270355.1 Flectobacillus sp. BAB-3569 | reverse complement strand
CTGTAGAATCAGCTAAGGATGCTTGGGAAATATGTCATAGCTACATGCACCGATGGAATATCGAACAGGCGTTTAGATTCGCCAAAACTGAGCTAGCTATTGAATCTCCTAGGTTATGGTTCTTCGAAAATACCCTCAAACTATTAGCCATCGTCTCACTTATTTACGACTTCTTGATGAAACTCATCAGGAATTGGCCATCTATTATCAAGATAATCATCAATCAATTTGCTCATAGAACAGGAAATCGGTGCCAAAATGCTTTGACACCGATTTATCGATTGAGAACGGCCATCCAAAACATGCTATGGTGCTACTTCGCACAACAAAATTCGGGATGACTCATGTTTGATGAAAACTTAGAGAATAACCCCAATCTTAAAATTCGGGATGGGTCATATAAACCTAACTATAACTAGCGATTGATTTGCACATGTTTGGTTGCTGTAAAGTTTTCATTTCTAATTCTTATCAGATATGGACCTTCTGGCAACTGTGTTAAATTAATATCCTTTTTAGTTTCAAAAGTAGCTATATCAGAAGCATAAACAAGCGAACCACGATTGGTATACACTTCGACTTTAAGATTTGCCCATGGATAGCGAGTATCTAATGTAAATGCACCATTACTTGGGTTTGGATATACCGCAAATCCTCCATCCTCATATAACTGTATATTTTTTCTATCGGAAATAGGAGAAAGACAAAACTTAGTACCGTAGCTCTGCGTTGAATAAAGCTTCTTGGCTGTCACCTGAATATCGCCAGAGTCACTCAATTTTATTTGACTAGTCGAACCATTCAATTGTGTTCCATTCCAAGTCCAGATATATTGTTCTGTTTGAGGGTTGGCAACTCCGATAGAATAAGGGCTGTAACGTACAATTTCATCTACCGAAACTTTTGCAGGAGTAGGTTTTACTGCTACATAAATTGGCGAAGAAAGCGCCGAATTACAGTTATTATTATCTGTTTGGAAAGCTCTAAATGTTCCAGATATAGTAACATTAAGGTTTTGTACAAGATACTGGCTTGTTTTTCCCCCTTGCACTGCCACCCAAGTAGGATAGTTTCCATTGGCTAAAGCCATTTGAAGAACAGTATTATCACCATCACAG
Source organism: Flectobacillus sp. BAB-3569 (assembly GCF_002270355.1). Taxonomy (GTDB): domain Bacteria; phylum Bacteroidota; class Bacteroidia; order Cytophagales; family Spirosomataceae; genus Flectobacillus; species Flectobacillus roseus. The sequence goes on along the minus strand of NZ_NJFZ01000003.1, from coordinate 440,392 downwards.
AAAACGGTATCCTTGCTCCACGAAGTAGTTGGAGTTGCAGGAATTTGGTTTACTTTAATCGTTAATGGAGAAGAACTCAAAGAGAAACAACCTTTAGCATCTACAGTCTGTACGGTATAATTTCCGCTTTGACGAACATTGAGTGTTCTCGTTGTAGTACCTGTATTCCATTTATAACTTACAGCTCCTGTATTCGAAGAAATCAAATCAACACTTGTATCTGAGCAAAAGGTTGTTGGTCCATTTGGAACAATATTAGGCGTAACTGGTAAGGGATTTACCTTTACCACAACCGCATTAGAGGCAAATGAAGAGCAACCTTCTGAGTTAATCGTTTGAACAGTATAAGACCCTGACTGATTTACAGAAATCGCTGCGGAAGTTGAGCCTGTAGACCAACGGTATGCCAAGTTTTGACCCGAAGATGTTAATGTTACCTGTGAATCCGCACAAAACTCTAAAGCACTATTCGCACTAATCGTTGGTTGCGCAGGAGAAGCTTTCATAAAAGTTGTCAATGGAGCAGACTGTGTCAAACATCCAGAATTGTCGACTGCTGTAACGGTATAATTTCCTGCACTGTTAAGAGCAATACTTTGTCCAGAGGCTCCAGTACTCCAACGAAACGCAACACCATTTGAAGCTGAAACAGTCAAACCATCATTCTGACATACACCAACAGTTCCTGATGGGTTTGTAGTAACGGTCTGTGGGGTCGTAGTTCTCACTAAAATAGGTGAAAATTGCATCACATTACCACGGCTATCGATCGCACGAGCGTAATAAGTACCATTAGAAAGTGTTACTTTTTGTTGAGTAGAGAAAATAGCACTTTCAAAATTAACGCTACGAGACCATTGATACTGATTATATCCCGATGGCATGGTCACATCTAAAGTATTATTTCCACAAGCAAAAGATAATTGAGGCTGTACTGTTGGTGCTTGTGGTACTGAATTCTGGAAAAAACTATCATTTAGAGAGTTACTCCATGCTTGGCCTAACTGTAATAGCCCGTCGCCATGGAAATGTAAACAATCTGACCTTCCTGGATTTTGGATATTATCTGTATAAGGCCCCAAAAATGCATTGGTCATACTTGAAGCTACTGTACGTTGTGCTGCCAGTACTGGCTCCCATGACTCAGACGCATTAGAAGGATTACAATTATTGGGCGCAACACTAGCAGAGGTTTGTGCTATAACCCAAGCGATATTTTTCCAAGTTGCTCTCTTGTTTTTGAGATAACAACTTGAAGCTTTGCTGTATAATCAGATTGAGATGTTCTAAATGGATAATTATCTGCCTCTCCTTGGCACCATAATATAGACCTTGCCCCTAATAAAGGAACAAAATACTGTAATACTGATTCTAATCCGCTATAAGGTAACCGATTGGGATAATACCCTCCAAGGTATATATTTGAAGCACTACCACCTATAGAGGAAACAAACCATGATTCTATTGAAGTACCATTAAAACCTGCATTTAGGAAAAGAATAGGTACATTAAGCTTTGCAGCTAATAAATCTCCAAGTTTTCCCCAACAATACGCACCTTTTCCTCTAGGGGCAATATATGTATTGGCACTTAGTTGCGTAAAGGGGCTCAATGTGGCATAAGAGGTTCCTCCATTTATTTGGTCATTGGCATTACCAAAGGTATTTACTCTATCATCCTGAGCGCCTTGTTGCCCCATGTTAAACAAACCTTCGGCGTTGGACTGACCTGCAATAATAAATACCTCTCCCACCCCAAACCTATCAATGGACGCAATATTTCCTACTACGTTATTATTGAGTACACCTCTGATTTCCATTCGATACCATCCTTGATTAATGGTCATCGAACTTGAAAACCCTCCATTCGTAGGAAAATCTTTTAGGGTTTTCCAATCACTCCATTCCCCGGGATTGCCTTGACCTGCGTTGATAGCAATTAATCTGGCCTCAATTCTATCTACTTGCTGCTCGTATGTACCCGAAACAGTAATTGTGGCCACACCAGCATTATTACGTTGATAAACAGCGCGGTTTAGTGGCGAAGTAATGGAAAACTGCCCTAAACTTACACTAATACTTCCCAATAAAATAACTATGATACCTAATAATTTTCTCAAAAAAAGCATAAATCTACATTCAGTTTTTATTCATTCCAAAATCTACTGAGGCTTTGTAATACTTGTTTATTATAAAAGTTAATACACGGATAATTGTACTATTTCTAAACAAAAATCCTGCAAAGAAATTGCTTATCTGGCATATTCCTATCCTAGCATTACTCAAACTTAGTAACTGGTACAGAACATTTATAAACAAACATCATTTTATAGAAGATTTAAACTAATCTTCTATAAAATGATGTTTGAGATTGGTAATAAATAACTTTAGGGATTCGTACTGCATTCTGTAGTATATTTTCAATAATCAATACCTACACCACATTACTAATTATAATTTTACCCACATTAGGTATTAAGCTACAGGCAAAACGTATTAAAAGGTTTCTTTGAAAACCAATTTGCTGGGTGCCCATAGCTCTATAATGCAATTGTCTTTTACATTAATACTTAACGCGTAATTATGAGCTGTTTAGTCAAACGATAGCTTTGAGAATCTACTCTTAGCAAATAAGTACCAGTTGGTAAATTACTCAAATCTAAAACTCTACGGCTATTAAAATCAAATTTTTCAGAGACATACACCTCTATGCCCGCCATGGTATATACTTTTAAAACAACACCTTCCAAGTTAAATTTACTATCAACACTAAATACTCCACTTGTTGGATTTGGGTAGATAGAAATCCCTTTGTCATCAGGAAACTTAAATTCTGCTGTCTCTAAGGTAGAGCTAGATTTGGTATCAAAATAAGTAACTAAAGATGTTTCTGGAGATAAACATACCAATGGGGAAGCTGAAGCCAAAATAGGATATCTTCTCTTTGACTGTAATGTATAAACACCTTCAGTTATAGCGCGAATTAAGGTATCTTTTGTAGCAAGTGCTTGTCCACTCAAACTCCAAGTATACTCATCAACTGGTTGTGTGGAGCGTGCTGCCAATAAATATGGTCCTACTCTGTAAATAACTGGGGATACAGGCTTAGCTTTACGAACAGCCCAAATACCGTTTGAAGGTTTAGAATAACACCCTTTAGCATCTACCACATACCCTTTTACTAATGCTGTGGTTGAAATATCAATGGCAGAAGCATTTTCTCCGCTCAAAGTAGCATTTCTTTCCCAGTTAAATGCCACATAATTGGCATTCGCTGGAGTCAATGTTAGACGAGTCTTAGACCCTTCACAAAATACAGTATCCGAAGTAGCTCTAATGGTTGGGCTCGTAGGCAAAGGATTCACAACTGTAGGTACACCACTCGATGGCGCCGAATAACATCCGTTAGATCCTAAGGTACGAACAGTAAAGGTTCCTGCTGTTCTGATATCTACATCTTGTGTTGTTAGTCCATTACTCCAAAGGTATCCTATGGCACCTACATTTGACGAACTCAATTTAGCACTTTGACCATCACAAAACTCAGTTGAGCTTTTCAATGAAATAGTCGGTTGTACAGGTCTTGGTTTCGAAACTATTGTTACTCCATTTGACAATGGTGATAAACATGCATTTTGATCGATAATACGAACAGAGTAAGTACCATTAGTACCTATATTAAATGTTTTTGTTCTTGCTACAATAGTATTAGAATTACTGGCAACCCATTCATATAAAGCCCCATCTGATGAAGTTAACCCAACGGTTGTCCCTTCACAATAATTCAAATCAGCATTAGCAGAAACAGTCGGTGCAGCAGGAGGAGTGTTTGCATTTACAGTGAATGATGGAATTTGAATAATGTTACCATTGGGTTTAGTAATTTTGGCAAAGTAAGTACCCGGACCAACTGTAACATCTTTGGTATTTCCCATAATTTCATAGTTACTACTCACCCATTGATAGGCAGAATATCCAGCAGGTAAACTCAAGCCAAGCTTTTGATTTGAAATACAAGTAAGATTCACTGCAGGAATAGTATCAGCCATAATTGGGGCATTCAAATCAAAGAAATTTCTAGAATCATTACTACTCACTGGACTAGTTAAAGAATTAATCCAAGAATTAGCAGCCTCATCTAAACCTGAACCTGTGAAGTGAACACATTGATCTCTATCTCCAATTTTATCAACTTGGATATTATCTGTAAAAGGTCCAGGGAAAATAGGAGAAAATGACTGGTCTGCAATCGCAAGGTTTTGAGCACGAACAATAACAGGAGACGGTTTAGGAGGCAAAGCTCCAGCAACGCCACAATTAAGTACACCAGAGTAAGAGGTTCTAGCAACTACCCAAGTTAAGTTATCATTTCCTAAATCTTGACGGGTTCTAGTAATCAATCGTTTCAAGTTATCTAAATAACTTGCCTCTGTTACAGGTAAAGGCTTTTGTTGAGAAAGCGGCAACGTAGCATTTTGTTGCTCCACTGAAAGATTTAGGAGATTTTGAGTTTCTCCTTCCATCCACAAAATGGCTCTAATACCCATGTTAATTCCATAGTATCCCAATACTGCTTTTAGGTTAGCATAAGGGTAACCAGGCATATATCTGTTTATATTACCTGAATCAAATTGAAAATCACTCGGTGCACCAACAGTTGGATTTTCAGCACTTTCACGCCATACTCGTACAGAAGCACCACCCCAAGCTACATTAAAAAATACAATAGGAACATTTAATTTTGCTGCAAGTGCATCTCCTACCTTTCCCCAATAATAAGGACCAATACCCAAAGGACCAATCGTTACATCTTTAGATAGTTGAGAAAATTCAATAATAGAAAATGCATCGGTAGTTGTAGTAACAAAACTCTTATTTTTAGAGTCAAAATTCTTAATATAGGAAGCGGAGGTACCGTATCCGGGGTCATTAATAAAGTTTGCACAGTTGACACGGTCATCTGAAGATGCAGTCTCATTTGTCGATCTCAAGCCACTACCACCAGCGTTGGACTGCCCTGCAATTACAAACACCTCCCCAACACCTACGCGTTCAATACGGCTTACATTACCAACAACAGCTCCACGAAGTAAACCTCTTACTTCCATCGAATACCATCCTCCTGTTAAAGTTACGGTTCCTTTAAAAAGTCCTCCTCTTGGATTTGTTTTAAAAACAGTCCAATCAAGTGCCGTTCCTTGTCCAGTTTTTACAGGGATAAATCTAACTTGAAGCTCATCTACAGGTTGTGAATAACTTCCTACAATAGTAACAATAGCCTTATTAGCTAAATCTCTTTGAATTACTTGACGTTGTACAGGAGAGGTGATGGTAATCTGGCTTACTACAACATGGCTTATAAACCAGAAGCATAGTAGTAATGGTAATTTTTTAAGCATATCCACTTTAGATTAAAAATAATGGAGGGTTTGAGTCGAATGTTTATTTGAATTTCTATAAAGACATCCATAAAACGGATATTTGTTATATCCATTTTACTTAGACGGCATATTAGTCAATTTGGTTGCTCTAAGAATCAATAAAACTCACCTTTCTTTTATGATTTTATAGACAATATTCAAAAAACCAGTGTTTTAGAATAATCCAACAAAAATAAGAAAAGCATCCCAATACTGGGATGCTTTTCTTATTTTTCTACAAAATTCGAGTAGACAGCATCGTAATGATTAGTCAGCTACTACTGTGAATTTCACTTTATGTTTTACATCTTTGTGAAGGTCAAGAGTTGCAGCGTACTCACCTACAAACTTAACTTCAGAGTCCAAAGAGATTTTCTTACGATCTACTTCAAAACCTTTCTCCTTCAATGCTTCAGAAATTTGAAGAGTCGTAACACGACCAAAGATTTTACCACTTTCACCAACTTTAGCAGCGATTTCAAGTGCTAACTCTCCGATTGAGTCAGACAATGTCTGAGCATCTAACTTGATTTTCTCAAGTTTGTGAGCGATTTGTTTAATGTTCTCAGCAAGAATTTTCTTGTTTGATGGCGTTGCCATTACTGCGAAACCTTGCGGAATGAGATAGTTACGACCATAACCAGGCTTTACCGTAACAACGTCGTTTTTATAGCCAAGACCTGCGATGTCAGTCTTTAAGATGATTTCCATTTTTGTAAAAGATTTTTAGTCAATGATTGCAAAGACAATCCTAAACTTCTAACTCTAATTTTTTGCGTATCGACAACGCGACAATTACTATTTCAAACCGTCTGCTACGAATGGCATTAAAGCCAAGTGACGAGCACGTTTAACAGCTTGAGCTACTTTTCTTTGGTATTTCAAAGAAGTACCTGTAATACGACGAGGAAGAATTTTTCCTTGTTCGTTAACCAACTTCAATAAGAAGTCTGGGTTTTTGTAGTCGATATACTTGATGCCTGATTTTTTGAAACGGCAATATTTTTTGCGTACTACGCTTTTGTCAACTGGTTCGTTTACTAAAGTCATGATTTCTTAAGTTTAAGTTGTGAATCGTGTTTTTTAGAAATGCTAAAACATTTCAATTCAACAGCTTATTCAGCTTTCGCTTCTTGTTTTTTACCTACTAAACCTTTTCTCTTGCGGTCGTTGTATTCAATCGCATGTTTGTCAAGTACTGTTGTCAAGTAACGAATTACTTTCTCATCACGCTTGTATTCAAGTTCCAATTTAGCAACGATAGTTGGTGCTGCAGTGAACTCAAAAATTTGGTAAAATCCAGTGTTTTTGTTCTGAATAGGGTACGCCAGCTTACGAATTCCCCATGCTTCTTCGTTAACGATTTCTGCACCGTTATCGGTCAAAACTTTTTTGAATTTTTCAACGGCGTCCTTTGTCTGCTGTTCTGACAAAACGGGAGTTAAGATGAACACCGTTTCATAATTACGTAATTCCATAAAAATGATATATTTTATAAACTGTTTTTTAAAAGGATTGCAAAGGTAATTATTTTCAAACAATTATCAAAACTTTCTTATGAAAGTTTTGATAATCAAGCTAATATAAGCTAAAACAATAAGCGGTAGAAAATAGATATCAGGCCATTTACCTTCTAAAACCTATCTTCTACCGCTTATTATATTGATTTCAACGAAATCTTACTTCACTTCAAAAGTTCCTTCTCCTATCTTGAATCCTTCTGCGTACAACTCTATAACGTGTTTGCCTTCTTTGTAAGCCTGTCCACGACTATAGATAAATTCTACTGATTGATGCGAGTCATCATATACAATACGTTGTTTGGCTGTGTAAGTCAAATCACGACCATGATACCCAAAATTACCAGAACCTGTTGCCATATCTGCAACAGTACTGCCAGAAGGGTCAATGATTCTTAAATAAATCATTTTAGCCTCTTTATTAGTCAAAGGGTTTTCTTGTAAATAGAAGGTAATTCTGATTTTATCTACCTTTTTAGATTTATAAACACCTCCATCACTTTCTTTTCCTTTACTAGAAATAGCATAGACATTGATATTTTCGGCACGAAGCGCAGCGGCTTGCGTAACCTTATCAGATAGCTCTTTATTTTTGGCTTCCATTTCACGCTGACGAGCAGTGAAATTGTTAGCAGAGTCGAATAAGGCTTTTTGTGCTGAAGAAATACCTTCACGTAATAACTCCGCCTCACGGCTTAATGAATCATTCTGAGCAACCAAAATACCATTTTCTCTACGTAAACGATTGATTTCCTGTTCTTTTTGCCCTAATAATGCTTCGTACTTTTTAATCTTGACTTCATATTGCTTCATTGAAAAACCTTTATCTAGCTTTTCAAGTGCAAGTTTGTCTTCACTTAGTTGTTTTTTAGCTCGTTCCAACTCTCGCACATCTCCTCCTAAACGCTGTATCTCGGCAATTTTCATGTTGAGCTGATTAGCAATCGAGTCTAACTTTGTGTTGGCGGTCAATAACTCTTCTGCGTGCTCTAGTTTCAAATCCTCAATATCTTTGTTGTGTTGCCTCTCACGCAAATACAAATACCCCAAAGCAACAGTCAGTATGGCGAGTACTGCTACGGCTACTTTTAGTTTTTGTTCACTTTGTCGATTTGGATTATACTCCATTGTTATTTGATATTTATGAGTTTGATAATCTTTAATGAGCCATTACAAAAGCTCCTAAAAGTATAAAAAAAACGTTATATGAGCCTATTTAATTTTACAAAGCTAAGATATTACCGCAAAAACTAAAAGAACTTGTAGGGTATTACGACAAAGTAGTCAAATTTTACGCTTTCCATGCTTTATCTTTGTATCATATTGCTAAACAATCCTACTAAAGATGACTATTGCTCAAAATATAGCTGACATCAATACGCAACTTCAAGGAACTCAAGCGCACTTGATTGCTGTGACCAAAACCAAACCCGTAAGCGACTTAGAACAGGCTTATCAAGCTGGTTGTAAGGTATTTGGAGAAAATAAAGTTCAAGAAATGGTGTCTAAATGGGAAGTATTACCCAAAGATATCCAATGGCATCTTATTGGGCATTTACAATCTAATAAGGTAAAATATATAGCTCCATTCGTTAGTTTGATTCATTCGGTAGATTCGTTTAAACTATTACAAGAAATTAACAAGCAAGCCATTAAAAATGAACGGGTTATCGACTGTTTACTTCAAATCTATATTGCCCAAGAAGATACTAAATTTGGACTTTCCGAAGAAGAGGCCATTGAACTATTGGAATCTTCAGAATTAAAGGAGCTTCAGAATATCCGCTTGGTTGGTTTGATGGGAATGGCAAGTAATACCGATAATCAGGAGCAAATTAGAGCAGAATTTAAAAGCTTAAAACAGCTTTTTGACCGTATTGCAAGTACATATCAGTTACCCAATACGGCTTGGAAAGAGATTTCGATGGGAATGTCAGGAGACTTTTTGATTGCTGCCGAAGAAGGCTCAACCCTTGTACGAGTAGGCTCTGCTATCTTCGGACATAGATAATATTTAGTGAGTGGTGATTGAGTAAATGAGTGATTATTTCATATGAATTTTGCTTGGAAAAATAATCACTCAATCGCACACTCACTAAATTCAGAATGACTCCTATTACAACCAATCGGTATAACCATATTGAGCTGCAATCTTTTTCTTCTTTATCTTTTTACAAGAAATCTTCATGGCGATATCCTTCAATGGTCGATTATTGCTATCTCTTTTTTGTGTAGCCACCGAGTCTATCACCCAAAGGTTATCTAACACCTGTCCGAATACAGTGTAATTTCCATCCAAATGTGGCGTCCCTCCTATTGTTTTATAAACTTGCTGTTGCTCAGGTGTATAGGTACGTAATGGGCTTCTTTTCATTTGTTCTGCCAGTGTTTTGTCATCCCAAACTTTGCCCTGTACTACATAAAACTGACATCCTGAAGACGCTTTTTCTGGGTTATTATCTCTAGCAGCCGCGATTACTCCTTTTTTATGAAAGATATTGGGTAAAATTTCAGCTGGAACTCTATATCCTACATCGCCTTCGCCTAGCACGATTCCTTGTGCTGCTCCTTTCGACTTTGGGTCACCACCTTGAATCATAAATGTGTTGATAACTCGGTGGAAAAGTAAGCCATCATAGAATTTTTTATTGACTAATTTCAAAAAATTCTTTTTGTGCAAAGGTGTTGAGTTATACAAAATCCCATGCATATCTCCCCAAGGAGTACTAATAGTCAATAAATAATCTCTACGTTTTTTGAAGAATTGCGCCGATGTGACCTGACTAATTCCAAAACACAATAGACTTAATAACAACAATCGGTTTAGTTTCATATATAGCTCTAGTTTGTTGATGACGAATTAGAGGTATCTAAAAGACGAGATACTTTGCCTAATCGGTTTATAAATTTGCTTTTATCTCTTGCAAAATACGTCCTCCACCCAAATCTAAAATTTTCTCGGCCAAAGCAAAACCAACTTCCTCTGGATTTGAGCCTGAAAGAACCTCCTTGATAATTTCTTTTCCGTCCAAACTAATAATACCACCTGTCATAGAAATGGTATCTGTTTCGGCATCATATTGAGCCAAACCAAATACAGGAATACTACAACCACCTTGCAAACGCTTCAAAAATGCTCGTTCGGCCAATAATTGTTTTTCGGTATTAGGGTGATTCAACAAGCCTCTGATTTTTTCTTTGATGTCAGCATCCAAATTCACTGCGCACTCAATTGCCACTGAGCCTTGTCCTACAGCTGGCGTAAAAGTATCTGTGGTAATCAGTTGAGCAATATGCTCTTCGTATCCCATACGATGCACGCCCGCAAAGGCCAACAATAAGGCATCACAAACACCACTTTCGAGTTTGCCCATACGAGTTTGTAAATTACCACGCATATCTACGGTTTTGATATGTGGGTAAAAATGCTTGAGCATTGCCACACGACGAGTAGAGGATGTACCAACCACAAAAGGCTGTCCGCTTTCCAAGGCCAAGCTTTTGTCAAAACTGATCAAGACATCGTTGACTTTTTCGCGCTCCGAAAACGCAATAATTTCAAAGTTTTCACCTAAATCAGACTGCAAATCTTTGGCCGAGTGTTGGGCAATATGGATTTCACCTGAAAGAAGTTTTTCTTCTAGTTCTTCGGTAAAAACGCCTTTTGAGCCAATTTTTGATAAAGAACGATCCAAAATTTGGTCGCCTTTCGTTTCAATAATCACGATTTCGACAGGCAAACCGCCTGCTTCTAAAGTTTCTTTAACAAAATAGGCCTGCCATAAAGCTAATTTCGACCCTCTCGTTCCTAGTTTAATCGTTTGCATGCTGATATATAATTAGTATGTTGTGAATGATTAAGAGTATTTTCATCCACCAGAATTTCTTTATTTCTGTTTGAATAATTTGGCAATCAGTAAAGACAAATCCAAGTGCAGAATTTTGGCACGAGCATTTCTTTCGAGGTAATAATAGGTTTGTGAAAACTCTCCACTAATCAATTCTAAAGCACGCAAATTAACCGCTTTAGAAAAATTTTGGACAAAAGTTAACTCCTCGCCTTCTAGCCTCACGAGACTTTCGGCACCACTTTTCCACATCAGCAAATCTCTAAAGATATTCAGTCCGTACTCCATCATACCTTTTTGATCTTCTTTTGAAAAAGCGTCAAACTCATCGGCCAGTTTCACCAATGCAGCCACATCTGGTTTGTAAGCCATTCGCATCCAGTTGGCAAACCATTGGTGTTTTCCTTGTCCTTGATTTTTACTCAATGCCAAAGCTTTATTGAGATTGCCTTCCGACAAATATGCAATTTGCTTGGCACGCGAGCTTTCCACATGAGCCTTTTCAGCTAAATACGAAGTAATATCCTCATCCGAAAACTGAGGAACACTCACTCGTTGAGTCCTTGACAAAATAGTCGTCAACAACTTATTGGCATCGTTACAAACCAGTAGAAAAAGCGTTTTGGCTGGTGGTTCTTCAAGGATTTTCAGTAAAGCATTCGCAGAGCTTTGATTGAGCATTTCGGGTTGCCAAATCAACAAGATTTTATATTCTGCTTCAAATGCTTTTAAGGACAATTTTTGTATGATTTTTCTGGCTTCTTCGGCCGAAATATTGCCTTGTTTGTTTCCTTCTACACCTATATGTTCAAGCCAATTAGGCAATGCTCCATAAGGTTGTTCAGCCGTGAATTCACGCCAAAGAGGCAAATAGGCATCAGATTCTGCTTCTTTTACCTTTTTAGTTGTTGCTGTTGGAAAAATATGATAAAAGTCTGGGTGAACTAACTTGCGCATTTTAGCACAAGAAGCACAGCGTCCACAGGCATCGTCTGACTGTTTATCTTCGCAATTGATATAGGTTGCATACGCCCAAGCCAATGCCAAATTACCCGACCCCACTGGCCCATGAAACAACTGCGCATGCGCAACGTGATTGCTTTGCACCGAATGAATAAGGGTCTTTTTGATGGATGATAAACCGGGTATTTCTCTAAATAACATAACTTTTGAACTGGCTTTGAGCTATTGGGTAAAGCAAACAGCTTCACACTTTAAGACTTTCTATTTATTTTCCTGAAAGTATCTAAATAATCGAACCTTAGAATGCACTACGATGCGCCTCGGTTTGTTCAAATACTGCTTTCAGAATATTTTCTTCTATTCCTTCAAAAACACGCCCTCGGCGCTCTAATACTGCACGAGCCACTTGGTTGGCTTTGCGCAAATGGTAGGTTTTGAACCCTGCGCTACCGCCCCAAGCAAAGGATGGTATATGCTTTGGCTGGAAATCTGCACCAAAGATATTACAATTTATGCCAACCACCGTACCTGTGTTAAACATTGTATTGATACCACACTTAGAATGATCCCCCATAATGAGTCCTGCAAACTGCAACCCTGAATTTTCGAAACGGTTTGTGACATAACTCCAGAGTTCTACTTTCGAATAATCATTTTTCAGGTTTGAATTGTTGGTATCGGCTCCCCAGTTACACCACTCGGCAATAACCGAGTTTCCCATAAAACCTTCGTGCCCTTTATTGGAGTTTCCAAAAATCACCACATTACTTACTTCTCCACCTACTTTACAACCTGGTCCTATGGTAGTATTAGGGCGCATTTTGCCATCCAGATTTACGACAGAACCTTCCAATATCGCAAAAGGCCCTTGAATTTTGGCACCTTCCATAATGATTACACCTTTGCCAAGATAGATAGGCCCTTTTTCGGCGTTGAGCGTAGCAGCTTTGATATTAACACCCTCTTCCACAAAAATCTGCGATTCGTTATATACTGCCGTAAAGCGATCAGTAATAGGCTGAGAAGTGCGCCCATGCGTTATTCGAGCAAAATCCGCTTTAATTTGTTCTCCGTTAAGTAGAAATATATCGGTCAATTGGCGAATAATCGTCGCAGCGCCATCCCATTCGATTACCTCAATAGTATCAAGAGTATCAAGCAATGTGGCAGCGCGATAGGCCAAAGTAACACCCTCAAAACTTAAAAGTTGTCCTGAACTTAACCCTTGAATAGCTTCCAATAAGGCAGGATTGGGACAAACAGCCCCATTGATAAAGATATTATCTGATTGAAGTTGGAGTGGATACTTCTCTTGTAGATAATCTTGTGTGGCAAAAGAAACCGTATTATCGAGATAGCTTTGCCATTTTTCAGTAATAGTATCTATCCCAAAACGGATTTCGCTAACTGGTCGCACAAAAGTAAGAGGAAGCAAAATCGCTCTAATTGAGGAGTCATCAAATATGATATAATTCATCGGTATATATAAATTTGAATGGAATGAGTGTGTTGCACCGAATTTTTGCTGTGTTCTAGCAAACCTAAAAGATTCTTGGAGAGAATACTAAATTTTCCAATTAAATTAATGAGCTATCGACAATAACGATGTATTAAGAATAGCTCAATCTTATTCATAGTACTTTTCCAAGTTTCTCAAAAATTCAGTACTTTTTTTATAGTGTTTGATTTTGCCCCAAAAATACGCAATATATTACTTGTTAAAAATGTCTTTGGATTGATTTTTAAAAACAAAAGCCTCTTAGCACGAAACTAAGAGGCTTTTTGATACAACATATAAGCCATAAAGGCTTTGTTGTGAAATTATTTCTTCTGACCGAAACGTTTGTAGAATTTATCAACACGTCCAGCAGTATCAAGCAATACGTTTTTACCAGTATAGAATGGGTGAGATAAAGAAGAAACCTCTAGTTTGAATACTGGGTACGTTTCGCCTTCAAATTCTGTTGTTTCAGTAGTGTTAACGCAAGACTGAGTCAAAAATTTAAAGTCAGCAGACAAGTCATGGAAAACAACTGGTCTGTAATTTGGGTGAATGTCTTTTTTCATTTCTATTTTTTAGTTTTGAGACGATTCCCTGCCGTCTCGGTTAAATTGAAGCGTTTCGACAAGTCGTGGCTGGGAGGTTAGCGTTATCAGTAGGCCAATTATCTGAAGATAAGGCGATAACGTTTCACAAACAAGAGTCTCGAAACGGGACGCAAATTTACATTTTTTTTAGTGCTTTCAAAAACTTTTTTTCATGAAAATATTAATAGACAGCCGTTTACTCGCTAAAGATTTTTTTTGAAAAAAATATTGTAGTAATATTCCAAGTTGCACTTTGTCTAGTGAACTGATTATCTAAAGTTTGAGTTGTACATTATAAATAATCGCTAGAGATGGCCTTGCGAGAACTATTTTTTTTCATTGCGTTGGGTAGATAAAATTACTAACTTTGAAGAAGAGAGAGCCTCACAGAAAACCAAACATCTCCGCTCAGTTTGAGCTAACTATTGTTTATTATTAAATCATTTTGACTGGCAAGTTTCTCGATGCATCAGACTTAGACAGTTCAATAATGAACAATCTCATTAAAAAACGCCTACTCCAAATTTCCTTAGTTTGGTAAGTAGAGCATCTAGGCCATTTTACTGCTAATACATTAATAATCTGCAAATTAAAACAAGATTTGCAATTAGTAAAAGCTAATAAATTCGTAGCTTAGGTGGACAGCTACGCTAAATTTCAAATGTTCATCGTTTACAAAATATTTGATAGATACTATTATTATCTTTTAAGTTATCGTGTAGAATTAGTTTCAATTTATGTGTTTAGGCAACAGGCACAAGGCAAAGAGTGTTAAAATGTTTTTTAACAACAAAAGACAGACTTTTTTCCAAAGCCGTTACCTGAAAGCCCAAAGCACAATCTCAAATTTTATTTTACCCACGAACTTAAATAATCGTGTAAAATAAGATTTAATCAATTGGAGATGTAAGATATTGATAATTAAAATTTTACATTCACAATTCACAACTCATAATTCTGCACTAATACTTAAGTAATAGTGCAGAATAAGATTTAAGTTTTTTGTTGAAGGCATAAGGCAACAGGCACAAGGCAAAGAGTGTTAAAATATTTTTTAGTAACGATGGATATATTTTTTACCGATTGCCGAAAGCTGAAAGCCGTAAGCTCAAAAATTAAATTTTATTTTGCCCACTAACTTAAGTAAAAGTGTAAAATGTGTCTATCACCCAAAAATCCTTTAAGAAGAAAAATTAGTGGCTAATGCTTTAACCCCTAAAATCAATAGTTAATATGTACGTTATTAAAAGAGATGGCAGACGCGAGTCTGTAAAGTTTGACAAGATTACCGCTCGAATCGAAAAACTTTGCTACAGCCTCGACCCTTACTTTGTGCAACCGTTGGAAGTAGCCAAAAAAGTAATTACTGGCTTGTATGACGGTGTGACAACGACTGAATTAGATAACTTGGCTGCCGAAACAGCCGCTTCGATGACTACCAAGCACCCTGACTATGCGGTATTGGCAGCAAGAATCGCTATTTCGAACTTGCACAAGAATACCCAAAAGTCATTCTCAGCAACGATGAAAAAGTTGTACAACTATGTCGATCCAAAGACTGGTGAAAATGCAGCTCTTTTATCGAAAGAGGTTTACGATGTCATCAAAAAACATGCTGGTGAACTAGACGCTGCTATCATTTATGATCGTGATTTTGGCTATGATTATTTTGGTTTCAAAACTTTAGAGAAATCATATTTGCTCAAATTAGACGGTAAAATTGCGGAACGCCCACAACACATGTTGATGCGTGTGGCTGTTGGTATTCACTATGACGATATCGAGTCTGTACTCGAAACTTATAACCTCTTGTCAGAGCGTTGGTTTACCCATGCTACCCCTACCCTTTTCAATGCTGGTACTCCAAAACCACAAATGTCATCTTGTTTCTTGTTAACAATGCAAGACGACTCTATTGAGGGTATTTATGATACGTTGAAACAATGTGCTAAAATTTCACAATCAGCGGGTGGAATTGGCTTGAGCATTCATAATATCCGTGCTATGGGTTCTTATATCAAAGGAACCAACGGTACTTCAAATGGTATTATTCCGATGCTTCGCGTGTTCAACGATACTGCTCGTTATGTTGATCAAGGAGGTGGAAAACGTAAAGGTTCTTTTGCTATTTACTTGGAACCTTGGCATGCTGATGTATTTGATTTCTTACAACTTCGTAAAAACCACGGTAAAGAAGAGGTTCGTGCTCGTGACTTATTCTATGCACTTTGGGTGCCAGATTTGTTCATGAAACGTGTGAAAGACAATGACGTTTGGTCGTTGTTCTGCCCTCACGAATGCCCAGGCATGGATGAATCTTACGGTGAAAAATTTGAAGAACTTTACACTAGCTACGAAAAAGCAGGTAAGGCTCGTCGTGTGGTAAAAGCACAAGATTTATGGTTCGAAATTTTGGAAGCACAAACTGAGACAGGTACTCCGTTCATGCTTTTCAAAGACCACGCAAACCGTAAGTCAAACCAAAAGAACTTAGGTACCATCAAGTCTTCAAACTTGTGTACTGAGATTATCGAATATACTTCAAAAGACGAAGTAGCGGTATGTAATTTGGCATCTTTGGCTTTACCAAAATTCATTAAGCAAAATGAAAGAGGGTTCTTAGAATTCGACCACCAACGTTTGTATGAAGTAACAAAAGTGGCGACTAAAAACCTCAATAAAATCATCGACCGCAACTATTACCCAGTAGAAGAGGCTCGTCGCTCAAATATGCGTCACCGTCCAATTGGTTTGGGTGTGCAAGGTTTGGCAGATGCCTTTATCTTGTTGCGTATGCCATTCGAATCTGATGAAGCTCGTCGATTGAACAAGGATATTTTCGAAACGATTTACTATGCTTCGATGGAGGCTTCGATGGAACTTGCCATCAAAGAAGGTCCTTACGAAACATGGGAAGGCTCGCCTATCTCTCAAGGTATTTTCCAATTTGACATGTGGGATGTAACACCAGATTCAAATCGTTGGGACTGGGAATCGCTTCGTAAAAAAGTAGTTGAAAATGGCGTTCGCAACTCTTTATTGGTAGCACCAATGCCAACAGCTTCTACTTCTCAAATCTTGGGTAACAACGAATGTTTCGAACCATATACTTCAAATATCTATGCTCGCCGCGTATTGTCGGGTGAATTTGCAGTGGTAAACAAGCACTTGTTGAAAGACTTAGTGAAATTAGGTTTGTGGAGTGATTCTATGAAGAATAAATTGATTTCGGCAAACGGTTCGGTTCAAGGTATTCCAGAAATCCCACAAGACTTAAAAGAGCTTTACAAAACAGTTTGGGAAATCAAACAAAAAGCAATTATCGAAATGGCTGCTGACCGTGGTGCTTATATTTGCCAGTCTCAGTCATTGAATATCCACATTCAAGACCCGAACTTCGGTAAGCTGACTTCTATGCACTTCTATGCATGGGAGAAAGGTCTTAAAACAGGTATGTATTACCTTCGTACTAAGGCCGCAGCTGATGCTATCAAATTTACAGTTGAGAAGCAAGCCGATGTAGCCATCGAGCACGCAAACGTTGTACACGAACATGACCTTAATTATGAGGCCTATGCTGCCAATGCGAAAGCTAGTGCCAGCACGTTCAATATTCCAGGACTGAACAACGTAACAGAACAAAACTGGTCTGCGATGCAATGCTCTCTTGACGACCCAGACGGTTGTGAAGCATGCGGGTCTTAATTATTGGCTTTAGGCTTTGAGCAGTCAACTATCAATTAGTTTGCTGTACAAGCCAAAGCAATCTAAAATCCCTCAATCTGTCATGGATTGAGGGATTTTGTGTTAAAATTGAAAGATTCCAAACAAAAAGGCATACCCGTTATTGAGGATATTATGCTAAATAATCCGATAGCTGACTGCCCAAAGCCTAAATCGCTATCCACTTACCTACATTTCTATGAATAAAGAAATTCTCAAAAAAGCTGCAGGATTCTGTGCGTATCAGGAAAGAACCCATCGAGAAGTAAAAGAACGGCTCGACGAATGGGGCGTGTGGGGAGATGAAGCCGATGAGATAGTAGTCTGGCTTATTGAGAATAACTATCTCAACGAAGAGCGATTTGCCAAAATCTTTGCCGGCTCAAAATTTAGAGTTAAAAAATGGGGTAGGCTCAAAATTCGCCAAGAACTTAAAATGCGTGGCGTATCCGATTATTGCTTACAAATGGGTATGAAAGAAATCGACCCCGACGAGTATATTCAAACTTTGGAAGATGTTCTTAGCAAAAAAAGAACTGAGATTAAAGATACCAATCCATTAGTGGTCAAACAAAAGTTGCTTCGTTATGCTCTTAGCAAAGGATACGAACAGGATTTAATCTGGGATGCGCTAGGTCGAATCACACTTTAATGACTGTTGAATCATGTCTTTGGTTGTGAGATTTTTAGCTCTTTTCAACAAATTCTCTTTTTTTTGTCAAATAATTTTTTTCAGACTACCTTTGAAGTCATGAACCAGTCAATCAACACATACCGTGCTTATTATTACTACGCTTTGCAGGCTTAGTCGGTTGTGTTATGACTTTAATTTGAAAAAATCAAAAAACTAATAATACACAAGCCGACTCAGTGAGTCGGCTTTTTTGTTAACCAATTATTCGATAGCCTTGATTATTTAGTAAAGAAAAAATCTTGCTAAATAATATGTCTTAGTAAAACGATGAACATAAAACCAGCATCCCGCATGAACTTGGTTCAGGAGTACTACTTCTCTACCAAACTTAAACAAATAGCAGATATGCGTGCATCAGGCATTGATGTACTCAATTTAGGTATTGGAAGTCCAGATTTGCCTCCGTCTGTCGAAACCATCGACGCCTTGACAGACAGCGCTGCACATCCCAAACACCACGCCTATCAAAGCTATGTGGGTATTCCTGCCTTGCGTGAAGGTTTTGCTCAGTTTTATCAAAAGTTTTACGGGGTAACACTCAATCCAGTGAATGAAGTATTGCCTTTGATTGGGTCAAAAGAAGGTATTATGCACATTGCTATGGCATATTTGGAAGCTGGCGATGAAGTATTAGTACCTAACCCTGGCTATCCGACTTACCGAGCAGCTTCGCTACTAACAGGTGCAACTGTGGTAGATTATGACTTGGCAGAAGAAAATGGTTGGTTACCAGATTTGGATGCTTTGGCACAGAGAGATTTATCAAAAGTTAAACTGATGTGGGTCAACTACCCACACATGCCTACTGGCGCGCAAGCCAATACTGCGTTTTTCGAAAAACTCAGAGATTTTGCCATTGCACATAACATCCTGATTGTAAACGATAACCCATATAGTTTTATCCTAAATAATTCTCCACAAAGTATTTTGGAGGTTGAAGGCATGAAGGAAGTAGCGATTGAATTAAACTCTCTCTCAAAGTCGCATAATATGGCTGGATGGCGTATGGGGGTTTTAGTTGGAAATGCCGAATTAGTAAGTCATGTATTGAGGTTCAAGTCGAATATGGACTCTGGTATGTTTTTACCATTGCAAATGGCAGCAGTAAAAGCACTCCAAAATCCTCAATCTTGGTATGACTCTTTGAACGAGATTTATAGACAACGTCAGACTAAGGTATTTGAAATTATGGACTTGCTCGACTGCAAATACGACACCAAACAAATAGGAATGTTTGTATGGGCTAAGATTCCTGATACTTACACCAATAGCTACGAGCTTTCAGACGAGATTTTACTAGGTTCGGCGGTATTTATTACCCCAGGGGGCATTTTCGGAACGGCTGGCGAAAGATATATTCGTATCTCGCTATGTGCCGAAATCACCCTTTTTGACCAAGCTATTCAACGCATTCGTCAATCAAAAGGAATCTGTTCTTAGGGTAGCGGGCTAAGTTTTAAATATATTTCAACATTTATCGGAAACGATAATCATCGAGCATTTACAAAAATGAATATATCAGTAGTCGGACTTGGTCTTATTGGTGGATCAATGGCCTTAAGTCTTAAAGAAAGTGGGTTTGCGGATTCGGTTATTGGCGTAGATAATAAAACCGAACACGTTATCAAAGCCCTTGAACTCCAGTTGGTTGACCGTGTGGCTTTACTCAACGACGCCATCAAACAATCAGACATTATTATTTTGGCTGTGCCTGTAGATGCCTTAGTAAAACTTTTACCAGAAGTGTTAAATCATATTTCTGAAAATCAGGTAGTCATAGAAGTAGGTTCCACCAAAAAACCTGCGGTAGATTCTGTCAGAAATCACCCTAATCGTGGAAATTTCATTGCTACTCACCCCATGGCAGGTACTGAGTTTTCGGGACCAGAAGCGGCCATTCGAAATTTGTTCGATAATAAAACTTGTGTGCTCTGTGATGTGCAAGATTCGAAGCCAGCACTCGTGAAGATGATTGAAAAAATGTACACCGAGGGACTAAAAATGCGATTGACTTATCTTGACTCGGCTGCACATGATGTGCATACTGCCTATATCTCGCATATCTCGCATATTTGTTCATTTGCTTTGGCCTCTACAGTTTTGCAAAAGGAAAAAGATGAAGAAAGTATCTTTAACTTAGCAAGTTCTGGTTTTGAGTCAACAGTACGTTTGGCCAAATCAAATCCTGATACTTGGATTCCGATTTTCAGACAAAATCAAGATAATATCATCGATGTACTTGACGAGTATATCAATACCTTATTGAAATTTAAAGGTTTGATGTTGGCCGATGGTTACGATAAATTCAAAGATTATTTAACTCAAGCCAACGATATTAAACGTATTTTGAATAAATAAGAGAAGAAGAAAGGGGCAACAGAATAATTCTATTGCCCCTTTCTTATGTTTTGACTTTATTTCAATCTTCTTGGCGTATCCTTCATGGCATATTTAAGGACTACTTTTTTTCCAGAAACTTTTTCAATAAAAGGTTTCAACATCTGCTCAGCGGATTCTTTGGTTTGCTCCAAAATACCCATCGATTGCGCTGATTGTTGTACCTGCACCTCGGCTTTTTGAAAAGCCTCATCCACCAGTTTTGCTTCGTCCATAAAAGCATACTGCGTATCATATACCTTCGATTTGGAATGGTCTATTTTATAATTACAAATCTCTGGTTCAGGCAAATGGACAACTACAGTATCTTTTAATTCTTGTAAATCGGCCACTTTGATTTTTGTTAAATCGATACAACCAGTGGCCTCACCTGTCACAATTAGCAAGACTTTGGCATCTGGTAAAAAATTCTTCTTGATTTTAGATTCTACAACATCCCTAAAATTATATTTTACCAGTTCGATTTTACCCATTGAAGTAATCTCTTGAAGTAAAATATTATGACTTACCTCTGGCGTTTCAGCATTGTCATTTTTCAAAAATTTATATTGTTCCCAAAGCCAAATTCCACCAGCAATAAGGAGAAACAGCAATAGCAAACGGATGATTGTTTTGAGCATATTCTTAAATTATTAATTGCGTATCGGTTAAATGTAAATAGGGTATTCAACATTTTTACATTTATCAAGGTAACAAAAAAAGCCTACAAATAATTGTAGGCTTGAGGAATATTATCTTTAGTTGTTACTGAGTGTCAAGTATTGTGTCAGATTTGGATTTTTAATATAAAAATCCAATCCTTTTAGGAAAGTAGAAGCCTATTAAAAGTCAAACTGAAGTCTTTCAGCAACAATACCGTTTGCTTTATTTTTATATATGTCATTTTATTAGCAAATATGATAATTATTATATATTATTGCAAACTAAATCTTTATAATTATGTCAAACTGGGATGATAAAGCAAAACGACTATTAAAGTCAGAAATGATTAAACGTGGTTTTAACAATGCAGATTTGGTTGGATTGCTTAACGAAATAGGTATTGAAGAAACAAAAGCAAGTATCGACAGTAAAATTAGTCGAGGAAGTTTTAGTGCGACATTCCTGCTACAATGTCTTACAGTCATTGGTTGTCATAAGTTAGAAATTGAAGATTATGAAAATCAATTGCTTATGGTTGCCGAACCAAATGAACCTTATAAAACTCCAAAAAAATGAAAAGCAATACTGTAAAATTTATTGATTTATTCGCTGGCCTTGGTGGTATTCGTTTAGGTTTTGAAAAAGCATTCAAAGATGCTGGATTGAAAACGGAATGTGTGATGACTTCGGAAATTAAACCTTATGCTGTAAAAACATTAAGGCATAATTTTGGGCATGAATTTTTAGCTGGTGATATTTTTGAAATTCGTAATGAGTTTATTCCCGATTTTGATTTTCTATTAGGAGGTTTTCCGTGCCAGCCGTTTAGTGCAGGTGGAAAACGTCAAGGTTTTTTAGATACAAGAGGAACTTTATTTTTTGAAATTGAAAGAATTTTAAGAGATAAAAAGCCCTATGGATTCATTTTAGAAAATGTTGAAGGGCTAGTGAAACACGATTTAGAAAATAAGAATGATAAAATCGGACGGACTTTAAAAACTATTTTGCATACACTTGAAAATGAGTTGGGTTATAAAACAAGCTGGAAAATTTTTGACAGTTTGGAATTTGGCTTACCTCAATCCCGTAAAAGAATTTTCATAGTTGGAACCAAAGATGAGAAAATTGATTTAAACGGAAATGAACCTCGATTTCAAGCATTAGAAAGTGTTTTAGAAAAAGGATTGCCTACTTTGAAATCAGATTTTATAGATAAACTTTTGGCTCACTTTTCCTTGGAAGATTTGTATGGAAAATCCATTAAAGACAAACGAGGTGGTGATAATAATATTCATAGTTGGGATATAGAAAGCAAAGGAAGTGTTTCAAAACAACAAGCAGAAATTTTAAACCAATTGTTCAAACAAAGACGAAAAAAACAGTGGGCCGAAGAAATTGGTATAGACTGGATGGACGGTATGGCTTTGACCTTAGAACAAATTAATACATTTATCGACTTACCAAAAACTGAGTTAAAAATCTTACTCGAAGATCTTACTCAAAAGGGATATTTGAAGTTGGAACATCCGAAAAAGCTAGTAAAAATTCAAACGGAAAGCGGTATTGCTACTTCTCGTGAATATGATGAAACCAAACCAAAGGGTTACAATATTGTAACAGGAAAGTTAAGTTTTGAAGTAAATAAAGTTCTTGACCCGAAGGATATTGCTCCGACTTTGGTGGCAACAGATATTTCTCGTTTGGCCGTTCCTGACGGCCAAGGCTTACGTAGATTGACCATTCGTGAGGGTTTACGTTTATTTGGCTATCCTGAATGGTACGAAATTCCAACAAAAGAATATGATGCTTTTGATTTATTAGGAAATACGGTTGCTGTTCCTGTAGTGGAGTTTGTAGCGAATAAATTAGCCGAAGTTTATGTTAGCGAACTTGCAGTCTAACACCTGTATGCTCCTCGTAATTTTTTAACACATTTTGTAGCCAATGTCCGTTTCCATGTCGGGTTTGCGGATATTGGTAACGTGTTTCATTTAGTGCAGAAAGGAACTCTTCTAATGAGCTAAAAGGTTTGAATTTGGTTTTTTCTGAATACCAAGTTGAAGGGCGAATATTGTAAATAACATTTTTCTTTTCTTGAACTTTTAACGGATAAGTACTACTCGAACACGCTAATTCCCAAATCTTTTTAATCCATACATCTTTAATAGTCAACTCGCTACCTTTCATTTGGTAAGCGAAGATGAGATAGTCTGAATTTAATCGATAAGCAGAAGTCAACAAAGAGTTGCAATAAGAATCAAAATTTGCTAGGTCAAAACCTGGACCTCTATCCCAATCAAATGATTTCACTTCAAGCAATCCTAATTTTTTATCGTATTTGTCAAGATAAAAGTCAGGAAATACTTGGGAATTAGCATTTTCTTCAAATTCAACGGATTCTTTAATCAACCAAGCTTTCAACCATTCTTGCAGAAGATTTCCAACAGTATCTTTAGTTTCAATAGAAATTGTTAGATCTTTGAGTGAAAAATTAATAATTCCCTTTTCTCCGATAATCTTATATTCATTTACCAGTTTGTTGTGTAGTTCCTTTCCCGATAATTTCATTCTGTCAGTTTATTTAATTTTATGAAATGTATTACTTTTTCGTTGTTAGGTTGTGGTGTATATGATAGTATGCAAATATCAGGCAACAAGGATATTAATGAGAATAAGATGATTCGTTTTGTTTTTCTAAATCAAAAATTTCGTTGATAACGTCTACCAATTGGTCAGCTTCGCCACGTTTACATGCTGCTTTGAGCTGAAGAACAGGAAGTTTAATGATTTTCTGAACAATTCCCATAGTGATTTTATCTAATTTCTCAGATTCTTCTGGAGAAAGGTTTTTCAAATGACGAGCAAGCTCTTCTTTACGGATTTGCTCTAGGGCATTTTTCAATTTATTGATAGTTGGAGAAACCACCATTTCTTTTGACCAATCTTCAAAACCTGCTGTAGCTTCTGAGATGATTCGTTGAACTTGTGGAATAGAATTCAAGCGCGTTTGTAAAGCCTCATCAGCTCTTTGGCGTAAAGTATCGATATTGTAAACCAATACACCTGGAATCTCTTCCAAATTTTCCTCAACACTACGAGGTACAGATAAATCAATGAAATATTTGAACGTAAGAATTTCCATTGACTGAATCATTTCTTTGGTAATCAATGGCTTATCAATCATTACTGATGAGATAACCACATCAGCACGTTTGATTTCTTCTTCCATATCCACAAAATCAGCAATGCGAAAATTGTGTCCTTCGGCAATGGCCTCGGCTTTGGCACGAGTACGGTTCATGACGGTAATTTCAGCAAATTCTTTGTCTGCCATATTTTTGCAAACATCAATACCGATTTCACCAAGACCTAGAATTAATACTTTTGGTAAAGTAATATTCTGCGTCATCTCCTCAGTCAGTGCTACGGCTGCATACGAAGTAGAAGCTGCTCCATCACGGAAGGCAGTTTCTTGCGCAACACGTTTGTTAGCAAAGAAAATCGTGTGCATCAAACGGTGCAAAAATGGACCAGCCATGTTTAAATCCGCAGCGATTTGATACGATTGCTTTACTTGATTTGGAATTTGAAGGTCGCCTACTACTTGTGAGTGTAGACCAGTAGCAACTTCAAACAAATGCTGTACAGCATCTGCTTGAGCGTTGTATTGTTGGAAATATGCAAAATATTCGTCGGTGGTAGCAATGCCTTTGTCAAGCAACAAAAGCTTAATAATGTCAGTATTGCGGTTTTCCTCTGACACGTAGTAAACTTCCGTACGGTTGCAAGTCGATACCAAAATAGCTTCTTGGATATCGAACATATCTCTGATTCTGAGGGAGAAATTCTTGATTTCATCCTCATTCAAAGCCACTTGCTCACGTACCGCTAAGGGAGCTGACTTATATGATAAACTGATTGATTTGAATTGATTTTGCATAACACTTAACTATTCCAAGCACAAAATTACAACATGAATAGACATTAATAACTCCATTTTTAGCTAATTATTTATACTTAAACATAATTTAGAATGAGTATAAATAATTGCGAGATTTTGAAAGATTAAAACTTGGAAATGTACTATTTTGAAGCTTAATCTTCCGTAAAATTTCATACTGCGAGTTAGTAAAATTTATCGCTCACGAATATGACTTTTGTCACATTCAGACATGACAATTTTTGCTAGTACTCCAAAATTAGGTTGATGATAAGAAGGTAGCTATTCAATTTTGATAGAAAAACAGGAAGAAGTTTAAACGCAAGGATGAACTTTTGAGAACGAGCTATTGATAAACCATCTGAACTTTTATCAAAAGCTCATTCTCAAAATCATTAAAAGACATCTTTCACTTTACTCAACTATTGACCAACGATATCGGCACGCATACCACCCAAAGCAGTCAACAATTCGATTTTAGCTTTAGACTGAACGTTGTATTTCACCAAAGAAGCTTGCAAATCTTCTACCAAAGCATTGAAATGTGCATCAGTGATTTTCATTCCTTTGTGAGCAGTTTTCATGTCTAAGCCTGTGTACTTTTCAGGACCACCAGAAGCCTGTCCAACTTGATTAATCAAATTGTTACGAAGTTTCATCAAACGAGCAGGATCAGCGGCAGCAGCAGCAAAAAATGCATTGATTCGAGTATCAGCGGCTACTTTTCCAATAAAGTCATCAATCACTGCCGAAATACCCGCATTGGCTCCTAATCGGTTGTACAATGCAATTTGCCCTTCTACAATATCACCTTTCATACTAGCTAATGCTGTCAATAATTCTGTTTTTTCGGTTGCACCTACTTTAAACTTATCCAAAGCTGAAGTTAAATCTTCTACCAAGGCTCCAAATTCACCATCGGTAATACCCATACCTTTATGGGCTGCTTTCATGTCAAGCCCTGTGTATTTTTCAGAACCACCCGTTGCCATACCAACTTGGTTGATAAGGTTGTTACGAAGTTTAGTCAAACGAGCTGGGTCAGCAGCGGCATCTGCAAAGTAGGCATTGATTCGACTATCACTTGCTACATTGGCAATAAATTGGTCAATTACAGCTGAAATAGCAGCATTACCGCCAAGACGCAGATACAATGACTGTGTTGGTTGCATCGTATCGTCATCTTTTTTACAAGATGTAAACATGAGCATTCCAGACATGAGGATAGCTCCCCACAGTTGCGCAGATTTTTTCATATTTCTTTGAAATTTGATTGGTGATTACAAAAGTTGTCCACACCCGCAATGGTTAACCTTTGCGAATTAAAATAGAGAGAAAACGGGCTAATTTTAATCAATAAGCGTTTAGCATGTTGAAAAGCTCAACACTTCAAACAAAGCAGGATTAAACTGTTTAAAAAGTAATATTTGATACAGAGTAAGGAATTTAAGTAAAAGAAGAAAGTACAAAAATGCTCTACCAAAAGGTATTTTACATACTTTCTTCTTACTTGATCAATAATAACAAGAAACTAAAGTTCTGTATGGTAAAACAGAAAGTTAATAACTATACGTAATCTTTTACGACAAACAAAGGACGGATCTTGTCGTTAAGAATTATCTAAAGCATAAAGCTTTCTTGGCATCTAATACAAAATCTATATAACCCATCGGAATCGGACATTTAGGTCCCTCCATTTGGCTAAACTCAAGTTTTGTTGCCATTACAGGAAGCTTCTCTACTTTTTCTTTGAGTGCTTCCTCACTTACTTCATCAGCATGATACGTCACACTAACTGTCTGATTCTTAGGATTTACAGTTGAGGCTGTTACTCCTGTAGTACTTTCCAACGAAGATGCCAAGGATGTGCTGTCTGTCGTAGAAAGGGGCTTTGAGAGATTAAATACCACCAATTGAATGGGTTTCAAGTTCAGTTTATCAGCTAACGACGGTTCTTCCCAGTTTGCATATACTACAAAGGTCAAAAAGAGGATACCTATAGTTACCGAAACTGCTTTTGTGATTTTCAATAGAGTTTTCATATATATTTCAGGATTAAAATCAATTGTAAGGATTATCTACACATATTTTCAAGGTAAATGGTACTTGTTGTCAAGGATAGTCAATTACTATTTTTCTTCAATTATTAGTGAAAGTTTTAAAAGAGAAATAGGGTTAAAAATGATTTAAAAATAAATTATAACTACTGGCTGATTGCGTAAAGGCCATAAACAACCATCGGCTGTAAACCGATAGCTATTTTCGACTTACAAACATATCTACGACTTATCTGAAAGTTCGGATTTACATAGTTCTATTTTTTTCTGTTTTTTCCATTTTTTGATTTGTGAATAAAAAGGTAATACTCTATCATTGTGAAATGACTCAGTCTGACTAAATAATACATTGATTTGAACTATATCATATAGGATAAAATGCAAAGAATTTTGATTACAGGAGCCAATGGACTATTAGGACAAAAACTTGTTCATCTTTTGGCAAATAATCCAGAGATTGACCTAATTGCTACGGCAAGAGGTAAAAGTAGACTTAGCATTTCGGAGGGATTTAGCTATGAAGAAATGGATTTATGCAATCCAGCCCAAATACAGGAGGTAATCGATAAAGTACGGCCTGATAGCATTATCCACACCGCAGCCATGACCAATGTAGATATATGCCATCAAAATCCAGAGGATTGTTGGGAGGCCAATGTTACAGCGGTTGAGTATCTGATTGAGCAATGTCAACGCCACAATATTTATTTGTGTCATGTATCTACAGACTTTGTTTTTGACGGAGAAAATGGCCCTTACCAAGAAGAAGACCAGCCCGCTCCTATTTCGATTTATGGTAAAAGTAAATACGAAGCCGAATTGCGTGTACGTGCGTCTGGGTTACGGTGGAGTATTATCCGCACGGTTTTGGTCTATGGAATTGTGCCTGATATGAGCCGAAGCAATATTATTCTTTGGGTAAAAAGCTCTTTAGAAAAAGGTCAAGCCATTAAAGTAGTTAGCGACCAACTTCGAACGCCTACTTTGGCTGAAGATTTAGCCATAGGCTGTTGGCTAGCAACTCAAAAGCAAGCTCAAGGTATCTATCATATTTCGGGAAAAGATTTTATGAGTCCTTATGATATGGCAATTGCTACAGCAGATTATTTTGCCTTAGACAAAACCCTCATTACTGAAGTTACCGCAGATACCTTTACGCAGGAAGCCAAGCGACCTCCTCGAACAGGCTTTATTTTAGACAAAGCCATCCATGAATTAGGATACAATCCCGTTAGTTTTGAGGAAGGGATTGCGATAATGGTAAAACAACTCAACGCCATACATGATTAATAGAAAAAGGCTGACATATCTGTCAGCCTTTTTCTATTAATCATGTATCTGAAAACCTATCTAATTACAGATACATGTTTTGTTTTTTCATAACCATCTAATTTCACACGAACAATAAATGAATTGAATGGTACATTACTCAAATCGATTTGTTTACGTGAATCAAACTTTTCGACTACATAGAAAGAAAGTAATCGGCCTACTAAATCATAAACTGATACTTGTGCACCAACTAAATCATCAGCCACCTCAACCGTAAAGATACCTGTCGTTGAAGGGTTTGGATAAATACTTAATCCATCGAGGTTAGGGTCAGCTTTGAAAGCTTTCACTGCCGAAACTTTTGAGAAACAAACCAATTTATTATCAGGCAAAGCAATTGGAGTATAAGTAAAGCTAGAACGAACTTGGTAATTTCCATCCATTCTTACCTTGATATTTTTGGCATTACCTGTAATTGCTTTTCCATTTAACAACCATTCGTAGCCATTTGAATCGCCATCACCTGTAGACTCAATCGTGTAAGAACCTACTTGTGTAACTACAGGTGTCACAGGAGTTGCTCTGACATCGATAAATCTCTGTGTAGAGGCAGGAGAAAAACAACCATTAAAATCTTGAACTCTTACCGTATAGTTACCTCCACGTTTGGCGTACCATACGTTATTTGCCCCGTATCCGAGAGAATCAGCTCCAACCCACCAATAAGCTTTGTAGTTACTTACGGTACTAATCTGGACACTATCGCCCGAACAGAATATGGTATTACCACCTGCAAAAATATTTGTAGAAGCAGGAAGCGCATTTACTTTAGCTTCAATTAAATTAGATGGCTTAGACAAACACTTAAATCCATTGATCGTTTGTACAGAGTATAAACCTGCCTGATTGATGGTGATACTTCGTGTACTAGCGCCATTGCTCCATTTGTAGCCTACGTCAGCAGATGAATTCAGGGTAAGACTTTTATCTGCACAGAAAGGGTTAAGTCCTACTGCTGTAATAATTGGAACAGTCGGCAATGGATTTACTGTGATTTTAGCCGTATCAGAATATGCGACAGACTGACAACCATTCGCGTCTGTCACTTGCACCGCGTATCCACCTGCACCTTTGGCGTATAAGTCTCTTGTGGCAACGGTCAGTAACGTACCATTAAAAGTCCATTTGTAAGATGCTGTATTATTGGGTAAGGTATTTGGTAAACTAGAACGTAACAAAGCGCTATCGCCATCACAAATAATTTTACCATTTACCGCTTGAATCACTGGCTTGGTTGGAAGAGGGTTAACCGTAACAATTTGAATAGACGAATAAGGAGAATTACATGTTCTGGAGTCTTGTACTTTCACACTAAATTTACCTGTACGTTTAATCAAAATGCTTGAGGTTGTAGCATACTCTAATCCAGTGTCTTCATCTCTCCAGCTAAAATTTGCGATGTTATTATTCGCAAATAGAGCTACCAAAGTCACATCTTTTCCATCGCAGAATACGGTTGGGCTAAGTGCGTAAATAGTTGGAGCTTGAGGAGCCTCGAGTACTGTTACCAAAGTTGTATCAGAACTTTTTGATACACATCCTTTTAAAGATTGAGTCTGTACAGTGTATTTACCCGATTTATTCACAAGGATACTTTGGGTATTCGAAAAGTTTGTCCTTTCACTTAATTTCTCACTCCAAATATAAATAGTCTCTGATGACGAAGATGTTAAGGTTACACTTTTATCAGGACAAAAAGTCAAAGATCCACTGGCCGCAATCGTTGGCTTGGGAGGCAATGGGTTCACTATAACACTGATATTACTTGAAGCTAATACGGAGCGACAGCCCTTGTCATTAATAGCAATTACATTAAAAGATCCTGACTTCGTTACAGTAATAGCTGCAGTATTTTCTCCAGTGTTCCATAAATATTGAAACGATGTTGAAGAGGTCAAAATAACCTTTCCTCCATCACAAAATTCCAATGGTGAAGTATAAGAGATTACAGGTTGTGAAGGACGGCTATTGATTGTTACTATAAAAGCTGTTGATTCTACAGACTTACAACCAAGTGTATCGGTGTACACCAAATAATATGATCCAGAAGACGTAGCCGTAATATTTTTAGTTGTTTTAGTATTTGACCACAAGTAAGAACCTTTTGTGTAAGATCCTGTATTTTGAAGGGCAAATTGCACACTATCTCCTGTACAAAGTCCGATGTTAAAGCCACTTTGTTGAATAGGATTGCTTGGATATGTTACCACAGAAACTACAGGAGTAACAGGGCGAGCATTCATCTTGGTAGTTACCGATGTTGCTGGCAAAGAGTAGCAACCATTTGCATCCAAGGCTCTTACCGTAATTACAGCTGAATTTCTCACAGTCAATTTCGCAGATGTATTTGTGACAGTATCACTTATGACTCCTCTTACATTGCGTGTCCAAACATTTTTAAAAGCACTATATGATGAACTCAAACCTACAGTGAACCCTTCACAAAAAGTAAGGGCTGCATCGGCAGTGATGGTAGGCTTTGCAGGCAAAGCGTTGATGCTAAGAACAAATGTGTTAGAAACTGGAGATATACATCCAAAAGAGTTAGTAAATCTTACGCTATAGCTTCCTGCCGTTTTTGCGTAAATGGTTCTTGTAGTCTGGCTATTACTCCATGTATACGAACCTGTTCCTTTATTATCTGAACTGATTAAAAGGCTATCTCCAGCACAAATACTCAAACTTCCACTTGGTGTAATAACTGGTGCAGTAGGTACAGGATTGACTGTTACAGTAATAGGATCTGACGATGGCGACACACAACCATTGGCATCTTTAGCCACTACCGAAACGGTATTGGTCACTCTTATTGTAATTTTGTTGGTTCCAGTAGTAGTAGTATCCGCACCCACAGAGCGAGTCCAAACGTTACTACCAGCGGTATATGAAGAACTCAATCCAACTGTATTCCCACTACAAAAAGTAGTAACACCATCTGCCGAAATAGTAGGCTTGGCAGGCGCACTTGGATAAAGCGTTAACGAAATAGCATTAGACGTCGCCGAGCATGAAGAGGTAGGGTTGGTAGTTGTTACTGTAAATGAATAAGTTCCACCTGTGACAATCGAATTACCCGTAACAGTCAATGCTGAAGCACTTCCTACTGTCACAGGAGTAGGGCTAGAGCTACGTTTCCACGTATAATTAGCAGCAGTAGAAGCATTGAGGGTTACACCACTTGTTCCACAAAATATACCCGAAGTTGAACTTGCCGCACTAGCAGTAATGGCACTTGGGACAATTTGAGCTACTGTGTAGGCTGTAGCAGTTACCCAAGTAGTACTTAAGGCTGTCTCTTTATATCTTGCATTGTAGGTACCTGGCCCGACAATAATCGTACTGTCTGTACCAATAACAGTTGTAGGAGCTGAGGCATTAGTCCATTCGTAACTAAATTTACCTTTAGTCACTCTAAGCTTTACAGTACCACTTCCTGTACATGTATAAGTACCTGCTACTGGAGTTATCGTTGCTTGCGAATATCCATACATAATCGTCAAACAATAAAATAATACAAGGTAGAATAGTCTAAGTGTTTTTTCATAACTGCTTTTTATTTACTCTTAGTCATTAAGATGCTTTCTAAAAGGATTATGCAATGGTTTTGGGTCAAGGTTTTATACATTCTTCACTTTAGAAGCAATTAGTAGGCTACTGATACGAGCGATTCCTGAAGAATACACTCTAGAACTATTAAGTTGTTAATGCAGAATAAAATTGCATTAGTATGCTTTAGGCTATAAGCGGTAGGCATTAGGAAAAAAGTTTCTATTGTTCGCTAGAAATTCATCCAGACTTTTAGCATACGGCATAAAGCTTAAGGCCTAATGCCGTATATCTACAAGTTGTCTATTTCAAAATTTATTCTTCAGAGGGAGCTGCTTCTTCATTCTCTTCTTCTGGCTGTACGAATAATTCTTGAGCTTTTTGTAACGAGCCCCAAATCATATCTTTCAACTCCATAAGTCCTTGTTGCATCACTGATGAAATCATTACGAAAGGAAGGTTCTCTGGAATCTGTGTTTTGATTCTTGCTAAATCTTCGTCTTCCGTCACTAAGTCCATCTTCGAAATGGCAATCATACGTTCTTTATCCAACAAGGCTGGATTGTATTCTTTAAGCTCATTCAGCAAAATCCTGTATTCCTCTGTAATGTCTTCGGCCGTAGCTGGAATCAAAAACAATAAGATAGAGTTACGCTCGATATGACGCAAAAAGCGTGTTCCTAATCCTTTGCCTTCAGCTGCTCCCTCGATAATACCAGGAATATCAGCCATAACAAACGATTTGAAATCACGATAAGAAACTACACCAAGGTTTGGAACCAATGTTGTAAATGGATAATCAGCGATTTCTGGTTTTGCAGCAGAAAGCACCGACAATAAGGTTGATTTTCCTGCATTTGGGAAACCAACAAGACCTACATCGGCCAATACTTTTAATTCAAGTACCACCCACATATCTTCGCCATCTTCGCCAGGCTGAGAATGATGTGGTGCTTGATTGGTTGAGCTTTTGAAGTGCACATTACCCAAACCTCCTCTACCGCCATGCAACAAGACTACTTCTTGTCCGTCTTTGGTAACTTCTGCCAAAACTTCTCCTGTCTCAGGGTCTTTTGCAATCGTTCCTAATGGAACTTCGATGTACATATCTTGACCTTGTGCGCCAGTACGACGACCACCTTCGCCTCCGTTTCCGTCTTTGGCAAAAATGTGTTTTTGATATTTTAAGTGGAGAAGTGTCCAGTGTTGGGCATTCCCTTTGAGGATAATATGTCCTCCACGACCACCATCGCCACCGTCTGGTCCACCTTTGGGAACGTGCTTTTCACGACGAAAGTGAGTTGAACCTGCACCACCATGTCCAGAGCGAACGTTGATTTTTACGTAGTCAATGAAGTTTGATGTCATAATTACTAATTGAGATTTATAAAGGGCCTATGATTTCGGCCAATTGTAATGGTTAATACTATTTATTGAGATTTTCAAGCAGAGTGGTCAGGAGTTATCAGTCTTTAGAAAACCCCTTCTGCAATCTGATAGTTCAATGAGGGATTTTTGTCATGATAAAGTCTTATTCTACATTTCAACTTTATTGACAGCGTATCTCCTATAAAACTTGGGGTTAGGTTTTTGACCTAGCTGAAGACCAACAGCCACTGGCTATGGACTTATTTTCAGCGAGATTGAATAAGAATTGGCAGCTTCTATTGTATCCTTTTGCAAAAATAAGCAATTCTAAGGCATTGACCTATAAGGAAGTAAATAACTAATTAATCGGGATAGCAAATTACGTTATTTCGTAAAGCAGTTCTTCTGTTTTACGCTTGGGTCTACTGAGTTATAAATTAGTAAGCAAAATAAAATTTAAGATTGTGCTTTGGGCTTTCAGGTAACGGATTTCAGCTTTGGGCATTCAGCAAAACATATCTATTGTTATTAAAAAACGACTTAACACTCTTTGCCTTGTGCCTCGTGCCTGTTGCCTAAATCATATACCTTACGATTACTTAATAAACTAGGCTTTAGACAAAGGAATCCAAGATTTGATTTGTCAAAAGCCTAGTTGTATATGTGGTAAATGATGAGCGTGGAGTTATGAATAGCTAACTATTTTACTGCATCGATTGCACTACAAATATTTTGGAAAATTTCTTCGATAGCACCAATACCGTCTACTTTACTCACTTTACCTTGTGCTTCGTAGTATGGTAATACATGGATGGTTTTTGAGAAATATTCGTCAATTCTTTTCAAAAGTTTCTCTGCATCGTCATCAGCGCGTCCACTTACTTTTTGACGCTCAGCGATACGAGTTTTGATTTCGTCTTCTGTAACATCCAACTGAACAACGCCGTTGATACTTTGTCCATTTTTCTCTAAGAAAGCATCTAAAGCTTCAGCCTGAGGAACTGTTCTTGGGAATCCGTCAAAGATAAACCCTTCTGCTTGTGGATTATTTTTCACTTCTTCTTCCAACATTTCGATAGTAATCGAATCTGGAACCAAAAGTCCATCTGCAAGAATTTGTTTTACACGCTTACCAAGCTCGGTATCGTTGGCAATATGCCCACGGAACATATCGCCCGTAGAAATGTGTACTAAATTGTATTTTTCAATCAATTTGGCTGACTGTGTTCCTTTACCTGCCCCCGGAGGTCCAAACAAGACGAGATTTAACATTGGTTTAAACGTTGTTTTGTGAATTGAAAATTGTGTTTTGCTATAAGAGTTGCAAATTTACAAGAAGCACTTTGAATTACCGTCCTATCTACTAATAATTTAGCAAAAGGAATTATTTTACATTTCCTAGAATCAGGTATTGTGAAAACGGTCTTTTGATGTTTTTTTAAAATATCTGAAAAACAAAAAGCGGAAAGCCTTGTTATACAGGACTTTCCGCTTTTTATCAACTTATCGACTATCTAAAAAAATGGATTCTACCAATATGGAGATTTTCTTAAAAATCGCAGTTTTATTTCGAGAATACTCAATGTTATTGATTCTTTGCTTATTTACTATACCTCAACTGCTTGCACTTTAGCTTCTACGCCGTCCCAAAGTACTTTACGCATCTGTAAAGCTCTCTCTGAATAGGTCAGCGCCTCATGCCATTTTGTTTCGTCTGTTCCGCAAAGTTCTGTTACCATCTGAATCGCCAAATGACTATGGTGATCGCCGTCTACTTCGATATGACGCTCAAGGTAATATCTAAACTTGGCAATACGCTCTGGCATTTCGGCGTGTAGGTCTTTCACCATGGCAATAAACATATCTGGAATCAAATCTTCACGACCAAATGTAAATACTGCGGCTTGGATATGTGGCTGGTTGGTAGCAATTACTTCAAATGTAAAGTTGACAAAATCTTTTACACTTTGGCTCACTCCTACAATATCCAATGCTTCTGAAACACTCGTTTTTTGTGATAATAAAGCCAAAAACTGTTCGATTTGCGATAAGTCTGCACCTGATTGTCTCATAGCATCCAGATACAACTCAAAATGGCTCATACGCACACCAGCTTCGTCAACATCACTTTCTTCGCCATTGACAATTTCATTAATCAAATAACGGGTTTCGGCGCTACCTACAGGAACCCAAGGTACTTCGACACAAGTAAGGTTACGTTGAAGAGCCTTGAGAATCGACATAAAATCCCATACTGCAAAAATATGGTCTTGCATAAAAAGCTGCAAATGTTCGATTTGATTGATTTGATGATATACTGAGTGATCGGTCAATGCCTCTCTCAAAGGGGCTATTGCTTCTTGGATTTTACTAATTGAATTATTCATAACTAACTTTTACAATCGTAGATTTGGGATTGCTGTTTTTAGATTTTCCTATATAATTAAGTATTAGTGCAAAATAAAATTGCATTAATACGCTCTAGGCAATAAGCCGTAGGCATTAGGCAAAAATTGTATTTATGATTTTGTTAAAAATATTTTTTGCCTATAGCATATAGCTTAATGCCTATTGCGGGTAAAGTTAATTTTATTTTGTCCATTAACTTACGAGAAAGGTATTTATTTAGATTGGTATAGTCAAATATAGCAACTTTATCTAAACTCTTATACAATTTTCCGCGTTCATTCTAAATTTAACTAATTCTCGACCAGTTACTTTGGTTCGTTTTTAGCGAGTCTATTTGCTCACGAATCATGGCATGTTCTTCTGCACTCAAATTGGGATCGGCCTCTAAAATGGCTTGAGCACATTCTCTTGCTACTTTCAGTATTTCGCCATCTTTCGCCAAGTCTGCAATTTGCAAATCGATAATACCACTTTGCTGTGTACCCGAAATATCCCCAGGTCCTCGCAACTGTAAGTCTACATCAGCTATTTCGAAACCGTCGGTGGTGCGTACCATTGTTTCGATACGTGTACGACTATCTTTTGACAGTTTGAAATCGGTCATCAGAATACAAAAACTTTGTTCGGCACCACGCCCTACCCTTCCTCTAAGCTGATGTAACTGTGCCAAACCAAATTTTTCGGCACTTTCAATCACCATTACTGAAGCATTGGGAACGTTTACTCCTACCTCAATCACCGTCGTGGCAACCATAATTTGAGTTTCGGCCTTTACGAATCTTTGCATTTCAAAATCCTTATCGGCAGGCTTCATTTTTCCGTGCACGATACTTACCTGATATTCTGGAAATGCTCTTACTATGCTTTCATAGCCATCCATCAAGTCTTTATAATCCAACTTTTCGGATTCTTCAATCAAAGGATAAACCACATAAACCTGTCGCCCTTTCTGGATTTCATCACGCATAAAACCGAAAACATTGAGACGATGAGAGTCGTAACGGTGAACGGTTTTGATAGGCTTGCGACCTTTAGGCAATTCATCTATCACCGAAACATCCAAATCCCCATAAAGTGTCATTGCCAAGGTTCTTGGAATCGGTGTGGCCGTCATGACCAAGATATGCGGGTGCATATATTTGTTTTTTTCCCAAAGTTTAGCCCGCTGTGCTACGCCAAATCGATGTTGCTCATCAATTACACAAAGTCCTAAATTTTGGAATTGCACAATATCTTCAAGTAAAGCGTGCGTTCCAACAATGATTTTCACCGAACCATCCAAGAGCCCTTCATGAATCAAAGCACGAGCTTTTTTCTTGGTCGACCCTGTGAGTTTTTCGATTCTGATACCTAACAGTTCGGCAAACTCTTTTAGACCTTGATAATGTTGGTCAGCCAAAATTTCGGTAGGCGCCATCAAACAAGCCTGCGCACCGTTGTCGATTGCCAGCAACATACAGATAAAAGCCACGATGGTTTTTCCCGAACCTACATCACCTTGCAACAAGC
This sequence comes from Flectobacillus sp. BAB-3569, assembly GCF_002270355.1. GTDB lineage: Bacteria > Bacteroidota > Bacteroidia > Cytophagales > Spirosomataceae > Flectobacillus > Flectobacillus roseus. The sequence continues at coordinate 402,937 of NZ_NJFZ01000003.1, read as the reverse complement.
GATTCATTTGTCGTCCCATGCGCATATCTGCGAAGATTTCTTTAATTACTCGCTTTTGTGCATTTGTCAACGGAAAGGGAAGATACTCATCGTAAAAAGTTTTTAGTAAAGCTGCACTTTTAAATATCTGACCTTCATAATCAACTCGGCGTAGCACTTTTTGTTTGATAAGACGTAATTGATTATAAAATAATTCTTCAAACTTCAAGCGTCGACGAGCCTGATGAAGCCATTGGTCAGAGTGTGGCAGGTGAATATTATAAATGGCGTCTCGTTTGGCAACCAAACGATATTTTTGCAGCAAAAATGTAGGTAAGTTTTCTCGAATCAGTGGATAGGCTTTTTCTAATAAAGCCCTTTGCATCATCGCAATCTGTTTGGACTCGATATACTTTTTACGAAGTTTTTCGGTAACACTATAAACGGGTTGGTAATAGCCTCCTTTTTCGTTTGTACCATTCAGCAATTCCAGTTCAGGATGTTGCATTTGTGGACGTCCCTGAAAAAAGGATGGCTTCCCAAAAAGTACATATTCAGCTCCCATACGAAGGTGCTTTTCAAGCCAAGTAATTCCCTGAAACCAAGTCAATTCCATTGACCCTGTACCGTCGGTAAAAGTCCCAGTCAATCTTTGTTTGAAACCCTCTCCTACCTTCTCAAGCGTGCGCAAACGACCTTTGATTTGGGCATATTCCATGTCCTCTGTCAATTCGGATATGTGATGAAACTGCGTTCGATCTTCATATCGAAATGGATAGTACTGAATCAAATCCCCAAAAGTAAAAATCTGCAACTCTGTATTGAGCAATTGTCCTCGCTGTGGACCAACATTTCGGAGTAACTCAATTCTAGTTTCAAAAAAATCGTTTTGCATGTTGTTATTTTTAAGTGACAAAGGCTCAGGAGCGAAAAGTCTTTATTTTACGCTTTGCACTTTCGTCAATTGGGTCTCAGGTAAATGCGATGTAAAATATTTACAAATTTAACTTCTTCTCACATATCTTTCATGTTAAACAACCATTGAGCCCTTTTTATCTTCCTAAATATTTTGTATATTTATTATGATTAGTTTTTAACAAGTAACTATCTCAAAAGGTTATAAATACCATTTTATAACTGATTATTAACCATTTACAAAATCGTAATATCAAAACCTTTGAGCTATATTTCTTTTATTGTATATATTACTTTTGTAAAAACATTCATTTGCTTATTTACGCCATAATTTAAGAGTTTTGTGGTAATTACCCCACTCCCCCATCTACCCTTTTATCCTCTATTGCTTTATAGTTTCTATCGTCAACAAGTATGAATGAGTTGTTCTAGCACAATTATTGCTAGAAATTACTTAAGGCCCGCCAGCTTTAGTGAATCCGCTTAATGTAACACAACACTATAAGCCCTTATTTCAAATGACCAAGCACATTTTCAGGTGTTTAAGCTTTTGTTTATGTATGATTATCTCGAATTATGTACACGCAGCTTCGGTGCTGGGTGGTAATTTAGAACTAATCAGCAGAAGTAGCACTACAAATGGAAAATTTCGTCTATTACTTCATGTGTATTATGACAAATCTGGTGGCGCGCCAACTAGCAGTGATGATAATCTTAAGGTAGGTATTTTTCAGAAAAGTAATAACGCACTCAAGGCTTCGCTCACGCTCAAAGCTTCATCGCTCACAGGGAAAGATGTCCCCTTCAACAATCAAGATTGTGCTAATAGTCAACAACTTGGCATTTTGCAAGTAGACTACGAAAGCGATTTCGTGGTGTCTTCTGCCGACTATGCAGATGCTGGAGGATACTATGTTGTTGTTGAAAAATGCTGCAGAGCCAACGTAACTAATATTAGCAGTCCGACCTCAACGGGAGCTTTGTTTTACTTGGAGTTTCCTGCGCTTAAGCAGTCTGGTAATGAGTTCTATAATTCCTCTCCCGAATTTCATGCTATTATAGGCGCCTATATTTGTAAAGGACAAGCATTTAGCTATGATTTTGGAGCAAGCGATCGTGACAACGACCAACTATCTTACGCCTTGGTGACACCCTACAAAGGTTCTTCGACAAGCTCAAATAGTAACCCACCCCCAACGGGTTCGGGCAGTTATGCAACGGTAAGCTGGGCAGGCGGAAGCAGTGCTACCGCTCAAATCCCGGGGAGTCCTGCGCTGAGTGTCAATGCTTCGGGTATATTATCGGTCACAGCCAGTACAGTGGGCACGTATTTGTTTTGTGTGGAAGTTACAGAAAAAAGGAATGGTGTAACGATTGGCAAAACTCGTAGAGATTTTGTCTTAAAAGTAATAGACTGTTCTGCAGCGGTATCTGCCACGCCCGTGATTAGTGATGCTTCTGGAAGTCCTATTAGTACAGGAACCGTTTGTAAAAATGGCTATATCGACTTGTCGACTACCGCCAATAGCAATTATACCTATCAATGGCAAAAAGATGGCTTAAACATCGCTGGTGCGACGGAATCCAAAGTAAAAGCTGAAGGCGCAGGAACCTATACCGTTTTGGTATCAGCCAAAAATGGTTGTGGACTTCCTAAGGCCTCTTCAAATGTAACCTTGACAGAAAGACCTGGGCTGGATTTATACTTAAGTCATGTGTATCGTGATGCTTGCACAAAGTTTCTCTTAAATGTGAAAGAAAACCCTCCTGGTTCTACTTTTCAAGAAACTGATTTTCTTTATACATGGTATATCGATGGTGTAAAACAAACAAAAACGTTTAATGGTATTCAATATGATATTACCAATTTTGCAGTAGATGAATTCCCACTTCCTACTCAGGCTCAAAAAATTGAATATACTGTCACATTGAGAAATGCAGCTACTGGCGCAAATAACTGTACCTATATTTTGAAAAAAACCATTGACTATCCTACTCAGCCAAACGCCACACTAACTACTAGTAGCGGTTTGACTGATTACTGTGATTCGGATGATTTTGTAATAAGTGCTCTCAATAGCTCAGACTTTGATTACGTTTGGAGTAAGAACAATGCCATTATGCCAAACGAAAAAAGTAATTCTATCAAAGTAAGAGATTTAGGAACAAATACTTTTCAATTAAAGGTCTCAACAGTATCAGGTTGTACCAAAACAAGCGATATCACTGTCACAGGAACGGCCTCAACTCCAGTTACTTTTAGTTTAGACCCTATTTGTTTGCCAACTACTGCAACGATTGATTTAACAAAATTTGTTAATCCATACGACGCAGGCGGAGTTTTTAAAGATTCACGGGGAACGACATTGACCAGTACAACCATTAATCCTACTACCTACGGAGCTGGTTCGTATGATATTACTTACACATTTGGTGCCAATGCAGGCTGTCAATCCAAGGCTACAGCCACGCTCAAGATTGGTGCAGCACCAGTATTTACACTAAGTCCTGATGTTGCGATTCAAGCGGGTGAATCTACGACTTTAACTAGCAGTTTGGCAACCAGTACCAACCTTGCAGATTATACTTTACTGTGGTCACCAGCAACAGGACTGAGTGAGGTAAATACGCCAGTAACAGTAGCAACGCCCAGCCAATCCACTAATTATGCCTTGAAGGTAACCGACAATGCCACTCAATGTGCCGATGAAAAAATCGTAAAAGTTTTTGTCAGTGGAAAAATCGTGAATACTTTCACTCCAAACGAAGATGGCATCAATGATTTTTGGGATTTGTCAGACATCACTACCTCATTTCCCAACGCCTCCGTCAAACTATTTAATCGTTGGGGCAACGAAGTCTTTACCACCAATGACTACGCAAGTAATCCTTTCAAAGGACTTATTGATGACAAGGAAGTTAAATCATCAACCTATTACTATGTCATCGAAATCCGTAAAGATTGGCCTACGCTAACGGGGTATTTGACCGTAATAAAGTAACTGTTTTCAGCAAAGAACAACCATAGAGTTTTCAAAGAAAAGAAGTGTATTCAATAAGATAGAAGGTTTTTATGTATTTTTACAAACACCTTTTATCCAATTGAATACACTTTTTGCGTTTACTAAATAGATAGTATCTCAAAAGATGTCAAACATGATTTATTCATTAATTTAGAGTCACGAGTAATAAGAAAGATTCTTGCTTTAAACAATTAAGTGAAAGGTCTGAGTTAATTATTAGTATTTTATGGGATAAAGGCATTTTCCAATAACAGATACCCTATTAACCAATAACGTCCTAATACTTATAATAAACCAAATTGCTAATGAGGTTACGTTTATTAATCATCCTACTTTGTATAACAACCGTGCAACCTTTGTTTGCTCAAGACCCTTTTGTTGGAGGGTATTTGCAGCTTTCAAAAGTTTCGGGAACTACCAATCAATTTCAACTTACCGTTCATTTATATATCTCTTTACATAACGCCACCAATCAGGCAGATTTGGCATCTGGTGCACTCACTAAAGATTTAAGAGCTAAGGTTTTTCGAAAAAGAGATAATGTAGATGTTACTACGAATATTGATGCTTCTGGGGTAATTGACTTTACAGGAGGGTCTTCTACCAGTATAGACCTGAACTATCCCAACAATTGTAATATTGGTACTCTAAAGTCAAAAGACTTAGTGCTAGGCAAAAATATCACACTCGACTTTACTCAACTTTCAGCCCCTGACGGGTATTATGTCATTGTGGAGCGTTGTTGTAGAAGTAGTCAGTTAGTCAATATTGCTAATCCTAGTAGTACAAGCCTAATACTGTATCTTTTCTTCACCAATGCCATTACTCAAACCCCTGTATTTCAAGAAGCACAAGGAAGTTTTTACTGCTTAAACCAAGTCAACTTTGTTAATCTACCTGTGATTAACTCCAACGGCACAAGCACAGAATATTCATTTGAACCACTCTACAAAGGCTTAAGTTCACCAAGCTCGCCCTTAGTATTACCTCAGTTGGCGTCTCCCAAAGAAGTGACGTGGCTGTCAGGATATTCAACTAGTTCGCCCATTGCATCAAGCATTCCTATTGTATTATCCAATGCAGGAACGGTACAGTTTCAGCCCAACAAAGAAGGATTATATGCCATGAAAATTATGGCTACTCAGAAAATCGGAGGAAACATCATAAGCCAAGCTCAAGTAGAGTATGATGTTTTAGTAAAAGACTGTAAAGAAGTAGAAAAACCTAGAATTTATATTGAAGGAAGTGCCAATACAGCTCATACAAACACCATAACCCTTTGTCAGAGGAGTTACCGTGTACTTGAAACACAGGCCAATCCCAACGCTACCTACCAATGGTATTATAATGGTAACCCTCTATCAGGTGCTACTACCAACAAACTTCGCATCAACGACGATGTTACAGGCGATTATAGGGTTGAAATCAAGGATCCTACTGCTACATGTAAGCCTACAGAAACCTCATTGTTAACCAGAGTTATTGGCGCTGGAGGTGTTGGACTGTCTTTAGCGCCTTCATTAGGTACAACCATATGTGAAGACATAGCTCCTGGCACCATTACCCCAAGTATTTCTGGAGCCAATCCAGCAGATTTTTCCTATGACTGGACATTAGACAATTTTACACTTACTAGTAATAGAGAAGCAGCCTACGACCGCTCAGGCGTTTACAGATTGGTGATTACCCAGAAAGCTAGTCCATTTTGTACATTTGATGCCTCAGTCAATATCGCTGTAAATCCATTGCCACAGGTGAGCGTGCAAAATATTTCAAACAAAACTGAGGTCTGCGAAGGCGAAGTTGTAACCCTCAAAGCCGACGTGAATACGGGAACAACGTGGTTATGGCAAAAAGATGGTGCTAATTTTAGCTCTGATCAGACTATCAATATAACTCAATCAGGAAATTATCAGTTGCAGGCTACCTCCGATAAAGGTTGTAAAAAGAATGCTCCTGAGGTTGTAATTAGAGTATATCCTAAGCCAACGGTTACCTTCGCCCCCATTCCTTCATTTTGCGAAGCCAAGAATCTTTCAACAGATTTGAGTATTTATGTCACTCCTGTTAGCTCCAATGCTGGGGTATTTTCTGGAAAAGGAATGACAGGCTCCGTATTTGACCCATCCAAAGCGGGTTCGGGTGTGTGGCCAATTGTATATGAATACACCTCAGCTGATGGCTGTAAAAATTCTGCGACTAGCAATGCTGTCGTGGATAGAGTTCCCAGAGTTCAGTTAGGGGAAGATATCACGATTTTTAGAGGACAACAAGTACAAATTCCCGTAGTGGGTAGTCAAGGTTCAGGATATAGTTTTACTTGGTCGCCTACAACTGGTTTACTAAATCCAACCGACTTTTCCCCTACAGCAGCACCCATTTCGCATCAAGAATATACCCTTGAAGTTGTAGCCAATACTAGTAGATGTAAGGCTAGTGATAAAATCAATGTTTTTGTGTATCCCAAAATCGACATTCCTAATTCTTTTACCCCCAATGGCGACAGAATAAATGATACTTGGGAATTGGATGGTATCGATGAATATCCCAATATCGAAGTAAAAATTTATAACCGATGGGGCAATGAAATATTCTACTCCAAGGGCTATTCTCAGCCGTTTGACGGTATCCAAGAGGGACAGCGTATTCCTACAGGTACCTATTACTACGTCATCAAACCCAACGTAAACCTCCCTGCACTAACAGGATATGTGACGGTGGTGAAGTAGTTTTTTTGAGTTTCAAAGGGAACAGGCATAAAGGCACAGAGTGTTTTACTATACAAGATGATAATCACTTTGTGCCTTTGTGCCTGTTCACTCATAAATTAAACTCCCTTCAAACAAAGCACCCCAACTTACTTCTCCACTTTGTGCCTTTGTGCCTGTTCCTTTATGCCTTTTTTCCCCTTCCTTCATCATAATTGCAGAGGGGTTTGTATCTTTGCAGGCTAGGGAATCAAAAACGATATTGTGCTGTTGATTTAGCATTGGGATTCCTTAACATCAATCACATACCTCAATCTAACATTTTCAGATATGAAGGGATTACTCGACCAGCAATTCGAAGAAGATAATATTGTACTTAGTCAAGTTGAAGACTTGCTCAATTGGGCACGTTTGAGTTCGTTGTGGCCAATGGGCTTTGGTTTGGCCTGTTGTGCTATCGAAATGATGCAAACCATGGCATCAGGTTATGACCTCGACCGCTTTGGGGTATTTCCACGCCCTTCGCCGCGCCAATCAGATGTGATGATTGTAGCGGGTACTGTTACCTTCAAAATGGCCGACCGTATTCGTCGTTTGTACGAACAAATGCCAGAACCTCGCTATGTGATTTCGATGGGTAGTTGCTCTAACTGTGGTGGTCCATATTGGGAACATGGTTATCATGTCGTAAAAGGTGTCGACCGCATTATTCCTGTGGATGTATATGTGCCAGGCTGTCCTCCTCGTCCAGAAGCCTTGATTGGTGGTTTTTTGAAATTACAAGAAAAAATCCGCCAAGAAACCATTGTAGCTCCTAAAGCTATTTTGGATATGGAACAGGAAGAGGCTCGTAACCAAAAACCAGCGTTTGCTTCTGCTTAATCAATAGCCCACTATTTAGCGCCTTCAAACATGACTTTCGAACAAATCAATAACCTGATTGCTTCTGAATTGGGTTCAGATATCATTCTAGGAAAAGACCATCAGTGTCTCCATATTTCTACCGATAAAATTGCCGTAGTAGCACAGTTTTTATTCGAAAATGAAAACTGTTACTTCGATATGTTGTCGTGCATTACAGCTTTGGATAATGGCGTCGAAAAAGCGACGATGGAAGTAATTTATAATTTGTACTCCATTCCATACGAGCACAAAATGATGCTTAAGGTAATTGTTCCACGCAATGCCAAAGATGAACCTGCACCAAGTGTACCAACCTTGAGTCATATCTGGCGTACTGCCGATTGGCACGAGCGCGAGGCCTTTGACCTAGTGGGTATTCGTTTTGAGGGACATCCAGATTTACGAAGAATCCTATTGCCAGAAGATTGGGACGGACACCCTCTTCGCAAAGATTACCAAGCCCAAGAATATTATCACGGTATTCAAGTAAAGTATTAGATTGGGGTATGAGCTGAGTATGTTTATATATAAGTCTCATAAAGTTTGTAAGAAAAAGCATACATTATCAATCATTTATGATGTCATCATGTAATATTATTCTAGTATGATTAAGGAAATAAAAGTTAAAAACTTCATGGCACATTCTGAGCTATTTCTTCAAGATATACCTCAGATAAATTTGATAATTGGGCAAAATGACACAGGTAAGACTGGTATATTAAAGCTACTTTATACAATTGTAAAATCATTAGAGGTTTATAGCCTCAAAAGAAAATCTGGCGACGTTCTCTATAAAAAAGAATTAGCCGAAAAACTAAAATCTACCTTCTTCCCAAGAAAAGGGCTTGGGGAACTTGTAAAAAAAAGCTCTAAAGAAAAGCTAGAAGTTGATATAGCTATCGAATCCAAAAATTATCAGCAATCCATTTATTTTTCATTTGGAGAAAAAACTGATGAGACTATTTCTACCTGTACTGACCTAGTTGAAAGTATTCCTGAACAATCTATCAATGCTTTATTTATCCCTGCAAAGGAAGTACTTACTGCCTTTAACGATATTAGCAGTATGAGGGATAATTTTTATGGTATGGGTTTCGATGATACCTATTTGGATCTTATAAAAGCATTAAGACTTGAAAGTTCGAAGGGCAAAGTTGCATCTGAGCTTAGTAATGTAAATAAACATTTAGAAGAACTCTTTGAAGGTAGAATAGAGCAAACTAGGATACCAGAGCAACCTTTTTTATTCAAAAAAGGGAATCAGCAATTTTCGATGCAATTAACGGCTGAGGGGATAAAAAAAATAGGAATTTTAACGACTCTAATCACGAACCGTCAACTAGGCAACAGAACAATATTATTTATGGATGAGCCAGAGACTGCATTACATCCAAATGCTATCAGAAAAATGGTTGAGATGCTCGTAGCAATGAGTAAAGCAGGAGTTCAAATCTTTTTGGCATCTCATAGCTATTTCGTTATTAAACAAATGGCTTTATGTGCGCAAAGAGATCAAATTGATATTAAATGTTGGAATATACAAAAGTCTTCCGATAATTCTATCAATACTACTTTTGAAGATTTAAAATCAGGTATCCTACCTGACAACAGCATAATCAATGAGGCTTTAGCGATGTATAATGATGATATAAAAATTAACTTAGGGATACTATGAGTCAATTGATAGACGAAAATGGTGTTAGAGTTCAATTCCCTGATAATAATTATTTTCAGTTTAGCACCTGTCAAAATTATATAAATATTAAGTCTCAAAAAGTTAAAGAAACCGATGTTGGATGGTTTGATATAAGCAATAATATCCTTTGGCTAGTTGAACTAAAAGCGTTTGACAATCCAAATAATCCAAGATATAGACCACAAAACCTTCATGATCAGGATATAATGGCAAAGTGGATTGATGAATTGGTAACAAAATCTATTCACGCAGTATGTATGGCTTGTTCAAATAGGGTTGGTACTCAAACTTGCTTACCACAGTTACCAAATCATCAAACAAGGATAAATATTGTACATTTAGTAAAAGTTGTACCAAATCAATCAAGCTATTTAAGCTTTATGCAAGATGCCATTAGGGCAGAACTTATGGCTTATAAAGCTATTTTTAATATAGCAGGGATTCTAGTTCTTGATTATGATTCTGCAAGACAACAAAATCTTTTTCCTTGGATTGTCTAACAGTCCTGTCGTTAATAGTTTCGATTTGATAACATTTACAGTGGGCGTACGCGTAATCATATCTCCTTTAAATTGGTAAGATTTTCTGTAACACGACTTTTGTATAATATCTCAATGGGTAACTAAAAACCATTCATAACTCAAAACAAACTCAAAATCATCATTCATTGAAAACATATTTAAGTATTTTACAATATACCACTTCACTCAAAAAGTATATTGCCCCCTATTTCATACTATCTTTATTAGCCAGCATATTTGGAGTACTCAACTTTGCCCTACTTTCGCCTTTATTGAAGGTTTTGTTTAATCAGGTCGAAAGCGGAGAAGCAGAAAAAAGAGTTACGCAACTTCCTGATTTTAGCTTGAGTAAAGAGTTTTTCTCTGATACTTTCAACTACTATTTGTACAATATGTTGGATGTATATGGTCGTATGGGTGCGCTCCAGTTTGCCTGTGCTATCATTGTGGTATCCGTTTTTCTTTCAAACGTATTCCGTTACCTTTCTCAAAGAATCCTTAAAACTGTTGAATCCGAAACGATTGCGAGTTTGAGACATGCCGTTTTTCAGAAAACGGTTAGTTTGCATTTGGGTTTTTTCAACAATGAGCGCAAAGGTAATTTGATGTCGCACCTGACAACCGATATTCAAGAAATCGAAAACTCTATTGCTCGTGCCTTTACCGCTTCATTAAAAGAGGTATTTGCCTTGGTGGTATATTTTGTATTCTTGTTTACACTTTCTGCCAAGTTGACCTTTTTCTCTATCCTGATATTACCTATTTCTGGTGGAGCTATTGCAGGGATTACTCGTCGCTTACGTAAAAAAGCTTTAGAGGTTCAGGAAAATTTAAGTACGATTATCAGTACGATTGATGAAGTATTGGGCGGTATGCGTGTGGTAAAAGCCTTTAATGCTGAAGGTACTATTATCAAGCAATTTGATACCCTGAATACCAAATACAAACAGTCGGTTCAGAGAATGGTTTATCGTCAAGAAATGACCTCTCCTACTTCTGAGACTTTGGGTGTAATGGTAATTGCTGGGATTTTGTTATACGGTGGCTCACTGGTAATCAACAAAGAAGGTGGCTTTACAGCGTCTGAATTTATTAGTTATTTGGCTTTGTTTTCACAAGTACAAAGACCTGCCAAAGTAATCGCTGATGCCTTTAGTGGTGTTCAAAGAGGCGTTGCTTCGGCTGAGCGCATTATTGCTTTGATGGAAACGGAGTCTGCAATTCAAGACCAGCCGAATGCCATTAATTTACCAAGCTTCGAAAAAGGAATTGAATTTAAAAATGTGTCATTTAGCTATAATGGTGAAAATGATGTGTTAAAAAATATTTCATTTACTATTCCAAAAGGTCAAACCGTTGCACTAGTTGGTGAGTCGGGCGGTGGGAAATCTACCCTAGCCGATTTAGTTCCTCGTTTTTATGACCCTACAGGTGGCGAAATTCTCCTCGATGGTATCGACCTAAAAGCGATTTCGGCTGAATCGCTACATCGTCAAATGGGGATTGTGACACAAGAATCTATTTTGTTTAACGATACGATCGAAAACAATATCGTATTTGGTGCCAACGCTACGGAAGCACAAATCATCGAAGCTGCCAAAATTGCGAATGCTCATCAGTTTATTTCTCAGTCTCCAGAAGGTTATCAAACCGTTATTGGTGACCGAGGAAGTCGTTTGTCGGGTGGACAACGCCAACGTTTGAGTATTGCAAGAGCGGTACTGAAAAACCCTCCAATTTTGATTTTGGACGAAGCCACTTCCGCCTTAGATACCGAATCAGAAAAATTGGTACAAGAAGCGTTGACAAATTTGATGAAAAACCGTACCACCTTGGTCATTGCTCACCGTTTGAGTACCATCCAAAATGCGGATAAAATCATTGTTATTAGCAAAGGACAAATCGTAGAAGAAGGAACACACGAAGAACTTGTGCAAATTCCAAATGGCTATTACGCCAAACTAAGCAGCTTGCAAAGCTAACAGGATTTTAGATTGGGGATTTTTGATTTCGGATATTGAATTAGTGTTGTACAAAGATTGAGCTTTATCATTAAAATAGAATTGGTGTAGCGGCAACCCTTGCGGTTGCCGCTACACCTCAAAAAAACAATGAATAAAAACTCATTTTAACACAATAAAAACTTTCGTACAATCCTAATACCGAATGTTGGATTTTGGAAGTATAAATCTTGTTAAAAATCACTCATTCGCCAAATCACTCAATCACTCAATCACTCAATTGGGTTCCACTACAATATTTAAGCTATCAAAAAAATGAAGATTGCAGGATTTACTTTTGTCCGAAATGCTATCAAATACGACTATCCCATCATCGAAGCTATTACTTCGATATTGCCAATATGTGATGAGTTGGTAGTTGCCGTAGGAAATTCGGAGGATAGTACATTAGAATTAATACAAAGTATAGATTCGCCCAAAATCAAAATCATTGAAACGATTTGGGATGATTCTTTACGTGAAGGTGGGCGTGTGCTAGCAGTCGAAACCGATAAAGCGCTGGATGCTATTTCGCCCGATGCTGACTGGTGTTTTTATATCCAAGGCGATGAAGTGGTACATGAAAAGTACCTCCCTGTCATTAAAAAAGCCATGGAAGATAACCTTCATAAACCTGAAGTGGAAGGACTACTATTCAAATACTTGCATTTTTATGGCTCTTACAACTATGTAGCCGATGCACATCGCTGGTATCGTCGCGAAATTCGAGTAGTGCGCAATACAGGCAATGTCTTGTCTTACCGTGATGCACAAGGCTTTAGAACAAAAGATAACCAAAAGCTCAAAGTCAAACTCATAGATGCCTTTATCTATCATTATGGTTGGGTAAAACCTCCCGAAATCCAAAAAGAAAAGATTAAAAGCTCTAGTCGCTTTTGGCATAGCGAACAAAAAGTAGAAAAGATTTCACAAGAATTAGAGGATTTTGACTATTCCGAAATTGATTCATTAACACACTTCGACGGTTCTCATCCACAAGTCATGCAGGCACGGGTAGAGCGTATGAACTGGCTTTTTGATTTTGACATCAAAGAAAAGAAACTCAATTTTAAAAACTCCGTGAAAATGTGGATTGAAAAAACGACAGGTTGGAGAATCGGAGAGTATAAAAATTATAGAGTGTTGTAAACCATAAACATCATAAAATTCTAAAGAGAGTGCACCCTAAGTTAGTGGGCAAAATAAAATTTAATTTTTGTGCCTAAGGCATTCAGGTATCAGCTTTCGGCGGTGGGCTTTGGAAAAAAGCATAGCTGTGATTAATAAAAACATTTTAACACTCTGTGCCTTGTGCCTGTTGCCTTGTGCCTAAACACATAACTTAAATATTATTCTGCTCAATTACTTAGATTACGCCCTCTTTAATTTACTTCGTAAGGTAAAAATTTAGGATAATCAAACAGGGCTTTTGGTGCAACCGAGTTGATTTTTTTTCCTGATAAAACCATTTCAAAATACTGCAAATATCCCAATGCCATTTGTCGAGAAGTGAAAGTATCTCTGGCATATTCATGGCAAATTTTTGGGTCAAACTGTGCTATATTTTTCAGCTTCTCAGCCAACTCATTTTCCGAAATAGATAAAAATCCAACTTCTGGTGTTACAATTTCGGGTAGCGAACCGTAGGGCGTTCCCAAAACACTACAACCCATATAAAGACTTTCGACAATCGCCAATCCAAATGGCTCATGCCATAACACAGGGAATAGTAAAGCTTTGGAACGATGTAATAAATCAAACTTTACCCTTCCTCCTACCATTCCATGAAATCTTACATGGCGATCGGGAGTAAAACGAAATCCCATCTTAAAATTGAGACGATGCCCGCCCATAACTGCTAACTTTTCATTTGCTTTTTTGGCAATATGAATCGCTCCTTTAACATTTTTCACTCGCCATGAGGCATTTGCCAAGAAATGAGTATGCCCTCTTTGATGTGAAAATGAAGGTTTGGGATAATCTTCAAAATCGACTCCATTCAACACATAAGCCGTTGAATTATGACGCTCTGCATGATTTTTTGAAACAAATACTGCATTGTGATCGAGCACTTCATCAGCTCTTGGATTACCGTGAACCGTATAAATATAAGGCTTCGGGAAATCTTCGGGAGGTGGAATACTCAAATGTACTACATCGATATAATCAGGAATTTGTAGACTTAATGAAAGCTCGGGATTATAAAACAGCACCTCAGCAAATGGACATTCTGAACCTTTTGCCACCAAAAATGACACACGATGCCCCATTTGGGTCAACTCTTTGCCCAACCACCAAACCACTCGCTCGGTTCCTCCGTACTCCAATGCAGGCAATACTGCATTGTGGAAAATCAAAATGTGCATATTGTTAAAAAATGTTATAAACCCTTTTTTATGCAAATTTAAAGCTATTTTTACAGAACGTATATTTCCTCTAATGCAAGTATAGTCCAACTTTAAACACACATACAAATGTTCAATTACCTAAAAAAGAAGTACACTAAGTTTGTGGCCAAACGCAAATTTAGTGATTATGGTGACGCAACCTCTGTCATCTCAATCGAAGGAATCGGCAATATCAACTTCACTTGTTGGTTAAATCCTTTAGAACAAGAGAAAACTATCTCACTCAGTCAGGTTAATTTCTATCGTAAATTCCTCAAAACTGGCGATTTTGTCATTGACATCGGCGCACACATTGGCGATACTACTCTCCCAATGGCTTTGGCAGTTGGCGCGCAAGGCACAGTTTTGGCCTTTGACCCAAACCCTCACGTTTTTAAAATTTTACAGAAAAACGCCGATCAAAATCGTCACATTTCCAACATTATTCCTTTACCTTACGCTATTGCAGTGGAAGAAGGCGAGTATTCGTATGCTTCTTCTGAGGCCAGCTTCAACAATGGTGGAATCAGTGGAAAAAATGGAAAATTTGGTTTAGGAGAAAAAGTAAAAGGCGTCAACCTTCAAAACTTTATTCACACACAATATCCAGAAGTGAGTAAAATCTCCTTAATTAAAGTAGATGCAGAAGGGTATGATATTCAAATCTTGAAATCAATCAGTAAGCTTCTTGACCAGTACAAGCCCACATTGATTTTTGAATGTTTCAAAGATTTATCAGAGCAAGACCGCCACGATTTGTTTGATTATATTAGTCAAAAAGGCTATAAAATCAACAAAATGGATGATTTTGAAGAAGATGCAGCCATTACGCCTATTCCTCAAAAACAAAATATGCTAGATTGGAAACACTTCGATATTATTGCTTTTGCAGAATAGATGTTAAGTGAAGGCACAAAGGAGCAAAGGCACATAGGCACAAAGTCGTTTTAGTGCTGTGTGAGGAGTATAGAGTTTTAAGTGAAGGCACAGAGCGACAAAGGCACAGAGGCACAAAGTTGATTTTAGTGCTGTGTGAGGAGTGTAGAGTTTTAAGTGAAGGCACAAAGTGGCAAAGGCACATAGGCACAAAGTTGATTTTAGTGCTGTGTGAGGAGTGTAGAGTTTTGAGTTGGAATATGTCAGTCAAAACTCTACACGCTCTAGTTCAAGACTTAGTCTTGGACTCATTTTTTAAAACAGTTTACAAACTGTAACAAAACATAGTCCGAGACTAAGTCTCGAACTAGATAATAATTCACTTTGTGCCTTTGCTCCTTTGTCCCTTAAACTCAAAACTCTGCACTCCTAACTCAAAACTCAAATCACTTTGTGCCTTTGTGCCTAAATGCCTTTGTCCCTTAACTCAAAACTCTGCATTCCCAACTCAAAACTCAAATCACTTTGTGCCTATGTGCCTTTGCCACTTTGTGCCTTCACTCAGTACTCTTTGCTCCTTTGTCCCTTCACTCAAAACTCAACATTCCTAACTCAGCACTCAAAACTCCTCTTTCTTACTCACCAGCATTTCCCAATGAACTTTTATCCAAACTAGTAACATGGGTAAAACCATTAGGGCATATTTTCTTAAAAATTCATTTCTAATATATTTGGGCATCAAGTCGGTAGGTCCAAAACTTGTCACCAGCAAAGCAAAAATAAACAACGCTTTATCGGTAGAAGTTTTAGCACTTTGCATATACCAAATCACTGCGCCTACAAATCCAATCAACAAGGTAGATGCTTCGGTGCCTGTACTTGCCAAAACGACCAACATCAACGTTGAGCATAAAAGCAATAATTGATAACGGGTATTGAAAAACAAGTTGATTCGTATATATGACAGCGAAAAAACCAAAACCGCTGGTAGGATATACCATAAATTTGAAATACTAGCATCTTGCGCCAATCTTCGTACCATACCCATCACCGAAAGATCTTGATAAGGATTCGTCAAAACCTCATTGATAGCATTCTTTTTCACCAATACTTCAAACCATTCTTGGTAAGTCTGAAGGATATAAGTTGGCGAACTAAACGCCATTGGCAATACAAACAACACCGCTATCCAAAACAAGCCTGAGGCAATAAGTTTAAGTTTATTTTTGGAGAAAAAGAAAAATGCCAAACCTACTACGCCATACAGTTTGGTCATTGTACCCAGCACAATACAAAAGGCAGCCCAAAAGTCTTTTTCTTTTTTGATAAAAGTATATGCCAAAATAATCAAGGCGGTCACAATACCATGATACTGCACATTGATAAGGCTAGTAATACAACTATTCAGACAAAGCCACGACATAATAGCCTTGGTTTTTTCGTCAAAAGAAGGTAATTCATAAATAGCAAAAAGTAATGCTACCGCATTAGCAACATTCCACAAAATTACTCCTGCTAAAGTAGGCAATAGGGCTAAAGGCGCTATCATAACCGCAAAAGGTGGTCCGTACAAAAACAAATCTACATATTCGTCAGGATGATAAGCGTACAAGTGCTCCTGATGAATCAAGTGCCAGAAGCTCGTTCTGAAAATAATGAAGTTGTTGATATGCGCATGCGGATTATCGCCCGTAAAGTATTGCTTCATGGCCATTGCTACTGCCACGGCAATCCAAATAAACAAGATGTTGCGCTTATTGAGCAAAAAGTCAAATTTCATAAAAATTACTATCTATGTATCTAGCGGTTGGAAAGAGAATTTTATTAGATATTCAATGGCTTTACTTGAGCGTTTTTCAAATACTTTATTTTTTCTGCTTCAACTCCTCCACATATTCCTTCATCGTAATGAAGGTGACTCCTTTCGCTTTTAGCCAAGTAATATAGTCATCCAAACGCTGTAAAAGTACGCTGTCTGAATGCTTACGCACATACGCGGGAATAGTGGTGTAAGCAGAAAGGTCGGTAAACTCCCAAGGGTGGAAATACAAATTAATAATCCCATAGCGATTGAGAGCGCTAGTAGAAAACATTTTGTAAACGCTAAAGGGTAAGTTTTTGAAACTCAACCAAAACATCGGGAAACGCAAGTTTGGGGTAACCGTGGCAGGAATTTGCCATAGTTTATCCTGTACAAAAGGGAGCTTCGGTTTATCTAAATGGTTGTAACGTCCTGGCAAAAAAGTTGGATTCAAGGAAGCATTATACACATATCCAGCATCCGCAATATCCTGATTTTCGACAGGCATCATCCTCGCCATTCGGAATCCTTCAACAGACTGTCCTGTGATTTGAGAAAGTAACTTTTTGGAAGCGGGTAAATCAACTTTAGCATCAAAACTACTGTGATACATTCCATGCGAAGCAATTTCATGTTTTTCGGCCAAAGTTTTCAATAACTCAGGCTGAGAAAGTGCATATTGTCCTGTACAAAAAATAGTACTTTTTACTTGATGTTTATCTAATAATGCCTTCAAAAGCAATGTCCCACGAGTCGAAACCTCTATCTGTTCCTCCATCGTGATTTGTTGACCGTATTCCAAAGGCACATCAAACTCTTCTACGTCAAATGTTAAGATTGCTTTTAGCATAAAAATAAAAAAAATTAGTAGAATTCCGTATTAGTGCTGAATTATGAGTTATGAATTGTGAACATAAGTGTCTAAAAACCAATAAGTTAATCATCTCATAATTGCTCAGTAGCTGACGCAAATGCTTGTTGGAGAAAACTCCAACAAGGGCAGTGAGGGCAGTACTCGGTTCGACTCATCATTCCAAACTCATCACTCCAAACTCAAAACTCATCACTTCTATCTCTTATTTACTTCGACTAAAAATATTTTGAAAACTCAGTAGTTCTTGTTTAATCGTTTTCCAGCTCATTTGTGAAAAACTTATGCCATCGCGTACATGTACTTGTATTTTGGCCAGTCGTAAATCTTTACGACGTGACGCCAATACCACAAACTCCATATCAAATAAAAACGAGTTGATATGAGTTTTGAGAAACACTTCTTTCCCTTTTTGATTAAATCCTTTTAAGCCTGATTGGGTATCTTTTACAAACATCGATGGGAAAAAAACATGGTTCATCGTGCGTAAGGACAAAGAGAATACTTTTCTCAAAAATGGTAATTGACTATAATAATGGTCGTCACGAACGCCCAAAACCACATCATAATTTTCGTCGTTCAATAACCTAAACATCTCCCAAGCGTTTTCCATACGATACGGATAATCGGCATCGGTATAAATAATCAAATCGCCTTGTGTTTTGGCGATAGCAGTACGCAAAGCAAATCCTTTTCCCCTATTTTGGGAATACGTAACATACTCGAAAGAAGGGATATTTTCTTGGAGATATTGCAAATGGGCTCCTGTTACTCCTCTGATAGAACCATCATCAACCAAATACAATTTAACCTCCACCTGAGAAGGGAGTTGCGAGACAAATATTTTATAATAATGTAAAAGCTCCTTTTCCCAACCTTCGTGGGGATTGTAGCACGGATGTACGACATCCAATTTAGTAGTTCGGTTCACTGTTTAAAGAGAGCAAAAAATAAAGGCGCAAGTTATGATTTTTCTTTCTGATTCATTTCATAAAGCTTCATGTATTTAAAAAATGCGCCTTGTGCATTGCAATACGAAATCAAATAGCCTTCGTAGCCATACAAAAATCCTTTTTTGAGTAAATAGTAATTCCAAAAATGAAAGGTCTTTTTGAAATAGGCAATCACAGGATGTGTCCCTTTTTTGTGCTGATTTTGCACCGCAAAAAGAGTGGAATAATAGTTCATTTTTGCCAAAAGCTGGTCTGCTGTTTCATAGGAATAGTGATGGATAACTCCTTCAATATCTACAATTTGTAAACCTTTGGTATTTAATCCTTCATGAACATCTTTGTCGTTAAACTGTGTACTGTTTTTATGAAAAAGTCGTGTTACTTTGTCATTGCCCCAACCAGCGCCATTGATGTATTTGCCATTGTAATATTGTTTTCGTAAAAAACGATACAAATGCTTAGGGTTGAGCGATAGATTTTGAATGTTTTGTATCAAAATCGGGTCTAATACCTCATCTGAATCGACCCACAGAATCCAATCATTTTTACAAAAGCTCACTGACAAATTGCGCATCTTACCAAAGCCCAAAAATGGATGCTCATGCACACATACATTGGGATATTGGCAAGCAATTGCCAAAGTCTGGTCGGTCGACCCGTTGTCAAGCACAATGACTTCATCGAATCCCTTCAAGGCATCCAAACACTGCGCCAACCGCGCTTCGCTATTTTTGGTAAGTATTGTTACGGAAATCATTTGAGTTGTGAGTTTTGAGTGTTGAGTGTTGAGTTCATTGAGTGAGGAATTAAAAACTCAGCACTCACAACTCAAAACTCAACACTTAATCTGGCTTCCCATTTCTGGGTGGTTTTCTACGGTGATATAACTTTCTATTTCTTGTTGTAAATCTTCTACGTGAGAAATAACGCCGACAATGCGGTTTTCTTTTCGTAAGGACTTTAAGGTTTCAAAAACTTCTGTTAGCGAATCTTTATCCAACGACCCAAAACCTTCATCCAAGAAAAAGAAATTATTGGTCGATTGTGTTTGCGCATGGATATTGTCTGCCAAGGCCAGTGCTAAACACAACGCTACTTGGAATTTTTGTCCCCCTGACAGCGTTTTGACCGCTCTGGTTCTGCCCTCATTGAGCAAATCTCTCACTCTAAAATCAAATTCTGAGGGGCGCGTTTCATAAATTTCGAGTTGCAAAGCCTGTCGGGTCATTTTACTAAAACGCTCATTGGCTTGGTTACAAAGGTTTTGCAGATACATACCAGATACAAAGCCTACAAAACCTTGACTTTTAAACAATTTCGCCAACGTATCTATGTCAGCACGACGAATCTCCAAAGCTTCTTTTTCCTTCAATAAATTTGCTTGAGTAGCCAAATCTTGTTCCAATTGCAATTGACGTCCTTTGAGTGCCCCAGCTTCGGCTTGCAAGGTATTTATTTCATTTTGTAATGTTGCTATATCCGCCAAAAGTTGCTTATGTATCTCAACATCATATCGCAAGCCTTTCGTTTCTTCTGATAGTGATTTGTGATGTTGTTGGGTCGCTTGCCATTGCACTTTGAAAGTTTCAATGGCTTTTTGTTCTGTATCGATTGCCAAGTTCCAAGCCAAAATCTGCTCTACTTCTTGTTGCGACACATAGCCCATTTCGTTCATCGCCGATTGAAGTTGTTTTTCAAAATCCTGAATTACCTTTTGATGTTGTTCTAGATTTTGTTTCAACGCCACAATTTCACCTTCGAGACGATTATTTTTGTCTTGCAACAATTGAAGGTCTTTTTGTAATTGCTCTACATTTTTGACTAAATCCTGATATTGATTTTGTAGTCTTTGAATATGGTTGGCAATACTGTCGGCCGTTTCTTTTTCCAATGTCAACATATCTAGGCGCTGTATTTGGGCCTGAGTAGTATTTACCTCCGAATCCTTTGCCGAGATTTCAACTTCTATTTTTTGTAAAGTTGGCAAAAACTTTTCTTCCAAATCCTTTTGCCAAACTTGCAGTTGTTGCTCTTGAGCACTTCGTCTTTCTTCAAAAGCTTTTATTTCCTTTACTTGTTGTTCTGAAACAGAAAAAGCTCTTTGAAGGTATTCTTCATCCTCTTTCGAAAACTCTGACCATACAAAAATCTGATCATGCTCCTGTATCTTAGTCTGTATATCCTTGTACAAAATACCCTGTTTGTTGCGTTCAGCATTCCACACAGCTATATTTTGTTCTATCGCATCCCATTGTGCATTGAGTTGTTCGATTCGTTGTAAACGATTTTGCCAAGCTTTTTGGCTTGTCTTTTCTGCTTGTATTTTCTGAGAAAAATCCTCCGAAGATGTCAGTTTATCAGGATGATGAATTGCGCCACACAGCGGACAAGGCTCGTCATCGTTCAAGGCGTTGGCGTACGCCTGCAAAGCCTTCTGCATTTCGAATTGCGCAATATGTTGCTGATGAAAATCTATTTTTTGTTGAAAATCCTGCTTGAGCTGCTCTACCAAAATACCTCGCTGATTGGGTTCAAGCACTTGAGTAATTTGTCCTTGAAAAACCTCATCTTGCTCAATTGCCTGAAGTTGTTGTTCGAAGCCCTCGGTCTTTTGTTTGGCTTCTTTGCCTGCATCTATAATATGTTGCCTTTGTTGCAAAAGATTTCTTTTTTGCCCAAACCACGTAGCCACTTGCGAAAGTTTGTGCAAGTCAACCAGTTGGGATTTGATTTTTTGTAAATCTTCCTCAATTTGTTGACGTTCCGTTTGTCCAGTTTGAATTTTGCTACGCTGTTGTTCTACCGCTAATTTGCCTTTTTCCAAACGCTCTTGCAACTTCAATTTCTCGCTTGTAGCTTGTTTCCATTTCAAAGCCCAGCTCCATTCTTCCGCTTCTTTTAGCAGGTTTTCTTTTTGTTCAAAAGCAGGTTTTAGCTCATCGAGCTTCGCTTGTGACTGTTGTATTTGTTGTAAAAAAGTCTGTTGTTCAGCGGTTTTATGAGTAAATGCCAGAGAGTCTTTTTGTTGTTCTGCCAAACGAGCCTGCTGCTGCGCAAACAAAGGCTTGAGTTGCATCAATACCTTTTGGTAGACTTTCAGGCGATTTTCTCTTGTTTCAAAATCGGGTATTTGCGCCTCTAATATCTGAAGTTGCTTTACGGTTTCTTCTAAACTCTTAAATAGTTTGGCTATCCAATCCAAGCTTTTTTCATCATTTACTTTGTCGTTGAGTGCTTGTGTTTTGAGGGTCAATAAAGTTTGTAATGCCTGAATCTGGTCTTTTACGGCTTCTAACTGTTCGTGGGTACTTTGTCCTAATTGAGCAATTTTACCATTTAGATGTTCAAGCTGTTTTTCATTGGTCTCTTTTAACACCTTTACCTTAGCCGCCAAATCAAAACGCTCCAATTGAAATATCTCGTTCATCATCTGGGTACGTTTCGACAAAGGCAATTCGATAAACTCCTGAAAACGCCCCTGAGGAATAATAATCGTTCTTTTAAAGTTTTCGTAAGAAAGACCTATAATTTTTTCGGCAGCATTTTCGACTTCAATAGGCGCCCAATCGGATAATTCGGGCATCCATTGATAAGTTTTTCTTTCAAAAGTTTTTACATCGTCAAACTTCTTGCTATTTCTACGCCCTTTTACTGTAAAACGATACAAGTGGTTGTCTTTGCCCGCACGACACTCAAAATCAATGAGGAGTTCATCCGAGCGCAGGTTCATCATATTATAGTTTCGGTCGTCACCCGACTTGTTCATTCTTTCGGTATCGCCATACAAAGCAAAGGTAATCGCCTCTAGAATAGAGGATTTACCAGAGCCAACTTTCCCAAAAATCCCGAAAATAGATGCTTCGGTCAACTTGGTAAAATCAACGACCTGTGTTTCGCGATATGAATACAAGCCCTTTATGGACAACTTAATAGGAATCATATAAGTGATGAATTTTGA
This sequence comes from Flectobacillus sp. BAB-3569, assembly GCF_002270355.1. GTDB lineage: Bacteria > Bacteroidota > Bacteroidia > Cytophagales > Spirosomataceae > Flectobacillus > Flectobacillus roseus. The sequence continues at coordinate 380,346 of NZ_NJFZ01000003.1, read as the reverse complement.
GTGCTGAGTTAGGAGTACACGAAGGATTATAAAAACCATTTATTTCGGATATCGAATGTTGGATTTCGGAAGTGTAAGCTTCTATTTTTTGTAAAAAATAAAGGTGTTTACTTTATGTCCGAAATCAGAAATCCCAAATCTGAAATAGTTGAAAATCCTTAGTACTGTTGAGTGCTGAGTTAGGAGATTAAACTCTTTATTGACGTTTTTACACTAGTTTAATCCACAAATCCGATGCAAATTAGTACTTCGTAAGTAATACCACAACAATTCTAGTTTATGAAGGCGTTCTATACAAATGAGTATAAAAGCGCCAAGATCATTTTATACCTTTGAAAATGATAGACTCAGGTCATCATCACCCCACCCAATTTCAATTAAAATCAATATGAAAAAACAACTTTTGCTTTTATGGTGTCTGCTTTGTTCGGGTACAATACTAGCGCAAAATCGTTACCCAATTATTCCTCAACCCCAAAAGATTATTCCTCAAAATGGGAGTTTCGAGCTAAACAAGCAGGTAGTTATTGTAGACAAAACCCACAATCCACAAACATTGGTGGCGCTTCAACCACTGAAAGACAAATGTCGCTTGGCAGCGGGTTTGGCATTGCCTATCGTGAGCAAAGCCAAAGGAAAAAAGCCGATTGAGGTGATGTTGGACAACAAAATGACTCAGGCTGAAGGATACAAATTGAGTATCACATCACAGCGTATCCAACTCAAGGCAAAAACACCCGCAGGGATTTTTTACGGAGTACAAAGTTTATTACAACTTTTACCAACGGATATAGAACGGAAAATCCGTGCGAACGATACCCAGTGGACAATTCCTTGCGGAACGATTGAAGATGAACCACGTTTTGGTTACCGTGGAATTATGCTTGATGTATCTCGTCATTTTATGCCTGTTGATTTCTTAAAAAAGTATATTGATGAATTAGCAGCACTCAAAATCAACCGTTTTCATTGGCACTTGACCGACGGGCAAGCTTTTAGATTTGAAAGTAAAAAATATCCACTTTTACACACAGCCAAGTCTCCACAATGGCCAACTAATGAAGGTTTTTATACACAGGAACAAATGCGTGAATTGGTCAAATACGCTCAAGACCGTTTTATCACGATTATTCCTGAAGTAGATGTGCCTGGACACTCGCAAGCAGCCTTGGTTGCTTATCCACAGTATGCTTGTCAGGATAGTACGGGTAAACAGTTATTGTTTCAAGGAGAGTTTTGTCCAAAACCAGAATCAGCCCAATTTATTGCGGATATCTTAGACGAAGTAATTAGTATTTTCCCAAGTGAATACATTCATATCGGCGGTGACGAAGCAAGCAAAGTAGCTTGGCATAAATGTCCTGTTTGTCGTAAAACTACCCAAGATTTAGGCTTAAAGAATGTAGATGAATTACAAAGTAATTTTATCAAAACGCTTGAAAAACATCTGAATAGTCGCGGTCGTAAGATGATTGGTTGGGATGAAATCTTGGAAGGAGGATTAGCTCCAAATGCAACGGTTATGGCTTGGAGAAGCCTAGAAAGTGGCGGAGAAGCAGCCAAAATGAAGCATAATGCCATTATGTCGCCAACTTCTCATTGCTATTTGGATTATTATCAATCAGAAGATCCAAACGAACCTTTGGCATTTGCAGGATTTATTAATCTTCCAAAAATTTATAGCTTTGAGCCTATTCCAGAAAACTTAACAGCAGAAGAATCTAAGTATGTGTTAGGCCCACAAGCTAACCTCTGGACAGAGCAAGTACCCGTTGGAGGTCATGCCGAATATATGACTTTTCCGAGAGGAGTAGCCTTGGCGGAAGTAGGTTGGTCGAAAAAGGAAGACCGCAATTATGCTAACTTCCTTGATAGATTATCGAGCTATTTGACACGTATGGATTATCGTTCGGTCAATTATGCGAAGCATTTTTTTGAAATCAAAACACAAACTTCAAGAGATGCTAACCAACGTATTAATTTGTCGTTGCTGTGTGATAACAATGGAGCGCCTATCTATTACACCACCGACGGTAGCACGCCAACACAGCAATCAAACTTGTACACGGGTCCTATTTTGATTTCGCAGACTACCAATATCAAAGCGGCCACCGTCATGAAAGGTAGAATGGTAGATGAAATCACTCGTACCATCAGCATCAACAAAGCTACAGGAGTACAAATGGAGCTGACGACACTTCCAAGCAAACGCTATTTTAGAGGGGGAATCGGCGCTATAACCAACGGTACTTTTGGCGGTAACGGTCGCTTCAATGACGAAGAATGGCTTGGATGGAATGACCAAGATTTTGAAGGAGTGATTAAATGGAATCAGGCGACAGACTTTTCAAAAATTACACTTCGCTTTTTCCATAAACCTTCAAGCTGGGTTTGGATGCCTAAAGCGGTGAGTATTTTAGCTTCAAATGATGGAGTAAATTATACCCCTTTGGCAACAGTCAACCCAAGTGTGCCTGCACAAGAGGGCGTTTTGACCATACCAATGCTCTTGGGAAATCGACAATATAAATTTCTCAAAATCAAAGCTCAAGCCTACGGAACCATTCCTGCCAATATGACTGGTGCTGGAGATAAAGCATGGCTTTTTGTGGATGAGGTTGTAGTGGAGTAGTTTTTTTGAGGGAACAGGCACAAAGGCACAGAGGGCCAAAGTGTTGATTAGGGGATAGGGGTTAGGCAAGGAGGCTTTAGTAATTAAACTTTACTTTTGTCTTTTTGCCTAAACCCTGTCCCCTTCCAATTCTCTACTTATATTTAATCTCGCTTGTTCCTCATATTTTTGAGTAAAGTAATCAGTCTTGAAAATCTGGTTCATTGCGAGAAAGTGTTTTAAGACCTTCTTTCTCCCAGGGTTATATAATAAATCTGGATAAATCGTATATTCATTTCTTACCTGCATCGCATATTGGTTGTACACTTCCCAATCTTTTCCAAGAATAGATAAATCAGCATCTGTAAAATAGTTAATATCTTGATTTCCAGAAATAACATGTGTTTTTGTTGCCAAAATCATCTCAACAACTCTGGCAACGATTTCTTCCGAAACCCCTACGCTCTTCATTCTTTTTTCGGCCAAAGCTGCACTTTTTTCTTCATTATTAGATTTTAAGGTGTCATACACGGCATCGTGGTAAAATAATGACCATAGGATTACCTCCCAATCATGAACTTGAGTCTTTACGGATACTAATTCATGATACAAATTTTCTAAGTGAGTCAGATTATGATAATGCCGACTTGGCCGAGCATAGGCATCTCGTAGCTCTGTCCAATACGTCGTAATCTTCGCCATATCTTGAGTATAGCCTTGAAGCAATTCGGAAAAAAGGTGTTGTAGGTTCATATTATTAAGTGAACAGGCACAAAGGCACAGAGGGACAAAGTGTTGATTAGGGGATAGGGTTTAGGCAAAGAGGGGTTAGTAATTAAACTTTACTGTTGATTCTTTACCTACCTAGTGTTATAGCTCTACTAAAAATATAAGTATTTTCAGGGAAACAACAAAGGCACAGATATACTGCGTGATTTACCCTCCTTCACTTTGTCCCTCTGTGCCTTTGTGCCTGTTCCCTATTATGCCAACGCTTGCTTACAAAACTCTAAACATTTTTTCACTTCTTCTACCGAATTTGAGCCTTTTGGAATTTGGTATTCTAATTCGATAGTTGCGGGGAAATTGTATTTGTTATCACGTATCAATTTAAGGACATCAGCGATAGGCGTATCGCCTTGTCCCCATGGCAAATTGCCACGACCGTTAGCTTTTGTCTGACGGTCTTTGATGTGCATACTCACAATTCTCTCATGATATTTTTTGACCATCTCCAAAGGCGTTGGATTTCCTGCTGCTACAAAGTGTCCAAAATCAAGATTTAAAGCATTGGCAGGTGACTGCGCCAAAGCTGTATCCCAGAACGTATAAGTTTGTTGCTCGTGACCATGATAACCTACTTTGATACCAACTTTTTCAGCCATTTTACCCAACTTTAAGGTATGAGCGTCATTGCTTGGATGTTCCAAAGTTACTTGTGTAGCACCCAAAGCCTTGGCAGCACGCATACCGTATTCTATTTCGGTATCGGTATTTTGCATACCAAACGCATCAGGTTTGAAAGCATATATAGAAACTCCTGCTTTTTTATAGGTCTTTCCTAATTCCTCAAACTTACTAATAGGAGCCGTCGCACGCCATTGCGCCATTTCAGCACGATAGGCTTTCAATTTTAGTTTCAGCCTCGTCTAATTGTTGTTGTTCTTCAGGAGTCAAGGTTTGTTTTTCATTGCGTTTACGCATCAACGGAAATACAGCACGGAAATCTACAGGATTTTTAGGTGCGCCAGCATAACTTTCGGCTGGACCGCCCATCAGTTCAATCGCACTAATACCGCAATCACGGACATATTGTAAAGTTGCCTCCGCACTTTGGTCGGGCATTTCACGAAACGAATAGGTAATTACGCCGATTTGTACGCCCTTGATTAATGAACCAGATTTTCCGAAATTATCAATAATGGCAGGCATACCCCAGAGTTTTCCATTGGCCATGAGTGTACCTGTAAGCAAAGCAGCGCCAGCACCTAAAAACTGACGGCGAGAAGAATTGTAATCGTTCATTTTCAAATAGTTAAATTGGTTTATGTAAAAATTGAAGGGAATAGGTACAAAGTACTTGTGACAATACAATGCATCTGATGTAATGTTACGCAATCTGTATTTTTTAGCCAAAAATTACGACTATCAATCGACCAAATACCCAAACTATTAGACAGTTATGGCATATTTCAAGTCTATTTTATCATAAAGATAAAATAAAAATCCACAGCCCAAACAAGAAGTTGTTTAGACTGTGGATGAAATCATTTTTAGGTCTTTTTAACCTAAAAAAGCTCCTGCAAACTCTTTAGCAAAGTCTTGAATTTTGATAGAACCTACCTGTGGAGCACCACTTGCGTCAAAATCCTTTTGTAATTTTCCTTCACGAACTGCCACGCCCATTTCGGTATATAAGTTTGCCATTTCGGCAGGTAGACCAGCTTGTTGCATTCCTTGGAATGATTGTTCGTCGGTAAACTCTACCCAAGGAAGTTGTTTTCCAAGAGCATCTCCAAATGCTTTAGCCACCTCCGACAAACTTACATAGTCGCTTACTACATAGCTAACCTGATGTCCTGTAGTACTTTTTTGTAATTCCTCCGCTACTGCTTCCGCGATATTTTGAGGATGTACCACTGGCATTTTAGCCTCGGCAGGATAATTAGCGCCTATGATTCCCATACCTTTAATCAGTGGAACATTACTGTAGAAATTTGTATAGAAATACCCTGCTCGCATAAAGCTTACGTTCACATTGGGAAGTAATGTGCGATACAAATTTTCGATATGATAAAGCCCAGCGATTGGCCCAGTTCCATTTTCGAATTCAGCACCAATACTACTGAGCATTACTACTTTTTGAATACCTGCTTTTGCAATAGCCTCAGCGTACGATTTTCCTGCGTTAACCGTGTTCTCGATGATGTTCTGACCACCCATGTTTGGAGGAGTCATTACATATACCGCATCAGAACCCGTAAAAGACTTTACCAAAAAATCAGTATCTGTAATCGAGCCAATAGCAGCCTGAGCACCAAGCGCTTCGATGGCAGACTTTCTATCTTCGTTGCTACTGATAACAGTTACTTCGTTAGAATTTGCTACCAATATTTTTACCAAATGTTTACCTATGTTTCCTAGTGAACCTGTGACTGTAATTTTCATGATTTTATATTTTGTTTTTTGTTGATACAAAGGTATTTTTGCACTTACTTTTTTACAAGTACTTACCCTAAAGTATGTATCAAATGACAGCGATTAAAGAATCATCGACCATACAACAAAATAAGAAAACAGCCTTGGAACTATGTCCTGTAACTTTTACGATGGAAAAGATTGGAGGATACTGGAAGCCCATCATTATTTATCATTTATCTCAAGAAAGTAAACGATACAGTGAACTCAAAAAGGCGATTCCAGCTATTACTGAAAAAGTATTAATTCAGCATTTGAAGCAGTTAGAAGCCGACGGATTGTTAATCAGAGAAGCAAAACCAGTTGTGCCTCCTTTTGTAACTTACCAATTGAGTGAATCTGGGAAAAAACTCCTTCCTGTCATACACGCCATGGCAACTTGGGCTTTTGAGCATCAGGGGAAAAGTGTTGATATGGAAGGTAAATAGTTGGGAAACTATTGAAAAATAGGTTCAAGTCAAAGACCTGAACCTGTGTCAAAACTTTACTCTCAATTTTACTTCACCTTTTTAAATTGATTTTCGAGAGGTTCGTTTGCTTGTGATTCTAGGTTATTTTGTGATTGTTTGGAAAGGTATAAATCCAATGGGATTTTCTCCCAAAAAGTTGGGTTGAAAACCTCATTTACTTTAGGCTTTTGTCGTTTTATGTTTCCCTCTTTATCAATCTCAAACCCAAATTCTTTCTTATAGGCATCTAAGCTTCCTGATATTTCCCCTAAATCTGTGAGGACTAACTGATTTTTCTTAGTGATGCTTATTTCTTCTTCTGTTGGAGCATTTTTGTCTAAGAAGGATTCCTCATACGATATGTATTTAGGAAAATATTTCCCTTGATATGGCTCATACAGAATGACTCCTTCTATATAATTCCACTTTGCCTTGAAGTCTTGCTCATTTTTGAGAACTTTATAAAGAGTCGTATATTTTTTAGTCGAAAATAATACCTTATGAATCGCGTAATTCTTCGCATTCACATAAAATTCGGCTTCGTATAAGCCTGCATGTATTGGAAAGAATGCCAAAGGTGTTTTGTTGATTTTTTGAGTAAAGATGCACTTGGTTCACACCTCAATACATATACGACCTCATTGTTGTACATCGAAGTATCTACAATTTTGACAACACTTTTACTTTTCCCTTTCACCAAAAAACCTTTATGAAGTATATCCTCTTTCACGATGTTTAACCAATCATAAAACTTCCCTTCTTCCTTAAATCCACGTATATCTTTACCGTAGAAATAGGTACTTTTTCGCTGCTCTTTGACATTGATCAAATCTGTCGTTGAAACGTACATCGTGGGTAGTTCGGTGTAAGACCAATCAAATCCTCTATTGAAAATATCAAGTTTCATTTGCGTAAAACCCACACATTGCCCGTCTCTGAAGGAGGTTGAGGTAAATATCCCCTGTTGTTTGTAGATATTTTGATAGACGTTATCTCCCATTTTTTGCTTTACTTTCTCCAAAATTTCTTCCGCAGATAAATAGGGGAAAATCATTACCTCTGGAAGTAGATATAATTTAGAAGACAAAGCAATATTCATGGGCTTAGACCCATCGATTTTGCTTTTGATGGTGCTATATCCAACACAGGAAAAAAATAAAGAATCTTGTAAGTATTGGCTGGGAACTTGGAGCACAAAATTGCCAAACTCATCACAAATAGTACCGATAGATGTATTGCTTATGCCTACTGAAACATAAGGAATACTCTGGGTGTCATCTTTTGAACTAACATGACCTTTTACTGTGGTAGATTGACCAACAAGGTGGTAGAAATGCCCTAAAAAAAGGCAAATCAGTAAAATAGTTTTTTTCATAGCGTAGGTATTTTAAATTTATAGAATGCTAATTTTTCATTTGACTCATCTAGGTATCCATCGGCGTAAATAAAGTTTTCGTCGTATCCAATAATATTAAAGCGACTAGGAACTTGAACATCTCCGACTAAAACAGTGCCTTTATAAATTTGCATTCTACGATTATTAGCGTCATCATCATCGAAGATATCCGCTTCACTATTGCCTGTGGTATAACATCTAAAGGTCAAATCCAACTTGGCAATTCTTTTAATAGTCGAGTAAAACCCTTTCGCTGCTCTTTCTTGAGAAAATACCTTTATAGCCTCTTTATAAGTGGTAGTTTCAATATACTTCTGGTTCATATTTACCCCTTTTCTTCCGAAGGCGTACAAAGGTTTCAATTGCTTGTCGTAAACATATATTAAAGAGTCTGCATCAAAATTTAAGTATAACTTACTGACATCCATATCATAGCTCCAATTGGAAAAATTAGGCACATTAGGATGCGCTACATAATAATCAGAATAATGGAGAAGGTTTTTCTCCCATTTCCCTGTATTAATATTTACCCTTGCAAAAATGTTGGCTTGCTGGTAGTATGCCTTTGCAAAGGCACTGAAGTATCCATTAAACTTAGGATGTGGAGATTCGATATTGAACAAAACATTCGTAGAATCTAACATGGTATGGTTATTCTGAAAATACTTTACTTCATATACTTCTAAATAGGATGCCTTGGGCTTATCAATAAGCTCTTTTTTCGAAATAGTTGAGTCTGTATTAAGCGAAGAGACTTTTATTTTTTGCCATTTGCTGTCATATTGATAAATTCGGCATCCTTCGAATAACACATTATTACTTCCATTTTTACACCAAGAGTCTATTTCTCTTGGCCCTTTACCTTTGGGTAGTGGCGTTGAAACGAACTTACCTATTTTATCAAAGATTGAGACAGCGCCATACATTTTATCAAAATATAGCAGTTGATTTCCATCCATTTTCCAAAATCCACGGTACGAGAATTTTGGAAGATTGACAAAGACCGTATCAATACCGATTTGTGTGATTGATAGCTGTTGGGCTGTGGGCTTTATCTCCCAATTGCTAGTTGTAGATTCCTTTTTAGACTGACATCCAGTCATTACCAAAAGTAATACGATGAATACTTTTGAGTAAAAATTATTAAGCATATAGACTATTTGTTTAGTTGTTTCAAGCGAGTTTGTTGTTACTAGTAGGGCAACAACAGGAAAATCCTATTTACCAGAATATCAAATAGTTAAACCATATTAAAACAATAACTTGGGAAGATTACAGGCATACAATAGTACTTGAAGAAGCCTAAGGTTAGAGCATCTTATGTTTACCGTATAAAGTAAGATAAAGTGCTGTGAAATGAACGAATAGGAAATACTCATGTCGGGAAATCGAGCCCTTGTATAGAACTGTAGAGTTTGGCATGATACTTAAAAGGTTATGGAGGTTTTGGCGTATTAATTTTGGTAGAATAACTACTTAATAGAAGAAATATTGTGTGTGATACGACTGATTTTTAGACGATTCCTATAGTTCTTGATTCAAGTCTTTGCCTTAAACTCACACTCTTTAAAGTTTCAAAACATTACTTCCAATATTTCAGTATCTATAATAATTTTGCAATGGTAATTTTATTACCTATAACACATCATTATTAAACCTATCATTTTATATCCCTTACTATGCACAACTCTCATTTAGTCGAGTTAGTCCAGACTATGCTCAATTGTAGTGACACGCCATCTCTATTTGTTTCTCCTAGTCATGAAATCATTTCATTCAATGCCCATTTTGAAACAATGATTAAATGGTTTAATCCACGGCTCTTACAAAAAGGGCAACTCATAACAGCCTATAAGCTTCCCGTCAGCAATGAAGAGTATCATCTGTTATTTGGGGAAATTATTTCAGGCAAAAAATAGACACAACCGTATCCTGTCTCACCAACATTTCTACCATCCAATATCGTGTCAAAGGAGAACCTCTTTATTCTAGCCAAGGCACTATTTTAGGTGTTCTTTTTTCATTCAAACATGTTGGGCACCACAATGCTTTATCTGAAGAAATTGCCAATTTGAAGCTTTATTTCGAAAGTATTATTGCAGAAGCCCACGAAGGTGTTCTTTTTCTTCAAGATGATTTAAGTGTTTTATATTATAATGAAGCCATTATGAAACAGTCTGTGTACAAGAATATTCATTTACTCAGACAAGGAAATAACATTTTGGATATTGTCAACGAAAAAGAAAGAGAACAAACCGAATTTTTACTAAAATTGGCTTTGTCTGGAAAAATGATTGACAGAGAAGTCCCAATTAGTGGTAAAGATGGACACACTCATTGGTTTAAGATCAAGTTGTTTCCCATCAAAAATCAGCATGAGGAAATAGTTGGGATAGCGATTTTATCGCTAGATGTTTCAGAGAAAAAGAAATTAGAATTAGCGCTTCATGAAAGTGAAATTAGGTTTAAGAACATTATCGAAAATACTCCTATTGCACTGGCCGTACTTGACAAAGATTTCAAAGTAATTCAGCTCAACTCTGTAGCTGAGGAGCTTCTAGGCTACAACTCACAAGAATTGATAGGAACAGACCTTAGGAGTATCATCTATTGTTCCTACTATGATGACAGCGAAAGTAGTCCTTGGTTCGAAAATTCTGATGCATTTTTTACTAACTTAACTTCCGATAGGTTTATTTCTACAATCAACAAAGCAGGCGAGCTTGTTACCGTCGATATTACAATCAATGCCTACAGGTTTAATACCAATAAAACCATTGTGCTAGCAGCGAGAGACGTTCGTGTTTTGCTCAAACAAGAAGAAAAGCTACAATTACATTCGGAATTGTTCAGAAAAATAGCTTGGCAACAGTCTCATGAAGTGCGCAAACCACTTGCCAATATCAAAGGCATTACGGAATTACTTCTGGACAACGCAACCTCCTCTTCGTTCGACTTATATCTCAACTATCTGAAAGAGGCTACCGAGGAGCTCGATACAATCATTAAGAATATCGTTAATCAAACTTATCTGACACAGGGTGAGTAATGGGCTTTCAGTGGTCAGCTATGGGTATTCAGCAAAAGCTCAAAGGATACACATACTTCTTATAAATCCATAGAAATATTTTTCAGAGTGCTCATAGCTGACCGCAGAAAGCTTCATAATTAGAAATTTACGCTCACAATTAGCACTTTACGAAGGATTCCAATGTATTGGGGATTTCTGATTTCGGAAATAAAGATTATTACCCTTGTCTCCGAAATCCATGCTTTTTTATTCCTACCTATAACTCTAACTCGTGCTTCACTATTGCTTATCTGCTTTTCTAAAATCTCTGGGAGATATACCCATCACTGTTGTAAAAACTCGACTAAAATGATAGGGGTCACTATAGCCTATCTGATAGGCGATTTCTTTGATGCGAAGCCTGCTATATTCCAACAATCGACAAGCTTGTTGTATTTTAAGAACGGTAAAAAATTGAATAGGCGAACTTTGCACTTTCTGACGAAATACCGCCGAGAAATGCGAAGTAGACATACCCGCCACCTCAGCAAGTTGCTCTAAGGTCAACATTTCTGTCAGATGCTCTCTCATATAATTGATTACTCGTGAAATGGAATCGGGTTTATCAATTTGCTGTGAATTTGGACTAAATACTGAAGATTTGAAGGTTGTCAAAAAATATGCAAAGCGGGTATTGGCATAGACCATATTATCATCGTTGAATGACATCTCGATATGTGTCATAATATCTTCGAAAATAACAATCCTGTCGTTGTTTGGAGCTAGAAATACGGGTATTACTGTATCTGAATTATCCAGTAAAAAATTCCAATAATCTGATGCTTTTTTTCCTGTAAAATGTACCCAATAGATTGTCCAAGGATTATCACTATTTGCTCCGTATTTATGGGGTACATGGGCAGGTAGGATAAAAAAATAGTCAGGGGTTATCTCATATCTCGACCCATTTATTTCAAAGTACCCTTCCCCTTGCACACAATAAATCAAGATATATTGAGGGCAACCAGATTTTCGCTCCCTTGCATGAAAGCTTGCCTTGGGATAGTAGCCAATATCTGTAATATGTAGGGCTTCCAGCAAAGGATGTTGAGATATTCGTGTTAACAAATCGCTGGGTACCACATAAGATCGCTGCCCTATAAATCCTTCCTTTTTCTCTATCATTGCCATATAATCATAATATTATCTATCTTTTTCATCAAAATAGTCATGTAAAAGTAATTATTCAAGTTCTATTTTTGCATAAATCCAACCGAGATAATCAAATAATATCTCCTCAAAACACAAAAAATAAAGTATTATAACCTTTTGAATGTCTATTAGTCTTGATAAATTTTACTAAATCATATATGTACAAATTTTACAAATAACGATAATACATTAATAATAAAGCCATTAATCATTACAATTTAATCCTAAACCATTTTTACCTATACCTTCATGATTATGATAATAGTATGCCTTGGAGAAAATCCTATTTACAACAAAGCTATTCAGTGATTTATCCATCTTTAGTATAAGCTTTAAGCTTTCCTATCACCAAATTCATCTTTATAATCTCCTAATCACCATACTTACAGACAGTATTTAAAAATTTTCTTTTCTACTTAGAGTATAATAAAATCATTATTCATTACCATTATGAGAACAGCAAGCATATCGAGTTGTCCTCCTCTAACTCTAGCCATCTACAGCTATTCTGAGCCTTTAAACCAAGCTATTACTCACGCGCTTATTCCATAAATTAACTCATTACGGAATTATTACTCTTATGAATACCAACAAATTACTCTTCATTAGTAGCATCGTTTTAATCGGAGGATACTCTGTATACTCTTTTTGGGGAGCAAACAACAACGTTGATTACAGCACAGAAGTAAAACCGATTTTAAATAAACACTGTATTTCATGTCATGGTGGCGTAAAAAAGCAGGGAGGCTTTAGTCTATTATTTCGAGAAGAAGCCCTAGGAAAGACTGAGTCTGGCAAACCAGCCATTATTCCGGGTGATGCCAAACATTCTGAGTTTATTATTCGTCTAACGCATAAAGACCCAGAGGAAAGAATGCCATTGAAGAAAGAGCCTCTGAAAAAAGAAGAGATAGAAATTTTGACTAAATGGGTAAATCAAGGAGCGAATTGGGGCGAACACTGGGCTTTTGTCAAACCAGAAATGCCCAAAGTTCCCAATAAAAGCTTTTTTGCAGGCATATTTAGCTGGTTTTCTACTAAATGGGAGAAAAACGACATTGATTATTTTATCAAAAATAAACTAGATGAAGAAGGGTTATCACCTTCGAAACAAGCCGAAAAATCTATTCTACTCCGTAGAGTATGCTTAGACTTGACGGGCTTACCTCCTACCGACAAGCAGATGCAGGATTTCTTGAATGACAATTCAGATAATGCTTATGAAAAAGTTGTGGATGCCTTACTTGCCTCTCCTCAATACGGCGAGCGTTGGGCTGGTATGTGGCTAGACATGGCGAGATATTCGGATACGAAGGGTTATGAAAAAGACGAAGCTCGCAATATCTGGCAATATCGTGACTATGTCATCAAGGCATTTAATAAGAATATTCCTTATAATCAATTTATCAAGGAACAACTAGCTGGCGATTTATTAAAAAACCCTTCCGAAGAACAATACATCGCTACGGCCTTTCATCGTAATACCGTTAACAATGACGAAGGCGGTACAGATGATGAAGAATTTAGAAACGCCTCTATGGTCGACCGTGTAAATACGACTTGGGAGATGCTTCAGGGAACAACGATGGCCTGCGTACAATGCCACTCGCATCCTTATGATCCAATTCGACATGAGGACTATTACAAATCAATGGCATTTTTTTATAATACTCGCGACGAAGATATTCCTGACGATTCGCCATACCTCCGCCAATTTACCCAACCAGAAGATAAAGCAAAGCTTGAGCAGTTGAAAAGCTGGTTAAAAAGTAATTTTGGCACCGCCAAAGAGCAGGAGATATCCCATTACTTGACTTTTTTAGAACCCAAAATTCATCCGCATGCAGGAGACCAATTTATCAATGGTGCCCTAGCAGATAACAAGTATTTGGGTGTTCGCAATGGCGGTTCTGTTCGCTTCAAAGCCCTTCCTGTAGAAGGCAAGCGACAACTTTTAGTCGCTTATGGCAACAAAACTGGCAGTCCTACTTTTATGGAAATACGCCTTGGTTCACTAACAGGAAAACTCCTGACGACTATCAAGCTAGATACCACCCAAAAAGGTGGCTGGACCCACTCATGGGATTATCAGTTATATGATTTGCCTGCCATGAATGGTCGTCAGGATTGGTATCTTGTATTTAAAAATACCAAAGTAAAACCTGACCAAAGTACCTGCGTCATTGGAAGCTTTACCTTATTACCTGAATTTCCAGGAAAAGATAGAGCTGATTTTAGTCAAAGAAAAAAAGATTTCTTAGCACTCATCAGTGCCAGCACCGAAAATACCCCTGTGATGCTGGATTCGCCAAAAGAGTTTACTCGTCAAACACAGGTTTGGGAGCGGGGTAATTGGTTGGCCAAAACGCAAGTGGTGGCGCCAGAAGTACCTGCGATATTTGGTGGATTACCTAAAAATGCCCCTAAAAATCGTCTCGGACTAGCCATGTGGTTGGGAAGTCAGGACAATCCATTAACGGCCAGAGTAGCGGTAAATCGCTTCTGGGAACAAATTTTTGGCATAGGTTTGGTCGAAACTTTGGAAGATTTTGGCACACAAGGATTTACACCTACGCATCCAGCTTTGTTGGACTATTTAGCCGTAAAATTCATGACCGAATACCAATGGAAACCCAAGCAACTCTTGAAAGAAATGGTCATGTCGGCTACATACCAACAAGATTCTAAAGCCAACCCAGATTTATTAGAAAAAGACCCTATGAATCGACTTTTAGCCCGTGGACCAAGAGTACGCTTGTCAGCTGAGCAAATCCGAGATCAAGCCTTACTGGTGAGCGGCTTGTTAAGTCCTAAAATGTATGGAAAAAGCGTAATGCCGTATCAACCCGATGGAATTTGGAATACACCTTACAGTAGCATGGCTTGGAAAACAAGTGAAAAAGACGATCAGTATCGAAGAGCCTTATACACCTATTGGCGACGCTCAACGCCCTATCCTTCGATGATTACTTTTGACGGCGCTAATCGTGATATCTGTTTAGCAAGAAGAATCCGAACCAATACGCCTTTGCAGGCACTCGTCACGCTCAATGATCCTGTGTACTTGGAATGTGCCAAACATCTAGCCCAAAAGATGAATCATATTCAAGGCTCGTTTGACACTCAAATTAGTAATACCTACCAATTTACGATTGGTAAACCTATTTCTGAGAAAAAACTAGCGGTATTTAAACGACTCTATACCAATTCATTGCAAGCATATCGGCAGAATAAAAGCGAGGCCGAAAAGCTTCTGAATATTTGTCCTGATGATAATATAAAACCTAAAAACATTCCAGACTTAGCTGCTAAGACCCTTGTGGCTAGCACTTTACTGAATCTGGATGAGTTTATTATGAAAGAATAAATTTGATTGTGGATTTTTGATTTCGGAGGTCAGATTTTCTTAAACCTAAAAGCTTTTGTTCATTGAATAAACGTATGAAAAACTTACAGCAAGAACTTCTTTTTGAAAAGCTTCGCTACGAGACCCGTCGGCATTTTCTCAAGCAATGCACTACGGGCTTGGGGATGATGGCTATGGGTTCTTTTCTCCAAAGTTGTGGCAGTACTCCACAGAATACTGTAGCGAGTGCGGCTAATCCTCTTGCACCCAAAATGCCTCATTTTGCAGGTAAAGCCAAATCTGTCATTTACTTACATATGGCAGGTGCGCCTTCGCAGCTGGAGTTATTTGATTACAAACCCGATTTGATGAAATTGGATGGAAAAGACTGTCCAGCTTCTTTTCTAGAAGGCAAAAAGTTTGCCTTTATCCGTGGTGTCCCGCAAATGATGGGACCACAAGCCCAATTCCAACAAGTTGGTCAAAGTGGCGCATGGGTTTCGGATAAAATGCCTTATTTACAATCAGTGGCAGATGATATTTCGTTTATCAAGGCCATGTACACCGACCAGTTCAACCATGCTCCTGCGCAATTGCTACTTCACACAGGTTCGGCTCGCTTAGGGCGACCGAGTACGGGTACGTGGGCAACGTATGGTTTGGGCTCCGAAAATCAGAACTTACCGGGATATATGGTACTTACTTCTGGTGGAAAAAACCCAGATGGCGGCAAAGCCTTATGGGGTAGCGGATTTTTACCTTCGGTGTACCAAGGTGTTCAATGTCGGAATCAGGGTGAGCCAGTTTTGTACATTTCCGACCCAGCAGGAATGAATCGTGATTTACGCAAAAGCACCATCGATGCCATTACCGAAATCAATAAAGAATCTTACGAAGAGTTTCATGACCCTGAAACCTTAGCACGTATTTCGCAATACGAAATGGCCTTCAGGATGCAAACTACTGTGCCAGAAGTAATGGATATTACCAAAGAACCAGCCTATATCCACGAAATGTACGGCACACAATTAGGCAAAGAATCCTTTGCCAACAACTGCCTGTTAGCCAGAAAATTAGTAGAACAAGGTGTGCGTTTTGTACAACTTTTTGATTGGGGATGGGACTCCCACGGCGGAGGTTCGGAAGATACTGACGTGGCAAATGGTTTGACCAAAAAATGTTCGACCGTCGACAAAGCCATTACAGCTTTAATCCAAGACTTAAAGCAAAGAGGTTTACTAGATGAAACACTCATCGTTTGGGGAGCAGAATTTGGGAGAACCCCAATGGCAGAAAATCGCGAAGGTAAAGCGGCGGCCTTCAAAGGAAGAGACCACCATACCGAAGCGTTCACCGTTTGGATGGCAGGCGGAGGCATCAAGGGCGGCTATTCACACGGCGAAACAGATCCTGTGGGCTATGTCGGCATCAAAGACCGCACTTCTGTTTTTGATTTGCAAGCAACCATCATGCACTGTTTAGGCTTTAACCATGAAGAATTTACCTATCCATTTCAAGGTAGAAACTTTAGATTAACCGACACTAGTGGAAAAGTCATCCGTTCGGTTTTGTCTTAATGATGCCTTAGGCTATGAGCTAAGGTATTAGGCAAATCACTAACCTATATCTATAATTCACAATTACAACTGTAAGAAGGATTTCCAACAATTACGGATTTGGGATTTCTGATTTTGGAAATAAAAAAATAGAAGATTACACTTCCGAAATCCCATATCCGATATCCGAAATAGTTTGGAAACCCTTCGTACAGTATTGATTCACAATTCGTAATTTACCATTAACATATTATCCTCTATGTACGAGCATCAATCCAGAAGAAATTTCCTCAAAACTAGCACCTTAGCTGTAGGAGCTGGTTTAATCACCAATACTAGTTTAGGCAATAAAACATCTCAAAAAATGGAAGAAATCATCATTGGGCATAATTCCCACAAGTACAAAGTAGTAGCAGGATGGGGCGTACTAGATGCTGCTAAAAACCCTGTGAACGACTGTCACGAAATGGTAGAAGATGCCAAAGGTCGTTTGATTATGTGTACCAACGAAACCAAAAATAATATCTTGATTTATGATAAATCAGGAAAATTATTGGAAGCTTGGGGCACAAGTTATCCTGGTGCACATGGTCTGTCCATCTCAAATGAAGGTGCCGAACAGTTTTTATTTATTTGTGATAACAATCGTCATCAAGTCATCAAAACCGACTTGAAAGGACGTGAAGTAATGAAATTGGAGTACCCCAAAGAAACAGGCGTTTATGAATCACCTAACCGCTTTGTTCCTACAGAAACAGCTATTAACCCAGCCAATGGCGATATCTATGTAGCTGATGGATATGGTTCACAATATATTATTCAATATGACAGCAAAGGCCGATACATCCGTCATTTTGGAGGTTACTCAAATGCTTACACTGACGATAAATTTGATACTTGTCATGGTGTTTTGGTAGATACTCGTGATAAAAAGAACCCAACCTTATTGGTTACAGACCGTTCACATACTTGTATCAAAAGATTTACACTCGACGGAAAATTCTTGGCGGTGTATCATTTACCGGGCACTTTCGTATGTAGACCAGTACTACATGGCGACTATATTTTTGCAGCAGCCTACAGAAGCTCCGACCAATCTTGGAATAACTCAGGTTATATTCAGGTAATGGATAAAAATATGAAAGTAATCTCAACCCCTGGTGGGTCTGAGCCGACTTACAAAGATGGTAAGCTACAACGTCAGTACAAAGACGACCCTCACAATGTGTTTATGCACCCTCATGATGTATATGTAGACTCTGACGAAAACGTGTATGTTCCTCAATGGAATTCTAAAAAAACATATCCCATCAAACTAGAAAGAATAGCTTAAGAGTGATGAGTTTTGAATGCGGAATGAGGAGTGATTTTTAGAGCGATGGGGGCTGAGTGGTGAATCATGACCATTAACATTTTACTTTATTACTTATCATACTTAAATATTGGGCTTTCGGCTGTCAGCTATGTACATTGGTCATAAAAAAATAATAAAATATTTTGGCTAATACATACGGCTTACAGCCTAAAGCCTACATTTACCGTATTTTTCAAATCAATATATAATGATAGTATTGCAAACCAATTCCACTTCGGATTGGGCCATGTTTTTGGGGCATTTTCACCCTTTAGTGGTTCATTTACCTATTGGAATGTTGATAATGGCGGCCATTTTAGAGTGGTTATCTCGTAAAAAAAATTTACAGACACTTCAGCCTGCCATTGCTCCTATTCTTCTAACTGGCTCACTCACCGCTGTGTTATCATGTATTTTTGGCTATTCACTTTCCTCCTCTGGCGAGTATAACGAAGATACGCTCTTTTGGCATCAATGGATGGGAATAGCGGTAGCGGCTGTTTCCTTATTGTCTTGGTATCTTAAAGGTTACGGGCGAAGTTCCGTCATGAATAAAGGATATTTATCTGCTTTATTCACTATGCTAATTTTATTGACGATTACGGGGCATCTTGGAGGTAATATGACGCATGGAGAAGATTATTTGTACGCCAATACGCCAGAGCCATTTCGCTCTTTGCTAGGATTACCAGCAAGAAAGGCGGGTAGTACAACGCAAAAGAAAATAGAAAATATCAATGAAGCATTAGTTTATCAAGACATCATCGCGCCAGTAATGGAGCAAAAATGTTGGTCATGTCACAATGCCAACAAAATCAAAGGAGAATTGCGTATGGACCAACAAGATTTCCTTTTGAAAGGAGGTAAACATGGCGCCATTATCAAAGCAAATGATCCAGCCAATAGCGAACTTATCAAACGCTTGCTATTACCAGAAGAAGACGAACATCACATGCCTCCAAAAGGTAAAACACCACTGACTGAGCAAGAAATCGCGCTTTTGCATTGGTGGATTCAGCAAGGCGCGTCTTTTAACAAAAAGGTAGCCCAACTAAAACCCGATGAAAAGGTAAAGCCTTTGCTAGCATCGCTATCAAATGGTGGCAATACACAAGAAAATGGTGAAAGTATTTCAGCAGTTTTTAAAGAAAATGTTCCTGCTGCCAATGAAGAGGATATGCAAAAATTAAGTGCATTAAAGGTTATTGTCATGCCTGTTGCCAGCGGACAGCATTTTCTACAAGCCAACTTTGTAAATGCTCCTAACTTTGATGATGCGCAAATCAATTTACTGAACAACTTATCAGAGCAAGTCATTTGGTTAAAATTGGGACGTACAAAAATAACCGATAAATCTATGGCGGAGGTCGCCAAATGTAAACATCTAACGCATCTACATTTGGAGCATACCGCTATTACAGACGCAGGGTTAGCGCAATTGAAAGATTTACAATATTTGGAATATCTGAATGTATTTGACACGCAGATTTCTGATTCAGGCATTCAAGCTTTAGCCAAGCTAAAGTCTCTTAAAAATATCTATTGCTGGAAAAGCAAAGTCACCAAGACAGGTATTCAAGCATTGAAAAAAGCGCTACCTGACGTAGCAATACATACAGGTTGGGAGGAAACTACGAAGATTTCCACGAAGGAATAAAATTGCTATTAATCCCGAATTTGTGTAATTGCGATTACATGATGATGATAGAATTTGCACTCTCACATCATCATTACAACACTTTGATTATTAGCACTTTAGCATTAAATTGCAGTTTATCAAAAAAGGCGTTCGAAAAACAAATTTCGAACGCCTTTTTTGATAAACTGTTGTCTTGTCCTGAAATAACAATTCAAGAAAATACTACACAAAATCTTCCATTTTAAAATTAGTCAATTTGAAAGGCTTCTTTAGTTTTTTAGTTGTTTTCTCATACTTTTCGGGGCTATATTTATCGAAAGAACTCGTTATGATATTCTTTAAATAAAAGCTATTGTTTTCGAAAACAAACTGGAAAATCTTTTGAACATAATACCTTGACCCATAATCTATTGATACTTCAAAGCCAGCACTTGTTTCTTTAATCCAATTTACGGAGAACCCCTGCGCTACATCAGGAGTTAAAAAAATATTTTACCTTGGGTTACATGATTTTTTTGAATGAGTAATTGTCGTTTGCCAGTCTTATAATCTTTAATGTCCAACAACGTATATTTTAATTTTTTCAAGACGATTATACTTGTATCAGCACTCTTCAAACCATTATTGTTGTTCACTACTGATAGAGAAATACTTGGTGTAAACGTTCCGAAATGCGTATTCAATTGATTATAAGTTGTGAGAATAAAGCTCAAACAAATGCTTAAAGTTATCATGTGATGTTTTTGTATTTTAGAAATTTTGTATTAGACTTTATCACGGTTTATTATTTATTGTTCTGAAAGTAACTCTAAGATTATGTAATCCAACAGCAATATCCATGATTCGATCTAGGATTTGACTGGTTCTCAGGCGTATTTTCTCCTTGACGACTCTTAATCTTTTTACCCCTGCAAAAGCATGTTCTACTCTGACTCTTACTTGGGCAATTGCTTTGTTAATTTGCTTCTGAAGGGTAGTTAATGGGTGGTGTTTTGAGCTTTTATAAGGTAAAATAACATTTTCATTCTCTTTATGAGCCCCTAAAAATCCTAAGTCAGCTATTATCGTTACTGGGGAAGGTTTAAGACTTATTTCATCCCATAAGGTTTTATCATGCAGACTTCCCTCGTAGGTTTCTCCAAGATAATGGATGTAAGTATTGGAATCTGAAAATACTAAGTTTTTTACAGTATGTGTCTTCTTTTTCCCACTATAAAACTCTTTTTGAAGTTCATAGTCTGTACTTCTACTAACCTGTCTTTCAGTGACATCACATAAAATATAATCTAAGTTTTCATCAATAGTAAAACTACCCTGACGCTGAGCTAGAAAGTTTAAACGATCTAAGGTTTCATGTAAAACCACCAAGAGATACTTGATCCATTCACTTACTTTTGACTGGCATATCCCAGAATACTCTGCCATAAAAGATTGACTAGGGTTTTGCTTTAAGTAGTGCAATATGAACTTTAGTTTGGCTTCATTCCCATACAGGCTACTTAACTTAGATTCTTTAACTTGTTTATACTTGCGTAAAGTCCCTTTGAGGGTATAGTTGCTAACTCGTTCCTCCATAAGAGGACAAAAAACTGAATATAAATGTGTGTATTCTCAATGATTAAGTGTAGTTAATGTGTTAATTTTGTTCATGGCTCGTCTTTTTTAGTTTGTTTGGTTTTGCGACTACAAATCTAAAAAATTCAAGCCTTTTTTTATGATACTTCTGAAACCGTGATAAAGTCTAATAGATGATTCAAACATGAGAGTTTTCTGGGATTATTGGACAGACGCAAACAAAGATTTTTCTTTTTTGCTTTATGATGGTGACACTGTACTCGACAATTTGAATTTAGATAATGAGAATTACGATAACGATATAATTGGGATATTAGTAAATGGAAATTTAGAAGTAAATAACATTTATAATTTTGAGTCTGATTACGGTGTTCATTTAGTAGTTCTAGGAGATGTGAGCGCTAAAAACATTATTGTCGCCGGACAAGATATCAATATTAATGGCAACTTAAATGTTGCTGAAGTTTTTTAGGATTTTACAATCACGGGAGCATTTTTGTAGGAGGTGATATATTATCTCCCACAATTATTATCTTGGACTATGGATTTGTAACATTTGGGAAAGCTACTGGAACCGTATATGGTAATGAATGTATTTATTACTCCAACAATACCGACGCACCTGTAACTAGCCTACTTTGTCCTAATCCAGGTTCAAATCTTGAAGATATTTTTGACGATTCAGTGTTTGAGGTTACTGAAATAGATTTTAAGAAAATTGCGCAGAGAGCGGAACAAAATCAACCAATTTTATCAGTTTATTTATTTGATGAAAAAGACGAAATAAACCCTAGTGATGTGAAAAAATGGTTACATCATCCAAAAGTAACTGCAAATATTACCAAATTAAAAAAGTGGGAGATGAACATAACGATTGTTAAGTCTCCCACTTTTGAGTGGATTCTTTCCGAATATGGAGCCACTTACAAACTCATTTTAGGGAGTGACAATGTGACAATTTATTTCAATGACGAAAAGAACCATGACTTTCAAATTGCACAAAAAGGATGTGTTGAATACAGAAAGTTTAAAAGGATATTTGAAAACAAGACAAATAATATTGAATGGTATTTTGAATAAAAATAAACCCAAAAATAGAAGGTAGTCCTACAACTGTAACTCCCAAAATGAAGATAAGGTTAAAAATGTTAGTTATTTGCTGTTGTCCGATATTTACTTTTGGGCAGGCTGTGAGGTCACAAGTAAAATCTCTTGTCGATAGTATCGCTTCATATAACGCGCTGTGCGGGCTATATATCGGAGACACAGATATAAAGTCAAGTCAATGTAAATGTCTAAACCGACTGACAAACATTTCAACTTCCAAAGAGCTTTTGGACTTGACAAAAAGCACGAACACTCTTGTTAAGTGTGCAGCTTTTCAAGCGCTCTGCGCAAAAGACAGCATTGAAATAATTCCAGTATTAAGACTACACCTTTACGACACAAGTTTAGTTTCAGTACGGCAAGGTTGCTTTGGTTGGCGACAAATGACAGGCGATTATTTTCTACAAACATTTTATTACTTTCTGGCAACCAAAGACAGTACCTATTTCGTTAAAAACCATGCAAATCTTGTAGCAATTGATAGCCTATTATTTTACGATCCCAAAATCCGCCTTGCCTATAAAGAAGGAAGAATCAAGGGAACCAATGGCGCCCCCTTGTATTATGATAGGATACGAGATATAGCGCTAAACGAAAGAGTTCCAGTGTCAGTTATAGCGTTGGCTAAATACAAGAAACAACAAGATAAGGAGATTATTGAAAGCTATTTTGCGAATGACAAAACATTATACCATGCAATTTGGGCAGTTAGAGAGTTTCCTGATCCTAAATTTTATCCATTTCTCATTAAAGTTTTTGAGGAAAAATGGAGACATAAACGCTATAGCTACCCCACATGGAGAATACTGTATCAGGCATTAGCCCAGTATCCTAATAACAAAACATTGGCATTATTTGACAAAACTATAGGCACAAGAAACAAATTCAGACGAGAAACATTAGGAATGTATCTTGCAATTGCCATCACAAAATACCCAAATCCTTTGTTTGACAAGTATCAAAACAAAATTCAAGTAGACGACTTTCATAAAGAGTTTTTAAACGAAGAGGCAGATCTGGAGAATTAGGGAAAATACTCAAAGTCGATATTTTTGCGACCAAAGTGTTTGAAAGAGAGGTTTATTTATAAGTGAAATCAGCCTTTATCTGATTTCTGGATAAAATTGAATTACCAGTTCAAGAATTAGTTTTGGACTCACTTTTTTAACAGTTTAATACTGTTTTTACAAAATTCGGTGAAAAAGTCGATACATCTGAATAAAACTTTCTTGTTTTGTCCAGCAATCAGAGCCTTCATTTTTACTTTTAACAATCCTTGTAGCTCTCAATAAGAATTTCAAATCATCATCTATGATTGTAAGAGTCTCCCAAATAGTAAGGATAAAAGCTAGGGAAATTTAATTTGGGCTGTGAAAAGTAGCAAATCTAGTCCAACCGAAATTGCTAAGATTCTTATAGAATTTGAATCTGACAGATCTTTAGAGATGAAAGAACCTATACGGATTGTATCTTCAAAACGAGCAAAAGTAGTTTAGGCTAAGCTACCAATCCATTCAGGATGATTAAATATTAGTGTATGACCTTAATTGAACATATACTTCATGAGTGATGTTTTGAGTAACGGGCGTTCCTTCCGAAGCTTTAATATGATAGATGATTACAATCGAGAAATACTTTTCATAGAAACAGACTACTCGCTCAAGAGTAGTAGGGTGATTTATATTCTTCGCCATTTGGTGAACAAATATGACAAGTTCATGTGACTAGCTATGGAACCGAAGCTTTTCGTGAAGGATTTAGCAGGAATAACGAATATGCTAAAAACAAGAAAAGCGAGCTAAAAAGCTCGCTTGCAAGTCGTTAATAATCACTGCGTAGTCCGTACGGGAATCGAACCTACTTGATACTCAATGGCTTACAAGTCTGAACTTGCAACTGTTAGTAGAAATGTTAGTAAATTGGGCAAAAAAAACCTATGCCACACTTGCCAACACGCCTTGTCTTCTACTAACATACTTAAAATTTCCGCTCTTACTTAGCTGTTCTTCTAATTGATATGCTCTAATCTTCCAATTCTGAGCTTCAGTAGTAGCTTCTTCAACTAATCGCTTCCAAAAACCTACAGGTTCTTCTTTTGTCTCAACATCCAGAAAGTAAGTAATAGGAACACCAAGAATTTCACAAATCTTTTCTAATGTATCAACTCTGGTACTACCTGAATCAATCATTCTTTTTATACCACCTTGAGACATTCCTATTTTTTCACAAAGTTCGACCTGAGTCATTCCTTTTTCTTTAAGAGCTTTCTTTAACTTTTCTGCGAAATTTTTCATAATTGTACCTTTTTAAATGCTTTTGATTAAGCCATTTGACACAAAAATTAAATATTTTAATAAAAATCACACTTTTGTACGATTAATATTTGGATAATAACATTTTTGTACGATATTTGTATTCATAAATCGCACAAAAAACGAATTATATACGAATATAAAACGAAAAGTGCGATTTGTAGTTATTTAGTTCATTAAAAAAATATACCACATATCTATGATTTCGAAGGATGAAATAAAAAAAGCCTATCGCTCGCTGACACGAGTTGACCGAAAACAGATAAAGGATGTTGTATGTAATACTTTTGGATACAAGGAACGAAACTTCCAAGAAAAAATGTCAGGTGAATATAATTGGTCGAAAGCTGAGATAGGAGTTTTGAAAAGTTTACTTGAAATTGATGGCGCATAACAAAGTATTTAGGATTCATAATTATGACAACTTTACATCCTTATACCCTTAAAAAATTGGAGGTGAAAAACATTAAGTTCACTCAAATTCTTAAACCTTAATTGTATGAATGATTTTCTTGTACTAATGTTTTTTTCCGTTGTATTAGCGATAGCGTCTATGACATTTGATAAGAAAAAGCCAAAGTCATACGATAACAGCGGTGAAAGTTATGATTGCAATTGCCAACAATGTAGATACTGCCCAAAAGGCAAATGATGGTTTAGAACTCTATTGCTTGCACGGTAGGGAATGTATTTCCCTACTGTTGCCTTTGAGAGTTCACAAAAAAATTCCCCTACACTGTTCAGCATAGGGGAAACAAAAAAGTCAAATATGAAGATTTTTTTTGTAAAAACTGCTTGTAAAACAACCAAACAGATAGCCCTATAAATAGAGCTTTCAAAAGATTCTTAGTGTTTTTACTCAGTTTTGAGAATACGTCAGAGTTTATCAGCAGACGTATCAGTTGCTGAACGATGGATAGTTCCATAGTTGTTTCTAGGAAGACTTCTATGGGGTGGGGTTTAGAGTGGTATTTATTACTTCCACCCCCTGTCTTCCCTACTAAGTTAAGAATTTTATTTGCTTGGATTAATAGTTCATTACGTTCATTTAACCCTCTATTACACCATGAATATACCCGAATTAGTTCGCTCTTTGTCCGCTGATCCACTTATGCAGTTTATACTTGCAATGTGTTTGGGTGCTTTTTTGATTGCGATGTTAGGTGAAGTACTTAATCGCTCTGAGTTTTTGAAAGATTTACTTTACGGAAAGGATACCGATGAGTAAGCATCCCAACAAGTTGGTATTCGACTCATGAGTTGATTTTTACTTAATTTTGTCATTTTCAACTCTAATATTAAACTCATGAATAGCGACTTTCACATTTATGCTGGCTTCGTAATCGGAGGATTACTCATGGCTTGGTACTTTAAGAACAATCGAAGACCACCTACTAACTGTTTGTAAAATGTCTGTTTTAGTTGATTTAGTTTGTTTGGTTGTATTTGGGATGTGGCTCTACGAAAGAGCCACTGACAAGATTCCTTAAACCTATGAAACGTCCGAATATCCTCAACAAAGTCTATGATGCCATGTGCTTTCGTGACCAAGAACTCTTTAGAAAAAAGCTTATTGAGATTGGGCTAAACTCTAGGGTTTTTCACGAAAATTATAAGCTTGATACTTGTAAAATCAATGTCATGGACTTATACGACATCATGGTGGAAATTGTCGCTAATCATAGGCAGTACGAGCATCCCTACTTTGTCCTGCAAGATTGGCTCAAAGGAAGAAGTAGACCAAGAATCCCAAATGTTGTCGTACAACCGATGGTCAGTCCAGAGCGACCAAGAGCAACTAGACAGATTGAACTGGAGCAAATCATAAAAGAGGTAAAGGATGAAAGAAGAGAAAAGTGTGTAGACCTCTCAGATCAGATCGCTAAAAGAATCATGATGGGTACAACCCTTCAAATTTTCTTACTAAAAGATGGTCGTTCTATTCGACTCGACCCACGAAAAGAGTATCATTATCAAGAATCAAACGGTGGATATATCCTTGTTCCACCAACTGAGTGTTAGTTTATTTAGAAAGAGAGTTGGGACAACCCCATTCCTTTATGAGTGGGGATTGTTTACCGACGTATAACCAGTAAAGTTATCATTACAAAGTCTGTTTTGGAAGGGATTTTCGTCCTTGAAAGTCCTCAGAGTTCGACTCTCTGGCAGAAACAACGGGAAATAGCGTAGTGATGATTCTAAGCCCTGACAAGCGAAGTTTTGTCACTACATACCAAAAACAAATATGAGAATTGAAAAAACGTTTAGTCACCAATTTGGACAGGTAATCGAAAGGTATCATGCTTTTGCGAAAGAGCATAACGATGTACAATTCGTTACCAAAAGCACCATGTTGCGTGAGCCACATCTATCAAAATTGAAATCTATTGCACACTTGTACCTCAAGCAATTTTGGAACTGTATGAATAGTCCTCTGTGGGCTGATTCTGACCGTGTGCCCTTGTTACATATTACTCGTTGGGATTTGGCAAACCTTTGTGGTTGCAGCCGCAGGGCTGTACAAGACCATTTGGCACGTCTAAGCACCTTCGGGGTCATTACTGTAGAGGAGTTTGAAGAAGGTAGAGTTAATGGCTACAAGATAGCTTTAAACCTCTGGTTATTGCTTGGAATCGACCAATTCAAACCAAAAATCCAAAGCTGGTCAGAAAAGCCAACTACCATTTTGAAAGCCTTTTCCCTCTCAGAGGTGCAAACTTTGCCACACTTAAGTAACCAAATAGAAAATCTATGTAATTCATATATAGCGGAAGATGTGGAAAACCTATCCCAAGAAAGACACCAAGAAAATGGCCAAGAAAAACAAGAAATAGCCCAAAACCTTGTAAATGACCAAGAAAACTGCCAAGAAAAAAACACGGGGGGCGCCGAAAATTCTTTTATCAGTTCAGACGAACGTTTTGAAGCTTACCGCAAAGGCACTCTAAACAAGATTCGCTACCAAAATGCATCAAAACCAGAGCCAAAGGGCTTAACTGACCTTGAAAAGGCTACGATTGTAAACAACTTCTGGAAATATGTGAAAGATGTGTTCTACCCACAACGCAACTATACCCCAATTGAGTCCGAAATCAAGAAAGTTATTCACAGAGATGTGTTTAACGGGTTCAAAAACCAGAATCCAAAGGAGAATACCTTCGAATTCTGGCAGATTTATAGCATGACCCTCCAGTATTGGGCGGATAAAAAGCAAGCTTTTGACGCTCGTAAGGACAGAGAGGCTTATCACCCAACAAAATACTTCTCGAAAGACTACGGAACACATCAAAAACAAGGATTCTTGGTAGTGCTACAATGGGCTAAAAAAGCCGAAAAGTCACTCAGAGAGATAGAATTCGAAAAAGAGCTTGAGCGTGCCAAATTGACTATGATGCAATACCCAATGACAGGTGTTGTACCACGTGGACAAGGGAATAAAATCAAGGATATTACCCAATTAGCCCAATATTACAGTCGCAAATTGAGTGTAAAAACCAACAGCGACTATGTACAAAAATTCAACTACTTCCTAAAAACAACTAACTTTCTAAGACCATGCAATCAACATCAGCACCAGTAGTGAAATGGAAACTAAAGTACATCTTACCCAATGGAGTATGGCTTCCAATCAAAGGAGCATCCGATTTAATCATCTTCGGTAGAAATAGTTCCGAACGCCTCAAAGCAGCCTGTAAGCTTGTGAGCGGTTTTAAAGACCCGATAGATAATGCTTATATCTACGAGGTAGGATACAATGGCAAAATGATTGCCCAATACGACAAGACATTGAAAAGGTTCTTAATGTGCGACTCGCAAAATTGATAGCAAATTGAAAGACCAGGGAATTGATGCAGCTCTCTTTTAAGCAAATTTTGATAGCAAAATTTAAGGCAGCTCACACCGATCAAACATCGCTCAGGCAAAAGTTTACTCTAAATTGATAGCAAAATGAAATTTCAATCTCAAAACACCTTGATTGTCGGAATACTCACACTTCTGGCGATTGCAGCTTTTTCTCAGAAAGAACCACCACCAGTGAAATACAAGCACATTCTACCCTATCAACAGATACAACATGGAATATCTTTGGTAGAAATTGATAGTTGCGAATACATCCTTGTGGTGATCAACTACAACATTCAACTTACGCATAAAGCCAACTGCAAAAACAAAGCTCATAAACTCTAATCATGGAAAAACGTAAAGAACACCTAGAAGTCGAGCTGCTGGCAGAAACAGTCGCAAACGTGTTTACCGCATTTTTAGTCATCATCTTTTTAATCCTATCAAAATGAAGCAATTCTCAACAATGACCCTCCGTGGGTTAGACAACGATGAAAATGCAGACTTGGTCGAAATCATGAACCAAGTTATGCAGAAGGAAAACATTAAAACTGGACAATCTGTCTTTGAGTTTATCTTAAGAGATTACAGAGAGAAAACAGAAGAGTTACAAGGGCTTAGGCAGACTTACAATTCCCACCGACACAAGTCCAACAAAGAAATAGAAGAATTACAGACTGAGAACAAAAAGCTCAAGCAAGCTATCAAGGGATTTTGTCAATTTATAGAGGTTGCTAACCAATTGGACACATGATAAATCTAATCACCATCGAAATAGACCTTTTTGAGTATCAACTTCTCAGACAAGTCACATTCAGACAAAACGTTATGGTTACGTCCCACTTTAAAATACACAAATCGTACACTATTGCTCCCGAAATCATTGTTGCAACACTTTTTGATTCAATATTTCAAGTTTCTGCTGAAAATTTGAAATTGTCCAAGGCTGGCATCAAAAAGATTAAGCTTCACTATTATCAAGCTCAGGCACTTTTTAGTATTTTAGGACTCTATACTACCAACGAAGTACAATTTATCAGAGATAAATTAGACCAAGGATTAACGAATTGGGTACCTAAAAAATCCTCCGATAGCCGTGAAGAGTTCTATGAATTTATATACAAGTTAGACAACGACTTTGTGATTTTCTAGCTATATTTGTTTAACTAAAACGATTTCCGACATGGCAACTAAAACGATTCAAACACCTGCTACTAGAAGCCCTAAAATTAGATACAAAGGTATTTTAGAGCCTCACGAACTAATGACTCCAGAAGAGCGCAAAAAGTTTGTTGAGAAAAACAGAACCCAAGTGGTTATCAAAAAATCTTAGCATGACATACCTACTCGATAGTAACATATTGATTTTTTGGATTAATAAAGAGACTGTAGAATTATCCAAAGAACAGCAAAAAATACTAACCTACCCTAGCAGCCAATTATACATTAGTAATGCCAGCTTGCATGAGATTGCCATTAAGGTTAGAAAAGGGAATAACCCTTTCAACATCCCCTACAAAGATGCCATCAAAGAGTTACTAAAAAGGGTACAAGTATTACCAGTCAAAAACGAGCATATCAATGAAATCTTGAACGTACCAAAGGTCTTTCCTAAGGCAAGTAGTTCAAAACCTCATGGAGATCCATTTGACTTACTTATCATCGCACAGTCAATCTATGAAGATATGCCAGTTTTAAGCACAGATGCTTATTTCCCTTTTTACCCAAAACTCAAGGTTATAAATTAGCAAACGCCCCATAATCATTTAGGTTGTGGGGCCTTTGTGTGATGTAAGGGTAGTTATATTAGCGTAAAAAACTTCAAGATTAAGAAACTGATTTTAATCAATTTTGGATATTACAGAGTTTGCGTAATAGAATAATTTAGTATATTTATCACATGATTAATTCCTTACATCAACAATACTATTATGGATATACCTGAATTATTCATTAGTTATGACAATTACAACTTTTATTATTCAGAGCAGGTTTACTTAGCTGAATCCTTAAAAAATAAGTCTTATTTTTTTCTGGAATCTACTGATGATATACTTCAAAAAAGTCTGCACCAGTTGGATTGTGAAATTTACAGAGCTTCAGCAGAATATTATCAGAAAGCCAAGAGTAATAAAAATAGGGAGATATTAGAGCAAATAGTTTTGTTATTAGGCTTGTCTTCTACCATCAATATTAAAGAGTTTTCAGACTCAGATGTGATTAAATACATTGATAACCTACGAAGTCAATATGATTTGTTACATTCAAATTAAGAGCAGCTTTTCCTGTAAATAAATTATTGAGTAGCAAAGCACTACTTATTTTGTATTAATCTTACATTCATTCATCAATAAAAGTTAAGAACATAAAACGCCCACCAATTGTGAATTGGTGGGCGTTTACATTTATCAGTAGTATTTAGAAGAGAGCTTTGTTTTACGACATTGACACTTTCCAAGCTTTGGCACAATCTGCAAAGGTGACGTATGCACAACCTGTTGCCTTTTTACCTCTCTAATTTTCTTTGCCGAATATTCCTTTGTCCAGCCCATGAGTTGAGCGATGCTTGCAGAATTAACTATCGTAGAAGCTCCCATAATAAATCCAATGTTTTCGTTTTAGGTTTTCATACAAATTTACTAAAAATCACTTGTGCAAAAAAGAGATAAAAACGGATATATACGGACAAAATCGAATGTGCTCGCATGAAAACATCATGTTTTCGTCAATAGCCTACTAATTTCATGATGAAAACACCGATGAAAACAAACGAAAACATCGGTCTTGATTCATGAAAACATTGAAAACATGGCTGAAAACATTGCACGTACCGTCCAGATTGGAGCAAGAGTAAGACCTGAAATTGCTGACTGGCTAAGAAGCTCTCAAAACACTAGTGATTTCCTTAACGAGATTCTTGAAAAGACTTTTGCAGGCAATACACCTAAGCATGAAAACACTGTTTTCATACACCTCACACCTGAGCAGCTTCGTGAACTTGATACCCTACTCGAAGAAAATACTGAGCTGAAAACTCATGAAAACATTATTCAGTCTGCCTTGGCTCACTATGTTTTCAATGGTCTAACATTTGGCTTATACGAAAACGATGAGCGCCTACTCACCCCTGAACGAGAAGTCGAAATCCGAGCACAGTTCCAAACCTTGTTGGATGAAAACATCAATCCTCTAAAGGATGAAATCATTCAATTGAAGCATGAAAACAAACGATTGCTGGACGAAAACAATGTTTTCAGAAATCATGAAAACATTGAAAACAATCCTGTTTTCATCAAGCTTAAAAGTGAAAACATTGCTTTACAGGATGAAAACAAACGGTTGATGGACGAAAACAATGTTTTCAAGAATCATGAAAACATCAGTACTGAGTTTGAAAACATTGAAAACAACTCTGTTTTCATTCAGCTTCAAAGTGAAAACATTGCTTTACAGAATGAAAACAAACGCCTGATAGAGGAAAACAATGTTTTCAAGAATTATGAAAACATCTGCACTGAGTCTGAAAACATTGAAAACATTGCTTTACAGGATGAAAACAAACGGCTGCTGGACGAAAACAATGTTTTCAAGAACCATGAAAACATCACCACTGAGCCTGAAAACATTGAAAACAGCCCTGTTTTCATTCGACTACAAAACGAAAACAAAGCGCTTCAACTTGAAAACATCCGTTTACGTGATGAAAACAACGAAAACACCATGCTGGATAAGTTCAAGACTTTTAAGCTGGCTAACGATGCGGGTCTCAATAACCTGATTGCTGAGGCAGTTCGATTCTCTGAGCAGAAAGCTTTTGTTCGTATCGGAGCGGGTGTATGGAAGAAACACTATACCAAGGGCTTTGAAGAAATCTCTCAACCATGAAACAAATACTCGCTACACTCACCCTAGACACCAAGGGACAAATTGTAAGCTATCAGAGTCACGGGGAAATGACGCTTGAAGAATTTCAAGCTTTTTCCGAAGAAGCTCTATCATTACTGGCCAAGAAAAAAACTTATGATGCTGCCGTTATCAACAACGAACTCAAACTCGATATGATTGGAAAATACATGACCGCAATGGGTTGTTTTAGAGCCGATGGAGCGATTGATTTTGAACCCGCTTTTCGTCCTGTTTTCGAAAAACTAATCATCGAATGGGAAGAACGAAAAACCTTGATGGGAAAAGTCAAAGCCCAACTAAAGGCAGGTAAAAAGAAAGTAGCGTCCTTCTTTGTTAACCTTGGCATCAAGTACGCTGGCAAGGGTCTAGCAAAGGGAGTCCAATACGTAAAAAAGTAGCACCATGAAATTCTCAGAAAGACTAAAATTAATATCGGAGGGTGTGGAAATGGGCAACTCCATCCTCACGGGAATGAGTTCACCACCTGAACGTGTAGAAGAGCCTCCTGCACCTAAGCTAGTGGAAGGGCTATTTGACAACCCCTTCAAGCCTCAAACCGTAGCACAACAGGTTGTAACACCCCAATACGTACCCAGCTACGACCAAGTGATTTTGGAAGGAAATGCAGAACTGGAAACAGAACTAATTTTCTCCTACGTAAAAACGGGTACAGGCGTGCTACGAAATATCGTGGCAGAGATGTCGACCGAAAATGGCGATGAAAAACTGGTCGAAGATTTTGAGGCGAACCTTATTCCATTGAGTGACGAAGTCAAAGCAGCCCAGAAGCGAGTGGAGCAAAAGAAGAAAATCCAACAAGATGAAGGATTGGAAGACACCGAATCTATTCGAAAGTTTGTCAAGCTGGTGATTCTCGAAGATTTGAAGAAAAAGGCACGTGAAGGCAGATACAGACTCCCTAGTAAAACCGCCATGATTTACGATTTGGTGGTACTCATGGGTTCAAATATCATTGCGCATCATCCGCAGGCTCTTTCAAACTTCACCATAAAAGTAGTCAAGAAAATCAAAGCCAAAATCACCTAGATATGAATCCCAAAGGAAACGTTTGGGGCTTCTTTGGTACACGAAACACAGGAAAGACCTACGAAGCCTTACAACTCTCACTCGATTTTCGAGTCGGAGCCTTCAAAAATAACCCTAAAAGAATCATTGTCTTTGACCATTCGAATAACTCCAGCTACAAGGAAATCACCAAGGTGGTAACATTTGAAGATTTGGAAAGACCCATGCCCAAAAATGCAGTGGTTAAGCTTCAGTCTGATGATTATGACAAGTTTTCGTACTACTGTAGCCATTATCTCAAAAATGCGGTGGTCATCTACGACGATGCAGGTTCATTCTTTGGATCAGGTGCGATGACAAAAGCACAAAAGCAGCTTTTGAAAACACCAAAAAATAACGGCTTAGAGCTACTTCTACAATTTCACTTTTTTGGAGGTACAGAGGTTTCTCCAGACCTACTGAAAATGATGAATATGCTGGTCTTGAAAGAAACAAGTGATGATTTCAATGACCTCCCCACGAAGGTTCAACCGAGAAAAGAGATTGCCTATTTGATGTATGACATTGCTGTTCAAAATACGGAGCTTCCTGAAAACAAGAAATGGACAACGAGATACTTCGACAAAGAGGAATATCGGGTAGGCGTGCGTAACACCGAACAAGTGGAATGGATAGATGGGAAAAAGTACTTTCCTTTTGCACAACAGAAACTAGAATTTAACCCCAAATAGCACCTATGTTAGATTTTGAAGATGAATCAGAGAATGCCAACTACGGATTAATTGTAAAGTTGTTTTTGATCATTTGCGCCATTGTTGGCATGGTGATACTAGGCATGACCCTTCTGATGAAAAAAAGGACTGAAAAGAACCTTTCAGATAATACCACGGTAGTTGAAGAACCTACAGAAAGCCAGAATACCACAATAATGCCCATCAAACTGGATAAATCAGAATTGAATGAGGTGGTAAGTGAGCATTTTGAATTGGAAGAACCTAAAATTGGTTTCCAACAAGCCAATGAGGAATCAGTGGAGCTACGACAACAGTTTGAGGATACTATCAAGATTGATTCTGTGATTTTGTATGAGTTAGTTCAAAAACACTTTGGCAAGCCATTCAAGGCACTTCACAACCACGAAATAACTGAGTTGGTACACAGTATCAATCAAGATAAGAAAATCTACGAGAGCCTAGATATTGACTCACAGTTCGCAATTCTCAATTGGAAAACCTTAGAAAACAATGACCCTTCGTGACACCTTAGACCTAGTATTCCTATGTATAATTTTCTATGTCGGGTTTCAGACCCATCGCAAAAAAGTCAAGCAACAAAAGCTTCAGCTAGAGACAGAGGTACGTAGCTTTAGAAACATGGTGATGATGCAAACCACCTTTTTGAAGTTCCAATACTGTCTGGCTATCCAAGCAAAAAGAGAAGTCTTACCGCCACTCGACTATTTTAGGGAGCTACCCGACTTTCACACCATGCTCAAAAGAAATGAAACGCCTGAACTTGAACAGTATTTCTCAGAGCAAGAAATCAAAGACTTTTTACAACCTCTTTAAACCATGTTTACAATAAACCTATTACTCATTCTTTTGGTGGTCTTTTGTCTAGGAGCAATAGTAAGAACCTTGATTCAGAGAAGAGACCGCTACAAACAAACCTCCAACGCTCAAACTATGCTAGCACCACAAATGCAAGACACCATGCAAGCCTATTGCGACAAGCAGCAATTAAACCTCAATCCAGAACTACAATTAGGTAGAGGCATCACCAGAAAAGAAGTCAAAGAATTACCCCTTGGCTTTACACCGATTTTGAAAAAATAACCCCTAAAATAAAATGGCAAAAACGAAAATTGATTTATCAGTAGACTTCAAAGGACTTGATGGTAAGCCTCTTGAAGGAGGTAGTATTGGCAAAGCACTTGCTGAAAGAATTGCTCAATCGAATACTAAGGATAGTCCCAAATTGATGCTGATTGCATTTGACCTCTATTCTGACAAACCCGTTGAACTTGACAGTGTAGACTTAGCATTGCTACGAAAATTCGTAGAAGATGATGCTGCTATGACGAATTTGTTCAAATACAGAATCCTAGAAAAACTAAAATAATGAAAATCTATCCACCTTCAACACTAACCGATATTTGCAAAGAGTTAAACATCACCAAAGGTCATGAAAAGAAACTCAAAGCTGATGTGAAGTATCTTCTTTCGTGTTTGAAGGTGGATGCTCATAAGGAGAAGTTAAAAACATTGGGCTTTGACCCTGATAAACCTGCTTTACGTAAAAAATTGCCTTATCCTGCCATAGAGTATATCTACAGAGAAGTATTTAGAGTCCACTAATTTAGAAACATTTGAAAACTTCATCCTTTTTCGAAAATCCTACCAAACATGACCGTATCATTCATGAAAACCCCAATGTACAACAACTTGCCAGCTTAATTGCTAGTCAATACATACCTAAAGCCAAGGTACAAACCAAAGCGTTTGCCCAAAGATTTAAGTCTCAATCGCACCAAGATTCTGTTAGAGCTCTGTATGACTTTTGTAGAAAAGAGTTCAAATACCAATACGATGGCTATCCTGACTCAGCAGAAATCATTCGTTTACCCAATGCCTCATGGGCTGACAGACATACAGGAATAGACTGTGAAGATTTTGTCATTCTCTTAGGTGGAACACTACTAAATTTAGGGATTCCATTTAAAGTTCGTCTGGCCACGTATACTTCAGAGAGTACGTCTCATATTTATCTGGTTGTTTTGCTGGATAAACCCATTATCCTTGACCCGTGCAATCCCGTTTTCAACGCAGAGGAAGCTGGTATTTTTACAGATTTTGAAGTAACTCAAACTATCCAAAGCATAGGCAAATTGGTTATTGACCATTCGCTTCAATATGTACAAGCCATCGAGCAAAGACTCAAAGAAGGTCAAAAGGATAGTAAAACCACTTCTCAAAAACTAGCAAGCCAATTTGGTATCACCAACCAATCAGAGGTCAAAGAACTTACTGAATTAGCCATTGTTCGCACGGCAAGGGAATACGCTCATGCCAATACTAGCATTTTAGAGCGCTACTTGAGCATTGTTAATCTCTACAAAAACCAAGTTCGGCTCAATCACCGTACCTCTGAGAGTATCATGCTCCAGCAATACTCCACTCCAGCGCCTATTGCATTTTTGATGGGTATTTGGTGTGGAATTGATGACCCAAACAAACAAGGTTTTGAACCAAGTGCAGGAAACGGACTTCTGACCATTGCCGCAGAGCCAAGACAGTTTATTGTTAACGAAATCTCTGAGCTAAGATATAAGAATCTACTGACCCAAGGCTTTAAGTTAGTAACGAAGAATGATTCCTCTTTAAAGATGCCAGCGTATCAACGTAGCTTTGATGCCGTTATCTCTAATCCTCCCTTTGGATTACTTCCACAACGAGTAAATGTGGGTCCTATCAGAGTACATAAACTTGACCATTTGATGGCATTGTATGCGCTCGAAACCATGAAGCCAGAAGGTAAAGCTGCTTTTATCCTTGGTGGACATACTCATTACAATGCTCAGGGATTGATTGCTGGTCGAAATCGTGGGAATCATGCCGTGGGCGACCGCTTCTTTTTTAACTACCTGCACCACCACTATAACGTTGTTGATGTAATTAGTATCGATGGAGAGCTTTACGCTCGCCAAGGAACACAATTTGATGTGCGTGTGGTCTTAGTCGATGGTGTCAAAAAAGAACCTTCGGGTTTTGCCCCAATGGCAGAAGAAGTCAATCAAACCGTGGTCGATACTTTCGAAGCGCTTTATGAAAGATTTATGACTACTTATCAGAAAGGAGAAAGAAAGCCTACGGAATTAATCAAAATCAAACTACGATTACTCAAGCTCAAAGCACTGGCATTAGCCATCTGATAGCAAAAAAATACAAGAGCTTTATTGATCAGCTCCTGATATCTACAAACCCTTATTGATTTTGATAGCAAAATCCGCTTTTCTCCTGGTCTTTTTCCAGCTGCAGAAGCTCATTTTGCTATCAAAATAAACACCTCTACCATGATTAAATTGTTTAAATCCAAAAAGAAGAAAGTGGAAGGATTAGGCGAAATGTATCGCCCCGCTTCCAAAATGAAGTCTCTTTCCGTTGAAACCCCCGATTCTATGTTTTTTGAAGGACAAATCGCCCTTTCTAAACTCAAAGAATATCTTCGAAATGAGTATGGCAACGAAATGACGGTTGATGAATACGTCAAGATGCACCTACGCTACAAATCACTCGATGAACTCTCGAATGCACTGGCGGCTGAGCAGGTCGATTCTGTAGCATTGGCTATTTATCAAGTCGAAAAAGGCAAAGGAATCATTATCGCCCACCAAACAGGCATTGGAAAAGGTCGTATCAATGCTGCTATGATTCGATATGCCTATCACAAAGGCAAAAAGCCTATTGTTATCACCGAAAAGCCCTCTTTGTTTACCGACCTATATCGTGACCTTATCGGGGTGGGTATGGAAGATGGTTCTCAAAAGCTGGAAATCGCCATTGGTCAAGTCGAGCAGAAAATCAAATATGACTCTTGGGATGAATTGAGCGAAGAAGAGAAAAGTAGCTACGAAAACAATCCCGAAAACTACGAAGCTTTTAAAGAGCAGAACCCCACGAAAAGCGTGTTTAAATACAAACGAAACACGGCGGATTATGACTTGTCAAAGGGTAAACATATTAGACCCTTTATTGTCAATACGAGGGATGCTGATTCGCATATCAAGGACGATTTAGGCAATATTATTTACAAAGCCCCTGAGAAATTAGAACAAGATGGAGTCATTGACTCAGGTGTTTTACCCGATGAATATGACTTTATCTTAGCCACCTATTCACAAGTAGCTACAGGCAATAAGATTATCTGGAATGGGGGTAAAAAGAACGTTATCAAGGGTAAAAAGGCTAAATTCCTGTACGAACAGGCAAAAGGCAATATCTTGATTTTGGATGAATCTCACAATGCCTCAGGGGGAAGCTCGTCTACGGGTATCATCATGCGAGAGATTGTCCGTGAATCTAAAGGTACTATTTTCCTTTCTGCCACTTTTGCAAAACGGAGTGAAAACATGGCTCTGTATGGTTTGAAAACTGACCTTAGTGAAGCCAATATGTCCTCCGAGCAAATGGCTAATGCCGTAGAAATGGGTGGTGTCGCTTTGCAAGAAATCATCTCAGCCAACTTGGTAAGTGAAGGGCAGCTCATTCGACACGAAAGAGGTATGGCTAATACAGGCGCTATTGTGAACTGGATTGTGCTAGATAAATCCGCTACCAGTTTTGGCATGAAGGATTATTCTACCTTACATCGAAAGATATGTGACAACATCACCGACATCATGCAAATGATTGTTGCCTTTCAGCGAAACTATGTCAAGGGCACGGTAGAAAACATGAATCAAACCTTGCGTGATGAACAAGGTGAGGTAGCGCTGGCCACTGGTACCGCTGATTTAGGAGTGCGCAACGCTCCATACTTTTCTAAAGTCTTCCAAATTGTCTCACAAATGCTGTTGGCTATCAAAGCTGATGCTGTGGCAGATAGAGCCATTCAACGACTTAAAGAGGGCAAAAAGCCTGTCATAGCCTTTGCCAATACGATGGAGGCTTTTGTCAAGGAACTTGATATTGATTCGACTGGCAAGGTAAATACCGATTTCTCACAAGTATTAACTAGAGGTTTAGAAGGAGTCCTTAGAATCCAAATCAATGACGGTTGGGGCAAAAGACATTTTGAGAAAATCGAACTGGATACCTTAGGAAGTAATGCAGTTTTTGAATACAACTATATCTTGAGTAGAATCAAAACTATTCAAACGGGTGTGATGATTTCACCGATTGATTATGTCAAACAACGCATTGAGGCTGAGGGCTACAAAGTTGGAGAGGTGACTGGTCGCAATTTAGAGGTTATCTACGAAAGTTTACCCAAAGGTTTAGGGAGAATGAGTGCTGCTGTCACGACGGGTCGAGTTCAAACTAGGCGCAAAGAAAATGCGGCTGATACCTTCCAGAAGTTTCAGGACAATCAAATTGACTGCTTGATGATTAATCAAAGTGGTTCAACAGGAAAGTCCGCTCATGCCATTCCTACGAAGAAAGTACCAGCCAATGAGGTAAAGCAACGAGTCATGATTGTCTGGCAACCAGAGCTTGATATTAACACCGAGATTCAAAAACGTGGTCGTATCAACCGAACGGGTCAAATCTTGCCACCGATTTATGACTATCTCAGTTCTGATATTCCCGCAGAAAAGCGATTAGTAATGATGCTCAAATCAAAGCTAAAATCTTTGGATGCCAATACCACTTCGTCACAAAAGACCTCTAAAGACCTGATTCAATCTGAGGACTTTTTGAATAAGTATGGTGACATCGTCATGAAAACTCTGATTGAGGACGATAAGAATGAGGATTTAGAAAAGAGTTACTACACTCGCTTAGACCTTCAACGCTATTTCTATGATACTCAACATGGTGATGAAGATGCAGAACAGACGAATGCAAAGTCCGAAAAGTATATTGAAAATTTAGCCAAAAGCGTTTCTGGTCGAGTAGCCTTACTCAATACCAAGGAACAAGAAAAGTTCTATGCGGATATGGTCAAAAAGTATCAAGCCTTTGTAGAGCTTAAGATTGCCTTAGATGAATATGACCTTGAAGTCGAAACGATGGACTTAAAGGCAGCTAGTATCGAAGAGCCTAATATTGCAGTCCTTGGCAAAAGCTTTACAGATTCGCCATTTTCGGGACCTACCTACGTGGGCTTGTATGAAATTAACAACCTAAGAAAACCCTACACGGTCACAACGCTCCAAGAAGAGCTTAAAAAGCGTGAAAAGGTACAAAAGGATGGTATCAAAGAGGTTGTCTTGAATTTATTAGAGCAACAAACACAATCCAGAATCACCAGAGCACAAACGGACTATGAGAAAGACAAAGAAATGACGATTTCATGGTTTGAGGCGCTTAAAAATAAGACCGAGGAACAGCAGCAAAAGCTACAAACCAAGCTTCAAGAACTCATTGAAGAACGCGAGGAAGCCATTGCATATCATAGTTCAGGGAAAGAAGGGAACAAACGAGCCTATGCAGAACTACTTGACTTTTTCAAATTAGGAAGGCTTTTGTATGTTCCACAATCCGACAATAGTTATGTCACAGGGGTATGTTTGGGTGTAAAGCCATACGAAGATGGTCAAATACAATTAAACACCTTTGAGATTGACATAGCCGTCTCCAATGGCGTCAAAAAGCAAACCTTTGGCATCACAGGCAATGATTTTGGCAAGCTCTCAGGAATTATGAGCCAATCGAAGTTTTTGTCCAATGATAATGTGTTGGAACAATGGCAAAGAGCAATTACCTCACAATCCAAAGACCGTGTTTCAGCTTTGATTGTTACAGGAAATATCCTTCAAGCCTATACCAACGATAAGTTTGCCAAAGGTCGTTTGATTGATTTTACCATGCAAGATGGCAGCGTAAAGAAAGGCTTATTGCTCCCTAGTTCATATCTGAGGGAATCTAATTGGAAAAGCAATACTGCTAATGTCATTGCACCACTAACGGTAGCAGTACCCATCATTCGAAGTAAAGGTCAGGTATCGACTAGCATTGGAACAACTTTCTTTAGGCAAAGTGGCAAGTTTAGAATGATTACTGCTTTATCTAAAAGCAAGGGAGGCGATGTTTACACCGATGCAGAACTACTCAAATACGTAGATGGTGGCAACTTCAATTCGGTATCGAGTACGATGGTAGGTATTGTCGATGATTCAAACTTGGAGGCAGTCTGTAGAATTTTGACCGAGCGTTTTGGAGCGTCAGTTAACCTAAGTGCTACCGATTTTAAAATGATTCAAGATTCTGTGAATGCTCAGGTACAACAAAGTTCTAGCGAAGACTCAGACAAACAGAAGTCCATGCGCCTGATTAAAATCAAGCTTCAATTACTCAAACTCAAAGCACAAGCATTAAACTTAAACTAAACCTAATCAACCATGAAAATTACCGTTAGCAATTACGCTTCAAAGCGTTCAGAGCTTTTAGAAAACTCAAACAAGAAATTAGTCGAAATCGTAGAAGGACTTTCGACCGATACCGTAGAAGTATATGGTCTTGACCCTGAAATTGACGAGTCCATTGATGTGATTTTGGAACAAATCAATAAAGCGCTCGATGCTCAAGCCAAACCTAAGGAGGAACCCGAAAAGCCCAGTCCCAAAGAAGTAAAGAAAATATCAAAAGCAAAGTCCCTACTAGGTATCTCCAAAGACAATAAAGAGAAGGGAAAAGCCTTTGCCAAGTCAAAGCAAAAAAAAGTAGCTCCCAAACCTGCATCAACAAGTAGACCAGCCTCAATTAAAAAGCTCTTCAAAGGCACGCTAGATGAAGGCGATATCGTAAAGGATCAGGAGTTAGATAAAACACTCAAAGTTAAAAGCGTTAATGGGAACAAATTTGAAGGCGTACTTATAGTCGATGATACCAGAGAAGCCGTAGTGATAAAGCCCATACAAAAAGTAAAAGCCAAAGAGGTTCATCTTAAAAGTCCTTTTGAAGAAGGGCAATTGGTGAAAAGAGGTAAACTACTATTTCTCGTAACCAATGCAAAATCAAACACTGTTTCATTAGAGGAAATTGATGGAAAGATGCTCAAGAATCAATCCATTGAAGGCTTTAAAGCTGCCCCAATCGCTTTGCTGGACGAAAGAATTAGTAAAACCAAGGCCAGTATTCGTGAACTTGAAAAGAAGATAGAAACTGAATCAGAGGCTCTAAGAAAGCTTTATAAAATCAGCTCAACCACCTTGCAAGAAATCAGAGGGATGGGACGCTTAGGAACAGATGCAGAAACCAAGTTCAAGGAGGCTCAAGCACTCACGTATCAGAAAATGGTACTGACCTCCATTCACAAAAAGGATAGGCGAGCCTTGAAGCTTATCGCTAAAAAGTCCAATATCGAATGGGAGTCCTTAGGTAAAATGCCTAAACGCAAGAAGTTCTTAGGACTGTTTTAGGCTCAACTTGTGTGGTAGTAGGCACGAATACTCCTTACTACCACCATATTACCACCAAAGCCTTAAAAAGCCATAGTAACTTTGTAGCTGCAAACAAGGAAAAATCAACCTAGCAACAAAACCTATTTATCATGTCAAACATTATTGATTTAAACCCAAGTCAGGAAAGTACACCGCCGTCTAAGAGTGTGAAGTACAACCTCAAAAACGGTGACAAAGATGTCAAAGTCTGCCTTATGCCTGGTCTTCGCTTAGGCAATGTTTTGAATGGTCGCTACGTAACCGATGGGACGTTC
The DNA here is from genome assembly GCF_002270355.1 of Flectobacillus sp. BAB-3569. Taxonomy (GTDB): domain Bacteria; phylum Bacteroidota; class Bacteroidia; order Cytophagales; family Spirosomataceae; genus Flectobacillus; species Flectobacillus roseus. Next base: position 337,428 of record NZ_NJFZ01000003.1, on the reverse strand, counting down.
AAAGCAGTCGATAACGATTCCGAAATCACGGCAACACCTGAAGAGGGTATTCTCTTAGACCACGTACAGGATTTTGATTACGTGTATCCGCCGACCATTGAAAGTATTCGTGTCAATGTAAAGTCTGAATTGAACCAGCTCGCTCAAATGAGCCAAAAATTAGAAGTAAACACTACTTCTCGAAAAGGTATAGCTACCTCACGTGTGATTGAAGCTAAACACGAAGGTGGTGATTACTTTATCTATCATGTCAACGAGCAGATCACTTTAGACAAGCATATCATCTTACCGCTTTTAGCTTCTATTTCGGTAGACATTGAAGTAAACTATGCTGAGTAAGAGTTAATCCTCTTTGTTTCGTTTCAGGTTCTCATATTATCTCTATTCAACATGAATTTCGCAAAACAGTATCAAAATGGTGATATTATCGCTAGTGTCAACTACAACGATGGTATCACCAGAAACATCAAAATCTTTCGGCATTTGGGTTTAACCTTTGCCTGTATTGAAGCCAGTAATGCGCCTGACAAGCTGATTCCAGTAGGAAAAGAGTACTTTGTTCATGCTACCATTGTCCCAAAATTGAGTATTCTCAATGGGTTTAACTCAGAACACACATCCTTGTTAGCTTCGGATGCAGACTTGGTGGCAGTGGGTCTTAAAACAGGTACAACACCCATGCAGTACACCCAACAAAACTTAGTGGATTTTCCAACGGAAGGTTATGTTGAGCCAGCACCAGTAACCATCGAAAATGAGTTAGTTATTAGATTGATGGCTTACTCGAAAAAGCTTCAGAACATTCTTGATGCTCGCAAAATCCCCTACGAGGGCTTTAATTAAACCCAATCAATTTCAATTTTCCTTTAAACTCCAAACCTCTTAACTCAAGAAAATGGCATCTATTATCAATATCCATGCACATGGTGCAATCAAACAAGGTGACGTAATTTTCGCATTCAAATTCGGCGAATCAGGTACGTGGACTTTAGCGCTTTGTGAAATCAACTCACAAAAAGTCCTTTTTGCCAAACATAGCAGCGGTGGCAACTTTGAACCAATGTACCTATCTAAGCTGGAAGGTTCGGGTTGGTTCAATGAAACTGGTATCGCAGAGTATGCCAAAGCCTTGAAACCTTTTGCCTTGCCAGAAACGCAAACCGTAGGAATGGCTTATGTGACAGCCGACAAGGAAATCGGTTTGTATGCAGATGGTAAAGGCGCCATTGCCAATACGCCGTTTGTCGCAAAAGACGCTACCGACGTCATCAAAGAAGTCTTGGGTGGTTCTACCGTAAGTGCATCTACCGAAGGTTCTCCAGAGGCCGCCACTCCATTTTATAAAAAGCCGCTTAACTATGTGTTGGCTGGTTTAGCCGCTTTGGCTGCCTACTTCGCTTGGAAGTCTTTTAGCAACGAGGACGAAGACTAATATAATCATCCTAGACAGCCTATGTTGATAGGCTGTCTGGTCTTAAATCAAACACAATGGCAATTGATATCAAAAATGTCCGTATAGGAATGTCCGTTAAGGCAACATCCCCTAAATACGGTTACGTCAAGTTGTATGATACTGCCGATTGGGATGAAGATAATCCAAGCAAGATTGACTTTGGTGGCGTAATTGGTAAGATGAACAATGGGCTTCAATTGGGAATTATCCAAGATGTCTATGAGGATACTAAACTAGCTTTAGTGCAGTTGTACAAACCTATTTTGTATATGCTGAAATATCGTACCAACGCCATTGTTCCTTTGTCTGACCTAACCACTATTTCAACACCAACCGTCGTTTCTGGAACGAAAAACTACTATTGCACAGGTGATAGTGTCAGAATCAGAACGGGAGCTTCCTTAACCTCAGCCATTAAATCAGCCGTTAATAAAGGTAATTTGATTGGTCAGTCCGATGGTAAAAGCGTCAATGGCTTTTTGAAGTTCAACTTGGCAATGGGTGGTGTGGGTTATGTAGCTGTCCAATATTGTTCGACCGTCAAACCAGTCGTCAATCAACCTGTGAAAAAGACTGTCACCAAAACAGATACCACCACTGGAAAAACCAAGGATGTTGTAGTGACCCAAGTAAACACAGGCGAAGGCTATACAGTCAAGGAAGTCATCATCAAAGGTGCAATCGGTGCAGTAGCAGGCTTTTTAGCGATTAAACTAATCGGAAAACTCTTTAAACTCAAAGGTGATTAATGAAAGCACTAAGCCTAGCATGGGGAACTTTCCTCAAGGTGGTCAACAAGCTCACCTCTTCGAGTGTATTTTGGTACGTGGTCTTTGGAGCAGCTGCATTTTATGCCTATAAGCGATTGACAACGCCCAAAGAGGAAACATTTTTGGAGCTGCCTCTCCCTAATTCTGGTTCAGGACTCCCCAAAGACTGGAATCCTAACCCATTGGTAGAAGAATTCCATGCCTACTTTGACTCATGGTTTGGCAATAGTGATGATTTGAGAGATGCCTATATCAAAGCTCTTTCATTGACTAATGACCAATTCCATCTCCTTGTTCAGACCTATAATGCCAAATACGGCAAAAAGGATGCGGCAACCCTTTGGACTAGAGTCACAAGCTGGAAGAAGATTCTCTTTTCATGGAATGGCGACCAGCAAGCTCGAATGGAACAGCGCATGATTGCCCTAAAACTTAACTACTAATGAACAACCAAAGTGGATTATTAGGCAATCTAGGTACAGCCAATATCAATGTACAATTTGATGTGCCTAGTTCCTTAAAACTTGGAGCTACTGCCCTAGGGGCTGGTACACTCCTGATTCTTATCTCAATCTTTTTGAAAAAGTGGATTAACAACTAATATATGCTACCCTTTGAATGGCTCACATACCGAAACCCTTACGGCTATATCTCCAAAGTTCGAGAAGTAGCTCAAAGACTTAAAATCAAGCCTGAATGGCTGATGATGGTCATTTGGGTGGAAAGTAAGCACAGCTCGCAAGCTGAAAATAAGCTCTCAGAAGCATTCGGCTTGATTCAATGCTTGCCAAGTACGCTAAGACGTTTGGGCTATTCATTAGGGCAAGTCAGGGGTAAGTTTGGAGAATGGCAATTAGAACACCTAGTGTATCCTTATCTAAAACCCTATATCGGGAAGATGAACTCAGCCTATGATGTGTATCTAGCTATTTTCCATCCCGCTGCCCTTGGTAAAGGTGATGGCTATGTTATTGCTTACGAGCGTGAAAAAGCCTACCAATACAATAAAGTACTAGATACGGTTTATGGTGATAGAGACGGCAAACTGGAAGTATTAGATGTAAAATTCTTCTTTAAAAAGTCTGTTCAGAATGCCGTAAAACTCCACAAGAAACTACCTGAATACAAAGACAAAATTCCGTTTGGTTATGAGCTTAGTTTATATTGAAAAAATACCCTCAAACCTTCGGACAGCCTTTGAGAATACGGTTAAGGCGATTTGTTCAGACCTAGGTATCAAAAATCCTGATTGGCTCATGATTGTCATGTGGGCAGAATCAAGGCTCAATCCACAGGCTCGAAACCCTAAAGGGACGGCTACGGGATTGATTCAGTTTTTGGAAAGTACTGCCAAAGACCTAGGGACAAGCACCGCAGCACTTTACAAGATGAACCACGTGCAGCAGCTACCTTATGTGAGAGAATACCTCAAACGAAGAATCAAGGAAAGAGGTGTGCCTAAAGACGCTTATCAGCTCTATTTTCTGGTACATTTTCCCATCGCATTCGGTAAAGCTGACAATACGGTGCTCTACCGAAGAGGTACAACAGCTTATGATAGCAACCCACTTGATTACAATGCAGATGGCGTGGTGACAGTGGCAGAAGTGAAACTATTCCTAAACAAAGCCTTGCCAGTCGGCTACGACAAAACAAATCTAACGACAGGGTCGATTAGTTCCCAAACTGGCAGGGCTTTGTTGTGGATCATAGGCATTTGCTTCTTTGTGGCAACAGGCTACTTTATTGTGCGTCCTGATTCATGGCAAGCAGTCAAAGCGCTCATCAAGGATTTTTTCAAACAAACCATCAAGGTTTTCAAATGAACTTAAACGTTTTTAGAAACATATACTATACCGATTCCGATATGCTCTTAGAAATACCAGTCATGGGCTTTATCATTCATGACTTTTCAGATTTGGCACAAGCAGGCTTCTTTCTTTTATCCGCCATTTATGTGTATTGGAAAATCAAGAATGAGAAGCTCAAGCATGAGAACATGAAATCTGGAAAGGTAGTAGAGGACAATGAGGACGATAACTAACAATCATTATGGCAAAGTATGAGGATGAAATATTAGCAGCACTACACCAAAACACCTTGGTGATGCAGCAAATGGTCGCTCAGCAGAATCCTACAAATGCTCAAAAGTCTGATGTGTCGGGCTTGAAAGCTTTTATCAAGGTGGCGGTAGATAATCCCAAAACTACGATTGCAGGTTTGGGTATTTTCGTTTGCGAAATTATCAAAGTGTTTATTCCTGAGATGCACGAAAAACTGGAAATGACCAAAGCAGGTCTTGAATCCTATCTAGGTTACAAAGCCGTGGATGCCAGTGCCAAGCCCAAACTACCACCTAAGGAAGAAGAGGTCGTTGCAGGATGAGAAAATTCATGATTGCTTTTAAGCACTATCAACACGAAAAGAACAACCTACAGAATCAGGTGATGAAGGCTCTTTTAAGAAGTGAATTTATTCATTGCGAGCTGGTTTTCTCAGATGGTAAGGTCGGTTCATCGAATCAGTTTACAGGTGTAAACATCTTTGAGGAAGACAAAACTCGAAACCCGTTTTATTGGGAGTTCTACGAAATTCCGTGGTACTACGAAGCCGAGACACGAAAATACGTAGCACGAAAGGTAGGTAAACCCTATAATTGGGGTGGGGTCTTGGGAAGTATGCTATATCCAATAGGGCTGAGTCAAGATGGTTTTTGTTGTGCTGACCTCTGCTATGTTGCACTTTGTAAATCAGGTGTGCCGCTACCCAATCATGACCCTGAGAGTGTTTCACCTAATGATTTGCGGTTAATGATTCAAAAACTCTATCCACGAATATACCCTTGAAACGATGTTTAACAAACTCTTAAAACTCGGAAGCTTCTTTGTTGGCTTATGTATCGCTGGTTTCTATGTGTCAGGTATGATGCTCAACTTTATCCAGCTTCGTAAGGAAAAAGAACTTCGAAAAATCAATAAATACGAATAACCGCTAAACCTATACGAAATGAAACAAGGTGATATCCTTTATGCCAAAAGCTTACGATTCACAGCCTTTGCAGGAAAGAAGGAAGAACGAAAATACAACCCTTGGGTAGACACCACGAGCAATCGAAACTTTCTGACCTACTTAATACCGGGCGTTGGGCAAGTCATCGGTCTGGTTGATTTTGCGACAGGCTATCAACAATATGACGACAGTCCCATTGGCAATGAATTAAAGTTCTTGGCAGAAAGTGACCCCGATACCGTTCCCATGCAATTATTCATTGGTGGCTCAACTCATCCACCACAACGCAAGCTCTTAGTGGAGTTTGAATTTGGGGATGTGGTGGGCGTGTTTGCTGGTAAGACCAAGTATTTAGGTGGCGTTGCCTACGTCCAAGTAGCCGTCGAGATTCGTGGTTACACAGGGTCTGGAGATGACTTCCCTGTTCCAGCTTTAGTCTGGGTACGACTGTCTGATGTATCCAATGACCAAGACGAACTAACCCAACTCGCTGAGCAAGGACAATCGGGCAATGTGGATACCAAAACCCTAAAAGAAAAGCTCTCTAAAGCGCCAACGAGTGTAACAGGAAGTGGATCTGGTTCAGATTCAAACAATGGAGGTTCCAAAACAGGCTTAATCCTTGGTATCATTGCTGGCGTGGTGTTGATTGGTGTCACGATTTGGGCAATTGTCACTCGTAAAAAAGAAGACTCATGAAAAAGACAGCAACGGACACTTCACAGGGTTTGGATACTTCCAAAACTCCTAGTTCAAACCAGACAAATACGGATAAAAACGGCAAAACCAAGGTCGGACAAGCTATATCCAATATTTGGGGTGGGATTAAAGGTATTTTTACAGGAAAAACACCAAATCCTGTTTCAGCCAATGGCACAACTTTGCAGGTAAAAGATAACCAAGGCAATGTCATAGCTCAGAAGGAAACCAATACCAATTGGGGCGGAGTGTTGGCAGGTGTAGGATTACTTTTTACCAGTATTTTCCAAATGCCATAAATCAAGATTCTAATCTCAACAACCAACAACCTGACCCCAATGTCCAGCAACAGCAATTGCAGCGAACGGGTCAAAACATTCTTTGGATAGTTGGTTTAGCGATTGTGGGCATAGGCACTACCATTTTTATCTATTTCAAAAAGAGGGATGATTAGACTTGGAGTAGTTTCGAAAGTAAAGGAAATAGACCCTGAGCAACTACGAAAAATCGTAGCAGCTATCAATAAGCAATTGTCGCTACATTTTGCGCCTTATTGGGCAATTGAAGCGCAAGCTACGGTTTTTAGTAGTTCTTCGATGATTCCTGTGGGCTATTTCCCTGTGACCATCGAATATGACATTGGCGAAGACCTTGGTGGTTTTCATGGCGTTGGCGACGATGGAATTCCATTTGGTAAGGTTAGATATTCTAGCAAAGTCAGTTATGTTCTTTCACATGAGATTCTGGAAATAGTTCATAATCCTTACCTCAAGAAGTTTCGAAAAACCACAGGGTTTAAGGAAAATGAAGATGACCCGCTCTATGTAGAGGAAGTCGCTGATGCCACTGACGGAAAAGGCTATCTGATTGATGGTATTGAGGTATCCAATTTCATTACTCCCGACTGGTTCAACAAGGTTCATGTCGAGAACATCAAATATGATTTTCTAGGCCTTTTGAAAAGACCTCGTGAATTGTACGAAGGTGGATACATTAGCTGGCTCAGCGTACAAGGAGAATACTGGCAAGCAGTCAAAACCAAAGGAAAGCTCCTGATACGAAAGCTCACAGGTTCAAGTGTGGCCAGTGAAACCAAGAATAACCCACTAGCTTGGATTATACCAAGTGCGGTAGTTTTATTGAGTATAGTTGCATACCTCTTTATTCGTAAAAAAACCTCTTAATAACCTATGAAAAAGACCCAAAAGAAGTCAGAGGAGAAGCCTAAAAGAAGCTTTTCTCCTGCACAAAAAGAAGCCCAAAAGAAAGTAAAACAAGTCAATCTGGAAGCTGTGAAAAGTATCTACGAAGCTGGCAAAGCAGGAAAGCCCATGCCCACATGGGGTAAATCGCTAAAAGTAGCTTCCAAGAAAGTCTACAACAAGTAACTACCTCTAAACCCAGAAAATAGCCTTGGTCGAATTTCGGTCAAGGCTTTCTTGAAGTTATGAAACAACAAAAATATCCTACTTGGGGCATTGCAGTGATTGTAGTAGCAGCATTATGGTTTTTCTGGGATAAGATAGGTTTGTTTTTCACTCAGAAAGCTCAAAAAGAGCTAGCTGCTTCAAATGCGAAAATAGACAAAGACACTGATTATTTACTTGATCTGCTGGCAAAGGAACGTCTTGCCATTCAAAACCTATCCGAAAAGATAAAGGATTTAGAAGAAAATACTACCAAAGAACCAAGTGGCGATGTCTCGAATCATTATAGTACCACGGTTTACAAGGGAGTGGATTTTCAAGAAGTCATTGCGGGCGAATATATCGTAAAAGGTCGCCTAATCACTGTTAAGAATGGTCTTGCCTATCACTTCAACCCAAGTCTGGAGGAAAACTACCTCAAAGCCACTGGTATAAGCCTCGACAATGCGCCAACTGGCGAAACACTTCATATTCAAGTCGAAGGAGTTGTTGAAATTGCCAATTGGGGACTAATGGTCAATACGAATTACTATGCTGGTCCCGCTGGACAACTGATTCCTAATGCTCCGAATGGCGCTCTCGAAGGTGGAGTAACCCAAAGTGTGGGTTTGTCGATCACCCATGAAAAGCTCAATATTGATTTCTCAGTTTCTATCATAAATCAAATAATCACCTAAACAAACATGGCTACAAAAAAGCAAGCTCTAATTAAAACCACTGACGGTAAGATGCAAGTCAGTGTGGCGACTGATACCAGCGACGGTACAGCCGCTAATGCAGGACGTTTCCTACTCTTAAATGATAATGGGATTGTCGATGAATCTGTGATTCCAGACTGGATGAAAGGATTCTTAGTAAAAGACAACTGTGTGGAAACAGGCGGTATTGCTGTTGGAAAAATCGTAGCGCTCACAGCTACTGGTTTTGTACTGGCAGACAATGGCTCTTTGGCAAAAGATGCCATTGGCATTGCCGTAACTGTCGGTGTTAACAACGCTCAAATGTCTGTGTTGACAGGTGGAAAGTTTACCATTGCAGGGGCAGCATTCACCAAAGGCTCTAATTACTTTTTGGGAACTGGTGGTGATGTGACAACCATTCCACCCGATAATGTTGCTAATAAGCTCTCTCAGAAAATCGGGAAGGCATTAGCACCCACTCAAATGGTATTAGAGATTTCAGAACCAATTATCACTAGCTCGTTAAATTAATGAAGAAAAAAGTCGTAATAAAGAACGCTAACGGCAGTCTTGCTGAATTGAATGTCAATCTTGTTCCAGAGGGAGGGTCAACTAATATGGCACTGCTAAAGGATGATGCTGGCTATTCATTCCGATTTCTTACGACTTCAGTTATCTCAGATGATTCCAATAAACGCTTTGTGACAGATACACAAATCAATTATTGGAATGCTAAAGTTGAACGTTCAGAACTCTCTGCCTATCTCCCCCTAACTGGTGGAAATATGGCGTATGGCGCACGAATTAGCTTTGACCCAAACTCATACATCGGGTATGGAAACGCAGACAATGCCACCACTACAGGCTATAATTTAGAAATTGCCAGTTGGTGGGGCATTGGCTTTAAAGCCACCGTAGATAATATTACTCGTATAGTTTTCGATACCCGTGCGGGGCGTATTCTCAGTAAAGCTCTTAAAGTTTCTGACTTTGCTGATGGTCTAAATTCTGTACCCGTTGTCTCTGATGCAAACGGAAACCTCGTTAAAACATCCTTTGGTGCTGATTGGGTCAATACTAACGCCAACAGACGATTTGTTACCGATAGTCAAGTTACAGCTTGGAATGCCAAGGTTGAGCGTTCGGAGTTAGGAGCTTATTTGCCTCTCGTTGGAGGGATAATCTCTGGAAAGCTTGATATTCTTGCTCAAGGTGGAACTCGTTTGGAGGAAGCCAAACTTTGTATTAATACCTCCAATGTTGCCAAGCCTCCAGCTCTCGCCTTTCATACACCCGGTGTATCAGCCGTACAACTGTATGAGAAGCAAGGACACCTATATGTCAGAAACGATAATAACACGGCCTATGATGACCAGCACTTCAAGGTATGGACACAAATGAACCACGGTATTGGTTCTGGATTGAATGCGGATTTACTTGATGGATATCATGCTAGTTTTTTTACCGATGTCAATAATTTGAATACTAATGCCAGCAGAAGATTTGTCTCTGATACACAAATAAGTTATTGGAATAGCAAAGTAGATAGAGCTGAATTAGGCGCCTATTTGCCTTTAACGGGGGGGTATTTAACAGGGAAACTTGAAATTCAAGGGCTTGGTGGTACGCATTGGTCTGATTCAAAGTTAGCCGTTGTCACAACAGACAATACCAAACACCCTTCAATCACCTTGCATTCACCGGGTAATTCTGCTGTTACGATTTATCAGAAAAACTTCGATTTATTCATTCGGTCAGATTATAGTGAAGCAGCTGCTACGACTCATAATCGTATTTGGACTCAGCTCAATCATGGCATAGGCTCAGGCATGAATGCTGATTTACTCGATGGTTTTCATGCAGCCTATTTTACGGACGTCAATAATTTGATTACGACCAGTGGCAAACGTTTTGTGTCAGATAGCCAGATTAGCCAATGGACTAATAAGGTAGAAAGAACAGAACTTGCTTCATATCTTCCATTGACAGGTGGGAATATGGCTTATGGTGCTAAAATTAGCTTTGGAACAAGCGAATACATTGGCTATGGTAATGCCGACAATGCTACAACTACAGGCTATAATTTAGAAATCGCTAGTTGGTGGGGTATAGGCTTTAAGGCTAGCATAGACAATATCGCTCGCATCGTATTCGACACTCGTGCTGGTCGTATCATCACCAAAACAGTTAGAATTACAGATTTTGCAGACGGTGTAAACGCTGTTCCAGTGGTGGCAGATGCCAGTGGCAACCTAGCGAAAACGGCCTTCAGTGCTGATTGGGTCAATACCAATGGGAATCGACGATTTGTCACAGATACACAAATTGCCACTTGGAATGACAAGGTTGAACGTTCTGAATTAGGCGCTTATTTGCCACTTTCAGGAGGTAGCCTAAGTGGACGACTAGAAATCAATGCAGGAGGTGGTACACATTGGTCAGAGTCAAAATTCAATATCATTACAGCTGATGCTACCAAAGCTCCTTCGATGAGCTTTCATCGAATTGGAACTTCAGTGGTGACTTTGTATGAAAAAGATGGAGGACTTCATGTAAGAAATGATTACTCTGAGACAGCCGCTAATGTTCACAAGAAAGTCTGGACAGAGATTAATCATGGAATTGGATCAGGAATGAATGCCGATTTACTCGACGGCTATCATGCTGCTTATTTCATAGATGTTAATAATCTCACCACGAATACCAATCGAAGATTTGTCACAGACAATCAAATAACCTATTGGAATGGTAAGGTTGATCGTATAGAACTAGGTGCCTATTTGCCCTTAACGGGTGGAAGAGTTACAGGACGTTTAGAAGTGTTTAGTGAAGGGGCTGATTTAACGAATGGTAATACCTCTATTGACCAAACCAAACTGGCAATAACAACTACAAATATCAATCGTCCACCTGCTATTGTTTTTCATACTCCTACCGTGTCTTCTGTGGTGTTGTATGAAAAAACTGGAAATTTATATATTCGTGACTTTGGCAGTACCAGTGATAATGTACTTTGGAGTCAGAAAAATCATGGCATTGGTTCAGGATTGAATGCGGATTTACTTGATGGATACCATGCCAGCTTTTTTACCGATGTCAATAATTTAAACACAAATGCCAACAGAAGACTTGTCTCTGACACCCAAGTAAATTACTGGAATGGAAAGGTTGACAGAACAGAGTTGTCCTCCTATCTGCCCTTGACAGGAGGAAATATGGCGTATGGCGCAAAAATTAGCTTTGACGCCAACTGTTATGTGGGGTACGGGAATGCTGACAATGCTACGACTACAGGCTATAATATAGAAATTGCGAGCTGGTGGGGTATTGGGTTCAAATCAACGAATGACAACACCACTCGTATCGTAATGGACACACGAGCTGGACGTATTTTGACTAAAGCGCTAAGAATCTCTGATTTTGCGGATGGTTTAAACTCAGTTCCAGTCGTGGCAGATGTCAATGGAAACTTAGTTAAAACCTCCTTTGGGGCTGATTGGGTCAATACCAATAGCAATCGACGATTTGTCACAGATACCCAAGTAAGCTATTGGAACGGAAAAGTAGATAGAGCTGAATTAGGTGCGTATTTGCCCTTAACGGGTGGATATTTGACAGGGAAGCTTGAAATCCAAGGACTTGGTGGTACACACTGGTCAGATTCTAAGTTAGTGGTGGTCACGACAGACAGTACAAAACACCCTTCACTAACTTTACATTCACCGGGTAATTCTGCTATTACGATTTATCAGAAAAACTTCGATTTATTCGTTCGGTCAGATTACAGTGAAGCTGGAGCTAATATTCATAATCGAATTTGGACTCAGCTCAATCATGGTAGTGGTTCAGGAATGAACGCTGACTTACTCGATGGTTTTCACGCAGCTTACTTTACAGATGTCAACAATTTGATTACGACGAGTAGCAAACGTTTTGTTTCTGATAGTCAAATTAGCCAATGGACAAATAAAGTAGAACGAACTGAGCTGGCCTCTTATCTTCCCTTAACAGGAGGTAATATGACTTATGGAGCAAAAATTAGCTTTGGGACAAGCGAATACATTGGCTATGGTACTGCGGATAATGCAACAACTACAGGCTATAACTTGGAGCTTGCAAGTTGGTGGGGCATTGGCTTAAAGTCTAGTTATGATAATACTGCTCGTATCGTATTCGATACCCGTGCGGGTCGTGTCATTACCAAAACCGTGAGAATTACGGACTTTGCAGATGGGCTAAATGCGGTTCCAGTCGTGGCGGATGCAAATGGAAACCTTGTCAAAACCTCTTTTAGTTCTGATTGGGTTAATACATACGCCAACAGAAGATTTGTTACTGATAGTCAAGTTACTGCTTGGAATGCCAAGGTTGAGCGTTCGGAGTTGGGCGCTTATTTGCCTTTAGTTGGAGGGATAATCTCTGGAAAGCTTGATATTCTTGCACAGGGTGGAACTCGTTTGGAGGAAGCTAAACTTTGTATTAATACCTCCAATGTTGCCAAGCCTCCAGCGCTTGCTTTTCATACGCCCGGTGTGTCAGCCGTACAACTATATGAGAAGCAAGGACATCTCTATGTCAGAAACGATAATAACACGGCTTATGATGACCAGCACTTCAAGGTATGGACACAAATGAATCACGGCAGTGGTTCTGGCATGAATGCGGATTTACTTGATGGATATCATGCCAGTTTTTTACCGATGTCAATAATTTGACTACTAATGCCAACAGAAGATTTGTCTCTGACACCCAAGTAAGTTATTGGAACGGCAAAGTGGATAGAGCTGAATTAGATTCTTATTTGCCGTTAACAGGTGGGAATATGGCGTATGGCGCAAAGATAAGTTTTGGTACAAGCGAATACATTGGCTATGGAACTGCGGACAATGCTACTACCACAGGATACAATTTGGAAATCGCTAGTTGGTGGGGTATTGGCTTTAAGGCTAGTATAGACAATACCGCTCGCATTGTATTCGATACCCGTGCTGGACGTATCCTAAGCAAAACAATCAGAATCACAGAATTTGCAGATGGTTTAAACTCTGTTCCTGTGGTGGCAGATGTGAATGGTAACTTGGTCAAGACTTCATTTGGAGCAGATTGGGTGAACCCAAATGCCAACAGAAGGTTTGTATCGGATAGTCAGATATCGTACTGGAACAGCAAAATATCAGGTATAAGCTTGGAGGAGAATGGATCTGTAAAATCTGGAAATAATGGTAATATTAACTTTTGTGATGGAGCTTTTATAGGAGCCTCTGTATCGGGCAATCAAGTACGCTTCAATGTAGATGTTGTTAATGATGACGCTCGATACAATAATACCACGATTTCGCCCATTTCAACCAGCTTTGTCAAAGGTAAAATCGACGGAAAGGCTGACTGGGGGCATTCACACCATTGGGATTCGATTTATGGTAAACCAAGTTTTTCAGTCCTTTTGCAAGAGAATGCCGCTGATAAGGGTATGTATAGCGTAATTAATTTCTCCTCTGGCGCTTACAATGTCATTCAGGTGGATGGGAACACTGTGCGATACCATGTGGATGTAGTCAACGACGATTCCAGATGGGCTAATTGGTGTACTAATCCAGCCTCCGTAGCCTTAGTGAAAAGTAAAATAGACGGAAAAGCAGACTGGGGTCATTCACACAGTTGGGAAAGCATCTATGGTAAACCTACCGAGTTTAACCCAAGTCCTCATAATCATAATTGGAATGATATTGCCGATAAACCCTTTGAATTCAATGGAAATGTAGTTTCTACGAACTATTGGTTCAATTCTAAACATGGATGTGTGATGGAAGGTATGAGCTATATTCATAACATTAGTTCCGAAGTTATCGGCTCTGATGCTATATCAACCAATAATCTTCGTCTTAACATGACACCTTCATATTCGAAGTCCAGTGCGCCAAGTGGTTACCTGACGCTTGAAGGTAACAGAGTCGTTTTTGTAAACTCATTTAATTAATTTATAACCTCTTAAAATCTATGTTTTTAGCAACACTTTCGCCTAATAAAAAAGGCGTTTCACAAATTGAAATTATTGCCGATAATATCTCGGAAACCAGACAAAATATCTCTATTTCATACAATGAAAAGATTGACTTGTCCAGAATTGCAGATGCCAAGAAGTACCCTGATGCCAATGGTATTTTCCAAACCAGCAAACAATATTCCTTCACAGAAGCTGAATTTAATGAATGGTACACGACTGAAAAGTTGGTAATGGAGATTCTTTTGACCGCTCTTGGACTTGAATATGAAAAGATTGAGAAGTATCAAAATGGGGAATTAGTAACCATAAAGACTAAAGTAACCGAATAGGTGTTTAGTCAACTCTATCTCCCCATCAAGCTCCCGCTCTGGAAGGTACGCCTTCTACAGGGCGGAGCTCTTTTGTTTGTATGCCTACTCATTGCAGTGGGATATTTTTATTATCAGAAAGACACCCAAGTAGCCAAAGCCGAAGGACAGAAAATAGAAATCAATGAGAGAATTGCCCATCGAGAGCAACAAAGGACCACACTCCAAAAGATTGCCTACGAAGCATTCAAAAACGGACTTTCTACCCAAGAACAAATCCAAGAAAAGCACCATGAAGACGAACGCAATATCAATGTGTATATCCTTGCTCTGCCTGATTCTACCATTGAAGCTCTATTCACAGACCAATACGGACAGCCTAAGCCAATCACGGTTTACAAATAAGTACTATCTGATAACGCCATTACAGCTACGAAATATCGTGGCCGACCGTATGCGATATGATTCTCTACTGGTTCGATACAATGCCCTCATTCGCAACAATCAAACAGTTATTGAACCAGCCATAGATGCTGCCACCCAATCATTCGAACTAGCTGACCAGAACGCTCGTGACTATTCGAAAATCATAAAGCTAGATACCAAAACCATCAAGAACCAAAAGTTTCAAATCATTTGGCTCAAAGTTAGAGCGCCACTGTTAGGTGCAGCTCTGTTCTATTTAGGAAACAAGTCTGTAACATGGGGATGGAAATTTTGATAGCAAAATTTAAAACCGGGAATTGCGATATCAGCGCTCGAGATGAAAAAATGATAGCAAAATTTCACCGGGTTTTTCAGGAGCAGAACCCCAACACTGAGTCGACATCATAAAATTGATAGCAAAATGGTATAGAGCTGCCAACTTCACACCAGAGAAATGGGTATATTTTGCTATCAAAATTTCTAAAGCACTAAACCTATAAATATGAATGACATAATTGGCACAGTCGGCAACCTTGTAGGAGGTCTGTTTGGTAGTCAGTCACAAGACAACACTACCGATTTATCCATACAGGGAACAAAATATGATGGGATTGCCTATCAAAAAGAAGTCGAACAAAACAAAAAGCTTACAACGTATCTCCTCATCGCTTTTGCCATAGGAATCACAGTTTTAAGCGTATCACTATTCAAAAGGAAATAATATGGCAAACATCGCAGATATTGGAAAGATCATAAATTCTGGCATATCATCGCTAGGCAATGCAGTAAAAAGTGTTTTCCAAGTCACCGAAACAGGTAAAACCAATAGAACTCAATTAGAAACAGATTCAGAAAAATATGGTAAAGATTCCGCTTACGCATCAAGTGTAACTGTCCAACAAGGGAAAACAATTCGAGTCTTACTTATCTCTATAAGTGCTATTTTTCTCGCCTTTCTAACATTCAAACTTGTTAGAACCAATCAATAATCTATGAAAAAGCTTATAATAATTGTCACCATAATAGCGGCAATAATAGTTGCTTATTTTCTAGGCAAAACGCCTAAGAATAGCTCTAGTTCAACAGCCAGCAACCAGCTAGATGATTCAGAAACCACCCAAAATTCAAGAGGTAGCATAACCAATAACAATACTGGTAACAGCTCCAACAATACAGGTTCTAGCAACACACAAAACAATGGTTCAGAAGCAAACCAAGATCTAGTAGATACAAGTAAGTTTTATGACTATTGGTCAGAGAGAGGGGAATACATTTACCTCAGAAAAGGAGGGAAAACAGCATTAGGAAACTATGCAGTGGGTTTCTTAAAGGATGGTAGAATAGTTTATACGCATTATCAAAATGAAGGGACTCCTGAGGAGATTATGAAGTATAGTTTATCACCAGAGTATTTGCTTGTTTATTGATTGAAACGGGAGTCTATGTGATGTAGGCTTCCGTTTTTTTTATTGTAATCCAACCTAGTATTCTATTCTTGATTGACTTTGGTTAATAAAATTCAAACATTCATTTATATTTTATAATGGTTTTATATACACCATGAAATTTAATTATATTGCGAAGAAAGACTAGTTAGCGGTAATATTAAAACCGAAGTGCTAACTTGAAACATTTATTAAGCAGAAAGCCCCCGACCATGCAAGACGAAAAAATAATAAGACAGGAAGCAAAACAGTTTTTTAACTGGCATATAGGTAGTGGACACCGTGAACCGATAAAACAATTTCATGAAATTAAAAACAGGCTTTACGACTTTTACTCTGACGAATTTAAAGCAGTTTTCTTAGACGAAATACAAATTTGTATCAATGATCAACTGTTAGACCATAGAAAAAAAGCTCATGGTGGACAACCAGATCCGAACTGTCAATATGAAATCGGTTCTGAAAAACTATTGTTTTACACCCGACAAGAATTAAGCACACTACCTATTGTTGCTCACCAGCTTTTCAAGACAAATCCAGCGCAAGTCAGAAATAAAGTTTTCGTAAGCTACAGTCATTTAGATAAAGAATTTTTAACGGATATTCAACGACACTTCAAACCATTTCTACGTCAAATTGATTTTTGGGATGATACTAAAATTCAACCTGGGCAAAAGTGGAAGGATGAAATTCGTAAGGCAATTAGTGAAACAAAGGTTGCTATACTTTTAGTAAGTACGGATTTTTTAGGATCAGACTTTATAGCATCGGACGAACTACCACCATTGCTAAAGGCAGCAGAAGAAAATGGTGCTGTAATTTTAATAGTAATTCTTAAACCATGTTTATTTGAGGCGTTTTCGGAGCTAAATCAATATCAAGCAATGAATCCACCTTCAAAACCATTGATAAAAATGGATTATACAGAAAAGGAAGACACTTTGGTTAATTTGGTTAGACAAACCAAAAGAATACTAAACGAAAATTAAACTTATTATAAGCGTCATTCTAATTTGATAACCCGAAATCACACTCAGAGATATAAAATGAATGAACTATTAGCCAATTCTTATTTTAAAGATTTTGCAATACCATTAATATCCGTTTTTCTGACTATTGCAGTCAAAGTTGTTAGTAGAAAAGATACTTTCATGGAAGCGACAAAGGACGACTTTGCTATAGGCTTTGACCTTACAGTGACAGCCCTGATACTTTTAGTTTCTTACGCTTCAAAAATAGCTGTTGACATACACTTAAATATTTCACCGCAGATTGAGGTTCACAAAAAAAAATTAGAATTTGTTCCTTGGTTACTATTCTTTTTTACCTTAGGACTTTGGGCATTATCAACACTCGTAAGAAAATATGGTTGGGTGCAAAATCAGAACAGGGAATTGACAATGGTTTGTGGAGTTATAGTTCCAGATATAATTGGTTTAGCGGCACTTTTGTTCATCGTAAATTATATTGACTAATGAAAAATGGAAAAATAGAAAATATCATATCATTTATTGCTTTGGCTGTTTCAATAATTGGGGTTTTCATTACAAATTCTAAAGCAGAGACTGATATTAAATATTCTCAAGTTGTCATTGGAGTTATAGGTAGTGGAGTCGGTATGGCTCTTTCTATTTTATTCGTAATACTTAGAAAGAAAAAGCCCAGTTCTACTGTTTTTATAGCGTACTCATACAATGATAAGGAGATTGCGGATAAGATTGCGAATTTACTGAATGACAAACATGTAAGGGTTATTAAAGAAGATGAAGAAATTGAAATTGGATTCGACATACAAAAGCAGATAAAAGAGATTATTAAAAATGTTGATATTGTCATTATCTTACTTTCAAAAGATTATTACAAAAGTAAAAACCTGAAAAAAGTAATTGAACTAAGTAAATCTTTACAGAAAAGAATTTTACCAATCACAACTGACAATTCGGAATTGCCATC
Organism: Flectobacillus sp. BAB-3569; assembly: GCF_002270355.1. Classification (GTDB taxonomy): domain Bacteria; phylum Bacteroidota; class Bacteroidia; order Cytophagales; family Spirosomataceae; genus Flectobacillus; species Flectobacillus roseus. Next base: position 319,254 of record NZ_NJFZ01000003.1, on the reverse strand, counting down.
AAACGTTGCTAATCTGAAATATTTTGACACATCAGAAGGAATAGAAAAGGTGACAAGGGAGATTGTTGATAATATAATACATATTGCGTAAAACTTCGCTAAACAAAAGGTTCTATAAAAGTTGAGCAGTGGTGCCAGCCAGACCATTTATACCGCTATTCTATCCCTCTCTAATTAGATATTTATACTAATGAGTCCAATATGGAATATACAGGATACCATTTTTACGTAAATCGAAAAAGGAGCCTAGCTCTTTATTAATAGTTTATGTAAGTCCAATAATATAAACCTCCAGATACGGTTACAGTGCTTTTCTAATAACCACTTCCATTATTTTTTTGCTTCTAAGGTATGTGTACCTTTTGTAAAACCTTCTTCGGTAACTGAGTTGGTACTGTAACATGAAGGACTATAGAAGTAATTACAATATAATATGTTGTTTCTTATGACAAACGATTCATGTATCTTATACAATGTCATCCTATAATCACTTAAAAAGTGATTCAAATTATATACATAATATTTTTATAGATTTGTAATATCTTACTTTTCTGTAAAAAACAAAAATATCCACAAAAATAGCCAAATTGCATTTTTATCTAGGATAGCCACCAAATAAATTGGGACGAGAAATATTATCAACGATGACACTCTTTGAATTAAAAATCTAACATTTAAATTTTCCATGATAAATAAAAAAGTTTTAGACAAAGGAATAGAAAGTGTTGAAACGATTGTTAAAAATGGTTCAAACAATGTTCTAGGTTTTGTTATATATATCACTTTACTACTTATTGGTGGCATAGTTGGAGTCGCTTATTTATCAAATATGCCTCAATGGCTAAATAGTACAATAATAATAGTGTTATTGTTACTACTTAGTGTACTCACGAGCTTTTCTTTATTTCATGCAATTAAGAATCCTCAAACAATGATATTTAATCAAAATGCGATTATTATTGCTCAACGAGAAAAACTTTTTGATAGCTCAAGTAAGTCACAATATTTCTCTAATGAGATATCGGAATCAAACACGAATGCCATTGTTGATGTAGAACAGAGTGATAATACAGTTCTTCTTCAACCTAAAAAGACAACAAAGAAATTATCCTCAAAAAAATGATTTTACTTATTTCTTATAACAAAGTGGATTATTCAATCCCTTTAGAAAATCTAACTAATGCAATAAGGGGTAATGCTTTTTCATATTGGCATCATCTTAACGACACTTGGATAGTTAGAACAGACAAAAGTGTTAGTGAGTTTTACAACTTATTAGCTCCAAATATTTCTACTTCAGATAGATTACTATTAGTTGAAATCAAACGAAATTATCAAGGTTGGTTAACAAAAGATGCTTGGAACTGGTTAAAAACAGAGTTTAAACATGATTCTTTTTGGGGAATCTAATTTTTAAAGATAAGAAGGATGAAACCCTCGTTTTATCTCTTCAATGGAACAATTTAATTAAATATGAGTATTTTAACTGTCACAAATATAAAAAATTAAATTAACATTGTATCTGAAGAGAATCTACCTCAACAAGGTTACTGAAATAAATCACTTAAAATTTCAGATTTAAGTGATTTATTTATCTTCTAAAGCTTACTTCAAAAACTGCTTCTTAATCGTAGAGTCTTTTACTTTGGCATACCTTGATAATTGCTTGGTATCTTTCCATCCGACCATTGCCGAAATAGTCGTTGCTGGTATCGCTAATTCGTTCAAAGTATAATCAACAAAGCTCTTTCGTGAGGTATGAAAAGTTATATGCTTTTTGATATTAGCCATCTTTGCTATTTCTTTGATTTGGAGGTTAAGTTTATTGTTGCTCAACCTAGGAAGTGATGCTGCACCTCCGTATTTAGAAAAAATTTCAAGAGCTTTATCATTAAGGGGAATTCTTTGGGTAATATCTGTCTTTTCCCGATTTAGTTTAATCCAGATAGTTTTATCTTTATCTATCTCAACGCGTTCGTCTGAAAGAGAATTATAGTCTGTATAACTCAAAGAGGTCTCTGCACAGAAGCGATAAATATCTAAAGTAAGTCGTTGTACAGGGGAAAGCTCTAGTGCTTCCATTTTATCCATTTCTTCTTTTGTTAATGACACTGGCTCTTTGGCTTTGGCTTTCTCAATTTTGTAGTCATCCAAGACACTTTCCTTACTGTATCCTTTGGAAACTCCATATGTAGATACCTCCTTAATTAAAACTAAGTACTTTTCAATAGTACTGTCTTGGTACTTTGACGTCTGTAGATAAAATTTGAACTCGTCTAAAAAGGAGGTGTTGACATCTTTAATTGGAATTGAGATAATCTTTTTCTTGCCCAAATATTCCCTAATAATAGCATATTTTGACTCTTTCCCTTTAACTGTCAGTTCGCTAAGTTTTTCAGCCTGTAGTAATTTGTTCTGATCAGCCAGAAACTCTTTGAAGACGTCCATAAACTCAATTTCCTTTTCCTTGGTCTTTCGCTCGCCAACGTGAGCAAATCTGTGTCTTTCCAGTATTTCGGATGGTCTAATTGGTTCACTCGGTTTCTCATAGGATATTTGAGTGTAGATTTGGGTGAATCTTAATTCATAGAAATCTAACATTTTCTGATGTTTGGCAGATTCTTTACCATTGAAGCACTGCTCCTTAGAATTCCAATGTTTTCGGTGAAGTTTAATTTTAGTAGAGAATGGAACGGACTTTTCACCATCAACTCTTATTTCACAATAGATAACGCCGTGGTCTTTAATAGAACCTTCACGAAACCAATAATAAAATGACATCATGTTGATAGGGGTGATACTTACATTTCTAGGTGGGTAGTTGTTTGAATTTTTAACATTTGGTAAAACTTAAAATTTAACAAGAAATTATAAAAGTTTACTCTATGTCAAAAAGTATTCCAAAATCCCAAAAATAAAAATGTAAGTAAAATTGTTAGTAAATTGTAAAATATGCATTGGTTGCACGTATTGAAGCTTTTTTTGAGGGATTCAGCAGGAATAGGGAATATGCTAAAAACAAGAAAAGCGAGCTAAAAAGCTCGCTTGCAAGTCATTGAGAAATTCTGTGTAGTCCGTACGGGAATACACAGAACTACACCTAAATATCTGATTTTCAACCATATAGCACTATCATAAAGTACTATGGAGAATAGCCGCAGTTCTTAAGCTGTTACTACTAACGCTTCAAATAAGGGCGTAAACAAAATTATTTTGCCTACATTTTCCTCATTTTCTGAACTGATGGTATCGACTATTCTCAAATTAAAATTTGTTCGACCCAACTGAGCCATCACTAAAGCATTGTTAGTCTGTGCAAGTTGTTGATTAGTTCTCAAAAGTTCATTTATCTGCTCATTCTTTTTTGAGATTTCCTGATTAAACATTACTTCAAGTTTTTCCAAATACTCTTGTAAATACTTGTCATTGTTAGGACCTTTCTCTGTAAAGTTCTCAACATCCATCAATCCCTCTAATTCTTGTTTATCCACGCCTAAAGCGGACGCCCATCTTGCAAGTTCATGTTCATCCATATGTTTTCTATTAAAACTCTGATAAACTGACTGACGAGACATACCTAAAGTTGTTGCTACATTAGCTACTGATAAATTTTTTCTGGCTATTAAATCCTTGATTATTAAGCCTATAGGTACTTTAGACATAAAATATATAAAAAATTGTAAGATAATTATTTGACATTATTAAATTAATAAACTTACTTTGAAATGAATTTCAACACTAAGTAAACGAAAAGTGTACATTTTTTGCATACAAAGTAATCATTTTTTTATTAAATCAGTAAATATTCTAACCAGCGCAAGTTTATGAAAACTCTAGACTTTAGAAATTGGAAGAAGGTTTACGGTCTCTTCCAAGGGAATATTCCGAAAACAGCTCTGAAACGATACTGCCTAGAACATAAGTCGTTTAAAGGGATGAAAAAAGGAACTTGGGGTAATCATTGTATGTATGACAATTTTACTCCAGTCCAAAAAAAGGTAATTTGGGAGTATCTAAAAATGTACCATCCCGATGAAATGGAACAAGCCTTGACATTGCAAAATCTCAAATCCTTACCAGAAGTTGCATAAATGATAATCTACTACTTTTATGGATTTTTGAATGGTTCGTCCATAGGTAGTAAAGAAGCCACTGGCACAGCAGGGAGTTCCGTTCCCTACTGATGTCTTTGGTAGATTGAACTTACGAATTTAGTCTATTCATTTCATAAACAACACCGCAAAGTAGAGCAGATGGTAGCTCGTGAGGCTCATATCCTCAAGGTCGCAGGTTCGAGTCCTGCCTTTGCTTCTAAACCTTAACATCTTACAGTATGATACCATTACTTCTAGTTCCTGTGTTACTATTTTTCGGAATTCTTGAGTTTTTGTTGTGTACTGTAGACTGGCTTAAGGAACAATTGTCAAAATAGTTTTATCATTCTCACTTTTATCCTTTTACAAACATGAGTACTGTTGAAGTTGAAAACCTCGTTGATTTCTTTGTTAGCGCTATGGCTATGGGCTTTGCCTTTTTTTGTGCCCACTTTGCCTACAGCTTTATTGCTGGAACAAGTTTGGAGGACAAATTAAAAGACTTCGTAGGAGGCGATTTAGAGGATGATAATTAGTATTTTATCGCATTGGAGTGCAGTTTTTTTGAAAGTATTCGTGCCATCATTTATCGTTTTCTTTGCGGTGAGGCACTTTATCGAGAAAAACAAAAGAGACGGGTTTAAATAAGAAAGAGGCTTCATAAATCCATTTGTTTGGATTTATGAATTGAGTGATTAGCTAGACTCCCACAGAATGATGTGGGAGGTTCTTTCTCTAAAGACAATAGGTGTAGATTTAGATTTTAAAGACTACCACACCTTGTGTGGTAGCTTCTTTCCTCACTATGAAAATTATTTTGATTATAGTCATTGCGCTTGTGGTCATTCTACCATTCAGGAGAAAAGACCGAAACGTATAGTTAAATAAGTTATGCCCCTTCATGGTGTCAGAATACCCATTTGGTGCGTTCTGGAGGGTTCGAACCCCTCATTGGCAACAAAAGCAAATTGAAGTATCTGCTACAGAAAGTAGTGTGACGACCAAACCTGTGGCGATACTTTGCCCATTTCTCAGAATATGAATCTATTTTCACCTAAATCGGCGATTGACACAGACTTCGTAAGGATGCCTAAGACGCTTGAGCAGACAAGCTCAAACGTCTACAAGCGATACCATGCGCTTGCACAGGAGTTTAATGCCCTACAATATCTAGGTTTGTCAGCGAAGCTTCGCACTCCACACCAAAAGGTTATGGAGGCAATTCTCTATAAGTATTTGCCCATGTTCCGCAAGCTGGTCAATTCATCCACATGGGTTGATAGTCAGAGTATTCCATCCATTAATATTACCCGTAGAGAGCTGGCTAGACTCATTTCATGCGAGACTAGAAACATCTACAATATCCTTGCTAGGCTGTCAAATGCCCGTTTTATTGACATTATAGACAACAATTCGACAGGGGGATACACAATCATTCCAAACCTTTATATCGCCTTTGGTGATGTCAATTTGAAGCCTCAGTTGAAGGCATTGAGTGCCCTACCCAAGGACATCCTAATTACTAAGACGTGGCAAACTTTTCCGATATTAAAAGACAGGATAAATTTAAACAATTCATATATAGCAGTAGATGTTGAATCTACCCAAGAAAATTACGGGGAAAGACACAGGGAAATTGACAGGGAAAAAAAGCAAATTGAGCCCTTTGAACTTTCTTTCCAAAAAAATAACCTTGAAAGTTCCACAAATGACAAGGAAAATGAAACCAGTGGCGCCGCCGACACCGATGATGTGGACAACTACTCTGGCGGTAGAGCAGAATACTTCCGCAATCGCCACTTAGGAGGTCACAGGTCACCAATGCCTAACAAAACCACCAAACCAGTTCAAGAAAAGCCGATTCAGCCACACGAAAAGGCGCAATTAATCACAGAATTCTGGAACTATGCCAAAAAGAACCTCTATCCTAAACAGAAGTTTAACGGTGAAACTGAGGTGAAAATCAAGCGATTGATTGGTAGTGATGTCTTTGGGCACTTCAATGGCACAGAGAGCTATATCCACTGGAAAACGTTCTGTATGACCAAGATAGCTGAGGTAGATTTAGTGAAAAAGCACAACGAAAAGTACGACCGTGAGGCATACTGGCCACTTAACTACTTCTCGAAGAAGTATCGTGATAGAGGTGGGTTCCTAATCGCCCATGTGTGGCTCAAACGTGAGCAAAAGAAATTCATAGAAGTAAGATTTGAGGACGAATTAGAAAAAGCGAAGAATTCATTAGCATTTGGTATCATACCACGTGGGCAAAAAGGTAAAATCCTTTCGATTAGCGAGTTATCTCTTTACTGGGCAAAGAGAATATCAAAAAGAACTAGCCCAGAAACACTAGAAAAATATTACTCATTCATATCCAATACAAACTTATCATCACAATGGACGAATTAATCAGAACCGCAGAATGGCATATCAAGTACAGAATGCCATCAGGCACAAACATTGCGCTCACCAGCAAAGGAACGCCGATACAAGTCTATCAGAATAAGTACCTCAACAAGCGCATCGAAAGCGCTGAGAATATGATAAAAAAGTTTCGTGGCTTTGACCTTGCGATTATCTACGCTAAAGAGCCTAAAACGGGTAAAGATTTGGGAGAAATTGCACGATTCGACAACGAAACAAAAAGATTAGTCTTTTCAACACCACTCTAAAAAACGGGTCACAACACTTAATATCGGGTCACATGAAGGCTTTTGAAAATCCTACAACAATTCCACTCCAGATTAAGAGAAAATACAAAGAAATGCCTCTTTCTGAGCGAAGAAAGCTCTACAGCATCATCAGAGAGGAGCTTGGATACGGAGAGAATACAGATAATTCGAATATCCGAAAAATGCTTAGGGGACAAAGGAATGTCACTCCGCAAATTGTCAAACGGCTATCAGATTATCTTGGTCTTTCCAGACAACAGTTTCAGGGTAACATCCAAATGGACATCATGGATATCGTAGGAACAATTAAACCAAATGTACCCCAATCTACACATGAACTACATCATCATCACAAAAGCTAGAGGAATCACTTTTATCAGGTTAAAAGACCGTTGGGAGCAACAAGCTAATGTCGATTTCTCAAACCAAAGTAACATTATCAGTTTTTCAAGCAGACTGAGTGCCCAAAATTACTCAAGCTTTCTCAAGGACTCAGAAAGTGACTGCAAGAACAAAATCATTCAGCCAGCATCTTTAACTCTTCAACATGGACAATGGATAATTTCAGTCATTTGACGAATAGCCAAGTTATCAAACTACGTGAGGATATTATCTACACTTACGGTAAGTACCTTGGATGTATAAACAATACAGAGAAATCTAAATATTCTATTCGGCTACAGTTTCTTTGCTTGGATTTAGGTGTTGACTTTTTCTACCTAATTGACAATGGCATCGTAAAATATCTGGCAGAGGAAGAACAAGAGGACATTGACGAAGGAGATAACTCAATCGACTTAGAATCAAATCTTACACCAATAGGACAATGTCACTTCTGCGGTGAAAACTTAAAAGACAAACGAAAAGGAAGCCTCTTTTGCAACTCAAAACATCGTGCTTCCTATCATAATAACCAGAAAAAAACCGTCCGCTAGTTGCTACCAATTTAAACCAGGAAAACAAGCATTTTTTTCTTCTGTAGATCTTATTTGGTAGCAAAAGTATTGTAACATCACTCAACAGCAATTCATAAATCAAATATTGGTAGCAATATGGAACTCAAAATCATTAACCTTCGAGATTTGAACAGTCGAGAAAATCAGGATATCGTTGAAATCATCAATGAGGTCATGAGCCAAAAGTTTAACCACTCAGCAAATAAAGCAGTTCAGCATATCATTCGAACCTACAAAAGGCAAGAAATCGAAAACAACAAGCTAAGAGCAGAGCTTCAGAAGCTCAAAAAGGAGAGCGAACAAAGTCAAAAAGAGCAGTCAGATACAATCAAAGAGCTTCTTTCAGCCATTGAAGGATTCAACAAGTTCCTGATAGTTGCAAATAAAGTAACACCAAAGAAGTAGTAGTAACCAATCACATTCAAATCAAAAATATCATGGACGCAGTAAGATTTAGAGTACTTGCCATTGAAGGCAAAAGAAGTACCAATTCAGATATCCAAGTAGGTGAAACTTATGTAGGCGAAGCAAACGACCTACGAAATAGAGTGTATTACACCGATGAGGCAGGTGACGATTGGATATTCTATGTTGATGACACTTGCGAAATAATTGACCTATGAACCGAGTAGGCATATTGATAAACTTTCATGAGTATAATGCCCTCAGGGCTTATACTCATCGTGAAAATAGAATGATAGAGGCTTATTATAAAAAGCAGAATTCAACATCATTTTGGATACTTGACCCAAGCCTGATTGTAGCTTCGCTCTTTCATTCTCATTTTGAGTACGAATATAAAGAATCTGACTATGGCGACAGTATAATGAAATTTCAAATCCATGAAGCGATGGCGCTCTCAAATGCACTATCTACGCTAGGTGAACCCATATTCGAAAACTTACACACTAGATTAAGCCAAGAAATAGCCAAATGGAAACCCTCATTTAGCGCTTTGACTTTTGAGAATTGGTACAATAACCATAGGCATGGCTATAAACACGAATTTGGAGAGTTTGACCAACTAGATGAAATATACTTGGATGTTTTCCAACAATCATTTATCGAAGAAAATTTTAAGGACGATTTATAATCTAAACACCCTGTAGAATTCAGCCACTCTACAAGGCTGACCAATGGTTGATAATAAAAATGGCAATACACAGAAAAGAAGAAACAAAGGATTATTCAAAAGGCTTTGCAGAGGGAAGCTACGAATGGATAATGGAGTTAAAAATTAAGCGACTCCGTCTGGAGAAAGAAAAACTGGAAAAGAGAATAAATGAAATTTATCACGAACTCACAGAAATACTATTTCCAGAATGTACTGGAGCAGATAAGGGAGAAACACAAGCAAAACAAAATGAAAAATAATCAAGAAGCAGTTGAAAGATTTGACCAAGCTCGTGGAGCTAAAATTAACAGACTTTTTTGGATTGCTGGTTCATTAGAAAATAGTGATTTAAAGGATTTGTTGAACGATGATATGGAAGAGTATGATTTTGAGATATGCTTTCCAGAAGTGTTCAATTCAGAGTATTTTAATGATTACAAGGATAATGATGAACTCATACAAGCCTTAGTGGATTTCAGAAAGTTTGGACTGCTTGCAGAGATTTTCGTTCCTGAAGCTGACTGTTTTAGATACGAAAATAACAAACCTGTTTCTTGGTCTACTCATCAAGGAATTTACAGAGTTAAGTATGTGTATGAAGAAACGCTTGATAAGCTAATGCTTAAAATTGAAAAAACCGCCGCAATGGTTTTTAGAGAATATATTGAGGCAGACAAGAAAAAAACACAAGCGAAATAGAATGACAAATAAGCAATCGTACCAAAGTACAGGCAAGTTGTTGCTCAGGGTAATATTATCTCCATTCATTTTTCTGTATGGTTGTATTTGGGTAATAGCCTTTACTTTTTTTCCATTACCATTGGTACTTATTTATAGTATAGCAGGTTTAGTATTTGAACCAATTATCTGGTTATTATGCAAGTCTGGTGTTGAAATAGAAAGCTTAGAGCCATTTTTTGACGATCCAAATAACAGTAAATCTACTGGTCATCTTATAGGAATAACTTTTTTTATTTGGTATCCATTCTTTCTAGCATTCTGGTTTGTAAAATATGCTGTCATCTACAATGCCAATATTCCACACAACAAGAATTTACGATAGCAATAGTACCAACCAAGTACATACTTTAGTCGATTTTACTTCATTCTTGCTACCAATTTCAAACGGATCAGCTCTGCGGCCACAACGTAGAGCTCTGAAAATTGGTAGCAATTTAATTTATCTGAAGATGGCGAAACTTAATAAGCTGGAGAAGCAAATGTTTTTAGAAATCTATGAAAAATGTACCTATCAGATTGAATATGGGCTTGAGGATACAATAGCTGGTTCTGATGATGTCCCAGAGGAACAACCTTATATCAAAGCAGATTTGGAAAAGCTCTCACATATTAAAATGCTTAATAACTGGATTCTAACGTATTGCAAATAAATATAAGTCTAATGAAATATCTATTCATTTTAATTCGTAAAATTCTCCTTTTTACTCGAGATACAATTTGGCTCTTATTAGAAAGAGTTTATAAGTGCACATACAAAACTATTTATTTCATCTGGCATCTGAAACTAGATGTTTCTAAGCCACTCAAAATATACGATGGCCCATTTTATTCTTATAGAAGTCTTTCAGACTTCTATTCAGATATTCCTATGATGTTTAAGTTAGAATGTAAAATATGTTCAAAGGACTGCGGAGAAACAACGTCCTTCAAATGTTCAGAGATTTATACTTGTAGAGAGTGTTCCAAAAGCTTAAAACAGAAATAAATGGAAGTAGAATCGACCCAAGCCTAATTGTAGCATCGCTCTTCCATTCACATTTGCAGCATTGGTTTGACCAACATGACTATGGAATTTCAAATTCATAAAGCTATGGAAACCCTCTCTAAATGCTTTAATATAGTAGTATCCCAAATCTGGTTATCAACGGATATTTAGAGAATGAACTACTGGTCGAAATGCTACAACAACCCCTTAAGGAAGATTTTTAGCAAGTACACCCTGTAGAATTCAGCCACTCTACAGGGTTCACCAATGGTTGATAATAATAAAATGGCAATTTTAGTTTACTTAATGACTTTTGTAGGGATATTCCTATCAATTTTAATATTCTTCATTTTAACTTTCTTTGTTCAAACCGATGTGTCAGTGTTTTATTCATCTATTTTTCTTATATCATTCAATGTTTTAGAATTTAAGTATTATAGCAAAAATCAACCACTCTCAAATAATAACCAATGAAAATCATATCACCAAAAAACAAACAACCCTTTCAGCGTGACAATACTGATAATGCGACTATAGCCTTAAATGGTATTATAGAAAATGGAAATAAAACCTTGAAAATCATCGCTACGCCTATCAATGGTGGGGTTGCTTATGAGAAAAAGGTCACTTCCACAACAAATGAATTTCTTACTTACATTAGGCTTGAAAAAGGTCTCTACGAAATTAAGATTAGTAATAACAAAGAAAATGCCTCCATTATCATAGCAGTAGGAGATATTTATACAATTATTGGACATAGCTTCACTGTTGGATGGGGAGCTAACTATTGTAAAGATGAACGTGTCATTATCCCTGCATCAAGTTTTAAGGATATGACAAATCAATATTATTACACTGATACTGCATTTATATCTCTAAAAGATTTTAGCGAATCTACGGCGACTGACTACTTAAATATAAAGGATGATATTGAGTTCTGGCAAAAAAGAGGGATATGGGGAAAATTAGGGGATTTATTAGCTTCAAAAAACAATTGTCCTGTAGCATTTATCAATGCTGGTTTCGGTGGCTCTACACTCAAGCAGTGGGAGCTTTCAGCGCTCAAACAGCCCTTTGCACATTCATTTGTTGATTCATCTCGAAGGATGCCTATCATCAAGTTGCTAAACGTCTTAAAGTACATCATCCCTCAAACAGGCATTAAGAGAATACTCTGCATACATGGTGATAACGATATGGCTCTTACCAATTCTGCTGACGAAATAGCGCAACACTATAAAACGATTATTGATACCGCACGACTAGAAAGCAACTTGCCTAATTTACCATTTATGCTAGCAACATCCGCTACCGACGTCGATAATCACAAAGGCATTGTCGATGGTACATTGATGGCTATTGAGCAAAACCAAAATGTAGTGAAAGGACCAGACATCTATAAATATGGAAATGAGTATAGACTAGAGGATAAACTACATCTAAATCTGGAGGGAGAGACTAAGGCAGCAGAGGATTTTGCAGAGTTGTTAGTACACAGTACTAATGAGCCATTTTCTTTAAATAGAGATATTAAAATGCCTATCGTGAAAGAAAAGAGCTTATTGAATATGTTCTTACTATTTCTCCTTGCACCAATTATTTTTATAGTCCTTTTATTGATTGGCACTAAGCAAGTGGAAACCAGTGATTAGTTATAGCTAGTATAATTAACTTACAAAAGCCTCTTAAATTCGTTTAGAGGCTTTTGTAAATTGGCATTGGATTTCGTAACTAATTTACACATAGCCTTACCTGAAACACCCTCTCCAAAAGCGCTATTTCCTCCCCATAAAAAGTGTTACGTTCATAAAAAAATGATGGAAGCTTTGTGCGGAGTCCCCCTTTGTTAATGTGGCGATTAAATGTAGCTCTACTTTCGCAATTAAGTATAGTCCTAATTTCTTTTTTGTAATACCTCTCATTGGTCTAAAGTTAGAATTGTTTCAAAAGCGTTTCATTAGTGTTTCAAAAGCGTATCAGGGCTTGCGTACGAAGTGTAGCCATCACACCTTTACAAAAAAAGGCAGATGCTAACTAAAGAGAGGATGAGTGAGGTTTTTGTAGTATCTCTGGAAAAGACTATCAAAAATACACTTTTTCTCTCTTCTAAACAACTACGAACATGACTGATATTGTAGTAAATGTACAAGATGAAGCAATCAGAAATCAGAAGTCTGAACAATTAAGACAACACCTCTCTGCTATCAATACACTCTCTAAGGAACTTAATGATTTAGGTCTTGCTGTCAATATTTTTGACACTGAAGATGAAGACAATAATGTCATTTCAAATCCTGTAACACTCATTGCGGAAATTTCAAAACCTTACTAATCATGGAGGATATCGCACGTGTCGGTATTGGGGCAAGAGTACCTGAACAGACTAAACGAAATCTTGAAGTTGAAGCTAGTGTTTTCGGATTTGAAGGGCTATCATCCTTGCTAAACTACCTGATTTTAAACCGAACTTTCCTCTACATCAACAGGCTTGATTATGATTCCCATAAAGTTCATATCTGTCTGTCAGAACCTGAACTTTCTGAGCTATATGAGGTAGTTCAAAACCGAGAAAAAGGACAAAATGAAAGCCAAAAACTGGATTTTCAGGACTTTTTAAAGGAGGTTTTTTTACAGGTTTAGCCAAAATGGCGTTAACGCCCCCACACCCTCTCACTCAAAGCGCTGAAAATAGTGTAAACGCTGTTAACCAGCCGTTTACACGTGTTAACGCTAGCGTTAACGAAGTAAAACATGGCGTTAACGCCGTTAACGACAATCAATATGATGGGGAACAACCAGATAAAAAACCAGAAATTCAGACGCAAAGCTCGTTCGCTATTAAGCTTCGTCTTGAAGAACTCGAAACACAGCTTCAGCAAGCACAACAGGAAGCAATTTATTATCGCAGTCAGTACGAAAAACTATCGCTTGTACAAGCTTCTCAACAGGAGAACACGGCAAGCTATCAGGCATTGTCCATAAAGTTTGATGAACTACTTAAGGGCTTGGAATATGTCTTTGGAATAGCGGCAGAACTTGCTAATGAACCTCATTTTAGGGAGAGAGATTATACTCCTGAATACTTTGCCGAACTCTTAGAAAAACATGAAAGTACTAGCGGTAATTGACATAGATGATGCCACTCATGCACCCTTGGAGGTATGCAAAATCTACGATGAAGGAGACACAGCTTTTTGGGATGCCTTCTTTCAGGAGGCACTTAATAACCTCCAATATCGTAATCAGATTTCTAAGACAGAGGAGTTCAATCAAGTCCATTTGAAGGCGCTTTTCGAGATGCTTATCAAGCAAGGGGTTTTGACTACTCAAGGGCTTCAATTAGAACCATTGATTATGCACTCAGTGGAAAAGCATTATGCTCAAACAAAATTTCGATGGAGTTGGAGAAAGAAGAAAACCAAGCAACTGGAGGAAAAATACTTGCAAGCATCCTCAGCTTTTCAATCACGTGTTAAAGAGAACATCTGGACAGCTACCATGCTTTGGGGAAAGAAGTTTTTTAAGAGTACGCGAATCGGAAAAGCTATTATAGACGCATTCGAAAGACTAGACAAAAAATAAAACATCATGTTTGAGAATCTAAAAAATACTTTCAATAAGGGCAAAAGCGCAATTGAATCCACACAGCAGTTTGCCCAAAATATCAATGCCATTGCACAAGGTCCTGGACTATTTGGTTTGGCGGGTACTCCACAACAAACGAGCGAAATTTCTCAGGAAAGTTATCCGTATCAACAACAACCTTCTGTCAATTATCCTCAGGCAACCATTGCTCCAGTACAGGCTACATTCGCAGCACCCATCGAGCAGGTGGAAAAGAACCTTCGACAAGAAGCAAAGATTAACGCTCGAAGAATCTGTTCCGTGCTACGCCAAAAGGGTGTGACCATGCGTGTACTGTTCACCATGGTGGTTAAGGATTTGGATGAAGAGAAAAAGCTTGAGGACTACGAAAAGGAAAACGACATTGATGAAATCGATGAAATCACTGATTTGCCTGACGAGATTAGAGTCGCTTTGCAAAACAAGATTAAACTTAAAGAGTTCACCAAGCTCACTACGAACATTGAAGAAGATTTACTGGAGTTGCTTGAAGATACTCTCTTCCAAAAGTACCGACTTGAGTACATGGCTGGTAAACACCAGATGATCTCGGAAATGGATATTATCAGTATGTACACAACTATTATGACCACGCCGATTTACGAGCTTGGTGCTGATATGTTGGTGGATAAGGCGCTCAAATACAAAAAGCCCGCTCTGGAATATGGTAAGCAACTCTTAGAAAAATTCACTAACAAGAAAACCTAACATGGAGAAGCTTGGACAATTCATTGAACTCATTTTAACACATATTATCTAAAACTATGTTTGGATTAAACCCAATAGCACTTCAAGAAAAGACAAAAGCCATTCAGGAGCATTGTATCAATATGGAAGTTTCTCATGAGCACTCCAATGGTGTTTGTGTCACAGTATCAGCCAACAGAATCAAGGATTTAGCTTATGATGCTGAAAAACATTCACATGAGCAAGTAAAAGACGCCATCAATCAATGTTTCGAAAAATGGTCAAGCGAAACCAAAGAATACTTCGAAACCAATATTGATACTATTTTGGAGTCAGTACCAAAAGTATTCCGACAAGAACTCAAAAACCAGCTACTTGGTAGCTAAGACAATTATGGACTATCACTTGTACAAACGAATACAAGAAGCCCTGTCCAATAGTCCTCCTAATGCTGAACAACAAGCCTTCAACTGGCTTGTTGTCGGTGCTCAAAAAACCGCTAAGACCACAACAGTGCTTCAGCTTGCCTATATCATCCAAGCAATGGCAATGCAGATGAAACTTATCAAAAAGGTGCTGATATATGATCCTATGTTTCATGAGTCTTTTGAGCCAGCAGGTATTAGGAAAGCCATAGGTTTCATCAACCCCAATTTTGTGCTACCGAACTACAAAGTCATTACAGTCGATGAAATTCAAAGCTTTGGGGCAAGTAAGGAGGATTATTACTGTTGGGCAGTCGTAAGAGATAGAGGCAGAAGGGTTCAGGACTTTTGTCAGGAGGCACTTACGTTGAAGAATGCCATCACCATACTCGATGATGTGGGCTCTCGTATAACTGGGAACGTAAGAAATTTTCCACAGTATATTGACCTCTTGGCGTACAATAGAATTAATTGTAACGATGTATTTCTTATCTATCATCAATACAAATATGTACCGCCCTCATTTTGGCAGTATTTCCAAAGAGCCATTGTCAAGCAGTCCAATGAACAGAAATTCTCAGATGATATATATCCACGTGATTTGTATATCCAAGCACAAAAAGAGGTCACTTTGGAAAACAAAGAAAGGATATTTCCCAACAAAATGAATTTGGCTTACAGGATACTTCTACCGAACGAAAATCTAAGTTTCAAAGAGGACAATGGCTACTTTATCGCCACCGACGAAAGTGGGAACGAATATCTTCTGTTACAAGACCAAATAATTGACTTATGAAAAAATTTGGATTCTACTTTTTTACCTTTTGTATCCTAGTGATTGCTATTGGTTTAGGTTCGTTGTTGGGTGTCTATGTCTTTTTGAAGCTTATCAGCAAGAATGTCACGAAAAAAGACCTTGAGGATAGAGAAAATCAAATCATTCAAGAAGCTCAAAAAAAAAGAACAATCAGACCTCGAACAAAGCCCTTGGAGATTGTTCCCCTACATCCACCACAACTAAGCTAGTCGAGGTTTCGGAGGTTGCCCGCAAAATCAAAAACAAGGAATATGACCAAATTGGAATGCAAAGAGCCATTCTTAGGGAATTCAGAACACCCTGTAATAGACGATTTAGAATCAATTATTTGGGCTATTTCTGGATTCCCCCTGAATACAACGACGACTGGCAGGATGTTGATATTGTAGAACAATCCGATTTCAACATTCATCAATTTATTAGGAACCTATACAAATAATCGTGTCACGCAAAGACCTAGTTTATCTTTCAACATTAGCTAAGGAACATAATCTGCATTTAAGGTCCTACATGGATTTAATGGCGGTTTATGCAGACTATCTATTGCATGAATATCAACTAGACTTGAACGATTATAAAGGAAAGTGTCTCCCTGCATGGGTTGTACATCTCTGTAGAGAACTCAACCCCTCAGACTTCGAAATCAACTCTATGAAGGACGAAGGTAAGTTCTATGAATGGCTTGAATGGATTAGTACTATCAAAAACCGAAGGTACTAGAGCTAATATCAACGCACTACAGCCAATTACACCGTATTCGAGCGTATTCCAGCGTATTTGAGCGAAAACTAGCGTCAGGATTTATGCGACTCCTACAACCTTTGTAACCTAAAGCAACCACGAATTCACTCTCATTTTAAATTAATACATAGCAAAATGGCTTTAACATTCAACAAAAAGCACCCTTCGACAGACATTAAAGAAGGTGAGCTAATCTTCACAGCAACCGATGCAAATGATGCTGCGATAAATTATCAAGTCGCTGCCTTAAAGGTAGCAAACATTACGGATCCTGTTGCCATCGTATTCGACCCACGACCAAGCTTGAACCCCTCTAAAAAGTGGTTTTTCAAGACTAAGGAGTATCTCGTACAATTAGGAGCATCAGCAGAGATTGCAGGTAAGTTTGCGGACGCATCAGAAGTTGGTGCGCTTGACAACACAGTAGTTGCCAATATCTTTGGTGCATCTTCTGTACTTTTCACAGGTGAAAGCGCAACCGCATTAGGCGAGACGAACATCACTTCAGTAACGAAAATTACTGATACTTCAGGTTCAAGCGATTCTGGTTCGGGTAATGGCTCTGGCTCTGGTTCAGGCTCTAGCAATAATCCTGGCACTGCTAACGCTTCAACTGATTCAACCACAATAAAAATCCTTGGTATGGCTTGGTATTGGGCAGCAGGTATTGGTGCTGTGATTATCGTTGGTGGTGTATATGTCGCTAAAAAAATCTTTGGCGGAAAGAAAAAGAAGCCCATTGACAAGTAAAAAATTCTAGTAGAAAAATTTAAAATCAGGAGAGTCAGCAAAGTACTCTCCTGATTTTCTAAGACTTTGCTCTCTCACCCTTAAATCTTCTCATGATGACTAAAGATGAAGTAAGGGAAACACTCAAGGAAGAAGCTAAGGAAAAAGCTTACACGTTCATTGACTTCGTAATTGGCGCAATTTTCATGGCGCTCTTTGTAACCATCGTAGTTTTTGGTGTAAGAGGATTTTCTAAGCTTTTTTCAAAACTTTTCCCCAAACTAAAAAAGGATGAATAGTATGAACTTTCTCGATTATCTCACCACCCTGACCACTGCCGACACGAGGCAGGCTCAAGGAAGGCTTGTGAAAGTCTCTGCTACAACCGCTTACGGATTGACATTCATCTTTTCAGATGCCAAACCAAGCGTGATTACGTATCCCAAAGGCGCTTTGCTAGGTAGGATTAGACAAACCACTACGGTAGTAGATAAAACCACGAAGAAAACAGTTGCCTATACCGCAGTTGATTTGGATGAGCCATTGTTGGTTGATGCTGTCAATCAAAAGTACCTAACCTACTTATGGTTCAAGCCAAGCGAACTTGAATTTGCAGATAATGGTGAACAACCTAAAAAAGCAGATGAAAAGACTGAGCTAGTTCCTTTGTATTGCAATACTACCTCAGGTGTGAAACTTCGACCAGAAGCTAATACACTCAAGAAGGAATTGAAAATCGTTAGCTATGGTAACATTGTAGGATACACCGACAAAAGCACCAAGAAATACCTTACCATTACCTTTTTGAAGGTATTTGATGCCAAAGGGAAGGCAATCGGGTGGGTCGCTAGTGATTATGTATCTTATAGCAAGCCACAGTCAAAAGCCCTTCCAAAAGTCGATTCCTCTGGAGAGTCAAGCTCTGTAATTGTTAGCCAAGATGATGACCCTCAATCTGGAATCTCCGATTCAACTGGAGCTGGGATTTTGAAAGTGGTTTTGTATGGCTTTTTCTTTTTGCTTTTTAGTCTGTTCTTCTATTCTAGTTATCGTGCTTATAAAGACAAAAAAAATGAAAGAAAAGCTAAACTGGTATAAGACCTTATTGGTCACAAAGCCCATCACAGCCATCCTTTTGTTTCTTGTGCCCATTGGACTTATCGGATACTTTATTTTCAATCTCGGTAAAGACAAAGGCTTAAACACTCCTCCAAGTGATGCACCAAGCCCTGAATACCAGCCTCCAACGGCTCAGGAAAAGTCAGTCTTCGAGGAATGGACAAAGACCACAGGAAAAGTAATTGTAGAACAGGCTCACAACTATTTTACGGCATGGTATAGTAAGGTATGGTATGGTGAAATGCGTGATTTGTGCCATACTCTAAAGGAACTAACTGACAAGGAGTTGATTTGGATAGCTAATGACTACAACCGAAAATACTTCAAAGACGGGACGTTCTTAACGGAGTTTATTGACCATAAGCTCTACGCAACTGCAGCCTACGATAGTGTACTTACTAGGCTCACAAAACTCAAGGCAAAGTAATGGCAAACATCTTAGATACCCTTGCCAACATCCTTTCTACCGACGAAATCAAGGATTTCATTACGGGCAAGAAAAAGCCTGAAATCGACGTAAATACCAACGTAGAAATGGAAACTGAAACAATCAAGAATGTCGCATTCTATCTGTTTCTGGCACTCGGAGGATTCGCTATCATTTTAGCATTCCTCATGTTTTGGGCAATGAAGTTTGCCCTATCATCCTTCAAAAATTAAATCCTCAATGGCAATGGGAAAGAATTTGGATAAAAATATCAATATCGAAGAACTCAAGGCACAAGCTGAAAAGAGAAAGCAAGATGCTGAGCTAGAATTGCAACGAGTCGAACAACTGCAACAAGAACAAAAAGAAGCTGAGAAACAGCAAAAAATAGATGAAAGGCAGGCTCTTCTCGACAACGTTGCAACCTTCATGGCTCAGTCAAGGCATGAAGCCTTAGCAGGAAATCTCACAAAGGCGGAAACACTCAAGGGATTTGCTGAGGACGCCAAAAAACTGGCAAATGAAATCCAGATTGATGGTGAAGAATTAGAGGAAGACGTAGTTGAACTACCCTCTGAGCCATTCTTTGGCAAAGGGTACTCGGTAGCAAGACGATGGATTCTTACCACACTATTCACTTTGGCACTCTTTGCTATTTCAAGCTATCTCAATCACTTGGTGAAACTTGAGGGGACAGACATCTCAATGGCAGTACGTTCGGCTTGGATTGACTTCATTATCAAGCTCAACCACTGGTCGATTATGTGGCTCATTGTAGACGTCTCCTTGCTTATCAACTGGAGCGTTGTGTACCGATTCAGAAACAATCACGAAGCACCCGAACATAACTTAATATCGAAATGGTTTCTCAATTGCTCAGACGAATTTCAGGTAAAGCAAGCCTTGTATTTGGTATATGCCAAAGCTTTCTCATTTGCCATCATGTACTTAGCCAGTCCAATCACCAATTCCTGATTAGGCAAGCGGTGGTAGACACGATGAAAAGCCTCTATCATAATCTGGAAAGACCTAATAATAGAGGCTTTCTTATCGACAAAATCAACAAAACGGCAGGTGTGCCAAAAGGCTCAGCCTATTGCTCAAGTGGAATCATTTACATTGGTAAGTGTAACAGGCTTCCAGTCATGGCCACCCCACGAGCGCTGTCATGGCTCAAAGCTTCGGCAGTTAAGCGAAGACATGGTAAAGCTATCACCACTGAGCCAGTGGTCAAAGGTGATATTGCTCTTTTCAATTGGTCAAAAAACCAATGGCACGTTGAGGTCGTAACCCAATGGAATATCGCAGGAGACAAAACAAGGTTTCGTACTGGAGGCTTTAATACAGGCTCTCCCTACGACCCAACACGAAGGAAACAAGGTATTTTCCCACATCTAAGACGAAAACAAGATGCAATCATCCTCAACTACCAAGAGTTCTGGAAGCTCAACAGCAAAGAAGTCAAAGCTCTTAATCATTGGCTCATTAATCGGCATTAGTTTACTCTCCTGTTCTGATGCCCAATATCAAGTAGTGGACAATCTATTAGGCATTGAAACACCAGAGAAAAAGGATACAGTCGATATTGACAAGGCTGACTTGAAGCTATCCGAACTAGATACAGTCCCTGAATTCGGAACACTGGACTATTTTGATGCGACGGATACGGCATTCGCTAGATTGGAAGAAAAAATACCCAAAACACAGAATCCATCTACGCCATCAAGAAAACCATACCGAAGACCCAGAGACCGATTGTCCATGCGCTCAAATAGCGAAATAGAAAAAGCCTTTGAAGAGGCAAAAAGAAAGATAGCTCAAATGTACGATTCTACTAACCACTAATATGTTACTACAAGTTAATTATGAGCAAATTTTCACACCGATTGTTGTATCTGGAATAGTTGCTCTGGTGGTGTGGATTTTTAGAACAAAAACTGAAGAGACGAAGGAAAGAATTGACGCAAGACAGGAAGAAATCAAAGACATTCAAGAGAGGCAAAACAAGCACGGTGAACGTATTGCGGTACTAGAGAAAGATTCTCTTAACCAGCAAAATGGTATCAACGAACTTAAACAGGCTCTCAAGGAACAAAAGGCTGACTTCACGGCTCAATTCAACCATCTCTCAAGTCAAAATAACGAAATTCTAAAGCAGTTAAAATAGCATGAAAAAAATCATCTTTTGCTTACTATTCGGATTCATTCCGATGCTAGGTTTTTCACAAACCCTCAGTCAAGATACCTTATCACCTCCTAGTGTGGTGGTTGTCATCCAGCAAAATTACGTATGTGACTCAGCCGATTTTCAACCACAAGCACCACAAAATGCGAAGAAGCCAAAGCCTCAAAAAGCTCCAGTAAAAAAGAAGAAATTCATGAAACGAGGAGATTTTTGGTCTAATGTACTCGACCTTACTAAGATTATTGTCCCTGCATTAGTAACCGTTTTAGCCGCTACTTCAGCCAAATAATATGGAAGAAAAAGAGCTTGTGTCAGAAAAGTTACAATACGCTTCTATCATCGTTTCAATGACTTCAGGTCTGATTTCGATTGTATGGGTTTCCTATCAAGCAGGTGTTTTTTTCGGATTATGGGGAAAACCTAAACGTAAAACTTTTTAAGCAAGCTTTTACAATTTGACCCCAAAAACATCGAAATAAGCGTATTAACGCAACATTTTAAAAATTACAATTGTAAAATGTCCCTAATCTGTCTAAACAAACTAGGTTGGAATGTCGATAAAGTCGCATTCGAAAAAGAGGTTAGGGATATTTGTTCCGATCCGCTAATTCGTATCAAAAACCCTAACTGGTTAACGCTTGTCTTCAATGCTGAGTCAAGCATGAAGTTTCCAAACGTCAATGCTATCGGTGCTGTTGGATATATACAGATTACTAAAGCTACGGCAAAGGATTTGCAAACCACAGTCGAGCACTTGAAAACGCTAAGTCCAATTGAATATCTGTACTATGTTCGCAAATACTTACGAATGCGAGTGAAACAATATGGAGCACCCGATTCAGCCTACGAGCTTTATGCGCTGGTGCATTATCCAGTCGCATTCAAAAAGGCTGAGAACTATGTACTCTATAGAAAAGGCTCAGATGCTTACTCAGGTAATAGCGCTTTAGATTACAATGCAGATGGTGCCGTTACAGTCAAAGAAATGAATCAATTCTTTGATAAGCGCTTACCACTCTTGTATGACAAAGAGTTGCTCTTCACTCCTGAGGATCCTACAAGATTTTACGTAGCCGATATAGAACTCAAGTATATCCTTGCAGGTCTGTTTTTTGGATTAGCGATGCTGGTTGGATTAATATTTTACTTTAGAAAGAATCAAATCACTAAATACCTTAAAAATCATGTTCTCTTTAGGAAAAAAGAAAAAAGGCTTCCGATTTGACATCGATGAACAAGTAGAGTACATCGGTGAGCTAAAATCAAAGAAAGGTACATATACTATCGTCTCACGTAAACATGAAGATGATAAAGAAGTGTACAAATGCAAAAAAGGCGCTAAAACGGAGCTGTTCACGCTCTCGGTCTTAAAAAAAGCCAAAGGGCTAGGTGCTGTTGACAAGCCTATCTCTATTTCAGATGTAGATGAGCGAGCCAAAGAGCTTCAACGTCGCTCTGGAGTAAAAGAGGTCAAAAAGGTCACTACGTATAACCTATCTCGTAAGGAGGCAAAAAGGATTGCTTTCCAAGAAGCTAGAAACAAGTAATTATCCGATACCTAACCATTCTAAAATATCATTGGTAGCAAAACCAACATTCCCTAGTTTAAAATTGTCCGTCAATCTTGGATTTTTGCTACCAATTCATTCCTGGCATTTAGCATTTAAGCAAGCCCGGTTATTCTTTTTTGGTAGCAAAACCAAGTTTTTATAAAATGAACAAATTCGCAAAAATTCTTCTTGTTGTTCTTACCGTTTTTCTTTTAGCCATCGGTGGATACTATTTCTTGAATCGAAAGAAAACGGAGGCTGAAGCATTAGCCAAAACAGATGATGCTTTCTATCTGCAGTATGCTGACAATGCTGATACCGTACATACTTTCAACATCAATCGTGCTGTAGAAAACAGTCTAGCCATCGGTTTTTCTGGATTTGCCAATCCAACTGTTGCAGGTACATTTCCGCTTGTTGACGATTCAGATGCCTCAAAGTTTAACGCTGCCTCACGTCAGAAATGGGCGAATTTCATCAAAGATACCCTAATGCCAAAATTTGGCTCTTACGTGGCACACGCCTCGGAGCTAACCAAAGTACCTACGTGGATGATTTGGGGTGTTATGGTGACAGAAATCGACCCAGAAAAGCTTGAGTTTTCAAAGTCATCAAGTGGTGCAAGAGGTGCCATGCAATTGATGCCAATCACCGCAACGGATACCATCGTAGTAGCAAAGAAGTATAAGAACTATGTTCCTGATGCTCATGAGGCTATTTTAAAGAAAAACCTTGGCGAAACTCGTGCTGAAAAAATCATTGATGCAGTCGATAAATTCGATAGAAGTCTAGTAGAAATCTCTAAGAAATCAAGCCTAAACGACCTCTACAATGCAGAACTGAATATTCACATTGGAGCACTAAAACTAGCAAACCTTTTGGATATCTACGGCGCTGATGATTTAGCTTCTGTGGTAGTTTCTTACAACAAAGGCGATGCAACGGCAAAAACGAAGTACGGTATTGCTGGTAAGAGTTTGAAATATGCACTTGCAAATACTACTGGAGAGGCTCACGATTACATCCTTCGCACGCTAGGTAAACACGGTGGTTTTGATATTGTCACAAACGATTTAGGAATTCTAGTCTAATGTATCTACTGTTCGAAAGCTTCCGCAACCAAGATTCATACCTATGGCAACGAATGATGGCAGTGGGAGGCAAAGGAGAATGGGTTCATTGCGAAATCCTTTTCGATGAAAGAGCGTGGAGACGAGGTTCTGCATGGCTCAGTCAAGGAGTTGGGTTTAGAAACTTTGAACCCATTGACCCGAAAAGATATGAGGTCTATCAAATCGGGTCACAGCATTGGGAAAAAGCCTATCAGTATTTTGTAGAAAACGAAGGCAAGAAATATGATGCCATCGGAGTGGTAGGAATGGTGTATAGAACTGCCGTGCTGGACAACCCTGAGCATAAGTTTTGCTCAGAAGTGTGTTATGAAGCACTTACTCAAGCACAATTTCCTTTACCTAAAGTCGATGCCCGATTGATTAGCCCTTTGCAATTAAGAAGGTTGATTAGAGGGCTAGGATACAAACCACTTGTTTATCAAAATTCATAGGGCTACAACTTTTTTTAAAAGAACACAAAAAGAAAAGCGCTGTTTTACAACTACTTAACTAGTAACATTTGTAGGACTACAACTTAAAGTTGTAGCCCCATTTAATCACCACAAAAATGGCAAAATACTTATATGTAAAGGAGGATGTCGCTTATGCAGAATACTTCATCGCTCCCGATATTTCATCCCTTGCGTATGCTGCCTATTATGGTGCGTACCTTGGTGAGCTCACTGGTCGAACCGTTCAAGGAATTTCTGGAGACAAAAACACTTTCTTAGAATTCAAAGCAAAAGATGGAGAAACCTACTATGTCGTTAGTACGCTTTCATACTGGGAGAGCTTAGATAGTTTAAAAGACGACAAACCACCTGTATCTGGAGGGACAAATACGAATACCAACTCTTCAGGGAACACTTTTGGGAAAATCTTAGATGTAGCAAAAGGGCTATTTGGAATCCTTGGTGGGGGAAATAGCAAAACGGTAGCTACAGACACAAAAGATTCAGAAGCCGACTCTAGTAGTGATTCAGCGGGCACTCCACCAGAAGAGCAAGAAAACAAGTATCTAGCTTTTCTCAAGAAAAACATCATCTGGTTTCTGCCAACGGTTATCCTAGTTCCTATCCTGCTATTCTGGCTAATTAGATGGGCGATTCGAAAGATGAAGAAACCTCCAATAACACCACCAGCAACCAATGGAGTATAGAAAGATTGCACTCTTAGACAAAACAGGGAAAATCTCGTATGAATTACTCCAGCAAATTGCTAAGGCTATTCAAATTCAACTCCAGAGAGATGTTTCACCCAAATGGGATGTATCGGGTGAGGTAAGAGCTTTTCGGACGTTTGGAGAAATACCAGCAGGTTTTTGGACAGTATCAATCCTTGAGGAAACAGAAAACAAGTTCAACGGAACACATTGGTATGATTCTACAACAAATATTCCCTACGCTCAGGCAAGATTGACAGATTGGGTTACACAAGAATACACACAAAACCACCTTACAAAGGTTCTTTCTGAGGAAATCATCGAAATGTGTATCGACCCATACGGACAAAGAATCGTGAGAGGAAAGGATTTTGAGGATAATACCCAAGAGGTTGAATTCCTAGTTGAGCTAGCTGACCCCATTGCGAATCCATCAATCGGATACTATATCAACGACATCTTTGTGACCAACTTTATCTATCCATCGTATTTCAACGTGACCCATGTAGCTGGTACAAAATACGATCATTTGGGACTGCTCAAGAAGCCTCTTGATTTGTTTGATAGAAGCTATCAAATCTTTAGAAGAGCTGGGCAATGGTTCAAAGCTTTTATGGTACAGGGTAAAATAGTGGTGAGGAAAAGTTCAGAAGGTGTACCACTGGAAGCTTTTGAGTCCAAAAAGCTCCTACAATTCTTGGCTTTCATTTTGTCATTATTCCTCGTGGTCTTCTTGATATTTCGATTCTTGGGAGGAAAGTTGAATAGCAAAAAGTAAACACTAAGAAAAGCTTCAGTAACAAAGAACAAACATCTGCTACCCCAAAAATCAATCCTATGAAAGATAAGGACAAAAGCAAAGAAAAGAATAAACTCATTCAGCTTATTGCTTTCATTCTGGTAGCAGTCGTGATGTTGGTTATTCTTTTTCGGAAAAATATCATCTCTCTACTTTCTAAAATTCCCGATAAGAACTCTGCCATCAATGATTTTTCAAAAACACTCGAAGAAAGTAATAGTCAGTTCCAGAAAAGTATGATGGGTTTGGTGGAAAACATTCAAAATAAATTGGACAACTCTACCAAACAGGTCATCAACCAGAATGGAAGTACCATAGTTCTGAAAGGCATCGGTTGGAAACGTACCATTGCTCAAGAGGAAATCACCAGAGGATATGTCGTAAGAGTTCACGAGAATGATGGTATAGACCGTAGCTATAGATATGACTCACATAATATTGAAAACTATGGGCTAGCGACAGGTATTGCACTCCATTCGGCTACCGCAGGACAAGAGTGTTTTATACAGGTCGAAGGTACGGCTGAAATACCTAATTGGGGACTACCATCCAACACACTTATGTTTATCGGTCCTATGGGAGTACTAACCCCTACAGCTCCCAACCAAGGACTTTCACAAACGGCAGGTAACTCTATTTCACCAGACGAAATCAATATTAACTTTTCACAACCAATAATCCTAAATAACGATTAACAATGCCAAAGGATTTAATTTCTAGGGACTCTGTCACAGGTAGACAAAAAGTCGTCAAATCGGTTACCGTATCCACAGGCGCTGGAGACGCAAGTAAAATAGTAGAGCTGGATGGTGCAGGTAAAATCGACAAATCTGCTTTACCTACTACTGTTGCTGGAGGTACTGCAGCTCAATCAGGCAAAGTGCCAGAACTCAATGGCGCTGGTAAGATTGACCTTTCGCTTTTGCCTGATAACGTAGGTCCTGAATCTATGATTGTGGTTGCAGGTGAGGCACTTTCTGCAAACAACATCGTTGCAATCGATGGTACTGGCAAAGCTGTGAAAGCGGTTAGTACAAACATTGCCAAAATGGCGGTTGGTTATGTAAAAACAGCCGTAGCCAATGGTGCCAATGCAGAAGTGTTTTTCGGAAACATCAATGCAGGCTATGCAGGTCTAACGCCTGGGCAACCAGTCTACCTCTCTCAAAATGCTGGCGATCCAAAATCTACCGTACCCGTAGCTGGTACAGACACTTTTGCTCAAATCGTAGGCACTGCTGTGTCTGCCAATGCAATCTTATTTGAGGTTGCAGGTATTATTGAACTTTAATCTCACATTTTATGCCTGTAGAAAAGCTCATAACATGGAGTAACGGGAGACAAAAGGTAAAAAGCCTAGCAGTTCTTCCCTCAGCAGGAAGCTTTGACCAAGTTCTGGTCAAGGCTTCCTCTGCTGAGGGTGATGCTATCTGGAAGCCACTCTCTCAAGCAATGGTTATTGGAGCACTGTCGGTTGGTAGTATTAATCCAAGTTTCATTGCTCAAGACCCCAACAACCGATTTATCACTGATGCTCAGGCAAGCTACTGGAATGGCAAAGTAGATAGAAGCGAGCTTTCGGCATACTTACCTCTCACAGGGGGGAATATGGCGTATGGCGCAAAGATTTCTTTCGACCCTAACTCTTACATTGGTTATGGCAATGGTGATAATGCTACAACAAGTACATATAACTTTGAAATAGCCTCTTGGTGGGGTATTGGATTCAAATCAACTGTAGATAATACGACTCGAATTGTATTTGACACGCGTGCTGGTAGAATCCTTTCTAAAGCTGTTCGTGTCTCTGATTTTGCAGATGGTACTAACGCAGTACCTGTTATTTCAGATGCCAATGGGAATTTGGTAAAATCAGCTTTTTCAGCCGATTGGATTAATACAAATGGATACAAACGATTTGTCACTGACACTCTAATTAGCTATTGGAATGGTAAAGTTGACCGTACTGAACTTGGTGCATATCTACCACTCTCTGGTGGTAAAGTAACTGGCAGACTTGAAATATATGCTTCGGGAACCGACCTAACAAATGGTGATACTTTTCTAGGGCAAACTAAGCTACTGGTAACAACAACAGATATCAGTAAGCCTCCTGCTATTGCATTCCACACGCCAAGTATCTCCGCAGTAGTATTATATGAAAAACTTGGTAATCTGTATATTAGAGACTATGCAAGCACCTCCGACAATGTATTGTGGAGTCAAAAGAATCATGGTATTGGTTCTGGGCTAAATGCTGACTTATTGGATGGATACCATGCTTCCTATTTTACAGATGCAAACAACCTAGTTACAAATGCCAATAAGAGGCTAGTAACAGATACACAAATCTCATACTGGAATGATAAGGTTGAGAGAAATGAACTTTCTGCTTACCTTCCTCTTTCAGGCGGAACAATGACAGGGGTTATTAGGTTTAGTGGCGGTGGTGTAAATACAATAGGCAACGGTACTGGTGATGGAGCAACGACCTCAACCTATAACCTTCAAATTGGCTCTTGGTATGGAATTGGATTTAAAGATACTTGCTACGGAAATACGTACATAGTCTTTGACCTTCGGGAAGGAAGAATTCAATCAAAAGCTATACGTATTTCAGATTTCGCAGATGGACAGAATGCCGTCCCTGTTGTATCGGATGGAAGTGGCAATTTAGTCAAATCTGCCTTCTCTGCAGACTGGATTAATACAAGTGCTACTAAACGTTTTGTCTCAGATACGCAGATTAATTACTGGAATGGCAAGGTGGACAGAACTGAATTAGGAGCGTATTTACCTCTTTCAGGTGGCTATTTGACAGGTAAAGTTGAAATTCAAGCGGTTGGTGGTACGCATTGGTCTGATTCTAAGCTGGCAGTCATCACAACGGATAATACCAAGCATCCATCGATTACATTACATTCACCAGGAAGTTCTGCGGTAACTATTTACCAGAGAAACTTTGACTTATACATCAGAACCGATTATACTGACGCTGGAGCTTTGGTTCACAAAAGAATCTGGTCAGAAAATAACCACGGTATTGGCTCTGGTTTAAACGCTGACTTATTAGATGGATTCCATGCTTCTTATTTTACAGATGTAAATAATCTTATTACCACAACAGGTAAAAGATTGGTGTCAGATACTCAGGTATCTTACTGGAACGGTAAAGTAGATAGAAGTGAGCTTGGTGCGTATCTGCCACTCGCAGGTGGTACGATGACAGGTAGAGTTATGTTTGACCCGAACTGTTACTTTGCCTATGGTACTGGAGATGGTGCAACTCCAACAACTTATAACCTTGAAATCGCTTCTTGGTATGGGATTGGGTTCAAATCAACAATAGACAATATTACAAGAATTGTTCTTGATACTCGTGCTGGTAGAATCCTTACGAAGGCTATCCGTATCTCTGATTTTGCAGATGGAACCAATGCTGTCCCTGTAATTTCGGATGCAAATGGTAATCTTGTCAAATCAGCCTTTTCGGCAGATTGGATTAATACAAGCCCAAGCAAACGATTTGTATCTGACATACAGATTAATTACTGGAATGACAAAGTTGATAGAACTGAATTAGGCGCTTACCTTCCGCTTACAGGTGGCTATTTGACAGGTAAAGTTGAAATACAAGCTGTTGGGGGTACTCACTGGTCGGAATCGAAATTAGCGGTAGTAAATACGGATAATACTAAAAACGCTTCTATTTGCCTACATACACTAAACAAATCAGTAATCACAATCTATGAAAAAGATGCTGATTTGTTCATTAGAAGTGATATGTCGCAAGCTGGAGCAAATGTTCATAATAAAATTTGGACTCAGCTCAATCATGGAGTTGGCTCTGGATTGAATGCTGACCTTTTGGATGGATACCATGCCACATACTTTACAAATGCAGATAACATTATTTCCAATGCTAATAAGCGATTTGTGTCTGACACACAAATCTCGTACTGGAATGCAAAAGTTGATAGAACTGAACTTGGTGCATATCTACCACTCACTGGTGGTAAAGTAACTGGTAGACTTGAAATATATGCTTCGGGGACTGACCTAACAAATGGGGATACTTTTTTAGGACAAACTAAGCTACTGGTAACAACAACAGATACTAGTAAGCCTCCTGCTATTGCTTTTCACACGCCAAGTATCTCCGCAGTAGTACTATATGAAAAACTTGGTAATCTGTATATAAGAGACTATGCAAGTACCTCCGACAATGTATTGTGGAGTCAAAAGAATCATGGTATTGGTTCTGGGCTGAATGCTGACTTACTGGATGGGTTTCATGCAGCATATTTTATGGATGCCAATAACATCGTGACTAATGCAAACAAGAGGTTCATTACAGATACTCAAGTATCTTACTGGAACGGTAAAGTAGATAGAAGTGAGCTTGGTGCTTATCTGCCTCTAGCGGGTGGTACAATGACAGGAAGAGTCATGTTTGATACAAACTGTTACGTTGGTTATGGTACTGGGGATGGAGCAACACCAACCACTTACAACCTTGAGATTGCCTCATGGTATGGAATCGGATTCAAGGATACTAATGGGAACAAAACGAAAATCATTTTTGACACACGTGCTGGTAGAATCCTTGCAAGCTCTGTTCGCATCTCAGATTTTTCTGATGGTCAGAATGCCGTCCCTGTTGTATCGGATGGAAGTGGCAATTTAGTCAAATCAGCCTTTTCGGCAGATTGGATCAATACAAGTGCTACCAAACGATTTGTGTCTGACACACAGATTAATTACTGGAATGGTAAAGTTGATAGAACTGAATTAGGCGCTTACCTTCCGCTTACAGGTGGCTATTTGACAGGTAAAGTTGAAATACAAGCTGTTGGTGGTACTCACTGGTCGGAATCGAAATTAGCAGTAGTAAATACGGATAATACTAAAAACGCTTCTATTTGCCTACATACACTAAACAAATCAGTAATCACAATCTATGAAAAAGATGCTGATTTATTCATTAGAAGTGATATGTCTCAAGCTGGAGCAAATGTTCATAATAAAATTTGGACTCAACTCAATCATGGGGTTGGCTCTGGATTGAATGCTGACCTTTTGGATGGATACCATGCCACGTATTTTACAAATGTAGATAACATTATTTCCAATGCTAACAAACGATTTGTGGCAGACACACAAATCTCATACTGGAATGCAAAAGTTGATAGAGCTGAACTTGGAGCTTATTTACCGCTTTCAGGTGGTAAGGTAACTGGTAGACTTGAGGTATTTGCTGAAGGTATTGATCTTACCAATGGAAATACATCGATTGATACAGCTAAACTAGTTATAACAACCTCAAATACTAGTAAGCCACCAGCGATTGTTTTTCATACGCCCACTATTTCGTCAGTCGCTCTGTATGAAAAATCAGGAAATCTCTACATAAGAGATTTTGGAAGTACTTCTGATAATGTATTATGGAGTCAAAAGAATCATGGCATTGGTTCTGGGCTAAATGCTGACTTACTGGATGGGTTTCATGCAGCATATTTTACGGATGCCAATAACATCGTGACTAATGCAAACAAGAGGTTCATTACAGATACTCAAGTATCTTACTGGAACGGTAAAGTAGATAGAAGTGAGCTTGGTGCGTATCTGCCTCTTACAGGAGGAAATATGACATTTGGAGCTAAGATAAACTTTGGAGGCTCTGAGTACATTGGTTATGGTACTGGTGATGGTGCGACACCTAGTTCGTACAATATTGAAATAGCATCTTGGTATGGAATTGGGTTTAAATCAACAATAGACAATACCACAAGAATCGTATTCGATACACGTGCTGGTAGAATCCTTTCCAAAGCCGTTCGTATTTCAGATTTCGCAGATGGACAGAATGCCGTCCCTGTTGTATCGGATGGAAGTGGCAATTTAGTCAAATCTGCCTTCTCTGCAGACTGGATTAATACAAGTGCTACTAAACGTTTTGTCTCAGATACGCAGATTAATTACTGGAATGGCAAGGTGGACAGAACTGAATTAGGAGCGTATTTACCTCTTTCAGGGGGCTATCTGACAGGTAAAGTTGAAATACAAGCTGTTGGTGGTACGCATTGGTCTGATTCTAAACTAGCAGTTATAACAACGGATAATACCAAGCATCCATCTATTACACTACATTCACCAGGAAGTTCTGCGGTAACTATTTACCAAAGAAACTTTGATTTATACATCAGAACCGATTATACTGACGCTGGAGCTTTGGTTCACAAGAGAATCTGGTCAGAAAATAACCATGGAATTGGCTCTGGTTTGAACGCTGACTTATTGGATGGATTTCATGCTTCCTATTTTACTGATGTGAATAATCTTATTACCACAACAGGTAAAAGATTGGTGTCAGATACTCAGGTATCTTACTGGAACGGAAAAGTAGACAGAAGTGAACTTGGTGCATATCTACCACTCGCAGGTGGTACGATGACGGGAAGAGTCATGTTTGACCCAAACTGCTACTTTGCCTACGGTACTGGAGATGGTGCAACACCAACGACCTACAACCTTGAGATTGCCTCTTGGTATGGAATCGGATTCAAGGATACTAATGGGAACAAAACGAAAATTATTTTTGATACTAGAGCTGGTCAAATGCAGTCTAAGAAAGTTTTTATTGCTAACTTTGATGAAGCTTCATATCACTCAATATCTCTCGAACAAGGAAAAGTATCTTTCATACCAGCTAATGGTTTGGTTGGTGGTCACATTTCTGTTGGTAACGCTGATAGCGCAACGACTACAGGCTACAACCTCCAAATTGGTTCTTGGTATGGCATCGGTTTCAAAGACACGTGTTTTGGTAACACCCACATCGTTTTTGACCTTCGCCAAGGAAGAATACTTTCAAAAACAGTCCGTATTTCTGACTTTGCAGATGGAACTAATGCGGTTCCTGTTATTTCAGATGCAAATGGCAACTTAGTCAAATCAGCTTTTTCAGCCGATTGGATTAATGCAAATGCAAATAGACGCTTTGTAACAGATGCCCAAATTACCTACTGGAATTCAAAATCGGACAGTAACCATACCCACAATTGGGATAGTATCACTGGAAAGCCAGCGGTATTCAATATTTTACTGCAAGAGAATGCAAACGACAAGGGTATATACAACACCGTTAACTTTTCTTCTGGCGCTTACAACGTAGTACAAGTAGACGGAAATGTGGTCAGATACCATGTGGATGTTATCAACGATGATGCCAGATGGTCAAACGCCATTACGAATCCTGTATCAGTTGCACTAGTGAAATCAAAAATTGATGGTAAAGCTGATTGGGGGCATACCCACCATTGGGATAGTATTGTAGGAAAACCAGCTTTTAACATATCATTACAGGAAAATGCTGGAGATAAAGGGCAATACAGCACTATCAATTTTTCCTCTGGTGCTTACAACGTTGTTCAAGTAGACGGAAATGTGGTAAGATACCATGTGGATGTTGTCAACGATGATGCCAGATGGTCAAATGCTATTACTAATCCTGTGTCTGTGGCACTCGTGAAAAATAAAATTGATGGTAAAGCTGACTGGGGACATACCCACAACTGGGATAGCATCACAGGAAAACCGTCCGAGTTTAATCCAAGTGCGCATAGTCATCATTGGGATAGTATCGTAGGAAAGCCTGCGACCTTTAGCCCAAGTCCACATGGACACGATTGGAATGACATTTCAGGAGCTCCAATTTGGGTTTCAAACGGGTCTGCTCTTATTTCGAACTTTATTCTTTACAGTCCGAAGGGATGTATTTTTGGTGATATGAGTTCATTCAATAGCATTTTAACCTCCAGTTTGACGCTAACTGGAAGTGCTATCAATATTAAGGATATTCCTCAAGTGTCAAAAAGTAACGCCCCTTATGGATACTTAACAATCGACTACTGGGGAAATGTAGTTTTCGTTCAACACAATGTAACTTAAAATCAATATGTTTAAAGCAATCCTTGCCTCTAATAAACGGGGCATTTCAGAAATTGAGATGAACTATGACAACATCTCTGAGTCAAGAAAAACAATTAATGTCAGCTACAACGAAAAAATTGATATTTCGAAAATTGCTGATTCAAAAAAGTACCCTGATGCGACTGGTTTCGCCACCTCTCCAAAAAGTTGGGAGGCTAACCAAACTGAGTTTCAAAATTGGTACAATCAACCAGAAATTCTACTCATTGAAATCCTTGTGACAAGTTTGGGATTGGTGGCGACTGAAATTCAACAACTGGATCCACAAACATCAAACTACTCAACTATCAAATTGCTAAATCAAGTTGAAGCGTAGTTGGTAGCAAAACACAAATTCTCTGGTCTAATATTATCCGTAAATTCTTAGCATCTGCTACCAATTTATAGTGGCCACACACACAACAACAGTTGTTCGACACTATATTTTGGTAGCAACAAATCTTCTAATTACTAAAAAAATGAAAAAGGACATTCAACCAATTGTAAAAAAAGTAAGTCTTAACACGCCATTTTTGGGAATCGACAATAAACCTATTCTCGAAAATGGGCAAGAAGTAAATCTGGGTAAAATCGTTGGGCAAAGCATTGCCTACTCTACCTCAAACCAAAATGCTCAAAAGCTCATGTACATTGGTTTTCAATTGTATAATGGAGAAGATGTACAACTCGACCCACAAGACCTTAAAATCTTAAAAGATTTCATCGAGGCCGACACACAAATGACCAATGTGTTCAAGTATCGGGTTTTAGAGCAATTATAATCCAAGATACCATTGTAGTGTAATAGCAATATTACACTACATAATTTTCAAAATAATGGCAGCACAAGCAGGAACAGAATTATTTAGCATACAGCTCAATGGAGCGATATGCTATGAAAGTACAGATGATTTTCCCAATACGCTACGGCCTATGCAGACCTTCTATGGTGATACAGATGGAGCAGCTGAACCTCCCAAGGATAAGCTTTTCTTGTCTGGAGAGAGGGTAGGCATAACATTAGGGGAAACAAAATCAGTTGGAAATAAGCTCTATTATCACATAAAATCCACTACAGAAAATAGAGAAAAATCGGGTTTTAATGGATGGGGTAAAGGAGTTTATAATAAGGTAGAAGCCGTAGTATGGGTTCTCTCAACCGATGTTACCGATGATAAGCAAGAGGCCGACAAGTTATTAAATGAGAGAATAAACGCTAAGCAGGTTGCCAAAGACAAAGCAACTCAGAAAGTCTTAGATACAATTGAGGAGAACGATAATTCTTTCGCAGGTACAGAGGGAAATAGTGATAATGCACAATCACTCAATATCACAAAGCTACTAGCGATTGTGTTGGGATTTATTGCCATCATCATCATGGGTGTACTTCTATTCAAGTCAAAAAACAGGGAGCAAATTCAATTAGCAGGTAAAAAACACTATGGGGTTCTCAAAACAAAGTGGAAACAGCTCTTCAACTAACCAGAAGACATCCACATCAAATAGCTCAAGCAATTCGAGCACCAATAATCAAACGGCATTAAGTAGCTTACTTGGAAGCGGATTTGACACCTCAAGCAATATCAGTGTAGGAATGAGTGCAGACCCAGTAAGCGCCATTGTAGGCTCAGTGTCAGGCGTAGTTCAAGCCTTCGTCAATGCAGATTCAAAAAAGGAAGTTGCTAGACTCCAAGTAGAAGCTGAACAACTGCAAGTCGAAGCTGAAGATGCCAAAGCTGACCAAGAGCTTTACAAGGTTTTACAGGAAAAAGTAAAGACCAAACAACAGCAATTGCAAACTGCGGCAGACAAAGCTAAACAAACAGCCACAAACAATATGCTGATTTTCTTAGGTGTTCTTGTCTTTGCCTTGGGAATCATCTTTGTCGTATTCAAGTACCTATTTGGTAAACCAAAGCAAGCCATCACACCAAAACCAACCACTAACAATGTTCAAACTATTCAAGCTAATTGAGATTTATAATAAGCTCAAAAGCCAGACTTACTTCTTTCATTCAAGAAACCAAAAGGTATCCTTAGTCATTCAAGATGCCAGAGTGACACAGGTACTCTTCAACGGACCTAATCCGAGCCCTGACGATATCAAGGACGCCATCAACCAAGGCGCTGAGTATATTGAATCTGAGGTCAAAAAATCCTTTGGGCTATAATGGACACTCAACAGGCGTTCATCAATTTGTTTGCAAGCTTCTATCGTCGTGGATTTACAGAGGCACAATCCTGCTCAACCTGTGCTGAGCAGGATTTAAGTGATTTATCTATATCCAAAGCAAAGGAGTTCTACCAGCAATACCAACCACTCATTGAAAATCTAGGTATTTATGCCTTTTTATATGAATCAGAGCTTACTTTTACAGCAGCCCAAAAAGAATGATTTTATCGAATTAATCAATTATTCGGGGGATGATACATTCAACCTAATCACACAAAATCTTATTCCCAAATCCATTGAACAAACCACCGTTCTATCTAATCAATTTAAACTTTACTCAGGTGTTGTTCTTTGTCAAAAAATTTACGAGTTTTGTAAAGCGTATATCAATTACCGTTTCGACAAAGAAGGTACTGAACAAATCAGATTACCCAGACGTACTTGGGCAGATAGACAAAAGGGCGTAGACTGCGAAGATTTTACCATTTTCATCTCTTCTATTTTACACAATCTCAAAGTTAACCACACGATTAAGATGGTTGATTTTGGGCAAGGATGGCAACATATCTATGTGGTTGTTTCCGATATAGTACTTGACCCAGTTCAAGATAAATTTAATTATGAGGACTCATATGAAACAGCTCGTGAGTATGATTTTGACTTCGCTTCCTTAGGTTCTATCGGTAGAAGCTTGAGTATAACTTCGAGTGAAAAGCAATTCGTTCAACAGGTACAATTAGAGCTTGAGCGCAATGAGAAACATAACAAAAGAAGTATTGAAAAGCTCGCTAGTAAGTTTGGAATCACTGATAAAACGGATATCAAAGAACTCACCGAATTAGCCATTGTTAATGTTTGTAGAAAGATTGCCAATGATAAGGCTCTAAGCGACTATGAAAAGTACCTTAGTATTCTTGAAACTTATCGAAATCAGGTAATACTTTCACATAGAACCAGTATTTCGATTTTATTACAACAGTACTCAACAGCATCTCCCATTGCTTATTTAGCAGGGTTGTATGTAAAAAATGGAGTACAAAATTATCAAGGTCAAATTTTTGAACCAACAGCAGGTAACGGCATGATGACCATTGCTTTTCGTCCTGAGCAATGCACCGTCAACGAAATTGATGATACCCGATACAAGAATTTATTAACTCAAGGTTTTAGAAAAGCAACGCAAATCAATGCTATCTACAACACGCCTAACGAGAAGTTTGATGGAGTCATTACCAATCCTCCATTTGGGGCAGTTGACCAAAGGGATTACCTAAAAATCGACAATAAATACATTCTCAAAGACCTTGACCATATTCTTAGCTATTATGCGCTCAACAATTTAAAATCAGATGGTCGATGTGCCATTATCATAGGTGGACACACGCATTATGACAGTGAAGGCAGGGTTCAGGCAGGTAAAAATAGAATTTTCCTAAGTTACCTATATCGCTATTTTAAGGTAGATGACGTAATTAACATCAATGGCGACCTTTACTCCAGACAAGGAACAAGCTTTGATATTCGACTTATTCTTATTTCTGGCATAAAACAAGTAGCTGAGGGATTTGCACCTCTCAAGGAACAAGCCAGAGGTGAAGTGATAAATACTTTCGAAGAGCTTTACGAAAGAGTTACTTCCAATTTTAGTCAAGAAACAACTAGCACTCTCAAAATTAAATACAAATATAGACTAAGGCTTCAATTACAGTCGAAGTCGCTTTCATCAGTACTACATGAAAAAAACTAAAAAATTGATGGATATTGCCCTTGGCATGAAGTACCCTGTACTTTCTCAGGGACAATCTCTTGATGTGGACACACCCGATTCTATGGCGTTTGAAATCAATCAAGCGCTACAAAATCTCAAACAAGCCATCGGCGGTGACGTGGATGCCTTCGTCCAAAGTCGTTTGAAGTACCTAACCAAGGCAGCTCTTTACAAAGCTTTATCGGCTGAGCAAATCGATGCTGTAGCACTTGCCATCTATAACATTGAAGCAAAAAATCAAGGGATTATCATCGCTGACCAGACTGGAATCGGTAAAGGGCGTATCGCTGCTGCAATGATTAGATATGCTACCAAACAAGGATATAGACCCGTCTTTATTACAGAGAAACCAAATCTATTTTCTGATTTGTATCGAGATATGGACGACATTGGAAGCAAGTCACTAAATCCTTTTATTGTGAATGCTCGTGATGCAAAGACTCAAATCAAAGACCGAAACGGAGACTTGCTATATGCTCCCCCAATGAAATCGGAACAAGATAGCATTATCAAATCTGGAATTCTTCCAAGAGAATATGACCTTGTTATGCTAACCTATTCTCAGGTATCAGACTCAAAAGGATCTCCCAAAATTGAATTCTTAACGAGCGTAGCAAAAGGCTCTATCTTGATTCTTGATGAAGCTCATAATGCCTCAGGGGTATCTAACACAGGCCAAATCCTGATGAATGCTTGTGCCCAAGCCAAAGGGGTTACATTCCTTTCAGCAACTTTTGCGAAAAGACCTGATAATATGCCACTGTATGCTATGAAAACTTGTATTTCGGAAGCTGCCATTGATACAGAATCTCTCGTAAGTGCCTTCAAACAGGGTGGTGTGGCACTGCAAGAAGTTGTAGCATCTCAATTGGCTAGTCAGGGACAACTCATTCGTCGTGAGCGCTTGTATGAAGGCATTGAAGTAAACTATATCAATCTTGATAAAAACGCTTTAAGGGATAGAAAAATAGCAGATGAGTTTACTGAAATTGTTAGAGACATCATTGATTTTCAGAAGGAGTATATTATTCCTGAAGTTCAACAACTCGACAAACAGGTTCGTGATAGTCAAGCCCAAGCAATTATTGAAAATGGTACTAAACGTGCTGGTGTTGATGCTTCTCCTGCCTTTTCAAAGGTGTTTATGTTGGTCAACCAAATGCTTTTTGCCCTAAAAGCTGATGATGTGGCAAACCGTGCTATATTGAGATTGAAAGAGGGTAAAAAGCCTGTTATAGCTTTTTCTTCAACGATGGGGTCTTTCTTAGAAAATATGGAGGATGAAGAAGGCACAATGGTCTCAGATGGTTCTACTATTTCAGCTTCGTTTAGTAATGTTCTCCTAAAGTCCCTAAATGCGGTACTAGCCTATTCAATCAAGGATGAGGTGGGGAAACACCAAAAAAATGCGTTCGATATTGAAGCCATGTCCATGGATGCTCGTGATGAGTATTTCCGTATTTTCAATAAAATACAAAATGCTTCACGCTCGCTATGTATTTCACCCATTGACTACATCAAGCAAAAAATAGAAGCCTATGGCTATAAGGTGGCTGAGGTTACAGGACGTAAATTGGAAGTAAATCTTTCTATCAATTTTACCAACGTATCACTTAATGGTCTTGGTGAAAGATTGTCTGAAAAAACTACTCAAAATTTTGTCGGAGTGGTCTCTCGAAGAAAAGCGGAAAATGTAAATGATGCCTTTAGAAGATTCAATGACAATGAAATAGATGTCTTGATGATTAACCAAAGTGGTTCTACTGGCGCTTCAGCTCATGCCATCATTACGGCTAAAGTACCTGCTGAAAAGGTCAAACAAAGGGTAATGATTGTTCTGCAAGCTGAATTGGATATTAATACTGAAGTACAAAAAAGGGGGCGAATAAACAGAACGGGGCAGATTAAGAAGCCTATTTACGATTACCTTATTTCCTCGATTCCAGCGGAAAAAAGACTCATGATGATGTTGCAGAAAAAGCTAAAATCTTTGGATGCTAACACAACAGCTAACCAAAAGAACTCTGAATCTTTGATGAAATCAGAAGATTTTTTGAACAAGTATGGTGATGAGATTGTGTTTAAATACATGCAAGAGAATACAGACCTTTGCTTACAACTTGATGACCCTCTTAATTTGTTCGAAGAAGATAAAGACCCGATCCAAATTGGAGCAGCCAGTAAAGTTTCTGGTCGAGTTGCAGTATTACCAGTACATGAGCAGGAAAAGTTTTATACTGAGATTTTGGAGCGCTACCAAGAGCATATCAAACAGTTAATCGAAGATGACAAGTTTGACCTTGAGGTTGAAACACAGGACCTGCGTGCAAAAACATTGGAAAGAACTATCGTACAAGTAGGTACGGGAGGTAGAAGCCCATTTTCTGACAATACATTTATCGAACGTTGTGAAGTAAATGTATTAAGAAAACCAATGAGTGTCTCTGAGTTACACGACGAGTTAAAAGCATCATTAGATGGTAAAAGACCTGAGCAAATTACTCAAGAGATTATTCTACAGGCTGAAAACTCCTTTGCTCTAATTCTTAAAAGAGACATTGAGAAAATAGAGAAAAGTTATGCCCTAAAAAGAGAAAGAATTACTTCTGAGAAAGCTTACCAAGAAAAAGCAGAAAAAGGAATACCTGCTGCTTTAGATTCTTATGTTCAAAGCAGGCTGATTGAGCTTGAAGAGGCTGAAGAATCATCCATCAATGATTGTAAAAGAAAATCGGCTAATGAATTATCTTACGTGAAAGAAATTGTAGGCTTCTTCCAAGTTGGAATGCCTCTATTATTTCCTGAAAATAATTTCGAAAATGGAAGCGTAACGAGAGTATTAGCCACTTGTTTAGGAGTCAGAATTAATCCAACAAAAGATAAACCTTTTTCGCCATCCAATATAGGGCTTCGAATTGCAATAGCTTCCTCGAGAAGATTACTCTCATTTCCGTCCATCTCAGGAAGTAATTCGGAAAGGATTTTTTCTATCAAAGGAACCTCTCAAAAAATGCCTCAAAATTACTCTTTCGTTAAAGAGCTTTTGCCTAAATGGGAGACCGCTATTTCGAATAACTTAAAGGATAGAAGTATTAGATACATCGTTACTGGTAATTTAATTCAAGCATACCGTAACGATAATTTTTCAGGGCGATTAGTTCAGTTTACCACTCTTGAAAATAAAGTTAGAAAAGGAATCCTTCTTCCAGAAAACTACATTCAAAAAGCAAGTAGAACCTCGTCACAGAAAGTAAGTGTACCTATCAATAAGTGCTTGAAGGTTGTCTCAAGTATTATGACCAACCAATCGTTACAGTGTTCTAATACTTTGTCTATCTTCAGAAAAGACCCTTATCACTTTAAACTGATTGTTTCAGCCAGTAAACAGGTGGCTGGAAATGTGTACCTAGACGAAGATATTCTTTCTGCTATTGTTGGAAACTCTTTCGAAAAGGTTTCTGCTACCATGACAGCGTTAGTCCATGTCAGTAACCTAAGTAAAGTCCTCAATACTTTAGGTGGCAAACTAAAGGTAAGTGCTGAGCTAAGCCCTGAGCAATTTAAAATTATTGCTGATGAAGTAAACCTTGAAAATCAGTTTAGTGATGAGCTTCAAGATCTGCCTGTATTTAATAGTCCAACCTTAGTGCAGGAACAGCCTAAGAACGATGATGCTAAAAGAGTTCTTACCCTCAAGTATAAATATCGTTTAAGGTTGCAGTTACAAATTCTTGAAAGAAATAAGCTATTACAAAATGGTTAAAGATAGCACAATTGGTAAACTCCCCCTTTCTCTCTACAGTCAGAGAGAAAGGTTTTTGGTAGCGCTTTGGAAATACTTTAAAAGTACAGGAATCTCTGGTGATAAAATCGATGGAAATGCAATTCCGTTCTTGAGTGTCCAAGAACTGGCTGACTATATCAGAAAAAACTTTGAGGTTAACTCCGCTGAGGCTGTTTTTGAAAATAGTATTCTTAAACTGAAGGTTACACTAAGTGACAACTCATCTGTAACCTTCAATCCGTATCAACTATCAAACTTGATTTATAGAATTGAAGGTGAAGAAGCTCTGAAGCCAGAACCCAATGAATTGATTAGTCCATCTAATCCGAAGTTCATGAAATTCATGGCAAAGTTTCTCGACCAGAGTTCCATATCACAAGACTACGGAATATGCTTTTCAGATGACGGGGTATTTAGTGCAAATCATTTTTCCATGATTTGGATACATACCAAGGGTTCACAAAGAGGGCATTATACAGA
Source organism: Flectobacillus sp. BAB-3569 (assembly GCF_002270355.1). Lineage (GTDB taxonomy): Bacteria > Bacteroidota > Bacteroidia > Cytophagales > Spirosomataceae > Flectobacillus > Flectobacillus roseus. The sequence continues at coordinate 277,139 of NZ_NJFZ01000003.1, read as the reverse complement.
GCATGGTCTAAAGTTCGATGTGAAGTGGCCACCCAACTACTTAAGAGGTGTACCAGACATTGAAAAACATACCTTTGGAATTAATGTAGCTGAGTTGCTCAGCATCGTCGAAAAGTTCAACAGAATCGATGTAGCTGAAGGAGTTGAACACCCAAGAATCACTATTTCGGGAACTAGGTTTAGCGTTCGTGTCAACTCCAGCACCAATCTAAAATGGGCAGAGGGAATACAGACCAGTGGGCATTTTGTCTCACCTTCTGAAACCAATAGCGTCACTTTAATCAATGCGACTATTCTACCGATTTTAAAATTGCTTAAATCACAACAGGTAAAATATATCTACCTCAAGGTGAATCGTCAAAAAAGTGTGAGAATTGATGTCAATCTCAAGGATTATGGAGATGCTACCATTATTTTTTCTCAAAAAGCTGAATTGGATAAACTGGAGAAAATAGAAGACAAAGACCCTAAGATTATCTCGAAGAAATACACCTATCGATTAAGATTACAACTCCAGCAAATGGAATTACAAAAACTTAAATAATAACATTCACTCTCAAAATACATAACATGAATACTTCAAAAAACATCGAATTAGTAAAAAGTATTACTCCTTCTCAGTTAGCTCAACTAGACAAAGTTTCACAGGAGAACTATCAATTGTTAAAAGAGGATACTGAGGGATTTTCGGATTTTGACACTTTGTTCTCAATTTCAACGGAAGCAGAAGAAACCCTTGACGCACTAATACAAACCGCAGAAGCAGTTGGTATATTCCAAAAACAGGAAAAGCCAAAATCAACAACTTCAAAAGCTCCAAGTAAGAAAAAAATATCCAACTCAGTTGACAAAAGAGCACAACAAAAGGTCGAGAAACAAACCTTGGAAAGAGACAATCTCGAAAAGGAAGTAGAAGAGTTAAAAGCAACCGTGATTTCAAACGCTCAATTCAAAGAAAAGATAGCAGCAGAATTAAGAAAGTTCCTCAAAGTTAGCCAAACAGGATTATCAGGGGTATTAACCAAAAACCAAAAAGAGTTAACCTTGGAAGAGCAAATTCAAATTCTGAAAGGCAAAAGAAAATTCTATAAGAATCTCATCAAAGGTGATACAGCAGATTTCAAAGCTATTGCCTTACGTATAGGTTTAGATTTCAAAAAGTCTAAACCAAAACCTAAGAAGCAAAGTCTTTCAGGAGTTCCTCAAACCATTGCAGGCACAAAGAAAAACGTCTCATTAATTGATAAATTCAAGCACTGGTGGGATAATTAATCTTGCTACCAAAAATGAAAGCCCGGTAATGAAATAACATCAAATGCCAGGAACGAATTGGTAGCAAAAACCAACTTCTTACGGACAATATTTAACCAGGGAATTTGTGTTTTGCTACCAGTTTAAATTGTTTACAAAAGTGTTCCTTAAATGGTATAATTCAAAAGCTATTTTAAGACGCCTTGAAACGCATAAATATACTAGACAATACTTGTACCAACTATCAAAGTGTATTTTAGTATAATTCCTCTTGAAAAATGGTATAATAAAATGAGCTGAAGCCTTCCTTTCATTGAGTAACGAGAAAAGTCCTCCAGTAAAACCAAAGGACTTTCGAGATTAATAGTTCTACACCTATTTTGTATTTAAAACGAATTAACTAAAATATTGTCACACTAGAAAGGTTTTTTATTTTTTGGTAGCAAAAAGGTAGTGGCCAGATCTACTTCAGATAACAGTTACAGTTGTTTTTGCTACCAAAAATTTCTCAAGCTTTGCCTGATCAGGACGATATCAGGAATTAACAATCTAACTATTGCTACCAAAATCAATTTTAAAATGAAAAAAGCATTAATAGTAATTGGCTCAATTATTCTTGGAGGAGTAATCTATTTCGTGGGCAAATCTAAAAGATGGTGGACTCGAAGTATTGTCAAAACAAAAGATTCATCTAATGGGAGTGCCACAGTCAATAACCCTATGATTAAACTTAGTTCCAAACTGTCAAGCTTGGGTTTAAACAGCAATTCAAATATTGAAGTCAAAAACCCAAATGTCAACACTTCACCTTCACCGAATAATAGCTCCATTGTTGATACTTCGATTGTACGTATTTTTTGGAATGGTCAAAATGTCTATGCCAAGAAGGGAGGGAAATATGCGTATGAATTAGTAGAATATGGTTTCGGGTTCTTGCAGGATGGAACAATAGTTTATCAATATCCTAAAGATGGGATTTGGATATTTTCAACAAGCCCATATTTGAGTAGTATCAATGAATATGGTGTTGACACCAATAGTGCTTATGATAGTTGGTATGGTATCTCTATATATAGGCTTAGACCTCAAGGAAGTTCCAGTGATCCGTTTGTAATTGGATACCTTTATGATGGCACATCTGTTTTTGAAAGATGGGACAATGAAGGTACTCCAGATGAACGTAAGGTATATTATTGGTAGCAATAAATCTCACTTCAGTTGAGCAGCCTATTAAATATTGCTATCAAAAAAATAGGATTACATTTAATTATAAATCTATCAAGTGTTAAATAACATAATTTGCTATCAAAATGAAAAAAACATTATTGATTATCCTAACAATTACAGTGGCCATAATCACTTACTTCATCGGTAAATCGAAAGGTTGGTGGAATTTATTCCTAAATAATAACGCCGACTCGTCCAGTAGTAAAACTAATACTCTTGCCAAACTTACCAAAAAGGCAAGAAGCCTCGACTCCACGGTAAATGAATATGGAGTAGACACAGCCATAGTACAAGTAAACTGGGATGGCAAAGAAGTATATCAATTAAAGGACTCAGAAAGACCCACAGAGAAGTTTTCAGTAGGGTATTTATATGATGGTACAATTGTTTATCAATACCAAGAAAATGGCGTTTGGGTTTTTTCTACAGAACCCTATAAGCCAACTCAAAATAATTACGGTGTAGATACCAGAACGATATTGGACTACTATAATGGAATCCCTATCTATCAATTTGGGAGTGGTACAAAACCTGAGGGGGCTATAGGTTTTTTGGATGATGGTACTCCTGTATATGAAAGCTGGATAAATGAAGGTACTCCAGATGAGAAAAAAGTATATTATTGGTAATAACTGAACTAGAATAAATTTTGCTACTATTTACTTAGAGAGGCACGAAATTAGATGTTACATCTTCTATAGTGCCTCTTTAGTTTTACACTTTGTCTAATCTACTGTAGCAAAATGCTTTTCAAATCAACCAAAGGAAATATTTCATTTTGCAAAACAGTTCCTTTCATTCTTTCCGAAAGTATTCCTCTAATAGTCCCTGTAACTATTGTAGTTAAACTTAATATAAGGGTGTCAGGAAGTGCAAAAGAAGAGGAAGAATCTTGCCGAATAACTGACGATAGTGGGTATATCTTAAACTTAACAAGCGTTTTCATTTCTGCATACTTTACATTTCGCCTTTTTAAGTTAAGTACTACAATCGAGGTTACACCTATTTCACTTGATTCTTCAAAAAGTTGAAAGTTATATTGTGTTTGAAACTCTATCTCCCTATCCTCTATTGGGTCAAGACCTTCTATTTCGAACTGTGAGAAACTAAGAACTCGAATTGTTGAAATTCCTATCTGAAGGTTTGCTATATTTAGATTATCCATGTAGCTCTAGTATTTTAGGTATTTACTGGTAAGTTTAAATCTATTATGATAAGGTTGCTCTAAAACGGAAAAACAGCCAATACAGAATATAGGCTGTTTCTGATTGCTTGTGATATTTGAGACTAAGTATTTATCAATAAAGCCTCAAATTTTACCAAAAGTATTAAATTATCTTTTTAGTAAAAAATAAACTCATTGTAAACTACTAGGATTGCGTAAAGTTATAAAAATAGGTTTAACACAATTAGCGGTTAGGTATCGCTAAAAATACTAAGGCAAAAATTAGTCCAATTATCAATATAGTGTATTCTTGGTAAAAGAAAAAAAGCCCTTCAAATTAGAATGAAGGGCTTTTTTTTCTTTTATGGGTTTGAATTACGCTTTAAAAAATATCACTGTGGTAAATCAAGAAGGTCACTTAGAACAGTCAACACTTTGAAAAAGTGACTATTAGGTAGTACGCCAACTCTCTTAGTGATACGTTGGCTCGAAACACTTCGAATTTGATGACAAAGTGCATAAGAATCGGATTTAAGTCCACCATTTCCTTTTTTTACTTCGACAACGCTATACAATGAAGACTTTGGCTTGCTGGTGAATGGCACTATGATTGCCAGTTCGAGAGCATTTATCGATGAAATAATCAAACATGGGCGTGCATTTGCTTGTTCATGGCCTTTTACTTGGTCAGGCACTGTTCCTAGGTCTACAAAAACTATTTCTGCTTTTTGGTAATTTGGCTTCATAAATTTAAAACATATTCAGCTAACCCTTGTTCCAATAAAATAGAATCCTCATCAGATAGCTTTTGATTTTCAATATCGAACACATTAATCTTAGGGATTAACATCCCTAATTCCATAGCGCATGCTCCGTACTCTTGTGCTGTATTTGCAACAAAGCTTGAGACTTGGTTTAGTTTGGAAGGACTAATCTTTAAATTATCTTCAAGGATAAAAAGTGATGTTAGTAACGATATTTCGAGTAGAATTGAAGTATCAACCCAATTAATTACTTTTTCACTTTCTACTGGAGGGATATTGGCATAAATTCCAGCTACGAAGACATTATAATTTTGAGGAATAGATGACAAAACATCACGTCTTTCAAGCTCATTTATTTTCTCAAAATAATCTTCTTGTAATCCTTGAGAAAGTTTGGCAATTACTCTTAGATTAGTTCTAATGGCAAAATTAACATTGTCTATAAGTTCGTGTTTATCGCTAGAGACAAGTTCTTTCGAAAAACTACTATTGAAACTATCCATCACTTTCGACAAATCAGATACATTAAACTTTTTTGCCAAAAACCACTTCAATGTTAAAATTCTGAAATCAAACACATCAGAAATAAAGAGTATAACAGCGTCATTAAATCGCTTTCTTGATTGTAAAGCACCAATTATATCACTCTTAATTTTTTTACACGACTATCCATTTGAGCATCAATTCTAGTAGATTGATTCCCAAAATCATAATGAAATGGTAAAATACCCATTTCTATTCGTTGACTTATAGAGTGTAACATATAAAGCAAAGATAACAAAAAATCAGGACAATTCTTATAAACAAAACGATTCTTATGGCTTATTATTTCACATGATTTAGTCTGTGTAACAAAAGCTACACAGACTAAAATGATTTTAATCTTTTGTCAATAAAAAGGTTTGGCTAACTGTATTTTTACCATCATTGGACGTCAAATCAAGCTTTAAGTTTTTTCCAATCAATTTACCAGTGCCTGTTGCCATGTAGTTTTGACCTGAAGAGTTAACTATTGAACTGACACTTAAATCAGTTTCATTGGTACACTTAACATCAGGAATGGTAAATGAGTTAGTCGCCTGTTCAACTACTACAGAGCCTTTGGTAAGAACATAAGTGTTCGATGCAACCATCTTAACTTGATTTTCACCCGACTTTGTAATAAGAAATTTGTAAGTTCCCTTGGTTCGATAAAGGTTAGACTCCAATTCGTCATAATTTTGCGTAAAGGACCCTTGAAAGTTTACGGTGTAGTCTGGTGTCACATCTTTCTTGCAAGCGACAAATAATAGGACTAAAGATGATAGAATAATCTTTTTCATTTAATTTTTTACGGTGGTTGAATTTTAGATAAAGTCTTATTTACTTCTTCTTCGCTTCCAATGCTTCTACTTCTTGAACTGAAATATCTAGTTTGGATAATTGGGCAAATTTTGCCTCTCTATTTTGTTTAGTACCTAGTTCTCGAATAAAGCCACTGTCACTATTAACAACCGATACTACTATACACTTCTTTTGGTTGTAAAGCACATAATCACCTCGTTTAAATTTAGCTTCAACCACAACAGGTTTTGGCTCTTCCTTTGGTACCTCGACCTTTTTAGCAGGTTTTACAACTTCTTCTACTTTTTTCATAGCTACCTCTTCTTTCTTTACAATATCTGTAGTCTGAATTTGAGCATCGGTAACAGTAGACTTGATGGTATATCCCTTTCCAAAGACGGTAGTTTTGTAATTAACGTAGGTAAACAGAACAAGAGGAACTACAAGCTTTTCTGTTTGATATTTGGGTTGAAGGATTCCATCAATACCATTTTCCTTACAAGCCTTCAAATACGCATACTCACGTCTAGTCTCTTCAGTTTTACTCCCAAATGGAATAAATAGTAGCCAAAACTTATCGAATCCTTTTTCAGAAGAAACACTTTTTGTAATGTTTAGATTTTCAATTTTAAGCGCTTCTAGGTTAGTAGCATCAATTTTATTAATTCCCATTCCAGACCGATTATGTTGTACTGTAGAACACGAGGAAAGTGATAGAGCGAAACTTATCGCTGCAATGGGATAAAGCAATTTTTTCATTTTTTACGGTGTTTGAATTTTAGATTACAAAAGTAGTTGATAGAATTGAATTTAATTAAGCTCTTTCGCTGTTTTTACGGCATGGGCAACATCCTCCATGTCAAGGTTTACATAATACTTTTTAGTATCTGCTTTGTTATGCCCAAGCATTCTTGATACGAATTTGTCTGCTATGTTCGTTTTTTTGTACCAATACTGACCAAAGGTTCTTCGAGCGATTTTAGTAGAAAGACTTATCTTGAATCCTAAAATCTTTCCGATAACCTTCAGCTCTTCGTTAATAGTAGTTAAATGTAGACAGGGAATAGTTTCAATACTACCATACTTTTCTATTAACACTAGGGCTTTGTCGTTCACAACTACAGAGTAATCAATCTTTGTTTTAGACCTTTTTCCTCCGAGCATCGTCAATTCACTATCTAGCTTGTGTATCTGAGCCTCAGTTAAACCACTTGTATCTATGTGACTTTGTCCAGTATAGCACATCCAAAGAAAACAGTCAATAACTCTCTGATATTTTTCACAAACAAAAGGTGAAAGTTTTTCAAGTGCTTCTACTTCTTGTTGACTAAGGTGAGAATAGTCTTGAGAAACATCATTTGTATTAACCTTATACTTAAGCTCTTTAGCATTGATCACCTCAGTATCCACTCCAAAACTTATTACCTTCAAAATAAACGTAATTAATTTCTTGATAGAAGTGGACTTCATCTTCAATCCATGTGAATGAGATTTAGGCACATGGACGGTTTTAAAATAGATTTCTAGTTTTCTGAGAAATTCAGTATTTATCTGACCCGCAAGAATTTTTGTTTGATTTGAGTAGGCTAAATACTCCTTCACATTCTCTGCGGATGACTTATGACTCTTTATAGTATTTGGTGTTAAATGAGCTGAGTATTCTGCGAGGGTCTTTTCAATTAGTGCTAAAAAAGAAATAGGGTTTATAACTGGTTTTTTGAACTGCTGAATGATATCATCTGGAGAATAGGCCATTCTTTCATATTCGAAGCTCATTTTTATTGCCTCAAGCTTCTTTCTGATAAAGACTAAGCGATTGTTGTAAAACTCAAGACTAGCTTTGTCTATTTGTCCATTTTCACTTTTACATATCTGATAATGAGCGTCTAATGTATTACTTGGTACTTGAACTCCAGATGCAACCCATACGGTTTTGTATCCTTCAAGTGATATACCAACTTTAAGATTTACGAGTCCTTTTGAATTTGGCTTCTTGCCGTCTTCGCAAAAGCGAATTTCCATAACTAGAAAGTTATAGTGTAGATTCATGTTTTAGATGTATTTGTCTCACTGAAAAATTTAGAGTGATAAGACATACCCAGCCTAGTCCATGAAAACACATGAAAAAACAAATTTGGAGAATGGAGGGGGGCGCTGGAGAATAAATAAGTGTAAAATGGAGAATAGAAAAAATTCATGCGAAAAAACATGAATTATGCTCCATTTAATCATTTATATATCAGCGTACTTAGGTGTAAACTCAAAAAAAAGTACCCCTCTGTCATGAAAGGTACTATATGGCTTCTTTCAGTGAAAGAAATACTTCTGTGTAGTCCGTACGGGAATCGAACCCGTGTTTCATCCGTGAAAGGGACGTGTCCTAACCCCTAGACGAACGGACCTTGTGGGTTAACCTAATTAGTACTCTTACTTCGAAAATATTAACCTCTATCAGTAAATATTTGTAGTCCGTACGGGAATCGAACCCGTGTTTCATCCGTGAAAGGGACGTGTCCTAACCCCTAGACGAACGGACCTGATGGGGACAAAAACGCTTAGAATATGTTTCCTTGTCGTTTTTCGTGGTGCAAAATTACAGCTTTAAGGCATTCACTCCAAATGTTTTTTACAAAAAAAGTGAAATTATTTTTTAATCACCTGATTATGAATTCATTATTTTTATAAAATTTTTCAAACTGTAATTTAAAAACTCAATCATAAATCACAAATTGTTTGTTTTACTCCTAAATGAGTCGCTTTGGTTTTCTTTAACGCTACATTTTTTATTTCTCCCATAACAGCTTCCTATACTATACCCATTGATACTTTATTACTACCCAATCACTCCTTAGAGTCTGTGAAAAGGCTTTTTTTTCACCTAAATATATTCTAAATTTAAGCCATTAAAATACCATTTTTGTAAATAATCAACTATGAATGAAATCACCTCGACAAATCTCAGCTCCTTAAAGGCTTGGGAGGATATCAAAAATGATACGGCACTATTTTCAAAATTCGAGACCGAAATTCTTCCCTCTTACATGAATAGTTGTCGATGGTTTGCAGGTAAAGCCCGAGTTCAACAATATTTTAAAATCGCTTCAGCTCTCGAACTCCCGATCAAAGACTCGATTGCTTTGCTCTGCATTGTGGAGGTAGGTTACGACAATCAGGAGATTGAGCGTTATCTACTGCCTGTTTCATTTATCGAAGCTACTCAGTCAAACGCAATAGCGCCTGTAGGTATCATCAGCTTGGCATATATCAATGAAAAACGTGGTTTTGTAATTGATGCCTTATACGATGAGCGTTTTCAACAAGCTCTTTTTTACCAAATCTCTCATGCTGAATCGGTCTATCAACAAGAAGGAAAATTGGATTTTGTTCGTGGTAAAGGCTTATCAGGCGAGGATATCAACGCTCCTATTTCTTCCAAGGCTTTAACCTTATCTTCTTCTAACTCAGCGATGGTTTTTGGGGAAAAGTATTTTCTCAAACTTTATCGAAAGCTATTTAAGGAAACCAATCCTGAGGTTGAAATGATTGAGTTTTTAACCGAACATTCGGATTTTGCTTTTATTCCAGCCTTTGCAGGAAGTGTAACGTGGCAACAAGAGGGAGAAAGCGAAATTACCCTAGGTATGATGCAACGAATGGTCGATAATCAGGCTGATACTTGGGAAATGACAGGCAATCAGCTCAATGCTTTTGTCAATGCTTTTGTCGATAAAACCTTTGCTATTAAAGAGGATGTTTTCAGTCAGGTAGAATTGCTGGCACAACGCACTGCCGAAATGCACTTGGCGCTTTATGCTCCAGATGCCGAACCGATGTTTGCCACACAAAAATTTGATGATACCTACCGCCGTTTTATTCATAAACGTCTGTGCGATTTATTAGACCGTAGATATCATTTATTGATAGAAAAATATACCAGCATCACCGACCCAGTCACTCGTAAATTGGCTTGGGATTTTATGGAGGCAAAAGAATTAATTGATGAATTTTCCGACCAAATTTTGACCAAAGATTTGGAGTCTCTTCGGATTCGTATTCATGGAGATTATCACTTGGGACAGGTTTTGGCTACCAGTAACGACTATATCATTATCGACTTTGAGGGCGAGCCAGAAAGCTCCATTACCGACCGAAAAATCATGCACTCGCCACTCAAAGATGTGGCTGGTATGATTAGAAGTTACCATTATGCAATTTCGGCAAAGATGCTTAATTCAAGCGAAACAGCAGATATGGATGCATTTAGAGTACAAACAGCAGCTGACCGCTGGTATCGTTTAATTATGCAGACGTATTTGGAAAAATATTTAGAAACCTTTGGGCATCCGCATCCACTTTTCAAAAACAATAATGAAATCAACTTTTTACTCCTGATTTATTTATTAGAAAAAGCCGTTTATGAGCTTGGCTATGAGATTAGTTACCGACCCGACTGGGTAAAAATTCCCTTAAAAGGAATTGTCAATGTGATTCGAGAAATTGAGAAAATGAAGATGTAACAAAAATCCCCCTTACCAAATGGCAAGGGGGATTTTTTACTACCTATCCCGAATAAATAATAAATTGTTGTTTATGAGACACAAAGTTAATAAATGCCTCTTATTAAAACTATGGAACATCCGTGATTCATGTCAAATCACTAAATGTTTTTTACTATTTTTTATCAAATAATCACAAACTTCTTACTAAGCCTTCAAAACTCCAAGCTCCTTACCTACTTTGGTAAAAGCGGCTACTGCTTTCTCGAGGTGCTCCATATCATGTCCTGCCGAAATTTGTACTCGAATACGTGCTTTGCCTTGAGGCACAACTGGATAGAAGAATCCTATCACATATATCCCTTCCTCTAATAAACGGGCAGCAAATTCCTGTGCAAGCTTAGCTTCGTACAACATGATTGGTACGATTGGGTGCTCCCCTGGCAAAATATCAAAGCCTGCCTCGGTCATAGCATGACGGAAATATTTGGTATTGGCTTCTAGTTTATCACGTAAAGCCGTCGAACTACTCAAAACTTCTAATACCTTGATAGAAGCACCAACAATCGCTGGAGCAAGGGTATTTGAGAACAAGTATGGACGAGAACGCTGACGCAATATTTCTACGATTTCTTTACGGGCAGCCGTAAATCCACCAGATGCTCCACCAAGCGCCTTACCATAAGTACCAGTAATAATGTCGATACGACCCATCACATTTTTAAACTCATGCGTACCACGACCTGTTTTACCCATAAAGCCCGATGAGTGGCATTCGTCTATCATAATCATAGCACCATATTGCTCAACCAAATCACAGATTTTGTCTAGCTGCGCAATGGTACCATCCATCGAGAACACGCCATCCGTAACTACCAAAATACGACGACTTCCTTGAGCTGCCTTTAACTGCTCCTCTAAGTCTGCCATATTATTGTGCTTGTATCTAAAGCGTTTTGCTTTGCATAAACGAATACCATCAATAATAGACGCGTGATTTAATTCGTCAGAAATAATAGCATCTTGTTCGTTCAACAGTGGTTCAAATACTCCACCGTTGGCATCGAATGCGGCAGCATAAAGAATACAATCTTCCATGCCTAAAAACTCAGCAGTTTTTTGTTCAAGTTCTTTGTGAATATCTTGCGTTCCACAAATAAAACGAACCGACGACATACCAAATCCATGGGTATCGATGGCCTCATGTGCTGCCTTGATAGCCTCTGGGTGTGAGGATAATCCAAGGTAATTGTTAGCACAAAAATTGAGTACCTCTTTACCTGTATTAATTTGAATATTGGCAGCTTGAGGACTCACAATAATACGTTCTGATTTGTATAGTCCTGCTTCTTTGATGTTATCTAACTCTAGTTGAAGAGCCTCTTTTACACTTCCGTACATAAATAATACTTGGTTATTATTGAGTAATTAAGAGTTTTTGTTGGTATTTTTCAGATAATTTTTCAATCATGACCTGTGTCATACGCGCCAAGTCGAATTGAGGTTTCCAACCCCAATCTTGGTAAGCAGCTGTATCATCTACAGATTTAGGCCATGAATCAGCAATCATTTGTCTAAAATCTGGTTGGTATTGTACCTCAAAATCAGGGTAATACCTTTTTATTTCAGCTGTAACTTGAGCAGGTGTAAAACTCACACCAGCCAAGTTATACGAACTACGAATGCGAATATTTTCGACTGGCGCTTCCATTAATTCTAGCGTTGCACGAATCGCATCGTCCATATAAATCATAGGTAAAAGCGTATCTTCACGCAAAAAGCAGGTATATGGCTTGTGTTGAACTGCTTCGTGGAATATTTCCACAGCATAATCTGTAGTACCTCCGCCCGGCATAGATTGATAGCTAATTACACCAGGATAACGCAAAGAGCGAATATCTACACCATAACGTTTATGATAATAACCAGCCCAGTTTTCGCCTGCAACTTTACTAATACCATATACAGTCGATGGGTCCAAATAGGTAGCTTGTGGTGTATCGTATTGTGGAGCGCTATCGCCAAAAGCGGCAATTGAACTAGGGAAGAATACTTTATCGAGCTTTACTTCACGAGCTACTTCAAAAACATTGAAGAGGGTTCTCATGTTAAGCTCCCAAGCACGAAGCGGATCTAACTCGCCTTTGGCAGAAAGGACTGCGGCTAAATGATAAATTTGGGTAATGCCATGACGATGGACTGTTTCGACCATAGCCAAAACATTGGTGGCATCCAATACTACAAACGGACCATTCTCCTCACGAGGAGCTACTATATCTGAGCCAATTACTTGGTCTGTACCATGTATCTTGCGTAATTGCTCAAGCAATACTGTACCAATTTGACCATTGGCACCAATTACTAAAATTTTGTCTTTTGCCATAGTAGTTGATGAGTGTAATTCAAAAATATTACTGACAAAAACATATTTACCAGTAATTATATTGGCACAAATTTATATTTTCAGTTATATTTATCAAAACATATAGATTATTTCAATAAAAATTACTTTATTATAATATTTTTACCATAATTTTTACTTTTCCAAGAAGGCAAAATATTATTTGGGTAGAAAAATTTACTTTTATGGAAGCAATAGACGAAATAGACAAAAAAATCCTCAGGATTTTACAACAAGATGCTAAAGTAACAACCAAAGAAATCGCCAATCAACTGGGCTTGACTATCTCACCTGTTTATGAGAGAATTCGCCGACTAGAAAGCGTTGGATACATCAAGCAATATGTGGCAATTGTTGACAAAACCTTGCTCGACAATCCTATTATGTGTATCTGTCAGGTATCTATGCGCTATCATAATGAGGAGTTTATCGAGAAATTCGAACAGGCTGTTCAGCAATTGGAAGAAATCCACGAATGCTATCACATGGCAGGTCAGGTAGATTTTTTACTAAAGATTTATATAAAAAGTCTCGACGAATATCATGACTTTGTTAAATACAAACTTTCAAAACTAGAAAACATCGGTGTCCTAAACACAACTTTCGTTTTGAAAGAAATCAAACATACGTATTCTTACAGTTTTTAATGGTGAATTGTGAATGACGAATTAAACTCATTAGTTCTCAATTCGTCATCGATTACTAAACTTTTAGCATTACGCTTGGATCAGAAATATCTTTGAGAAAGTAAACAGTTTTTGTTATCACTAGAAATTTCCCGAAATCAGCGTAAACAGCTAATTCGTCATTCACAATTCACTTATTCATCATTAATTATGGAGCACCTCTACAAAATCATCAGTATTTTGGGCACAGTGGCTTTTAGTATATCGGGCGCATATGCTGGTATTCAAAAAAGATTGGATTGGTTTGGGGTTATTGTGGTAGCTTTTGTAACCGCCGTTGGTGGAGGTACACTTCGCGATGTATTTCTGGGTCAGCCAGTGCGTTGGATTCATGATGAAGCCTTGATTTTTATCATTTTTATCAGTGCCATTGTAGCAATTCTTTTTGCAACATGGATTCCCAAAGTAGATATTCCACTTCAAATTTTTGATGCCCTCGGTTTGGGTTGTTTTTATGTATTGGGGTATCAAAGGGGTATTTCTGAAAACAATGAAGTATTAAGTAGCTTTTTATTGGGCACTTGTACAGCCTGCGCTGGAGGTGTGATTCGAGATATATTACTCAACGAAATACCTGTTTTATTTCGAAAAGAAATATATGCAACCGCTTGTTTAGTAGGCTTTTTCACGTTTTATCAAATCAAAAGCATATCAAGTTTAGAAGCATACTCAAATCAAATTACCATCTTCATCATCTTTGCTGTTCGTATTCTTTCATGGAAATATGGACTCTCGTTGCCTCAGACAAATGCGAATAAATCCAATTGAAATTGTGAAAAACTTCTAAAAAATATTACTTTAGCAGTAATATCCAATCAATAGATTATTGGTTGTAATTAATTCTATGGCATATAGCTCAAAGCCCAAAGCCAATTTATGTATTTCCTTCAGAATTTTGCATGATAAATCAAACTAACACCTCTAAAAGGATAGTCGAAGATTTGAATAACGAAAAAGAAATAAGCGTTAATGTCAAATTTTCACCTATTCTCAATGATTGTACTATGACAACCTCTATCTTTACCAAAGTCTATCTAGTTCCTTTTGAAATTTAATCCATTAACCATTTCAGAAAATATGGCTAAGACCACCAAGGCAAAAACTCAATCTGAAGAAGAAAAAGCTGAAACCAAAGCTCCTGCAAAAAAAAGAGTCTCAAAAAAAACTGCTGAAGAAGCGCCAGTTGTCGAAACTACTATTGTTGCTGACCAAACGCCCACAGCTCCTCCTGTCGAGTTAAAGAATGTAGAAGCGTTTACTCGTTTCTCCGACTTCGATATTTCGTTGTTTAAATCTGGAAAACATTTTAGATTATTCGAAAAACTGGGTTCTCATACCACCGAATATCAAGGTGTGGCAGGTACTTATTTCGCTGTTTGGGCACCCTCAGCAAAAAGTGTATCGGTCATTGGTAATTTTAACTATTGGAATAAAGACTCTCACCACCTTTTTGTCCGTTGGGACGAATCTGGTATTTGGGAAGGATTCATCCCTCATATCGGTAAAGGAGAGGCTTATAAATATTGTATCGAAGCTCATGACGGTCGTAAACTCGAAAAAATTGACCCTTATGCGCACTATTTCGAAACACCTCCTAAAACAGCATCGATTGTATGGGATAACTGGTACGAATGGACAGATACTGACTGGATGGCAACTCGTAAGAGTAAAAATTCACTCTCGTCTCCAATGTCAGTTTATGAAGTACATATCGGCTCATGGCGTCGTAAAGCTGACGAAGAGAAACTATCGTATGTTGAACTAGCAGATGAGCTAGTTGCTTACGTTAAAGAAATGGCATTTACACACATCGAGTTTATGCCTGTGATGGAGCACCCTTACGAACCATCGTGGGGTTATCAAGTATTAGGATATTTTGCTCCCTCTTCGAGATTTGGTACACCACAAGACTTTATGTATTTGGTAGAACAATGTCATAAAAATGATATTGGCGTTATTCTCGACTGGGTACCATCACACTTCCCTGGCGATGCTCACGGACTCTATGAATATGATGGCTCACATCTTTTTGAGCACCCAGACATGCGTAAAGGTTATCACCCTGATTGGAAATCGTATATCTTCAATTATGGTCGCAACGAGGTACGCAGCTTCTTGATTTCAAATGCTATTTATTGGCTAGAGCGCTTCCATGCCGATGGCTTGCGCGTAGATGCTGTGGCATCGATGCTATACTTAGATTATTCGCGTAATCATGGCGAATGGGAGCCAAATATTTTTGGTGGTAATCATCACCTTGAGGCTATTTCGTTATTCCGTGAGTTAAACGAAATCCTTTATGCCGAATTCCCAGACGTACAAACTATTGCCGAAGAATCTACTTCCTTTACAGGTGTTTCTCGCCCAGTATACACCGGAGGTTTAGGATTTGGTCAAAAATGGATGATGGGCTGGATGAACGATACATTGAAGTATTTCGAAAAAGACCCAATGTACCGTAAATACCACCAAGATCAACTGACATTCTCAACGGTTTATGCCTTTACTGAAAACTTTATGTTGCCTCTTTCTCACGATGAGGTAGTATACGGAAAAGAATCATTGGTAGGTAAGATGCCAGGCGATGAATGGCAACGTTTTGCAAATTTACGTTTGTTGTTTACCTATATGTTTACACACCCGGGAACCAAACTATTGTTCATGGGTGGTGAGTTTGGTCAAACATCAGAATGGAATTTCTCAAAAAGCCTTGAATGGTGGTTATTAGACCACGGCTATCATAAAGGAGTTCAAAATCTTGTTAAAGAATTGAACTTAATTTATCGCAATGAACATGCGATGTTTGATAAACAATTTGCTCCAGAAGGTTTTGAGTGGATTGATACTTCAGACCGTAACAACTCGGTGGTAGTTTACGCAAGAAAAGGCGATTCGCACAAAGAACAGCTTATTGTAGTCTTGAACCTTACTCCAATCCCTCATAACAACTATCGTATTGGAGTTCCAATGCAAGGAGTTTGGCAAGAGATTCTAAACTCTGATGATACTAAGTTTGGTGGAAGTGGAAAAACAAACCCAGAACCAATCTTTGCAGAGGAAGTTTCTTGGCAAGGAAAAGCATATTCGATTCCACTAAACCTTCCTCCATTAGGTGGTTTAGTATTAAAAGTGAAATAAAAAGAAAATCGACTCTCAGCAATGGGAGTCGATTTTCTTTTAAATATAAAGTACTATTAGAGTTTCTTTTAAAAAGGAATTTACTTACTTGAACCCTATAAAAAACGAAACCCTCGAAGCCGCCACTCCAAGGGTTTTCTTGTTTTTTTAGTTCTCCTATTTAGAGGATTACTTTAAGATTACTTAGGCTATTGTTGTTTAATAATGCCAATAAACGTCACTGCCGCCACAGTTATTTTATCTTAATTATTAACATAAATTAAATTTTGTCATTGTATTCACTCCTGCCGCCACATTTGTGAACCTTTGACAATTCAAAGTTAGTACAATTAATTTTATCCACAATATAAATGTTTAGTATTTTTCTAAGATTTACATGAAAGATGGAATTTTGATGCTTTAATATTAAAATTTAATGCCAACAACATCTGTCCGTTGTACTCTCAACGTTGGTAGAAGATTATTCATCGTTAGTAATGAAATTTCATTCATTTGAAAAATAGCGTAGTACAGACATTTTGGACTATACTACGCTATCGTAACAAGAGATTATTCTTTCTTTTGTTCTACTTTTCGAACAGTAGGGTATTGAATACCTAACTGCTCCAAATAGGTTTTATACTTTGTTGGATCAAAATAATACTGCTTGAGCTTTGGACGATACAATTCCATAATATTAGCATTAATCGCAATCGCTGGTTTATCTGTTGGAGCAATCAACGGTTCGTATTTAATATCTTTGGTCTGTACATTTTTGTAATAATCCCATGCACTTTCAATGAGCTTTGGCTCGTTTAGTAAGTCTAATATTGTAAGTGCTTCCACCTTCGCTCCAGCTGTTATTCCTTTGTGGGCAATAGGAGTTGCCATCGAAATAGCATTTGCCCAGTGGTGCCCCGGCAAACCCGGAATATTTGAAGGATAACCCAATACAATGGTTGGCAACGACCAAGATATATCAGCAATGTCGTCCGAACCTCCTCCCATAGAACCTACAACTTCCAAAACGGTATCTATTTCTGCACGAAGTCCTTTTTGTTCAGGAGAGCTAAGCTCTTGCTGAATACCCTTCGCCAATTGCTGATCAGCCTCCGACCACGTTGGCAAACCTACTCGCTTGATATGCGAGAATGCTCTTTCGGCAATAGGCTTGTTAAAATGACCGGGCCATGCACTTCCTAGTACTTCCCACGAAACTTTAGTATCTGTCATCATAGCAGCACCTTGCGCTATTTTTTTACCATAATCATATAACTCTTTGATTTTAGGATAAGTACGTTCTCTAAAATAATACCAAACTGAGGCTTTTGAAGGCACTACGTTTGGTTGGTCACCCCCATTTACTACCACATAATGCGAGCGCTGTGTTGGCAAAAGGTGCTCTCTTTTGTAATTCCAGCCTACGTTCATCAATTCTACGGCATCGAGAGCACTTTTCCCACGCCAAGGATTGGCAGCAGCATGAGCAGCTTCACCTTCAAAGTTAAATTTTACAGATACTAATCCATTATTTCCTGCATCACCATGCTTTACACTCAAATTGCTGTTAACATGGGTAAAAATACAAGCATCTACATCTTTAAAATAACCATCACGAATGTAAAAAGCTTTTGTCCCCACCAATTCCTCCGCAACCCCAGGCCAAAGCATCAAGGTTCCTGAAAGTTTTTCACGCTCCATGATTTTTTTGAGCACCAATGCTGAAGTAATATTGAGTGCCTGACCAGAATTATGTCCTTCTCCGTGCCCAGGGGCACCGTCTACAATTGGGTCGTGGTAGGCTACGCCAGGTTTTTGAGAGGCTTTTGGAATACAATCGACATCAGAACCAATGGCAATCACAGGTTTGCCAGAACCCCACGTGGCGATCCAAGCAGTTGGGACACCCGAAATACCCTTTTGAATCGTAAAACCTTCTTTTTCCAGCAGGTTGATCAAGTACTGAGAAGTTTCAGTTTCTTGAAATCCTAATTCGGCAAAACTGAAAATCATATCATTGACTTGAGCAGAAAATTCCTTCTTTTTGTCAACTTCTTCGATGATTTCTTTTTGAAGTGCTTTTAGTTTTTGAGGAGAAAGCTTTTGGGCTACAATTGGTTGGGTCAAAAATGTACCTACAACCAACAGGAGTGTTGGAAGTTTACGGAAAATTTGCTTCATGATAATTTAGTTTTAGTTTGAAGTAAGATTTTATCCAACACAAAAGCACTAATGCTATTGGATTAGAAAAAATATATTAAAATTAAGGATTTGTAAATGAGATGAAAGGAAAATCGAGAGGAATGGAAAAAAATAATAAGAAATACCTATTATGTAAAAGATGAAAGGGGTATAAAATAATAAAGACCCGCAGCAATGCTCCGAGCCTTTACGCAATCCGCCTAAGTAGTTATCTTTTGGGTAATCCACCCATGAGCCGAAGCTCTAAAGTTTTTTTGCTTTCAAGCATTAGCTTTACTCACTCAGTTGAAAATTTTCAACCTTGAATTTTTTTGGTGATTGAGTAGCGGCTCAATCACCATTCTAGTAGCGTGTGCGGCACTACGTTGAAAAAGCGGTCAATATCTAACCTAATATCTTTGAATTGAAACGTTATTCAATTGCTAGTTCTAATCTAAATTGTGGGCTTATTTTGCTCACTTTGTAAACCTTTATTTTGTTGTTCTTGATTTACATTACAAATGTATTAACAATAAACGTGCCAAACAAATTTTATCGGAGTTTTTTTTGAAAATTTTTTGAAAAAATCTAACCAATACCATTTTTATCTCATGAACTGACACCTCAAAGTGCAATTTTGCATACAAACTGCTACGACCCATATAAAACAAGTTTCATGCCAATAAAAGTGGTCAATATCTCATTGGCGCAGAAAAAACCTTTTAAAGCACAAAATTTCAAGACTAATATTCACGGTTCTTATTTATCACTTTTAGTAACAAATTTGTTCTTTTAGGGTTAAAATCAGCATAAATGATAATTGTTGAATATAGTATGATTTACGGCGAAAAATATACACAAATAATAAATTAAGCATTTTTTTCTTGCTTTTTGCTATTTTTGATATTAGTATTGCACCAGTTCAAAACAATATCATTTTACCTATTACTAGAGAAATTTCATCAATAAACCTTCTTTTTCTTGAAATTCAATAGCAACCCATGAATTAATACTAACCAATGAATTATAAATTTATTTACCGTGATAAGGATTCTGGCAGAATTATCACAAATAAAGACATTATTAACCTACACAAATACAAAGTTGCTTGCGTAAAGCTTACCGAAAGAGGGATTATCAGAGACATTACAATACCGCCCGAATGGTGGATTGATGGTTCGATTGCCAACTGCAAGGACATTGCATATCACACAAGGATGAGTAAAACCAAAACTTAACTTAATTATATTAATATGAGATCTCGCCAAATTAATAAGCCATTTTCTATGCCATATCGTCCTGAAGATGTTTTTTACGTAACCTATTCGAAATTCCTGAGTACTGCATTTTTAATATTAAAAGAAAATAGAGAAAAGGTGCAGGTTATCGTAAAACACGAACACATGAAAGACCTTAAAGATTGGGTCACCAACAACAAGATTCTGACGGATGAGAGCGTACTCGAATTTATTCCTTACTAAATAGGAAGATGTTAATAGTATATTGGTTATTTGAAGATATTCACGATCAAAAAGTAATAGTCAAATTATTCCTCAGATATACTACTAAATAATGGTGCAAAACAAGATTTAAGTTGTGTTTAGGCACTAGACAACAGGCACAGAGTGTTAAAATGTTTTTTTACTGCCCACAGACATGCATTTTTCCAAAGCCCATCGCCGAAAGCCGTTACCTGAAAGCTTAAAGCACAATCTTATATTTTATTTTGCGAACTAACTAAATTTAATCTTTCCTATTACTTAATATTAAAAATACTATACACAAAATCCCTTGTAGTTATGAATTACAAGGGATTTTGTGTGTAAATAGACCACCTATTTATCGATAGAAACTTCGCTTCTAAAATTTTCGTAACAATACACTAATGATAAGACCTATATAAAATACTGCGGCAAGTAGCATCAAGCTCATAGTTTGATTTGTGACTGCTATGACTGCTCCTATGGTAAAAAATACAATAATAGTGAGTCTTGTCAATATGCTATCCCACAGACACCCTCTCGATTCGGGGCTTGTAAATTTTAGTTTTGATAATTCTACTCCTAAATCCATTACCAAACCCGTGAGTTGCGATGGCTTTACTTTGGCACAGGTAAAATTGGAAGCAAAAGCATTGTGGTTACTCATAGCAAATACCAAGCTGGGAATAAATGGCTCTTTCATTAAGTAAGCCACAAGCACTATCAACAAATTCACACTAGGAGTGATGAGTTTTTTCCACATTTTGGGGACTAACTGATAACTATGATACCACCATGAACTAAAAAATGAACCTAGTAAATAACTCAATATATATATAGTAAGCGTAAAAGGAAACTGATGTTCATTATCGCTCCACCATTGTACACCCAAACTAAACAACCCCGTAACGTTGGTAGTGACCACACCGAGTATCTTTATACCCAAAATATTCACAATCCCCGATATAATCGAAAACGGAATGGCAATTGTTATGAGTCTTTTGAGTTTCATTTTTAGTAATAAAGTGATTAAGTATAGAATCTCTTTGATACCCGAGAGAAATACAAATGAGAATTTCTATTAATTTTTAAGTCTATATATCAACAAACAAATATATTAACATTTTTTCATATAGTCGAAAAAAATCGATAATTGGATAAAAATATTAGGGGAATAGTCAAAAAATGAGTGGAAAAGAAAATTGGCACCTATTCTAAGAGTTGATGCTTAGAATAGGTGCCAAATCCAAATGGTAAGGTATCTATTATTTCTTCAAATACAAATCCAAATACTGAGCCATTTCAGCTTGTACTTTTTGTGCTTCTTCGGCAGCTTTTTCAGCAAAATCTTCACTAGAGGAAGCGTAAATAATCGCACGTGAAGAGTTCACTAATAAACCACAAGTGCTATTCATTCCGTATTTAGAAACTTCTTCTAAACTTCCTCCTTGCGCACCTACCCCAGGTACTAACAAGAAATGCTCTGGAGCAAGTGCACGCACCTGAGCAAGCATATCTGCTTTGGTAGCACCCACCACATACATCAGTTGCTCGTCGGTACCCCATTCTTGTGATTTGGTTAATACCTCCTCAAATAGGGCTTTATTTCCTACCGAAAGCGTTTGGAAATCTTTACTACCACCATTTGAAGTCAATGCCAAAAGAATAACCCATTTGTTAGGGAAAGTTAAGAATGGCGTAACCGAGTCTTCTCCCATGTAAGGTGCTACAGTTACTGAATCAAAATCAAGTCCTGAAGAGTTCGGGTCAAAAAAAGCTCGCGCGTACAATCCAGAAGTATTACCGATGTCGCCTCTTTTTGCATCAGCAATCGTAAAACATTCTTTGGGAATATAGGCTAATGTTTTTTGAAGACTCTCCCATCCTTTTGCGCCAAAAGCTTCATAAAAAGCAATATTAGGTTTGTAGGCTACAGCATATTGCTTGGTAGCATCTATAATTTGCTTGTTGAATTCAAAAATAGGATCTTCAGTATCCAACAAGTGCTTCGGAAGTTTTTGAAGGTCGGTATCAAGACCAACGCATAAATAGGATTTTTTGGACAAAATTTGTCCGAAAAGTTCTTGCTTTGTCATTGTTATGTTCAACTGTGTATTACATGAAAAATAGCTACGGCTGTAGCTATTAGAAGAAGTGCCACCTTCGTAAGATTGAGATTTGTGCCATAGACACTGTTCTTCCCTTTTGAAAGCATATTTAATAATTTCATTTGGTATTTGTCGAAAAAACAAAATTCCCATTTGACACTCCTTACTTTTCTTGTGTCAAGACAAGAAAAGTAACCGCAGCGGCGGCCGCAAAAGAAAGTCAAGAAATCCTAAACTCGCCTGCGGCTCAAACAGTAGGATTTCAGAAAAATACATTTGTCCATAAGCTGCTAACTATAAGCAACTTATGAAATTTAACATATTCTAATTCTCAGGAAGGAAAGTCAAATAACTTAAATCCTCTTCTCGGCAAAGTTCGTTGGCCAAATCTTGCAACTGAGTAGACGAAACCGTACGAATCTGAGCAAATAGCTCTTCTAATGTATCGATACGATTAATATCTAACAAACTTTTAGCCATCATAAGCATAAAGCTCATGTTACCCTCTTCAGACATAGCCATTTGCCCCATCAATTGCTCTTTGGTATTGTGCAATTGTGTCTTAGTCAAAGGTACTTCTCTGAGAGTTTTTAGCTCTTTCAGAATTAGGGCATTGGCTTTTTTCAAATGCTTGGGTTCTGTTGCAAAATAAATACCCCAATAACCCGTATCGATAAATGGCGTATAGCCTGCATCAATCGAATACACCAAGCCATTCTTTTCTCTTACAGCCAGATTCAAACGTGAATTCATACCTGGACCACCCAAGAGATTAATCAGCATAAAAAATGGTAATCGTTGGGCATGAGTAATTTCGTAGGCCGTGCGACCAATCGCTACGTGCGCTTGCGTAATACTACGTTTATGATCTACATTTTTAGGTGCGTAAATAGCTGGAGGAGTTCTTACCAAACTAGAGCTTTTAGCAGGAATATTCTTCAAATATTTCTCTACCAAAGTCACTACTTTTTTGAAAGGAAGATTACCCACCGATGAGAAAATAATACGACTTGTATCTAGGTTTTCAGCTATAAAATCAAGTAAATCTTGACGTGTAAATCCGTTTACACTTTCTTGTGTACCCAAAATATTACGTCCTAATTGATGATTTGAAAAGATAATATCATCAAAATCGTCTTGAATAGCATCCTCTGGAGAATCGTAATACATCGACATTTCTTCGAGAATTACACCACGCTCACGCTCTACCTGTTTGTCGGGAAAAACAGAGTGAAAAGTAATATCCGACAAAAGTTCTAATGCTCGCTCATAGTGAGGAGTTAGTACTGACGCGTGAAAACAGATTTTTTCTTTGGTAGTATAAGCATTCAATTCACCTCCCACTACCTCAAGTCGATTGATAATTTGTAATGACGAACGTTTGTCCGTTCCTTTAAAAGCCATGTGCTCCCAGAAGTGCGCCAAGCCTTGTTGATGAGGTTTTTCGTCACGGCTACCCATATCGAGCATCAAACCCATGTGTGAAATCGCTGTATGCGTTACTTGGCGATGTACTATTCGGATACCGTTTGGTAATGTATATTCTTGTATTCCGTCCATTCTAATGAATTTCCTTGTTTGATGGTGGTTCTCAGACAAGTTATTTACTAATTTCTAAAGCACTTTTTTATCGAACTACAAAGTTACACAATTTTGAAGCGATTGATATGGTTCGTAAAACTACTTATGAAAATAAGATGCCTGAATGTTATAACACATTTTCAAATAAATACATTCTCGTAGCCAGAAAGTTTAGGTAATTTTGTGTTTTGTCAGTATTCACCATTAGCCCCCAAGAGTATGCGTATAGGATTTGATGCAAAACGAGCTTTCCAAAATTTTACAGGATTAGGAAACTATAGCCGATTTATTATTGAATCTTTATTAGCTTCTCCTACGCAACACGAATATTTTGCCTACACACCCAAGCTCAACAGCAAAGTCCAGTTTGATAAAAGATTGCATGTCGAATTACCACAAACCTCTATGCCCAAACCCCTGTGGCGGAGCTGGGGTATCAATCAACAATTAAAGAAAGATAAACTCGATGTTTTTCATGGCTTGAGTAATGAACTACCTTGGCAAATTCAAAAAACAGGTATCAAAACTGTGGTAACTATCCACGATCTGATTTTTATACGATATCCAGAATTATATCCCACAATTGACCGTTGGATTTATAAACAAAAATTTAAGTCTGCATGTGAAAAAGCCGATTGTGTGGTGGCGATAAGTGAGCAAACCAAAAATGATATTGTTGATATGCTTCACATTAACCCTTCCAAAATAGAGGTAGTATATCAAGATTGTGATGTGGCTTTTAAAAATCAGTTGTCGACTGCACAGCTTTCTGCTGTTACCCAGAAATACCATTTGGATAAGCCTTATATCTTGTGTGTAGCTACAATTGCCGACCGAAAAAATCAGCTTACCTTGGTGAAAGCATTTGAGGAACTTCAAAATAAGGATGTGGATTTGGTACTTGTAGGAGGGAAAAGTGCCTATCAAAATCAGATCGAGGACTATATCCAACAAAAAAACCTCAAAGGAATTCATATCATCAATGGCGTACCTTTCGCAGATTTACCAGCTTTATACCAAAATGCTACCTTAACTGTTTACCCATCCATCTTTGAAGGTTTTGGTATTCCTATTGTAGAAGCCCTACACTCAGGTATACCTGTTATAGCAGCCACAGGCTCATGCCTAGAAGAAGCTGGTGGCAATGGGGCAATTTACGTGAACCCCTATGATGTTAGAGGTATGGCAGATGAAATAAAACGAGTACTTTCAAACCCTATTCTTCAAAAAAAACTAGTTACACAAGGGCAAGTTTACATCAAAAAGTTTTCTTCAATAGAAATCGCAAAAGATTTAGAAAAAATTTATCAAAAAATTTAACAATGAGTAATCGGTAAAATCTATTCTCAGAACACACAAACGAACATTTGGTAATTTATCCCACCATTTTTATTTTAATATCTATAAAAAAATATCCAATATTTATAATTCTGATTTATACAATAGGCACGGTTTTTGAAAATTTGTAACACATTGACACTAAGTTGAGTAAATCTCAACCCGCTTGTGATACAAGAACCCTAAGTATTATCCGAGTTATGAAGAAAAATAGTCTTTTTCTACTTAAGCCATTAAGTAGTTGCAAGGGCTTTATGTGTTTGTCCTTACTAATGTTTAATTTATTTTCAATCTCTGCAAAATCTAAAGATACTTCCATGGAACTTAAGGTGTATTATCCCAAATACGCCCAAACAGGTCAAGAAGTGTTTTTTAATTTTGTTACACGATTGAATATCCATCGAATTCGTGTTTTTGTGAACGGTAGTAGCCTTGGTTCTACTTACGTTTCCAACAATCACGCCGAATTCAAATTCAGGTTTGTGTACGCTAGTACCAAAAAACTAAAATTCGTCGGCATTTCTCCAGAAAACAACACCCTGAGTGAAGTTCAGGGAGAAATAACCATTGCTGGCAAAAATCAAATTTCTAAAGAAACTAAGTACGAATACACAAACGCTAGTTTGCCACCCAATACGAGCGACAAAAGCGCTAGTTATAATGGTGGAAGTATTACATCTGCCCTTTCAGGTGCTAGTGTGGTATACCCCAATCCCAATGTTCCTACTTTTTCAGACACTTTTGATGAGAGTAGTAAAGGTGGATCGAATGCGAACCCTGTATACCAACCCACAAATGAGGTGGCATGGACATTCTTTAGTAGTATTCAAAACGAAGTACTTCCTCTTGCACAAAAATACCGTGTGCCAGCTAGTGTAATTATGGCTATGGCAGCCCTTGAAAGTGGTTATGGGTACAGTACTCTCTCCATTGCTGCTAATAATTATTTTGGCATTAAGCAATGGAAAGCTTCAGCAGATGGCTACCAACTAATAGGACAAGCAGACGAACACAACGGTAGAGTAAGAATACTCAAACATGCAGGACAGGGTCAATACGTCTATGACGAATCCAGAAGGAAAGACAACTGGTATCGCTCTTTTAAGTCAAGGTCGGAATGTATCAAGTTTTTGGTAGAAGAAGTTTTCTTGCACAAAACAGGAAAATGGAAACGAGACTATTCGGGAACCGTACGCGAATATCACAGTCTTCTTGACAGAGGATATTCGAAATATGATGCGGCCTATCGATTTGCTTTTCAGCTAGGCTCAAAAGGCTATACCCATTTGGGAGGCAGGTATTATGCCGATAGAACGATGAAGATTATCGAAAAATATAATCTGCTTAGTTTTGATTAAATCATTGGTAAATAAAAGATGTATCCGTACTTTGCGGTCATAATCTCAGTATTTTGATTTTTTGAATTACCCACAACAAACTAAAGCTAAGTTAACATGATTCATCTCTCATTTAGTGATTTGTGAATGAGTGATTATTTTAAGGTACTTTCCACTTGTAGAGACGCAATATTTTGAGTCTAAAGATGTGTCATTTTAAAAGATAGTATCAAAAAAGGCGTTCGAAATGAGATTTCCGAACGCCTTTTTTGATGAAATTTGGAGTATTAGCCTAATTTTAAAATTTGCAAAGAGCCACTTTTTAAATATAAAATATTGAAAAACAAATACTTATATTAAAAATTCACAATTCAAAACTAATCTTTAGTTCTGTGCTGCTAATAGATACAATACTGCCATACGCACTGCTACACCATTTTCTACTTGATCCAGAATAATAGAATGGTGAGAATCAGCAGCATCTGAAGTAAGTTCGACCCCACGGTTGATGGGACCTGGGTGCATCAATACGATTTCCTTATCTAGTTCATCCAACATTTTTTTGTTGATACCATAGTACAAAGAATACTCACGCAAAGACGGGAAATATTTAATTTGCTGACGTTCCAACTGAATACGCAATACGTTGGCTACATCGCACCATGCCAAGGCTTTTTTAACATCGTGGCAAACCGTTACACCTAGCTCAGTAATATGTCGTGGAATCAAGGTAGAAGGGCCACAAAGCATTACTTCAGCACCTTGTTTTTTCAAGGCAAAAATATTAGACAATGCCACACGTGAGTGTAAAATATCTCCGATAATCGCGATTTTCTTTCCTGCTAAATCTCCCAGCTTTTCACGCATCGAAAACGAATCTAATAATGCTTGAGTTGGGTGCTCATGTGTACCATCACCTGCATTGACAATATTCGCACTGATATGTTTTGACAAATAATGTGGTGCTCCTGGACTAGCATGACGCATCACAATCATATCTACTTTCATGGCCAAAATGTTATTGACCGTATCCAGTAATGTTTCTCCTTTTTTCACAGAACTTCCCGCTGCAGAGAAGCTTAGGGTGTCGGCAGAAAGACGTTTTTCTGCTAATTCAAAAGAAAGACGAGTACGAGTTGAGTTTTCGAAAAATACATTAGCAATTGTCACATCACGAAGCGAAGGCACTTTTTTGATTGGACGATTGATAACTTCTTTAAACTCAGTGGCAGTAGCCATAATGAGTTCGATATCTTCAGGAGTTAGGTCTTTGATACCCAAAAGATGGCGAGTGCTTAATTTTTGCATGGTAATATATAGCTCAAAACGCAGTATGCGATGAAATAAGTCAAAAAAATACACGACTCAAAAAGAATCGTGCCATCAGATTATTTTGTAATCAACCAAATTCTATCGGCTTCGTGGCCTTGTTCTTTCCATTCAACCAATACCTTTTCGGTATCAATAGTATTTACCTTTTTGCCAACGTAATCTGGTTTTACGGGTAAATCACGGTTGTAAATACGGTCAATCAACACGCACAATTCCACCTTATCTGGGCGACCAAATGCCGTCATAGCGTCTAGTGCTGCACGCACCATACGTCCTGTAGCCAATACGTCGTCGACTAAGATAACTTTCTTATTTTCAATCAAGAAAGGTACTTTAGTAGCGTTGGGCTTTAGGGGCTCACGGCGACGAAAATCGTCACGATAGAAAGTAGCGTCTAATTGTCCTAATGGGATATTTTTGCCTGTAATGCTTAACAATTCTTCTTGAATACGTTTAGCAAAGAAGATACCTCTTGGTTGTAAACCAATGATGACACTATCAGTAAAATCTTGGTGATTCTCGATCAATTCTTGACAGAGACGGCTGATAGTAATCTCTAAAAGGGGGCTTGAAAGAATAAGTTTCCGTTGCATTGGATGCAAAGATAATATTAAATTATGAATTGTTCGTGCAGAGACGCATTAACAGCTACAAAATTACAGGTTTGTTTAGTTTTTGAGCTATAAAACCCTCAGAGATTGTTGATTTATGATTTAAGTTTTTATTCGATTATTTTTTGAAGCTAATATAATTTTACAAACGCCGACACCAACAAATTATAGTTACCCCAATAACTACTGATAAGAAACAGATTATTGTCCCTAATTTTGTAAATAACTATCCCCAAACCCCACAAAGGGGTTTTGTTTTACGTTTAAACTATATCCAAACTCATGCAAAGAAGAAATTTTCTTAAGCAATCAGGCTTACTTGCCGCTGGAGCGTTCGCGCTAAATTCTTCAGACTTATTCGCCAATTCGAATAGCAAAATCATCAAAACTTTTGGTGTGCAATTGTACAGTGTTCGTGATGTGTTGCCAAAAGACCCTAAAGGCGTGATGACTCAATTGGCACAAATGGGTTACAAACAATTTGAAAGCTATGGTGGTGCAAAAGGGTTTCTTTGGGGCATGACACCTAAGGAAATCAAAACTTTTTTGGGCGATATTGGTGTAAAAATGGTCAGTACACATTTCAATTATACAGGCGAAATCAAAAAACCAGAGGAGTTGAAAAAGAGTATTGACTTGGCAGCTGAGGCTGGCTTGAAATATATCCTTTGTCCTTACTTAGGTGCTCAAAAAACTTGGGACGACTGGAAGCGCATCGCAGATAAATTTAACGAAGTGGGTGAGCAAGTAAATAAAGCTGGCTTGAAATTTGGTTATCATAACCACGATTACTCTTTCCACTTGTTAGACGGCAAAATGCCTCAAGAATATTTGTTGGAAAATACTGATCCATCAAAGGTAATGTTCGAATTGGATTTGTGCTGGATTGATGTGGCTGGTGTAAATACAGCAGAACACTTGAAAAAATATGGCAAGCGTTATGAGCTTTGTCATGTAAAAGATTACAAAAAAGAAAATGGTAAACCCGTTCAAAATGACCTTGGCAAAGGTAGCGTAGACATGCAAAAAACGCTTAGAGCTGCACTAGACAATGGCATGAAGTATTTCATGGTTGAACAAGAGGAATATCCAGAATCGTCATTGATTAGTTTAAAATATGACGCTGAATACATGAAAAAGCTTTCTATCTAGTATTATCAATCGTCTGCTTTAGGCTATAAGCTTTAGGCATTAAGCCAAAAAGCTTTTTTGCATTTATTGGGAATATTTTTGCCGAAAGCCCATTGCTGAAAGTCGAAAGCCAAAATTTGATTTTTATATTACCTACTAACTTAGGCAAAGAGAATATAGACATTCGTTTAAAACTACATTGCTATCTCTTTGCCTATTTTCTATTAATCAGTCCACACAACACCTTCAATCATTTGATTATCTGACTTTTACAAAAATACCTCTACGCCTCTCTTTCAACGTTTAATCTCAACTCACATACTATCCTAAATAATTAATGAAAAGATTTCTCCTCCCACTATTATTGGTTTGGACTGGGGTAAGTGCACAAGATGCTGAAGTATTTAAGCCAGATTCCATCAAAAAAGAACTTAGAGCTATTCAGATACATCATAAACTAAAAGTCGATGGCTTACTCAATGATGAAGAATGGAAATTAGCGCCGAGTTCGCCACATTTTACCCAAATAGAACCTTTCCAAGGCAACAAACCCAATCACCAAACTGAGGTGAAAGTGTTGTATAACAAACATTTTTTATACTTTGGTATTATTTCAAAGGATTCTTTAGGGAAAAAGGCCATTAGAGCCACCGATTTCAAACGAGATTTCAATGCCCTCCAGCACGATTTAATCATGCTGTCATTTGATGGATTTAATGACCAACGAAATGCAATTTCGTTAGGAACTAACCCTTATGGCGTGCAACGCGATTTGCTATCCTTCGATGATTTATATTATGATATGGATTGGGATGGACTTTGGCGTGTACGTACTAGCCGAAGTGATTCGGGTTGGGTGGCTGAAATAGCGATTCCTTGGCAAACTCTTCGTTATCCGAAAACAGCAGATTCTATTCAAAATTGGGGAATAAATATCTACAGAAATAGAAGGCTCAGCAACGAGGTTTCTGCCCTTTCGGCGTTTCCTCGCTCGTTTACAGCGATGCGTATGAATTACGCAGGGAAATTGACTAATCTAAAACCTCCTCCCCCAACCTCAAATATTCGTTTTCAACCCTATTTCTTGACTTCGTACGACCACTATTCAGGCTATGATGCTTCGGTAAAACCTGAAGCAACAAGTGTCAAAGTTGGTGGAGAAATGAAGTGGGCTATCAATACAAATACCATTTTTGACTTAACAATCAATACCGACTTTGCTCAGGCTGATGCCGACCGTCAGGTAAATAATGTGAGTAGGTTTTCGGTATTTTTTCCAGAAAGACGACAATTCTTTCTCGAAAATGCTTCTCTTTTTGGGGTAGGTATTAGCCGAAATCCTGATGAATCGGGCGGAAATATGCGTATTCAGCCGTTTTTTAGTCGCCGAATCGGCTTGGACGACAAGGGTAACCCTATTCCTATCGAAATTGGAGGTAGAATCGTATATCGTTCTGATAAAAGAAATTTCGGAGCCATACTGATGCGCCAA
The DNA here is from genome assembly GCF_002270355.1 of Flectobacillus sp. BAB-3569. Taxonomy (GTDB): domain Bacteria; phylum Bacteroidota; class Bacteroidia; order Cytophagales; family Spirosomataceae; genus Flectobacillus; species Flectobacillus roseus. Next base: position 246,117 of record NZ_NJFZ01000003.1, on the reverse strand, counting down.
AAAGAGCTTGGCGACTCTCCTGCAACCAACTTTTTCGTAGGACGTTTTTCTGAAAACTTTGGAAAACAAAATCGTGTAGGTGGCTTATTAACCCTTAAAAATAGACCCGATGGCACTAATGTCGTCAGCACGGTAGATGCTTTTTTTAGACTTTCGGATACACACTCTTTAAATACCTTGGTATCACAATCATCATCGAGTATTACAGGAAAAAATGGAATGTCGGCGTATGCGCAATACTTTTTTGTCAATAATCAATTCAAAATTTGGTGGACACAATCTATTGTCACCAAAGATTATGACCCCGAATTGGGCTTTGTCTCTCGTAACGATGTTGTGGCTACGACGCCAGGCATTTTTTGGTGGTATCGCGGAAAACATCTACCTTTCAAAAAATGGCTACGTGCATGGGAACCAAGTATTTTCCCCGAATTCTACCATCAAGCCTCTACAGGAAAACTGATTGAACGAGTTTGGACGATTTATCCAATTTGGTTAAACCTGCAAAGTGGAGGATACTTTGGATATAGTATCAACCCAACTTATCAGTATTTGACAGAAGCTTTTGAACCACTAGGGGTAAAAATTGGAGCAGGTGAGTACAACTACGTGCGTCATCAGATGTATTACAGTACTGACCCTTCACGTGTACTTAATTTACAAGTAGGCTATTCGGGAGGTTCTTATTTTAATGGTCATTTGGACGGCGCCGATGCTACCTTACAGTTTGCGCCCATGCCTCATGTGTCATTATCTGGGAGATTTAACCGAAATCATTTCTCGAAAGTGGGAGAAAATCAAACCACGACCAATGTAGATTTATACTCAATAGAGGGACGATTTGCTCTCAATCCTAGGTTACAACTCATAGGGTTTTACCAAAGAAACTCTGAAAATAGCTCACAGAATTACAACATTAGGTTTTCGTGGGAATACCAACCCTTATCCTATATCTATCTGGTATTCAACCAACAAGCCTTTAATCCATACATGGAAAGAGTGCGTGTAGAAAATCATGTGATTACCAAAATCAGCTACTTGAAGCAGTTTTAGAAAAAAGGAAACAGAGATAAGGTGCAAATAAGTAATTGCCTCAAATCTCAAGCGCTAAACAAAAACCCCTTCAACTCATAGATAGCGTTGAAGGGGTTTTGTTTTGGATAATTTTCAAGATAATAGCAAGAAAGCTTTATATGAAAAACTTTCTTTTTGACTACTTCAAATCCTTGAAGCTTGGCAATACTAAATCCTTTGAAGATACGATTGGGTTTTCTACGCCCCAGTCGATGCCAAGATCAGGGTCATTGTAAATAATACCTGATTCAGAAGCTTTGTGCCAGTATTCAGTACACTTGTACAAAAATACAGTTTCTTCCAAAGCCACAAAACCATGTGCGAATCCAGCAGGGACAAATAGCATATTGCCCACGTTTGAATCCAATTCAAATTTGGCGTGTTGACCAAAAGTTGGAGAATTACGGCGAATATCTACCACAACATCAATGACTTTTCCAGTGATTACACGCACCAATTTGCCTTGTGCAAAAGGATCATATTGGAAGTGCAAGCCACGAACGACGCCAGGCTTTGACCAAGAGTGATTGTCTTGAACAAAATTCCCCGGAACACCATTTGCTTCAAAAAGTTTTTGATTGTACGATTCGAAAAAAAAACCTCTTTCGTCCTCGAATTTAGTGGGATAGCATTCGATAACTCCTTCTAAGGCTGTTGTCTTAAACTGCATTATTAATGAAATTGAATAGACTGATTAAAAAATTGTTTTGAGATTCTCCAAAGTTAGTTTTTTCATAACGAAACCTAAAATTATTTTAAAGGAATCTACTTATTTGATTGCGATTATATCGAAGTCTGTTCTTTTCTCTATAGGAAAAGTTCAAAAACTTTATCGAATAAACTTCCTACCTTTGCTATTTATTTGCCTCGAAAATAGGGGCTTTCATTAACATCGCACTCAAACGTATGCATATATACCTTCATATTCCTTTTTGCAAACAAGCTTGTTACTACTGTGACTTTCATTTTAGTACCTCCTTATCCCAAAAAGAAGCCGTAGTTGAGGCGATTTGTCAAGAAATCCGTTTACAGAAAAGCTACCTCAAAAACACCCATATATCGACCATCTATTTTGGCGGTGGCACGCCCTCTATTTTGGATGAAACTTCGCTAGAAACCATCTTTTCTACATTACACCAAACATTTACCATTTTGCCTGATGCAGAAATTACGCTAGAGGCAAATCCAGACGATATTAGTGTAGCAAAACTGGCTATTTTCAAAAAGTTTGGCATCAACCGACTTAGTATTGGTATTCAGTCATTTCACGAGCCACATCTCAAACAGATGAATCGTGCGCACAATGCAAAAGAAGCCGAAACTTGTGTCAAATTGGCACAAGATGCAGGTATTGACAATATTACGATTGATTTGATTTATGCGATTCCAGCCCCAGACCATCAGATTTTATATTCAGATTTGGCAAAAGTTGAAGCGCTCAATCTTCAGCACGTTTCTGCCTATTGTCTGACAATCGAACCACAAACGGTTTTTGGGAAATGGACTAAACAAGGTAAAATGCCCAATATTGACGATGACTTTTCGGCACAGCAATTCAGTATTTTAGTCGAAAATCTTCAAAGAATGGGTTATGAACAATATGAAATATCCAATTTTGCCCGAAATCAGCATTATTCAAAGCATAATACCAGTTATTGGAAACAAGAGGAGTATCTAGGCATAGGTCCGTCGGCACATAGTTTTAATGGTGTTAGTCGCCAGTATAATATTGCCAACAATACCAAATATGTTCAGCAAATCGGCACAGGGCTTATTCCAGCAACGCTCGAAATCCTTACTAAAGAAGACCAAATCAATGAATATTTGTTGACAGGATTAAGAACAATTTGGGGCTGTAAAATTGAGTATTTAGATAGTATTCTTGGAAGCTCTTTTTTAGATTTACAAAAAAGCTATCTTCAGCCAATTTTAAGAGCTGGTCATCTTGAAATTATTGAGCATACACTCAAACTCACGGAAGCAGGAAAACTTTTTGCTGACCGTATTGCATCAGATTTATTTGTGGAAGAATAGAGCAAAATATCATTTCTCCGAGGCAATAGTTTGGGTAGAATCTTTTTTACTGACTATTCTTAGGCTGAGTGCTAAAAATGCTTTATCATTCAAAATCAATATTTTGTATTTTTTCTAGAAATACTTCCTGAAATTATCACAAAACCAATGATATTTTTGAGTAAATTTGTGTTTCTCAGCTTACGAGTATGTTTAAAAATTTTGGTATTTGTCGAAAGAACGAAATTTCCATTCGCCACTCCTTACTTTTCTTGTCTTGACACAAGAAAAGTAACAAAAGAAAGTCAAGAAATCCTAAACTCGCCTACGGCTCAGACAATAGGATTTCGTAAAACTAAATACTAAAATCTGTAAATTATCCATTTTGAATAACTTATAAATTTAAACATGCGCTTATGGCAAAAACCTAATCTACTCGTACAAATCAACTCCTCATTTGATATACAGATTGCTTTATGGGAAAAAATACATTCAAAATCACTGAGCAAGAACCAATGGAAGAAACCACGCCCAAACCTAGTTGGTGGCAACGTTATAAAGCATTTAGAGAAGAACATACTTTTGCACAATACCTACAACGTCTTTTCTTAAAAGCTATACTTTATTTTTTGGGCATCTCGTTGGCATTGGTACTGATTTTCAAATTTGTACCCGTTTGGTTTACTCCTACTATGCTCGACCGTAAATTAGAAGCAATTGCAGATGGACGCGATTCTGAAATCTATTCAGATTGGGAACCTTACGAAAATATTTCGAAAGAAGTAGCCTTGGCGGTTGTTGCCTCTGAAGACCAGCTTTTTCCAGAACACCACGGATTCGATTTTGATGCGATGTGGGGTGCTTTTCGCCATAATTTTAAAGGCAAAAAAATCAAAGGAGCTAGTACTATCTCGCAGCAAGTAGCCAAAAACGTGTTTTTGTGGCAAGGCAGAAGCTATGTTCGCAAAGCACTTGAAGCCTATTTTACCTTATTAATCGAATTGATTTGGGGAAAAGAGCGTATCCTTGAAGTATACCTAAATGTTGCTGAAACTGGTAAAATGACGTTTGGTGTAGAGGCTGCCTCTCTCAAATATTACGGGCATTCGGCCAATTCTTTGACACGTGCCGAAGCAGCAAGGATTGCAGCAGTATTACCTAGCCCTAATCGTTTTTCGATCAAAAAACCTTCAGGCTATGTACAACGTAGAACCAATTTTATTGTAAGACAAATGCGAGGATTGGGTGGCAAACAATATATTTCGAATCTATAGAAAAGACAAAATATTCTAAAAGTAAAAACGGGTAAAAGGTGTTTTTAAGAAACATTTTTACCCGTTTTTCTATTTTATCACACCTCTAAAAATATATTTCCTAACGATACAGAGAGGCAACGGACTTTATTAAACGGTTTGGAAAATTGATAAAAAATGTATTACCTTTGCATACACTCTTGTGAAAATGTCCAAAAACGTTCTTTGAATCAAAATTTCACACGTCAAATTTAAACAACTGTAAAACAGTTTCTTACTTAATTACACATCATTTGTCCAGCTTATTCGGACACGAACATTTTCACAAAATAATCCAAAACCTAATCACAATTAAGGTATTCGCTTTCATTCCCCAAGACTCCGTACAGCTTGGCTCCGAATGACTGTTTTCTGTGCTATCTTATTTTTTGAGCACAAAGAATATTCAAGAATGACTACTACTTGAATACGGGAAGGTGCAGTAGTCTCGCATCAGGCCGAAAGAGGCTTTTTGCTCTACTTAAACAACCATATATTGTATGAGAAAGACGCTATTACTCTGCATGTTTTTCGCTATGATTAGCATGCTTGTTGCTGCTTGTAAAGTCAAACAGAAACAACACGACCTTTCTTCTCAGGACAGTCCATCTATCATCACTGAATTATTAGAGGGAGATGAACTAACCAATCAATTGTCTAGAACTTGGACAATCAACAAGGTAAATTACCAAGCAGATGCCAAAAAGGATATGCTTTACCAAAGAGGAGAAGTAGCAAATTTGCGTGATTATTCGAAAGAATGCTTCAAGTTATCGCCCGACGGTACTGTGATTCACACAGACGAAGGAGGTGACAAACATGAAGGAAAGTGGAAGCTCGTGGACAACAACACTAAATTAAAAATGGTGTTGGAAGACAAAAAAGAGGTGTTATGGGATATTTTGAAAACCGACACTAAAACTTTGGTACTCCATTTGAGTGTAAACGCGCGCAAAGTAAATTGGGATATTCAAAAACTCGATGAGATTGATATTCCGACCGCCGCAGTATTCGCAGGTTTTTTCGCCGGCATTGTTGATGAAAATACACAAAACATTAGCATTACTTATCAAATGAGCCCTAGGGGCTAATCAAAAAAGGCTAACCATCAGGTTAGCCTTTTTTGTTTCTTACTGGCATTACAACAGCTCTTCCGAGGGAATCCACAAATGCTTTTTGAAATCGACAATCTTATCATTTTTGATCACAAGACCTTCGGCTTCTAATAGTTCTTGCATAAGATTACCACCAAAAAAGCCCTTACCTGTAAGTATGCCTGAGCTATTAACAACACGATGTGCAGGAATGGATGGATCGGCATGAGAGGCATTCATCGCCCAGCCTACTAATCTTGCTCCACTTTTTTTTCCTAAAAACTGAGCAATAGCACCATAGCTAGTCACTCTTCCTTGAGGAATAAGACGCACTACCGCATACACATCCTCGAATATGCTCGATTTGTCGGTAGCCATTACTCCTCTTGACGGTCTTTAATTTCTTCTAACAATTCTTGATACCAAGCCTCCCCATATTTACGAATCAGCGGTTCTTTCAAAAACTTATAAAGCTCTACGCCCAATTGTTCACCATGTGAACAAGCATCCGAACATATATGCCAACGATCGTAGTTTAAGGCATCATATTGGTCATATTTTGAAATACGAATGGGATACAAATGGCAAGAGATTGGTTTTCTCCATGAAATTTTACCATCGAAATACGCCTGTTCAATACCACATTTCAAAATACCTTTATCATCATACAAAGCGAAAGCACACTCACGACCTTCGATTACAGGTGTTGAAAAATCACCCTCCCAGTCTTTTACATAAGTGCCTTCCTTTTCAATTACGGCTAAGCCTTCTGGCGACAAGTATGGTTTTACTGCATCTAGGATTTCGTCCATAATAGGCAATTCGTCGTCCTCCAACGGTGCCCCTAAATCACCTTCAACACAGCACGCTCCTTTACATTTAAGGAGATCACATACAAAAAATTTCTCGGCGATATCATCACTAATGACCGTATTCTCAATTAAAATCATAATCCTATAGTATATTCGTTAAATTTGGGAAAAAGCACCAAATAAAATGCACCACTCAATAAAAATCTAGCGAAATTAAAGTAATTTTTAGATACTTTTACAATTTGGCACTCTAATTGAGTTTGCTAGTCAAGATGTAAAGAATCTCTTTCTCATTTGCACCTGTGCAATTTACTTTGATTTAGGTTGTATCAGAATGACTCATTCTATCAGCTAATAGCTTACTTCTACATAAATTGAGTATATAGACCTATCAACATTTGATTCGTTATCATTTTCTTTTAACACAGGAGGTATTCCAATATTTTGTAGCCTCTCATTGAATTATTAAGTATTTATCGAAACATCAAAACTTTTGAAAGTCTAAGAAACAAAACACTGTAGAAATTGCTTGGCCCTGACATTTATACTAAAGTACCGTAGTTGAATTAAAAATTATTGCACAAAATATATCTTACTTTTCTTAAAAGTTCATGAAATTATATCGCTACCTAACATTACTTGTTGCTTTCTTCCCGAGCGTACTAATGGCTCAAGATGTTCCGTCAAGTATGGTCATTGGCTCTGTTAATGTAAAAATTACGGATGAGGCGCGCACCAAAATTCAAAATGAAATCAGCCCTCTCACGATCAATGCCAACTATTTGAATAGAATGGTGAGCCGAATGCTGACCTACCTACCAGCTGTTGAGCGTATCTTGCAAGAGGAAAGAATTCCAGATGAAATCAAGTATTTATGTGTTCAAGAGAGCTTCTTGAGCCCTGATGCACGCTCCACTTCAGACGCCATTGGCTATTGGCAATTCAAAAAAGAAACTGCTAGAGATTTCAATCTTAGAGTAGATGCTGTGGTAGACGAGCGTAAGCACCTTATGGCTTCGACCAGAGCTGCTTGTAGTTATTTTAGAAAACATAGAGATTTATTAGGCAACTGGGTAGCGAGTATTTTATCGTATCGTTTGGGGTACACAAGCTTCAGGAAAGCCAAAGAGATGGAATGGGCCAACAAGTCTGAAATTACCGTTACTGGCGAAACCGACTGGTATATTATTCGTTTCTTGGCATATAAATTAGTTCTTGACCAAGAATACAATAAGGCTAAGCAAAACCCTCCTCTTAGCAATCCCATATTGTTTGAGTATAGTAAAACAAGAGGAAAAAGTCTTTACGAAATTGCAAGCTATCTGAAGGTGAGTACACAAGAAGTTGAAACTTACAACTCTTGGCTAACTTCCAAATCTATTCCTGATGACAAAGATTATACCCTATATTTGGTAGTAGATCCGATGAAGTATCAAGAGTTAATGAATATTGTTGATGCTGAAAATACCAACTCGACAAATATATATAATGACAGTAATAGCTCCAATGGGCCAGATACAACTCCAGATATTGGTTTTCCTGTACTTAAAAGACTTTCGCCTGCCAATACAAACCCGAATGAGCCTATTTACTACGAAATCAATGGTAAAAAAGGGGTTTTAGCCTTGGAGGGAGACACGCCCGAAAAAATAGCTGACCGTGGAAATATCAGTTTAAAGAAATTTTTGAAATATAATGATTTGGAAGATAACGAGCGTATCATTCCTAATCAGGTATATTACTTACGTAAAAAAGACCACAAAGCACAAGTCGCATTCCATACAGTTCGTGGGAATGAGTCACTTTGGCAAGTGTCTCAAATGTATGGGATTAATCTCGATGACTTGAAACAAAAAAACCGTATTACAACAGTTCAAAGATTACAGAAAGGAAGACTTTTGTATCTGATTGATACTCGTTCAGAAAAGGTTGATATTCAGATTAGCACAGATGCAGAGCAACCTCAGCCTCCAAGAGATACTAATAAAAACCCTGTAGTACCTACTCCTCCCAAAGAAACGCCTAAACCAGACAATGGTGGTAGCAGTGGTGTGGATAAGATGCCACCTCCAATTCTGGTAAATCCGGGTACCCCAACCAAACAGCCTGATGCTCCTGTAACGCCATCAAGTCCTGGCAAAAAAGAACCAGATCCTTTGGATCCTGTGTACCCAACACCGAATCCAAAACCTGCGAATCCAACACCTCCAAACGATGCAAGTGACTCAAGGAAAAACTTTAATATCGGCTCGCACCGTGTTGAAGCCAAACAAACCTACTTCAGCATTGCTCGCTTGTATAATATGTCTGTTGCAGACTTATATCAGCTCAATGGCGTGGATGCAAGTGTGACTTTGCGTGTTGGTCAGGATATAAAAGTGTACAAAAGTGGAGCTTCAAATGCTTTGATTGGAAACCAAGACAGTACTATTCCAAACGACTATAAAAAACCAAAACCATCAGCTATTGACGAACCTAGTTATGGTAGCAGCCCTGATAAAAATGATTCGCAGATGAAAGTTCCAGATAATGTTGGAAACTCAACTTTCTCAAGGTCAACAAACAAACCGATATTCAAAATTGTACACACTGTACAAAAGGGTGAAACGCTTTTCCGTATTGCACAGTTTTACGATGTAAGCGCTGAAAACGTCCGTAATTGGAATAGTTTACCATCCAACAATGTAGAAGTAGGACAAGAAATTTCTATTCCAGGAGAATATGCCCATTTGCCAACAGAAGGCTCAGGAACAAGCACTTATGGTTCGATTCCTCTACCGCAGAAAGTCCCTGTTCGTACTCAAACAGATTATGTGTCTACTGCCCCTGCTCCTACAGAGACAAAATATCATACGGTGAAAGCAGGCGAAACAGCCTACCGCATATCACAAATGTATGGATTATCTGTTCCTCAATTCCTGAAGTTAAATGGCTTATCTAGTCCATCTATTTCAGCAGGGCAAAGACTAAAAGTGAAGTAAGCAGATATTAATATTTAGTGATTTGAGATTGAGTGAATGAGTGATTATTTTAATATTTATATTCTAGCAGTAGAAACGCAATGATTGCGTCTTAAACCAAGTTATATCTAACATAATAGCATGAAAAAAAGCGGTCGAAAAATAATTTTCGACCGCTTTTTTTCATGCTAAATTTCATTGTGATATATCCCTAGATACAAATTACTGCGTTTCTGCTACTAAGATTAGCTTTTGCATAATCGCTCCATCATAACTCACTCAATATTCAAATAGGCCTCTTACAATTTTCTAGAAATCATAATCCCATCTCTTAATGGTAATAATATATTTTCAGTTCTTGGGTCGTCGTGACACATTTTGTTGAAGTCTAATAAGTTCTTCGTATCCTTATCTATTTTCTTTCCCTCCTCTATGTTCGCAACTTTTCCACTCCATAATACATTATCAGAGAGGATATATCCACCTTTACGAACTTTATCAAAAACTAAATTATAGTATTTGGTATAGTTCATTTTATCGGCATCAATAAATACCAAGTCAAAAACTTCGTCGAGGGTTGGAATAATTTCGCCAGCATCGCCTATGCGATAATCAATTTTATCGGCATAAGGAGATTCGTCAAAAAAGCTACGAGTAAAAGTTTCTAGCTCCTCATTTACGTCAATGGTGATAATTTTACCGTCATCTACCAAGCCTTCAGCCAAACAAAGTGCCGAATATCCTGTATAAGTTCCAATTTCAAGGATACGACGCGGTCGCATCATATAACTTACCTCCGCCAAATAACGTCCTTGCAAATGCCCAGAAAGCATACGAGGTTGTAAAATTTTGACATGCGTATCTCTATTCAGTTTTTTCAACAAATCACTTTCAGGTGAGGTATGTTGTTCTGAATAATCATTAATATTTTGTGGAAGAAAATCCATTTTAAACTCAATTAAACTTCGTGATGAAAGTACCTAAGCCCTAGTGCTCAATTATGAGTTGAGAATTGTGAATGATGAATTGGTCCTTTATAAAGGAAATATTCCCCAGTTTTTTGCCTCATATTTCAGGAAAATTATGGAATACTCCCCTATTTTCGAAATCAGAAATTCATAACTAGTAGTGTACAAAGGATTATGAAAAATGTTTATTTCGGAAGTATAATCTTCTATATTTTGTAAAAAACAAAGGTATTTTACTTTATTTCCGAAATCAGAAATCCCAAATCTGAAATTGTTGAAAATCCTTCGTACAGTCTCCTAATTCATAACTCACCATTCTATATTATTAACTACTTTGTGGCGATATAGAAAAAGTCAAAACAATTTTCTGCATCGTCATTAATAAAGTAATCTTGCCAAGTAATATCCGAAACTAATTTACCGTCACTTTTTTGGATAATATCGCGGCTCATACGATTGGCAATATCATAAGGTATTTGCAACATCCATCTTGGCAAGCGGTATTGTAAGTTGAAAATGTCAAATCTTGTAATTTTTTCAACAGAACGTTTATTTTCCTCATAGTACGCCATCACCTTAGCATTTCCGTGAATACCTCTAGTTTGGATGGTAGGGAATACTTTCAAGATTAAGTTTTTCAACTCATCTGCTAGGTATTCTCTCACGTGCCAAGGATTGCGGCTCAATGAATATTTACGGTTTACCGTAGTCAAAATCAACTTTCCTCCTGGTTTTAGTACACGGTGAGCTTCTTTGATAAACGCCAAATCGTCTTCGATATGCTCGATTACTTGAAAAGTCACGATGTAATCAAACGTATTATCAGCAATGCCTTTGAGCGGCGGCAAAAACATATCGATAAATTTGAAGCTAGGATATTCGGCCGTTAGCTTGGTCATCAAAGGCTCGTTTTTGTCGACACCCGTATAATTTTTTACCGAAGGTGCCAACACAGCCACTCCACGGCCAGTTCCACAACCAATTTCCAACATGTCGCCAGAGACCATTTTTGCGGCTTCGATATAAGGGAATAACAAACGCTGATGAACAGGATTGTCTGATACAATTTCAGAGGAAGCGATTTCGGTAGTTTTATACATTGTATTCTTGAGTAAAATCCAATTTGTCAATAAAGTGTGTTTTCACGCTTTGGCACTTGGAGTCTTTGTATTTTTTTTCAAAATTACCGCTTTTGCTTGACATCAGAAAAATACTCCTTAAATTGGTTCGTTATTTATCCGAAATAAGTTTCGGTTTGGTAAAATTCTAAGCATATATCCTTCAAAAAATGCTTTAAAGAATTTACCTCTCAAGCTTTTTTACACTGAATCATTTGAACATTCCCTACAATTTGTAGGTTGACGAAACGAGCTTACTCATTTAGAATTACTATGAAACAATTATTTTACCTATTCGCCGCATTAGTTTTGTTGAGTGGATGTACTGCTACCAGTCCAGCGGTAAAACAAACTGCCAATAACCAAGAGAATAGAGTTCCTTTACAACGAATTCTTACCAAAAGTAAGTTTTTGGACAATGGTAATAATATCAGAGTATATGTGACTTTCTATTTGGACCGCCCTTCTACCCTTGCAGAGGTTAGTCGTGAAGTGGTAATTAATTATCAATTATATCCAGAATACAATAGCACCAAGCAAGCATTGGCAAGTGGCAATGTTAATTTTTCGGTCAATTCATTGCTTGAAGACAAAGGCTGGTACATCGCGTCATTTGACGTACCCAAACCTAAAGATTTGTACACAGGGGTTGTTTTGACAGAAATTAGAGACAATCGTAGCAATAACAAGGTAATCAATGACTGTTTTGTTAGATTTCAGTCTGGCAAAGTTGGAGACTACTATATGTTTTTTGATAAAACAGGCACTATGCCAATCTTACAAAGCTTCATAACCGCTGGCGATTCAGTGATTTTAAAAAGCTTAGACAACAAAACAACAGCGTTCAAAACGATGCGCTACAAATACGAGTTTGATCCTGCCCTTTCACCAATGGCCACAGGACAACGTGTACCTCAAAAAAGCCTGTACACCGACTCGGCCTACACCATTCAGTCAAATAAAGTTGTCAGATTTGATATAGAATCGCTGTATTATATGACTAAGGACACCTCTGAGGCATTTGGCATAGGTTTGATGGTGGTAGATAAACGTTTCCCTAAACTAACTCGTCCAGAAAAGCTAGCTCGTCCGCTGATATACATGAGTACTACGACCGAAACGGCAGATCTTTACGGATCAAGAGAACCTAAAAAAGCACTCGACAACTACTGGTTAAATGTAACTCAAGGAAATCAAAATAATGCGAAACGAACCATCAAGGCATTTTATCAACGTGTAGAACAAGCCAATAAGATGTTTAGTACTTACAAAGAAGGTTGGAAAACCGACAAAGGAATGGTGTGGATTATCATGGGAGACCCTTCTAAAATAGTACGAACTAAGGATAAAGAAATCTGGACATATACCCGCAATAGCCAGTATTCGGAAGTAAATTTTACCTTCAATAGACGAGCCAACCAATTTACCGAAGACCATTATGAACTTCAACGCTATGCGGAATATCAGTCTATTTGGTACCCAACGGTAGACCAATGGCGTAATGGAGATGTTGGAGTTAGATAACATCTATTTTCACACGCTTATTGAAAAAACTTAAATCAAAACGCTGTAGGTGCAACCATGCATCTACAGCGTTTTTTATTGAAAAAGTATTTTGTGATACTTATAAAGTATGAAGTTTCGCCTATTACAAGTGAATAATGAAGAATTTCTTTCAAAACACCTTATTAAAATATATCTTTAGGTATCAACTTTATACCTAAATATACCGTAATGAACTCATCATTTCTACGTACCATTTCTCTTTCACTATTATTATTTATTTCTGTTACAAGCATCAAGGCTCAGGTAATTACCCAAACTGATACTTCCCGTGTACAACCCGAATCTGTAATTTATTTAAAAAGTAAAATCTTCTACACTGGAAAAATGCTTGAACAAACTCCAGAATTTGTTCGATTTGAAACACCTGATGGTCGGAAGAAAAAAATTTACAACACAAGTATCGACAAAATTGTACCCCTCGATCCTACAAACCCACCCGTAAAGCACTACTTCGAAGACCGATTTTTAGATAGACTCATTCTAAGTCCAACAGGATTTGAAGGTGGGCAAGAAGGAGCGCAACTCCATATTCATTCAGGGATAACAGAAATATCTTTGTTTCCGATTAAAAAGTTTTCGATGTCGGGAGCCATATTTCCTTTTTATCCTAGGCTATTTTATATGTACAAAGCCAAGTTTATTTTTTTAGATACAAGGCTTTTTCATGCCTCTGTATCAGGTGGAAAAATAGGCGCATTTAGCAGTAGTGGTGCGTACTGGGCTCCTGCGCTAAGTATTGGCACAAGCAAATCATTTGTGAATATTTCAACGGCATTTTTCAAAAATGATCAAGAAAATAGCAAAGGTGTTGTAGCCACAACGCTAGGATACTCCAAACGTTTAAATCATCAATTGACTTTAATGAACGAAGGAGTCATGGTGTTTGAAGAAGGAGATGCTATATTAACGATGCTGGGTTCGTCATTGAAAATTAGTCGAGCAAGATATGCCTTGGAGTTGGGACTTAACTTCATCATTGATACAGATGACTATAGGAATAGAGTTACCATCAATGGTTCGCCCAGATTTAGTCTTCATCTTCTGCTTAATAAACCTAATGCTCAAAAAAATCCGTAATCCTTTGATGCAAACAGATGAGTTTTAAAGATTTTAGTAAAATACCATTCAAAGCACTGCATAAGAATGCGGTAGTTGTTGGTTACTGCCAAAAACTTTACGAACTTTGCTAAAATTTTCTCATTAACAAAAAGAGAAGGTACTTGAGTATATCTATCTGATTGTTAATACCAAACATAGCTAAGTGCTATATTTATATTCAAAAAAAATGTCACTCGAACAAAAATCTGAAGGGCCTAAAAAACCTTTCAAATATTTTAATCATGCACCGAGACCAGACAATAAAGATATTGTTTTTGGGGTTCAATCGGTATTGGAGACACTGCGCTCAGGGAAAGAAATCGACAAGATTTTAGTACAAAGAGAATTGGGATCTATTGAAGTGTTAGAGTTCGCTCGTCTTCGTGGTATTCCAGTTCAAAAAGTTCCTTCTGAAAAATTAGACCGTGTTACTCGCAAAAACCACCAAGGTGTAATTGCCTTCGTATCAGCTATCAACTATGCTAAGTTGGACAACGTAGTAGCGGGTATTTACGAAAAAGGAGAAACACCACTTCTTTTAATTTTGGATAGAGTAACCGACGTTCGCAACTTTGGTGCGATTGCTCGTACGGCTGAGTGTACAGGTGTGCATGCTATTGTGCTTCCTACAAAGGGAGCAGCGCAAATCAATGCTGACGCCATGAAAACGTCTTCTGGAGCTTTAAACTTTTTACCTGTTTGTCGTGAAGAAAGTTTAGCTCAAACAGTAAAGTACCTTCAAGAGTCAGGGATTCAAGTGGTAGGTTGTACAGAAAAAGTTTCGAAAAATCTATATGAAGTAGATATGACTATTCCTACAGCTATCATTATGGGTTCTGAGGAAGATGGTATTTCGGATGAGTTATTAAAAGCAGCTGATGAATTGGCCAGTATTCCAATGGCTGGTCGCGTAGGCTCGCTTAATGTTTCTGTAGCCAATGGCGTAGTATTGTACGAAGCAGTACGTCAGCGCCTTAGCTTGTAGTACATTTATAGTTTGCAGAAACTAGCAATATCTGACTAGTTTCTGCAAATATTTTCACCTAACAACGATTTCTTCGCACAAGAATTTGCCTCTTCGTTTTCCCCCTTCTCTCGGCGGTTAACTCCATTTTTTGATTTTAATCACAATGTGCCGTTCACTCAATAATCAGAGTTATATTCCACATATTCAAGGAAGTATTTATAATTTTGATTAGAAATCAGAATGCAAAGTTGAGTTTGTTCGTTTTTAGTAAAATTTCATTTCCTAATTACCTGCTACTAATTTGACAAATTGCCTCTCATTTATCAAAAATCGAATTTCACGCAGTTTTTTGCATACCCAGTTATTGAAACAATAACATTTTCGTGCACAGTTCGTTTTAGAATTGAACACGTTTGGATTTAGAAATAATTAGTTACCATAAATAAGTTCGGAATATGAAAAGCTCAATGCCAATGGTATTGGGCTTTCTTGTTTCAATGCCCTACTGTCTTTTTACGACTGATGGAGAAGCCTGAGCCGTAGGATACACCAAAATATCTGCCAAGACTACATGCGCTGGACGTGTAACTGTGAAAGCAATAATATCCGCAATATCTTCTGCCACCAAAGGCTGGAATCCTTGATATACAGCATCAGATTTTTGAGCGTCACCTTTGAATCTTACCATTGAAAACTCTGTTTCTACCGCCCCAGGAGCAATATTGGTTACTTTGATATTATGCGGATTCAAATCCAAACGCATTCCCTCCGAAATAGCCTCTACTGCTGCTTTAGAAGCACAATATACATTACCATTTGGATACGTTTGTTTTCCTGCAATCGAACTAATATTGACAATATGTCCTTTCTGACGGGCAATCATCCAAGGCATTACTACCTTCGAAACATAGAGTAACCCTTTGACATTGCCATCAATCATCGCATCCCAGTCAGCAACGTCACCGTCTTGAATCGTCCCTAGTCCGTGGGCATTGCCTGCATTATTGAGCAAAATATCCACTTGTTTTAATTCTTCTGGAAGGCTATTCAATGCTGTTTCTACAGCCTCACGGTCACGTACATCAAATGTTAAGGTATGTACTTTTACTTTAGATGATAACTCTTCTTTCAACTCATTGAGGCGCTCGATGCGGCGTCCACAAATTACTAAGTCTATTCCTAAATTGGCAAATGCCACTGCGGTTGCTCTACCAATTCCGGAGGTAGCTCCTGTAATAATCGCTAATTTTGACATAATCGTTACAAGGGTGTTGATGAAAACCGCCCCTTATCTTTTGTGTGTTTTATTAATCGTTTCTTAAACAACTCGTAGCAGTATATGAATTGTTTCTAAAGTTATGTAAAAAAGAGAAATGATTGAGTCCCAAAAGACTCTTAGTTGCAATATTAGCAACTCTTACAGGTTTGTCCTTTGATTTTATTTAATCGGCGAAAAATCCGTTGGCATCAGATATTCTGATTTTAAATATACCGTGAGTAATCCTCCTGCTTTAGCTTCTGTTTCAGCTTTTACCTTTTTCCACGCTGGATCAGCATCAAATTCCTTAAATGATGCCAACCCTGAAGCTTTGTCTTTATGCACAACAAAATAGTATAGCATATCCTCCGCACCTTGACTACTCTCAGTTGGTGTCCAATAAATCAAATTATGAATACCGTGTTTTTCGAGTAGTTCAATAGTGTGGTTTTTAAAGCGGTCGAGCAAATTGCCCAGATTATTAGGAGTAGCTTTATAAACTCTCAGTTCAAAGACACGATTGCCTACATTTTTCCAATCATAAGGTGAAAAGTTGGTCATTTTTAAGTCAACACTTTCCATTTTAGCAATGATTTCTCCCTCTTTTGTGGTTTCTGCCACCACTTTTTTCCATGCTTTATCCTCCATAAAAGCCTTTGAATAGGCTTCTTTGGCTGCTTTGTTAGGAAATGATAGCAAATAGGTCAGCTTACTTTCTGTATTGTCGACAGGTACCCAAAAACCTTCTACTTGGATATGGTGCTTTTTGAAGAGTTTTAGCGTATGGTTCTTAAAACGATCTAGTAGTGCGTCCAACTTACCTTCAGTGGCATAATAGGTACGCAATTCGTACAAACGATCTTGTGGCGTTTGTGCCTGAAGTGTGGCTATTTTTAGGAACAATAAACATACAAGAATCAGTCGAGGAGCTTTCATGGGAGATAAATTTGTTGAAAAATGTAATAGATTTTGAATATATAAAAAAAGGAAAGAACTCTTTTCGCATCCTTTCCTTTTTCCATAAAATGATGGTTTATGACTAGAGAATCATCTATTTTAAATAAATATTTTTACATTTGTTCAGTAAATAAATAGTCGTACCTATAAGTAAATAAGATAATGAAGATATATCACCTCAAAGCTACTATTAGATTAGTTCAGCTCAAGACTTGTCTATTAAACCCCACTCTTTTTATTTTACCTAATACACTTTAAGATAAAATCAAATCTTAGAGAATAGGCTATTCCCTATAAAAACAAAAACCCCGACACATGGCAAGCCAGCGGTTTCGGGGAATACGTTGTAAAAATAAGTGATTTTATTCAAAAAACAATAGCAACGAATTGTCAAAGCAGTATATACTTCACGAAAAGTTACTTTCAAAACCACGTCTAGGGCGTTTTCTAACAGCTACACAAGGCAATAAATCACAGGCTGTTAGACTATATAAATATAATTTAAGACTATCTCAGTCCCTTTTTGGAACAATTTCAATGCTTGAAATTGCGTTACGAAATGCTATTAACAAGCATTACCAACAACACTTAAACCAACCAGACTGGCTAAAATATAATAGTCAACCATCAGGCTTATTTTATGACCCTTCATTAAGAAATCATGCAGGACGTTTTGAACAAGCTGAAAAAGTTAACTCCACCATAATCGCATTAAGAAAAAATTACTCTCACGATAAGGTTGTAGCAGGTCTGAGTTTTGGATTTTGGAGATTTATGTTTTCTGGAATTCAATTTAAAGTTTTTGGAAACACATTATTACAAATATTCCCTAATCGTCCGAAAGGGATAAATCAAAAAAATATTTACCAAAAACTTACAGATATCAATAATTTACGAAACAGAATTGCTCATCATGAACCCATTTGCTTTGATGTTAACAACAAACCCTCTATCCTTTATTCACAAAGACACTTTCAGGATATTTTGGAGTTATTAGAATGGCTTGGTTACCCCCCTATTCAAATTCTCAGCAACCTAGAATCTCCTGAAAAAGAATGGAAAAAATACAGAAGATACGATGATATTACCATTAAAAAAATGGTAATATCGTTACTGAATCCCTACAATCTCTACTCTACGATTTCTTTTCTTAGTATCTTCGTTATCGTTTGGAGCTACTGGCTGAGTGCCTCCGTAGCCTTTAAATGTTAAGCGTTTGTCGTCTATACCTTTACTTACAAAATAATTCAAAATCACTCTTGCACGGTTTTCAGATAAGGCTTTATTTAATCTTGGGTCGCCAACATTATCGGTATGTCCTGCAATTTCGATTTTAGTTTGTGGATTTTGCTTCAACATAGTCACTACCTTATCCAATTCTGGATAAGATTCTTTCTGGAGAATAAAACTTCCTTGCTCAAAATACACATTGTTCAGCACAAAGGATTTTCCTTTTTCAATCTTCTGCACTGCATCTGGAGTATTTTTGGCAGCAGGTGCTTCTGCTTTAGCTACCACAGTAGGAATCTGCGTGTTTTCTTTGGTACGAGTCAGTAATATTTCTTTCTTTTTGTCCACCGATGAAGGCTCTATTTTAGCAGAATAAGGCATATATCCTTCTGCTTGGATATCTAACTGATACGAGGCAACGGGACTTAACTCAGCACTATAAATATCGTTTTTCAGATTTAAAGCCAACTCTTGCGAAGATTTTAAATCGGTCAAATGCGCTGTAACATTACTCACAATGTTTTTATACTTGGCATCGATTACAGAGAACGACAGGATGCTTTCTTTTTCAAGCCAAATAGCTGTTTTGCCCTTATCTTTCTTCATACTCTCGTCGAGTGTGAAGCGTCCGTCGTATAGCTTGTAGCCTTCTGCTTTTACCTCGATAGTATAATTTACTTTGTCCATTAATGACGCCAGCACATATTCGTTACGAATGTCGGTAACCCCTTCTGCGATAGCACCACCTCCTGGCGCGCTAATTTTTATGCTCGCAGACACTCTTGATTTTTTGACCGCATCAATAGCATACAACTGAATGAAATACTTTTTGAAGGGTTGTAATTCCAAATCTTTACGCTGATCGTCGCTTGTAGCCTGTATTTGTGTTTCGTATTCCTCAAAACCTGCTGCTTTTACTTTCATTTTGTAAGTATGTCCTGGCGTCAGATTTGCACTTACCTCTCCGTTTGGTAATGTTACCATGGCAGATACCATTTTGTTGGTCTGAATATCTGTCATTATCACCAAGGCATCTTTCAATAAATCACGCGTTTCGGCATGAACAGGGCGAGCAGTAAGTACCGAAAAATCTCTTGAGAAATACACATTAAAACTTCTGCTAGCCGAGAGATCTGCAATTATAATTTTCTCTTTTTTAACAGAATACCCTTTTACTACTGTCTCAACATAATATGAACCAAAAGCAGGAATGACAAACTTAAACTCCATTTTCCCTGATACAGTCAATCCTTGGCTTACGACGCTTCCATCTGCTTTGGTTACCTTAAATATAGCTTCCAAAGGCTTTTGTGAAATAGAATCTTTTGCAGCCAATGTTACAGTCATATCCGACGCCACTCGTGTCATTCGGCATACTAATTCTGTTCCTGAAAAATTACTTATTTCTTGTGAAAAACGTTCAAATCCGCTCGACACCAATTCTATTCGATATTTGTTTTCTGGTAAAATCGAAATACTTGGCGAGCCATCATTCGAAATAATCACCTCAGGCTTGGCATTTTTATCTGACAAATCATACAGCGCATATTTCTGAACATCAATTTTGGCACCTGTTGCATTATCTACTACTTTGATGGCAACCTGTACATATTCTTTTTCGAGACGAATGATATAATTATACTTTTTGTTTTCAAGCAAGTCAGCCATGTTGAAGGTACTTTGCTTCTGCTTGAATGTGGGTGCTGAAGTTTCGACAGTAAATACTTCTTTTTCAGAAATTCGTATTTCTACCTCGGATTTACCTTGAAAAGTTTCGACACGATTAGACTTTTCTAGTTTAACCGTTAGATTTGCCTCCACAGGTTTATTGGTTTTAGCATCCAAAATGGTAAAACTAACAGGAACTGATTTGTTTCTATACAAAGTAAAAGTAAGCGTTGCACCGACAGGAATATCTTCAATTTTTTGAGATAAAGGACGATAACCATCTGCACTTGCCACCACCTCAAAAGAACCTTTCCGTTTCATCATAGCTTTAAATTCGCCAGCATTACCCTGTGTAGTTGGATTGACTTCACCAGTAAGCATATCTGCAATCTTCACTTTCGAAGTTTTGATAATTTGCTTAGTATCTCCATCCACAATTTTCACCGTCATCGGATAACGGTCATTTTGCATGGCAATCAGCTCTATTTTCTTTTCACCTAATTTAAACTCAGGGAATTCAAGTGTTTTTTCAAAAGGCAAATAACCATCTGCCTCCGCCGAGATTTCTAATACGTCATCTTTTAAAAGTTTAATCTCAAAAAACTCAGTATCCTTATTGGTTTTACCTTCTAAAACTTCTCCTTTTTTCTTTGTTTTTACTTTAAATGAAGCATACAAAAGTCCTTGAGTTATATCGTCTACAGCCTTCAGGCGTATCAGCGTAACCTTTCGAGGAATCAACTTTACTGTCAAATCATTGGTTGATTGCGAAGTGATATTGAGGTCGTTGTCTTCAAAATAATCGGATTGAATAGACACTTTTACCTGACGATTTTCTGGAATATGAAGCTTTACAGAATTCATACCTGTTTGTGGCGCAAACTGTGCTGTAGTACCCGTTCCACTTTCAGTCAAAACAACCCTCCAATTTGGCGCAGGCTGATTGGTGCTAGCATCCAATGCCTTAATTGTAAGATTGGTGGTAGTAGCCTCTAAAGCGATTTGCGTGAGTGGCTTTGCATCTTTTTGATTATCATATTTGAGGGGTTGCCTAACAGGATTATATCCTTTGGCATTTACCACTAGTTCATATTCTTGTCCTAAAGCTACTGCGCTGGCAATTTGTCCAGTTGCACCTTGTTGTTGAGTAGCAATAGCTTTTCCACTTCCCTTTTCTAAAATCTCAACTTGTGCTGGCACTAGAAAACGAGTTTGTGAGTCAACTACTTGGAAAACCAATTTAAGTTGAGGTACATTGGCTGGAATTTTGGCTGGAGTTGGCTCAACCTTTGCCTGATTGGCGAGCATCACCAACTTGATTGGCTCGACGCTTGCCTCACAGCTCGATTGATTGGTAAGATCCAGTCCTAATCTTTTTTCATAATAGCCAGCCTCTCTAATTTCAAAAGAGTAGTTTCCTTTTGCAGGGACGATAGCAGTATAATTTCCTTCAGTGTTCGACAAAAATGACGCAATGAGCGTATTCCCCTTATTTTTATCAAAAATATTGATTCTAGTTGCCACAGGTTTATTGGTGAGTGAATTGGTAATAGTACCAATAATGGTCTGATTTGCAAATAGTGAAACCGAAGTGGTATAGATATCATTATTTTCAACAAAGAATAACTCTTGTCCACACGCAGGTATTGCCGCAAACAAATCAGCTTGCGGTGTGTTTACCTCATTTAAAGGTTTTGCGGGCGACCATGTATTATTCGCTTGAAGAGTAGAATAATATAAGTCAAAATTACCTTTTCCTTCTTTTCTTACCGATGCAAAAACCAAAGTTTTACCATCAGGCATGATTCGAGGAGCTTTTTCACATAGCAAATTGATAGGGCTTGGCAACTCAACAGGTGCTTTCCAACTTCCATCAATGGCTTTTTCGGATACCATGATTCTATAGCAAGACTGGGCATCTTGTGTGTTTTTTTCATTGTATTTGGCACGAGCAAAATACAATTTTTGTCCATCAGGTGACAGAGATGGATATCCTTCGTAATCGGTGGTATTGATAGTATTAGGCAAACGAGTTGGCGACGACCATCCAGTAGACTCTTTTACAGAAACAAAAATATCTTCGTGACCAGAAGATTCTTTGCTTTCTGCCGAGAAATACAGAATATTTCCATCGTAGCTCAAGCAAGGAGCACCGAAAGGTTGATTTTCGTAAAAAGTAGCGCTGATTTTGGGTATTGGTGTAGGCACAGACCAAACATTTCCTTTTCTTTTGGTTTCGAACAACTTCCAATCTCCCTGTCGATTTGACTCGAAAATCATGGTACGACCATCTGCACTAACCGTCGGAGCTGTTTCTATAAATTTGGCTGTGTTAACAGGTGGGTTTAAGGCTTTTTTTCCTTGCGCTACAATATACTGCGAACTCAAAGAGCCAATTATTCCCAAAAGTATAAACTTAATATTTCGTGTTACGTTTTTCATGGGCAATTAATTACTTTGCAAAATTAGTTAATTTTGCCAATTGCGTACCTTGCTTTACACTCTTAGATGAAGTACCGAGTAGCTTTCTTTTCTTTATAACGCACAATATGACGGTTCATGTTTTGCAAGAATTTGAAAAGTTTTTACTCTTGACTGTCAAAAAAGCAGGTACATTAGGATTTTGAAACCAAAAGATACAGGGTTCAATGATTTTTTTGCAGAATTAGGCACTCAAGTCTCATTTTTTGACTGATTTATTTTTATTTGGTGCGTCTTCAGAAAAATCATCTCATAAAAATTGCATTTAATCTATAAATAACACAGTTTCGTATCCTGATTTACCCTGAGGCATTTATCTGTAAAAATTGGATTTAGCAGGGATAAGAAACATACAACAGTATTATTAAAATGAAATATTTAATTGTTGGCTTAGGAAATATCGGCCCAGAATACTTATTCACTCGTCACAATATCGGCTTTATGGTCATTGATAAATTAGCTAATACACACGAGGTAAAATACGATATGAGCCGCCTTGCCTATCATACCGAATTTAGACATAAAGGTAAACAAATTCACTTATTGAAGCCTACCACTTATATGAACCTAAGTGGCAAAGCGGTAAATTATTGGCTAAAAGACTTAAAAATAGAGCCTGAGAATCTACTAGTTATTACAGATGACATTGCTCTACCCTATGGAAAAATGCGTTTAAAAACCAAAGGTTCTCACGGTGGGCACAATGGTTTGAGAAACATTGAAGAGCTATTGGGCACGCAACAATATAGTCGTTTGCGTATCGGAGTTGGAAGTGATTTTTCGAAGGGTCGACAAGCCGACTATGTACTAGGTAATTTTACTGAATCAGAAACAGCCTTTTTACCCGAGCATCTTGATAGAGCAAGTGAAATAGTACTTTCATTTTGTACTCAAGGCGTAAATCAAACGATGAACAAATACAATCAGTAATTGTACTTTTTAAAGAATTTTTCCATTTTTTCAAAAAGATACAATCAGAATAATACAGTAGTATTTTGCACAATTAACAAAATATTATTTTGGTATGCTTACCGACAATTACATCTTATATCCAACTATTCACTGATTTTGAAATAGTTATGGTATAGTTAGCTTCGTAAATTGAAAAAAAACATTTGGAGAATTAAAAAACTTTGCAGAAATTTGCATCATCAAACAACAGCAAAATAATTTGTACAAATCAACGATTAAGCAAATTATTAAAAATGCGAAAGATGACATAAAAAAGTTACAGGCGTCAAAAAATCAGTATGTAAATTATTACTAGAAAAAAAGAACCAAACACTCTCATTTTTCGTTAATTTATTAAGTAAAAATACTGAAAACAAAACTTGTTGTTGTTCCTTACAAAATTACTTTTGGAAAGGTTTTTGCAAGAATTAGTAATTAGAAACTTGTAAGTCGATTTAAGACTCAAAAATATTTTTTTCATAGTTAAATAGGTTTAGAGGTAAGACGAGAAAGGGCGTTTTCAATGGAGACGCCACTTTTTAATTCTCCTCAAAAGCTATTCAAAGATTTTGGCCAAAGGCCACCGTTTTTTTCATAGTTAAATAGGTTTAGAGGTAAGACGGGAAAGGGCGTCTTCAATGAAGGCGCCACTTTTTAAAAACATTTACACTCAAAGTCGATTAGGTAGTAGCGAATGGACAGATGGTTGCGATAAAGAGTTTTTGATTTTGTAAAAGGTGCAGTTATTTTTCATAGTTAAATAGGTTTAGAGGTAAGATTTGAAAGGACATGGCTATTGGCTTCGTCCTTTTTTTGTTTTTATTCCCTTTAGTTTTACTCCACTTATTCGCCACAATTATGACTTCATACCCAAAAATATGTATATACATCAATTTTTCAAAACTCATCAAAAACTCCCCTTTTGTATCAAAGCGACACAATAAAAAAAATTTGTACAATTCTTAGTAAATCCCAATCGTTAGGTATATATTTGTATCAATTTTCATAGTTAAATAGGTTTAGAGGTTAAACAGATAAGGGCGGGAGCTTCTCCTGTCCTTATTTTTATTATGGATTCTGCATATTTCACAATTTGCAACTATCTATGCAAATTGTGCTAAATCCTGTATTTAACGACTCAACAATTCATACTTCAATTTACTGAATATCAAACACTTTCTGAAAAAGCAAAAAAAATCTGCCACTTTAGTAGCAGATTTTGAAAGACATTTCTTGCAATTATCGTAAGTCTGAAATCGCAGCAAAATCCATATCTGTAAAGTCAAGGTTTTCGCCAGCCATACCCCAAATAAATGAGTAGTTGGTAGTACCAGCACCTGAGTGAATAGACCAAGGTGGAGACACAATCGCCTGATGGTTTGCTACTAGCATGTGACGCGTTTCTTGTGGTTGTCCCATAAAATGGAAAACGCGGTGCTCTTGTGGAACATCAAAGTACAAATATGCTTCCATACGACGGTCATGCACGTGTGATGGCATGGTATTCCAAACGCTACCTTTGTTCAACACGGTAAGCCCCATTACGACCTGACAGCTCTGTAAACCATCTTTGTGGATATACTTGTAAATCGTGCGCTCGTTTGAAGTTTCTAAGCTTCCTAAAGCTACAGGAGAAGCCTCCTCTTTCGATAATTTACTAGTAGGATATTCGTGATGTGCCGGAGCCGATAAAATAAAGAAATTTGCAGGGGCTGCAGCATCAACACTTTTAAAAGTTACCTTCTGAGAACCTTTACCAATGTACAAGCAGTCCAATTTTGACAATTCAAATACCTGACCATCTACCTCGATTGAACCGTCGCCACCTACGTTGATGATACCAGCCTCTCTTCTTTCAAAGAAATAAGTCGATTTTAAGTTATCATACGTCGGTAACTCCAATGCTTGTTCTACAGGCATTGCTCCACCAATAATCACACGGTCGTAGTGCGTATAAACGAGCTGAATAGTATCAGCAACGAAGTTTTTCTCTACTAAAAAATTGTTTCTTAACGCTTGCGTATCGAAGCCCTTTGCCTCATTTGGGCTGATGGCATGAAGAATTTGCATATTATTTATTTGGTTTTAATAGACTAAGAGAATACTTCTTCAAAAAGAATCCTGCCTTCTAAATCTACTTAGAAAGACTAAAAGATTATTTTACCAGAACAATTTCCTGTAATCATTTTATTTAAAAAGTACAACTTTTATAAAATCAGTTTATTGAAGAATATTCATTCAATATAAGGTATATTAGGACTGATTGTAAAACGAATCTAAATGGTTTTCAAATTTTCTCTTAGTATCTGAAAGAGTTTTTTTGTGCAATCGTTACCGTAAACGTTATCAATTTAGATCCTAAGATATTTCAAGTACTTTCTCCCTCCTATTCTATCTGATTTTTGGGACAATGATATCACAAACTATATTCTTCCTTAAATGGCAATCATGCTTTCAAGGAATCCCCAATAAATACTATTTATCAGATTATGATAACCGACAATAATCACGCTTTTTTAAGGCAAAACATGAGCCATTCCAAATTGAGTGATTATGCTAAAATTTGTGGGATAACTGTAGAGAATCAATGCTTTGCATATTAGGCTAAATCATATCTAGCATAGTAGTATCAAAACATAAGTCATCCCGAATTTGGGCATTTGGGTTATTTCCCAACTGTTTATCAAAAAAGGCGTTCGAAAAACTAATTTCGAACGCCTTTTTTGATACTAATATGCTATGCCTGACTCAGCTTAAGACGCAAGCATTGCGTCTCTACTGGTAAAATTCATTTTAAAAATAATCACTCATTCGCTCAATCACAATTCACTCAATTAGGAATGAATCCTAATAACGCTAACTATGAATCTTCTAGTTAATAGAAGCTCCGCTCCAAACGTCTTTTGAAGGATGCAAGAATGCCAAAGAACCATCTTTATCTTCCGCCATCAAAATCATTCCTTCAGATACCATTCCCATCATTGGGCGAGGTGCTAGGTTAGCCAAGAAAGTTACTTGCTTTCCAATCACATCTTCTGGAGAGAAATGCTCTGCAATACCACTCAAAATGGTGCGTTGCTTAAGCCCATCGTTCACTGTCAACTTCAATAGTTTCTTCGATTTTGCTACTTTCTCTGCGGCTTCGATTGTACCGATACGCAAATCCATTTTCGCAAAGTCATCGTACTGAATTGTATCCTTAATCGCTGAAACTTCTTTTCCTGCTAATTCATTCATTTTTTTAGCGTCTTGTAATTTTTGAATCTGTGCTTGAACAGTGGTGTCCTCAATTTTATCGAATAACAAACCAATCGACTCAATTGGACTTCCTGCCGTTAATAAATCTGCATTTCCTGCATCTGACCAGTTCAATCCAGATAAACCTAAGCCTGTGCTTAATTTAGCAGCAGTGAAAGGCATAAACGGTTCAGAAACGATTGATAAAGTTGCAGCAATTTGCAAACCTATATTCAAAATTGTGCCAGTGCGTTCAACGTCTGTTTTGATTACCTTCCAAGGCTCTGTATCTGCCAAGTATTTGTTACCCAAACGTGCTACATCCATCACCAAAGCCAAAGCCTCACGGAACTTGTAGTTGGCAATAGCATCACCAATTTTATTTGGCAATTCAGCCAAAGTATCTAATGTCTGACGATCAAAATCAGTTAACTCGCCACGTGCAGGGATTTTTGATTCAAAATTCTTTTGCGTCAACACAAAAGCACGGTTAACAAAGTTTCCAAGGATACCTACCAATTCAGAGTTGTTACGTGTTTGGAAATCTCCCCAAGTAAAGTCTGAATCTTTTGTTTCAGGAGCAGAAGCTGCCAAGGCATAACGCAATACGTCTTGCTTGCCTTCAAACTCACGAAGGTATTCGTGCAGCCATACCGCCCAGTTACGTGACGTAGAAATTTTATCACCTTCTAAGTTCATAAACTCATTGGCAGGTACGTTATCAGCCAAAATAAAGCGACCATCTGCCATACACATCGCAGGGAAAATCAAGCAGTGGAAAACGATATTGTCCTTACCAATAAAGTTTACCAAGCGAGTTTCAGGGTCTTGCCAATATTTTTGCCATTCGTCGGTCAACTCTTTGGTCATTGAGATATAACCAATCGGCGCATCAAACCACACGTATAATACCTTGCCATCTGTATCAGGAAGAGGTACTTTTACACCCCAATCCAAGTCACGGGTCATGGCACGTGGACGTAGACCGTCGTTTAACCAAGATTTTACTTGACCCAATACATTGGTTTTCCATTCTGGATGACTAGCAATATATTCCTCCAAAGCTGGTTGCATTTTGTCTAATGGCAAATACCAGTTTTTGGTTGGTTTCATCACAGGTTTTTCACCACTCAAAGCCGAGCGAGGATTAATCAACTCAGTTGGAGATAGTGTTGAACCACATTTTTCGCACTGATCGCCATAGGCATTTTCATTGCTACATTTTGGACAAGTACCTATGATATAGCGGTCAGCCAAAAAGGTTTGAGCTTTTTCATCAAAATACTGTTCTGTAACTTCTTCAACAAATTGACCTTTGTCGTACAAATTTTTGAACATTTCTTGAGAAGTCTCATGATGCACTTTATTTGAAGTACGAGAATAGATATCAAAAGAAATCCCAAATTCCTCGAAAGAATCTTTGATGATTTTGTAATACTTATCAACCACTTCTTGTGGTGTAATACCCTCTTTCTTCGCTTTGATCGTAATAGGCACACCATGCTCGTCGGTTCCAGAAACGAATTTTACATCGTGACCAATTGAACGTAGGTATCTAACATAAATATCTGCTGGCAAATAACAGCCCGCAATATGCCCAATATGGATAGGGCCATTGGCATAAATCAAGGCAGCTGTTACAGTAGTTCTTTTAAATTGCTTTGTCATTATATAAACGGAAGAGTAGCTATCTCTTCTTAAGTTTTTGATTCAAAATTTCGGGCAAAATTACGAATAATTTACATGCTATAGGCTGTAGGCGTTAGGCAAAATAAGATTCAACTATTTAGCTGTCGGCTTTCGGCAATGGGCTTTCGGCAAAATATATCTGTAGTTATTTAAAAACATGTTAAAACTCTTTGCCTTGTGCCTGTTGCCTAAAACAGAAAAATTAAATATTATTCTGCACGATTACTTAAGTATTAGTGCTGAATTACGAGTTGTGAATCATGAATGTAAAATTCTAATTATCAGCACCTTACATCTTCTGTTAATTAAATATTATTTTGCACGATTACTTAAGTTGGTGGGCAAAATAAAATTTAATTTTTGAGCCTTTGGCTTTCAGCTTTGGGCTTTCGGCAAAATATATCTGTAGTTATTTAAAAACATGTTAAAACTCTTTGCCTTGTGCCTGTTGCCTAAAACAGAAAAATTAAATATTATTCTGCACGATTACTTAAGTATTAGTGCTGAATTACGAGTTGTGAATTATGAATGTAAAATTCTAATTATCAGTACCTTACATCTTCTGTTGATTAAATATTATTTTGCACAATTACTTAAGTTGGTGGGCAAAATAAAATTTAATTTTTGAGCCTTTGGCTTTCAGCTTTGGGCTTTCGGCAAAATATATCTGTAGTTATTTAAAAACATGTTAAAACTCTTTGCCTTGTGCCTGTTGCCTAGTGCCTAAACACATAACTTAAATCTTATTTTGCATGATTACTTATTACTGAATGTCGATAGCTGAAAGCCGAATGCCTAATATTTTACTTACGCTTTTCTTTCAATGTCTCTTAAGTTCTCCATTTTCTTATTTCTCAAGAAACCGTTAATGTCTTCTAAGTGCTCTTTTACACGTTTGTTGCCAAATTCGAAAACTTTGGTGGCCAAACCATCCAAGAAATCACGGTCGTGAGAAATTAAGATAATTGTACCTTCAAATGCCTTGAGAGCTTCTTTCAAAATATCTTTGGTCTTAAGGTCAAGGTGGTTGGTTGGTTCATCCAGAATCAACAAGTTTACTGGCTCCAATAACAACTTAATCATAGCCAAACGAGTTCTTTCTCCTCCTGAAAGTACTTTTACTTTCTTCTCAATAGCATCGCCGCTAAACATAAACGCACCGAGGATATCCTTGATTTTAGTACGAATCTCCCCTACTGCAATATTATCAATCGTTTGAAATACTGATAATTCTCCATCCAATAAAGCTGCTTGGTTCTGAGCAAAATATCCAATCATGGAGTTATGTCCAATTTTCAAATCACCTTCGTGCTGAATTTCGTTCATAATTGCTTTAACAAAAGTAGATTTACCTTCCCCGTTTTTCCCTACAAAAGCTACTTTTTCGCCTCTTTCGATGGTCATCGATACGTCTTTGAAAACTAAATAATCATCATAGCTTTTGGCAACGCCTTCTGCAATTACAGGATAGTTACCCGAACGTGGCGCTGGTGGAAACTTTAGATTCAAAGCAGATGTATCTACTTCATCAACCTGAACAATATCCAATTTTTCTAACATCTTCACACGTGACTGCACTTGCAAAGTTTTTGAATATGTACCTTTAAAACGCTCGATAAACTCTGTCGTTTCGGCAATCATTTTTTGCTGTTCATTAAACGCTTTTTGTTGTTGCTCCAAACGCTCTTTACGAAGTTGTTGGTATTGTGTATAATTTACCTTGTAGTCATAAATTTTACCCATTGTTAACTCAATGGTACGGTTGGTGATATTATCAACAAACGCTCTATCGTGAGAAATAACGATTACCGCTTTGGCGCTATTCAACAAAAAGTCCTCAAGCCATTGTATCGACTCGATGTCCATGTGGTTGGTTGGCTCATCTAGCAAAATCAAGTCAGGATTTTGGAGTAAAATTTTTGCCAATTCGATACGCATACGCCAGCCACCACTAAATTCACTCGTTTGGCGCTGAAAATCTGAACGAAGGAATCCCAAACCCAACAAGATTTTTTCAACCTCCGCATCATAGTTGATTTCTTCGATAGAGTAATATTTTTCACTTACTTCCGAAACACGCTCAATAATCGCCATGTATTCATCAGATTCGTAATCAGTGCGCGTTTCGAGTTGGTGATTGAGCTCGTCGATTTCGGCTTTCATACTCAACACATTAGAAAATGCCTTTGAAGTTTCTTCAAATACCGTTGAGTTGTCTTCTGTCAATAAATGCTGAGGCAAATAAGCGATAACAGCATCGGCTGGCTTCGAGATTTTACCACGCGTTGGCTTGTCAACACCTGCAATAATTTTCAACAAAGTGGATTTACCAGCTCCGTTTTTGCCCATCAAGGCTATTTTATCTTTTTCGTTGACGTTGAATGTTACATCACCAAATAGCGCACGACCGCCAAACTCTACTGTTACGTTATCTACAGAAATCATATATAAAAAATAGCCCGTTTTCGTTTTTAGCTATTGCCTTTTGAAGTTATTATGTGTATCGAGAAAATTCTAGCATACAAAGATAAGGCTGATTTATGAATTCTTTCGGAGAAAAGACTTCCGAATTGAAAGTATTCTTTTGCGCCTCGATTTAAGTACCTACTACGTAAGGGTTCTGAAAAAGCGTGGGTTTGTTTGATAAAAACCCTTGACAATCAAATTGGAAATACTTATCTTTGCACCTCAATTATTATTAAGGCAATAAACAAACAAACAATATGCTGATTATCAACGTAAAAGAAAACGAGTCAATCGACAAAGCTCTTAAAAGATTCAAGAAAAAATTCGAAAAAACTGGTGTAGTTAAAGAACTTCGTAGACGTATGGCATTCGAAAAGCCATCTGTTGAGCGTCGTACTGAAGTAATTCGTGCTTCATACAAGCAAAAAATGTACGGTAACTTAGAGTCTTAATTAACGTTTGATTTCATTTCATAATGTTATCATTTAATCGCGAATTAAGCCGATAACCGTTCAGCATTCATAAAAAATTGACTATCTTTAGAATCATGAATTCAGAGATAGTCAATTTTTTTTAGCCTACATACAACACGAAAAACGTTGTAGCGATCACACCACCACGGCTTATCGCAATGATATGTCGCAGTTTAGTCATTACCTTGCCAATACTTACGATTTTCATCATCCTCAACTTGCCGACCACCAAATGATTCGTTCGTGGGTGGTATCTCTTTCGGAAGCCAAACTCGACAGTCGCTCGATTAATCGAAAAGTGGCTACGCTTCGCAGTTTTTATAAATTTTTACTTTTCAAGAAAATCATCGACCAAGACCCTATGCGCAAGGTCGTGGCAATGAAAACAGCCAAGAATATTCCTACGTTTGTAAGAGAAAGCGAGATGGAAATGTTGTTGGACAAGGTGGAGTTTCCAGAAGATTTTGAGGGTGTCCGTGACAAACTCATCATGGAATTGCTCTATGGCTCGGGTATTCGTTTGTCAGAACTTATTGAGTTGGAAGTAAAAGACATTGATTTTTACCAACATACCATTAAGGTTTTAGGTAAAAGAAATAAGGAAAGAATTGTGCCTATTCATGCCAATCTCTCTGCGCAAATAAAGGAATATATTGAGATAAGAGATAGAGAAGGTTTTCAACATCATTTGTTGATTGTAAGCAATAAAGGCGAACAAGGTTATCCTGTGATGATTCAGCGAATTGTCAAAAAATATCTTTCACTTGTAACAAGCTTAACGAAAAAATCACCTCACGTATTGCGTCACTCTTATGCCACCCATTTGTTGAATAATGGCGCCGATTTGACTGCTATTAAAGATTTAATGGGACATACTTCCTTAGCTGCCACGCAGGTATATACCCACAATTCGATGGAAAAATTGAAAAAAATATATGAGCAGGCGCATCCGAAGGCATAATTGAGTGGGTGAGTGATTTTTATAAATTTCCTAGTTCAAGACTTTGTCTTGGACTTATTTTTTTAAAACAGTTTACAAACTGTAATCAAACACTAGTTCGAGACTTTGTCTCGAACTAGTGTTTGATTTTTAAGGTAAGACATTGCGTTTCTACTGATAAAACATAGAAAAACAATCATTCATACACTCAATCAAAAATCACTAAATACTATTCTTCGTCTTCAAATTTGAAGTTATCCAAATCAAACAACGAATCTGTTAAGTCCTTGAATTGAAGACCTTGGTCAAGCGTTTTCTTTGAAATCATTGAGAATTCTGAAAGTCCGTGCAATACAAACTCCATCATAAATAATTTTTCACGACCTTCAAATGTTGGATATATTTTTTCTACCAGTTCATCCAAGCCATCAATAGTTCTCAATCTTGATGAATAGTCAGCATCAGAACTATCGTTGAAAATATCAATAATGTTGCCATCCATAAACCAGTCGATAATTGGTTTGTATGGGTTTTTACCAGCTTTGTCTTTCGCCAACTTTTTGATTTTTTCTGGGTCTGGGAAGAAGTTCAAAAACTGCGTACGGATGGCTTTGCCAACCAAGTTTTGAGCCACAATGACAGGACCTTCTACCTCGCCTTCATACACTAACTCAACCTTGCCACAAACCGCAGGAATCACGCCAACTAAATCGGCAACACGTACATAGGTTTTTTCTTCCCCATTCAATAAAGCACGACGCTCGGCAGCAGAAATAAGGTTTTCATATGCCGAAATAGTCATCCTTGCCGATACACCAGATTTGGCATCTACGTACTCTGATTGACGAGCTTCAAAAGCAATTTGTTCAATCAAATCCTCCACTAAGGCATTGGTGGTCACCAATTGTTCTTGCTCAGGTTTGATGTTTGCTTCTTGCAAGGTAATACGTTTTCCGATTTCTAAAGTCTTTGGATAATGCGTAACAATCTGAGAATCAATACGGTCTTTGAGTGGCGTTACAATAGAACCACGGTTGGTATAATCCTCAGGGTTGGCTGTAAACACAAACTGGATATCCAAAGGCAAACGCAATTTGAATCCACGAATCTGAATATCCCCTTCTTGTAGAATATTAAACAAAGAAACTTGAATACGAGCCTGTAAATCAGGCAATTCGTTAATTACAAAGATACCACGATGCGAGCGAGGAATCAAACCAAAGTGGATAACACGCTCGTCAGAATAAGGTAGTTTGAGGGTTGCAGCTTTAATCGGGTCGGCATCACCGATGAGGTCAGCAACAGATACGTCTGGAGTGGCTAATTTTTCTGTGTAACGGTCGTCACGATGCAACCATGAGATAGGAGTATCATCTCCTTTTTCAGCTATAACATCTTTGGCAAAACGTGATAGCGGTTGCAAAGGATCGTCATTAAGTTCAGAACCTTCTACCACTGGCACATATTCGTCTAAAAGATTTACCATTAAACGAGCAATACGAGTTTTGGCTTGTCCACGCAAACCTAATAAGTTGATATGATGTTGCGAAAGAATCGCACGTTCGATATCTGGAATCACAGTATCCTCATACCCCCAAATCCCATCAAATACTTTTTCTTTATTTTTAATTTTTTGAATCAAGTTATCACGCAACTCTTGCTTGATAGATTTTGCCTGATAACCTGCATTTTTTAATTCGCCAAGAGTTTTGATAGCGAGTAATTGGGTTGCTGAAAGATTTTTGTAAGACATAAATTATTTTTGATTTTGGGATATAGGCGAATTTTCAATCGATTTCAAAAGGATTTCCGCCATAATTCGACCACTTATTTATCTAATTCTGCCGTTCACATACATTTAAGTGCGGCGATACTTAACATTCGGTAATTTTGAAAGGTAATAACCTCTTTATCTAAAATTCAAAATGAAGCTCCTTTCTGCTTAATCTCGACCTAGCAAGCCTCTGCTTTCGAGCAGGGGCTTTTTATCTGACATCCTTTCTTCGATTTCTTTGATAGTCTTCAAAAATGAATTCACCCAGCCCCTTTAAAGAAGAATAATAGGCACGACCATTATTGGTTTTGGTAAACTCCTGAACAAACTCTTTGAGATATTGGTCACGAGCAATCATAAAAGTTGTAACAGGAATTTTCAATCTACGGCATTGAGCAGCGAGGGTGAGGGTTTTGTTCAGAATCTTTTTATCCAAACCAAAACTATTTTTATAATACCGAATACCTTCTTTTAAACAAGTAGGTTTTCCATCTGTAATCATAAAAATCTGTTTGTTTTTGTTTTTTCTCCTGCGCAACAAATCCATAGCCAACTCCAAACCAGCGACGGTATTGGTATGATAAGGACCCACTTCAAGGTAAGGTAAATCCTTTACCTGAATCTGCCAAGCGTCATTTCCAAATACGATTACATCGAGGGTATCTTTGGGGTATTTGGTCATAATGAGCTCTGAAAGCGCCATGGCTACCTTTTTGGCAGGCGTAATTCTATCCTCACCGTACAAAATCATAGAGTGGGAAATATCAATCATCAACACCGTAGAGGTTTGAGCTTTGTATTCCTTATCCATGATTTCGAGGTCATTCTCTGTCAACATAAAGTTCTCGAAACCATTATTGATTTGTGCATTTCGGATAGACTCGGTCATGGCGATTTGCTCCAAAGAATCTCCAAATTGAAATTCCCGACGATCGGTATTCATTTCGTCGCCAGTACCTTGGTAAGGTGTGCGGTGATTACCCGAATTGCCTGTTTTTTTAAGTTTTCCGAAAATTTCATCTAATGATTGTTTTCGAATACTCTGTTCGCCTTTAGCCGAAAGAACTTGAGCTTGTTGCCCATTTTCATCCTTTTCTTCACGGATGTATCCTTTTTCTTTGAGGTCTTCGATAAAATCGGCAATACCGTAAGAGTCATCAGTAAGGTTGTATTGTTTGTCGAGTTGGGTAAGCCAAGCCAGTGCCTCCGAGACATCGCCCGAGGTCATGGTGACCAATTGATTAAAGATATCTAACAATTGGTCGAATTTGGCTTTTTTCCCATCTTCTTGTTCTTGTGGAACAAATTCAGAAAAGCGGTATCCGAGCATGCGTGTTTTAGAGCTAGTTGAAGGTTTTAAAAAAGGTAAAATTGAACACCGACACATCGGACTGTTCCAAATTCTATATTTATAAAACAAATTTTTACGCGTTGAGGTTTCCAGAAATTAACTTCCTAAACAGGCATAAAGCAAAATATTTTAGTTAGGCATAAGATTTAATCATTTATTTATACCGTTATTTTACTATTTAGCAGGAAAAATATTCTATTTGCCCCCTAAAATCCCCAAAGATTATTCTTGGAAAAGCTTTCCGAAAGGTCAAATCATATCAAGGCTTTATCTATATTTGTACTCCATTATAAACATTTAAACTGCTGTTGTAAAGCAGAAGCGTGCTTTTTAAGAGGCTTTTACACCAACTTATCGAGCAGCATCTTTACCAAAATATGAAAGTATTAAAATTCGGAGGAACGTCATGCGGAACCGTTGAAAGTATTCAATCAGTTCTAAGCATCATCAAGGGAAACCTTGTAAAAGGAGAAAAAATCGCCGTTGTATTTTCGGCAATGGGTGGAGTAACCAATCAGCTTATCGAAACGGGTAAAAGAGCCGCAGTAAGTGATTTAAGTTATTTTGACCTTGTAAAAACGATCGAAGAGCGTCATTTTAATGTAGTTAGAGCGCTGATCGATGTAAAAGCTCAATCAAAAGTATTTGCTAATATCCGAACGATTATCAACGAACTTGAGGATTTATTGAAAGGGGTGTCGTTGATTCGTGAGATTTCTTCTCGAACAGCTGATTTAATCGTAAGTTTTGGTGAACGTCTTTCGACTACTCTCATTTACGAAATCCTTCATGCACAAGGCGTTGATTGTCAGTTTTTAGACGCACGCAAAGTCATTCGTACTAATGATACTTTCGGCATGGCAGAGGTGGATTTTGACACGACTAATAGTCTGATTCAAGAACATTTTGCCAAAACCAAATCATTACAATTAATTACAGGTTTTATTGGTTCGACTGACAAAGGCGAAACTACGACTTTAGGACGTGGTGGCTCTGACTATACAGGTTCTATATTTGGTGCTGCACTCAATTCTGAGGAAATCGAAATTTGGACCGACGTAGACGGTATGATGACCGCCGACCCTCGTAAGGTAAAAAATGCCTTTACGATTCCAACAATTACGTACTCGGAGGCAATGGAACTGACGCACTTTGGGGCTAAGGTGATTTATCCACCATCTTTGCAACCAGCATTTGCCAGAAATATACCAATTCGTGTACTCAATACCTTCAACCCTAGCTTTATTGGCACAGTTGTAAGTCGCCAAGCAGAGCCAAGCGAGTATATCATTACAGGTATTAGTTCGATTGATAACTTAGCCTTGGTCAACCTTCAGGGTTCGGGTATGATTGGTGTGGCTGGGGTTTCAGGAAAGTTATTCACGATTCTTGCCAAACATAAAATCTCGGTGGTATTGATTTCTCAGGCTTCGTCTGAGCACTCGATTTGTTTTGCCATTGACCCACAATATTCTCAAGAAGTACGTCAAATTTTGGAAACAGAATTTGCAAGCGAAATCGCTTTAGGAGACATTGAAGGAGTAGATATTCAGGAAAATCTATCTGTTATTGCCGTAGTTGGTGAAGGTATGCGTCATCATACGGGGGTGAGCGGTAAATTGTTCTCGGTATTAGGTAAAAATGGTATCAATATCGTGGCTACCGCACAAGGTTCTTCTGAGTTGAATATTTCGGTAGTTATCGAGAAAAAAGATATTTCAAAAGCCCTCAATGTTATTCATGACACTTTCTTTTTCTCTCAAGTCAAAACGCTCAACTTATTCTTGGTGGGTACAGGTTTGATAGGAAAAGCGCTTTTAAACCAATTGAAAGGACAAGCTAATTATTTGTCAAAATACCGTGGTTTGAAAGTAAATCTAGTCGGTGTAATGAATTCCAGAAAAATGCTCGTGACAAGCGATGGTATTTCGATGGATTCGTGGCAAGAGACCTTGGATGCTATGGGTAAACCCGCTGAACTTTGGGCTTTTGTAGAAGAGGCCAAACGTTTGAATTTACCTAACTCTGTATTTGCTGATTGTACAGCCGACAAGAATATCCATAATTATTACCTTGGTTTGTTTGAATCGAATATCTCAGTCGTAACGCCAAACAAGGTAGCCAACTCTGGTCGATATGAAGACTATGCGTTGTTGCATAGAACAGTCTTGAAAAAAGGCGTCAAATTCTTGTACGAAACCAACGTAGGTGCAGGCTTACCTGTGATCAACACTTTGCAAGGTTTGATTGCTTCGGGCGATAGATTTGAGAAAATTGAAGGAGTACTTTCGGGTACCCTATCTTATATTTTTAACAACTTCAAAAAAGGTGTCAAATTTGCCGACATCGTTCGTGAAGCCAAAGTAAAAGGTTACACTGAGCCAGACCCACGCGAAGATTTGAGTGGTATGGACGTGGCACGTAAGATTTTGATTTTAGGTCGTGAAATCGGGCTAAGATTGGAACCTGAGGACGTAACCATTTTGAAATTATTACCAGAAAACTGTGAAAAAGCCCCAACTGTAGAGGATTTTTTCAACGAACTGGAAGTATCCAATAGTTATTTTGAAACAATGGTTGACGAAGCCGAAGCTAAAGGCGAAGTACTTCGTTTTATCGCAACACTCGAAGACAATAAAATTACGATTGGGGTAAAAAGTATCGACAAAACGCATCCATTTTATATGATGGATGGCGCCGATAACGTAATTTCATTTACCACCAAACGCTACCACGACCGTCCATTGGTCATCAAAGGACCAGGCGCAGGCGCAGAAGTAACCGCTTCGGGGGTATTTGCCGATATTGTTGCTATAGGAAGCTATTTGGCGTAATAGGTTTTACTATGATAAATCGCATCGAAATACAAGGTTTTAAATCCATTCAAAAAATGGACTTAAAACTATCTTCTATCAATATCTTAATTGGAGCAAATGGAGCAGGTAAAAGTAATTTTATCAACTTCTTTAAGTTGCTCTATCAACTCTATCATCAAGATTTACAAAACTACGTAGCCGAAGAAGCTGGTGCCGAAAATATTCTTCATTTAGGACTAAAATACACAGAAAAGCTGTTTGGACGAATTGAGTTTGATAGTACGAATGCCTATCTGTTTACACTCGCTACCAATCAACAAGGAAGCTTATACTTTCAGCATGAGAGTACTCAATTCCATCATGGTTTCCCTTCTTGGGACGAGGTTGCTTTAGGAAAAGGTTATTTAGAAAGTAAGCTAAAATATACAGAAGGTGCTCGTTATCGGTATGTCAACACCTATATGTCATCTTTCAGGGTTTTTCACTTTCATGACACTAGTAAAACAGCGAAAATCAAGCAAAAAGGAAGTATTAATGACAATAGAGTCCTGAGAGAAGATGGAGGGAATTTGGCTGCATATTTATTTTATTTACAAGAAACGTCTCCTAGAGATTTTCGAAAAATTGAAAATGTAATCCGAACAGTTGCCCCATATTTTGAAGGTTTTGATTTACAACCAGACAAAATCCGCAATGACCAAATTCAGTTAGCTTGGAAACAAAAAGGGTCAGATATGACTTTTTTTGCTATGCACTTATCAGATGGCACATTACGATTTATGACATTGGCGACATTGCTATTGCAACCAAATTTACCAAAAACTATTATTATAGATGAACCAGAGTTGGGATTACATCCTTTCGCTATAAATAAGCTAGCAGGACTCATCAAAAAAGCCTCTGCTCAAAGTCAGGTGATTGTATCTACACAATCGACAGATTTGGTTGATAACTTTGCCCCTGAAGACGTTATTATTGTAGATAGAAATCAAACAGATTCAGCATTTAAAAGACTTGAAAGTTCATCTCTTCAAAATTGGCTTAAAAACTACACCTTAGGAAACTTATGGCATAAAAATGTTATCGGAGGTACACCATGAAAGATTTATACTTTGTCGTAGAAGGAGAAACAGAAAAAGAATTTGTTGATAGATTATTAATTCCTTATCTCTATCAGCGAGGTATTTCCACTCATATCCAATCCGTCATTATTTCAATGAAAGGAGGAGGTCATGGGTTCAATAATATCACACATTTTGGCAATACTATCGAGCCTTTATTACATTACCAAAACGAACCTATTATTACTACGATGATAGATCATTCAGGTATCAATAGTGAGCAAAAACTACCAAATTATTTACGTTGTATTAAGCATAACAATACCGAACAACGTATAAGTTGTATGGAAGAGTCATTAAAAAATTATGTCAACTCTATAAAACCATACCCAAACTTTATACCTAATATTCTCAGACACGAATTTGAAACCCTTCTATTTGCAAACCCATCCGAAGGATTTGACTTGGAAGATGAGGAAATAAAGAATAAGATAATAGACCTTAAAAGCGGTTATACAAGCATTGAAGATATAAATACCAACCCTGACAACTTCCCATCCAAAAGACTCGAAAGGATTTTTGCTGCATCAGGCAAAAAATATAATAAAATTGTCGATGGTATTGATATTGCTGAATTGACAGGCTTAGAAACAATCATTGAATATTGTCCACGCTTTTCAGTGTGGCTTGAAAATATTATTTCACTCGTATTAGCGAGTTAAGATTTTACATAAACCATGAATGATTCAATAAAAGTATTCGCCCCTGCTACAGTTGCCAATGTGGCTTGTGGTTTTGATATATTTGGCTTTGCTGTTGACAATCCTGGCGATGAGCTAATATTGCGCAAAACTGATTTAAAAGGCGTAAAAATCAATAAAATTGAAGGTGACGAAGGTCGTTTGCCATTGGATGCAAGTAAAAATACGGCTGGTATTGCCATTATCAAGTTCTTAGAAGCTATCGGTGCTGAATCGCAGGGTTTTGAAATGGACTTGAAAAAATTGATGCCACTAGGTTCGGGGTTAGGCTCTTCGGCAGCTTCTTCGGTGGCTGGTGTATTTGCAGCAAATGAGTTATTAGGTCGTCCGTTGGCACAAAAAGACCTATTACCTTTTGCGATGGAAGGTGAATTTATTGCTTGTGGTTCGGCTCATGCCGACAATGTTGGTCCAAGCTTGATGGGTGGATTTACGGTAATTCGTAGCTACGACCCACTGGATATAATTCAACTTCGCACGCCCAAGGAGCTATATGCGACGATTGTTCACCCACATATTGAGGTAAATACCAAGGATGCACGTAATATATTGAAACGTGAAATTTCTTTGAAAAAGACGATTACTCAAATGGGCAATGTAGCAGGTTTGGTAGCAGGTCTGATGCTTCCTGATTATGATTTGATTTCTCGCTCATTAGTTGATGTAATCATTGAACCTGTTCGTGCGATTTTGATACCACAATTTGACATTGTCAAAAACGCTGCACTTGAAAATGAAGCACTTGGTTGTTCTATTTCTGGCTCTGGACCTTCGATGTTTGCGTTGTCAAAAGATTTTGACACGGCTCAAAAAGTTGGTAAAGCCATGCAAGAAGGTTTTTCAAAGGTAGGTATCGATTCTGATTGTTACGTTTCTGGAATCAATCAAGCAGGGCCAGTCGTGATAGGCTAGATAATCTAGTGAATTGTGATTGAGTGCATGAGTGATTATATAAAAATCTATATTCTTGCTGTAGAGGCACAATGATTTGCAACCTACATCAAGGACTATGTATCAAAAAAGCGGTCGAAAATTGTTTTTCGACCGCTTTTTTGATACATAATAAAACAAAAGCCACTATAGGTTCTGCTATTTCTTCCAAAATTCAGAAAAGGTTTGCCTTTTCTAACGATATTTTCAAACTCAAAATGATAAATATTTCTTGCTACAATTCATAACGTCCTCACATAACACAATCTTTTATCAAGTAATATATTACACATATTTATTATTCTATCTCTATTTTAAAAATCTTTTTCAAAACCCATAAGAAGCCAATACCGACCAAAGCTCCTAATGAATCTGCGACGACATCGATTAAATCAAAAGAACGATGA
Organism: Flectobacillus sp. BAB-3569; assembly: GCF_002270355.1. GTDB lineage: Bacteria > Bacteroidota > Bacteroidia > Cytophagales > Spirosomataceae > Flectobacillus > Flectobacillus roseus. The sequence continues at coordinate 204,705 of NZ_NJFZ01000003.1, read as the reverse complement.
AATGATTTAGGTAAACAATATTGCATTATCTCTATCCCTATACCAAACAATACTCCTGCGAAAAAACCTCCTTTTTCAGATTTATAAGCATATACAACTAAAAAAGTCCATACTCCAAATGCTAATAAATGCTGCAATTTGTCATAAAAGTTGAATACCTGTGGGATTTTTGCCCCAGGCATTGCACACAATATGATGATTGCGACACCACATAACCACGACCAAACCTTAAGTCTTAAGAGTTTATAAATCAGATTCATATCTTGAAATATTTGCTATCAGTAATATATTAAAGATAATAAGAAATATATTACCTATATATTAAAAAAATTTAAAAATATTCTTTTTTAGTTATACACCTTGGAGTTTTTTCACCTACCTTTGAATCGTCTTTATCAAACCAATTTTTTATGAAAAAACTATTAACCCTTATTTGTGCTTGCGTAGTATTTATGAGTTCTGCGCAAAATCAATATAATATTGTTCCTTTACCTCAAACTGTCACACCTCAGAAAGGTCAGTTCGTTGTAAAAGGAAATACAAGTATCGTAGTAAGTACTAATGACCCAGCTTTCAAACAAGTGGCGTCTATGTTGGCTGACCAACTGGGTGCTACAATGGGCACAACACCTAAGGTAGTTAGCTCAAATAGTAAAGCCGTAAGCAACAGTATTCAGTTTGTAAAAAATGACCAACTAGCAGAGGAAGGTTATACGCTTAATGTAAGTAGCAAGCAAGTAAGCATTGCAGCCAGCACAGGAAAAGGCGCTTTTTATGCTTTACAAAGTTTGTTACAATTACTTCCGAATCAAATTTTTAGTAAAGAAAAATCTACGGGCATAACTTGGTCGGTTCCTAACTGTTCCATTGCTGATGCTCCTCGTTATTCGTATAGAGGTTTGCATTTGGATGTGGGTCGTCACTTTTTCCCTGTAAGCTTTATCAAAAAATATATTGATTTGATTGCTTTACACAAATTGAACAATTTCCACTGGCACTTGACAGAAGATCAAGGCTGGAGAATTGAAATTAAGCGCTATCCAAAATTGGCGGAAATCGCCTCGAAACGCGCGCAAACTGTTGTAGGTAGAGCTTATTCAAAGAAATTTGATGGCAAACCTTATGGTGGATATTACACGCAAGACGAAGTAAAAGAAGTGGTAGCGTATGCTAAAGCAAAATTTGTCAATGTAATTCCAGAAATCGAAATGCCAGGGCACTCTCAAGCAGTATTGGCAGCTTATCCTGAATTTGGTTGTAATCCTGATAAAATCTATCAAACCGCCACTGACTGGGGTGTATATGAAGATGTACTTTGTCCAAGAGAAGAAACATTCCAGTTTTTGGAAAATGTTTTGACAGAGGTAATGGAGCTTTTCCCAAGTGAATATATCCATATCGGTGGTGACGAATGCCCTAAGAAACAATGGAAAGAAAGTCGTTTTTGCCAAGAAATTATCAAGCGTGAAAACTTGGGTGATGAACATGGCTTACAAAGTTATTTTATCCGTCGTATCGATAAATTTATTACCTCAAAAGGTCGTAAAATGATTGGTTGGGATGAAATTTTGGAAGGTGGTCTTTCGCCAAATGCAATCGTAATGTCTTGGAGAGGTACTGAAGGTGGTATTGCAGCGGCTAAAGAAAACCACGATGCCATCATGACGCCAGGTGGGTATGTGTATTTGGATCACTACCAAGCTGATCCTAAAACTGAGCCTTTAGCAATTGGTGGGTTTACTACTTTAGAAAAAATCTATTCGTACGAACCAACGCCAACCGAACTTTCGCCAGAACAACAAAAGCATATTATCGGTGTACAAGCAAACGTTTGGACAGAATATATGCAAACCAGCGACTATGTTGAATACATGGTTTTCCCTCGTGCATCAGCCCTGTCGGAGGTAGCATGGACAAAGAAGGAATTGAAAGATTATAGCAAATTCTCTGAGCGAATGAAAGTTCATGCAGACCGTTTGGAGAAATTGCATGTAAACTTTTTCAAAGGCTTTTTAAAATAAAGCCACGCAAACCAGTAACTCCCAATTTTCCTATAAATAATAAAGGTCAGCAGGATATTCCTCGCTGACCTATTTTTATTCTTCTGTGATATAACTCAAATGTTGAGCAAGCAAAATGTATAAATCTTGTGGCGTGTGGGGCTTCAATAAATAATCATTCATCCCTGTACCAAGAGCCTGTTCTATGGTTTCTGTATTGTTGTCGGCAGAGCTAGCGATAATAGGTATCTCCGAAAATTTCCTCACTTCCTCTGCAAACTCGAATCCACTCATTTCTGGCATTTGTAAATCAACTATGATCAAATCATAATGTGTGCCCGCTTTCAAAGATTCTAAAGCATCAATGCCATTATTAAAGGTTTTTACCGAAATACCTTTCTTTTGTAAACTTCTATTAATGATAATGAGGTTAATTTCGTTGTCATCTATCGCCATGACATTGAAACCTTCAAAGTTAAAGTTCGCAACTGTATCTTTCTTTACGACCTCCTGCTGCACCTGTCCTACAGTCAAATCAAATTTAAAAGTAGAGCCTTTACCAACTTCACTTTCAACAAAAATACGAGTGCCAAACAGTTGAAGTATTTTACGAATAATGGCCAACCCCAAACCTGTCCCCCCAAACTGACGGGTAGTTTTATTGGATGCTTGAACAAATTCTTCAAAAATCTGATTTACGGCTTCTTGAGGAATTCCTATCCCAGTATCGATGACTTCTATGGTAAGAATATTATCCGTTTCGAGTTGTTCCTTCAAGGTAACTCTTATGGTAATCGTGCCATTTTTGTAAACTTTACTGCATTAGACACAAGATTATTGATCACCTGTACCAGTCTTATAGGGTCGCCACCCACATAATTAGGCACATTGTCTGCAATCTCAATCAGTATTTTATTGCCTTGATCTTTGGCTCGATGCAAGTTGATACTTGCAATATTTTTCACCAAATCTCGAACATTAAAACTAATATTTTCGAGTTGTACCTTTCCTGCTTCTAGCTTACTAAAGTCTAAAATATCGTTGATGATTGACAATAATGTTTCCCCTGTAAACCTTAATACATTGAGAGGGTCTTCTTGGTCTGGTCTGGGGGATTCTTCCAAAAGCAGGTTGATGTTACCTAAAATCGCATGCAAAGGCGAGCGTATTTCATGGCTCATCATCGACAAAAAGGTAGATTTAGCTTTCAAGGCAACCTCCAAATTGTCTTTAGCTTCGGTCAAAGCAAAGTTTTTGAGCTCCAAACTTTCCTTGGTTTCCATCAACTCGAAGGTCTTTTTACGGAGCTCCAACTGCCCCATTGCCTGTGATGCAAGCGCCTTGAGTGCAACCACTTGCTCTTCCTTGAGTGAGCGGGGACTACTATCTATCACGCACAAAGTACCCAAAGCATGCCCATTTTCTGCGACAAGCGGTATTCCTGCATAAAAAACCACATAAGGAGAACCTATCGTCAGCGGGTTATCTGAAAAACGTTCGTCTTGTCGTGCATCTTCGATAATAAAAGGACGATCGGGCTGTACAATCGCATGAGCACAAAAGGATAGTTCGCGCGGACCGCCATCTCCGTCTATCCCATTTTTAGCTTTAAACCACTGACGATTTTCATCGACAATAGTAATTGTAGAAATAGGGGTTTGACATATTTGAGAAGCTATTCTTACGATATCATCAAAATCCTTTTCTGGAAGCGTATCTAGTATTTTATACGCCTTTAGGGTATCTAGTCTTTCTGTTTCGTTTTCTGGTATTTTTGGAAAAATCATAATATCAACCGACTTGATTAAGTAAGGTTTGCATAAATGATAGGATAAATAGAACCACATTAAGCATGAGTGCTGAATTCTGAGCGATGAGTATTGCGTGTAAAATTATGATTACTGAAATTTCATCTCATTAATTCGTTCAACTCAACTCTGCACGATTACTTACGAAGGCTGTAAGCCGTAGGCATTTAGCAAAAAAATAATCATGATTTCATTAGAAACGCCTATTAATTTCAGCATACTGCAAATAGCTTAATGCCTATTGCGGGTAAAAATTATTTAATTTTACCCACTAACTTATAACAAAGGAGTTCATCAAATCGAGGATACTTAGGAGCGCATGATGATTGGTTATTTATCTACAATGATGATAAAATAATCTAATCGAAAAGTTATTCATTATAAATATACAACAAAACACGTCTCAATAAGTTTGTGAACCAGAAAATAATTCACTTTTACAACACACTAACAGGTCTTTTTAAAAAATATTTTTATCATCCTTTATTCGAATTACGATATATTAGAATCGCTAAAATTATCACAAGCACCAGGAAATTAAGGCTTTATAAGGTCGACTGTTGGATTCCACAAAAATCAAGTCGATTTTTCTAAAACTCTAATTCAATTACATGGGGTTCGAGTATCAGTTTTTTCGCAAGGCGCTCATGTCGAGACGTTTTGCCTCTTACCGACCAATAGCAAGTTATAGTATCTTCTCGATAAATTTGCTTGCCTTTTTTGGCTTGCATATTAAACTGCCTAAAAATGTCATCCATTTTCAAAAAGCCCTCATCGCCTTTCTTGATAACAATTTTGTAATTTCGAGTTTCACCATATTTATGAATCCACCTTTCTAAAATAAAAAAGAACTGCAAAATCATAAATACCATAATGGCACCAAAAAAGGAAAGTAAAATATGTCCATCGCCAATTGCCATTCCTAGGGCAGCAGTAACCCAGATAATAGCGGCTGTAGTAAGCCCTTTTACTCGATCATCTACTTTGAAGATGATCCCAGCACCTAAAAAGCCTACACCAGTAACAATATTGGCCGAAATCCTATCAGGAGAGGCCCCCATTCCTACTTTTTCAGAAAGAATGGTAAAAATGGTAGAACCAACCGCTATCAAAGTAAATGTTCGCAAACCTGCAGATTTACTATGATACTCGCGTTCGCCTCCAATGATCGCTCCTACAAAAGTAGAAGCAAGCAGTTTGATTATATCTTCGTCATGTACAATATGATTCCAAAGAATCTCCCAATCTCCCATTAAAAACATACGTATATTTTTTCTTTACAGATTTTTATCATTAAATGGTAGTAAGCCCCTCAGGGCTTCTACTCCAACAACTTCTTAGCACTGTGAAATTAATAGATATTCTCAAGGCAAAAAAATAGCCGTCACTTTCGTAACGGCTATTTTTTTGAGTATTTACCCTTATTGCTTTTCTGTGGCCATTACCAGCGCCAAATTCAATTTGGCCACCACGTCGTAAATTTTTGCTAACTCCTGTACAGTACGGTCTTTTGAAATACGTAAAACTACCGTTTCCGAATTTTTAGCTTTGGCTTGTTCAGCCAAGTAAGCTTCCAATTGATCGGCTTGTACGGGATTATCATCTACAAAATAATTATCATTCTCATCTACAGTCAAACGAATGTTTTCTTTGGTAGCCGTTTGTTCTGCTGAGCTTGATTCTGGCAAAAGCAGCTTAATAGCATCTGGGCTTGCCAAGGTTGATATCATCAAGAAAAACATCATCAAGAAGAATAGGATATCCGCTAAGGCTCCAGTTTCTACTTCTGATTGTTCTCTAGCTCTTTTTCTAATGTTCATATTTACTTCAAATTAAAGAACTCTATTATTTAGAGGCTGGTTTGTGAAGAATATCCAAAAAGTCGATCGCAGTAACTTCCATTTTGTTTACTGTACGATCAATCATTGTTGTCAAAATCGTATAGAAGAAGTACGCAATGATACCTACCATCAAACCTGTTGCTGAAGTTACCATTTTTTCATAAATACCACTTGCGATAGTACTGATGTCAATTTTATTGGCTACCGAAATGTTGTGGAATGTACGAATCATACCCGAAACAGTACCCAAGAAACCAAACATTGGGGCAATTTTGGCAATTGCTGATAAGATACCCAAGTTTTTCTCCATGTTATAAATCTCTACACGTGCTGAGTTTTCGATGGCATTTTCGATATCGCGCATAGGTGACCCAATACGATTTAAGCCTTTTTCTAATAAACGAGCAATTGGGAATGGAGAGGTCTTGCAATAGTTGATAGCACCTTGGATGTTACCTGCAAAAAGCATTTCCTTGATTGAAAATAAAAATGTATTGTCCAATCTAGACGTTTTACTGATATATCTGTATCTCTCGACAAACAAGAAAAGAGCAATAAAAAACAATACAAAAATAGGAATCATAACCCATCCACCTTTTTCTAAAAGGCCAAATAAGTTTAGATCCTCTCCAACCTTGGTAACAGTCGTTACCGTAGTAGATGTTGTGTCGGGTTCAAAAGTAGTTGTCTGTAATAAGATACTTAGAAGAGTAGTCATAAGTTTTTACAGGTAAAAGCGTATTTTTATAATTGAAAAATACGGCTAATTTGATTTGTAGGAAATTGATTAATTATTGAGTTACCTTAATTGCAAATTATTGCGATTGTCGCACGAGTTGTTACTTGTACGAACTAAATTTTCAACAAGTTTAACGAAAAAATTTAAGTAATATGATATAACTAAGTCAAAAAAAAGCCAGTTGCTGTACTGTAGGGTATGAGTTTAAAGTAGTTATTATACTTATCCAAAAACTTCATTTTACTAAAGTAGCATAGAAAAACGACTTTCTTTTTACCGTTTGATAAAAATGAAGCACCGACTCAAAAAATTTGTTTCAGCACCTTCGTATTGATCTGATGTCCTCCTTCAAATTCAATAATTTCGATGGAAGGAACAGCTTGTTTCAACGACTTTAGAAAATCATCAAAATTTGCTTGCTCCAAAATTTCATCTTTTTTCCCATACACATACACCAGAGGTTTATCTGCAAAATGGGAAGGACTCACTACCTCTGATATGCCTTCCGAAAAATACCCTGCCCAAAGAATTAATCTTTGAAATGCTTCTGATTGTACTTCAAACCATCTTGCAGCAGTAGCACAACCCTGAGAAAAACCCAACAATTCCATCTCTACATCGAAAGGATTCAAATCCAACAATATGGTATCCAACAATTTATTGAGGTAATTGAGGTAATCCAAAATTTCGGTATCTCTCGACTCTTTGGTCATCCAAGTTGCTCCTACCCTACCCGAAAATCCATTAAGGTAGAACCTTGATAATGCCTCAGGCGCAACAATTAAAGTATTTTCTGATGCTAATTCTTTAAACTTTTGGATAAAAAACTCTCCTAACTGTCCGTAACCATGTAGTACGAAAATCACTTTACGTGTTTTTTCCGACCACTCGCCAATGGTGTAATAACGGGCGGTTTTAGTCACTTGAATTTCGTGTAAAGGCATTATGTCAGTAGTTTTTGGAAAATTAAGTATTAGTGCAAAATAATATTTAATCAACAGAAGATGTAAGATGCTGATAATTAAAAATTTTACATTCACAATTCACAACTCATAATTCAGCACTAATACTTAAGTAATAGTGCAAAATAAAATTGCATTATTACGCTGTAGGCAGTAAGCTGTAGGCGTTAAGCAAAAGTTGCTATTACTTCGTGATAAATACTATTTAACTTTTAGCCTACCGCATAAAGCCTAGAGCTTAAAGCGAGTAAAATTATTTTTACTTTGCTCACTACCTTATTGATTCAATAACTTCGCTAATACACCCTCCTTCAAAGCATAAGTCGATACCTTAATTTGCTCAATATCATATCTTTTCAGGATAAAATCTATCAAACAAACCCCAACTACAATCATATCTACACGTAACTCTATCATCCCAGGAATTTGCATTCGCTTTTCTCTATCTTGCGAGACTAAGGCCAAAAAAGATTCTTTGAAAGAACTTATCGGTAAATCAAAACTTACTTGTTCTCTTGGCGGCCATTCTCCATGAAGCTTATGCCAATACATATCCACTAAAGTCTCAAACGAACCTGCCGAGCCAATAATACATTCAGGAGCATATTGGTGTACGGCATTGGTCAACGGCAAAAGAGCATCTTCCAAATAATCTCGCATCAAACCTACTGAACGAGGCGAAATAGGGTCAGTACTCATAAATTGATCCATCAATCGTTGACCGCCTATCTCAAAACTTTGTTTCCAAAAAACCTTTGTTGCATCACAAATGATAAACTCGACACTTCCTCCACCAATATCAATAATCATCGACGGTGTTCGTCCGATTTGCGTCCCTAGCTTCACTCCCTCATAAATCAACCCTGCTTCTTCATCACCCGAAATAACTTGGATACTGATACCTGTGGCTTCAACAATTTTTTCACAAAATTCTTGACCATTTGAAGCATTCCGTACCGCGCTGGTTGCCATAGCTTTTACATTTGCTAGTGACACATCCTCTTTTTCTAAAATGGTCTTAAAATAATTTAATCCTACAATAGCTCTAGCTATTCCTTCTTGAGTAATAATACCTTTCGAAATACCGCCTTGTCCAATTTTGGCAGCATAACTATCTTCATGTATAATTTGAAAATCTTGCCCCTCTTGTTCAACTACCAAGAGTTGGAAAGTATTCGTTCCTAAATCAATAATTGCTTTTCTCATATTTGCTATCGCTAATTTCTCACCTTGAGTGAATTACAAAGAAACACGATTCTTCTCCTACAAACGAACTTTCACCGAAAAACTTCGTGTTCTTTGTCTGGAAAAAACTCTATAGTTATCTTTACAGTATGGTATTAATAACAGGTATAACAGGATTAGTCGGAAGCTTTGTTGCCAAACATTTTTTGGACAAAGGACATCAAGTCGCGGGGTTTCGTCGTGCCAACAGTGATTTGTCTCTAGTGACTGATATTCAATCTCAAATCCATTGGCTTGAGGGCGATGTGCTAGATGTTTTGTCATTGGAAAAAGCCTTGGTAGGTATCGACATTGTTATCCATGCTGCTGCGGTTGTTTCCTTTGCGCCCAAAGATGCCGAGCTGATGAATAAAGTCAACATCGAGGGGACTGCCAATGTCGTTAATGCTTGTTTGGACGCGGGTATTCGAAAAGTTTGCTTCATTAGTTCTGTAGCCGCACTTGGCAGAAAATTACCCCAAGAATATGTTGAGGGCCAACAAGTAACCCTTAATGAAAAATCTACTTGGGAAGAAGATCCGCTCAATTCCAATTATGCTAAAAGTAAGTATTTGGCAGAAATGGAAGTATGGCGAGGCGTAGCCGAAGGGCTTAATGCAGTAATTGTCAATCCATCGGTAATTCTGGGAGAAGCAGATTGGAATAAAAGTTCGACCCAGCTATTCAAATATGCCAACAGCGAACCTACTTATTATCCCAAAGGAAGCCTCAACTATGTAGACATCCTTGACCTTTCTGAATGTGTCTATCAGCTTGTAACATCTGATATTGTGGGCGAAAGGTTTGTTCTGAACGCTGGTACGATTTCTTTTCAAAACTTCTTCGAGAAAGTATCCCAATCATTAGGAAAAAAAGCGCCAACCAAGGCGGTATCAAATACCATTTCTGAAATACTTTGGCGAGTAGAGGCTCTGAGAAGTTGGCTAACTGGAAGTACTCCTATCCTGACCAAAGAAACTGCACGTTCGTCCAAGTTTAATTTCTATTTTGATAATGCCAAAATCAAAAAACAATTGAATTTTAATTTCAGAAGTTTTGATGAGACAATTACCCGAGTTTCGCAAAATTTGTTAAAAAAACAAGCTTAAATAATAGAGAGGCGCTATCGTTTTTCCATTCAATTACTAACACGAACCATCATTTTATAAACTCTATTTTTATTTGATTTAGCCCCCGAACCATGAATGTAATTCCTATTTTAATACAGCTGTTTGAACGAGATTTACAAAAACTTAAAGCCGAAATTGTACAATATTCGCAAGAAGAGAACATTTGGGCGATTGTTCCTGAAATTAATAATTCAGCAGGAAACTTAGTACTTCATTTAGTAGGAAATCTGAATACCTATATTGGCGCTGAAATTGGCAAAACGGGGTATATCAGAAATAGACCTTTAGAGTTTTCTCAAAAAGGTTTATCAAAAAAAGAACTTGTCAACAAAATCAGTGATACACTCGATGTAATCAAAGAAAGTCTCAATAATTTACCAGAAGAGGCTTTAGAGGAAATATATCCTCAATTAGTTTTCGAACAAAAAACATCAACAGGCTATTTATTAACACATCTTACTACTCACCTTACCTATCATCTCGGTCAAATCAATTATCACCGACGCTTGTTAGATAAGGCGTAAATAAGACGGATTACTCTTGCCATTCTTGATAAACTAATCAACTTTCATTCAATCAATTAAGTATCGAGACTGAACAATAGAACACAGATACATATTAGAAAAATACAAAACTAATTCGAGCTAATCCAGACAGGTTTTCGGGAAGATTCTCGTTTGCAATTTTCAAAATAAAATCTTATCTTAGCAATAGTCGTTTTGTAAAAAATAATTGTGGAAGATTGTTCCCCTATTAATAACTTCTTATAATTTCTAGCTATTAGGCATTGTAAGAATCAAAAACGTTATTTCACCTCGTATTAATTGTATCTTATCCAATTATAACCATTATGGAACAAGACTTTGAAGACCGTCATGAAGATGTTCTCCAATCGGTAAAACGTTTTGAATCTATGTTAAAACGTGCCGAGAGCTCTTTTTTCGACTTAGATACTTTTGAGCAAATTGTAGAGCATTATATGGAGGAAGGAAAATTCGAAGAGGCTTCTCAAGCTTGCGAAATCGCACTTGAGCAGTATCCTTATTCGGTTGAGTTGATGCTATGCAAAGCCGAACTCAGTTCCAGCCTTGGTGAGTATGATGAAGCACTAGAAATTTTGGCTCGTGCCGAGTTGTTTAATCCATCTGACAACGATATTACTTTTTTAAAAGGAACCATTTACAGCCTCAAAGGCGACTATCAAGCGGCTATTGCAACCTTGACTGAAACCCTCGAAAACGCTGAAGATAAAGATGAGGTGTATTACCATATTGGCTTAGCATACCAAAGTTGGGAGCGTCATCACAATGCGGTAGCGGCTTTCAAACAGGCAATTGAAGTAAACCCCAACAATGAAAATGCCCTGTATGAGCTGGCCAATAGCTTGGAGATAACGGGTAAGCTAGAAGAAAGTCTTCCTTACTACGAAAGTTTTATCGACAATGATCCTTATTCACAAAATGCTTGGTATAATATCGGTATTGCCTATTCTAAATTAGGACGATTTGAAGAGGCAGCTAATGCCTATGAATATGCCGTGGCTATTCAAGACGATTTTGCTTCGGCTTATTTCAATTTAGGAAATGCCTACATGAATTTGACGAATTGGACTAAGGCAGAAGAATGTTATCGCTATTGTTTAGAGCATGAAGATAAAAGTCCAGAAGTATATTGTTGTTTAGGAGCAAGTATCGAGCGCCAAGAGCGCTTTGATGAGGCAATGCATTATTACAAGGACGCCATCAAATTAGACCCACTTTGGGATGATGGTTACTTTGGCGTAGGTATTTGTTTGTGTGAGAAAAAGAAATGGTTTGAAGCCATTCATTTTCTTAGAAAAGCCCTTGAACTCAATAAACACAATACCTATTACTGGCTCGCATTAGCCGATGCTGAGGCCAATTTGGGCAGTTTGGTTTCGGCTTTAGAAGCCTATCAAAAAGCGGCTGAGTTAGACCCTCAAAATACAGAAGCGTGGATTAAATGGTCGGTATTGAACCATGAACAAGGAAATTATGACGATGCTGCCAACTTGATGTTGAGTGCTATCGACGAATTACCAGAAGAATCCGAATTGTATTATCGCGCTTCGATTTATTTGATTAAGGCAGGAAAATATAGAGAGGCTTTTAATTACTTGGAAACAGGATTGATTCTCAATTTTGATGGTCATGAAATCATGTTCGAATATTTCAAAAATTTAGAAACTCAAAAAGCAATTTATCGAATTATTGAGCAATATCAGAAAAAGTAAAAATCTTTTGTAACAAAAAATCCCCAAAGTCTGACTTTGGGGATTTTTTGTTTTGGTTAACCAACGATTAACAAAACTCTTCGAATACCATTTCAAGGTGAGCAGCAATCATCTCAGCCGAACGACCTTCGATGTGGTGACGCTCAACAAAATGAACTAAATCACCATCTTTGAAAAGTGCAATCGATGGAGATGATGGAGCGTAAGGCAAAGAGTACTCACGTACTTTTGCAGTAGCATCTTGGTCAACACCAGCGAAAACAGTAAACAAATGATCTGGTTTCTTAGCCGAATTCCAAACCGCTTCTTTCACGCCTGGACGAGCAGTACGAGCAGAACAACCACAAACTGAGTTGATAAACACCAAAGTAGTGCCTTTTTCTGTCATTACTGAATCTACTTCACTTGCTGATTTCAATTCTTTGAAACCACCTTCTACGATATCAGCTCTCATTGGAGCCACTAAATGTTCTGGATACATAATTACTTATAAACAAATTTAAAAATTTGGAATTTCTTTAAAATAAACGTAATTGAGCAATAATCAATAGGCTTATCGCCTATTGCCTACAGCCATCGACTACATAAACCCTAGCTCAAGTTTTGCCACTTCGGACATCATATCTTGTGAATATGGTGGGTCAAAAGTAAGCTCAACACTTACGTCAGAAACACCCTCAATTTCTCTAACTTTTTGCTCAATTTCAACAGGAATTTGCTCCGCTGATGGGCAAGAAGGCGAAGTCAAGGTCATGAGAATGTATATGTTATTTACTGGAAAAACCTTGATGTCATAAATCAAACCCAATTCATATACATCTACAGGAATTTCGGGGTCATATACCTTTTTAAGCGCCCCAATAACTTCTTCTTTTAATTCTTCCTCAGTCATTGTTTTGTAAAAAACTTGTTAAGTGGTTTATAAAAAGATAGTAATGTCTTTTCTCAACAATGCTTACTTGAGTTGGTAAGCAATTGCGTAATTCTTCATTTGTTTTACCATCGAAACCAAACCGTTTGAACGAGTTTGAGCTAAATGCTGACTCATACCAATTTGGTCAATGAAGTAAAGTTCTGATTCAGCGATTTCTTTTGGAGAATGCCCTGATAATACTCTAATCAACATACTTACTAATCCTTTTACAATTACGGCTTCAGAATCGGCTTCGAATATCAAGTTGTCTCCTTCTTTATGGGCATTAAGCCACACCTGACTTTGACAACCTTTGATAATATTATCTTCAGTTTTTTGATCTTGGGGTAAGCCTTTTAGCTTTTTGCCCATATCAATAATGTACTCGTATTTATCTGCCCAGTCATCAAAAAGTGCGAACTCTTCGATGATTTCGTCTTGAATTTCGTTAATGGTCATTAGTATCTATTTCAATGAGTGAATTTTGAATAAGCAAAAGTAGATATTTCTATCAGTTTGTTCTTTTACTTTTTGTTCACTTTGTAAAACTTACAATATTAAGCAAGCATTTTCTTCACACGGTGAAGACCAGCGATTAAACGATCAACTTCCTCAATTGTATTATAAACCGCAAAAGAGGCTCTTGTAGTTCCAAGAATATTAAAACGTTTCATCAAAGGTTGTGTACAGTGGTGACCTGTACGTACTGCAACTCCCAAATTGTCTAATAAAACGCCAATATCTTGTGGGTGAATCCCCTCAATCACAAAACTAGCAACCGAAACTTTATTTTTAGCCTCGCCAATCATTCTTAAACCTTCGATTTGTAATAATTGCTCAGTAGCATATTGCAAAAGCATATCCTCATGAGCCGCAATTTTATCACGACCGATTGAGTCCATGTATTCCAATGCAGCTTTGAGTGCTACTACATCAGCGATATTTGGTGTACCTGCTTCGAATTTGTAAGGAAGTTCATTGTAGGTAGTTTTTTCAAAAGTCACTTCTTTAATCATCTCACCACCACCCATATAAGGAGGCATGGCTTCTAGTAAGGCTTTTTTGCCGTACAAAGCACCAACGCCTGTTGGTCCGTACAATTTATGTGCTGAAAACGCATAAAAATCTGCGTCTAAATCTTGCACATCAATGTCTAAGTGAGAAGTTGCCTGTGCACCATCAATCATCACTACCGCTCCTACTGCATGTGCTTTGGCGATAATTTCTTTTACTGGGTTAATCGTTCCCAAGGCGTTTGACACATGGTTTACCGAAACCAATTTTACTTTTTCAGAAAGTAATTGGTCGTATACCTCCATATCCAACTCGCCACGATCGTTTACTGGAATTACTTTGAGCGTAATACCTTTCTCTTCACAAAGCATTTGCCAAGGTACGATATTCGAATGGTGCTCAAGTCCTGAGATAATGATTTCGTCACCTTCTTTGATAAACTTACGTCCGTAAGTACTCGCTACTAAATTGATACCATTGGTAGTACCAGAAGTAAAGATAATTTCTTCGGTCGAAGCGGCTCCCAAAAATTTACGTACTGCTTCACGTGTAGCTTCAAAATCACGCGTAGCACGTTCGGCCAAAGTGTGAATCCCACGGTGAATATTGGCATTATCAAATTCATAATAATGCTTCAGTGCATTGATAACAGCGATAGGCTTTTGAGTTGTGGCCGCATTATCAAAATACACTAATTTTTTCCCATTGATTTCTTGATCTAGTACAGGAAAGTCTGCTCTGATTTTTTGAATATCTACAATTTCGGTGAGTGTCATGGCAGTTACGTGTTTTTGGGAAGTTCTACAATAAAATGGTGGCTAGCAATTCTAAATTTCTTTTGAAGATACAAACGATGTGCATCGTGGCGTTGATGACCCGAATCGAGGTGAATGGCGTCACAGCCTAGTTCGATAGCATACTGTTTGATAAAATCTAAGAGCTGACTGGCTCGACCTTTTCCACGCGCTTGGGGCAATGTACTGAGGTCGTCGATATAGATAATTTTGCCAGCATAAAACAGATTCATACATCTGAATCCTACGGCTGACCAAATTTCTTGATTTGGTTCTTCGACAAAAGCGATTTGATAGGACTCCTTTTGCATTTGCTCATACATTTCCACAAAACGCTCTACAGTAAGATGTGGTCGTAGCTCGTGTATTACGGGAAAGCATCGAAGCAAATCTTCATGTGATTGAACCAGTTTGATTTGCATAGTACCTAAAAAAGTAGGAGTTATGAATTAGTGTTGAATTATGAGTTGTGAAGGTAAAATTTTAATTATCAATATCTTACCTCTTCGTTTGATTAAATCATACTTGGTATAACTACCTGCTTTAAGCAATTAATAACCAACCACTTGCCTCAAAATCAACTTAATTTTTTATCACTACTAAAATAAGAGTGTCGGGGAATAAGTTTTGAATTATGAATGTAGAGTTTGTGAATTATGAATAAAAATCTTTAATCATAAATAATTAAAAACTTACATTTACAACTCATAATTCAACACTCACACCTACTTAATACCCGACACGGTTTTGATTTTTCTTTAAGATCAATCTTACGCTTGATATATTTTTTCAACAATAAGTCCTTCCAAGTATTCTTTAATAGCTGGAATTTCCATTTTGTCGATTACTTCTTGTGCAAATGCTAACATCAACAAAGCACGAGCAGAATCTTTAGAGATACCACGCGCTTGCATATAAAACAAAGCATCATCATTTAATTGACCAGTTGTTGTTCCGTGTGAACACTTCACATCATCTGCCCAAATCTCCAACTGAGGCTTGGTATTCATCGTTGCATCGTTTGAAATCAACACGTTTTTGCAAGATTGGAAGGCATTTGTTTTTTGTGCATCTTGTCTTACATAGATTTTACCGTTGAATACCCCTGTTGACTTATCTTTCAAAATACCTTTATATAATTCGTTTGAGTTCGAATTAGGCTTGGCGTGGTCAACAGCTGTGTGGTTATCTACGTGTTGTTTTCCGTTTGGAATATACAAACCAAACATGTTAGCTTCAGCGTACTCTCCATCAATTTTGATATTGAGGTTGTTACGCACAAAACCACCATTAGCAGTAACAGTGTTTGCCGTAAATACCGAACGACCTTCTTGATATACCGCAGTTGTACCGATGTTATAAGATTGGTCTGTTTCGTTTTGTACTTTGTAATAATGAACGTTTGCTTCTTCTGCTACGTAAACTTCGGTAACAGCATTAGTAAAGGATACATTTTCACCAAAAGAACGAAACGCTTCAGCTACTTTTACCTCAGCACGTTTGCCAGCTACAATCAAGTTACGAGGTTGCGCCGCTACGTTAGTTTCACGAGCATCAGCAATAAAACGCAAGATGATAGGTTGTTCTACTACTTTTTTCTCTGGTACATAAATAAATACACCATTTTTAGCAAAAGCAGTATTTACAGCTGTAAAAGCATTATCAGCTGAATCGGCATATTGGTTGAAATATTTTTCAATCACATCAGCATGCGACTTGATCGCCTCCGCCAATGGAAGAATCACCACCTCGTCTGTAGGGCTTACAATGGTACTTAAAGCTTCGTTGTAAACACCGTTGATAAAATACAAAATATTGCCATCCAAATTTGGAATAGCCATTTGCTCTACATCAGCAGCACTAAAGTCGGAAGGGGCATTAAACGCAAACGATTGGTTTACCAAGTTTTTAACGTTAGAATACTTCCATTCTTCATGCTTGATTGTTGGGAAACCCAATTGATCGAAGGTTTGCAAAGCCTGCTGACGTACCAAATGAATCGGGCTTTTGGCCTCGCCATTCATTTTGCCCTCAGCATCTTTAAAGTCAGCAATTAATTGTGCCTTCAAATCAGTATTACTATTCATTTTGTTCGATGATTTGATAATTGGTAGATTGTTACTTTACTACCTTTGAGTAAAACGCCTCAAAGATTACCGAAAATTAAGCGCTTACTTCAGCAGCGTCAACTTCAGCTTTAATCCAATCGTAACCTCTTTCTTCAAGTTCAAGAGCTAATTCTTTTGTACCTGATTTTACGATTCTACCTTTATATAATACGTGTACGTAGTCTGGAACGATATAGTCCAACAAACGTTGGTAGTGAGTTACTACGATAGTTGCGTTGTCTGGTGATTTCAATTTGTTTACACCTTCTGCTACAATACGAAGCGCATCGATATCCAAACCTGAGTCAGTTTCGTCAAGGATTGCTAATTTCGGCTCTAATACTGCCATTTGGAAAATCTCATTACGTTTTTTCTCTCCACCTGAAAAACCTTCGTTCAACGCACGGTTCAACAAAGACTGGTCGATGTTTACGTAAGACATTTTTTGTTTGAACATTTTCAAAAACTGAACTGCATCCAATGGCTCTTCGCCACGGTACTTTCTGATTTCGTTTACAGCAGTTTTCAAAAAGTTGGTAGTCGAAACACCTGGAATTTCGACAGGGTATTGAAATGCAAGGAAGATACCTTCAGCAGCGCGTTCTTCTGGAGCCAAATCCAAAAGGTCTTTGCCAAAGAAATCTACCGAACCTCCTGTAACTTCATAATCTTCGCGACCTGCCAAAACAGAAGCTAAAGTACTTTTACCCGAACCGTTTGGTCCCATGATAGCGTGAACTTCACCAGCTTTAACTTCTAAATTGATTCCTTTCAGAATTTCTTTTTCACCAATTTTGGCTTGTAAGTTATTTATCTTTAACATTTTCTTGGTAGTGATATTTGACCTATGACAAACGTTCTAGGATTGGCCTCCTCAATCAAAACTTACTGATTATCATTTGAAAGTATTCTTTCATCTGTCAGGAGACAACACCTATTTAATTTAGGCACAAAATTAATTATTGGATTTTTCAAATACTATACTTTATTTAGAACAACTCTAAACAAATTGAAAAAGTTTATATTTATCCACATTTTTCTCAAAAAAAATGACGAAAGTCAGTGATTTTTTTCTGGATTTTTTAAGACTGGCTTTGGGCGGGGGATGAGTGACACAGGGACAGAGGCTCGAAGGGGCAAAGGGACAGAGGCACAAAGTGAATGTATTGTTCTCTCAAGCAAACTTTGTGCCTGTTCCCACTAAAAAAACACTCTGTGCCTTTGTGCCTGTTCACTTTACTACTAAAAAAACACTCTGTACCTCTGTGCCTGTTCACTTTACCACTAAAAAAATACTGTGTCTCTGTGCCTGTTCACCTTACTACTAAAAAAACACTTTGTGCCTTTGTGCCCGTTCACTTTGCCCCTATTTATTCAACCACCACTTTTATCCTATCCACAGGTATTCCACCGAGGCGATAGTCGAGGATATAAACTCCTTGGGGAAATTGTCGATTCAATGGTACTTGATATTCTCCCACAGATTGATTTTGGTTGACTACCTCATGTACTTTTTTCCTGACAAATCATAAAGATTGATTTCTACTTGCCCCCTTGTCATAACTTCATATCTAACCTGACTGTTTGAAACTGCTGGGTTTGGGAAAATGGTCAGACTTCTTTTAGGTTCAAAAAACTCTTCAATACCTAAAACTAGCGACTTACTTTGAAACTGCCCATCTAGCCACAAACATCTTGAACGAATCCACTCTTTCATAAAATTTAATTCATCCTGAAAAGTCGTACCAACGTAATAGTTAGGCCAAACTTTTGTTCCTAAAACCCCTGGCCATCTCTTAAAATTACGTGCTACCGCAGGAGCTATAATCGTAGACGTTGAATCTATCCATTGATTGATACGTTCTGTAGCCAAAATTGTTTTGCGAAGTTCACCCCAACGGTTTGATGCTTTGGTTCTAAAATCTTCATCTTGCACGAGCTTCGACCACCAAAAAGGAGATAGATAAATGTCGCCAGTGGGAGAAGCCAAAGCGTTGATTTGGTATTGCCAACCTGTAGTTTTATATCCTTCATAATAATCAGCATTGCCATAAGCCAAGTTGTAATCCCAAGCTGGACCCATTTTTAGGCGGGCATCTTTGCTATCTTTATCTTTGTAGAAATAGGTACTGAGTCGATAGCCATCAATATTTTTGGTAAGTTCGGTCAAGATAAAATAGTCTACAAAAGAATCCATATCTATCATATTTCGCCAAGCAGCGTCTTTTTCGAGTGCAGTATTGGCGTAAAGTTCTTTTTCAAAAGTTGTCATCCAGCCTTTGATATAAGTCAACTGTTTGGAGGTCAAATCGGCATATTTGGGATATTCTACCTGAAAAAGTACAATGGGTGTCCCAATCGTATTTTTCCAAGACCAAGCAGGTGAACCGTTGACTTTATCAATTTTAAGAATATACCCACCCGTAAGCGCATCGCCAGTACTGTCAGTCGTTTTGATACTGGAAACATTAACTCGGTTTTTATCTCTTTTGATTTTTTCCATGACTAAATACAAACCATCGTACCTACCATTCAATGTGATTTCGCAATAGCGTGTGCGGGTAGCGTATCTTCCCATACGATTCGAAATATCATAGGTTAGGGCATCTCGCATGAAGGTTTTGTCATTATAACTCGCATTGAGTACCCAATCTGATTCTTCAGCCATTCCTAAAAAAGCTATCTTCTGGCTTTTTCCAGTTGTATCTGCCCAAAGTTCAAAGCCATAAGGTTTCTTTGGAAAAAAATCTTTGGAAGTCGAGCCTCTCAATTCTATACCCAAATAACCATTGTAGCCTGTGGGCGTATCATTAGGTGTATTCACCCGTCCGTTGCCATTATTGATGAGTTGTAAAGTCCCCAAAATCTTAGGTTCATCGGGAATGGTTGCACCATTTTTAGTGGTGATTTTTAAGATGGGCAAATTCGATTGGTCGAGGGTCTGAGCGGGACTAAAATGATGACATAATATACCAATGAAGGTTAGAAACAATAATTTTTTCATAGTTTGAATAGAATAGTAATTCACAAATATAGTCAATATTTTGACCGAATAGTGATAATCTATCCTGAGATAAAATTCTCTATTAAAGCTATTTATTAGTGGAATAAAGTCAACTTTCTTAGGCAAAAACTAGTTTAACAACTAACAAAAACCACTTTTTTTATTTTTATCAAAATTAAAGATGCTATAACATTTGTATTTAACTAAAAAAACAAGCTAAATTTAAAGCCAAACTTTTACCCTAGTGTTGAACTTTATCTATGAACTATTTAACTGACGAGCAAGTTGTACAGCTTGCTCCAGACGCTTCTTCTTTAAAAGCAGGACGAGACTTGTCTCAAGAACGCAAATGGCTCAATTTCCAATCCAATGAAAGGGTCTTGTGGGGAGAGCTTCAAGGGAGTGGCAAAAATCCCTATCAAACTCAAGTTGACCTAAACAATACTGCCTTCAAATGCTCATGTCCGAGTAGAAAATTCCCTTGTAAACATGGTTTGGGACTTTTGTTTTTAGTAGCGCAAAAAGAAGGACAAATCCCTTCAACCATCGAGGAACCTTTATGGGTTAGCGATTGGATGAATAAAAGAAGTGCTAAAACCCATAAAGTAGAAGAGTCCACTGAAGCCGTATCGCCAGAAACCATTGCGGCTCAAGCCGAAAAGCAAGCTCGAGCCAAAGCCAAACGTCAGGAAGAACGTTATTTGAAAGTCCAAAACGGAATGGCAGAATTAGAACTTTGGCTCAAAGACCTCGTGCAAGCAGGGCTATTGACGATTCCTCAAAAAGGTGTACCCTATTTTGAACGCATGGCAGCCCGATTGGTTGACTCGCAAGCTACTGGGTTAGCAGGATTGGTCAAGTCTTTTAATAAGCTTGATTTCGTTAAAAATGACGATTGGCAAAAGAAAGCATTAGAGATTATCTCCAAAATATACTTACTCATTGAATCCTTCAATCGCTTAGATCAACTTCCTCCGCTAGTTCAGGAGGAAGTAAAAGCAAGAATTGGTTGGAATATCCAAACCAAGGATTTATTAGATCGAGAGGATATCGACACTATCAAAGATCACTGGTTAGTTTTAGGTCGACAAACCACTATCGAAGAGGGACTCACCATGCAGAAAAACTGGCTTTGGGGACTTAAAAGTCAGAAAAAAGCTCTAGTACTCAATTTTTCGTTTGGCGGCATGGCAATCGAAACGCCTATTTTGCCTGGCACTATTGCTCACGCGAATTTGGCTTTTTATCCTAGTCATACTCCCTTAAGAGCTACCGTCAAAGACTATATCTCGACTGTAGATTATCTCCCTGAGGCTATCTCTGGAAGCAATTCTTGGGACGATGTTCATGCAAAAGCGGTAGATATTTTAGCACAAAATCCTTGGATAGATACAGTTCCTATGTTGATAGAGCAAGTACGTGTCGTATTTCATCAAGGCAAATACTACCTACAGGATGCAAGTGAGACCATCGTGATGATTGATGCAGCCGTAAATCAAGAGCAAATCTGGAAACTGTTGGCCGTCACAGGTGGCAATGCAGTATCTCTTATGGTGCTATATCAGTTTGATTCTGTTATACCATTGGGCATCGTTCAAAATTATGACTACCTATTATTGGACTAGCTTTCCTATTTTGAACATCGCTTATAAAAATCAACCTTCGACCAACCATATTCTGCTATTCATATGATGTATTGGAGTCACCTAAAAAAAACGGCTTTACTGGGTACAACCAAAATGCCATTACAGCTTGAGCCATTACCCGAACCTATTCGAAAAGCGCTAGCCAATGAAAAAAACATGGAGGATATCTTCCTGAAAGCTTCCAGCATGACGCTTTTGTATGAAAAAGCTGGCACCATGCATGAGAAAGTCACTTTCCCTACTCAGGCTTTTTCTGAAACAGAAACGTCCGAGTATTGTTCCAAGAATATCCATGCCATCTGGAAAGGTTTTTTAAATGAAGAAAAGGTTAATCCTTATTTGGTAGAGTATTTACTGCTCCAATGTACGCAACATCAGTTGATTGTTCAGGACACCTTAATTGTGCCAATTTTGAATAAATTTTTCTCAAAATTCAGATCAAAACTATATCCTATTATTGGTAAAAAAGGACTTTGGCTTACACAATTTAATCCTGACTGGAAAGATAGAGTTCTGGTTGATGATGTTTGGACAGAAGGGAAACCCTCTGCTCGAAAATTATATTTTAGTAAGTTAAGAAAAGAAAAGCCCCAAGAAGCCTTGGCGCTTTTGGACGCTTCATGGAGTTCGGAAACGGGAAAAGACCTAAAGGATTTTCTGCATGAATTCTTTCATCAGTTATCCAATCAAGACCTTGATTTTTTGGACAAAGTATACGAAGAGCTTGCGCAAATCAAAAAGCCCAAAGATATTACTTCAGACACACTTAAGATAATTCTTCGCCTAAAGCTAGGCATTTATGGATGCGACTGGGCCAATAAGGTGGCAGTTCTTATCAAGCCTTTACTTCCCAAATACTTGGAATCTAATGAGAAGAGCAAAGAAGTAGCTGAATTTTGGGAGGAAACCAAGATAAGAGAAAACTTAGGATTAGAGTCTGTAAGTCCCTACAGAGGTATTTCTGATGAACTGTATTGGATTTCTGAAATCTTAACTTACTTACATCCGCAATACCTGATCGACTATTTTGACAATGATATACAAAAGCTTGTTCAAAAGTTTGTCGAGAAACCTGAATCAATATTGCTCAACTCTTTTACCAAAAGCCTGAAGCTAGCAACACCTGAGCAAATTGATATTTTCTTATCAAATTCTGATTTTTCGAAATACGATTGGCTTGATTTAGTTCAATTTCTAAGCTTGGAAAGACAAGAGGCACTTCTGATGAAAAGTGATGCTATTAACCTTACCATACTCAAAGATTTTGTCTTATTAAATCCGCATCAAGCGTATTCTACAAAATTTTCAAAATTCATTTTATCAGTCTTGGCTTCGGTGATTATTCATCCTCAAAACTATTACACATTGATGTATGAGTATGATTTGATGAATGCTTTGGGGAGATGTCTTTCGACTCAGCTACTCAAACAACTTGACAATTATCCAGAACCAATTCAAACTGATGCACATAAAAACATGTGGACGCGCTCGGTGGTAGCTCCACTGAAATCTTCTTTGTATTATAAGGAGATGATTCAATCAGAATTTATACAAAAACTTTAGCTTGTAACAACTCCAAATAAATAGCTCAGTAAACAAGCTTTACACAAACCTTCAACACCATGAACGTATTACGTCAACACGCAGAAGAGCAATTTGCTCATGAATTAGAAGAAATTAGTAAACAAGATAAAAATACTCGTCCGACCAGTTGGAATCTTTCGCCTCAGGCCGTCGTGCAATATTTAATGGGAGGAAAATTACCAAACGGCTTTGAAGTTTCACCCAAATACATCGGTAATCGTCGCTTGATGGAAATTGCCGTAGCCACACTTACCACCGACCGCGCGCTACTATTATATGGTTTGCCTGGTACTGCTAAGTCATGGGTAGCAGAGCATTTGGCGGCAGCTATTTCAGGAAATTCGACATTGCTGGTTCAAGGTACCGCTGGGACTAGTGAAGAGGCAATTCGTTATGGCTGGAACTATGCTAAGTTGTTAGCTGAAGGGCCAAGCGAAAATGCCTTGGTAACAACGCCTATGATGCAGGCCATGCGTACAGGAAAAATCGCCAGAATTGAAGAATTAACACGTATCACGGCTGATGTTCAGGACACTTTAATTACTATTTTATCAGAAAAAACACTTCCAATTCCTGAGCTAAACATGGAAGTTCAAGCGGTAAGAGGATTTAATGTTATTGCCACTGCCAACAACCGTGACAAAGGAGTAAACGAACTGTCTGGCGCCTTAAAACGTCGTTTTAATACAGTGATTTTACCTGTTCCAGAAACGATGAAGGAAGAAGTAGAAATTGTACAACATCGTGTATCTAGTTTACAAAAAGCCTTAGAACTTCCTGCGGAAGCTCCTGCTTTAAAAGAAATTCAAAGAATTGTAACCATTTTCCGTGAGTTGCGCGCTGGCGTAACAGCCGACGGCAAAACCAAAATCAAAACGCCATCAAGTACCATGAGTACCGCCGAAGCCATTTCGGTAGTCAATAACGGACTGGCCTTGGCTGCTCACTTTGGCGATGGTCGCCTCAATGCCGAAGATTTAGCCGCTGGTTTGGTTGGAGCTGTAGTAAAAGACCCGATTCAAGATAAAGTCGTTTGGAATGAATACTTAGAAACAGTCATCAAAACACGAGAAGACTGGAAAGATGTGTATCGTGCTTGTAAAGAGATTGTATTGTAAAATCAGCAATACCTATTCATAACAAACAGAATCCTTAACGCTTAAATCTGCACTCAAAATTATGCCCTTAACAATTTTGGGAATACGACATCATGGGGTAGGTTCGACCCAAAATGTAATCGAAATGTTGGAGCAAATCCAGCCAGATATGGTATTGGTAGAAGGTGCTCCAGAACTAGATTCGATTATTTCTTGGATAGGCAACGAACAGCTTCGTCCTCCTGTGGCTGTACTTGGTTATAACGTAGACGACCCTCAACAGGCGACATTCTACCCTTTTGCGGAGTTTTCACCTGAATGGCAAGCCATCCTTTATGCCAACCAACGCCAAATTCCAGTAAGAATGTTGGATTTACCTTTGGCAATAGGTTTTCAACAAAAAAAGAATGAAAAAGAAAATGAGACAATAGAAGAAGCCGATAGCGAAGAGAAGGAACCTGTAGCTCCTCCGCCCATCCACAAAGACCCTATTGCCTACTTTGCTGAAATAGCGGGTTATGACAATTCGGAGCTATGGTGGGAACATCATTTTGAGCATAACTATATTTCTAACAATGCCAAAGAACATTTTGATGCTGTAATGCTCATGATGTCGGAGCTTCGCCAAGCCAATATCCCATCCGTTTTGGATGAAGAAAATATTGCCCGTGAAGCCTATATGCGTGAGATTATCCGAAAGGCTCAAAACGAACTTTACAGCAATATTGTAGTTGTTTGTGGTGCTTGGCACGCCCCTGCACTTCTTGATGTAAACACCACTGCCAAAGCCGACACAAAGCTCCTTAAGTCTTTACCCAAAACTAAAATCAAAGTAGCTACTACTTGGATTCCATGGACAAACCAGCGTTTATCCATGCACTCAGGATACGGAGCAGGAATTACCTCGCCAGGTTGGTATGACTTTTTGTGGGAAAAAGGTAATAACCCTGATTTTGCGATAGAATGGCTAAGTCACGTGGCAAGACTTTTTCGCAAAAGACAAGTTGATATATCTACTGCTCACGTCATTGAGGCATTTCGTTTAGCCGAAACCTTAACTAGTTTACGTGGACTTTCTAGAATTGGTTTGCTTGAACTCAACGAAGCCACCCAAACCGTCATGTGCATGGGTGATACCATTTTGCTGAGCTTGGTCAAAGATAAACTTATTGTAGCCAATCGCTTGGGCGAAATTCCTGACGAATTACCCAAAGTCCCTCTACAGCTTGACTTTGAAAAACTGGCAAAAAGTAATCGTTTGGCACTGACTGCCGAAAAGAAAGAATATGAATTAGATCTTCGAAAAGAGTTAGACCTCAGTCGAAGTAAGATGATTCATCGCTTGGATATTTTAGAAATCAATTGGGGACAAAAGGTCTACGCCCGTAGCAAAGGAACCTTTAAAGAAGCATGGACTTTGGCTTGGAAGCCCGAAATGTACCTGTCTTTGATTGATAAGGCCGTTTGGGGCAATACCCTCGAAGATGCTTGTACCAAATACCTAATAGATACCAGCCAAAAATCACAAAATATTGGAAAAATTGCCGACAATATCCAAAAAGCAATTCCTGCTGAGCTATTTGTGGCAATTGAATTTTTGCTTAATAAAATCGACGAAGTCGCTGCCATTTCAGCCGATATTTTAGACTTAATGACTGCCCTTAAGCCTATGGTGGAAGTAAGCAGATACGGAAATGTTCGCAAAACAGACTTAGGAGCAATTCGTCTGATAGTGGATAGTCTCCTCACCCGCATCTGTATAGGCTTACCCAATACCTGTTTCGGACTCGATGATGACAACTCAAGAAAAGTATTCGGGCATATCCAACAAGTAAATGAGGCTACCAAGCTCATCGAAAACGACGAACTGACCCAGCTATGGTTTGATACCCTCAAAAAGCTATTGAATAAAGATGGCGTTCATGGTATCATTCAAGGATGTACTTGTCGCCTACTACTCGATGCCCAAGTGATTACTATCAAAGAAACGGCAGAGCGATTTGCTTGGGCCTTGTCACAAGGACAAGAACCCAATTTTTCGGCAGGTTGGCTCGAAGGATTCCTCAAAGGAAGCGGTATGATTTTGATATATGACCATGTCCTTTGGAATCTACTTTACAAATGGGTAGCGGAACTTCCACAGGAATATTTCACAGAGTTGTTGCCTATTTTACGACGTACTTTTTCACACTTTATACCCAATGAGCGTAAGCAACTTGGCGAAAAAGCCAAGGTAGGTACTATGATTCAATCACAAGATTTTACCACTATTAACAAAAACTTTAACCATCAACTCGCCGAAGGTGTACTGCCTATGTTAGACACACTTTTGGGAATTACTAGACTATGAAAAATTTAGAGAGACTAGAAGCTTATATAAAAAATACAAAAGCCTTACCCTTATACACTAAAGAAAAACATGAATTTGATAAAATTCTAAATTATTTGAGTGGTCAAGAAAATAATCTTTCCACCATCTATCTCAATCGTTGGGATATTATACCGCTTGATTCTTTACTTGGAAAAATTGAAGAATGGGATGAATGGGAAGAGATGGTAATGGAAATTATGACACAAAAATCCATTTGGACAATTAATAATCACTATTATTCTGAATCTGGAGGCTTTATCTGGTTTATGAATTGGGCTTCCTCTCAAATTAATAATTCTAGTTATCTCAAAATTGAGAAAGTTATACAAAAGGCTCTTTTTTATGTGAAGGATTTTGGTTCGGTAACTTTTTTTATCTCAAAAAGTATTTCTTTAGTTAATAATAAAGAACCCTCCCTATTCGGGGAATATGTATTGGGACATGTCGATGCAGAAATAGGATCTTTACTAAATGCTTTTCAAAAGAGCTATATCAATTTGGTCGAATTACTAGTAATAAAACGAACCGACCTAGTAGATCAACATCTAAAAACCTTTACAAAACATACCATTTGCTATGAGACTATCTTAAAATACCAGCCAAATAAATACGAGCCTATATTTGAAGAAGAAGTGAATAACGACTCAAATATCGAAACTAAATGGATGCTTTTTCATCTATTATTAGATTATTGTCCTGAAAAATATCAAACGAAAAAAGAACTATTTTATGTAGATATTCTCCATAAAGAGGAGACTAAATTAAAAACATTTAAACGGATTTATTCATCAAGAGATTATAAGCTAGGTAAAACCTTATCTAGCTTAATTTGTAGTTTTCTTCTGGATGTCAACATTGCCAAATACAAAGAATTAATACATAAACATCTTAAAATAATTAATTCTATTCCTTTTGATGTAGTAGAGGTAATTGCTAGTAAACTGAAAGAAGATAGTTTAGATATTTTAATAGAAGCTCTACATCAAGACCCGAACAATCTTCCTTGGAACGAGAAAGATTTTTTCAAAAAATACTTCAAAATCATTGAATCACTTGATTTTCGCTCGCATCAGCAGTATTTCTGGGATCTTAGTAAAAACAAGTCGAAAGAGTTACGCAGATTTGGTGCGGGGCTATTAAGCAAATTAGGTCCTGATGCTATTCCTAATGCTTCTGAACTAACCAAATCTAAAAAGTTGGAAGCCCGACAAATGGGATTTTTGATTTTATCGCTTATCAATACCGATGAATCAAAAGCCATTTTGGTAGATCTTTTGGAACAGGAAAAGAATGATGAGGCTCGTGATATCATTTTGGAATCATTGCGTCACTTAGTTAGCCAACAAAACTCTTTAGCAGAAATTAATACCAAAATAGCCCTTGCTCAAAAAAGAGGAAAGCTCAATACCCCTTTAACACCTTGGCTCGATGAAAAGATACTTCCTCCGCTATATTTCAAAGATGGTTCGCAACTAAGCGTTGAGGCGTTTCGTTTCTTGCATTACCGTATGAGTCGTGCCAAAGAAATCCGCATTGACCTTGAAGCAAAATTGTTGATTGAGCATTTGGATACCGACAAAAACAACGAATATGCCTCTAGTCTACTAGATGCCTATTTTATCAATGGAGCACTGGCTAATTTCAAATTCTGTTTGATACTTGCTAGTATTTTTGGAGATACTACTGTCATCCGTCAATTGCGAAATAAGGTGCAAGAATTTGCCGATAACAATCGCGGTAAAATGGCAGAATATGTCGTAAAGGCATTGGCGCTCAATGGAGGAACAGAGGCCTTGCGTCATGTGGAGTTCTTTTCTAGAAAATATAAAAACAAAAATAAAAACGTCGGCGCTGCTGCAACGGAGTCTTTTTCATTGGTTGCCGAAGAGCTAGGAATCTCTCCATACGACTTAGCTGACCAAATTATTCCTGATTTTGGCTTTGAAGGATTGTTTAAAACCTTTGAAGTCGATGGGCAAGAATATCGTGCTTTTGTCAATCAAGATTTCAAAATCTTATTCTTGAATGAAGATAACAAAACCCTAAAAGCTCTCCCAAAAGGTACGCCTATAGCCTTGCAAGATGAGTTTAAAGAAATAGGCAAGGAAATCAAAGACATTGTAAAATCCCAAACACCTCGTTTGGAACAATACCTCATTATTCAGCGTCAATGGGATACTGAAAAATGGCAGAGCCTTTTCCTAAACAACCCTATCATGTTTGTGTACGCTACGAGACTAATATGGGGCACTTTCAACGAACAAAAACAATTGTTATTTACCTTCAAAGTACAGGAAGACCAAACTTGTATCAACCAAGATGGCGACGAAGTCGAATTCCAAGAAGGACAAATGATACGAATGGTGCACCCACTAATCCTCGAGACCGAGACCATCAACTATTGGTCTGAAGTATTAGAGGATGAAGGTCTATCTCCTGCATTTTTACAACTTAATCGTGCGGTAGTTAATTTTGACCCTGCCGACAATGGAACACTTATTTCCGCAAAGTTTAGCGGTATCCAAATGTCAGGATACACCTTTGTTTCTATGCTTGAAAAAAGAGGATGGTTTAGAGGTTCGGTAGTCGATTCAGGCTTTATCAGCAATTATTACAAAAACTTCGCAGAAGAGGACATTACTGCCATTATCACACAGGAGGGAGAGGTATGTGTGGGTTATTTGGATTCAATTGGTGGCATTGGTAATCTAATGTTTGTGAAATACGGCAGTGTTGACTTTGGAAGTTATACCTATGACGAGCCAGAGCAAACAAACGACCAAGACTCATTCCATTTGAGCAAATCTCCCCTATCATTTACTCAGAAGTAATGGCAGATATGCAGTTTTTTAAAGAGAACGATAGTAGAGTAAACGGAAATTAAGCATTATGACAGACGAAAAAGAATCACTCAGACGCTGGCGACTTATTTTGGGAGGCGATGAAGCCGATGGCACTC
Organism: Flectobacillus sp. BAB-3569; assembly: GCF_002270355.1. GTDB lineage: Bacteria > Bacteroidota > Bacteroidia > Cytophagales > Spirosomataceae > Flectobacillus > Flectobacillus roseus. Next base: position 175,257 of record NZ_NJFZ01000003.1, on the reverse strand, counting down.
AATTTCAACTGTCAGAATTAGACAGTCAAATCGATGATGCGCTCTCTGCTTTATATGACTTTGAAAGAAAACGAAATTTCAATTATGGACAAAATGGTGGCGGTGGTGGATCAGGAGGAAATGGAGGCTCAAGCCCTTCGGTTGCTCGTTGGTTAGGAGATATTCGTAAATATTTTCCTCAATCAGTTGTGCAGGTGATGCAAGGCGATGCCCTAAAACATCCAGAACTTCAGCAAAAACTCATGCTCGAACCTGAGATTTTGGAACAGGCTACCCCAAATGTGCATTTGGTCGCCAGTTTAATGGAACTGGGCAAACTGATTCCTTCCAAGACCAAGGACACCGCTCGCAGAGTGGTGCAACAGGTCGTGGAGGAGTTAATGGATAAACTAGAACAAAAAACCGTACAGGCTATTTCAGGTGCTATCAATCGTAGTGTTCGCAACAAGCGTCCTCGTTACAATGAAATAGATTGGAATACCACAATTAAGAAAAATCTCAAAAACTATTTACCCGAATACAAAACCATTATACCAGAAATCAGGGTAGGATTTGGACGTAAAAATAAACGCTCTCTTAAAGATATCGTCTTATGTCTCGACCAAAGTGGTTCTATGGGTGCCTCAGTTGTTTATTCAGGTATATTTGGCGCAGTGATGGCGTCGTTACCACAAGTAACCACACAAATGGTAGTATTCGACACAGAGGTTGTTGACTTAACAGAAGATTTGAAAGACCCCGTTGAATTGCTCTTCGGAGTACAACTTGGTGGTGGTACAGATATCAACAAAGCTTTAGGGTATTGCCAAGAAATTATCAACAAACCCGACGACACTATTCTTATTATGATTACAGATTTGTATGAAGGAGGTAATCAAGTACAGATGCGCAAACGTATAGTGGAGCTAAGTGAGTCGGGAATTCAAATAATATGTCTGTTAGCCTTAGACGATTCGGGAGCACCCTCTTTTGACAAAGACAATGCTAAGTTTCTATCTACCTTAGGAATTCCTGTATTTGCCTGCACGCCAGATTTATTTCCAGATATGATGGCAGCAGCCATCAATCGACAAGATATGAGTGCATGGGCAAGTCAAAATGACATAGTTTTGAAAGGCTCAAATAGCTAAATAGTTATAACGCCACATGCTTGAAGTGTGGCGTTATACACTAAAAATCAGCGCTTTCACAGATAGAGTTTTTCTCTAAAATCACCCATATATACTATAATATTTGAAGCTCTTTACCATCAAATAATTTCCACAAAAAAAGATACAGCATTATATACTTTGGCACGGTTTTAGAGCGTTTAGTCTAAAATTGCCGCACTTCAATTTCGTACTAATTTTAGTATGCTTATCCTCTATTATCCTCACTCGTTCAAAACTCTTGCGTATAGTCATATTTTAAGCCTCCATGGCATAATTTTTGCTCCTTTTTAGGCAAGCAACCGCCAGTTGTATTTAAAAAATTAAAATTTCCTAAGTAGAAAACATCTCCGCCAACCAAAGAGCAATCTCTCGATTGTGACTTTGACTGTATTTCTATGTGGGCTGTAAAAGGTGTTTAATCAAATTAATTTATGCTCATGAACAAGTTTACCCAAGTAGTTGTGGTACTGTGCATTTCTATGCTCAGTATCTTTCAAACACATGCGCAGGTGAAAACATTGGAGAATAACAAAATCCCAATGGATCCAATCGTTGGAACTGGCGTTACAATCAACTCTTCGCCATCACTTACTGGTGGTGCTTCAAACACTTCAAACGTCGTAAACGGCGATCTTAGTGATTTCTCTACAATAGATTTAACACTCTCTCTTCTAGGTGGAGGTGTTGGTTTAACAGTACAAGATGCGAAACAATATTATCCCGCTGGTAATGTTGTCGGTTTTGTGGTAGCTCCTGGAGCTGGTATTCTCTCAGCTTCTGCATTATCTAACATTTCAATCAAAACTTTCCGTGATGGTACGCTTCAAGAGACAGCCACTGTTTCAGGTGGTTTATTGAATGCTTCTGTATTAGGAGGTAGCATTGGAAAACAAGTTTTAAGTTTCACTACTACAAAAGACTTTGACCAAGTTCAATTGTTTTACAGCGGTGGAATTGTTGGTTTATTCAATAGCTTAAAAGTTTATTATGCTTTTGAAGGTCCTGCTGCAACAACTAATGCAGACTGTTCAACCAAATGGGTGAACGGAGGAACTGGTACTTATAATGTTAGCAAAGGACTTTATTCAACAGGACTTGCTATTTGTGCTTCTGGTGTAAGTAATGAGGCTAATGTTGTGAATGCTAGTACAACAGACTATGCTTCTATGGACGTATTGTTAGCTATCGCTCTTGGTTCTTGTAATAGCTATATTGAAGTAACTTCCCCTACAACGGTACCTGCGGGTTCTGAAGCTGGTTTTGTTGTTTCAGATGGAAACTCTTTAATAAATCTAAGTTTGTTAAGCGCCGTTACCATTGAAACTTATAATGGCACTATCAAACAAGAAAGCATTTCTGGTGGTAGTAGCTTAGTGAAACTTGGTCTATTAGGAAATACAAATACGTATGAGTTGGGTTTCAAAACGACAAAAGCATTCAATAAAATCAGAATCGTATCAACCAGCGGTTTAGTTTCTGTATTAGGTTCTTTGAGAGTTCACTATGCTTATTCAAAACTAGATTCAGATAACGACGGTGTATCAGACTGTTTAGATAAATGTGCTGGTGGAAATGACCTTATGGATACAGATGGTGACGGTATTCCTGATAGTTGTGATGCAAACACAATCAATGTAGCTGTTTCAAAAACAAGTAGCAACAATGGAGCTCCAGTGCCACAAGGTACTCAAGTTACTTACACAATCAAAGCAACAAGAGCAAGCGGATCTGCAGCTGCAACTGGCTTGGAAATTACAGATTTACTTCCAACAGGTGTAACTTATGTTTCTCACTCAGCAGAATCAGGAACAACTTATGATCAAACGACTGGTAAATGGTATATTGGTAGTTTACTAGGTGGCGATAAATTGGTAGCTACACTCACTATTACCGTAACAGCAGTTGCAGAGGGTGTTATCTTTAACACAGCAACTATCACAGCAAAAGATGGTAATACCAACAGCGGTAAAGAGTCTGAAACGGTTTGTATCAGTGTACCTGTAAAACTTTGTTCTAATGAATCGTTAACATTAACGGCACCAACTACTCTTACTTCTTATCAATGGAAAAAAGACGGTGTTGTTATCCCTGGAGCTACTACCAATACACTCACTGTGACTGAAGCTGGTAGCTATACCCTAGATGGAACACTTACAGGTAACTGTCCTACAGGAAACTGTTGTCCTATTATTGTAGAACTTCTTCCAATTCCTGTTTTGGCAGTAACGCCACAACCTGCTAATGGAAATTGTACAGGCTCAACGATTACTTTGGGTGTAACAGGTACTAACACTGCTACTTATGCATGGGCTGGTCCAAACGGATTTACTTCGACGTCAGCTAACCCAACTGTAACAACATCTGCAACATCAATCCACGCTGGTGTATATACCATTACAGGTACATCATCATTGGGTTGTACAGCAACAGCTACAGTTCAGGTAAATGTTAACCCTGTTCCAACAGCAACAGCTAACGCTCCACTTCAAGTTTGTTTGAATGGTACAGCTAATCTTTCTGTAAGCAGTAACCCTGCTGGTGCTAGCTACTCATGGTCAGGTCCTGCAGGATTTACCTCTACAGCAGCAAATCCAACAATTGCATCTGTAACAAGTGCAAATATTGGTACATATTCAGTAAACGTAACTGATATTAATGGTTGTACAGCAACAGCTACCACATCTATTAGCCTATACACTGCTCCTGTAATTACCATTACTCCAACAGCATTGGCTGTCTGTGAGCAATCGCCTATTACTTTGACAGCTTCGGGTGCATCGACTTACTCTTGGACAGGTCCGAACGGATTTACCTCTACTTCGGCAAACCCAACTGTAACAGCAAGTGCTTCGATGACACAACATGCAGGTGTCTATACTGTAACAGGTGTTAGTGGAGATAATTGTAGTGCGACAGCTACTGTAAACGTAATGGTGAATCCTAAACCAATGGTTACTGCAACTACAGTTGTAGCGGTTAACTGTTCGGGTGTACCACTTACTTTAAGTGCAACAACAGACGGAACAAGTCCTACCTATTCTTGGACAGGGCCAAACAGCTTTACTTCGACAGCAGCAAGTCCAGTAGTTTCTGCTAATGCAACAGCTGATATGAGCGGAACTTATACAGTAACAGTAACGGATAGTAAAGGTTGTATTGGTACAGCTTCAGTTGCTGTAACAGTTAACCCTGCTCCTACTACAACAATCACAGGTGGTCCAACTATCACAGTATGTTCTGAGACACCAATTGCCTTTACTTTAAGTGGAAAGCAATCAGGCGAAACTTACGCTTGGTCTGGACCAAACAGCTTTACTTCGACAGTAGCAGAACCAACAGTAACTGCTTCAGCAACTGCTGCTAACCAAGGTGTTTATACTGTAGTAGTAACTAATACATTAGGCTGTAGCCAAACAGCAACAGTTAGTGTAACTGTAAATGCAACTCCTGCAGGTGCTACTTCTACAGCAGAGGTTTGTGCAGGTGGTTCAGTAACATTGACTGCAACAGGCGGTTCGACATACTCATGGGATACTGGTGAAACAACAGCTTCAATCTCTGTTTCTCCAATGTTGTCTACTACGTATCGTGTGACTAAGTCATCAGCTCAAGGATGTTCTATTGTAGATGTATTTAACGTAACAGTAAAAGCAGCTCCAACATTGGCAGGTGCAGTATCTATCTGTAGCGACGCAGGTACGCCAGCAACATCAACAGATGATACTTATACGTTCACATTGAACCCATCGGGGGGTAGTGGTACTACTTATACTGTTTCTGGTTCAGGAATTACAACGGCAACGGCTAACTACGGAGCTCCGTCAAGTCCATTCGGTCCATTCTTAATCAGTGGTGGTGCTAAAACTATTACAATTACTGATGCAAATGGATGTTCGTTGAACAACGTGACTATCACGCCTCCAGCGACATGTTCATCTTGTCCTCAGGTTTGTGTGCCGATTACAATTACAAAAGTGAGATAATATAAATCTTATTTTGCGAGATAAATACAAAAGGGAGCCTGCATTGGGCTCCCTTTTTGTTGTTTGAATAGATAGGGAAGTATGAGTGCTGATTTGTGAGTGATGAGTTTTGAGTGTATTTTTTGATTACTAATATTTTATCTCATTAATTACTTCAACTGAATTTTGCACGACTATGTAAAATACTTTACTAGTTCAAGACTTAGTCTTGGACTTATTTTTTATACAGTTTATAAACTGAAGCGAAAGATAGTCCGAGACTAAGTCTCAAACTAGGCAATAACGCACTTATATTTTGTACGATTACTTAGGTGAAAGTAAATTATGCCATAAACAAAAAGTGTAAAAGTACTTATTTTCCAAAGTCCGATCATGCAAAAAACGGTATGAATAGGCATGGAGAAAACACAAAATGACACATCACTCTCAGGTTATCTGATAGCTACAATTTCAATAAAATAATGAATGGGAGCAATACCTTATAAAGAGAACATTAGAGAAGAAATAAAAAGCAAAAGGGAGTCAAGTCTCGAATTGTAGTAAGGTCAAAAAAACATTCAATACCGTGCAATTAAACCGCCTAATTACTGCTTATTAGAATGCGTCATGAGCAAATGACTAATTACCATTAATACTATCAATCCAAGTAACTTCCCTCCCGTGCCTATATAGATACCTAAACTTACGAAAGAAATTACAATTTGGATTCAGCTTAAGTACTAGAATTTATGGTAAAAAGGACACCTTGAGTGCACCTTTAATTGTATTTTCTACGAATACCCGCTATTATTTTCTTTTACACAGAAAAAACCTCAATTATATAATTTTTATATTTTATGCCCAACTAACGGGCATTCTGAAAATCTATTCAGTTTTGACATGAAAATTTTATTATGTTTTTCTCTTGACTTGACTTTGTGGAAAAAAAATCGTTTATTGCGAAAAATGAGTTTTTTACCATTTTTTACCTAAAAAGCCATAAACTTCAAAGACAATCAAATTATGGAAAAGTCTATCAATGTTTCATCGGAAGTAGGAACGCTAAAGAGGTTATTGATTCATAGCCCAGACAGTGGATTAGGGAAGGTTATTCCTTCAAAAGCTCAAGATTGGCTCTTTGAAGACATAGTGCATCTGGATACGATGCGAAAAGATGAATATGATTTCTACGTAAAAATACTACTTTACTTCCTCGACCCAGCCAAAATCAAAGGTCGATTACAAGAAATCGATGCCGATACCTCCCGAGAATTCTTCAAACCAGAAAGTCCTCATTATTTCAAATCAGATAAAGTAATAGAAGTACAAAGACTTTTAGCAGAAGTCTTAGACAACTCTATTATAAGGACGCGACTTGTAGCTGCCGTTTGTGCGGTTGAACATTGTTCGTTTGCCATTCAAAACACGCTATTGAATTACCCTTCTACAGAATTAGCCAAAACGCTTATCTCAGGCATGACGCCAGAAAAAGAAATGCTTTTTGCGCCTATTCCCAACTTTATCTTTACTCGTGATATTGGGATTACCATCAATAATCATTTATTGCTTAATAAACCAGCCAAAATCGCTCGTACACGTGAGGCTTTGTTGATGCAATACGTTTTCTTCAATCACCAAATTTTTGAAGAAATACGCAGCAATATCATCGAAATACCCGACAACGAACATCAGTTCTTAATGCCCGACGATCAAAAGTCTGATACCATCGCTACACTCGAAGGTGGCGACGTCATGATGGTGGCGCCTAACCACTTATTGATCGGTATTTCGGAAAGAACAACCGTGTATGCTGCCAAACAAGTCATTGAAGCTCTTTTTGAAAAAGATATAGTTGAGAAAATCACCTTGGTAAAAATTCCGAAAAAGCGTGATTATATGCACATCGATACGGTATTTACCCAAGTCAAAAGAAATATTTGGGTACTGCTCGGCTCTCTTGGAAAACAAGCCAAACAAGAAAACGAGATATTCGTAAAAGCTGGTCTAATCAAGGCCAAGGTAAAAGATGAATTGCGTATCATTCAATTCCGCAAGGACGCCAAAGAACCTCGAGTAATTGATTATTTGGAAGATTTATTAACAGAAATTTCTGTGAACGATTTAGGATGCATGCCTCTTGATGTACAATTTGTGTATTCAGGAAATAATGAATTTCCGTACGGTGATCGTGAGCAGTGGACAGATTCTTGTAATTTGTTGGCGCTCAAAGAAGGCGTCGTAATCGGATACGATAGAAACGATAAGACGCTCGAAGCTTTTAAAGCATTAGGCTTTGAAGCCATCAAGGCGGCTGATTTGATTCAAGAATTTGAGAGTGGTCGCAAGTCACCAGAAAATATGCAAAATACCTTTATCCTACTCCCATCAGCAGAATTATCTCGTGCTCGTGGTGGCTCACACTGTATGTCGATGCCAATTCTAAGAGAAGGATTTTAGGTTTTGGCTATCAGCAATGAGCAATAAGCTATCGGAGATTGCTAAAGAAGTAGTAGAAACATCTTTCCTGAATGCCGATAGCTCATTGCCGAAAGCCCGATAGATAATCTTTTTTACATGATAACGGCTACACTATTAACAAATAACTATTTTTCAACAAACAAAACGGTTCAAACTATGCGTTCTCAAACAACTTCAAATATCTTGATGATTCGTCCTGTGCGATTTGGCTTTAATGAACAAACAGCAGAGTCGAATGCCTTTCAGGATAAAGCTTTTGGTCAACAAACCCAAGAAACAGCGCAAACTCAAGCCTTGCAAGAATTTGATGAAATGGTGGCTCGCCTCCGCAAACATGGTGTTAATGTCATTGTGGTAGATGATACGCCAGAGCCGCATACTCCCGATTCTATTTTTCCTAACAACTGGATTTCTTTCCATTATAACGGCACAGTTATCGAATATCCTATGCAGGCTCCTAACCGTCGCTTGGAAAGGCGTCAGGATATTATTGGTCTATTAGAAAAAGATTTTTATATCAATCGAAGAATAGACTTATCTACATTTGAGGAAAAAGGTGAGTTTTTGGAGGGTACAGGCTCTATGGTACTCGACCGTAAATTTAAAATTGCGTATGCTTGTATTTCACCACGAACCTACGAAACTGTACTCAATGAGTTCAGTATTCAGATGAATTACGAAATCGTAAAATTCACGGCAGTAGATGGTGCTGGCAAACAAATCTACCATACTAATGTCTTGATGTGCGTGGGAGATATGTTTGCGGTGATTTGTTTGGACGCTATTCCTGATTTGGACGAACGTCTGAAGGTACGTAACTCGCTCGAAAGCAGCGGAAAACAAGTGATAGAAATCACACTCGACCAAATGAATCAATTTGCAGGCAATATGCTTGAAATTCGTAGCGAAAAAGGAGACCGATATTTAGTAATGTCAGATGCTGCGTATTACTCGCTTACTCAAGCACAAACCAAGATTCTTGGGGATTATTGTACTATTTTACACTTCGATTTAAGCATGATTGAGGGTAACGGAGGTGGTTCGGCGCGTTGTATGATGGCCGAGGTTCATTTACCAATGAAATAGATTTTCGGAACTTTTCGATTACTTTTGTAGTTCAAAAGTCATAACAACTTGTTTTTCCTAAAATAGATATAGCATCATGGTAACAGTAACAGATATAGCAGCAGAAAAAATCAAAGAATTACGTGATAAAGAAGGTTTAAGCAACAACTACAATGTACGCGTGGCCGTACAAGGGGGTGGTTGCTCAGGCTTGATGTACGACCTAGACTTTGCTTCTGAACCACAGGCCAATGATATGGTATTTGAGGATAAAGGAGTAAAAATCATGATTGACAAAAAATCAATTCTTTATCTTGCTGGCACAGAATTAGATTTTTCTGACGGTTTGAATGGCAAAGGTTTTCAGTTCAAAAACCCTAACGCAACTCGTACTTGTGGTTGCGGTGAAAGTTTTGCAGTATAATATTTAGTGAATTGTGATTGAGCGAATGAGTGATTATTTTTAGTATAATCTTCATTTGTAGAACACAACACTTTGCATCTAAAGCTGATTTTAGCATCAAAAAGGGTCGAAAATTTATTTTTCGACCCTTTTTTGATGAAGCTATTTCAGCTCTTTCGTAAGGGGTGAATAAATTCACCCGCTAAGTGGAATAGTCAGTCTAGAACTAAATCTTGGTTAAACTTTCATCCTATTCTCTCTGATTACGGTACAAAATTGTAGTTCATAGTTCAAGACTTAGTCTTGGACTTACTTTTTTAACAGTTTTAAACTGTTTTCATAAAATTCAGTGAACTACCTCAAAAACTTGAAGGTCACTTACTCATATTGTCAAGTAATCGGCTATTCTCTGTCACAACAAACACGATGTTCTTGAGAGTATCTATCTGCCTATATCTTTTAGTTCTTCGTTTTTCAGGACAAATGCCACTAAACTAGGGCATCGAAAATCCGACAAAAAATCCTATGATGCTCAACGCAGGTAAAGTAAATACCCACTTGGCTGCTGAATAATGACCATGTTTAAATAACCACCAAGCCGCTATAATTGAAATTAAAGCTAGAATTGGAAAAGCCACAATTGAGAAAAAAGTCACCCAGCGCCCCTTCGTTGCGCCAGCATCAAACAAAAAAGGGCTCATCATAATCGGGAAAAATGACCCTACAATCAATATTCCATAAAGAATACTGAGAATCCAAAGAATGGTTTTAGTGGTATCTGCATTCATGATTTCATAGTTTAGTTAAGATGAATAGGAACAAATACAGGAAACCTATTTTTAGACACAAAACCTTACTTGTTTTTCGGATATCGGATGTTGGATTTCGGAGGTATAACGTACATTTTAAAATCCAAGTTAGGGCTGTACTAAGAATTTCATTTTACTCAAAAGTATTCTTATCATTATCCTGTAGCGGTAACCGCAAGGGTTGCCGCTACAGCAATTTTTATCAACACAAAATAGACCCTTAGGTACATTCCGAAATCAAAAATCCGCAATCGAACTATTGTTTAATCATTTTTAGCACCTGATTGCGTTGTGCATCTTGGATATGAATCAAATACAAGCCTTCTTTTAGATCAGCGATGGATATATCCGTATTGGTATCCTCTATTTTTCCTTGTTTTACCATTTTTCCGTAAAAATCGTACATTTCGTAATGCGTATCTCCTTTTCTGAAAGTTGGAACCGACAAGCGTACCATGTTTGTAGCTGGATTTGGGAATAATTTTACAGCCATAGCCTCCTCTTCGATTCCTGTAATAACTAAAGAAGAAGGTACTTTCCAAGGAACAATATCGGCTTCAGGTTTTGGGAATGGTTTTGTTGAAAAGATATGAAATTCTCCAGGCTCTAGGAACAAAGGCAAATCCAAATCTCCCACATCGATGCTACTCCCCGTAAAATAGTCATACCATTTACCTGTAGATGGGAATAGACGAGTCATACCTTTTGCCTGAATATCAAAATTACCCACTACCAAAACTGTATTATCGCTTGAACGAAGCGTTACTTTTTTCTGCATACCTGTCAAGTCAATACTAAAATCTGTTGTTTTAAATATCGCTTGAGATGTTTTCAATTGTACCATAGCAGCATAGGCTTTGTATAATTTCAAGCGACGGGCATCGGTTAAATACTCCCATTTTAGAGGTTTTTGTCCTGTACGACCGTTAAAATCAATATTTACATCGTATCCTAACTCACCAAATTGCCAAATCATTTTTGGACCTGGAACCGCCATGAATACCGCCACATTTGCTTTTTCACGTTCTAGGGCTGTCGCTAAATCTCTAGTTGAGTAAGAGTTAGCCGTTTTTCCATTCTGTACGGCATCATAAATCAAACGCTCTTCGTCATGGCTTTCCATGTAACTTACCACGCCCGGAGTAGTCATACCTCTCGACTGATAAGAGAGTCTTGTTAAATCAACCGACTCGCCTTTCATCATACCTCTAAAATCATAGTTATGATTTCCCCAAACCATCATTCCCATATTGGTGAAGGTTCTTTCTTCTAAATCCTCAGAAAAAAGCTCTAAAATCACGAAAGCAGAGGCGTCTACTTTACGAATATTATCATAATATCCCTTCCAAATATCTACTCTGGATTGATCATAAAGTCTAAATTGTGCATCGTTGGAGGTCTGCTTTTGGGTAAAACCCTTCGCCAAATCAAATCTAAAACCATCAATTTTATACTCCTGCAACCAAAAAGCATTCGCACGATTCACGTATGCTTTAGTAGCCACACTTTCATGATTAAAGTCAAAAAATACGCCAAATGGATGTCTATCGGTTTGGTTAAACATCGGAGAATCTGCCGAAGGTTTTGAACCATCCCAATACATTTTCACATAAGGAAACTCATAATCTGCTTGATTGAAAACCATATCCATGAGTACCGCAATACCCAATTCATGGCATTTGTCAATGAAGCGCTTCAAATCATCTTTTGTTCCATACGCCTTATCTGGTGCAAAATAGAAAATTGGATTATATCCCCATGAATCATTTCCTGTAAATTCCTGTACAGGCATTAACTCAATGGCATTTACACCAAGTTTTTTGAGATATGATAATGTATCTATAACTGCTTGATAGTTTTTGTTAGCTACAAAATCTCTTACATGTAATTCATACACGACTAAATCTTCTTTAGCGGGACGTTTGAAAGTAGTATTTTTCCAAGCATAAGCCGTTTGTCCTGTTTGAAACACCGAAGCAATGGTTTTTACTGTCGATGGTAAAGTTTTCAAATTAGGATAGGTCGTCGACGGGATATATTGGTCGTTGTTAGGGTCTAGAATTTTTTCAGCGTAAGGGTCTGCCACAGCCAAAGTGCCATTGATCAAATACTGAAAAGCATATTCTTTCCCTTTTTCGATACCATCCAACTGTATCCAATAGCGTTCGGCAGAGGTATTTCTTTTCAACAAATAGTTATTATTGGTTTCCCAACTATTAAAATCTCCTATCACATGAACGAAGTCTTTATTGGGTGCATATAGCACTAAACCAACGCTTGTTTCAGACAAATAGTTGATGCCATCTTTCCATCCCGCAGGAACTTCGGCGGTGGTAATTTGAGGTGGCACCAACACTGCCAATTGTGCGGTTGCAGTACCTAATTTTGCTTTTGCCTGAACTTTCATCGTAATAGTGGAAGATTTATCATTGATTAATTTAGCCAACGAATTATAAGGTATTGTGGTTGCAAAGGTATCGGTACTATCGGTCGAAAAATTAAGAATTGTATTCGTAATTAAGGTCGACCCAACACTGATTTCAGCAGAATAAAGGGCTTTTGCAGAAGATTTCAAACTAATAGCTAAATCTTGTCCTGACTTTAAAACTACCGAACTCTCGGTAGGTGACAAAAATGCGAGGCTAAAAGCGGCATCATACATCGTCACAAAAAAGTCTTCGGTTTGAGCTGTTCCGTTGCCGTTTTTCAACAAAACACCTAATCGCTTGATAGACTTGCTCGTAGGTACATTATAAAATGTTCGAGGGGTTATTTTGATACTCCAAACATCATTGCCTAATGAGGTCATTTTTCCGTTGGTAAACGGTTCGGCAAAGTTACTCTGCCCCGTCGGAACGTACTCAAAGGCATTGCCTGTGGCAGTAGTCCCAGCTCCAGACCAAAGATATACATCGGAGGTTTTTCCTAACAATCCTTTCGTACGAGAATCTTTGGATTGTTTTAGGTCAAAAATAAGGGTTACTTCTTTATCGCCTGTCGGCAGAAGAGGGTCAGTTGTTACAGCCTGACCAATAATAGGATAGCAACTCACCCAAATCAGGGCGAGCAGAAGAGATAATTTTTTCATAAAATGTTTATAAACTTGGTTAATGGAAGTACGAAGATAGAGGCTTTCTTAGTTAAGTACAATAAAATACAAAGCAAAGACAGATTTTCCGTACTAACTCAAGTCTAAGACTTGGGTTAGCTATTTCTCAAGTTTAAACTTGACTATTCAAAAACATAATATTTCGAAATTCTGCTGTTGATATGAAGTCTGAAAACTATATAAAAAAACTGGTTCAAGTCAAAGACTTGAACCAGTTAGGACTATGAACTTGAAAGAGTAAAACTACAATCTTACGCTTTCAATCATATAAGAAATTTCTTCTACAGCTGCTTCGTCCGAACCTTCAAAACCAATCAATTTGTAACGGATGTTTCCTTTTCCATCAATGATAAATTTCGTTGGAATACCTACGATACCAAACTTGTCCACCACCTTGGTATTTTTATCGTCAAGCAATACTGAGAATGTATATTTATTATCCGTAATAAATGCTTGAACTGCTTTTTTAGGCTCAGGAATACGTTCCCAAGTATCTATAAACAAAAAGCGCACGTTTGGATCAGATTTGTACTTGTCTAAAGCTTTTTGCATCGCAGGAAATGACTTTTTGCATGGTCCACACCAAGTAGCCCAGAAATCCAAAATAACCACTTTGCCTTTTAGCTCAGCTAATGACACCTTATTTCCATCCAAATCAACCAATGAAAAGGCTGGAGCTGGTTGAGAAATCAATTCTTTTGCCAATTTTGCTTGAATACTTTTTTTCATGTCGGTATGCAATGAACTCAAGTATTTTTCAAAACCATCACTTTTTCCATTGGTCTGAATATAAGCCTCCTTTATCGCCACAGCCACCTCATTGCTACCTTTACCTGTCTTCACGAGTTCAGCCAACATAGGTAATGCTTCTTTACCTTTGCCTGTTCCCGTCAAAATAAGAGCATAAATCTCGTTGGTTTGGTTTACCTTATTTCCTTCAAGATTGCTACGAAGTTCGTTGATGTATTTCAGTGCTTCATCATACTTTTTGATTTTATAAAGTAGACCTGCATAGTTTTGCAAGTAGTAATAGTAGTCATTTTTAGCATTAGGATTTGGATTGTTTTCCAAAGAAGCCTTAGCGTTCTGTAATCCTTCAAAAGCTAGTTTTTCAGCAGTTACGAAATCGCCTTTTTGCAAAAACATTTGCGAATTAGAAGTCTGAGCAACCCCTCTATAGGATTGTGTTTTTATTTTGGACAACCACAACGCATTATTTACGGCATCGCCTGCTTTGGCATAGGTAGAGGCTATCTCAGAACGTGCATAGTCGTAAACAATATCCGCTTTTTCGGCAGGTTCAGGAAACTTTTTAAGGAATGTTTTATAAGCTTCCAATTTAGCTTTTACTTCTTGTGGCGCCTGAATAACCAAGTTGTATGCCGCGTTTAACGCTGCTTTTCCAGTTGGGAATTTCTGAACAGCCAATTTGTTAATGGAATCAGCTAGAGAACTTTGTTTGATAGAATACGCCACACGAATGGCAAAGGTAAAATCTTTTTCTTCGGAAGATTTTAGTAAACGAGCAATTTCCGTATCTACTTTCTTGAGCTCAATGGCATCGCCAGTATCAGCAATTTTTCGGTAAACTTTGAGGAGACTATCTTCTTTTGAAAGAGGCTTTTGCGTCTGAGCCAAGCCCACAAGGGAGATACTAAGCAAAAAGCTTAGTGCAAATAGTTTTTTGAACATAATAAATGAAATAAGTTTGAGATAAAGAAAAATGGAACTCGTAAAGATAAGGAGATTTTCTCCTCTATATGTGAAGTACACGAAGTATTGATTCACACCTAGTCCTAAAATTCTTTTTTTGAAGATCAGATATTTAGGTTTAGTAAAGGTTTCTCGAATGTATCGAGTGAGTGATTAGGTAAGAAATTATTTTCCATCAGTTGAGACGCAATGATTGCATCTAAAGCCAAGTAAAATCTAGTATGGTAATATCAAAAAAGCGGTCGAACCATATGTTTTCGAYTTCGACCGCTTTTTTGATAAAAATTTGGAGAATAATCATTACCCCAATATTCGAGATGACTTTTCTTTGATGATTACTCAATAAACTTCTATGGTTTGGGCAAATTAAAATTTAAGTTTTGTGTTTTAGGCAACAGGCATAAGGCAAAGAGTGTTAAAATGTTTTTTTATAACCACAGCCATGCTTTTTTACAAGGCCCACCGCCGAAAGCTGATACCTGAAAGCCTAATCTTAAATTTTATTTTACCCACTAACTCATTACTCATTTATTCCCAAATCTAGCTTTTGCCCAAGTTTTTCTTTCTTCTTCTGAAAAATATGTCCAAACCAAAATACGGCTTATTTTCTGACCATGTGACATTTCGATAATGTGATAATTGGTAACATCTGTTTTGTCGAGGGCTTTGTACAAACTTTTTAGATTATCTTTTTTCGAAACTAAAGAAGAAAACCAAAGACAGTTTTTTGCAAAAACTTTACTTTCTTGAATCATTTGCCAAATAAACTTTAGTTCACCACCATCACACCAAAGCTCACGACTTTGTCCACCAAAATTGAGTGAAGCATTTTGCACTTTTTTACCCGTAAGATTCTGTTGTTTACGAATAGAACTCGCAGAAGCCTCTTCAGCAGAGGCATGAAAAGGAGGATTACAAATCACCAAATCGAATAATTCTTGCATACGAATAATACCTTCCAGAATCTGATCGGGGCGATTTTGTAAACGAACATCCACGTTATTTTTGAGATTCTGATTAGTAATAACAATATTTTGAGCCGACTTCATGGCTGTTTTATCGACCTCCGAACCAACAAAACGCCATCCGTACTCAGCATGGCCAATGATAGGATAAACGCAATTAGCTCCTACCCCAACATCAAGAATTTTGATATCCTTACCCATAGGAATTTGACCATTGTTGGCTTCAGCTAATAAATCGGCGGTGTAATGCAAATAGTCTGCACGGCCTGGAATAGGCGGACAAAGATAATGTAAGGGAATATCCCAATAATCAATTTTGTAAAAAGCTTTCAAAATGGCTTTATTCAACAACTTTACCGCAGCAGGATTGGCAAAGTCGATGGTTTGACTCCCATATTGATTGATAAATACAAAAGGTTTTAACTCTGGTGACACCTTCATAAGTGCCTCCATATCATATCTTTCTTGATGTTTATTTCTTGAATGAAGCATGTGTTGTATTTGGTAATTTAATGGCTGAGTGAGTGGTAAATGGCTGAATGATGAATGGTGAATTATATGGCCTTTTCACTCATTACAATTCCTTAAATCACAACTCACAAAATTTCTTGAGGGCATCGTACACGATATGCACAGGTAAACCCATAACAGTAAAATAAGAACCTTCGATGCGAGGAATACCGACCATGCCTACAAAATCTTGTACACCATAGCTTCCAGCCTTGTCGAAAGGTTTGCAATTTTCAATATAATAATCAATTTCAGCGTCCGTTAATTCTCTGAAAAATACCTCTGTCGTGTCGCTGTAACTTTCGATTGAATCTTTTGTCATTACACATACACCTGTAATTACTTGGTGTTTGCGTCCCGAAAGCTTTTGTAACATCCACTTAGCCTCGGCTTTGTCTTGTGGTTTATTCAAAATCAAACCATCGACTACCACAATTGTGTCGGCAGTTAATATAATTTGGTTGTCGATTTCTTGCTGAAATGCCAAAGCTTTCTTTTTTGCCAAAAATACAGGAACTTCAGGCGCAGGCATCGTATCAGGGAAATCCTCATCTGTTGGTTTTACCTTGACACTAAATTCAAAGCCCGCATCTTTAAGCAATTGTTGTCGACGTGGCGAATTTGACGCTAAAACAAGTGGATAATTTAATGTTAGCATTCTGAGAGTTTTCGTATTTTTGTTTAGATATGATATGCAAATTTCTACAAAATAAGCCAATTATACCCACAAAACCTTGTAGGAACATGAGCCTGAGTGAAATTGTCGCACTGGTTTCAATGACCTTTTGGCTATTATTTGCGCCAATATCTGCTCAGGCCCAACAAAAAGATTCTATTCAAGCCTTCATTCCTGAAGATTATCAGGTAAAAAAGAACAAAGAGGATAGTCTACTTTATTCTAATTTGAAAAAAAGATTTTCAAAAAATCGCGTGCTCAACGAAATTTATCATGCGCTCTTCAAGGATGTATACAATCAAAACTCAGCAGGTCAGGAGGTTGTAAAAATTGAGGAAAATCCTTTTCAAGAGTTTGAGGGCAGAGTTGTTCGTAAAATTTATGTCAAAACTCTTCGAGTATTTGGCGAAAGTGTCAATGATACCGCTCGCAAAGCGCAAGGATTTGAAAAGTTTTTTAGCGCACTACACACCAATACTAGAGAAAGTATTATCCGAAAATCCTTCCTATTATTTCATACTGGCGATATCATCGATGCCGACCGACTTCGTGACAACGAGCGTGTAATGCGTAACAGTACCATATTACACGATGCTCGGATTTTGGTAATACCCGATGAGCAATATCCCAACTTGGTCGACTTGTTGGTAATCACACAAGATATTTGGTCATTGATTCCTGATGTCAATTTTGGAGGTTTTGACCGTTATGATTTGAGTATCAATCAAGTAAACTTTCGAGGACTGGGACATTCGTGGCGAAATACTTTTTATATCAACCAAAAAGAATCACCCAAACTCGAATATGCCACCACCTATACCATTCCATATATTGGTCGTTCCTTTATTACAGGACAATTGGATTTGTCTTTTCGCAGACAAACCAATCGCTATGCCTTGCGTTTTTTCAGACCATTTCTAACGCCTGAAATGAAAATGGCAGGAGGTTTTGAAATGAGTCATGACCGAGATTTGCGAGTTACCACGAGAGGATATGATGCTCGAACACTCATGCAAAATGACACCTTACCTTTGTATTTCCCAACGGTAAAGAATTATGTAGATTTTTGGTTAGCTCGTTCTTACAAACTCCCTTTTTTAAGTCCAGAAAATCAAGCTCGTACCCGCTTTATTGTTGGACTAAGATTTACCAGTATCAATTACACCCAACGTCCCATTGTCACAGCAGATACCAACCAGCTTTTTCGCAACCAAGAACAATATTTAGTCGGCATTGGCTTTTCGAATAGACGCTACAAACGGGATTTTTTAATTTATGGTTTCGGGATAACAGAAGACGTACCCTATGGGTATTTAGCGACATTTGTGGCAGGAAAAGAATATTCGGATGCCTTTGGTAATCGCTTTTATTCGGGGATCAAACTGGCAAGAGGACAATATCTCAATAATTCTGGCTATCTATATGCCTTACTCAATGCGGGTGCTTATACCAATGGCACGGCAGGAGTAAGTATCGAATCTAATTATTTTTCAAGATTATATACACTTCCAAAAGCCAAATTACGCCATTTTATCAATCTCAAATATGCGTTTGGTGTGCAGCGCTACACAGGAGAATATCTCAATATCAATGGTGAAAATGGAATTTTGGGCATCAACAGCGATCAACTTTGGGGTAATAAAAAACTTGCTCTGGGTTATCAAGCGGTTTGGTTCTCAAAGGTCAATTTTGTGGGATTTCGCTTAGCGCCATTTTTTCAATTAGATATGGCTTTTGTTACCCCTAGAAATCAATTTTTATTTACCAAATATCCCTACACTGGGATAGGTTTGGGAATAAGACTGCGAAACGAGAACCTAACGTTCAATACTTTTCAACTCAAATTTACCTATTTCCCCAACTTGCCTAACATAGGAGTACTCAATGCTTCTTTTAGTGATACATACAATTATCGCCTCAAAGACTTTGATATTTCGGCACCAGAAATCGTGCCCTTCCGATAATTGAGTATATTTGCAATCAATTAACCACCTCCTTTGAATACTTCTCTTAACTTGATGTAAAGCTCTGGCTTCTTGCAGAAAGATTACCATTTATAATTGTACAAAAATCCACGTTAATGGACATTTTCGGAAGAGTATTCGCTACTCTTGTTAATACTTTGCATCATTATAATCTTCTCAAAGCTAGGTCCGTACACATTAAATTTAAAATTATGTCTATTGAAAAAGATATTAAGCAAAAATCTTTTGCAAATCCTTACCAAAAACTAACCGTAAACATGATGTTTACCAATAACTGGTTAGTGTCGGAATTTAGTCAAATTATAAAACCCTATTCGCTGAGCGAACAACAATATAGCGTTCTAAAAATTTTACAGCTCTCTTATCCTACCCCACTCTGTATCAATACGATTATCGAAAATATGAGAGACCAAATGTCTAATGTTTCGAGATTGGTAGATAAACTTGAGCAGAAAGGTTTTGTCGAAAGAAGAAAATCGCCTACTGACAAACGGGTTGTAGAAGTACTTATTACAGAAGAAGGCTTGGACGTAACCAATGAACTCAATGATCTAATTGAGGTTTGGGAATCACAAAGCATTCAAATGAGTCAAACAGAACTTGAACAATTGGAAACCCTACTTCAAAAACTCCAAGAAGATGCTTCATTGGCAACTAAAAGGTATGTGAGTGGCGAATGAAACTGAGTTACCTTGAATGATTTGGTGCCATTTTTAGGAAAATCTATCACGAAAACCTCTATATTTTATTTAATCAGAAAAAAATACACAAATTAACTTATTGATTTTCAGACTACTAATTAACATTAACAAAAAATTAACATTTTAATGTATTGACATCAAATGTTTTTACATTAAATTTGCACTATCAAATTATGAGTATCGAACAAGACATACAGCAAAAAGCATTCAAATCACCTTATACCAAGGCCGTTGTGAATATTATGTATACCAACAACTGGCTTTGTTCATTACAAAGTGATTTATTGAAACGTTACGATGTAACGTTGCAGCAATATAATGTTTTGAGAATTCTGAGAGGACAGCATCCAAATCCTATTACGGTATGTGGTATCATTGAGCGTATGCTCGATAAAATGTCAAATGCCTCAAGATTAGTTGATAAGCTTATTCTGAAAGATTTAGTAATCCGTAAAGAGTGTCCACATGACCGTCGTCAGGTAGATGTTATCATCACAGACAAAGGTTTGGACTTGTTAGCAGAATTAGACAATCAACAATCTGAATGGGAAGCAGCACTTCATAAGCTAACGCCAGAAGAAGCGCTTACATTAAGTCATCTTTTAGACAAACTCAGAGGCTCAGCTGAATAATCGGTATTTTCTGAATTGTATTAAACTCCTTATTATTAATATTCACTAAAATTATTTTTCAATCAAATGAAAGCAATTAAATTCATCGCAAGTTTATTTGTATCTGCAACGGTATTGAGTACAGCTATCGCTGGTAACGCTCCTAAAAAAGCTGCTGAAGGTTTGGCAGTAGATACTAAAGGTTCTAAAATCCACTGGTTGGCTAAAAAAGTAACTGGTCAGCACGAAGGATTTATCAGCATCAGCAACGGATCTCTTTCTGTAGCTAAAGGTAAAGTAACTGGTGGTACTTTCACAATCGATATGAAATCTATCGTTTGTACTGATATCACTGACGCTGGTTACAATCAAAAATTCATCAGCCACATCACTACAGGTGATTTCTTCGAAGTAGAAAAATTCCCAACTGCTACTTTCAAAATCACTAAAGTTGCTGGTTCAAACATCACTGGTGATTTGACTTTGCACGGTATCACAAAATCTATCACTTTCCCTGCTACAATTACTTCTGCTGCTGGTAAAGTAACTGCAACTGCTAAAATCCCAGTTGACCGTACAGACTTCAACATCAAATATGGTTCTAAGAAATTCTTCGAATCTATCGGTGACAAAGCTATCGACGATGTATTCAACTTGGACGTAACTTTGGTAGCTGGTAAATAATCCACCCAAAGCTCTCCGAATTCTATATAAAAAAGCCCTACAAATGATTGTAGGGCTTTTTTTGTGGTTTTTATTCTTTCTTAATTATTATATTATTCGTTTCTTCTTTGATTCTTTTAACTTTTTCAAAAATTCCTAATTAGTATGCTTGCATAATAATTTTATTTATCCCAAATTGCTTTATAATAGAATTTTACTTTCAAAAAATATAGTAAAATAAAGTCAAGAAGGAGACATAAAATATAGCATAAGGTATTTTAATCACCTGTTTTGCTTTTAAATCTTTAAACTAAAATAGCTATGTTTAACCAACCAATGCTAAGAGACGGAGCCTTACAAGGTAAGACCATTGTAGTGACAGGAGGAGGTACTGGACTAGGAAAATCTATGTCGAAATACTTTCTAGAATTAGGAGCAAATGTAGTTATTGCCTCCCGCAAACTCCCTGTATTGGAAGCCACAGCCAAAGAATTAGAAGAACTTACGGGTGGCAAAATCCTTCCAGTTGCTTGTGATGCGCGTAACTACGACGAGGTAGAAAATGTACTCAAAACAGCAATTGAGCACTTTGGTAGTGTGGAAGGCTTGGTCAATAATGCCGCAGGAAATTTTATTAGTCCAACCGAACGACTTACGCACAAAGCCTTTGATGTGGTAGTAGACATTGTGTTGAAGGGCACTTATAACTTTAGCTTGGCATTTGGTAAATATTGGATAGAAAACAACATTAAAGGAACTGTCATGAGTATTGTGACAACTTATTCTTGGACTGGTTCTGGTTATGTTGTTCCATCAGCGACAGCCAAAGCAGGTGTGTTAGCATTGACACGTTCCTTGGCGGTTGAATGGGGCTACAAATATGGTATCCGATTCAATGCCATCGCTCCAGGTCCGTTTCCAACAGAGGGGGCATGGGAAAGACTATTTCCTGCCGAAGCTATGGGACATGACCTTGCTAAAAAGTTTGACCCAGCAAGCCGTATTCCTCTCAAACGAGTGGGCGATCATCAAGAATTAGCTAATTTGGCGGCATTTCTGATGTCTGATTTCTCGTCATATATCAATGGCGAAGTTATTACGATTGATGGAGGTGAGTGGCTGATGGGCGCAGGTGAATTTTCGGCCTTGAACGAAGTACCAGACGAAAAATGGGATATGATTGCTCGTGCTGTGAGAGGCAAAAAATAAGATTAAAGTAAAAAGAATTATGAGTTAGGACTTTCTAACTATTGCGGATTTGGGATTTCTGATTGCGGAAAAATAGAAGCACATACTTCCAAAATCAGAAATCCCAAATAAATAGTTTTTCTAATCCTTTGTACACTACAAATTCATTACTCAAAAATCCAACCACTTACTTCATTATCAACACTTTGCTAAATATAATTTGATTATTGGGTAATTGTAATTTCAAAAAATAAGCACCATTTTGAAGCGTTTCAGGAAACTCTACCCAATATTCTTCCCCTACTCTATTCGATTTAATATCAATAATTTCTTGTCCATTACTGGAAAATACTTGTAGTTGCTTCACCTCATTTACTCCCTGAATCGTGAGAAAAGTACTGGCAGGATTCGGAAAGATTTTTACCGATACACTAGGGTTCTCGACACCCAAAACTTGTGAATAATCAATCACCAACTTTGTATCAGTGTACACAACCGACCCATCGGCAAGTGTCAGTTTTAATCTGTAATAAGCAAATACTTCTTTCGGTCGAATCACAGACCATTTTCCCTCTAAAGTGCTATTGGCATTTTCGATGTACACATCTGTAAAATTCTGCTGATTATTACTGTATTGAACCGTGATTTTGGTAGGTGCATAAGCTTCGACATACGACCAACTCAAATGCAACGAATCTGTCTTTTCAACCAATGTAAATTGATTTAAAGGAGTCCAGCTACCTGACAAAGTAAACGTATTGGAAAGTGTACTTTGCAAAAAAGGTGCTTCAGAAACAATTCTGAGACGATACACCTCAAGAGGTGACACATTCTGAATATTGATAGTCACAGGGCTATTGGTTCCTTGTCCAACCTGTGCTACAAATTTTCCATCTTTATCCAATAGTTCTACTCGATAGGTCTTATTCTGACTAGTACTTCCCTGAAAATAAACCGCAAAATTTCGTCCGAATGGTAGATGTGTTGGTAATAATCGAGGCACTAAAGTGGCTTGAGGTTGATATGGAACAGCCTTTTTGAAAAAAGTTGTATCCATCGTGCGCATCCATGCTGTAGCAGCTAGTGTTAATCCCTGAATACCATTTTTGATATTTTCTAAATGCCCGTGAGCAATAGGTCTAGGATTTTGAATAGTATCTGTTTCGGGTCCAGCAAAAGTATTAGGTACATTTTTAAGAATTGCATTCTGTCCTTTAATAACCAAATCTGCCCATTCATTACGGCTCGAAACTGTTGAGCGGGCAATTGACCAAGGCATATTATAGCCAAAAGCTTGACGAGATTTTTCAATTACATTCTTTACATTAGATTCATAATTTTGTGCAGAAGTCTGATTATGAGAAGCATCTGATTCACCTTGCATCCACAAAACGGCTCGAAGCCCAGTATGAGAAGCCAAATATTGTAAGGTATTTTTAAAATTAGCATAAGGCTGCTGGTTTGGCCAATTTTTGTTGACATACTGATTAAAAGCCAATTCTCCATTTGCTGACTTACTCCAGTTTTCGGAAGTAGCAGCAGCCCAACCACAGTTTAATAAAAAAACAGGAACTTGATATTTCTGAACGATTTTGTCTGCCAACTCACCCCACAACCATGCCGACTCTCCCGATGGATACATATTGGTATTGGCTAAAGCCCTTTCCATTTTGTGCATCACCATGGGCGTGTTGGGAGCAATTGTGAGGTTATCTTTCTCATCCAAATATTTATTCAAATCGTTAATCACAATTACTTTTTCTGAAGCATCCTTAGAACCCAAACCCTGCACGCCCATAGCGTTAGACTGCCCCGCAATCACGAATACCTCTCCCACTCCGATCTGCTCGATAATCTTTTCGTCGATAATCGTATTATTGACCCAAGCACGTACATACAAGTCATAAAAACCTGCATTTACTTTTACTTTTCCAGAAAATTCATGATTCAAAACATTAGTGGCAAGGATATTCCAGCCTTTGGCAGGCTTACCTATTTCGACTAATTGATACTCGATTTTAGTAGCAGCAGCATTGGTATATCCTGTAATCACCAAATCGGCTTGGTTAGATAAATTCCGTTGTAAAATCAAACGATTGATAGGATGCAAAATAGTCATTTGTCCCCAAACATAACAGGGAAAT
The DNA here is from genome assembly GCF_002270355.1 of Flectobacillus sp. BAB-3569. Taxonomy (GTDB): domain Bacteria; phylum Bacteroidota; class Bacteroidia; order Cytophagales; family Spirosomataceae; genus Flectobacillus; species Flectobacillus roseus. The sequence goes on along the minus strand of NZ_NJFZ01000003.1, from coordinate 151,124 downwards.
AGTAACAATAGCAAGAAAATCCACAATCTGGAGGTCTTCATGGAGCAAGGAATTTGTTTAAATACGTGGCCTATAATTCAGAAGATTCAAGGATTTGTTCGAATGAACGATGTGTGGAAGTGAAATACGGCTATGAAATATAAAATAGCTTTAGGCAAAATAGCTAAGATTGCCTAAAGCTTGTAATAGATACTACAATTTGGGTGTCAAACCTAGTTTACGTCCCTCTTCAATAATAAATGGCATTCCTGACTCCATCGTATTTTCGATTTGCCCTTCGATAATAGCTTCTCGAACAGCAATTTTGATAATACCAACTTCTTTTGAAGGGGTTAGCCCGAAAGTTTCCATAATGATTTCGCCAGTAATAACAGGTTGAAAATTACGCAGTCTATCGCTTTCCTCCACCTCTTTGAGTTTCACTTCAACTATGTCAAAATTACGAAGGTAGCGCTTTACTTTTTCTCCATTTTTAGAAGTAATATCTGCGCGACATAAAATCATGAGTCCTTCCAAATTTTCACCTGCTTCAAAAAGTAACCTCCTCAACGCAGAGTCAGTGATGGTTTCTTTGGATAAAGCAATGGGGCGTAAATGCAAACGAACCAAGTTTTTTACATAACGCATTTTCTCGTTGAGAGGCAATCGCATATTCGTAAAAATTGGCTTTACCATTTTGGCGCCCAACTCCTCATGCCCATGAAAAGTCCATCCTTTTTTCTTATCAAAACGCTTGGTGGCAGGCTTGGCAATATCATGCAAAATAGCCGCCCAGCGAGTCCACAAGTCGTCAGATTTTTTGGCAACATTGTCCAGTACTTGTAAGGTATGGTAAAAATTATCTTTATGCCCTTTACCCTCCTCTGTTTCTACTCCTTTTAATAGACAGAACTCAGGGAAGATCAGTTGCAACAAACCGCAAGAATCTAATAATTTAAACCCATAAGAAGGTACTTTCGAAAGAATAATCTTATTCAATTCTTCGGTAATACGTTCTTTCGAAATAATCGAAATACGATCTTTCATCGACAACAAAGCATCGAAAGTATCAGGGTGAATGTCGAAGTTTAATTGCGTTGCAAAACGAACCGCACGCATCATTCTCAAAGGATCATCAGAGAAAGTAATGCCTGGCTCGAGTGGTGTTTTAACAATTTTTCTTCTCAAGTCAGAAACACCATCAAATGGATCTAACAATTGTCCAAAATCACTCTTGTTCAAGGATATAGCCATCGCATTGATGGTAAAATCTCTACGATTTTGATCGTCTTCCAAAGTTCCATCCTCCACAATTGGTTTGCGGGAATCGCTACGATATGACTCTTTTCTTGCTCCTACAAACTCGACTTCCCAATCATCAATACGAATCATTGCCGTTCCAAAATTTTTGAATACAGACAAGTACGTATCTTCACGTCCAGAATTTTTGGCTACTAATTCAGCCAATTCTATTCCCGAACCAACGCACACAATATCAATGTCTTTGGAAGGACGATTTAAAATTAAATCACGAACAAATCCACCAACCACAAAGGCTCGAACATTCAGCTGTTGTGCCGAATCCGCTACTAATTGGAAAATGGGGTTATTATTTAAAGTTTCTGTAAAATTCATACAATTGTTTTGTAAAAGACTCTGAAGCTATAGCTCCCTTCTTTTCATTCTCTGATGACAATTGAACAAAGTATTCGCTTTGAGTCAATGGTCTGTTGGGCTTTAGTCCTGTATAAAGGATTTGAGACTATTGCAGATTTGGGGTTTCTGATCTCGGAAATAAAGTAAAATACCTTTGTTTTTTACAAAATATAGCAACTTACACTTCCGAAATCCAACATCCGATATCAGCAATAAATAGTTTTTATAATCCTTCGTACTCGACTAATTGGGGTTTACCATTTCTTAAACTCAATACAAGTATGGTAAACGGGCAATCGTGAAATATTGCTATTTTCTAATAAACTCAAACTCTCCGTACATCCCAATTTTAACAATCTGAGAAGGTTGGGCGTTTAGGTTTTCACCTTTAGGATTTTTAAGAATATAATCTACATTGTCGATAATTGACTGGTCAATGTCTGAAAACTGTGTTGGACTTGGTTGTCCTGAAATGTTCGCCGAAGTAGAGACAATCGCTCTTTCCATACGATGCACCAAACCTTTACAGAATTCATCCTTTACCAAACGAATAGCAACACTGCCATCTGGACCCATCAAGTTTGGCGCTAAGTTTTTACCTTTAGGATAAATGACTGTTAAGGGTTTTTCAGCAAACTCAACCAAATTCCAAGCAATTTCGGGTACTTCAACTAGATATTCTGAAAGCTGTTCGATTTTTGAAATAAGCACGATAAATGCCTTATTTGCAGGACGATGCTTAATTGACAAAATTTTCTCTACAGCTTTTTCGTTACGTGCATCGCAACCTAATCCCCAGATTGTATCAGATGGGTAAAGCAAAGTATCACCTTTCTTCAAATGTGTCAATGCCTCTCTATATAATTCTACCATTGTTTTAAATATTAGTCTTAGCAAAGAAACTATTGCTATTCGCACAAAGTATTTTCTGGAAAACGGTGTTCCAAAACTTTTGTTTTTTCAATTTTCACGCAAAGATACAACATTCTATCCTTCTTCGAGGATTTTCATAAAAGGATACCCTATATCATTTTTGACTAGTTGGGCTAGATTGTTGTGGCGCATAGGCCATTTTACGAATATAAAGTACTTCCGACCCCATAGCATTGTCACTTCTGGCAGGTACTTGACGTGTTCCCCAAATCAAAAAATACTTATCGTACCAAGCTGCCACTTCGGCCTCTTCGTCGATACGACGGTTTTCAATATCTGACTTTATTTCAAACAATTCTTTGTCTGAAGAACCTTTTCCATTGTGTAGATTTTGAAGATTCAATTTTCCTTTCTCCAAATAGGTCGTTATCCAATCGCCTTTGTACTGAGACACTTGTACTTGCTCCACCAAACCACTCCCTTCAAGAGAACCTAATGAAACGGCATCGTCCCAAAGTACTTTCCCATCCTTTGTAAACTCGCAAACAATGGCGTGCGTATAACGATAACGTCCTGCTCTAGCTCGCATACGTTGAGCTTGGGCAATACTTATGGGAGCATAATTGTACATTCCTAGGGTATTGTTATTGTTTGGAGAATAATAATAGACCTCTGCCAATACCAATGCGCCTTTTTCTGTTTTAATCAAATCATGTACTTGTAACAAATAACTAAAGTTGGTTTCCTTGCCCTCTGTCTTCTTCTTCGCTATTTTTTCTTTTAGTTTTTGCTGACGTTTGGGAGATAAGTATCCAAAAAAATTACTCAACTCAGAAAAATCAATCATGGTCGTTCCTGTTTGCTCGCCATTTTCAAAATGAGTCAGATACAAGCCTCTCGAATAATTACTGCAATTGGTAGAAAAGTTGCCTACCAAAATTGTTTCTTGCTCTGATACAGGGAGGAGCCTTCCGCTGACAAAATTGACATTTTTCTGATCTTCTAAAGGCACATGATTGGTTCTCAGCAAATCACCCATATATGAATAAGATAGTAAAGACATACTGCAAATGCCTTTCCTTCTTTCATTGATGATCACGTTGACTTCGTTACGTATTTCATCAATCTCCAAAGAATTAATCGTTACATTTTTGTCGTATATTCCTGATAAAACTTTTGTAGTAGCGTTAAAAAAAGCAAATGATATAACTACTGGTTTGTCAAAATAAGTACCTGCAAAATAGGCTGAGTTTCCTAAAACTTTAAAATGACTAATGGTTCGCAGGCCTACTAATTTTCCTTTAAATTCATCTATTTCGCCCAAACTCAAGTTGACACGCGTAATGACAAAATCATCGGCCTCTGCCTCGGCAAATAGAAAATACATATAGTCGGCATTTGAATAGGTCAACAGGTTTTCCATTCTTACAGGTGGTATATACTTTGTATTCCACAGCTCTCTGAGCGTAGAATCTATTCTGTAAAACTCCCATTGACTATTTCTACCAAATATTTCAGCATTATCAAGAACCACCAATGCGCCTCTTTCTTTCAGCGGAATTACCGACCAGTCCTTCGTTTTGCCATATTCTTTGATATACTCTACATCATTCACCTTATCCAATTGAGCCCAAACTGAAAAGTTCACCAAACAACAAAGCATACAAAGAAGCCCAAGGCCAATACGCCAGAAATTATTCCTAACAATAGGAAAAACCCGAAAGGAAGAGATGAAGATAGTAAGGTGTTTTTTCATAGTATCGATAAAAGGTTTTTGCTAGAATTAAACGGACAATTAGTTCTGTTTTAATGGAAAACAAACATTATATCAGATTGTTATCTTTCTGTATCTCTTTTACAATTTACACATTTCAAAGGTTCTGAAAAAGAAAAAGCATAGAGGTTTTCTTTTTCAGATATGGTTATCGAAGGGATTTTGGCTAATTTTGCACTTCGGTAGAAGGGACACTTCGTCAAATACGATTTTTTGCCATATTTAATGGTCTTCACTTTCTTCCTTTTAGTAAACACTGGAAAATTTTCCTAGCGCAATGAATATCGAAAAAATACTCCAAGACAGTATTCAAGCTGCCCTTTTGGCCGAGTTTGAAGTTTCCGAACCAACTATAGCCCTTCAGCCTACTCGTAAGGATTTTGAAGGATTTTACACATTTGTGGTTTTTCCCTATGTCAAAGCTCTTCGCAAGTCTCCTGTAGAAATTGGAAATGCCATCGGAAATTACTTGGTCAACAATACTACTGTTGTTAGTACCTTCAATGTAGTACAAGGCTTTTTGAATATTTCTATTGCCGATACTGCTTGGAAGGATACTTTCAATCACCTTAGAAGTGATGCTTCGTTTGGTCAGCTCGCTGCCAAAAACGAAACTGTTATGGTAGAATATTCTTCTCCCAACACCAACAAGCCTCTTCACTTAGGTCACCTTCGTAACAACTTTTTGGGATACTCTGTAGCTCAAATCTTGGATGCCAACGGCTACGATGTAATCAAGGCCAACCTTGTAAACGACCGTGGTATCCATATTTGTAAGTCGATGTTGGCTTACCAAAAATTTGGTCAAAACGAAACACCTGCTTCAGCTAGCCTAAAAGGCGACCACTTGGTGGGTAAATATTATGTAGAGTTTGACAAACACTATAAAGTAGAAGTAGAAGCCCTAAAAGCCGAAGGTATATCGGAAGACGATGCCAAAAAACAAGCGCCATTGATGAAAGAAGCGCAAGAAATGCTTTTGAAATGGGAACAAGGCGACGAAGAAGTAGTAGCTCTTTGGCAAAAAATGAATGATTGGGTTTTTGATGGCTTCAATCAAACATACCTAACCATGGGTGTAAGCTTTGACAAAATCTACAAAGAATCTAATACTTATCTTTTAGGAAAAGAGACCGTTGAGGAAGGTTTAGCTTCAGGAGTTTTCTTCCAGAAAGAAGATGGCTCGGTATGGATTGACCTTGCAGATGAAGGACTTGACCAAAAATTAGTACTTCGTAAAGATGGTACTTCGGTATATATCACCCAAGATATGGGCACAGCCGATTTGAAATACAAAGATTTCGGTATGTCAAAATCACTTTATGTGGTAGGTAACGAGCAAGATTATCACTTTGAGGTATTGTTCAAAATTTTGAAAAAATTAGGTCGTCCTTACGCTGAAGGTTGCTACCACTTGAGTTATGGTATGGTTGACTTACCTTCAGGAAAAATGAAATCAAGAGAAGGCACTGTAGTAGATGCCGACGACTTGATGCAAGAAATGAAGGATACCGCTCGTGAGCGTACCAACGAATTAGGTAAAATCGACGGATTTACTCCTGAAGAAGCAGAAGAACTATACAGTACTTTGGCAATGGGTGCCTTGAAATATTTCTTATTGAAAGTGGACCCAAAGAAACGTATGCTTTTCAATCCAGCCGAATCTATTGACTTCCAAGGAAATACGGGACCATTCATTCAATACACGCACGCACGTATTTGTTCGATTTTGAAAAAAGCAGAAGGTCAAAATATCAATATCGAAGAAGCAAGTGCATACACTAGTTTGCATGAAGTAGAGCGTGAAATCATTTTTGCATTGAGCGAATATCCAAGAAAAGTTGCCGATGCAGGACGTGAATATTCACCAGCCTTAATTGCACAATATGTGTATGACTTGGCAAAATCATATAACCGTCTATTTGCTGAATTGAGCATTTTTAGTGCTGAAAGTCCAGAAGCGATGCAGTTCAGAGTACAGCTTTCAAAAGCAGTTGGCGAAACAATTAAGAAGGCTATGGCGTTATTAGGTATAAAAGTACCAACAAGAATGTAATCCGTTTGTCGAATATTCAGACTTTAACCTGTTTTTCGCTTGATTGGATTGGCAATATTGGATAACTTTCAGCTTTAGTATTTATGAAAAAGCCCTTGTTTATCATCCTTTTAACAATCGTAACTGTCATGATTCTTAAACTTTTGAAAGTAGGAAGCTTGCTAGGAGCATTAGCACTTCCTTTTACCAAAAACTCTATCGAAAACAGACCTGTGATCACTGAATTTGCAGCTAAAAAAACGCTTTATGATTTCAAGATGAAATCATTAGAAGGCAAAGACGTAAATCTTGCAGACTATAAGGGTAAAAAAGTGATTATCCTAAATACTGCTTCAAAATGTGGCTTTACTCCACAATACGCTGACTGGGAAGCTTTTTATCAAGCCAACAAAGCGAAAGTAGTAGTATTAGGTTTTCCAGCGAATGAATTTGGTGGACAAGAGCCTGGTTCAAATAGTGAAATTGCATCTTTCTGTCAAAAAAACTACGGTGTTTCATTCCCAATGTTTGAAAAAGTTGTAGTAAAAGGCGAAGGCAAATGTGATTTGTACAAATGGCTTACTACAAAAGAATTGAATGGTTGGAACGACAAAGAACCAAGTTGGAACTTCTGTAAATATTTGATTAACGAAAAAGGAGAGTTAACAAACTTTTTTGCTTCAGGCGTAAAACCAAATAGCAAAGAATTCCAAGATGCGTTGAACAAGTAATCATGAATCTTTTTTGATAACTTAAAATACGCTTTAGGCAGTAAGCCGTAGGCATTAGGCAAAAATTATATTCATGATTTTGTTAGAAATACTTTTTGCTTACGGCATATAGCTTAATGCCTATTGCAGGTAAAATTAATTTTATTTTACCCGCTAACTTATTTCAAGTAAAAACATCTAAATACCGAATGTACAGGTTATTTTTGTAGCTGTATATTCGGTATTTTTCTTGGATAAAGGTTTGTCGTCTAGCGTGTGGCTAGCGATACTTTTCCACTTCTTTTCGTTTTATTTTATACTTTAAAGGCTTTTATATAACACATGAAAAATTGGATTTTGGCGGCTCGTCCTCGTACATTGCCTTTGGCACTTGCCAGTATTTTAATGGGAAGCTTCTTGGCGGCAGGTCATGATGCTTTTTCTTGGAAAATCTTTTGGTTGGCAGTGCTTACGACCACTTTTTTGCAAGTTCTTTCCAACTTTGCTAATGATTATGGAGATACAGTAAGTGGCGTAGATAGCGTAGAAAGAACAGTAGCAACCCGTGCTGTACAAACGGGGGCTATTACTCGAGAGCAAATGACCAGAGCGATGATTATCATGTCTGTATTGTCCTTGGCATCAGGTTCACTATTGATTTATGAAGGGCTCAAAGACACCGATATGCAAACGATTTTGGGCTTCTTTGGACTTGGTATCTTATCGATTATTGCAGCGATTACCTACACTGTTGGCAAACGACCATACGGATATATGGGCTTAGGAGATATTTCGGTATTGATATTTTTTGGATGGGTTGGCGTATTAGGAACTTACTTTTTATATACTCACAACTTTGATTGGTTAAACTTTCTACCAGCAAGTTCATGTGGCTTATTTGCGGTTGGCGTACTGAATATCAATAATATCCGAGATATAGAATCGGATACGAAAACAGGAAAAAATTCAATCCCAGTGAGATTAGGAAAGGAAAAGGCGGTTATTTATCACTGGTTACTGTTAATTGTAGGATTTTTGTGTGCAGTAATTTATACACTTTTAAATGAATCGGGCAACAACTGGATTCATTGGTTGTTTGTTGTTACACTTCCCTTATTGATTAAAATTGGTCGTGGGATTTCTCAAGGACAAACACCTGCTCAAATCGACCCATTTTTGAAAAGAATGGCTTTGACCACACTTCTATTTGTCCTTACGTTTGGCCTAAGCCAAATCCTATAATAACATTTTGGGGCTAGAGTATAGAGCATTCATACTGTACTCTGGCTTTTTTTAATTGGTACCTGCCACACGCATATCTGTTGAAATTTTGTCGAACAAGCTTTTGTGAGGCATAATAAATACCTCCACACGGCGATTCATGCGTTGTCCGTCTACAATATCATTACTTGCTACAGGATTTCGTTTTCCATACCATAAGGCTTTGAGTCGATTAGGAGCTACACCGCTCAATACCAGCCAATTGGCCACTTGAGCTACTCTTTTCAAAGACAAACGATCATTGTAAGCATCGGTACCATTAGCATCGGTATAGCTTTCCATAATGACCGACGTGTGAGGATACGACAATAACACACGCGAAAGGCTGGCCATATTCATTTTGCCAAACTCAGAAGGGATATCAGAGTTGCCGATAAAATAAGAATCGGTATCAAAGCGTATGTGAATAAGTTTGGTGTCAACACGAGTCACAGGGCTTACCTTGACTTGCTTTCGGAGGTCGACCAATTGCTTATCAAAATACTGAGCCACTCTTTCGTCTGCTGTTAACGAAGGTTCCAATCTATCGCTCACTGCCCGACTACGAGTAGTTGACGACTGTTGGACTGTCTGCCACCTCTCATCGGTATAGATACGATTTTTATTGATTACTCGACAACCATCCAAGCTTACAGTTGTCCCAAGCATAAGCCCAAGCAATATCTTTTTTCTACTCTTTGGAAAGGCAAATTTCATGACAGTTTATCTTTTATCTTTTGGCTGTAAGGTATTTTTTCAGTAATTTGGCTGAAACTTTGGCAATTACAAAGTTATAAAACAAATCTAAAGGTTAATCTATCTATTTACTTCATTTTTGATAGTTAACCTATCACTAAAACTTATTTTTTCAAATTTAACCCTATGAAAAAGAGTTTTTATTCTGCTCTGCTGTCTATATCTCTGCTTAGTTTTACTGGATATTCACAACAAACCCCTGCGCCCACACAAACTTTTCAAGAGTTGATGGACTTAGGTGTAGTTCAGAGTCGTCAGGGCAACTATCCACTAGCTCAAAATTACTTCACACAAGCTATCCAGCTTCAACCAGATAATGCTGTTGCTTATTATAGCCGTGGTGTTACAAAGTCTAACCTTAAGGATAACCGTGGTGCTATCAATGATTTTGACAAAGCTATCGAATTAAATCCAAGATATTCGGATGCTTACATCGGTCGTGGAACTAGTAAAGCAAGACAAGAAGACCATAAAGGCGCTCTACAAGACTACAACCGTGGTATTGACCTGAACCCTGTTGACGCAAATGCTTACTTTAGCCGTGGTTACAGCAAATCAAAATTAGAAAACTACAAAGGTGCGCTTTCTGACTACAACAAATCTTTGGATTTAACTCCAGATAATGCCTTGGGTTATGCTGCACGTGGCGTAGTTAAGCAAAAACTAGAAGATTACAAAGGTAGTTTAGAAGATTTTTCAAAAGCAATTGAATTAAGTCCAAAACGCCCTTCTTCTTATTCTGGTCGTGCTTACAGTAAAATGAAAATGGCTGACTACAAAGGCGCCATTGCCGATTATGGTAAAGCACTAGAAATCAGCCCAGAAGATGCTGAATCTTTGTACTATCGTGGTTATTGCAAAAGCCAAACAGAGGACTTTGCAGGCGCACAAATAGACTTTGACCGTGCCTTAAGCCAAGACCCAGAAAATGCTCCCGCTTATTATGGTCGTGGTTTTGCCAAAAATAAGCTTGGTCGTACCAAAGAAGCTATTGATGATTTCAATAAAGCAATTGCTATTGGCAACATCGAAGCGAAAAAGGTTCTTTACGCAGGTCCTATTACCAAACAAGTTTTGGATGAACTACGTAGTGGTGTAAGCGAGCGATTGAAAATGGCAGAAATGACTGCTGAGCGTTCAGAAGTATATTATAACCGTGGTTTATCAAAAGCAAAAATTGGCGATACCAAATCTGCTATTGAAGACTACAACAAAGCTATCGCTCTTAATCCAACTTTTGCTGAAGCATACTTTACAAGAGGAATGGTAAAATCTCAAATTGGCGACCAGCGTGGTGCTATTCAAGATTGTACAAATGCCCTTAAGTTGAATTCTAAATATGCTGAAGCATACTATGTTCGTGGTATTATTCGTCATGCATTGGGTGATACTGACGGATGTAATGACTTGAGTAAAGCTGGCGAATTGGGCTACACTGCGGCGTATGCGGTAATTCGTGACTATTGTAACTAGTATAAATCTGCTATAGATAAAAAAAACCTGCCTCATCAGCAGGTTTTTTTTATTCCTTATTCAAATCGTAAGTGTTTCACAGATTCACCTGACATAGCAAGTTCTTCGAGAGAATCAATTCCAATTTGAAGATGCTTTTCTACATAATTAGCCGTGATTTTCTTATCACTTTCTTCTGTTTTTACACCGTCTGGTGTCATTGGGTTATCCGAAACCAACAATAATGCCCCATGAGGAATTTTGTTGGCAAAACCTACCGTAAAGATAGTGGCAGTTTCCATGTCGATACCCATCGCACGAATGTCTGTCAAATATTGCTTGAATTGCTCATCATGTTCCCAAACACGGCGGTTAGTTGTATATACCAAGCCAGTCCAATAATCTAGCTCATGTTTTTTAATCATGGAAGAAACAGCTCTTTGCAAACGGAAAGAAGGAAGTGCAGGAACTTCTTTTGGCATGTACTCATCTGAAGTACCTTCTCCTCTTACAGCAGCAATAGGCAAAATCAAATCACCAAGTCCAAGATTCTTTTTCAAACCTCCACATTTTCCTAAAAATAATACTGCTTTAGGAGAGATAGCAGTCAAAATATCCATTACAGTTGCAGCCATTGGCGAACCCATACCAAAATTGATAATGGTAATATTGTTGGCTGTGGCAGTTTGCATAGGTCTGTCGATACCATTAATTGGTACATCAAACTGCTCTGCAAACATCTCTACATAATTTTTGAAGTTTGTCAACAAAATATATTGACCAAAGTCTTCGATGGCTGTGCCAGTATATCGTGGCAACCAGTTTGTCACAATTTCTTCTTTTGTTTTCATACCTGATGAAGTCGTGGTTTTGTTTAAAAGTTAATTTATTTGGAAAAGGGAGACAGGTCTCAGTGATGAGTTGTGAATGTAAAATACTATTGACCCGATAGCTACAATGCTATGAAATTCAACCCATTTTGAATAGTAAATCGTGATAATAAAAAATTTACGCTCAAAATTCACAATTCACCACTCACTATTTATCACTAATATTTATCTATAGCCCTTTTAAATAAGGTGTGCTGAAACATGTACGCTATTTTTAAAAATGCGTAAATTATTAAAACACAAAAACGAATGTTAATTTAACAGGCTAATACTACGATGGTATTTTCCGAGAAACAAGAATAAGCTGAGATTTAAACGAATCTTAAACTTGTTTTAACTAAAAGTGTCTAACCTTTATTGCTATTTTCTGTTAGACCAGAAGTCTTGCCTTTTTGAGGCTAACTGATAGGCTACGAGTCTGTTAGGATTTACTAAATTTTCACAACAAACTGTGCAGTAGAAATAATGGAATTATTAAACCTTCCTACATTTGACTACAAGTTACAAAAAAAGATGGAAAATTATACATTTTCGATCAGCTTCGTAAAAAGTATTTGTTTCTGACTCCTGAAGAGTGGGTCCGACAACACTTTGTCAACTATCTTATTACACACTTGGCTTATCCCAAGAGTCTTATCAAACTCGAATCGGGACTTTCTTACAACAATGTCCAAAAACGTACTGATATTCAAGTATTTGATAGAAGTGGGCAGCTCTTTATGATTATCGAATGTAAGGCGCCCTATGTTGCGCTTACTCAGGCAGTGTTTGAGCAGGTGGCTCAATACAACCATTCATTGCGAAGTCCTTATGTGGTCATTACCAATGGAATGAGCCAATATTGCTGCCAAACCAATTGGGAAACTTTTCAAATTGACTTTTTAGAAAACCTACCCTTATTCCCATAATTTCATAAATTCATAACTACAAAGCCGTACTATCATTGCTCTATGATTATGTATCTTTGTCAAAAAACTACCTTCATTATGAACAAAAAACTCATAACACTGTTTGCTGGACTTTGTGCAGTTGTAACAGATTTATCTGCTCAGTCTCCAATAAAGAGTACCTCTAAAGCCAGTACCGCGGTTGTAAAAACAGCACCAAGTAAACCAAAACTAGTAATTGGTATCGTTGTAGATCAAATGAGATATGACTACTTGTATCGTTATAGCAATAAATATACAGCTGGAGGCTTCAAACGCTTGATGGGTGAAGGTTTTAATTGCCGCAATCATCATTATGACTACGTGCCAACTGTTACAGCCGCTGGACACGCAGCCATCTTTACTGGCTCAGTACCGGCTGTAGATGGTATTATTGGAAACGAATGGTTCGATAGTAAATCGGGGCGTACTGTATATTGTGTAGAAGACTCAACGGTAAAAACGATAGGTTCTGCTACCTCAGCAGGCTTGATGTCGCCAAAGAATCTATTGGTGTCTACTATTACCGACCAAGTAAAAATTGCCCAAAATCATCAAAGTAAAACAATTGGTATTGCGTTGAAAGACCGTGGTGCTATTTTACCAGCTGGTCATACTGCCAATGCAGCTTATTGGTTTGATTCAAAAGATGGTTTCTGGATTTCATCTTCATTTTACATGAATGAATTACCAAGCTGGGTTAAAGAATTTAATGCTCAGAAAAACCCTCAAAAATATGTAGCAAAAGGCTGGAATACCTTATTACCAATTGAGCAATACACTGAAAGTACTCCAGATGATCAACCTTTCGAAGGGAAATTGAGTGGTGAACAAAAACCTGTATTTCCTCATGAACTTGCCGCACAAGCAGGTGTAAACCTTTTGGAAGTGATTCGTTCGACACCGTATGGTAACTCTTTAACTAAAGACTTTGCGGTTACGGCTATTCAAAATGAACAACTAGGAAAAGGAGCAAGCACGGATTTCTTAACAGTAAGTTTTTCATCGACGGATTATGTAGGTCATGCGTTTGGACCAAACTCTATTGAAGCAGAAGATACTTATATTCGCTTGGATAGAGACATTGCTTCATTATTGAGCTTCTTAGATACTTATTTGGGGAAAGAAAATGTACTGGTATTCTTAAGCGCCGACCACGGTGTAGCAGATGTGCCAGGTTATTGGCAATCTAAAAAACTTCCTGCAGGAACAACCGACGGACTTGTACTTACCAATACAGTTAAAGATGCCTTAAAAGCGTCTTTTGGTGAAGGTGATTATGTAAGAGCTGATGAAAACAATCAAATTTACTTGAATCATGAGACCTTAAAAACTAGAAATCTTTCGCGTGCACAAGTGTTTGAAGTTGTTCAAACTGCCCTTTTGAAAAGACCAGAAGTGGCCAATGTTATCGACCTTCAAAATCTTGCCAATGCTACGGTACCAGAATATCAAATCGGTTATATCAAAAATGGTTATAATGTGAAACGTAGTGGAGATTTTCTTTATTTCCTAAACCCAGGATGGTTTACAGGACGTAAAACTGGTACTACACATGGTTCGGTATATCGTTATGATACTCACATCCCATTGTTGTGGTATGGATGGAAAATCAAACATGGAGAAACCTCAAAACGCACTAACATCTCTGACATTGCTCCTACGGTAGCAGATTTATTGGATGTCTTAGAGCCTAATGGAACTGTTGGTAATATCATTACTGATGTAGTAAAATAATGCAAACACTTGTTCCTTTTACTAAAAGAGACCTAATTAACATTAGGTCTCTTTTACTTTTCTAAAGAAAATAACTTATTTTTGAAGAATAACTAGTTTGGTATGATTCATGCAGGAAATAGGGCAAATTCAAATAGAATTTTTAACGCTTAACCCGCATTTTATATTTTCCCAACTTTAATCGAAATTATCGTCTGAATTTATGAAAATCGCTGTAATTGGAACTGGCTACGTGGGTCTTGTAACAGGGACTTGCTTCGCCGAGACAGGAAACCAAGTAACCTGTGTGGATATCGACGAAAAGAAAGTCGAAAAAATGAAGAATGGCATCATCCCTATCTATGAGCCAGGATTGGACGTATTGTTCAATCGTAACACTGCTGAAGGGAGATTGAAATTCACGACCAATTTGGCGGAAGGTATCAAAGATGCAAAAGTAATCTTCTTGGCTTTGCCAACCCCTCCAGGCGAAGATGGCTCAGCAGATTTAAAATATATTTTGAAAGTTGCTGATGATTTAGGTCCTATCCTTGATCAATATGTGGTAGTGATTGATAAAAGTACTGTACCAGTAGGTACGGCAGAAAAAGTACATGCTGCGATTGCTAAAAATGCTTCTGAAGAACTTTTTGATGTGGTATCAAACCCAGAGTTTTTGCGTGAAGGTGTAGCGGTAGAAGACTTTATGAAGCCTGACCGTGTAGTAATTGGTACTCGTTCGGATAAAGCAAAAGCTGTAATGAACAAGCTGTATGCTCCATTGGTACGTCAAGGTAACCCTGTTATCTTCATGGATGAGCGTTCGGCTGAAATGACCAAATATGCTGCAAATGCGTTCTTGGCAACTAAAATCACGTTTATGAACGAGATTGCTAACCTTTGCGAAAAAGTAGGTGCTAATGTAGACGATATTCGTCGTGGTATTGGTACAGACTCACGTATCGGAAAGCGTTTCTTATTTGCTGGTATTGGCTATGGTGGTAGTTGTTTTCCAAAAGATGTTCAGGCTTTAGCAAAAACGTCTTCTGATAACGAATACGAATTCCAGATTTTGAAGGCTGTGATGAACGTAAATGAAGGTCAAAAGACGAAGTTAATCCCAACGATCAAAGAACACTTCGGTGGTGATTTGAAAGGCAAAGTATTTGCGATGTGGGGTTTGGCCTTCAAACCATATACAGATGATATTCGTGAGGCACCAGCTTTGTACAATATCGAAGAATTATTGGCAGAAGGGGTAACTATTAAAGCATTTGACCCAGAAGCAATGGAAAATGTGAAGGGAGTTATCGGCGATAAAATTACCTATACAAAAGGTCCTTACGAAGCAATCAAAGATGCAGATGCAGTATTGATTATGACCGAATGGCCACAATTCCGTACACCAGAGTTTGAGGTGATGGATGTCTTGTTGAAAAACAAGGTAATTTTCGATGGTCGTAACTTGTACGAACTTGACCAAATGAAAGAACTAGGCTATACTTACTATTCAGTAGGTAGAGATGCAGTTAAATAATGGTGAATTGTGAATTAGTGAATGAGTCTTTTTATAAAAACACTCATTCACTAATTCACTAAATCTAAACAATATGAAACGAGTATTAATCACAGGTGGAGCAGGCTTTTTAGGCTCTCACCTTTGCGATAGATTTATCAAAGAAGGTTATCATGTTATTGCAATGGATAACCTTATTACAGGTGACTTAAAAAACATTGAGCACTTGTTCAAATTACCTAACTTCGAGTTTTATCATCACGATGTATCGAAGTTTATCCACGTTCCAGGCGAGTTAGATTATATTCTTCACTTTGCTTCGCCAGCTTCACCAATTGACTATTTGAAAATTCCAATTCAGACCCTTAAAGTAGGTTCATTGGGTATTCACAATTGTTTGGGATTGGCTCGTGTAAAGAATGCTAGAGTATTGATTGCTTCTACTTCGGAAGTTTATGGTGACCCAACTGTACACCCACAAACAGAGGAATATTGGGGTAACGTAAACCCAGTGGGTCCACGTGGTGTATATGACGAGGCAAAACGTTTCCAAGAAGCTATGACAATGGCATACCATACGTATCATGGCTTGGAGACTCGTATCGTTCGTATCTTCAATACTTACGGTCCTAGAATGCGATTGAACGACGGACGTGTATTGCCAGCATTTATTGGTCAAGCGTTGCGTGGTGAGGATTTAACGATGTTTGGAGACGGTTCTCAAACGCGTTCATTCTGTTTCGTAGATGACTTAGTGGAAGGTATCTACCGTTTGTTGTTGAGCGACTATCCTTATCCAGTAAACATTGGTAATCCAGATGAAATCACGATTAAAGAATTTGGTGAAGAAATCATCAAATTGACAGGTACAAACCAAAAGTTGATTTCATTACCATTACCAAAAGACGATCCAAAACAACGCCAACCAAACATCACAAAAGCGAAGGAGCTTTTAGGTTGGGAACCAAAAGTAAATCGTGCAGAAGGTCTAAAAATCACTTACGAATACTTCAAGTCATTACCAAACGATGAACTGTACAAAATGGCAGATCACAGAGGTTTTGAAGATTACGAGAGAAAATAAAATAAAAACCCCAAGCGAAATGCTTGGGGTTTTTATTTTGCTAAAAGAGAATTGTCTTTAGATAGCCTAAAGACAATTTTGTTCAATTTCATGTAGATATTTAACCTCATTGCAAATAAAAATCCCGCCCTTGTGAGGCGGGATTTTTTTGTATGTTTTATGTCCGCGATTCGATTATTCGAAAATATAACGAATACCGAATTGTGCTTGCCATACGTTGTTTACGTTGATACTCTTAACAAATGAGTCACGTAACAAAATAGTTTGGTTAGCACCAGCAGCATCTTGTACAACTTGAGTACCCAATGTATAAGTTACAGAACCATCTGTAGCTACAGTTGCTCTCAATGGGTTCAAGTTAGTTGCAACCCAACCTACACCGAACTTGTTGTTTATTAAGTTACCTACGTTCAAGATATCTGCACGTAAACGGATGATATTCTTCTTATTTTTACCAGCTTTCACATAGAAATCTTGCTCAACAGTAAAGTCAAAACGAGTCAACCAAGGAGAGTATCCACCGTTACGTTCAGCATACTGACCACGACGAGTTTTCAAGTAGTCGTTACCTTCGATGAATGCATCAAATGCAGCTGCTTGCTCAGCACCAGTATAAACACGACCACTGATTGTTTGGTTAACAAAGTTCAAGTCCGAACCTTTGTTTGGAACAAAGATCAAATCATTGATTTGACCATCGTTGTTGAAGTCGTTACCAAATGTATAAGATTGTCTAAATCCACTGTTAGATACCATACCTAAAGTAAACATTGTAGAACCACCCATTTTACCACCATAGTTCAAACGGTAGTTACATAACCTACAATACGGTGACGCAAGTCGTTATCAGAGAAAGCAGTTGTCAAGTAGTTTTGACCAGCAACAGTTGGAATGTTAGCTTGAACAGTTGAACCTACAGATTGAAGGTCTTTTGCTAAAGCATAAGTATAACCTAACATACCTCCAAAACCATCTGTAGTTGGTTTTTCTAACTTAGCAGTAAATGAGTAAGACTCACCTTTGTTAGTGTTTGAAAGCACAAATACGTTTGTTGTTGCACTATTCATGAATCTTGTACCTGTAAATCTATCACGAGTATCAACACCAGTGAATTTAGTAGTAGGAGCATTCAAGTTGGCATCGATATAACGCAATGCGTTGATATTCTTGTTATAGATAGCTTCAACTGTACCAATCAAACCTAATGGTAATTTCTGATCAATCGCGATGTTTGACTTCCAAATCATTGGGTTTTCCAAATCTTCTTTAGAAGCATTCACAACGTAAGCAGGCAATCTTGTAATATCTGTAGTAGTTGGCTTATACACACTTGGATCCAATGTGAATGGGTATCTCAATCTATCAGCAGCAGTTGTAGGGCTAATCAAAGCAGTGTTTACACCGTTGTTACCCAATTGGTTTGATACCAATACTTGAGGAATACGAGAAACGAAAATACCAGTACCACCACGAATCTGAGTAGTTTTATCTCCTTTAACATCATAGTTAAATCCGATACGTGGAGAAACTAACAATTTTGCACTTGGGAATGCTCCAGTATTTACTTTCAAGTTAGCACCATTCTCATCTTTGTAAGTCAAACCAGCAACAACAGGGTTGTAGAATGAAGCAGAAGTTGAGTTGTCATAGCTAAAGATATCAAAACGAACACCACCTGTCACTTTCAAACGATCATTTACTTGGAATTCATCTTGTAAGTAAGCAGAGTATGTAGAAATCTTCAAAGTTTGAAGAGGCTCTTCTCCGTTAGGCAACAATGAATATCTGTAGTTGAAACGAGCGATAGGAACAGGAGATGTAGTCAAGTTTGGATTAGCCTTGTAAGCTAAAGCTGCAGTTTTGAAATCATCAATTGAGTTATAAACCCAAACACCGTTTGAAGACGGGAAGAATACGTTATTCGATGTGAAGTATTCGTAAGCAAGACCTAATGTCAATGTGTGGTTACCCGCATAATAAGACAAGTTGTTTGTTAAATTCAAAGTAGAATAGTTCAACTTGTTATTTGGCGTAAATGGATCCATACCTAAAGAAGTATAAGTAGAACCATCTTTCAAAATATCAATTGTTGGGAACAAATTCTGTTGAACGCGGTCTTCAGTTTGTTTGTTATAAGTTGCAATAAAGTTGTTAGCAAACTTACTATTGAATGTCGAGTTCAATTCAGCAACAATAGAACGAGTATTATCTTGAATCACATAACCTGTATTTTGCATTGATAATGCTAGCGCAGAGTTAGTTCTGTTACCATTACCAGCAGTGTTACTTGAGTTAGAGTTACTGATGATAGAACCAGATTGTGAATCGTGGTGAGAGTAACGAACTGACAATTTGTGATTGTTGTTGATGTTATAATCCAAACGAATCAACGCTTTTGAAGAAGTTACATCGTTATTGAAGTTATCGATGGCTCCTCCATCCCAACCGAAGTTGGTTTTCATAAAGCTACTCAAATCTTCTAAATCAGCCGCTGTAACACGTGATACGTTACCAGTAGCTCCAGCACGGTTTGCTGACCAGTTCAACGCTGGCGTTGAACTTTTGAAGTTTTCGTAGTTAGCGAAGAAGAACAATTTATCCTTAATGATAGGACCACCAACTCTGAAGCCTGTAGTTTTCTCATTAATATTTACAGTCGGTAAATCTCTACCATCTGCTTTTTTACCTACAAGATTGCTACCTCTAAAAATATGGTATGCAGAACCAGTAAATTCGTTAGTACCTGAGCGAGTTACTGCGTTGATACCAGCACCAGCAAAACCAGATTGACGAACGTCAAATGGAGCGATGTTTACTTGTACTTGCTCGATAGCATCTAAAGATACAGCAGTTGTACCTGTACGACCACCCGCTTGAGCTGAGCTACCTAAACCAAATCCGTTGTTGAATACAGAACCGTCAATTGTAAAGTTATTGAAGCGGCTATCTTGACCACCAAAAGAACGACCATTACTGTAAGCATTGTATTTAGTAATATCATCGATTGTACGACCAATTGTAGGCAAACTGTTAATAGCGCCAGTACCAAAAGTTGCAGCAGCACCTGTACGACCAGAACTAAATACATCTGAACGAGAAGTTTTTACAACTACTTCATCCAATTGCTTTCCACCATCTTCATCCATTGAGAAGCTAGCGTTAGTTGCAGTACCGAGAGTTGTAAATAAGTTTTCTCTTACTTGTTCTTTGTAACCTACAAATGTTACTTTAATTGTAAAAGGACCGCCAACACGTACCCCTGGAAGAGTATAGCGACCTGATGCGTTTGTAGATACACCATAACGTGTACCTGATGGAGTGTGTACAGCAATTACACTTGCGCCAGGAAGTGCTTCACCTTTCTTATCAGTAACAATACCAGAAATTGATGAAGATGTAACCTGTGCAAAAACCTGTACACTTGAAATAGTAGCAGCAACTGCAAAAAGCAATGTCAAAACTACGTTAGTGGTAAAGATTCTTTTCAACATAGTGAATTTGGAATTTAGTTAGAAACTGAATGGATGATTTGGCTACAAAATAACAACAAAAATTTAGTAACAACAAAATTCGAAAATTAACTGAATGTAAATTTCCTTACTGTAAGGTACTGATTTATAAGTTTTGGCCATCAGACCTCTTAAAATAATGCTAATTTTTATACAAACAGTTTAACTAAAAGAATTTAAAAGCAAGTAGATTTTGTTAATCTATTAGATTAGTATTTTTTAAAGATTCTTTTAAATTGATGTATATACCTATATTTCATGATAAAGGTTTTAAATTTGCTACATGTCAAGTCAATTCCAACGATGATATTATCTAAATTTTATTTTGCTTTCTACAGCTCCATCAATCTTTTCAACAAACACTTTTAAAAATCTTTTGAGGAATGAATACTGCTCGAAATTTTATTTTCCTGATTACTTCTATTGTATTACTATTTAGTAGTCTAAAAAGTTTTACACAAAATCTCAAAATCTGTGGGCATCGTGGTGGATTTTATCAAAATTTTCCTGAAAATAGCGCCCCACTTTTTGACTATACCTACCAAAATGCCAACTCCTCTCCCATTATTCTGGAGTTAGATATTAGAGAAAATTTCAATGGTAACCTCTTTGTATTGCATGATACTAGTCTTGAGAGAACTACAACTGCAACAGGACTCATCAAAACATCCAATGATTCATTACTTTCAAAAACTTTTTTGAAAAATAGTCTAGGAAATATTTCAAAAACACCGCTTCCTACTTTCAATGAAATGTTGGTTTGGCTCAAAAAACATCCAAGGGCTTGGTTGATGCTTGATGTTAAAGGAAATTCTTGGAGAAAAGTGTACGAAGCGGTACACCAATACCAACTCGATTCGAGAGTGCTTTTTCTCACTTTCAAACCTGAAAATACCAAAGAGGTTTTTCAACTTTCGACGACTACAAATATTTCTGCGCTAATAAGAAATGAAGAAGATTGGAAAAATATTCTTGCATTTCAGCCTGATTTCAAACAGCTTGTTGCCTATGTCAACCCTCAAACGCCTGTGTCTGTCATTGCTGAATTAAAAGCAAAAGGTGTTCGTCTCATGGCAGATTGTAGCGAAAACGCTAAAAATCATCCTAAGCCTTTTGAGTCATCTTTTTATCAGGATTTAGCACAAAGTCTACAATTAGATATAATGATTACTGATTACCCTGTCGAGGTAAGTCGTATCTTTGCAGAAAAAAACAAATAATCTTCCTTCCTAGATTTTAGCAGATAAGCGTATTTCACTCGGAATGTATATTTCGTTGAACGCTCACATATTCGAAAATGAAACTATATTTTAGAAAAGCTGGCGAAACTGGCCAAGCGATTATTATTCTTCATGGTATTTTTGGTTCGTCGGACAACTGGCTTACCATCGGAAAAGTTTTGGCCGACACTTATCAGGTGTATATGGTCGACCAGCGTAATCATGGACAATCGCCAAGAAGTGATGAGTTCAATTACGAAGTGATGTCTGCCGACTTAAAAGAATTTATCGACGATCACCAAATCGAAAATCCTATTATCATCGGTCACTCCATGGGTGGCAAAACAGTCATGCAATTTGCACTCAATTATCCAGATTCATTTTCAAAAATGATGGTGGTTGATATTGCACCCAAATTCTATCCTGTGCATCACCACATGATTTTGCAAGGACTAGCGGCTGTCGATCTTCCTAATCTTAGTAGTCGTACCGAGGCCAACGAAATTTTAAAACGCTTTGAGGAAAAAGAAGGGGTACGTCAGTTTTTGATTAAAAACCTTTGGAGAAACCCAGAAAAAGACAATCAATTTGATTGGAGAATCAACGTACCTGTAATCTCTAAGAATATTGATGTAGTTGGTCACGAATTAGACAACGAACATGTGGTAGACCAACCTGTACTATTTGTCCGTGGCTCCGAATCGCACTATATCCAGCCAGAAGACGAACGTCGTATTTGGGAAATTTTCCCTAACTACGAATTAGTCACTGTCGAGGGCGCAGGCCACTGGGTACAGGCAGACAACCCACAAGAATTTATTAGAATCACACGAGAATTTGTACAATAGTCCCCTCCATGAAGACTTTATATCTTATCCCAACCACAATGGCGCCCAATACGGCACATCAGGTATTGGCACCACAAATATTGGAGGTAGTCAAACAAACAAATTATTATTTTGTAGAAAATATTCGAACGGCTCGTCGTTGTATCAGCGAACTCAAATTGGGCAAGATTATTGACGAATTAGTATTTTTTGAATTGGATAAAGATACTACCGCTGATAAGGTTCGTTCCTATTTTAAACAAATTCCTGCCGATGCATCTATCGGCGTCATGTCAGAGGCAGGCTGCCCTGGTGTAGCAGACCCGGGGGCTGTTGCTGTACAAATAGCCCATGAAATGGGTATTAGGGTATGTCCGCTTGTTGGGCCATCCTCTATCCTTCTGGGTTTGATGGCTTCGGGTTTTTCTGGTCAATCTTTTATTTTCCATGGCTATTTACCGATTGATAAAATTGAAAGGCAGAAATCTTTAAAGAATTTAGAAAAAAGCGCTCAAAAACTCCAAACGCAGATATTTATGGAAACGCCATTTCGTAATAATCAGTTTTTGGAAGATATTTTGCAAACTTGTCAAGGCAATATCAAACTTTGTATTGCCAGTAATGTAAGTGCAGAAGATGAGTTTATCCAAACCAAAACTATTTCGGAATGGAAAAAACAAAAGCCTGATTTGCACAAAAAACCAACGATGTTTTTGATGAGCGCCTAACAAATGGGTAATTAAAGCTATTTGTTTAGGCACTAGGCAACAGGCACAAGGCACAGAGTGTTAAAATGCTCTTTATTAACCACAGCCATGCTTTTTAAAAAGCCCACTGCCGAAAGCCGATACCTGAAAGCCCAAAGCACAATCTTAAATTCTATTTTGCCCACTAACTTAGGTATTCATTCAAATCACTGATATACTGTTAACGAATAACTTCGCTTTACTTAATTTTTATAACTTTGTCAGTATAGACTTATTCTTACAAGAAAATGATTCAGATAGAAATATTTACATTTAATCCTTTCCAAGAAAATACCTACATTCTATGGGACGAAACTTTAGAATGTGTCATCATCGATCCGGGTTGTCACGTGTATGAGGAACGTAAGGCATTGACAGATTTTATTTCGGAGAAAAAACTAAAACCTGTTAAATTGCTCAATACACACGCTCATATAGATCATATTTTGGGTAATGCGTTCATCAAAAGAAACTATAACATTAGCTACTTTTTACACGAAAAAGACATTCCAGTGTTAAATTCAGCACCTGATAGAGCCGCATTTTGGGGATTTCCTGCCTATGAGCATGCTTCAGTGGATGAGTATTTGGAGGAAGGGAAAGATATAAGTTTTGGCAATAGCACTTTACAGGTTTTCTTTACGCCAGGACACGCTCCTGGGCACGTAGTGTTTTATGCCCAAAAACAAAATTTTGTAATTGGTGGCGATGTATTGTTCAAAGGAAGTGTAGGACGTACCGACTTACCTCTATGTAGCTTCGCCGATTTAGAAAAAAGTATTAAAACAAAATTATACACACTTCCCGACGAAACCGTAGTTTACCCTGGTCATGGATCAAGTACGACAATTGGTTTTGAGAAAAAGAATAATCCATTTGTCAGACTTTAAGCACAACACAGCATGTTTTCAATCAAAAATCATATCCCTAATGCTCTCACATGTGGAAATTTACTTTGTGGGATTTTTGGGTTAAATATTGTTCTTTCCACGCCAGATTTTATCAACCAGCCCGATAAATTAATTTTGCCTTCAATCCTCATTGGTGTGGCATTAGTCTGCGACTGGCTCGACGGCTTTATTGCTCGCTTGGTCAATGCGCAATCTCCCATCGGTAAAGAATTGGATTCCTTAGCAGACATGGTAACTTTTGGTGTTTTGCCAGCCTTTATCATGCTAAAGCTTATCGAAGGAAGTTGTACAACGGGAACTTGTACTGTAGGATTATTTGGTTTTTATAAACCTTATATTGCTTTTGTACTAGCCGTATTTTCGGCATTAAGATTAGCAAAATTCAATGTAGATACCCGCCAAAGTCATTCGTTCATTGGAGTGCCTACGCCAGCCAATGGCATGGTAGTGGCGTCGTTGCCGTTGATTTTGGTGTATCATCCCGAATACCGTGATTATGTGCTCAATTACAATGTTTTGATTATTTATTCAATTGTAATGTCTTATTTGTTGGTAGCAGAACTACCGCTTTTTGCTTTGAAATTCAAGAACTTTGATTGGAAATCTAATCAAGTCAAATATATCTTCTTAATACTTTCATTAGCATTAATTTTGGTCTTCAAATTCGTTGCTATTCCAGTGATTATCTTTATCTATATCCTGATTTCGATTGCTGATAATTTGATGGGGGAGAAAAAGTAACTATTTCCAAAATCATGAAAAGAGCTTCTTTTAAACAAAAGTTTGAAAGAAGCTCTTTATATTTTAGGTAAGATGGATTTCTAATTACTTTTTGTTTAGCTACGAATCAACACCGAAAAAGATAATTTTTTCCTACTTTTACACAAATATTTAAGTAAAACAGTAAGGGGGAAATTTTCAAAAGAAAAATACACTTTTGTTATTTTTCTTTAATATCAACAACAAACTAATTCACTTGGCAAAAATATGTATTATTCAAAAATTGTGGGACTAGGACATTACGTTCCTGAAAATGTAATTTCTAATCAATACCTCGAAAGCATTATGGATACCAACGACGCTTGGATTACCGAGCGAACAGGTATTAAAGAACGTCGATATTTTACTTACGGCAAGGACACGAATGCCTCAATGGCTACCGAAGCCGCTAAAATTGCCATCGAACGTGCTGGGCTAACGCCTCAGGAAATTGATTTTATTGTTTACGCTACGATTACGCCCGACTACTATTTCCCAGGGCCAGGCTTTGTATTACAACGCAATTTGGGCATGCAAAACGTCGGTGTCCTAGATATTCGTGACCAATGCTCTGGATTTGTATATGCGCTCTCAACAGCAGACCAATTTATTCGTTCGGGAATGTATAAAAACATTTTGGTCATTGGTGCTGAAATACAATCTACCTTTCTTAATCATACCACCGAAGGAAGAGGTGTAGCGGTTATTTTCGGCGATGGTGCAGGTGCAGCAGTCGTACAAGCAACTACCGACCCCTCGCATCGAATTCTTTCGACGCACTTACACGCCGATGGTACGTATGCCGAAGACTTGTACGTAAAAGACCCTGGAAGTAGCCGTCCAAAGCGTTTTTATGATGATTTGTTCGAAGATAAAAATACTGGAGAGGTGATTATGAATGGGAATATGGTGTTCAAACACGCCGTAGTTCGTTTTCCAGAAGTAATTAAAGAAGCTTTGGATAAAAACAATTTATCTCCAGAAGATATTGACCTATTGGTGCCACATCAAGCCAACCTTCGTATTTCGGAGTATGTGCGCCAGCAAATGGGCTTGCCAGAAGAAAAAGTAATGAATAATATCCAAAAATATGGCAATACCACCGCAGCATCCATCCCAATTGCCTTAAGTGAAGCTTGGGAAATGGGGAAAATTAAAGATGGACATTTGGTATGTCTGGCGGCTTTCGGAAGTGGTTTCACATGGGGTTCTGCTTTGATTAGGTGGTAGTTATTTAATTTGAAAATGTGCTGATTTGAAGACTAATCAATTTGAAGATTTGTCAATTTGAAGATTTGAAAATGTTTCGTAGATAGAGAATAAGGTCGATAAATAGAGCTAAACAACCTCATATTTTTTATCAATCCTTTCAATTAAATAGGAAAACGTTATTAGTTAACAGTCTAATTACTGGACAAAAAGAGAAAAGGTATTTAGACTTTTTCACTGAATTTTGTAAAAACAGTTTTAAACTGTTAAAAAAATGAGTCCAAGACTAAGTCTTGAACTAGTACATTCAATTTTGTCCAGTAATCAGGCCTCAGATATACTTTTAATTTAATATTTCCTACTTCTTATCTTCAAATTAACAAATCAGCACATTTTCAAATCTTCAAATTTACAAATTTTCAAATTTTCAAATTAATACTGTCCTGTCGAGAGTAATACCAAGGTACAGGCTTCTTCCACCGCTATTCCCTTACTTTGTGCCAAAGTCTCAAACTCAGGATTTTCGGTGCCTGGGTTAAATACGATACGTTTTGGGTTCAGTTCAAGTATGTAGTCATAATACGCTGGCTGATGCTGTGGACCGATGTACATAGTAACGGTATCTATATTTTCCAATTTAGGAAAACCATTTTGAATAAGAATAGAAGCGACTTCTCCTTTTTTTATTCCCAAAAGCTCTACTTCGTGCCCGTGATTTAAGAGCATATTGGTTGCGATGTAGGCATATCTTGCAGAATTGGTCGTTGCGCCAATCACCAATGTTTTTTTGCCATAAGTATTTATATATCATTCCCTTACTCTATTACTCGAAGTAATATCAAAGGCAAAAAATATGTAATTTTCAAGAATTTGTTTACTTTTAAAACAAATTTAAGAGAACTAATAGTTTCAGTATTACTGACATTTGTTACGTTCCATTATCCATTTTTATATTAATCTATGAATATCCCAAATACACATGATGATTTTTGCCAGCTATGGGCAAACAATCAGCAGCACTTAATTGCGCCCTATCTCAATGGGCAAAGTCAATTTATACCGCATCTTTTGCCCGAATTGGCCGTTAAGATTCCAACCGCCCAAATAGCTTATTTACTAGAGCGAAAGTTGGGACAAGCCACTTTCTATCAAGCCATTAACCCCAACAATACCGTAGATAGTCCTGTAAAGTCATTGACTGATGGACAATGGCTCAAAACGGTAAATATGGTTGGTATCAATGTTCGAACGATTCAGAGCTTTTGGAATGTAGTAAAGTACTCTCTCACGTTGCCTGCTTCACAATCTTCAATTCACCTATTGCCTATTTGGGAATGTGGTGTAGTCGCAAGTTTGTATGGTATGGCTGGTTGGAACATCAATCCTGAGTTCTATGATGCTGAATTAGCAAGCTACTATCCTCATTTGGATACTGTCGAAAAGCAATTGAAAGTGGTAGTCAATATCTTACATGCTTTAGGCAAAACTGTGGGCATGGACGTAATTCCACATACTGATCGTTATTCGGAAATCGCCCTTGCCAATCCTCAGTATTTTGAATGGTTACAACGAAAAGAATTCGAGATTTTAAACCATGAAGAAAATTTACATCTAAAAGTTCAGGAACGTATTTTTGAGTTCTTACAAAAAGTAGGTGCTTCGGTCAATATCCCTTACCCAGACAATGTTCAGGCATTTTTTGACAATACTCAAATCAGTGAATCAGATCGAATATTAGTATTATTTGGTCAGAAAAAAGACCTTTGGGGACGAAATGGACGCCGTAATCAGTTTATCAGCTATTTGTTTGAAGAAGGTTATGAGCCTGTACCTGCCACTATGGCGCCACCATATCGCGGTTTGGCAGTAGACCCACACGACGAGGCAAAAACAGTTGATGAAGACGGAAGAGTATGGCGCGACTATGTTATTGCTAAGCCACAAGCGATGTCTCGTGTTTTTGGGCCTTTGGGTAGATTTAAGCTTCATGAAGCTAAAAATAATAATGCAGATTGGGAAATTGACTTTGAAAAACCTCGTGTAGAAGTTTGGGAGTATGTAGCTAATCGTTACCTATCTTTTGCGCTCGATTTCAATTTTGATTTTATGCGTGGCGATATGTCACACGTGCAGATGCGCCCAGAAGGCACGCCTGAAAATCCTGATTTGTATTACGATATTCATAAATACATCAAACATTTTATTCGACAACACAAGCCTTCGTTTGGATATTTTGCAGAAAGCTTCTTGGCTCCTCCGAACGAAATGGCGTATGGAGTTGAAGAAGAACATTTGGAAGGTTCAGATACAGATTCTACCCTTGGTGACTTACAGTCGATGGTAGTGGGCTCGCCAAGATTTATAGCAGAATTTGCTCGTTATCATGAATTGGCACAAACGCGTAGTTTTGCGCCTAACTTTACGATCATGACCGCTGATAAGGACGACCCTCGTTTTGATGAATTTTATCTAAAAGGAAACGAATTGCGTCTTTTCATGGCATTATTTCTAACGGATATGCCCTCGTACATGAGTCTGGGTTACGAACAGCGCGACCCACATCCTGTACCTGCACCAAACGAAAATTATACAAAATTATATGTTTTTCAGCTCGACGAAGGACCCAAAGCTACCCACGGACCGTATATATGGGGAAAAAATGGAACGTTATTCCATAATTTAGAGCAAATAAAGGTAATTTCAGACCAGCTGATGCCTAAGATTATTCATCAAAAAATACATTGGTTGATTAGTCCATCAGCAGAAAACCAACATAAAGTAATTGCTTGGAAAATTGAAGGACTTGGCAACTACGTATTTCTTGCAAACCTAGATATTGAGCAAGATATTACGGCTATTGAGCTAAAAGGAGCATTAATCGGTACAGAACTCAAAAATATTTTTTCAACTTTTGCATCGCCATTACAAAATGTTACGCAATCAAACGGTGTATTTATCGTTAATAGCTTGTTAGCAGGAGAGTGTAAAATTTTTGAATTATAAGCAATTTTTAATTCTAATTTTGATATATTTACTCAAGCAGTTCGTTATATTTATGACGAATTGCTTGAAACAAAATCACTAGATGTTGAGTTATCATAGAGTGTTATATTTTGATTAGACCTAACCCAATAAAACGACAAACTCTCGTAATCTTATAGTTAGATTGCTCGCTACAATAAATCAATTATCTTTGACCATGTTTGATTTATAGTTACTAAATGAGGTCTATTAAGTATTGTGTTCACAAGTTTTAGGCTACAAGCCCTAGGCATTAGGTAAAATGTATTCATAATTTCGGAAGAAATTCTTTGACTCTTTTTGTTTAAAGCATAAAGCCTAAGACGGGTAAAATTTCTTAAATTTTGCTTATTTACTTAATGATGCTAGATGAGTAGCATACGGTCGAAACCTCAAGAAGTTAGCCTATGAATCATGTTAATTACGTTACTTACTTTACAAAATTTAATTGATTAGAAACAAACCAATTGTATAATAGGTTTAGTTGTTGTTATTTGTATAATCCTTAATCTTTACACCCATGACAGAAAAGAAAACAGCGTTGAAAATCAACAAAATCAGTAGTTTCTGGAACGAGAAATGGGTGGATATTCCGTTCACTGAAGTAGAAAATCCTCCTCGTTATCAGGTATCCAACTATGGAAGACTTAAAAGTTTCCAAAATGACCCTGTAAATGGCGAAATTATTGCTGGCTCAAAAATTCAAGGATATAAATCATTGAATATCAGAGCAAGAGGCAATAAGTCCTTGAATCGCTATGTACATAAACTTGTGGCTGAGTTTTTCTTGAAAAAAGACTCGGATGAGAAGAAATTTGTCATCCACCTCGACCACGACAAGCTTAACAACCACTGGGAAAATTTGAAATGGGTTACACGTGATGAAATGACCATTCATAACCGTGATAATCCAGCTGTGAGAGACAAAGTTATTCCAAGAAGAACCAAAAACTACAAACTCACAGAAAGTAAGGTTTTGATGATTAAAAAGATGCTTCGCTCAGACAAAAACCGTCTGAAAATGATTGCAAAGCAATTTGGCATCACTCATACACAACTTAACCGTATTCGTTCTGGTGAAAACTGGGGCCACGTTAAATTGGATGATGAGAAATAAAAAGAGGTCGGAGCTTAGCTCCGACCTCTTTTTATTTTTGTGGATATTACCCACCGAGTTTATTGATTCAAAGGTAAGGTAAAATAGAAGGTCGAACCTGTGCTAGTTTGTGTATCAAACCAAATGCTACCTTTGGCATTATCAACAACCCATTTTGCCAGTGCAAGTCCAACACCAGAACCTTGTTCTTTGGTGCTAAAATCAAGCATAAAAATTTTACTGCGGTCTTCTTCTGGGATACCTATACCGTTATCGGTTACACTAAACGTTATGGCCTCGATTCCTCTAATGAGGCGTACCGTAATAATAGGACTTCGGTGTGAAGGCACTGATTGAATGGCATTTACAATCAGGTTTTTAATAATATTTCCTGTAAGATGTCTATCTCCAACCACATAAATCGAATTTGCAGGAATATCCTTAATCAAACGAATGGTTTTGTCCTCCAAAAATAGATTAATCACCATGGTAGCTTCTGCGACAATGTCAAAAACCTCTTGCTTAGGAATTGGCATTCGAGCAAAATCTGAGAAAGAGTTAGCAATGTAAGACAAGTTATCTATCTGACCCGTAAGCGAATCTATCTGGTCTTTTATTTGAACGGCATCAATCGTTACCCCACGCGAAAGCTTATGTTGCAACAACTGCAAGGATAACTTCATTGGTGTCAAAGGATTTTTGATTTCATGTGCTACCTGTTTTGCCATTTGTTGCCAAGCTGACTGCTTATTGGAGTCTGACAAAGCAATTTTAGATTCCTCTAACTTGACTAGCATTTGGTTATAGGCTTTTATCAAAACGCCTATTTCATCGTCAGAGCGCCAGCTTAATGCCTCATTGGTTTTACTCAAATCTATTTTTCGTAATTTATTGGTAATAATCCGTAAAGGAACCGTAAGCGCATTAGAGGCAAAAATGATAAGAGTAATAGTATCACGAAAATCGTGGTAAAGGCATTTAATAATGACCCAATTACAGCACTTACTTCTTTCTCATACCACACTTTCGCATCATAAAAAGGGATACTAATAATTCCTAAAAGGCGCCCCTCGTTCGAACGTATTCCGAGGAAGGAGGTCGTAAATGTCAAATTACCTAGTTGTTCGCTCAAACTTACTTTTAGCTCCTTCTCTTCCATCAACTTGATATAGGCCAGTGGATTCAAGAATTTTGAAACCATATTGGTTCTATAAATCAGGTTTTTGTTTGTTGCTAGTAACTTCCCTGTTGTATCAAAAATGCTTACAAACTTTTTACTATTCGAAACAATTTTTGTTAAAGTGTCCGACAAAAACTCTTCGCTCATTTTGCCCTGAGCATATTTATCCACCGCTGGCCATACACTGATACTAACATTTTCGGTCTGACTCAGATAGGACTGAGATTGACTTTCTGCCAATTTTGTTCCGATAATACTTAAGGTAATCCCCACCACTAAAATCAAAGGGAGTAGAAAGGCTACGTTCAAATAAATCTGAATCTTAGTTGCCAAACTTACATTCATACGAGTAAAACCATATCGAACCGAATACAGCAACATCACACAAATAATGGTAACTACTAATACTAAAAACAAGAATGAAAAATTGGAGTATAGCCCCGAAGGCGTCATTTCCTCTGACGAAACGATAATTTTTCGATTATTTTTACCAGTTACACCCAAGTGTTTGAATCCGCTGTAAGTAATACCTTCAGAAAATAAAAAAGGATTATTTAAGACAGATAAAGGCATTTTTCTTTCATAATTATACCCTTTCCCACCTGAATTCACAATGCGTCCGTTTTCATAAACGGCAAAACTAAAATTCCCTAATTCCAGCTGGGAGCCATCAGACATCGTCAAATCAGAAAAAGCATCTTTTGTTATACCATCACGCTCACGCAAATCTAGCACGATATATCCTACTTTTTCATCAAAATTGGTCTCTAATGGAACAAACTCGACATATTGTTTTACAAACCCATTGCGAGGTTCATTAATGAAAAATAAGTCAGGGTAATTGGTTTTATATTTGGGCTTGTTATACTCCTTTTCGTACGCTGCATAATTAGAAGATCCTTCTACATTTGTAAGCGAATTACCAGCTGGGTCAAATACCGATATTTCTACATCATAATAATCAAAGTAGTTATCTAACAATGATTTTTTGACATAATTCTGTACTTGTTCTCTTGGTAAAAGCGCTTTTCGAGCAATTTTCATCAGAGTTGTATCTTCCTTAATTTGAGTGACAAGTTTGCTCAGTAGAAACTCCCCTATCTCATCATTTTCGGCTAAGTACTTTTTCCCTAATTGTTGTTTCATTACCAAATCTCTCCGACTGGCTTGTTTATAAACCACATTGGTGGCCATAGCCGCACAAATAATTGACGCCGAAAAGAAATAGATTGTCGTTTGGTATCGAAAAGTATAGAGATATCGTGGAAACTGCATCCAACAAATCAGGCCTATGTACAAGCCATGTAAGCTCAACACCCCTATTCCAATATCTAATAACAAAGCCCAAAACGCCATGGAAAGCAAAGACGTCACAAGCAACAAGCCCATATAAACCATTGGCTTTGTCAAACGTAAAAGCTTGATAAATAAGTTTATAAGCACATGCGTCGCTAGGAAATACACTAAGCTTACCAACAAAAATATACCAATACAGGAGGTTTTGAGAGGTCTGTCCCAAAAGTCAATACTGAGAGACAGATCTAGTCGGTATTGCGAGAAGATATAAATGTTGACTAGTACAAAATAGAGGCTTTTGTAAATGTAAAAACTCAGGAAGACAAAAATGCTGGCAATGGTTATTTTTAGACTTTGAGAAACGTGCATCACCCACAAATAGAATTTCATTTTGTAGTAATAATTCACCAAGTACAACAACAAGAAAAATATTACTATCAAATTGAGTATTAAATCACCCAAAGAAGGTACAATAGCCGATGAAGCATAAAACTTGGGATTAAACAAGTTGCTTTCGTAGAAAATAAAAGGCAAGGAATAAAACAGCATTACACCCCTCAATCCCACTAAAAAAACAACTAAAAGCAAAAAAGCCTTCTCATATTGGTGCTCATGATTAAATACCCAAATCAGACTCAATACGAATATGGTCAATAAAAATAACCCCAATACACCAAGCACAATGACATTGACAGGAATTGATTGATTTTTTAAGCTATCGGCCTTGGGTGGGGTAACCACAAATAAAAATATCTGATCTTCGGTATGAATGTTTAGGTGAGGATTCGTAGATTTCTCGACACTTAAATTTTGTGGGTCTATCGAAAAAATCGCAGGATTATAGGTAGATTTCAGATGGTTGGTTTCTGACTCGTATAATCGAAACAGTTCTATCAGCGAAAATATTTCATACTCACCTGTTTGCGCATGATTTACCACAAATTTATTCCTGTCGATTTCAAATGAACGAACCGTATAAGTACCTCTTACTTTTTCATATTCAGGAACAAATTTTGAATCTGACCAATAAATCAGAGCGTGATTCTTAAAAATAAAATACGGATGTGTCGCCTGAACAGCAAATTGAGAAAACTGAGGCTTAGGACCTAGTGTTTGTAGCGTAGCGATTATTTTACGTAAATCTTCCTGCGAAACATTTACTTCTTCCTGTACCTTCTGCTGAACGTCATACAGATACTTATCTTCGGTAGCACTTACGGGTCCTTTTTCACTTAAAAAATAGACCAAAAAAGCCATACTAAAAGTTAGCAAAGCCAGTCCAAGAAATATTTTTCTCTTTTGTACTATAAATCGTATAAAGGATTGTAAATGTATTACCATGTATGACAACTATCTCTTAAATGAGTTTGTAATTAATTTGGACTCTATTGTCTCAAAAATAATCAAGTAACTTGGATTCTTTGAGTAATTCATGATGAAACTGTTTAAATGGTTTTGAAAACAGCTTTCCGCTAATGAATTGACCCTAAAAAAAGAGGCAGACTCCAAGAAGCCTACCTTTCCCTTAGTTTTTATTTACTATTTTTAAAAAATAGCTTGAGCAATTTTTTGCGTACTTTCTGATTTTGACATCGTGTAAAAATGTAAAATTGGCGCACCAAAATCCATCAACTCTTTACACTGTTGGATACACCATTCGATACCCACTTGCTTGACATCTTTATCCGATTTGCAAGCATTTACAGCATTGACCAAATCTATTGGAATATCCAAGTGAAATATTCTTGGCAATACAGTCAATTGTTTACGAGTTGCCAAAGGTTTAAGTCCTGGGATAATTGGGACATTGATTCCTTCTTCACGGCATTTTTTCACAAAATCAAAATACTTTTGATTGTCAAAAAACATTTGAGTGACGATATAATCAGCTCCTAATGCAACTTTTCTTCTCAAATACTCAAAGTCGACTTGGAAATTGGGAGCTTCAAAATGCTTTTCGGGATAGCCTGCCACACCGATACAAAAATTCGTCGGGGTGCTTTCGGTTTCTTCATGCAAGAGCTTTCCTTGATTCATACTTACCACTTGTTCTAGTAGCTCACTAGCATAAGCATGGCCTCCCTTCTCTGGCACAAAAGCAGCATTACCTTTCACAGGGTCACCACGTAGCACCAATACATTATCGATACCAATGTAATGTAAATCAAACAAAAAATCTTCGGTTTCCTCTTGTGTAAAACCTCCACAAATCACGTGGGGTACCGCGTCTACCTTGAATCGGTTCATAATCGAAGCACAGATTCCGACCGTTCCAGGGCGCTTACGAGTAGGTATTTTCTCGATTCTTCCATTGATGACCTTCTCAATAAATTCTTCTCGGTGATAGGTAACTTCAATAAAAGGAGGCTGAAACTCCATCAAAGGCTCAATATTATTCATCAATGTTTGAATACTTTCACCTTTCACAGGAGGAATAATCTCAATTGAAAAGAGTGTTTTCCCTTTGGCTTCTTCTATATATTGGGTAATTTTCGTCATTTGTAAGTCGTAATTAAAAAATTAAATCTATCGTTGTAGTTCAACCACCAAGTTTTCCCATTCTTTTTCTAATGAATAGGATGGCATTTTGGACTTGGCACGTGAGTACCAATAATTGGCATTCCAGTTGTCGCCTTCCTTGCGATGCAGATAGGCATGCAAGCGATCATAGGGTTGACTTCCTTCGTTTGATTGAGCTATTTCATGAGCGGATTCCCAATCGCCTTTCGCATCATACCAAAGTGCTTTCAGAAATATATTACAATCTTGTGGGGGAAATTCTTCCGACAAGGTACTTTTCAAATAAGAGGCTGTAATCATTGTTGTGTATTGGATTCCATTTTGAAGCTGGAAAGTTACGCTATATGGTCAATTCAATAAAATATTTTTGAGAAAATCTGATGTCAACTATTAAATTTGGCATTTAAGGAATTCTGACTCTTCCTTGACTTTTGCACACTTTTTTGTACCTTGTTTGTGAGACTTTCACACATAAACACGTCATAAGCTTACTAATTGACTTTTAAATTTATTTGAACCTTTAATATTCAATCCGAACCATGAAACACATTTTCCTAGCCTTTATTACACTTTTAGGCTTTGGAGGTTTTGCTCAGACAAATCCTTCTTTTTACACAAAACAATTACAGTTCCCGCGTGTACGCGAAGCTGTCAAACTCAAAGGAAAGGCTGTGGAGGATTTATTAAAATCAAAAGGTATCAATACGCAAAAGTATGATATGTATATCAGGGCGTTCAAGAAAGAAAGAGTTCTTGAAGTTTGGGTCAAAAACCAAGAAAGCGCACAATATACTTTGGCAAAAACCTATGATTTTTGTGCCACTACAGGTGTCTTAGGCCCTAAACGCCGCTCTGGTGACAGACAAATGCCCGAAGGTTTTTACACCGTAAATGCTTTCAATCCTCAAAGTGAATACATCCTTTCGTTTAGAGTAGGTTATCCTAATGCTTCTGACCTTAAATTTGCTGACCCTGTCAACCCAGGCGACAATATCTTTATCCACGGTTCTTGTTTGACCATTGGCTGTATCCCTGTTGGTGACGAACTTATCAACGAATTGTATCTTTTCGCAATCAAAGCAAAAAATAGTGGAAATGATATTCCTGTTCATATTTTCCCGACAAAATTGAGTGATGACAATTACAATGCCTTAAAACAAGAATTTAGCGCCAATAATGACTTAATTGAATTTTGGTCTTGGCTAAAACCAGGGTATCAATACTTCGAAACTACCCATAAACTTCCTAAAGTGACTATTGCATCAGATGGGAAATATGTCGTAAACTAGGCTAGTAGAACAGTAAAGTAGCATATTTATAAACAATAAGAGACATCCTGAATTTTAAAAATTCGAGATGTCTCTTGTTGTTTATAAGTGATATATCTCGTAATATTCGAAACTAATACCTACAATCATGCTCTGAATCAAATCATTTTATGAAAAAAATTATATCTATTGACGCTATCAAAAAATTTGGATTTGAGTTTTTATCTATCTTCATTGGTGTTTTTGCAGCCTTCGCACTCGACAGCTGGAATGAAACTCGAAAAGATAAATATGTAGAAATCAAGATTTTATCAGAAATCAATAATGGACTCAAACAAGACGTCAAAGATATTATGCTCAATATGGAAGGGCATCAGCAGGGAATTCAAGCAGCCAGTTATTTCCAAAAAGTGATACTGAATCAGCCAGTATCCAGCGACTCTATCAGGCAATATCACTTTAGATTGTTCAGAAATTTTATTTCTATTCAAAATTCTTCTGGATACCAAACACTCAAATCAAAGGGCTTAGAAATTATTGAGAATGATTCTCTACGATTACAGATTCTCTCACTTTATGAAAATGACTTCAACTCTATCCGAAAGCTAGAAGAGGACTATTCAGAGCTACAGTTTCATCAAGTATATTACAACAAATTCAATGATTATTTCTCGAGTAATTTGATTTTAGATGCCGAGGGCAAGCTTTCAGGAATTAGGTATCCTATTATTTTAGGACAAAAAGAAAAAAACATTCTACTTCTTGATTTATGGAGAATCAAAAGAAATAGAATGTTTATTATTTCAACATGTGAAGACGTGATTAAAAAAATCAAAGCACTTCAAAAAAACATTGAAGAGGAATTACAATGAAATTATTCCTCAATTATTTTAGAACGTATATCTGAAAGATAAAGCAAACTCATCGCCCCAAAATCCAGAATAATTGATAATGTTGACGGTCGGTTTCCAGTCTAAACTTATCGCCAAAGGAATTGTTCTTACTTTACCTTCCAACCCCAAAATACCATCTAGTCCCAACACGGTACGTTTGTCGCCAGTCAACCAACTTGGTCTGTCGTCACCCCATGTGTAAACGTGACCACCACCACCAATAAACCAGTTAAAATCTCTAGAATTAAAGGCTCTTCCATGCACCTCGTACAAGCCAGTAAGGCCAAATCCACGATAACGGAAAGTACCAATTGCCTCAAATGCTGCATTTTTGTTTACAAAAGTCTTGAAAGTGATCCCATTGGCAGCACCCAAACGCAGACCCAGCGCCGACTTGTATAATTGGGCATTCGAGCGGTAACTAACTGTAGATACTAAAGCAAATACGAGCGCAATAAATAAGAATTTAGTTTTCATAAAAGTAAGATATTTAAGCAATAAAATTAAAAATGTACAAAAGCTGAGAGCGTGGAGTGATGTTTAAATAAGGATTTCAACAACTCCACTTCTATAAAGGATAAGTAGTAAAGATTAGTATATAAAATTGAGTATTCGGACAAAACTAACGCTGTAAAAGCTGTTGATATTCCTTTTCTGAAACAGTCAATAATCCTACTTTGGGTAGTCTCTTGGTCATTTCCAGCCAGTTAGTATCTTTTGCGTAAATCTTTTTCAACATGGCAGTTGCTTTCGCAATTTGATGGCTATTCGCCAAAGCAATTGCTGTCCAATATTGCATTTCTAAGTTATTTGGAAACATTTTCATAGCGGCGCCATATTCCTCCATCGCTTTTTTCATATCGTTTTTTTCCACTGCCAAATCTCCCTCATTCATATGCTCGTAGGCTCGTTGTACTTTCAATAATCGAGCTAATTCTACTAGTGGCAAAGCGTGGTCATCAACCCTCAAATCGACCTTATGATTATCATCCCAAGGTTTTCCTGTGTCAGTAGCATTTACGACCAATAAGGCAGCAGATTGTTTTCCACGAATATCACCTCCTACTGCCTGAGCCGCTTCCATTGCTTTTAAAACTCTTTCGGCAAGCGGTAAATTAGCACTTGCCTCAAAAGCTTTTGCCATGGAAGCAGGTACTTTATCTGTAAGCATCATATTACTTTGTACTGAAAACTGAGTCCCCTTTACATGACCTGCAAAATCTACACAATTCTTGCCAGTATGTACAGCCACATTTCCGTTTTTATCGACAATTCCAACCTGACGAACTTCTTTTCCAGCATCGTCAGATAAAAGAATATCAAGTGTTTCTTGAGCTGTTTTACCAGATTTCAACAAAGTTAAACCTCTTATTCCGAAAGACTTATTAACAAAACTTTGTGTTGCAATAGCTCCAACACCTGCTTCGGCCCACGACACCGTTGTTCCTACACTAAACCAATGGCTTTGAACGCCAACCGCCATATCACCCGTTTGAGGGTCTCGGGCTACTATCGAAAATGTATGTGCAAACGCTTCGTTGTTTTGTGTTTTTTGAGCTATACCAGCCCAGCTCGTAAGGCAAAAGGTAATTAGGTAAAATAGTTTTTTCATTGTTGTCTGTTATTTGAAGTTAATCTAAAATTTGCTTTGCGAAATGAATTGTCACAAGACACCACCTGATAGATGGAGAACATTGGAGCATAAAAAAGGTTATCAAAACATTATTGATAACCTGAAGTAAATTATTTCTTAAGTCTTTCCACTGCCTCTTTTAAATCCGCAGGTACATCTATTCCAAAACTATCGTATGGGGTAATGGCAACCTTTATTTTGTATCCATGTGCTAGCCATCTCAATTGCTCCAACGATTCTGCTTTTTCGAGAACAGCCATCGGAAGTGAGGTAATTTTGCCTAAAATATCACTTCGGTACGCATAAATTCCGATATGCTTGTAGAAATCATGAACATTGAGCCATTCACTTGGCTCTATTCCACGCAAATGCGGAATCGTTTGGCGTGAAAAGTAAATAGCCTCATCCAATTCATTGAAAATCACTTTGGGTGTATTGATATTAAATAAAGTTACTTGATCTTCAATTTTTTTAATCAAAGTTGCCAACTCTGTATTTCCATCCAAACAACCAGCTAAAATTTCAATTTGCTTAGGTTGAATAAAAGGTTCATCACCTTGTATATTAATCACATAATCAAACACTTCTTCAAACTCTGCTTCTACCTTTTGCAAGGCTTCAAAACAACGGTCTGTACCACTAGGATGCTCCGTTGAGGTCATTACTACTGCCCCACCAAACGCCTGAACGTGCTCAAAAATACGCTCATCGTCTGTAGCCACTACCACTTTTGACAATACCTCTGCTGAACTTGCTTGCTCATATACACGTTGAATCATTGATTTCCCTCCAATATCTACCAAGGGTTTGGCAGGAAATCGAGTAGAAGCATATCGTGCAGGAATTATTCCAAGAATTTTCATATCATTAGTTTTCAATAAAATGATCTTAATTTTACATTTCTCTCCGTAATTAAACAAGAGTTTGCCTTATTTGTTGTTACTTAAAAAGTCCTTCTCGACTTACAAAAGTATTATTTAAAACAAGATTTATTCAAAGGTAATCATCATATACGTTTTTGGCATCAGAATTGATTATTAGCTGATATTCTAGATGTTTAAAATCGTTTTTCAATCAGGGCTTTAAATTTAAGGAAAGGGTATTGATAAATAAAGTACTTTATCGCTAAAGTCTTAATTTTGTCGGCAGATGGTCGTATTTCAAATCTTGAGTATTTGTCAAAAAAGCCAATACAGAC
This sequence comes from Flectobacillus sp. BAB-3569, assembly GCF_002270355.1. Taxonomy (GTDB): domain Bacteria; phylum Bacteroidota; class Bacteroidia; order Cytophagales; family Spirosomataceae; genus Flectobacillus; species Flectobacillus roseus. The sequence goes on along the minus strand of NZ_NJFZ01000003.1, from coordinate 111,211 downwards.
ACTGTCTCGCCAAAAATTAGAGGTATATTATTTATACCTAAAACCTTTTTTCTTCGTTAATCAATTACTTGTTTGTGAAAAAACTATTTGCATTTACATTTCAAGAAAAAATCTGGAATATCCAACTTAGTGAGCACCATTTAGTTGCAGAGCTAAGAAATGAAACACTTCGAAAAGTGGAGCTCATCTGCATAGATTTAGTCAATGCAGCATTGATTTGGAAGCAATCCAGCCCGATCAATACATGGTGGCAAAGTCTTGGAAAACTAAACGATGACCTAGTAGAAATCATTGAGTTTTCGGAGGAGACCAAACCTCAAGTTACCCAGAAACATTATTTAAACATACAAACCGGCGAACTATCAGGGCATATACCCCAAGTATCAGATAATTTTTCCAGCCATCCCTATCGTTATTTGCAACCAGTCCATTATACTGAGCAAAACGAGTATTTTCCAGCAATTCATCGATTCCTTTACCGTTTATTAAATGTTGATATTCAAAAAGGGGTAGATTATTTAGAATATAAAGACAAGATTATTATTTCTTACTATCTTTACCAAGAAAATAGACTCTGGAATTACCTTCTAGTGGTGAACAATCGTAAAGAAGTATTGCTCAACGAATTACTTACTGAATCAGAGGGATTAGGTCTCGGCACCTTCACTGTTAAACCAGAAATTTTACTATATGTTAAGAACAAAAGCCAATTACACGGTTATGAGCTCAATTAAAAAATCCTTAAGTGAATTAACATTTACCTGCTTGGTTTTGACAGGTTCAACTGTTGTTGCCGAAGCCAAAGAGGTAGTAAAAGATTCTTTGGGATTGATTAGAGAAGGAGACAAAACTTTTGTTAAATACAAAGTGGACCCTAAGCAAACTTTGTTCTCAATCGTAAAAAGATTTGGTAGCAATGTGCCAGAATATAAGGCTGCAAACCCTGGTGCACCAGACGGTATTAAAGTAGGGGACATTCTAAAAATCCCATACAACAGAACTCTACGTAACCTTGGAGGTTCTCCTGCTGCATCAGTACCCCCTCGTAAGGTTGATCCAGCACCGCAATATCCAACAACGCCACCACAACAAACCAGCCCAAGTAATACTGGCGGTCCTAAAATGGTTACACACCTTGTGGAGCCAGGCCAAAGTCTCTATGGAATTGCATCAAAATATCACATCGCTGTAGCAGATGTTCGTAAGTGGAATAGCCTTTCTTCTGATAATTTGGAAGTGGGTCAAGTACTCATTATCGACCCCACAGAAGCTAGCAAAAGAAACAATACAGAAGCACGAAATTTTATTCAAAAAGTAGACGTTCAGCCCAATTATCCAACTTCTCCGACTAACCCTCAACCGACGACGCCAGTAAGTACCTCTGAATCAGACGTGAAACTCTCATCTGAAGTAAGTCGCTCGCAATCAGGATATAAGAAAACTATTGAAACAGGCTTGGCTGAGCTTATTGATGTAGAAGACAAATCAGGAAAATATCTAGCTTTGCATCGTACAGCTCCAGTGGGAACTTTAGTCAACGTAAAAAACGTTGCTAATGGACAAAGTATTTGGGTAAAAGTTATTGGCCGACTACCAGACCTTGGTACCGACAAAGTGGTGATCAAATTATCGCCTCGGGCTTTTGAAAAACTCAATCCCGTTGACAAACGAATCAAAGCAGAAATTAATTATATGACTCCTTAATTCGAGCAAGGGATATTTACGGAAGTAACTATCCCTTGTTTGTTTTTATATTATGCCAAGACAAAAAAGACCACTGACAACTGGAGGAATCATTTTTAATATCCTCTATACATTAGCTTTCCCAGCTATTGCTACTTTTGCTTTTTTATATACTGTACTGGTTTGGATTTTCTCCATCCCATCAAAATTCATTGCTTTTATAGCATCAAAAATCAAAAAATAGCAAGCGCTTAAGTATTAATGTAAAACAAAATTGCATTAATACGCTATAGGCTGTAAGCTTTAGGCATTAAGCCCCAAAGCTGAATTTTATTTTGCCTACTAACTTAAGTAATCGTGCAGAATTAGATTTGAGGTATGTGTTTAGGCAACAGGCACAAGGCAAAGAGTGTAAAATGGTTTTTAATAACCACATCCATACTTTTTACTAAGTTTTACTAAGCCCTCCGCCGAAAGCTGAAAGCTGATAACTGAAAGCCCAAAGAACAATCTTAAATTCTATTTTGCCCACTAACTTAATTACTATTTCCTCAGAATGAACTCATTTGTGATAGAACTCTTGGAAGAAAAATTCCAAGAGTTTAACCAACCCAATTTTATACCCAACGATCCTATCTGTATTCCTCACGCTTTTAGTCTAAAACAAGATATTGAAATTATGGGATTTTGGGCCTCCATTCTTGCTTGGGGACAACGAAAAACCATCATCAATAAATGTAATGAACTGATTACTTTGATGGACGGAGCACCACATCAATTTATCACCCAACATCAATCTTCTGACCTAAAACGTTTCCTCAATTTCAAGCATCGAACCTTCAATTCTACCGACACTCTCTATTTTATCGAATGGTTTAAAGAATATTATGCAAAATATGACTCTCTTGAAGATGCTTTTGCACGATTTTTGCACGAGAATGACCAAACAACAGAAAATGCACTGATTGGCTTTCATCAGCTATTTTTTAGTTTGGAAGACTATCCGCAAAGAACCCAGAAACACATTGCAACGCCATTACGAAAATCTACTTGTAAAAGAATTAATATGTTTTTGAGATGGATGGTTCGCCAAGATGATAATGGTGTTGACTTTGGTATTTGGAATCGTATCCAACCTGCCCAACTTATCTGTCCATGCGATGTGCATGTCGACCGCGTGGCACGAAAATTAGGCTTGATACAGCGCCAAAGTACAGATTGGCTGACGGCATTAGAGCTTACCGAAAACTTAAGAATGCTCGACAAAAATGACCCTGTCAAGTACGATTTTGCTTTGTTTGGACTAGGCGTAGAAAAAGAAATGTAGATTTCCGCCACATAATCTACCCTAATTTTATTTAAGTAGTGAGACGTTATTAAGTTAGTAGGCAAAATAAAGTTTAAGATTGTGCTTTAAGCTTTCAGGTATCGGCTTTTGGCGATGGGCTATGGCAAAAATGCATGTCCGTGGTCGTTAAAAATATTTTAACACTCTTTGCCTTGTGCCTGTTGCCTTGTCCCTAAAACACAAAACTTAAATCTTATTTTGCACGATTACTTAATAATATATTCTTAATAAAAAGCTGTGTTAGCTTCAAAAAAGTCAGATTTTTCAAAACTAAGTCAGTTAGGTAACCCGCACGAAGCAATATGCACGCAAAAGTATTTCTAAGAAAAGCATGAATACATTTTTTGCCTAATACCCACTGCTTACAGCCTAAAGGATAACAATGCTATCGAAATTGACTTCCTATTTAAAAGTAGTTTAACCATTAATTTTTATGACAGTAAATCCGAGCTTATTAACTCCTCTGCTACTCTATTTTGACACAAAAGTGATGTATTTAGGCACATAGCGCCTTTCCATATTGATTAAAATAGCTTTAACCACACTTGTAGCATCTAACTTTAATACATGAAACTTATTACAGCCTTATTACTGTTTGGTTCGATGTATGCCAGTGCCCAAAGTATCCAACATGTTGATTATAAGATCGATAATGACCAAGTAGTTGTAGATTATGATCTTGTAGATGGTGGGGCACAAAATATATCTCTCCAGTACAGTATCAATAACTCCCTATGGAAAAGTGTACCATTGCATGCATGTAATGGCGATCTCGGAGTTGTAGAAACAGGTAAAGGCAAACGTATTGTTTGGCTACCACTTACTCACCTAGAAAACCTTTCGGGTCAATTAAAAGTAAGGGTCTACGGTACCAACCTTCCTCAAAGTATCAATACCTCCATGTTGCTAGTCAAAGGAGGCTTATTTCCCATGGGTAATCTTCAAGGTAAAGAAGATGAGAAACCTATTCGGTACGTAAAAATCAACAACTTTTATATTAGCAAATTTGAAGTAACCGTTAGCGACTTTCGCGCATTTGTAAATGCGACTGGTTATAAAACCGATGCTGAAAAAAAGGGCGGTAGCTACATATTTAATGGTGAAAGATGGGAAACCAAAAAAGGCGTCAATTGGAGATTTGACCCATCAGGAAGTCCTCGGTCTGACATGGAAGACAATCACCCAGTAGTACATGTAAGCTGGAACGATGCTCAAGCATATTGTAATTGGCTGAAGAATGCTACTGGAAAAACATACCGACTACCAACCGAAGCTGAGTGGGAATATGTGGCAGGAAACGCCGATAAACACACAAAATTTAGCTGGGGAAATTATCAGCCCTTTAATATCCGAGTGAGCAACCTTGCAGACGAAAACACTGCATCAGTATTGAAATGGACAAAAAGTAGCGATAGGATTTTTTGGGGTTACCAAGATGGATTTGTATTTACCGCACCTGTTGGTTCTTATACGCCTAATGATTTGGGAGTACATGACCTCACAGGCAATGTAGCAGAATGGTGCTCAGATTGGTATTTGACAAATTACTACAATCAGAACCAAAAAGACAACCCTCTGGGACCAGCAAAAGGACATAGTAAAATAGTGAGAGGAGGAAGTTGGGAGTCGTCACCCAAAGAAACATTGACCTCAAGCCGCGACTATCATACACCCGATTTTAGGTCATGTTTTATTGGATTTCGTATTTGTTATACCGAACACTAAATTTACCTATCAGCCATAGGAAAACAGAAATAGGATACCGTATTTATCTGATAACAGATGTGAGCTATATTTACTCATTTTGATGTCGTCGCCTATTAAACATTACCTTACTTCCAGTTTATTTTTAGCATTATTCTAAATCATCCTTATCTCATGAGAATACTGATTTGTTTACAAGTTTTATTCCTGCTCATGCTAGGAAAATATGACTCAGAGGCACAAAATATCTCGATTCAGGGCATTAGTCCTGTTCATGCAGTTAATATTACCAAAAAAACCACTAGCAATAAACAAACTACACCTGCAAGCGCGATGCCAGTAACGCCACTGCCTGTTGTAACAAACCAAGTGATGAGTTCTAATTCCTATCTTACCAACACGCCTATGCCTACTAAAGGACGACGTATTGCTTTATTGATTGGAAATGGCACCTACAATTATGGCGGTAGTTTGGGAGAAAACCCTAAAAATGATGTTCAGGATTTGGGTAAAGCATTGACAGCTTTGGGTTTTGAGGTAAAGATTTTGGTTGACGCAAATTTGCAAAATGTCAAACAAGCTATTAAAGTTTTTCAAGAAAAAATTACTGGCGCTGAAATGGCCACTTTTTTCTACGCAGGTCACGGAATGGAAATTGCTGGCAAAAAATATATTATTCCTGTAGATGCACAACTTAAGCGCCCTGAAGATTTAGATGATTTTGCTTACAATATTGATTTTTTGTTTAGAAGACTAAAAACAGGTGGCGCCAAACATAATCTAATCGTATTAGACGCCTGTAGAAATGACCCATTTCAGATTCAAGCTAGAGCCAATATTGAAACCGAAAGAGCGTGGAAGGATGCCAATGTCTTTAGCCCTATTCAACTCAACAGATTTAATGCGGGTAACGTATATCTCGCTATGGCAACCGACTGGGGAAACAAAGCTAAAAATGGATACGGTCGCAATGGGGTTTACACGACACAATTATTGAAATTTCTAAAATCAGGAGAACGCCTTGAAAGAGTTTTTGACTTGACAGGTATTCAGGTAAAAAGAGAAACGCAAATGGAACAAAATCCTCAATTTTTCAAGGAGGTATCCATTGCTGATGAGTTTATTTTTTAGATTTCCCCATAATTGAGTGATTTTTGATTGAGTGCATGAGTGATTCTTTAAACCTTGTATTCTAGCCGTAGAGACTTAATGCTTTGCAACTTAAACCAAGTCAGACATAACATAATAGCATCAAAAAAGCGGTCGAAAAATATTTTCCGACCGCTTTTTTGATGTACAGGTAGATCATAAGCATACTTTTAAAATTCAAAATAAGAAAAGTTTTTTCATTGCTAAATTTTGAATTTACTCAAAATATTCTTCCTTTTTGATTCCCTGTTGCATGAGTTTTAGGTCTACATTTGTGCATAACGTTTGCTTTTATAATGCTCAAAATCAATGCATTTAGCTGCATCGTTATTGCATTTTTCTGTTTCTATAAATTCTAAATCTCATGACTCAACATACACATACGTCACATAGTCATACCTGTTGCCATGACGACGAACACGATACACATAAGCATCAACATCACGAGCATGAGCATGACCATGCGGGTCACTCGCATGATGGAGACGTTTCTTTTCTACCCGCCATTATTTCCTTCGTTCTATTAGCCATTGGGTTAGTGCTTGACCATTGGATTCAACCAACTTGGTTTACGGGTTGGGTACGTATGACTTTATACTTCGTAGCCTATATTCCAGTGGGCTTACCAGTTATTAAAGAAGCGTGGGAAAGTATGTTAAAAAAAGACATTTTCTCTGAATTTCTCTTGATGAGTATTGCTACAATCGGTGCTTTTGGCATTGGCGAATACCCTGAAGGAGTGGCAGTAATGCTGTTTTATGCTGTTGGCGAAAGTTTTCAGTCTATAGCAGTAAAAAGAGCTAAATCCAACATCAAAAGCCTCCTCGACCAGCGTCCCGACACGGTGACCATTTTGGTAGATAATCAGCCTATTGTCAAACAAGCCATTACTGTTTCAGTAGGAGAAATCATCCAATTAAAAGCAGGCGAAAAATTAGCCCTAGATGGCGAGCTAATCTCTGAAACTGCCACTTTCAACACCTCTGCATTAACGGGCGAAAGCAAACCCGATACCAAGAGAAAAGGTGAACTCGTATTGGCTGGAATGCTCAATCTAAACTCGATTGCTTTGGTAAAAGTTACTACAGCATATCAGGATAGTAAATTGAGTAAAATTTTGGATTTAGTTCAAAATGCTACCAAACAAAAAGCGCCTACAGAACTTTTTATTAGAAAATTCGCTAATATTTATACTCCAATTGTAGTTGGTTTAGCAGTAGCGATTACGCTTCTACCCTATCTATTGGTGTCTGAATATCATTTTCAAGAATGGCTATATCGAGCATTGATTTTCTTGGTTATTTCTTGTCCTTGTGCTTTGGTCATATCTATTCCACTAGGGTATTTTGGTGGTATTGGGGCTGCCTCAAAAATGGTATTTTGTTTAAAGGAAGTAATTTCTTGGATGTAATAGCCACTATTCAACATGTTGTAATGGACAAAACGGGCACGCTCACCGAAGGAGTTTTCAAAGTGCAGGAAGTCATTATAAAAGATAACTTTGATAAAAATCAACTTTTACAAATAGTAAATGCTTTGGAAAGTAAAAGTACGCATCCTGTAGCCACAGCAATCCATGAATATGTTGGCCCAATTGATTATAGTATCGATATCCAAAATATAGAAGAAATTGCAGGGTACGGTCTCAGCGCAACAATAGAAGGGGAAGAAATTCTTATTGGCAATTTTAAATTATTAGAAAAAAAGGGAATTACTTATGATATTGACCCATCTCAAATAGTTTATACCGTACTCGCAATTGCCTATGCTGGTCAGTTTGTAGGCTATATTACTATTGCAGATAGCATCAAATCTGATGCTTCTATGGCAATACAACAACTCCATAAGTTGGGCGTAAAAACAACCATGTTGAGTGGCGACAAAAATACAGTGGTACAATATGTTGCCCAACAAATCGGTATTTCGAAGGCATTTGGAGACTTGTTACCAGAAGATAAAGTCAATCAGGTAAAAGCCATAAAGACACAGCATGAAAGGGTGGCATTTGTCGGAGATGGTGTAAACGATGCTCCCGTAATTGCCCTAAGCGATGCAGGAATTGCGATGGGTGGCTTGGGCAGCGATGCTACTATCGAAACCGCAGATATTGTGATTCAAGATGATAAACCTTCCAAAATAGCTACTGCTATTATCATCGGAAAAGAAACCAAACGTATTGTATGGCAAAATATCACGATGGCCTTTGTGGTAAAAGCCTTTGTACTTATATTGGGTGCAGGAGGACTTGCCACGATGTGGGAAGCGGTTTTTGCGGATGTAGGTGTGGCGTTGTTGGCTATTTTGAACGCTATTAGGATTCAGCGCATGAAATTCCAATAGATTTGGTGCTTTAAAGTGACTCTCTTAAATTTGCTTTCTGGTATTGTCCTAGACCAGAAAGCATCCTTTTTACTTACCTTAAAGTAGGAACAGTATTCTTGAAGGATATAATCCATCAACCCTGCTTACTAACTATTTCAAAAACTCTCATGAAAATCACCCAAAGTACCTTTGGACTATTCAATGAATATGTTCTTCAAAACCCTTCTACCAACGAAGCTGTACATATCTTACCAGAATTAGGAGGCATTATTCATCAATTAGTCTTAAAAACAGAGACTGGTTTGCACAAAATCATCAACTGTGGCAATACCCCTGAAGAACTACTTTCTAGCTTATTATCCTATCCTTCTACTCATTTGTTTCCTTGGGGAAATCGGGTAAAAAGTGGTCGGTATGAATTTGAAGGTACTAGTTATCAATTGCCCCTCAATGAAGTGGGTTTGAAAAATGCGCTTCATGGATTTGTGTACACTTCTCCTTTCAAAGTGTATGAAACTACCGAATCAGAAACTGAAGCTGTTTTAACCTTAGAATATCTTTATAAAGGCGGTTATGTAGGTTATCCATTTCCATTTCAATTATTAATCAAGCATACTTTAAATGCAAAAGGGTTAACCCTCAGTTATACCATCAATAATATTGGTACAGGAAATCTCCCAGTTAGCTTGGGTTGGCATCCATACTTTAGTATTGAAGGCGAAACCAAAAATGATTGGACTGTAAGTTTCCCATCTACACACCAATACCTACTCGACGACCAAATGTGTCCAGTAGATAGAACGCCTAAGCATTATGCCGAAGGTTTTAATTTGGATGGGCAGGTTTTAGATGCAGTTTTTGCGGTAGAAAAACAAGAAATCGTAGAGGTTGTTCTTCAATCTAACAAACAAGATTTGTCGATAAAAGTATGGCAACAAGCAGGAGAACAACAATTTAACTATAGCGTCGTATACACACCACCAACAGGCGACCGCATTGCGATAGAGCCAATGACAGCCCCAACCAACGCACTTAACTCAAAAGAAAATTTGTTGATCATCAGTGCAGGAGAATCTTACACGGTTGAATGTGGAGTAACGGTGTTTTAAATAATTGTGAGTTATGAATTGTGAATTGTGAATTGTGAGTGATTCACAATTCACAATTCATAACTCACAACTCTCTTATTTGTCTCTCTTTCTATTCTGGATTTTTTCGTAGACCATCTGGATAATTCCATCTTTGAGGCCTAAATCTGGAACGATTATGCTTTTAGCCCCAGCCCATTTCATGGCATTCAGATAAATTTCGGCAGCTGGCACAATTACATCGGCACGGTCAGCATTTAATCGAAGTTTATTGATACGCTCTTCATACGTAAAGCCAGATACGTATTCTTTTATCTTAGTCAATTCTTTCAAACTCATAGATGTTTCAGAATCATGATTTGAAGAGATATTGAATAACTTGTTAATATTTCCGCCAGTACCCACAGCTGTAACTTGTGATTCGGTAGGGTCAACGTGCATTTCAATCCACTTACGCATTTTTTCCCAATCACCTTCACGCTCTTTGTGCTCAAGTAAGCGTACAGAGCCAATTTTGAATGAACGAGACGCTACTTTCTGACGATTCATATAGATATTCAACTCTGTAGAGCCACCACCTACATCGATATGCAAATAATTGCTATCATCCAATGCCTGAACCACCACATCATTAATCAATTCAGCTTCTTTCGAACCATCGATGATATTAATTTTCATATCCAAAATTTTATGGATACGCGTGATAATAGCCTCAGCATTTCCAGCTTCACGCATGGCAGAAGTAGCACAAATCATGTAATCTTTTACTTCGTGCAAGTCCATTAATAACTTGTAGGCATTCAATAATTTGAAAATACGCACCTCAGATTCGGGGCTAATTTCGCCTTCATTAAATACATCATGTCCAAGACGAAGCGCAAAACGAACATATTCTACCTTCTTAAAACTAATTTTTCCGTCATTCTCTAATACCTTCGAGATTTGCATTCGGGCGGCATTAGAGCCTATGTCAATCGCTGCAATTTTCATGCTTTCTTCTTTCTATGCAGTAGCTTTTTGCTTATTTATTAAACGTAAATCCATTTCCATCCTCCTCAAAATCAAGCTCTACGCCGATTAAGTACATAAGATGATGTTTGTTGATAATGAGTTGAATACCATCTATTTCGTATAACTCATCGTGATCCTCTTTTTTATCAAATCCAATCAGATAACTTGCACTACAGGCGCTTCCTCTTAAACCTACTCTCAAGTAATAATCCTCAGGAATTCCTTTGATGGTAAGTGCTTTTAGAATTTCTTGTTGAGCAATTTCAGTAATCGTAATTGGAATTATTGTTGGACTATTCATTATTTGTGTCTAAAAACAATTCGGTTGATATGACTGACTTTGTACACAATTTGCTTCTTCTCAAACGAAGCTATACAGTTCAGGGCGAAAATACTTATTTTTGAAAGATTTTCCACAAAACAACGTTAATAACCCTACATTACAAAATGTATTTAATCATTTGTAAAACTGATGAAGCTCTTGGCAGAAAGTATTACAGATAAACCCCAACTTTATGGAAATAGTTGCCGATTTAATTAAAGTATTAGTACCTGCTAGTTTAGTCCTTTGGGCTATGTACTTGACATTGAGTTCTTTTTTGAGAAAAGAATTTGCACAAAAAATCTTGAACAGCGTTTTGAGGCTCAAAAAACAGTATTACCCATTCGCTTAGAGGCTTATGAGCGCATTTGTTTATTGCTCGAACGTATGTTGCCCAACAATCTACTCATTCGTTTGTCTAATCCTGAGTTTAATGTTGTAAGCTTTCAGCAAGTATTAATTGCCGAAATTCGTGCAGAGTTAGCACATAATTTTTCACAACAATTATACATCAGCGACGACGCGTGGTTGAGTGTAAAAAATGCCTTGAACGAAACCATTTCTATGATTAACCTTTCGGCTCAGGAACTGGACCCGAATGCCCCATCAATTGAATTATCTAAAAAAGTAATCGAAAAGGTCTTACAAAATCAACATTTTAGCACTGAGTCGGCTTTAAATTTTGTCAAAGACGAAGCTCGAAAATTATTTTAGCATATTGTGCATCCATTCTTCCTTTGTAACTAGCAAAGGAATTGCTAAATTAATGTATTGTAAAGAGTAGTATTCAAGCCGAGTTTCTCTTTATGAAGAACAACATATAATCAAGTCCCTAAACTATGCAACAAAATCTTTCTCAGAAAACCAACTTACAGCATCTTTTTAGTATCCCTGTGATTGTAGCCGCCTTGGGCTACTTTGTCGATATTTATGACCTATTGCTTTTTGGCATTGTACGTGTACCAAGCCTTCAAGATATGGGGCTTAGTAAAGAAGAAATCGGTGTTATTGGCAAAAATATTCTTAACTGGCAAATGGGTGGTCTATTATTAGGAGGTATCTTATGGGGTATCTTAGGTGATAAAAAAGGTCGTTTGTCAGTATTATTTGGTTCAATTCTTACTTACTCTTTGGCCAATATTGGTTGTGGTTTTGTCAAGGATCCTACCACTTATGCCCTATTACGCTTTGTAGCAGGTATTGGCTTGGCTGGAGAGCTTGGTGCAGGTATCACTTTGGTGTCTGAAGTATTACCGAAAGAACTTCGTGCTATTGGTACCTCTATCGTTGCTGGCGTAGGTTTGTTTGGCGCCGTGGCAGGATATTTTACTGTTGAGTTGTTTGGTGGCTGGCGTACTGCTTACTTTGTTGGTGGTGGATTAGGGGTAGTTTTACTATTACTTCGTATTAGTGTTTTCGAATCGGGCATGTTCGAAAATATTAAGCATCAAACGGGTGTAAAAAAAGGGAATTTCTTTGCGCTTTTCACCAATGCCGATCGCTTATCTCGTTACCTCAAATGTATTGCGATTGGGATGCCAACATGGTTTGTGATTGGCATTTTGGCAACATTTGCGAATGAGTTTGGTGAAAAATTAGGCATTGCTGAAGAAATCAAACCTGGGAAGGCTATTATGTTTTGCTATATAGGTTTGGCGATTGGCGACTTGGCCAGTGGGTTTATTTCTCAGTTTTTAAGCTCTCGTAAAAAAGCCGTTTCTTTACTACTTGTACTTACCTTGATTTGCAGTGTTTATTATCTCTACGCTGGGATGAACTCGGCACAAGAATTATACACAGTTTGTGTGTTTGCAGGCTTTTCTGTCGGTTACTGGGCCATGTTTGTGACGATCGGAGCCGAACAATTCGGCACCAACCTCAGAGCCACAGCGGCTACAACTGTACCTAATATGGTTCGTGGAACGGTGATTGGGATGACTTCGCTTTACTCAGGACTAAAACCAAGTTTGGATGTATTCAACGCAGCAGCTATTGTGGGCACTATTTGTTTTGTACTAGCCTTCTATTCTATCCTAACTATTCCAGAAACACATAACAAAGATTTGGACTATTTGGAAGAGTAAAATGAGTTCTGAGTTTTGAGTTTTGAATGCGGAGTGATTAATGATACTCCTCATTCAAAACTCAGCACTCATTAGATTTCTAAGGCTGTTTTAGATTTTATTTCACTCATCACAAAAGTACTATGTGTACTGCCAATATTATCGAGAGAGGCAAGTCGATTCATCAAAAAGCTCTGATATTCACGCATATCTTTTACGACAATTTTCAGCATAAAATCGTATTCACCTGAGATATTGTAACATTCCATAACCTCCTCTAATTGAACCACATCACGCACAAATCTAGCACCAGCCTCTTGGGCATGTTCTTTTAAACGAATATTACAAAATACCATTAGGTCTTTCTCTACTTTTTCTCTGTCTACCAGCGCCACATATCCTTTAATAACTCCCTCCTTTTCAAGTCTTCTTACCCTTTCATACACAGGTGTAGGCGACAAGTTGAGTCGATTCGAAAGTTCTTTGGTGGTAAGATGAGCATCTTCTTGTAGATTTCTAAGAATCGCTTTGTCAATTGAATCGAGTTTCATAGCCGTTATTTTTTCATTTTTACAATAAAAATACTTCAATATTTAGATAAACTCTCTAAAATATTTTCATTTAAAGATAATACATCTAATTTAAAAGAAGCAATAAACAAATATTATCTTTTGATGTAACTTTGTAGAAGTAGATTCGAGTTGTAGGCTTTTAGCTAGAAAAATAAAGTAATACAAGGAACCTATTTCAGGAAAGTATATTCTAAAATAGTCATTCTTTTAGCTAGGAGTTTATTTGAAAACACATTACCGATAAAATTATAATTAACCAGAAAACTGATGCGTCCGAACATCCGTGAAATCTTAAAAGATAGAATCCTTGTACTAGATGGTGCAATGGGTTCTTTGATCCAACAATATAAATTGACTGATGCTGATTACCGTGGTGAAAAATTCAAAGATTTTCCTCACGAAGTAAAAGGCAACAACGATATGCTTTCGATTACTCGTCCTGATGTAATCAAAGAAATTCATGCCATGTATTTTGAGGCTGGTGCTGATATTGCTGAAACCAACACGTTTTCGGCAACGTCTATTGCTATGGCTGATTATCACATGGAAGAATATGTGTACGAACTTAATTACTGCTCAGCCAAAATTGCTCGTGAAGTAGCAGATGAATTTACGGCAAAAATCCTGCTAAACCTCGTTTCGTAACAGGTTCTATCGGGCCTACTAACCGTACTTTGTCTCTTTCTCCAGATGTAAATGACCCTGGTTTTCGCGCAGTAACATTTGATGAATTAGTAGAGGCCTATACCGAGCAAATTCGTGGTTTGGTGGATGGTGGCGCAGATGCATTATTGGTTGAAACAATTTTCGATACCTTAAATGCTAAAGCTGCCCTATTTGCGATTGATTTATTCTTCAAAAATCATCCAGAAAAAGAATATCTTCCAGTAATGGTTTCAGGAACGATTACGGATGCTTCGGGTCGTACGTTGTCGGGACAAACAACAGAAGCATTTTTGACCTCTGTTTCGCACATGCCATTGTTATCTATTGGCTTAAACTGTGCTCTCGGTGCCGATTTGATGCGTCCTTATGTTCAAACACTTGCTGTAAATGCGCCTTTCATGGTTTCGGCTCACCCAAATGCAGGTTTGCCAAACGAAATGGGAGAATACGACCAGTCGCCTGAGCAAATGAGTGAGATTGTGGAAGACTTCTTACAACATAGCTTTATTAATATTATCGGAGGTTGTTGCGGAACAACTCCAGCGCATATTAAAGCTATTGCGGAAGTTGCGGCAAAATATCCTCCTCGTCAGCTTCCAGCACTTGAGCCTGTTCAAAAACTATCAGGATTGGAGCCTTTGAAAATTACCAAAGAGACCAATTTTGTGAACGTTGGAGAGCGCTGTAATGTAACTGGTTCGAAAAAGTTTGCACGTTTAATCCGTGACAATAAATACGATGAAGCGATTGCCGTTGCACGTGAGCAAGTAGACGGAGGCGCTCAAGTAATAGATGTGAACATGGATGAAGGGATGATCGATGGTGTACAAGCTATGACCAAGTTCATGAATCTCTTGATGGCAGAACCAGATATTGCTCGTTTGCCCATTATGATTGACTCTTCGAAATGGGAAGTGATTGAAGCTGGTTTGAAATGCGTGCAAGGAAAGTCTATTGTAAACTCGATTTCATTAAAAGAAGGCGTTGAAAAATTCATAGAATCAGCCGAAAAAGTAAAACGTTATGGAGCCGCTGCGGTAGTTATGGCATTTGACGAACAAGGTCAAGCTGACTCTTACGAGCGTCGTATCGAAATCTGCGAACGTGCCTATCGTATCTTGGTAGATGAAGTACATTTCCCTCCAGAAGACATTATTTTTGACCCTAATATCTTGACTGTTGCAACAGGTATCGACGACCACAACAATTATGCGGTAGACTTTATTAATGCAACACGTTGGATTAAAGAAAACCTTCCTTATGCTAAGGTATCAGGAGGTGTTTCGAATATCTCATTCTCTTTCAGAGGAAATGAACCTGTAAGAGAGGCAATGCATACGGTATTTTTATACTATGCCATCAAAGCAGGTATGGATATGGGTATTGTAAACGCTGGTCAATTAGGCGTTTATGATGATATCCCTAAAGATATGTTGGAGCTTTGCGAGGATGTATTATTAAACCGTCGTCCAGACTCAACAGAGCGTTTGGTAACATTTGCTGAAACAGTAAAATCAAAAGGTAAAGAGCAAGTTATAGACAATAGCTGGCGCCAATTGCCAGTAGGCAAACGCTTGGAACACGCTCTTATCAAAGGACTTACCGAATTTATCGACCAAGATGTAGAAGAAGCTCGTCAGCAAGTAGAAAGACCTTTACAAGTAATTGAAGGCCCATTGATGGACGGTATGAACGTTGTGGGTGACTTGTTTGGGGAAGGAAAAATGTTCCTACCACAAGTAGTAAAATCGGCACGTGTAATGAAAAAAGCGGTGGCTTATCTCCTTCCATTTATTGAAGAAGAAAAAGCAGGTGGCGAGAGTACGAGTGCAGGTAAAATTTTGTTAGCAACGGTAAAAGGTGATGTTCACGATATTGGTAAAAATATCGTTTCGGTAGTATTGGGTTGTAACAACTACGAAGTTATCGACTTGGGCGTAATGGTGCCGACAGATAAAATCTTGGCAGCAGCTAAAGAACATAATGTGGATATCATTGGGTTATCAGGATTGATTACTCCTTCATTAGACGAAATGGTTGGAGTTGCCAAAGAAATGGAACGTCAAGGTTTCACTATGCCATTGTTGATTGGTGGTGCTACTACGTCACGTATCCATACGGCGGTAAAAATTGACCCACATTATCATGGTCCAGTAATTCACGTATTGGATGCTTCTCGTTCGGTTCCTGTGGCGGGTCGTTTGATGCAAAATGAAAAAACGCACCAAGAAATTTACGACGAAATTAAGACAGAATATGCTCGTCTTCGTGACGAACATGCGGGTCGTAAACGTGATAAAAATTATATTTCTATTGATGCCGCTCGTGAAAATAAAACAGCGATCGATTGGAGTAATTTCCAAGGTACAAAACCTAAATTCTTAGGAACAAAAGTATTTGAAGATTATGATATTGCCGAAATCGCTAAATATATCGACTGGACACCATTCTTCTCGACTTGGCAATTATCAGGAAAATATCCTAAAATATTTGAAAACGAAGTAGTAGGTGCAGAAGCCAAGAAACTTTATAATGATGCACAACAAATGCTTCAGAAGGTAATTTCAGAAAAGAGCCTCAAAGCACGTGCAGTTATTGGTTTTTATCCTGCCAACTCTATCGAAGATGATATCATTTTGCATCCTTTTGAGGAATATGAGTATGATGCCGCTGGACAAGGTGCATTAAAAGCTAAAGGATACAGAGTGTTGAGTAATACCGCTGTAAATAGCGAAGGAGAATTGGTATCCCCACAAGCACAAACGGTATTACATCATTTGCGCCAACAAGGACAAAAAGCTTCTAAGTTGCCAAATATCTGTTTGTCTGACTTTATTGCTCCTGAATCTAGTGGTAAAGAAGACTATATTGGAGCGTTTGCTGTTACGGCAGGTTTGGGTATCGA
The DNA here is from genome assembly GCF_002270355.1 of Flectobacillus sp. BAB-3569. Taxonomy (GTDB): domain Bacteria; phylum Bacteroidota; class Bacteroidia; order Cytophagales; family Spirosomataceae; genus Flectobacillus; species Flectobacillus roseus. The sequence goes on along the minus strand of NZ_NJFZ01000003.1, from coordinate 94,378 downwards.
AACTTTGTTGGAGCAATACGAAAAAGACCATGACGACTACAACTCGATCATGCTTAAAGCCATTGCCGACCGTTTGGCAGAAGCATTTGCCGAATTGATGCATGAAAGAGTTCGTAAAGAGTTTTGGGGATATGCCAACGAAGAAACCCTCTCGAATGAAGAGTTAATTTCGGAAGAATATCAAGGTATTCGCCCTGCGCCAGGCTATCCAGCTTGTCCAGACCATACCGAAAAACGAGCATTATTTGACTTGTTACAAGCAGAAAGAATTGGCATCACGCTAACAGAAAGTTTTGCTATGTATCCTGCTAGTTCAGTTTCAGGATGGTATTTTTCACATCCTGATGCCAAATATTTTGGTTTAGGTAAAATCGCCAAAGACCAAGTAGAAGACTATGCCAAACGTAAAGGAATGGATTTGGAAACAGCCGAAAAATGGCTAGCTCCAGTGCTGAATTATGAATAGATAGAATTATTGAGTGAATGGCGATTGAGTGAATGAGTGATTATTCCTTACATCCACATTTCATTGGTCTAACGACATGTTACCATCCAAAGCGGTCGGAAAGTAATTTCTGACCGCTTTTTTATGTTACGGGACGATGCCTGACTTGGCTTAAGACGTAATATATTACGTCTCTACGGCTAGAATAATCACTAGATAAAATTGAAATTCCTAGTTCAAGACTTAGTCTTGGACTTACGTTTTTTCAGTTTAAAACTGTTAAAATAAAATTGACTAACGAAATCAAAACTACTGAATGCTTTTAGTCGTTTTGTCCAGTAATCTCAACGACGACACACTTTCCTTCTGATTATGTGTCAATACAAATAAATGAAATACTGTTAGCGAATAATTTTTTCACTCGAAAAAATAAAATGAATTTTTATTCATTATTCTTGAACTCAAATTACCTTTATTTTGTCTGTACTTAAGCGAAGTAATAATTCGTCGATAGCAATGCTTAAAATCAAGTAGTTAAAACTTTTATTACTGAGATTTCGAACTCTTTCTCTATGTTACAAAAACTTAAAAAAATGATTATTTACGTATTGGTATTTCTAGTTGTTGTTGCGCTAGGAATTTATGTATTTATGCAACAAGCACAATTTGGACAAGAACCACAAGGAAAAAGACTTGAACGTATTCAACAATCACCGTATTACAAAGATGGTGCTTTTCAAAATCTGAGCCCCACTCCTGCTTTAGCTGAGGGAGTTTCTTACTGGGATATCATCAAAGCTCAGCTCCAAACTATCCCCAATAAAGAACCGCTACAAACTATTCCGTCTGTAAAAACTGATCTTAAAAACCTATCGAACGATAGCACACAAATTATTTGGTTTGGTCATTCTTCTTACTTGATTCATACCAATGGAAAAAATATTTTGGTCGACCCAGTATTTAGTGGTAATGCTTCTCCTGTTTCATTTTTTGGTAAAAACTACGATGGAAGTAATGGGTACAGTGTAGACGACATGCCCGAAATTGATATATTGTTGATTACGCATGACCACTACGATCATTTGGATTATCCAACTGTGACAGCTTTGAAATCAAAGGTAAAAAAGGTCGTAACGTCTTTAGGTACTGGTCAGCACTTTGAATATTGGGGTTTTAATCCTGACAATATTATCGAACTAGAATGGTGGCAAAATACACAGCCTTTGGAAGGTTTCGAAATCACGTCTACACCTGCCAGACATTTCTCTGGACGTAAGTTTACGCGTAATTTGGCCTTATGGTCATCCTATGTTTTAAAGACGCCAACAGAGCAATTATATTTGGGTGGTGATTCAGGATATGACTCGCACTTCAAACAAATTGGCGAAAAATTCGGCAGTTTTGATTTAGCAATCTTAGAATGTGGCCAATATAATTATTATTGGAAATACATCCACATGATGCCAGAAGAAGTAACTCAGGCGGCAAAAGATTTGAATACCCAAGTCCTCATGCCTGTGCACTGGAGTAAATTTACTTTGGCATTACACCCTTGGAAAGAACCTATCGAGCGTGTAACCAAATCAGCAAAAGAACTTGGATTACCATTTACCAATCCAAGAATTGGCGAACCAGTCATTATAAACGGTTCATTATTACAAAATCCTTGGTGGAAAGAGGTAGAGTAAACCATTGAGTGATTTAGTGTTTGAGTGAATGTGTGATTATTTTTAATATGAATTCTACTAGTAGAGACGCAATGCTTTGCGTCTAAAGAGGTGTCATTTTGGAATATAGCATCAAAAAAGGCGTTCGAAAACCATTTCGAACGCCTTTTTTGATGAAAGCTTTTCTGCCTAATGTCTAGGGCTGACAGCCTAAAGCTTACCCAACATACTTTTCAGCAAAAATACTACATACGTACCTGTACAAATCCAAAGACCACAAGCCTCACGTGCTAATTCTTGGTTCATGGTTTTCATCGAAATCCCCTCCCCTTCTGAGAAAAAGCCTTCCCAAGCTGTCATCTGCAACCAAGTATTGAGTCCTGCCACAAAAGACATAATCGTTAGCACTACCAACAACTCTGTATTATATTTTCCTCTAAAGGCTTGTACACATACATACACAGGTACCAAATACACAGGAATCCACAGTATGGGATCAGGATCATTATATTGCCAACCAGCGAATAGCAAAAAAATCAAGGCAAAAAGCAACGCTAAATATTTCATTGTTTTAAGTAAAGGGATATTTGTGAAAATCAGATAGTTTACAATTACACCACATTCATCGACACTTATTGTTAATGATTGTTAAGGACTTTAAAATTAAAAAGATTCCCCTCATATTTCCGAAGAAAAACGAACACAATTTCGTTATAAGAGTAAATTATCATTTTTTAGAATGACACAGCCCATGGAAGTTCAATCTCAATCAGCAACTTTAGCTTTATCTATAGAAAAACCAAACTATGGATATTATCGCTTTATACTTTCGGCTTTACTGATTTTAGTAACGAAAACACTCATTTTTTCACAGAATAATCAACTCGAAACTGACAAAGGGCTTTTGCAATCGATTGCTCCTTACAGCTCTGAGGTACGTCAGTCGATATTGATGGCTAGTCAAAATCAAAATGTTTTAGACAGAGCACAACAAATCCGTACTCGTAGCCAAAAATCTTTTCAAGATTTAATCAAAGGTTTTGGTCAAAAAGAACAAGGATATTTCTATGAAGTAACTCGCTATCCAAACGTTTTGAACACTTTTGCCACAAACACTAGTCTTCGCCGTACTGATGTTGAAGATTTGGTGTCAAATACTAGCTCAATTCTCAAGGATAATGCTTGGTCATTATATCGTAGCAACCGTGATGTGATTGTTCAAATTTACCAGCTCAATCAAAATGCTGACCAAGAGTATCAGCAAATGATTCAAAGTCTCGACCCTAGTACACAATCGGCTTTTCGTCAATTGGCTAATTATCCTGACGTAATGACATTAATGTCTGATAACAGAGACTTAACTGCGCGTTTGGGACAACGTTATACGAACGACCGTGAAGGTTTGAATAAGGAATTAGCCGAATTACATGACTCTATGGTGGCACAACGTCAGTACGATGTAGCCGAATACAAGAAAAAGCTCAATGACAATCCAGATGCAGCCAAAGAACTAGACCAAGCTGCTGAGGAATATGCACAAAGTAATAATTACGTTTTGCCCAATCGTGATCAAGACGTTTATATTACGAATAACTATTACAACACCAATCCTAGTCGTGTATATTATTCAAATCCTTACTCATACTGGTGCGGTTATCCTTACTGGTACACAACCCCACTTTGGTACCCAAGCTCTTACTGGTATGATTTCAGATTTTCATTTGGCATAGGAAGCGTTGGGCTTTATGGATATGCCTCTTATGGCTTTGCTGACTGGTTCTATTATGGTGGCTATTATCGTCGTTACCCTGTTCTTTATGGCTCGTTTGGTAATTATTATCGCAATTACGTAAACTATTATTATGGACGCCCTAGTCGTTATTACTATGCTGGTCGCCCAATTCCTTACCGTAATTATGACCGTGATAGATATTACGGCAATAACGGTCGCTCAAACAACGGTTATTATCGCAATTCAAACCCAAATTATGGAGGGGGCAACCGTGGCAATGATTACAATTATGGCAATCGAGGTAACTACGGCAACAGTAGTCGCTCAAACGGAGATTATAACAATGGCAGAGGGGGAGGATACAGCCCACGCAGCGGAAACGCCGAACGTCCTTCTGATGGTAATGTAAATAGCTGGAGAGACTACAGCAATAATGGAGGCAATCGCGGAGGAAACAACTCTGATAGAGGTGGAAGTTACGGAGGTAACAATAGTGCCAATAATGGAGTTTACAATGGTAATGGAGGAGGTAGCCCTTATGGAGGGAATAGTGGAGGACGCTCGGGCGCTGAAGCTGGCCGAAACGGTGGTTCATACAATGGTGGTGGTTCGTTTGGCGGTGGAAACTCGGGTGGCGGGCGCTCAGGCACTGAAGCTGGCCGAAGCGGTGGTTCATACAACGGCAGTGGTTCGTTTGGTGGTGGAAACTCGGGTGGTGGGCGTAGCATCGGTGGCTCAGGAAATGGCGGTGGCCAAAGCTCGAATGGCGGCGGAGGTGGTCGCTCACGAGGACCAAGATAGATAACTGATTAATTTTGAAAAGGCATAGAGGTTCAAGGGTGAAGCATTATTTCTTACTTCAAAAATGAATTTCTATGCCTTTTATTTTTCTCATTTTCATACGTTAGTGTGCAAAATAAAATTTAAGATTATGCTTAGGGCTTTCAGTTATCGGCTTTCGGCGGTGGGTTTTGGAAAAAAGCATGGCTGTGGGCAATAAAAAACATTTGAACACTCTGTGCCTTGTGCCTGTTGCCTTATGCCTAAAACACAAAAGTCAAATCAATTCTGCACTATTACTTATTCTACAATAAACCTCTGATTGATAACCTTTATATTTACTCTAAACTCTTTTAATAGTTCGATATTACAATTTAACAACCTAATAACTGATGAAAACTCCTATTCTACAAACGCTTTCGAAAATGCGTAAAATCGCCATTTTCTCCGTTATTTTATCGCTCATTTCTACCTGTCAAAATTGGTCTATTGCTCAAAATGACACAACTTCTGTCGTACTGAGACCAGAGAAAATCTTATTCCAGCTTAACAAAAATACCTACATTGCTGGAGAGGACATACAACTGGAAGCAACGATTTTTGATGCGGAATCTCTTCAAGCCTCCTCGCTAAGTGTTCCTTTGTATATTGATTTGGTTTATCCCAAAACTGGAACTGTGGTAGACCGATGGATATTCAAAATTAAAGATGGTCAAGTAAAGCACACACTTAAAACAGATGCTAAATTAGCCTCAGGTATTTACACGGTTAGAGTGTATACCAATTGGGCCAGAAACTTTTTCATCCCACAGCAAAACCTAACCATATTGAATATCAACTACGAAAAGGATATTTCTACGACCAAGATAGATACCAATATTCGCTTTTTCGACCAGCCCATTGCCCAAACATGGAACAGAATCGCATTTGAGGTAAAAGATAACTTTGGCAATCCCATCGAAGAAAAGGTATGGCTTATGAGCAATCAAAAAGATACTCTAATAGCTATCCAGACCAATAAACAAGGCATTGGCACAATGGAATTTCAGCCATCACTTCAAGATATTTACCAACTTAAATTGGGTAATAAAGTCCTGCCATTACCTTCAACCCTTGCTAGTGGCAATACCATCTTAGTTGATAAAATACCTGAAAGTGACTTGCTTAAAATCAGAGTACAAAATGTAAAGCCTGTTAGAGACAATCTACTTTTACTCATTCACCAGCAAGGGAAAATAATCAATCAACTTTCTGTATTTTCTCCAAAAAACTCTACAAGAATAGATTTCAATACCAAAGACATAGCGCCAGGTATTATCAACTTCTCCCTTGTTGATGCCAACATGGAAGTACTGTGTCAGAAAATGTATTACCTAGAGCAACCTAGCATTGATTCCACAAAGAAAAAATGGTTACTAGATACAGAAACTGGTAGTAAGTTGAGCCATTTATCCAGTGACGATATCAATCTTCAACTCCTCACGCTTGAAAATAAACTATACAAACTAGAAAAAAACAAACATTATCAATATTTCCCTCAAGATAATATCGAAGTAAAAGGGAAGTTACTATCAAATCCTAAAGTCAACCCCAAAAAGCTTAGTGTAACCATGCTTTTGGAAAGTAATGACATACCTGCGTCCTTTACTTCAGGGATTCATTTTGCAGAAATGGAAGAAAGCGGTTTATTTACGTTTCACCATTTAGACTTTTATAATCAGGCGACTGCTACCATATCTGTGCAAAATCAAAAAGAATCGTTTCCCTTTAAAATTGATGAAGACTATATTGCTCCAATCCAGATTGATGCTCTAGAAATTGATTGGCGCTTATTCAAAGCTCCCAAAATCCAAGAAGAACTGAAGATTGCACAGAAGGAGACTTTTGAGAAGCTTCAAAAAGTAGATATAGAAAAATCTACGGAGTTAAAAGAGGTAATAGTTAAGGGAAAATCCAATACTAAAAAATATGACATGAACCTCTTTTCGAGAGAACCTACACAATCTATTGATATTCAAAAACGCTTTTTGGGACAGAGCTTTATGGGTAATTACTACAAACAATTCATAGGCCCAAGAGCCGTAAAATATATGCCTACTTTGATTATCAAGTACTTTCTTGATGGATTCGAAATAAGCCCTGATATGCTCGACCAAACTACACTTCCAATGGGGCATATCTCACGGATGGATATTTATGATGGCTATGAAGCCTCCATTTATGGTGCAAATATAGTCGTAGCGTTCAAATCAAGAGATGGTTCTCAACCTGTAGCCACAACTTCATTTTCAGAAAAGAATAAACAAAATAAGTTTACTGTGCAAGGTTATACAAAGTCCGCGGAAATAAGGTAAATAGGCATAATCTTTTCTTTTATTCGTAAAAAACAAACAGGCACAAAGCATCAGCTATAAAACCACCAATACCTTGTGCCTGTCCTCTCTTTGACTAATTATTATTTACAATAAGTCTCCAACGCTGTCTTCGCATCAGGATAACCCAAGCGATTTGCTTGTTTGAGATTCATACAACTTGCGTCAGAGTTTCCCAATTTTTGGTAGGCTAAGCCCAAGCCATAATAAGCTTTTGCAAATTGAGCATCAATTTTTACAGCTTCTGTAAAATCCTTAATGGCATCTTCTAATTCAGCACTTTGAAATTTGATGTTCCCTCTGTTATACAAAGCATTGGTATCTTTAGGGTCTATTTCAAGTGCCTTATCAAAGTCATGAATTGCTTCGTCTGCTTTTTGTAAAGCCGCTTCGATGATACCTCTTTTTACGTACAACTCTGCTTCTTTAGGTGCAAGCTCTATTGCCTTAGTACAATCTTCATAAGCACCTTGCCAGTTAGATTGCTCCATTTTAATTGAGGCACGGTTAAAAAATGGTTTGTAATTGCTAGCATCTAATTTGATAGCTTGCTCGTAATCCAAAAGAGCATTGGTGTAATCTTTCAATTCGAAATATGCAGCACCACGCATATTGAAAGCAGCAGCGCTTTGGGCATCCTTATCAATAGCTTGATTGAGGTATTCGATAGCTTCTTTAGCTTTTCCTTTTTGTAATTCTCCCTTTGCTTTTTCTAAAAAAGCCTCCGCCGAACCTGTACAAGCAGTCATCCAACCCATCAAAACAGGAAAAATCATCGACAAAGCGATTTTTTTTATTACTTTTTTTCTCATTGTAATATGTTATTTAAAAAACTGGTAATCAAACCGTAATAGAATATTTAACTGTTTTTACTCAATTTTTGATAGAAATTTTTTAACAAATTTGCTACCTAGGTTTTGAAAAAACAACAAAACCTGCCATATTTGCACTGGCAAATTACCAGCTCCCTCCGAATCCCCCAGGTCTTGATCGAAGCAAGGGTAGGTTGGTTGAGCGGTGAATTTGCCATTTTTTTTTGCCCTTTCTTAAAGTAATCTCCACAACTGTTCTATACTGTTATAGATAAATCAAAATATTCCTTCTTTTCTTGCCAGCTTTTTATAATTTTGTACTCGGAAAGCTTTATCCCTTACTCTCATGCCAGAGGGTAGCCAAAAATCATAATCAAAAACAGCTATGAAGTTTTTTATTGACACAGCCAATCTCAAAGAAATCCAAGAAGCACAGGATTTAGGCGTATTAGACGGTGTAACTACCAACCCTTCATTGATGGCCAAAGAAGGTATCAGTGGTAAAAACAACGTGTTGAAGCACTACAAAGCTATCTGCGAAATCGTAGACGGTGATGTTTCAGCAGAAGTTATTGCGACAGATTTCGAAGGTATGATTCGTGAAGGCGAAGAATTAGCTGAATTGGATGATAAAATCGTTGTGAAAATCCCAATGATTAAAGATGGTGTGAAAGCACTTCGTTATTTTTCAGAAAAAGGTATCAAAACGAACTGTACTTTGATTTTCTCAGCAGGTCAAGCGTTGTTAGCTGCTAAAGCTGGAGCGTCTTATGTATCTCCATTTATCGGTCGTTTGGATGACATTTCTTTCGATGGTATTGAGCTTATCGAACAAATCCGTACAATCTATGATAACTACGGTTTCGATACTGAAATCCTTGCGGCATCAGTACGTCACCCTATTCATATCATCAAATGTGCTGAAATCGGTGCTGATGTAATGACTGGTCCTTTGTCTGCTATCACAGCGTTGTTGAAACACCCATTGACAGACATCGGTTTGGAGAAATTCTTGTCAGACCATGCTAAAACAAATGCTTAATATTTGAAAGCATTTTGATTTGATACTTTCAAAAAGGATAGGCTACGGTCTATCCTTTTTGTTTTATCTGACCATATACCAGATAAGCCTACACAAATAAACCAACCAAAAAGGCTTTTTTGTATATTTGAAAAACAAACCAAATCAACTCGATATGTTCAACGCAGAACCTGTAGTATCCTTACAGAATGCTTTTATCTATCAGAACGACAGAATCGTTTTGAACGATGTGAATTTTACAATCAATAAAGGTGAATTTGTCTTTTTAATCGGTCGCACAGGAAGTGGCAAAAGCTCCCTTCTCAAAACCTTATATGCCGATTTGTGGCTACAACAAGGCACAGCCAAAGTTGCGGGATACCAAATCGAAACTATGAAACTATCTGAACGCCCCTTCTTGCGCCGTAAAATTGGCGTAGTGTTTCAGGACTTTCAGTTGTTTATGGACAGAAATGTAAATGAAAATTTAATGTGGGTATTGGAAGCTACTGGCTGGACAGACCGTGCCAAAATGAAAACCCGTATTGCGGAGGTTCTCATGCAAGTAGGCTTGGCTTCTGCTAAAGATAAAATGCCGCATCAACTCTCGGGTGGAGAACAACAGAGGGTTGTAATTGCCAGAGCCTTATTAAACGAACCCCAAATTTTGTTTGCCGACGAACCTACAGGTAATCTCGACCCTGAAGTTTCGGCTCAGATTTTGCAACTTTTCAAGGATATTAACAAAGCAGGTACTGCTATATTGATGGCTACACACGACTTTGACATGATTCGTCAGTTTCCAGCTCGTATTTTGAAATGTGATAACGGATATGTTAAGTCAGATGATTTATAGTCATCCATTATTTAGTGAATTGAGATTGAGTGAATGAGTGATTATTTTAAAAATTTACGTTTCACTTTGCCTCGTTCTTGACCAACGATTCCAATTAGCGGGTGAATTTATTCACCCATGACAAAAAGTTTCAACATATCCATCAAAAAAGCGGTCGAGAATTACTTCTCGACCGCTTTTTTGATAAATAGTTTAACCCATAAATTAGGAATGACTCATAACTATTTTGCTGTCAAATACACAAACGGAATAATACATTCCTCCAACGAAACTCCTCCATGCTGGAAGGTATTACGATAATGGCTCACATAATGATTATAATTGTTTGGATACGCAAAGAAATAATCTTCCATAGTGAACACATACGTTGTTGAAACGTTGATTTTAGGCAAGAAAAATCTTTCTGGTTTACGACAAATCAATACATGGTCATCTGAATCCCAGTTCAAGTTTCGGCCTTGCTTATATCTCAAGTTGGTATTTACAGAACGGTCACCAACAATTTTGACAGGGTTTTGCACACGAATCATGCCATGGTCAGTAGTAATGATCAAACGACCCTTTTTCTCCGAAATCTTTTTCACTAAATCAAACAAAGGCGAGTGTGTAAACCAGCTTGCAGTGATACTACGATACCCCGACTCATCTGGTGCCAATTCCTTGATCATGGCCATGTCGGTACGTGCGTGCGAAAGCATATCCACGAAGTTATACACAATTACATTCAAGTTATTTTGCATCAAACGATTGAAGTTATCGACCAATGACTTTCCTTGGTTATTGTGAATAATTTTGTTGTAAGATGTTTTGTAACTAAGACGGCTTTTGCGAATTTGTTCTTGCAAGAAAAACTCCTCATGTTGGTTAAAACCTTCTTCGTCTTCATTATCGCCAAGATCTTGTACCCAATGCTTTGGATATTGCTTTTCGATTTCGGAAGGCATCATACCAGCAAAAATAGCATTACGAGCATACGCTGTTGTAGTAGGAAGAATAGAATAGTACGAGCTCTCCTCTTCTACGGTGAAGTAATCCTGAATTGATCCTTCCAAGATTTTCCATTGGTCATAACGTAAGTTGTCAATCAACAAGAAAAACAAAGGTGAACTTTCATTTACTAATGGAAATACCTTTTGCGCATCAATTGGTGCGACATCAAAGGTTTGTCAGCACGCGGGTCGTTCAACCAATCTTCGTAGTTTTCTTCAATAAATCTTGAAAAGTTTGAATTAGCTTCAGACTTCTGCATATTCAACACCTCTGCCATTGATTTATTCTCAGTACGGTCGATTTCTAATTCCCAGAATAGCAATTTCTTATAAATTTCTGCCCATTCTTCGTGGTTGATTCGATCTTGGTACTGCATAGCCAATTGGCGGAATTCTTGTTGATAAGAAATATTGGTTTTTTCTTCTTCCAAACGTTTTTTATCAAGAATCTTTTTTACCGAAAGTAAAATCTGATTCGGATTAAGAGGCTTAATCAGGTAATCGGCAATTTTTGAACCAATAGCCTCTTCCATAATATGCTCCTCTTCAGATTTGGTAATCATGATTACGGGCAAATTGGGCTTCATCTGCTTGATTTGAGGTAAAACCTCCAAACCAGTCATTCCAGGCATATTTTCATCAAGAAAAACTACATCAAATTTTCCTTTCTCTACCTCTTCTAGTGCATCGGCACCTGAGTTCACAGGTGTAACATCATAACCTTTGCTCTGTAAAAACATGATGTAGGGCTTCAACAAGTCGATTTCATCGTCTGCCCAAAGTATTTGGTATTGCATATTTCTCGTCTCTAGGATTGTTTCTATAAAGATAGTAACGGCAAGCAAAAGTTTATTGTTGCCTTATCTTAATTGTATAAAAGGTTTTTAACTTTTTTTAACGTATAACCTGAAAGTATTCATGACGATAGGCTAGTATTGGAATAGAACTTCAAACTATTCCAATATTCAACATCAGAAATCCGAAATTGATAACTTTTCATATCTTTCGAACACCATTACATCACATTTTCAAATCTTCAAATTACTAAAATACCCACCTTATTTGTGCTTTTACATCACTCCTATGTGGAACGGGTATCTCGTCAAGACCGCTTCCCACGGTTTCTTGGTTAATATAGTCAGTTCTTGACCATCTTAGCCAAAATGTTAAGTTTTTATTTATATCATAAGACAAAACACTGTAATAGCGCCAGCCTCGCCCATAATAAGCAGGAAAGGAAAAAGCATATTGTACGTCTTGCTCATAGGTATATTGTCGATTATCGTAATCCTGTGTCGAAAAATAGGCTATTCGCATGGCAAATGACCAAGCTCCCTTGTTCCACTTAGCATCCTGCGATACAGCCCAACCATAGGTTGCATTCTGTTTTTGAAACTTAAAAGCACTTCCCGAAATCCTAGATTGAATCGAGATATTACTGGTCAACTTATTGGAGTAATAGCTGTTAAAAGTCCAACGATATCGAGGGGTTACTTCAGTAATGGTTCGAGTTTTAGTTTTGTTATTTTCGATATAGCTTTCTTTCCAACTAAAATTTTCTTCTTTATGTTCCAATCTTAATTGCCCTGAAATTCTTGATAATTTAGAAGGTTGATAACTCAGTTTGAGTAATGTTTCAAAGCCTTGTGTACGAGGTTTATCGACTAGATATTTGTACCAAGGAAAATAAAAATAATCAACATAGGCTGTCCATTGCCAACGACGACTAGGCATAAATTTTATGCCCCAATAAATGCCCGTTTCATTGATATTCCGTGTATTTTCAGAAAAAGCATTACCGTAAAAAGAATGAAAATCAGGTGTAAACTTTCGAAATAGCAGTGACATATCCCAACGACGATTAAGGCTACCAATCGCACCTAATATTGCACCGTATCCTCCACTACTTGAGCGAGTTATCTCACCAAAAACTTGAGCAAATGACAAGGTGTAATTGTAGTAAAAACTCAGCAAAATATTTTGAAAACCTGCGAACTCATATTGATTATACGTTTTATTTGCTTTCAGTAATGATTTATCAAAATAGGTGTAATGAAGCATCATTCCCACTCGTGAAAACTCAGATTGATAGCTAAATCCACCTCCTAAGTTTGTTTCGAGTAAGGCATTTTTATCGGCTATTTCTGAAGTAGTTCTATGAAAACCAGAGGTTTGAAGCGAAGAGACATTCACTACGCCAAGTGAGTCAGGCTCTAATTGATTAGCATCTCTCGATACACGTGATATAAAGCCTAGACCTTGCCATTTTCGCCATTGAAAATTAGTGAGTACTCCTCTGAAAAAGCCTGATTCAAGCGTGGATGTATACGGGCGACCTCCCAAAGTAGGCTTACGGGTAAATAATATTGTTTCGGCACTTTTTCCTAAACTAAACCCTCCTCCTGTGGCTAGTCCTTGCCCCATTTGAAGTTGATAATCCCCTACAATAAGATTTCTCAGGATACCTTTATTTTGTATTTGTACATGAAATGATGTAAAATCAGTCCAATTGTTTTCTCCTTCATCTTTTTCAATGGTAAAACCAATACTTAAATTCTTGGGGTTGGCGTATTTGTATCGGAGTAAACTTTTAACTGGACTATCCGCATAGCGAACGATAGAAGTCTTAGTGGGTGGGCTAAAGCCTTTCTTTTCTTCCAATGTTTGACTAATACGGAGTAAAAGCCAACTTTTAGCCAGTCTTAAATCACGCCCGATTGAATTAATTTCCTGACTGCAAGTAATCAAAGGAGCTAGTTTTTTCAGCACTTCGAGGCTCAATTCTGGAATAGATTGTAATTCATAAATAGAAACAAAAGGGCCGAAGGATTTTCGGTAATCAAAAAATGCCTTTAATTGGATAGTTGATAAGATACCAAGCTCCGACAGAGACTCATAATCCACGCGATTAATATCAATTGGATTGGACTGGATTTGAAGCCAATTTTCAAAGGTTTCCTCAGAAACGCCTTCGGCTGAAGTACCCAAAATATCCTCATTGGATACCTGTGCTTGTAACTTAGGCGCAATAATGCCTAAAATGAGCAATAATATTACTTGTTTCATGGTGTAGACTCAGTTTTTAGAGTCCCAAAGGACTCATTTAGGAGTAGTTTTCTGAAACAAATATACTATTTTACTCAAAAAAAAAGCGAGAATTATCTCGCTTTTATAAACCTTGGAACTTACGCCCCACTATTTCTAAAAAGTCATTCGCTTCTTCAGCAGCCATTACCCAATTAAATTTAGGTGCTAAGACTTTATTCATTATATTTTTAGCCTCTAAATAACTAGTGCATCTATCCAAATCCTCAACTGCTCGAGTATAAGCATTAACATCTCCTTCAAACAACTTACCAATAAAGATAAACTTCTGATTTAAGCTAATAGCGTCTGCAATGCTTTTAATTTGACGATTAAAAGCCAAATCTGACAGCGGTGTGCCTTGGCTAATGACCTCTTTTCTTAGCAAATCATTGACAGTCGGTAATTCATCAGTAAAGGCATCATTTAATTTTGAAGGAATACGAATATCAGCAGGCGTACCTTCTTTGTCAATCTGTGCTTGGATGGCTGCTACAGTTGGTAGCGGCTCATGTTCTTCCTCTTCGTTTACAGTTGATACTTCTGTTTTAGCATCATCCTCGTCTTCATGTTCAACATCAAAAAATGACTGTGTCAATCGAGGACTAGCTGCACTTGGTGCCGTCACTGTGGCTGATTTCTTGTAAAAATCATCACGCTTAAATGCTAAGGTTGCATTTAGCATTTCCAAGTATTTATCTGGATTTTCAAAATCGTGATGATTGGCTAAATCATTCAACCAACCCAGTGCTGTCGTTACATACACGTGGTTTTCATCAGCTATTTTATCTTTCAATCCTTTAGCAAAAACACTGTTAATTTTAGTGTACTTTGCCAAGGTTATTATACGGTCTTTTGTTAGGGTAAATTCGGGAGACTCACGAACAAAGTCATCAAAATATTTACTTGGATCTAGTAATAGACCGATAGTATTTTTTACAGCATTGACCAACAAGGGCTCAAAATGTTCTCTATCCACCGAAATATGATGAGATACAGTATTCATATAAGCTTGTAGGGCTGCCTTTACCTCTTCATTCTCAAAATTAAAATAAGGGCTTTTGAAAGATTCTGTGTTAGATTTCCAAGTTTCGTACAAATCTCCAATCACAAATGTATTCACCTGAGCAACGTTGCTCAGTTTCATAATTTGTTGGCCTGAAATTGTATTATTTCTATTAAAAAAGTCGTCACAAACTTTGGCAGCATACTGTTTAGCGTATCGTTCTATTGCCTGAAAGTCTAACTTCATATTTTTATGGTTTGGGTTGAAACTTCTAGTTATGAATGTACGAAAGTAAAAGGATAAAAAAGAAATCTTCCCGTGAAAAGTATTTTAACTACCACTAAGAACGCAAATATTACACCAAAGATTATTCTGATGAATGAATAAAAAAATAAATCGATGTGATTCTCCTTGAAACTTTTCAATTTGCGGTTTTCCAAGATTCTCATCGAGCAAGATGATCAGAAATTGTATTCTTCGAATATTGACTAATCAAATGATAGGCCTCAAAATTATCAAAAAAATAGATGAAGTATGCTATGACAAAAACGGCCTAAGCAGGAATATCGTGCTTAGGCCGTTTTTGGGAACCCTTGGGTTTATTAACTAATTTCTAGTTTTTCACAAGCCTTCATCGCGGCAGTTTGTTCTGCCTTTTTCTTTGAATATCCCTGACCTACCGCAAAAGAATCGTCGTCAACATAAATGGTGGCGGTAAATTCTTTATTATGCTTGGCACCTTCTTCAGAAATGTCAAAGCGAATTTGTTTACCTTCACGTTGTGCCCACTCAATCACAAGAGATTTGAAATTAGGGTTATTTGACACAACTGTATCGATATCAAAATGCTGTGTAAGAATAGATTTAACAATAAATTTTCGAGTAAATTGAAAACCTTTGTCGAGATAAATAGCACCAATTAAAGCCTCTAGTGCATCGCCATACATCGATGTACGAGCCAAAACAGTGCGACGATTTCCATCGTATTCAACGAGCTTATCCAAACCAATCTTACGAGCTACTCCATTTAAGGACTCTCGGCTAACCATTCTAGAACGAATTTCTGTCAAAAATCCCTCATCTTTAAAAGGGAATTTTTTGAAAAGATATTCTGCTGTTATCATCCCTAGAACCGAGTCTCCCAAAAATTCGAGGCGTTCATTAGATTCTTTGTATCCCTTTGCTACCGTTTCCTTCGACACTGAGGAGTGCATAAATGCCAATCTGTACAGCATAATATTGGAAGGCTTCTGACCAATGATATGTTCTACAGCTTTCTTCAGCTTTTTGTCTTTCGGGTCGCTGGAAAAGAATTCTAAAATGGGTGACAACATATATTCGAAACAAAATCAAACATGCAAACTTTCGTTGTATTATTAAGCAAGAACCTCACAACGAAAGTTTGCAATATTATTCAGATTAGATTTTTCTAAAAATAACTGTGGCATTATGTCCACCGAATCCAAAGCCATTACTCAAAACGACATCAATCTTACGCGACTGAGCTTGATTTAAAGTAAGGTTCAAACGATTATCAACCGTTGGGTCTTCTGTAACGTGGTTGATTGTCGGAGGAACTAGTTGATGTTGCATAGCCAAAATAGACGCTACTGCTTCAACTGCACCTGCACCACCCAACAAGTGACCAGTCATCGATTTGGTTGAGCTAATGTTCAATTTATAAGCGTGTTCGCCAAATAATTCAACAATCGCTTTCAATTCTTGAGGGTCGCCAAGTGGAGTTGATGTACCGTGCGTATTGATGTAGTCAACTTCTTCTGGCTTGATATTAGCATCATCCAAAGCATCTTGCATTGACAACAAAGCACCATAACCTTCTGGGTGTGGAGCTGTGATATGGTAAGCATCAGAAGAGAAACCACCACCAATCATTTCAGCATAAATTTTGGCTCCACGAGCAACAGCGTGCTCATATTCTTCCAAAATCAATGCTCCAGAGCCTTCACCTACTACAAAACCATCACGGTCTTTATCATAAGGACGAGAAGCCGTTTTTGGATCATCGTTACGCTCAGACATAGCACGTAAAGCAGTAAAACCACCTACTGATGCAATTGTTACTGGCGCTTCTGAACCACCTGTTACACAAGCTTTCAAACGACCCAAACGGATATAGTTGAAAGCATCGATAATAGCATTGTTTGCTGACGAACAAGCCGAAACAGTTACGTAGTTTACACCACGGAAACCATGACGAATAGAGATAACTCCTGAAGCAGAGTCAGCAATCATTTTAGGGATGAAGAATGGGTTAAACTTTGGCGTACCGTCACCTTTCGCAAAATTGAAGCATTCATCCTCAAAAGTGCGAAGACCACCAATACCAGAGCCCCAAATAACTCCAATTTTATTTTTATCAACTTTTTCTAAGTCTAAGCCCGAATCTTTGATAGCTTCATCAGATGCAACAATTGCATACTGAGCAAAAGCATCCATTTTACGTGCTTCTTGACGTGGAATAAAGTTGTTAACATCAAAATTTTTAATCTCGCAAGCAAAGCGAGTACGAAACTTCTCAGCATCAAATTTAGTGATATAATCACTACCACTAACCCCATTTTTGAGACCTTCCCAATACTCTGGTGCTGTGTTTCCAATAGGAGTCAATGCTCCTATGCCAGTAACTACTACTCGTTTAAAGCTCATGTGGCGAAGTTGAGTTTCAAGTTCTATTAAAAGTGAAGATATTGTTAGGCGCTATTGGTGCAAAATCACCCTGAAAAAAGCATCTTGAGAGAGATAAATTTCCAGTGGCCTTGTTCACTCGAATTTCAAATATAGATGATTTTATAAATCAAACGAAGAAATATATGAATTAAGTTATAAAATCTCGCAGACGACTTGTTGATAAAAGGTTTGGAGATGGCACTTAATTACGCCTTTCAAATAAAAATGTGCTAATCTGAACAATGATTTGAGGTAAAACCATCAAATCACTCTCAAATTAGCACATACTGAAAAGTCAATTACTTAGCATGTTCTTCAAGATATGCAATAGCGTGACCAACTGTTTGGATGTTTTCAGCTTGGTCATCTGGAATTGTTACGTTGAATTCTTTTTCGAATTCCATAATCAATTCTACTGTATCCAAAGAGTCAGCACCCAAATCGTTTGTGAATGAAGCTTCTGGAGTTACTTCTGCTGCGTCAACGCCTAATTTCTCGACGATAATGCCTTTTACTTTTTCTGCAATTTCTGCCATTTTTAGAACGATTTTTGGTTAGAAAAACGGTGCAAAGATGATGATTAAAAATTAGATTGTCAAAAAATATTTCTAACAGATATTCCTAATCCTAGAATCTTTTATACTTTTTCTAGAAAGAATAAAATAATTCTTTTACTTGCTCGTTTTCCAAACCCATTTTTAAGGGAATTTTATATTTAGCCCACAAATTTAGACGTTTTTTGCCATTCTTCGAGGCTTGCTTATAGTTAATTTTTTGTACTAGAAGCACAATGAAGCTGCTCCTAACAAACCTGCGTCGTTACCCAAGGTAGCGCGCTTGATTGTTAAATCGCTTGCATGGTACTTTGTCAACCACTGATTTAGCTTGCGTTTCATGCTTGGCAGGATGTAGTCAAACGATGCTGAAAGACCACCTCCAATCAAAATCAAATTGATGTCAAGAATAGCTACTAAGTGACAAAGGTTTTCGCCTAACAACTCTCCTACTCTTTCAAATACTTGTAGCGCAAGTTTGTCATTTGCAGCAGCGGCAGCCACTAATCCCGTTGTTGAGATAGAACCATCATCTGGCAATTGTGTTTCGCCAGTGTATTCTTTTCTCATATTGTTAGCCAAATCCAACAACTCGTTTTTACCAATGTTACGTTCTAAAACTTTACCATTAGCAGATGGTGTATGCCCTGGCTCCATAGCATTACCACGACCACCTGTAAAAACTTTTTTACCGATGATAGCAGCGCCACCAACACCCGTTCCTAAAGTGATAAAAATATAGCTTTCGTCGATACGTTCTTCACCAAAATAAAACTCACCTAATGCTGCTGCATTGGCATCGTTTTCAAGATAGAAATTTACTCCTACAAATTTCTTCTCAAGCAAGTCTACCAATGGTACACGGTCAAGCTCAGGAATAGCCGTAATCTCGATTGGAGTACGACGAGTAGAGTCAATCATACCTGGCAAACCAATACCTACCTTCTTGATATGCTTGTGATCAAGTAATTGAAGGGCAATAGCCTCGGCAAGGCGGTCTTCGAAATGACCTGATTTGCGCCAGCTAACAGTATCATGACTGTAAAAATTTGAAATTTGACCAGTTTCAGAGTTAACGATACCCATTTTTACGTTCGTTCCTCCAATGTCAATACCTAAATACTCTGCTGCAGCCATCTAGTAAAATTGTAAGTTTTAAAGTTATATGTATGATTAGTAATTGGGATTACAGTATATTAAAATTTTTTCAAAATTACAGAAAAGTTTGTTTTTTCTATGTTATAACGAAATATTATATAGGTTTCTAGCATGTATTTAATACTAAATCAGTCATTTATTACATAACGGCTAATATCTTGCTTATAGAATATGTATTTTATTACCTTATGCCCTAAAACGACAATTCTTCTGAATACAGATACTAGATTTTAAGAAACCTTACACTTACACGATTTTGAGATTTTTCAATTGTTCTACAATTTCAAATACGGCAGGACATACCTTCGTATTTTCGAGCGTCAACTTCATAATGCCTGACATATTTTTACGGTCGGTATGTGGATATTCTCTACAGGCTCTGGGTCTTACTTCATAAATCGAACAATAATTATCTGCTCCCAAAAATGTGCATGGCGAACTATTCAGCACATAGTCTTGGTCTTTATCCAAATGCAAATACTTATCGATTAACTGTGCAGGACGCATACGCAAGTGTTTGGCAATTCTTTCAATATCTATATCTGTAAAAATTGGACTTGTCGTTTTACAACAATTGGCACAAGCCAAACAGTCAACTTCCTCAAAAATCTCTTCATGACGAGGATGAAACAATTCGTCAAGGTTTTTTACTTTTTTGGTTTTTAATCTTTCAAAAAACTTTTTGTTTTCAGGATACTTATTCAATGAAGCATCTCTAAACTCGGTGATGGTATCTTGATTGTATAGCATATTCTACAATTTTATCTGACAACGGCTATTTTGCCCATCAGAGCCTGATTGCCTTCGTCGGTACTTGTCATTACATAATATATTCCTGTCGGAACTTTGCCTCCTGTTGGATATTGTCCATTCCACACTGCCCTTGAGCCATTTGATTTGGTTTCATAAATCAAGCGACCCGCTACGTCTGTTATTTTTACTACTACATTTTCATATAATCCATCTATGGTAATCAAACCTTCATATTCTGGTCGAACAGGGTTGGGATAAATCAAGGCTTTTCCTGAAATATTGTCACCTGCTTCCATGGCTGTTCCTTGATAAGAAACCATTCCTTGGGAAGTTCGAATATATACTTCTCCTGTAGAAGGCTCTATGCCTATGTACGAAATTTGATTGCTCGGAAGTGGCGAATTTTTGACCGTAAAATTATTCACTAATTCGGTGCCATCTTCGGAAAATAAAAATACCCCATTATTGGTTCCCATCCATTTTCGATTACCTCCGTCGATGGCAATGGTCGTGACAGTTTCGTTGGCTAATAGTCTTCTTTTTTCAAAAATTGGTGTATAAGCATCCAAATTACGTCCTGAAACTACACTTGCAGGGTCGTCAAAAACGGCTACACCTGCGGTAGTTCCCACCCATATTTGTCCATATTTGTCCAAAGTCATACTGGCAACCGATGCACTTGGAAGGTTACCTTGCCCCTTACCAGTGTATAGATAGGTTCGCTTTTGGGCAGGAGTCTCTACCATGATACCTTGATAGGCGCCCAATCTTGTCCAACGATTTTTGTCAGAGTCCAGAATAATAGAATCTTTACGGTATTGAAAAAGTGTATCTTGACTCGTTGGACTATAGGATTTGTATGTGCCAGAAATGTTACTCACTAAACCATTCGCATAATCAGCTATCCAAAACTTTTGTTGACTATCCCAAAAACCATCTTGCAATTGTAAAGCCAAAGGCTCTGTCAGGCGAGAAACTGATTCGTCGGAGGTTTGGTAAACTCTCAGTACTGAGGCATTTTTAATCAGTAAATGTTGTGTATCTAAAGTAATAAGTTTGTCGATGCCAGTGGCAAATTTTAGCGTAGAAAGTAACTGTCCGTTTGTATATTTCCATAAATCACCCTCAATACTTCCTATCCACAACTGAGTACCTGTAACGCAAAGGGCACCTTTTAAGGCTGTTCCACTCGGAGATTTTAGGGTAGTCCAATTACCAAAATACTGCAAATTGACTTCATTACTGAGCGTTGCCTGACGTATTCCGATGGGTGTGGAGATATACAGAATACTTCCGACCACCACACTTTGAGATACTCCTAAAGCATTACCATTTTCACCCAGATACAAATAGGTTTCTTTCACTTCCTTTTTATCCAAATCCAATACCACTAAGCCAAAATCATAAGACATGAAGGCTGTGTTTTGGTAAAAGCTAATATCTGAAACTTTTTTTGAGCTAAGGATAGCAGTATTTTCTTCGATAAATTTGAGCGTTATAATCTGAGAAGTAGGTTCAAACTGACTATCTAGCTGTACCAAATCTAAGGCTCCTGAAGTGTATCCAATGATTAGTAATTTGAGAGAAGTATGAATCTTAATTTGGGCGATTTGGTTATTGCTCAAACCATCTAGTTTGGTCAATATATTAGCCTCATTGGCAGATTTGTCATAATAAAAAAGTCCTTGCTCGGTGGCACAATAAATCAGATTACCTGCTTGTGCCAGCGCTTTTGCTTTTTTATAATTAAAATGCGTCCTCCAAGTGCCAACTGGAGTGGAGAGCTGTGCCATTGCGTTGGTTACAGTCATCTGAACCACGCAAAGTAGCATGAGAAGTTGGAATAAAGCCTGAGAAGCTGTCATTCCAACTTCGTTAGTTTTTTTATGTATGAAAACATTTGCGACATCTTGCTTCATAACTATCGGTTTCGCCCAATAGCACTTGATTTTGTGCAGGAATTTTACGGTAGGAATAATTGGCAACATCACCACAAACAACACATACCGCATGCACTTTGGTTATATACTCAGCAATGGACATAAGGCTTGGCATTGGCCCAAAAGGCTTACCTTGAAAGTCCATATCTAAACCTGCTACAATGACTCTTTTGCCAGCATCTGCCAATTGATTGGCTACATCCACGACTGATTCCTGAAAAAACTGAGCTTCATCAATACCAACCACATCGCAGTTTCCCGCCAATGAAAGCATTTCTGCTGGATCTTTTAAGGGTATCGAAGAAATAGAAGAGGCATTATGCGAAACGATATCTTCGTTATGATAACGAGTATCTACCGCGGGTTTGAAAATTTTAACGTCTTGCTTGGCGATTCTGGCGCGGTTGAGGCGACGTATCAATTCTTCTGTTTTTCCAGAAAACATTGACCCACAAATTACCTCTACCCATCCAGTCCGCTGACCTGTTTGTTGTTGATTATGATAAGGTTCGATGAACACGATTAAAAAATTTAGTCTAAAAATTGAATAAATATTAATGCAAAATAAAATTGCATTAATACGCTTTAGGCTACAAGCCGTAGGCATTAGGTAAAAAAGATTTTTTTGCCCACTAACTTAAGTACTTGAGTAAAACTAACATCATTTTACCCGCAATAGGTACTGAGCTCGTAAACTGAAAGTATAAAAGTGTTTCTAGTTTTTTGCCTAATGCCTACTGCTTACAGCCTAAAGCCTCCTATTAAGACTGCGAAGATACGACATTTTAGGCTTTCTTGTAGTTTTGAATTTTGTCCATAATGTCAGGGGTAAAACAAATTAGGAACTTGGTGTATTTTCATTTGTAAAGAAGAAATTTGCAATATGACCAGCGACTTTTTTACTTTTTTTATTATATTCGTAAAAAATCACTATAAGCTTTTGATAATTAGGTGATTTTAGTCTTTCCGCTCTAAATGTTAGTACCGACTTTTATCGAGTTTTCATCGACAATATTTTTATACTCGGATAGTACGGTTACAATCAGTCATTTATCATAAAACAATCTTCTTAATCTTTTGAATTATTCACTCCTTTGGAGCGACACCTCATTGTTAAGTCATTTTGATTAAACAACATACTCTCATGTTTCTACCCTTTGAATAGTACCATTTTAGTACTAGACAATATTTAAGAAACAAAACCCAAACCATAATTAACTAAGATTGTATCATTTATTCCTAAAATCACTAACACGTTATGAAGACAATTTATCAATGGTTATCAGAGTATGGCGAAAGTCACCAAAACGCCACTAACAAAGCTGTACACTCCATCTGTGTTCCACTCATCTTTTTTAGTATTGTTGGTTTTTCTACAGTATAAAACTACCCTTTTTCAATGTGCTGGGGGTTGAGGGAAATCTGGCTATGTTGATGCTAACTTTTACCACGTTTTATTACTTTGTATTATCCAAATCTCTATCCATTGGGATGTTTGTCTTTTCTCTTATCTGTTTACTTCTCTGTTTAGCTATTGAATCTTCTGGCATTGCACCACTTTGGCAATTTTGTTCTACCATTTTCATTTTTGCTTGGATTGGTCAGTTTTGGGGGCATAAAGTAGAAGGGCGCAAACCTTCCTTTTTCAAAGACTTACAATTTTTAATGATTGGACCAGCTTGGTTGTTAAGTTTTATTTATCAACGTTTTGGCATTACGTTTTAATATCATATAAGTTTTAGACACTCTGGCATTCGCTAATGCCATTCATCATATTCGTGAACAATACAGCACCAAATACGCTTATTTGGTGCTGTATTATTTTATAAACCAATCACTTAAATTTAAAAAACATGATACTGATGATTTTGGGGTTAATGTTGTTCATCGCAGGATATATGTTCAACAGTCCCAATGCTAACCTCCAACGTATAGCTCGTCCACTTTCCATTGCTGGTGTTATCTTTTTTCTTATTGGATTTTCAACCTCTGTGATTCGAAAGGTTGGTACAGGTGAAGTAGGAGTTCCTTCGCTTTTTGGTGAAGTGCAAAACAAGACCTTAGAAAGCGGTTTAAATTTTGTTAATCCACTAGATGAGGTGACAATGTTTGATATTAAAACGCAAAATTATACCATGTCTGCTTCGCATGATGAGGGAGATAAAGAAGGAGACGACGCCATTAGGGTATTGACAGCCGATGGCTTAGAAGTGATTATTGACTTAACGGTACTTTATCGGATAAGTCCTGCACAAGCACCTACTATTTTGAAACAAATTGGCGCTGATTACAAAGACAAAATCATTCGCCCGATTACCCGTACTAAAATTCGTGACAATGCGGTCTATTATGATGCTGTAGCGCTGTATTCGACCAAAAGAGATGAATTTCAAAATCGTATTTTCAAAGCTATTGACATCGATTTGAAGAATCGAGGGATTGTCTTGGAGCAACTTTTGATTCGAAACATAAATTTACCAGCTTCGGTAAAACAAACAATAGAATCAAAAATCAATGCTGAACAGGAAGCACAAAAAATGCAATTTGTCTTACAAAAAGAAAAACAAGAAGCTGAACGTAAGAGAGTTGAGGCACAAGGGATTGCTGATTATCAGAAGATTATTTCGACAGGCTTAAGTGATAAGCAATTGCAGTATGAAGCTATCAAAGCACAAAGAGATTTGTCGTTATCGCCCAATGCCAAAGTGATTATTATGGGAGCCAAAGGAAATACCCCAATTATCTTAAATTAATTTGAAAATAGGCTAATTTGAAGATTTGAAAATGAGTTTTTGATACACTGAAAACAAATTTTCAAATCTTCAAATTGACAAATCTTCAAATTAAGAACACTATCCTTTCAAAATATTATGTCCCATTTTGTCACGCTTGGTTTGCAAATAGCGCTCATTATGTGGGTTTGGTGCAATTTCGATTGCAACAGTTTCTACGATTTCGAGACCATAACCAAAAAGAGCCGCTCGTTTTTTAGGGTTATTCGAAATCAATTTGATTTTGCCAACGCCCAAATCACGTAAAATTTGTGCGCCTACACCATAATCTCTTTCATCCATTTTAAAGCCTAATTCCAAATTAGCCTCCACGGTATCACGACCTTGCTCTTGAAGTTTGTAAGCTTTGAGTTTGTTAATCAAACCAATGCCCCTACCCTCTTGGAACATGTACAGGACTACTCCTTTCCCAGCTTTTTCGACCATTTCCATCGCATTATGAAGCTGTGCACCACAATCACAACGGCATGAGCCAAAGATATCACCTGTTACACATGAGCTATGAACACGCACCAATACGGGTTCGTCTTTTTCCCAAGTACCTTTTACCAAAGCAAGATGACTTTCGCCTGTGTTTAATTGTTTAAAAGCAATTAAGTCAAAATGTCCATGTTCTGTAGGCATATCAACTCCGATTTCACGCTTAATCAAAGATTCTGTTTTTAGGCGATATTCAACCAAATCCTTGATCGTCACAAGTTTCAAATTGAACTTATCTGCCATGCGTCTCAAGTCTGGAAGACGTGCCATGGTACCATCTTCATTCAACACTTCAATTAGTACACCTGAAGGCTTAAAACCAGCCAATTTGGCAAAATCCATTGCAGCTTCTGTGTGCCCAGTACGACGCAAAACACCTTCTTTACGAGCCTTCAACGGAAAAATATGTCCCGGACGACCTAGCTCTTCAGGACGGATATTTTCGTCAACTAATGCCTGAATCGTTTTGGCACGGTCAGGAGCCGAAATACCCGTAGTACAACCATGACCCAATAAGTCTACCGAAACGGTAAATGGCGTCTCGTGCGAGGCTGTATTATTACCAACCATCATTTCGAGACCCAGTTCATTACAACGTTCTTCGGTGAGGGATACACACATTAAACCACGACCTTCACGAATCATAAAATTGACCATTTCGGGAGTGATTGCCTCAGAGGCACAAATCATATCTCCTTCATTTTCACGGTCTTCATCATCAGCAACAATGATTATTTCACCATTTCTGATTGCTTCTATAGCCTCCTCAATACTATCTAATTTAATAGCTGACATCTTATTATTTTTTGGGGCCGAAACAAAAGCATTAGCAGAGTTTCACGTAGTCATAAACAAGTCTTGTTTTTCAAGTAACCTATTTAGAGCTTTATCATTTGAGAATGTTCTTGCCAACACTTTCGTGTCGAATCAATATCATAAATTTGTATTTCATTTAAAACTCCAAAGTTATACTATTTTGTTCCGAGTCAGTGCAGGCTTACTCACAAAGGTGATATTTTTTGTATATTTATCATAAAATCGCACCTCATTCGTTGATAGATTATCTTCCTCTTCTCTCCTATCTATTTACGCTTATATACATAATTAGCATAGTTATTGCTACTACCTTTATTTAATCTTATCCTAAGTTGATTTTTGAAGATATTAACCATTATGATTCATTCATTTACTACATACTTTACTCGAAATATTTTTTTTCTTTTTCTACTGGTAACTTTTAATGAAGTTGCTTTAGGACAATGCCCCAATGCGCCTTTGAGTGATGACAGAGGTGTTTTTTCTATCAATAATATTGATACTGACCCTGTAAACTCGGATGGCGATAACAACCCCATAGCAGTCAATAATATACCCTTGAAAGTATGCCCGCAACAAACACTTACCTTAAAAGATTTAGTAAGTGGTGGGCAATCACGTTCTTTTGAAATTACTCAAAACGCAACCGTCCTTTCTACCTCTAATGCAATTGCGGTACCAAGTACTAGCAACTCTATCACAACTACAGCGCCAGCCACGCCAGGCATATATTTTATCAAAAGTTTTGGTAGTAACAACGGGACAGGCTATTATGCATGTCAGGTTATTCAGGTCGTAGACTTGGAGAAACCCAAATACACCGTAAAAATGTGTGATGTTGCTGGTACATCACAAAAAGAAGTTACGATTGTTTTGCTCGATGAACCATCAAATAAGTTGATTGATTCTTATACTTATTCTGTTACTCCGCTGGGAAGTGTACCAAGAGGTACTACACGTTCTGGTATAAACAGTTACCCCTACTCAATCCCACTAACTATAAGTAGCGGCTTTCAATCTTATGATTTAGAAATATCTGGAACAAATAAAGTGGGCGGTTGTGTAAAATCAGACTCAAGAACCCTCACCACCGTCTCAACACCACTTCCACCTCTGTTGGGTGAAATTATACTTGGAAGTACAACAAACGCTTCAGAGGTTACATTAAATACATTTGCCACAGCGGATATTGAACATAAAATTTGGATGCGTGACCCTGCTGTTCAATCTACTTACAATACTTCAGGAACACCCGCTTTAACGTATACTCCAACTGCTACAGCTTTTGCAATCAAGAACTTAACCGTTCCTGACCCTACCAAGCAATATTGCTTTAAAGTAAATGCCTTTGACGTATGCAATGAAAAGACTGTTGAAAGTACCAACGAAATTTGTACCACACCACTCAGGGGCGATACCAAGCAAGGAGGTAACACCATTATTTGGTCAGTAGCACAAGGTAACCTACTTGGCAACACTTTTCGTTCATACGATGTATTCAAAGTAGATGCATCTGGCACTGAATCACTTGTAAAGAACATTACGAGTATTGGTAGTAATTTGTATGATGATACAGATGTTATTTGTGGAGAAGAATACACCTATAAGGTCGTAACTAATTACCAATTCAAATCCATTTCCAATTTACTAAAACTAAAAAACACTTCCGTTCCTCCAACGCCTCTAGGTAAATTAGGTAGTACCGTCATTGGTGGACAATCGATTCGAATAACGTCTTTGGAAAAAGAAGGAAATGATTTACCAACATTCACGGCTTTTAACTACTACCGTGCCAACAGCATCAATGGCAATTATACTAAAGTACATTCGGGTACGAGTGCTTTTTGGGATGACACTTCGGTCAATCCAAGTGCTCAGCAGTATTGTTTCTATATGACATGGACAGGTGGCTGTGGCGAGTCTCAGCCGTCCTCTAAGATTTGCCCCATTTTTGCTCAAATGCAAGGCTCTTCATTGATTTGGTCTCCCGAAAGCTCTTTTACAGATCCTATCACAGAATATAAAGTTTTCAGAGTAAACCCCAGTACAGGGCTTCCTATTAATACCTCAGGGTCTGGTTTGCCTTATACAAGCACAAGAAATTCACTCAACCTTTCTACTTTAAACATTCCTGAAGCAGAGGGACAAACCATTTATTTAGCGATTGAGGGCTATCCGACTAGCTATCCTCCTACTACACTTTCTAACTATATAGAATATCAACGTCCTTCGTTGGCGCTTTCAGCACAGGCATTTACGCCTAATGGCGATGGGCTCAATGATACCTTCTATATTCAAGGTCGATTTATAAAGGCTACAAAAATGTCTATTTTTGACCGTTGGGGTAATTTGATTTCATTTATAGAAAACACCAACTATCAAAGTAATTCACAGTTAGGTTGGGACGGAACAAGTTCAAATGGCAATAAAGTACCAGCAGGAAGTTATGTCTTTCAGATTCAAGTCGAAGACCTTTCTGGCAATATCATCACTAAAGAAGGAAGTATTGTGGTAGTTTACTAAGTGGTTTCATTTAGTAACGTTTTTGGTGACTTGAGGGAAGAATTGTAACTTGCAAGTCCAAATGAGCATGGGCTCATGAACCAATTTTTGATTATCCAAAACAAAGCAAATAAGTTATGTTCGACATGATGGGAATGCTTGGAAAGGTCAAAGACCTTCAAGCAAAAATGAAAGAAGCACAAGAAACATTGGGAACAATCGTTGAAACTGGTGAAGCTGGTGGTGGTATGGTAAAGGTAACCATCAACGGGAAAAAGCAATTGCTAAATGTTGAAATCGATGAAGATTTATTAAAACCTTCTGACCGTGAAGTGGTACAAGATTTGATTGTAGCAGCTACTAACATTGCCATGGGTAATATCGAAGGCAAAATCAAAGAGCACCTACAACAAGCCACTAATGGACTTCTTCCAAATATCCCAGGCTTGGATTTAGGAGGAATGTTTTCATAAAACATGCAATAAATGAGTGGTTGATTAGTATGTAGAATCAAGATCTGTACTAGTCATTTTACCTAAATTTTTTGTGAATAAATTCACAAAAACACTCATCAATCATTCAACAATACGCTAGAATGTCTATCAAAATTCAAAATCTTACCAAAATTTACGGGCAGCAAAAAGCTGTTGACAATATTTCTTTTGAGGTTAATCAAGGTGAAATTGTTGGTTTTCTCGGACCTAATGGTGCAGGAAAATCCACTACCATGAAAATCGCGACTTGTTATATACCTGCCACTGAAGGTTCTGTAGAAGTATGTGGTTATGATGTACAAAAGTCGTCAAAAGAAGTGCGTAGAAATATTGGTTACCTCCCTGAGCACAATCCACTTTATTTGGATATGTATGTCAAGGAATTTTTGAGTTTTATTGGGGGCATTTACCAAATCAAAGGCCATCAACTGACGCGCAGAATTGAAGAGGTGATTGAGTTGGTGGGTTTACAAATTGAGCAAAAGAAAAAAATTGGTCAGCTTTCAAAAGGCTACCGTCAGCGTGTAGGGTTAGCCCAAGCCTTGATCCATGACCCAAAAGTTTTGATTTTAGATGAGCCTACAACAGGTCTCGATCCCAATCAGCTCGTTGAGATTCGTCAGGTTATCAAAAATATTGGAAAAGAAAAAACAGTGGTATTCTCTACACACATTATGCAAGAGGTAGAGGCTATCTGTGACAGAGTCGTGATTATCAACAAGGGTAAAATCGTAGAGAACCAAGCACTATCGACATTGGTACAAAACGGACAATCGTTAGAGGATACTTTCCGTAAATTAACGGTTTAGGAAGGTTAAAACCTTCAGGGTAGCCTAATTTAG
The DNA here is from genome assembly GCF_002270355.1 of Flectobacillus sp. BAB-3569. Classification (GTDB taxonomy): domain Bacteria; phylum Bacteroidota; class Bacteroidia; order Cytophagales; family Spirosomataceae; genus Flectobacillus; species Flectobacillus roseus. Next base: position 64,595 of record NZ_NJFZ01000003.1, on the reverse strand, counting down.
TAATTGAGTGATTTAGTGATTATGTTCAATCACTAAATCACTCAAATAAAGATGATACATCTTTATTTTAATCAAATATTTCAAACTTGTCAGCATCCAAATAGGCTGGAAATTGCGTTCTAAATGCATTCAAATCATCTTTTGGAAGTATAATCGTTACAACAGCTTCTTCATTACTTTTTTCAAAAAGATATTCTCCTTTAAAATTAAGCACCGCCGAATCTCCCGAAAAAGCATAATCATTTCCATCTTTCCCCACTCGATTTACCCCAACTACATAGCTTTGATTTTCGATGGCACGAGCTACAAGCAAAGATTTCCAAGGATAAGCCCTCGCAGCAGGCCAATTGGCAACATATATCAGCACATCATATTCCTGAGCAACATTGCGCGACCATACAGGAAAACGTAAATCGTAGCAAATCAAAGGACAAATCTTCCAGCCTTTTAGCGTGGCTACTAATCGTTTGTTACCTCCTTCATAGTGGTTATGTTCGTTGCCCATTCTAAACAAATGACGCTTATCATAGGTCTGAAATTGTCCGTCAGGTTGCATCCAAATCATACGATTAAAGACCTTCTCGCCCTCCCGAATCATCACGCTACCCAAAATCACAGCTTTTGTTTGAGCAGCTTGTTGTTTCATCCACTTGAAGGTGGTCAAATTCATGGGTTCTGCAAGCGTTGTATTCATCGAAAAAGCTGTGCTAAACATTTCTGGCAATACAATCAAATCGGTTTCCTCCTCTATTTGTGCTATCTTTTCTTCTAGCATAGCCAAATTCGCTATGGGATTTTCCCAATATAGTTCTGTTTGTATAAGCGTAACTTTAAGGTCTTGCATTTTCTTCTTAGATTTGGAATGGAAACTCTCTTGTTCTTTTTTCCGTTGTATTTTCATTTAAAAAGCCCTCAAATTTACAGGAAGTAAACTTTTGTGATGACAATATTGCGGAATACTTTTATGGTAAATGAGTAAAAATATCTATTTTTTGGTTTTATTAAATAGCAGATTTTAATATCCATACGTCAGTTTTAGGGCATAAAAGCGACTTTTCTGAAAATAAGTGTTTTCAAAAACTAACAAATATCAGCTATTTGAGGTTTCTTGAATAATGTTACTGGCTTAGTTGCTAAACCCGCTTGTCTGTTCCAATATTCTTGCCTAATTTTACAGACGGTTTTTTAATATAACAAGAATCTAATTTTTAACGCATAGCGTCCTAAATATCCTAGAATTATCTTAAACAAATGAGAGAAATACAATTCAGAGAGGCTCTTCGTGAAGCCATGAACGAAGAAATGCGTCGTGACCAATCAGTTTTTTTACTGGGAGAAGAAGTAGCCGAATACAATGGTGCTTATAAAGTTTCGCAAGGAATGTTGGATGAATTCGGTCCAGACCGAGTAATTGACACGCCAATTGCCGAGCTAGGTTTTGCAGGGATCGCTGTAGGTGCTGCCGCTAATGGTTTGCGTCCTATCGTTGAATTCATGACATTCAACTTCTCATTGGTAGCTATTGACCAAATTATCAACTCTGCTGCCAAAATGATGTCAATGTCAGGTGGTCAGTATTCTTGTCCAATGGTTTTCCGTGGACCTACAGGTAATGCTGGTCAGTTGTCTTCACAACACTCTTCAAACTTCGAAAACTGGTTTGCTAACACGCCAGGTTTGAAAGTAGTTGTGCCTTCTAACCCTGCTGATGCAAAAGGACTTTTGAAAGCTTCTATTCGTGATAATGACCCTGTTATTTTCATGGAGTCTGAATTGATGTACGGTGACAAAGGACTTGTTCCAGATGGCGAATATCTTATTCCTATCGGAAAAGCAAACATTGTGAAAGAAGGTACTGATGTTACAATTGTAACTTTCGGTAAAATGTTGCCACGTGTAGTTATGCCAGCAGTTGCTGAATTAACTAAAATGGGTATCAATGCTGAAGTAATCGACTTGAGAACTGTTCGTCCTATCGATTATGAAACAGTTCTTGCTTCTGTGAAGAGAACCAACCGTTGTGTAGTAGTTGAAGAAGCTAACCCTATTGCTGCTCTTTCTTCTGAGATTGCTTACAATATTCAACGTTGGGCATTTGATTATATGGATGCTCCAGTAATCCGTGTAAACTCAAAAGACTTACCTCTTCCATATGCACCAACGCTTATCGATGAGATTTTGCCAAGCGTTCAACGTACAGTTGATGCAGTAAAGGCAGTACTTTATAGAAACTAATTCCTAAGGATAAAATTAAGTTCGGTAATTAATTTCATTAGCTGAATTTTTATTCATAGAATTTTCAAAAAAAATCTTAGTCTTCTCAGGCTAAGATTTTTTTTGTTTTAGTGCTATTATAATTATATGTAACAACAGATACCGTTCTGCACCTATAACTAATTTTCATTCACTCATAATTATTTAATACTCTCATACAAAACTACTTTATCATGTTCAACAGACTCTCTATCAATAAAGTGCAAATTTTAAAATATGATTTATATCAATCATAACCATTTTTGAGCACTAATGTATTTGGAATAGTGATTTCCAATGTCTATTTTAGAGTTACAAAGCCCATAAAATTTTATACTCATGAAAAATCACTATCTATTTATTATTCTGCTATCCTCCGTCTTTTTGTTTACACAATGTAGCGAAGACCTATCGATGGAGCCATCGAGCCCTGAACACAATGGTCTCAAAATTGACCTAAGCTCAATATACAGAGGTGTGTATCTCGACAGTTTGAAGTATATTGTCGGCGATCAAGGTAAAGAAAACGCTTTACTCCAATGGTGTCAATACAACAATTTTACCACGGTTACTTGCTATGATTTGTACACCTTATTAGCAACATCTGCGGGGTACCCTAAAGTGGCGGCATTCATTCGTAAAGCACGTACACAATATGGCATTACTACCGTTACCGCCTGCATGGGCTCAGCAAATGCCTTTGCAACTATCATCAGTAATTATAATACGAATCGTACGGATACCCTTGAAAAATTTGATTATGCCAACTTAGAACTTGAATGGTGGAATAAAGCTGCAACCTTTAAAAACTACCTTAAAGAATTACAAGGAATTAATGCTTGGGGAGATGCTCAAACAAAGCCAATACCTACAGAAACATACATAGGTTGGTTTCAAAATCCTACGGGTCAGGAGTTGACGCAGGCAACAGGGATAGTTTCAAATACAGACCGAATATTGGTACACGATTACCAAACAACTCCTACATTTAGCTATATGAAAAGCCGTTTACAATGGTTAGGGAGAGCGGCTAAAGCGCAAAATAAGATACAGAAAATTATATTCTTGTTTAGTGCTGAACCAACATTCTCATTCAACTATTTTGTCAATAACAGCTTTGATAACACCTACTTAAAAGTACTAAGTGAATATCAAGCTGCTTCGTTCACAGGAAAAGAAAATCTTGAGATTATTGGTTATCAAATTTTTGCTCAGTCAGAAGGACGTGCCGCACGACCAATGATGATTCAGTAGAATTTGAGTATCAATGCTGAATGGTGAGTGGTGAATTGTGAATATAAATTTTTAATTATCAATATTTCACATTTAGGGCAATTTCAACTCTTAAGATAAGATACTGATAAATAACACTTTACATTCATAATTCACCATTCACAATTCACAATTCAAAACTCACAACTATCTAGGTAAATATAAGCTTCAAACAAGCAATCACTAGCCCTAGTGCCAACATATAACGTAGCGTTGGTATGTTGAAGCGATGACTTCCATAATACGCCCCAATCGTCCCTCCTACGACAGTTGCCATCACTGCATAAATCAAATCAGGCTGAATTACCAACGTTCCTTTTGAGATAGCTCCAATTAGCCCAGAAACGGAGTTGACAAAGATAAATAATGCCGACACAGCAGCCGTCTGCTTGAGTGTTGCCCAGCCCATTACCAGCATTACTGGACTGAGGATAATGCCTCCGCCAATACCAATCATTCCAGATAAAAGTCCAATAGCTGCACCAGTCAACAAGGCGCCAAACAATGGGATTTCCTTTACCTCATGCTCAGATTTTTCGAATTTCACTAGCATTCTTACAATTGAGATAAGAATACATACGGCTAAGATTTTTTTATAGATACTATCAGGAAGTGTATAAGTTGCCCCTAAAAATGACATTGGGATACTGGCAACAGCGAAAGGCCAAAAAAGCTTAATTTTGAAATGACCCGCACGATAGAAACCAATAAAAGAAAACAATGACACTGCCAAATTCATAATCAGTGCAGAGGATTTCATCAATGCTGGAGCAAAACCCAACAATGCCATCACAGCAAGATACCCACTCGCCCCACCATGCCCTACCGAAGCATATAAAAAAGCCACTGTTGCCAGCATCGCCAGCATTAAGATCATTTGGGAAATATCCATGAGTTAAATTAAGTTAGTGGGCAAAATAAAAATTAATTTTTGTGCCTATGGCTTTCAGGTATCAGCTTTCGGCGATGAGCTTTGGAAAAAAGCATGGCTCTGGGTAATAAAAAACATTTTTACACTCTTTGCCTTGTGCCTGTTGCCTTATGCCTTCAACAAAAAACTTAAATCTTTTTCTGCACGATTACTTAAGTGTTGTAAATGCTTTATATCCTCGCCAAAAATAGGTAGCCCTGAGTTTTGTAGAAATATTTTATAAATTCTTTAGAGATACCTTTTCGTTATTTTTGTAAAAATATAGCGTACGAATTGAAAAGACAATACATAGCGAAGCATAAAAGAAAAATGAGATTATTTAAACGATTCCCAAGGTGTGAGTTTTTTGATTAAAAGCTTTAGATTCTTGTTCCAAAAACTCAATAAACCTTGCTTGCAAGTCTTTGTATTCAGCAATGGCTTTTATGCCTTCTTCTGTGACTACTGCCCCTCCGCCTCTTTTTCCTCCAACTTGAGTAATCACAAATGGCTTTGCAGACTGAACATTCATCGAATTAATCAATTCCCATGCTCTTTTGTAAGACATATTCATGGCTTTTGCTGCTTGTGAAATGGAGCCATGTTCGATGATCAATTCCATCAACTGGATTCTTCCTTTTCCTAAAAATCGGTCGGTACCATCAGATTTTTCAATCCAAACAGCCCCCACAACCTGATAAGATTTTGTATCTAAACTCATATATTGAGATAAATGAAATTTATATAAAAGTAATAGAGATAGGTAGCAAAGTATCTATCTCTGTACAATAGGTATCAAAATAATGGGCAGAAATAGGCACAAGTCTTTAGACGTACCACACAAGACATCAATTAATAATCAAAACAAAGGTCTATTCCACGTCATTTATTACCCATACTTATCCATAAATGTATGGGTATTTTCCGATAAAAATATCTTTTAAAAACACCAAATTATCTTTACAAACTATTATAAAAATGAAAAAAATTACAACTGCTTTACTGTGTTGTTTTCTAGCAGCGACATCCATTTTTGCACAAAAATATGTGCCTACTCCCGAAAATCTCAAAGCTCGCCAAGCATTTGATGAAGCCCGCTTTGGAATGTTCATCCACTGGGGCTCATCAAGTGTTTTGGGCGATGGTGAATGGGTTATGAACAACAAAAATATCAAAATAAAAGATTATCAAAGACTTCAAAGAGCTTTTAATCCAGTTGATTTTGATGCAAAAACATGGGTCGGTATCGCCAAAAACGCTGGTATGAAATATATTACCCTCATTACTCGCCACCATGATGGCTTTAGTAATTTTCATACGCAATATTCTGACTGGGGCATTGCAAACACCCCTTTTAAAAGAGATATTGTAAAAGAAATCGCTGACGAATGCCATAAGCAGGGCATCAAAATATGTTTTTATTATTCGCTATTAGATTGGTATCGCACCGATTATCCTTACGAAACTGGTAAAACAGGCAAAGGCACAGGACGTACCGAAAAAAGTAACTATGTCAGCTATTTGCAGTTTATGAAAAATCAACTAACTGAATTACTTACCAAGTATGGAGAGGTATCGACCATCTGGTTTGATGGACACTGGGACCAATTAGACAACGATCATGATAAAACTTTACAATCTAAAATAGACTGGAAATACGATGAAATTTATTCACTGATACACAAACTTCAACCACAATGTTTGATTGGCAACAACCACCATTTGTTACCAATTGATGGTGAAGATTTCCAGATGTTTGAGCGTGATCTTCCTGGCGAAAACAAATCGGGTTTATCGGGACAAGAAATTGGTAAATTACCTCTCGAAACCTGCGAAACACTCAATGGCTCATGGGGATATAATATCAAAGATAACAGTTACAAAACGCCAAAAGAATTAGTTGATTACTTGGTAAGAGCAGCAGGCTATGGTGCCAACTTTTTGTTGAATGTTGGACCAATGCCAAATGGCGAAATACAACCAGAATTTGTCGAAAGATTAGCCAAGGTAGGTGATTTCATGAAAGTATATGGCTCGACGATTTATGGCACACAAGGTGGCTTTGTTCGTCCGCAAGATTGGGGAGCTGTAACCGAAAAAGGCAATAAAATTTATCTTCATTTATTAAAACAAAAAGAAGATAAATGGATGATTAAAATACCTGTAGCATTCAAAACGGCTAAATATTTTAAGTCTGGTACACCAGTGAAGCTCCAAAAATTAGATAACAACTTCGTTGTTTTTGATATTAATCCAGCTCAAAGAGATGAATTAGACACGGTGATTGAGTTGGAAAAATAAAATTACCTTATCACATTTAAGCGTTTGATTTTATAGGGAATGGTGTTTTACACACCATTCCCTATTTTTTAACACAATTAGAGAAAGTATTGCAAAAAGTAGAGCATTTTGATAGATTTTTTTATTTTTACTACAAACTTTTAGTTCTTAATCTATCAAACACCTCATTATGATGCAAGAAGCCTTTTTACACCATGTTTGGCAATTCCAGAAATTCAGTAGCCTTTCTTTAGTAAGCACACAAGCAGAACCAATTCAAGTATTGAAAGTGGGCTATCACAACACTCACGCTGGAGCGGATTTCTTAGAAGCGCATATCCAAATTGGTGTTGTCGAATGGATAGGAAGTGTGGAAATACACCTTAAATCTTCGGACTGGGAACAGCATACACATCAGCATGATCAGTCGTATGGCAATGTTATTTTACACGTAGTTTGGGAAAATGACCGTGAGGTATATCGCCACGATGGCACCATAATGCCCACTTTGGTTGTAAAAGACCTCATTGATGTGCGTTTGTTACAATCCTATTCAGCTTTTATGGCAAGACCCACTCAAATTCTCTGTCAGGGACAATTTGAAGAAGTTCCTTTTATCCGAAAACTAGGAATGCTAGATAAAGCCTTGTTACTGAGACTTGAAAAGAAAGCTCATCATATTATGGAGCTTTTTGCTAAGTGTAATCAAGATTGGGAAGATGTAGCTTATCGATTACTGGCTAAAAACTTTGGCTTTGTGGTCAATGCCGAACCTTTTATGAGATTAGCCGAAAATTTACCCCTCAAATGTATTCATAAGCATCGAGATAACCTTTTTCAGATAGAAGCCATGGTATTTGGGGTAGCAGGTTTACTCGAAGTAATCGAGGAAAATGATGATTATCAACGAAGTTTGAAGCAGGAATTCAAATTTTTGTCGGCCAAGTATCAACTCAAACCTGTGATTGAGAGTCATGAATGGAAGTTTTTGAGAATGCGACCTGCCAATTTCCCGACCGTTAGGTTAGCGCAATGGGCAGCCTTAATTGGGAAAAATGCGAATCTTTTTTCCTTAATGATCTACTTTAAAGATACCCAAACTATAGAATCACTTTTCAGTATCAACACTTCTCCTTATTGGGAAAATCATTATCGCTTTGGAAAATCTACTGAAACAAGAGTAAAAAGTTTTGGAAAAAGTTCTTTTGAAAATATCCTTATCAATACCGTTGTACCATTGATGGCAGGATATGGCAGATATAAAAACGAGCCAATATTAGTCGATAAAGCTATCGCTATGTTGGAAGAAATTAAACCCGAGAAAAACCACATTTTAGCTATTTGGCAAGAGTTACACTTACCAATCAAAAATGCGGCTGACTCGCAGGGAGCTTTGGAATGGATGAAAAGTTTTTGCCATACTAAGCGCTGTCTCTCGTGTGAAGTTGGCTTATTTCTTCTTCGCTAGATTCGAGAGCTCTTGATTTAAGTACCGTCTCACGAATAATATCATCTAATTGTTGAGCACTAATTTTAAGCATTTCGACCAATACTTGAATACTAGGTGGAATAATTTCATTTTCTAACAAATCCACAGCCCCGAGGATATTAGCCACAGGATGCCTGATTACATGTGATTGGGTATAGGCAATCTCTTTGAGTTTCCTATTTTGATCAATGATTATCTGCTCACGCTCTTTTACTTTACTTATATCTTGAATAATTGACCAAATACGAGGTTTGCCATGTTTATCAATAACAAGTCTTCCATTTAATAGAATCGGAATGGTATGTCCATCTTTATGGATATATTCTTTCTCATAAGGGCCATAACTTCCTAAGTTATGCAAACCCCTAAGCTGTTCTTGTTCCTGTTCTTGATAAGATTGAGGAGTTAAAGTCCAATAGTCTATCTTCAAAAGCTCTGACTTAGAGTATCCTGTCATGTTAGATAAGGCGGTATTTACTTCCAGAAAATGCCCGTCCATCGAATTCACGGCAATACCTACAGGCGATAACTCAAAAAGGCTACTATATTTATTTTGATGTTCAAGCAACAAAGCATTCATGTTGATAGTTTGCTCGTTTAACTCCTCCACATGGGTGATATCGTGTCCTATACAAAGAATCTCCAGAGGTTCTTTGTTGTCATTTAATTGTAGTGAAAATTCCCATTGTGTCCAAAGAAAACTATTGGCAATATGAGGTTTTCGCAATACTACAGGAAAGGGCTTTTCAGGCTCAGCAAAACATAGCTGAATCACCTCAGCACATTTTTGATGATCATCAATATAGACCGTATCAAGACTAAATACCCCCACCAAATTTTTACCTAAGTACTCAAATCGTTTTTGAAAATATGGTGATACATATGTAATAAAACCCTCTAGGTCTATTTTTACCATGTACAGATAGTTAGAGTTTTTAATAGCATCAACAATGTTAGACATAATATTTCATGTGTTAGTTCTGGTCTTCTATCAAGATAGAAGTGTAAGGCAATTATAATTCATCAATAACATTAGCGGTAGTTTGAAGCTGAGTTGGGAGTGATTTGTTTTTATAAAAATAAATCTTTCTAACAAATAGTAATACAACCACACTCATTTTCGTGTGAAATATACTAATTAATCAAATTTTTTAGGCAATTTTAGCTCCTTCGCATAGTAAGCGGTAGCATATTCGTAATTGTACTTTAAAAGAAGATTAAGATTTTCCAGAAAATCAAACTGTTCGTCGGGGTGTAACTTCTCTACTTTTTTAACTACAGCCTCTGTTCGTTTGGCTAAATACTGCAACAATGCATCTGCATAAGAACTGTATTTTTCAACAATGTAAGTATTGTGTTCAAAGCATCCTTTGATAAGGGCAATGGTAAGCTCTACTTCCCCGTATTTATCTTTTGTAATTTTTAGATGTCGTGTAATGGCGCTGCTCATTTTTCTAACTTCATAAAGCAATGCTTTTGGAGAAGTTATGTAAGAATGATACATCATTTCGAAGGCTTCATGTAAATCTGTCCTGCGTTCTTGCAAGGTTTCTCCTGCTTCTAGTAATTCAAACTCGAATTTTTCAATCAATAACTTATCTTTTCCAATCAAGCGAATCAAAAGTTTGTCTTTTTCCTTTTGGGGTAAATCAAGAATAGCTTGCTGGAGATTTTTTTCAATTTTAGCCATGAAAATACAATTAACTTTACATTTGATGTTTGTAACAAAGTTATAGTCTTACTTGTTTAACCCATATGAACTCACTCAAAAATTATAAAGGTTTATATTATGCCGCACTGATTTTACTCTTGTGGGGTGCAAATCTTTGGTATTTCCTACATTATTCGGTTCGTTTCGATGATCCTTTAATTTATTTGGGACTATTGATACAAACGCACCTCTACACGGGTGTATTTATCACTGCACACGATGCCATTCATGGTGTGGTAATGCCTCATCGCCCAAAGGTTAATTATATGATAGGCTGGCTTTGTGCTACGTTGTTTGCCTTCAATAATTACAACAAACTGAGCTCGAAACATCACTTGCATCACAAGCATTCGGCGAGTGAACAAGATCCAGATTATTATGCAGGTAATTTTTTTAGATGGTATCTTAAGTTTGCCTTAGAATATGTTACAATATGGCAAATTATTCTGATGGCGGTTACCTATAATTTACTCAAATTAGTATTCCCGATGTGGAATCTAATCCTGTTTTGGGAAGTACCTGCTATTTTGAGCACTTTGCAGTTATTTTATTTTGGCACATACCTACCACATAGAGGTGAACATGACCCAAGCGATAAACATAAAGCCCGTAGTCAAGGCTTAAACCATTGGATTGCCTTTTTCACTTGCTACTTTTTTGGATACCATCATGAGCATCATGCTTATCCCTATTTGCCTTGGTGGAAATTGGCAGAAGCCAAAGAAAAGACTGAATCCAAGTAGCTGATTCATCCTTGATTGAGTGATTATCCTCTAATTCCAATTTCATCAACAAGGATACGATTTTTAAATATAATATTAACATGCTAGATATGACTTGTCTTAAGACGCAATGATTTGCGCCTTGTGCCTAATAAAAAAAAGCGCTCGAAAAACAATTTTCGAGCGCTTTTTTGATATTTATAGAATCATCCTAGTCCCACAATTCGGGGAAATTCAGGTTCGATATTGGATTTTTAAAGACAAAGTATTGGGTTTCTACAAGTAAAAATCATATAAAAAATAATCACTCATTCACTCAACCACAATTCACTCAACGAAAACTTGACTATTTAGCTCTTTCTATTGTAAACTGAACTAAACCTGCCAAGGATGTACGATAGATAGATTCTGGGAATGATTCCAATATTGCGAGTGCTTCGCGAACAATATTTTGCATTACTTCGGTTGCATATTGCAAGCCACCAGATTTTTTTACAAAATCAATTACCTCCGCTACCTTTTTAGGATTCTCAGAATCGTTTTTAATGGTATTGATTACATGACGCTTGGTGCTCCAATCTGCTTGATTAAGGGCATATATCAACGGCAAAGTCATTTTCTTTTCCTTAATGTCAATGCCTAATGGTTTACCTATTTCGGCATCTCCATAGTCAAAAAGGTCGTCTTTGATTTGAAAAGCAATACCAACTTTCTCTCCAAACAATCTTGCTTTTTCTACCGTTTCGGCATTAGCACCAGCCGAAGACATCCCTGCTGCACAACAAGCAGCAATCAATGTAGCCGTTTTTTGACGAATAATTTCAAAATAAATATCCTCAGTAATATCCAACTTGCGAGCCTTTTCAATTTGCAAAAGTTCACCTTCCGACATTTCACGAACGGCTGTTGAAACGATTTTCAACATCTCAAAATCCCCATGATCGATAGACAATAGTAAACCTTTTGAAAGGAGATAATCACCAACTAAAACCGCAATTTTATTTTTCCAAAGCGCATTTACAGAGAAAAAACCACGGCGATAGTTAGAGTCATCTACCACATCATCGTGCACAAGCGTAGCTGTGTGAAGAAGCTCGATAAGTGCTGCACCACGATAGGTTTCTTCAGTGATTTTGCCAAACACTCCCGCCGACAAGAATACAAACATAGGTCGGAGTTGTTTCCCTTTGCGTTGGACAATATAATTCATGATTGTGTCCAACAGCATCACTTTCGTTTTCATAAACTGGCGAAATTTGCCTTCAAAGGCATCCATTTCGGCAGCGATGGGAGCTTGTATTTCCTTGATTGATAAAGACATTTGTTCAATTGCTGGGCACCTAGTTTGGGTATATTTTATGACAAAGACAGGTACCGTTCTTAATTCCGACGCAAATTAGTCGATTTAGATAAAAAACAGGTCATTTAACCTGACTTTATAACATAAAAACTGTATTTTAGTTTGTTGGAAGTATCTGTTTTTTTGTTACAAAAACTTATTAGTTATGTTATTTTTCCTAAAAAAATTATTAGCCTGGATAAAATTATTTCAAAAAAATGACAAGTATCCTGTTGATTATTAACAAGTTTAGTTATCATTGTTAATTGAACAGAATGAAGCTTTCTCGGTCAAAAACGATTACATTTCTCTATATCCAAAGTTAGCTAATTATTTAACTATGAACCAAGATTATTGAAACACCACTATGAGTAAAATATTAGTATTGGCAGGTGGTTCTGTCAAAGGGGCTTATCAAACTGGAGTTGTGCGTGCGGTATTTGAATCTGGTTTTTATCCTGATGCAATTTATGGCGTTTCGGCAGGCAGTATGAATGCTTCCTATTTGGTAAATGCTATAGGCAGACAAATGCTTGAAAATGGCGTCGTTGACTATACAGAAACAGCCTTAGATTTATGCCAATTTTGGTCAAATAATATCGTAACACCCGACTCTCTGGCATTACGACGAGGTACCTACGAATTAGGCTTGAGTGCTATTCGAAGAAACTTTGAAGGTTTATTGGATACTACTCCGCTCAAGGAAATTCTTCATAACAATATTCACCTTCGTAATCTCAATGCAAGTCCTGTACTATTAAAAGTTGGGGCGGTCGATATTATCAACGGTAATATGGTTTATGCCGATCCAAGCTATGAACATTTCTTGGATTATGTGATGGCATCGTCGGCTATTCCGATTTTGATGCCTGTGATCAATATTGGTGATCACAAAAAAATGGCTTTTCTCGATGGCGGTATGCGTGATGTAGCTCCTGTCAAAAAAGCTATTGATGATGGAGCCGATGAAATTGTTTGCATTGCCTGCCATACTCGTAAGCTTGACGGCGGGTATTTTCCTTATGGCAATTTGCTGGCGCTGGTAGACAGGGTGATGGATATTGCTGTAAACGAATGTCTCAATGCCGATTTGGACTGGGCTGAGTTTAGAAATGAATGCTTACCCGAAGATGGAAGCTGTGCTACTTCTGGCATTTTGAAAGGTCAAAAAAGAATCAAACTCAAAATCATTCGCCCACAACAGCCCTTGAATATCGACATTCAGTCATTTGATAAAGACGATATAGAAAGACTCATTTTGTTGGGATATCAACAGGGCAGAGATGAAATGAAGAGTTATTGAGAAGAAGTTATTTGTTAGCTGGTATCTGTTATTTAAGGGAACCTAAATAGCTTTGAATCACGCCCAATTGAGTGATTATTGAATGAGTAATGAACTATATTAAAAATCAAATTTTCAGGCAAATATTAGTGATTATTTTAAGAAGAAATCCACCAGTAGAGACGCAATGCTTTGCGTCTAAAAAGTGTCATTTTGTATTGTGGTATCAACATGAGTCATCCCAAATTTTGAGATTGGGATTATCTTCCAAATTTTCATAAAAAAGGGGTCGGAAAATATTTCCCGCCCCCTTTTTTGAGGCTATCATGCTAGATTTAATTGGTTTGAGACGCAATCATTGCGTCTCTACTTTGAGAATACAAATTTTAACATAATCGCTCATGTCTAAACAATAGCTTGTCTCACACGTACTAATTTTTCTAATAAGGCCTCCAACTTGTCTAATGGCAACATATTGGCTCCATCAGATTTAGCGATAGCTGGATTTGGGTGTGTTTCGATAAACAAACCATCTGCTCCCACTGCAATAGCCGCTTTGGCGATAGTCTCAATCAATTGAGGCTTACCACCCGTTACGCCAGTTCCTTGGTTTGGTTGTTGTAATGAGTGCGTACAATCCATTACTACAGGAACACCATGAGCTTGCATTTCAGGAATATTGCGGTAGTCAACCACCAAGTCACCATAGCCAAAAGAGTTACCACGATCTGTCAAAAACACTTGTGCATTTGGATTTTCGTGCAATACTTTCTCTACAGCAAAACCCATAGAAGGACCCGACATAAATTGCCCTTTTTTAATATTTACAGCTTTACCTGTCTTGGCAGCAGCAGCCAAAAGGTCTGTCTGACGGCACAAAAATGCTGGAATTTGTAATACATCCACATACGGAGCTGCCATAGCCGCTTCGTCGGACTCGTGGATATCAGTAACAGTTGGAAGGTCATAAAACTCGCCCACTTCTTTCAAGATTTCCAAAGCAGCGATATCACCAATTCCTGTAAAAGAGTTTAGTTTAGTACGGTTTGCCTTACGGTATGAACCTTTAAAAATAAAAGGAATCCCAAATTGGTCAGTAATACCTTTTATTTTTTCAGCAATTTCAAAAGCCAAATCACGATTCTCGATGGCACAACTTCCTGCCATTAAGAAGAAATTATTTTTATCTAAGTTTTTTAATTTGGGAATATTCATAACAGTTATTAGTGACAAATTGCATCTAAATCGCAAGTGTCTGTTTGAGAATCATTTGAGATATAATTACGTATTTTATTTTGAGGAATTTTTCTAGGATTGGTCGGGACCTTAAACAAAGGAACTGATGAGTACAGTATTGGAATAAACTCAGGTTTAATCTCTTTAAAATCCTCTTGAAACATCCGTTGGGCAGTACTGACAATAAAATTAGCAAATATTTTCCCTGCTTCAACTTGGTCTGCACTATTGCCTCTGTTCCCTGATTTCAAGTTGCAAATGATGACAAATAGCCTATCTTTTCTTATGTAAAAAAGAAGAAAATCTGCCATGCTTTTCACCCCAGATATATCATTTAAGAATGGAAATTTATCTTTTATTTCCTTTCTATCTTTTTTGGGAAATTTATCAAATTTGTAGACTAAAACATCTCCCGTCTTTTGGATTTTAGCTCTAGCACATTTTGCTTTTTTGTTATCTTCTCTTAGCTCAAATATATCTCCAGATACGTTTTCTTTATATCCAGAGAATATAATTTCTTCAATACGTTGTAGAATCATGGTTAATCAAAAAGGGTAAAAAAGATTTCTTCTGATGCATTATTCAAATTATTAATTTCTTCGTCAATCGTATTTACTTCAAAACCTGTTTCTGATACTTCTACATTGTAGTTTCTGTTATCTTTGAAAAGATAAGCCCCCACTCTTTTGTAATCAACAAGTTGGTCTTGATTGTAGGCGTATTTAGCAATTAAATTTGCAGCTTTTTCTCCACCTGATTTTAGCATTATTAAATTATTGATTTCTCGAATAATATAATCGCTATGAGTACTAATCATTACTTTGAACTCATAATTTATAAATTCGCCGATTAGTCTTGCAATTTTTCTTTGGTTATCAGGATGTAGGTTTAATTCTGGTTCATCAATAATGATAAAATCTCCTTTTTTCGCTAAATGACGAAAGTAAAAAACCAAGTTAGACAGTGACTTCACTATTGAAGCTGTCAAATGAATCTCAAGATTTTTAATCTTTGATTTAGAAGGATTAAATTGAACAGATCCCTCTTTTGATATCTTTATTTTACCTTTTAATAACTCTTCTTCAATTTTATCTGCTAAAAAAGCATATTCACTTTTATTCTTTTGCAATTCGAATACATCCTCTGCTATTTCAAGACTATCTCTTATAGGAAGAGGGTAACGTTGTGCTTTGTTGAGAATATCTTCAGATTTTCGTTTATCTTTATATTCTAGAAGCCTATCAACTATAAGGTTGCGTTTAATTGATAATTGTCGGCTAAAAATATTAATTGCAGATCTCTCCGCAGGAGCAATAAAAACATTATCGAAGATGGTATTAGAAATAATTTGTAATACCATACCTTCCAATATGTTAGTCATAAAGCTTTCTAATGAAAAAAGGGTGTGCTTATCTGAATCCTTATCAAATTCATTTTTTTCAATAAAAAATATATTGAGATCTTCCGAGTTTTTATCTTTCGAGACCTTGATACTATTTTTTCCAAAAGTTAAATTATTATTAACTGCAAGATTACGCAAATTATTTGACGTAGCTATTTCATCAATCAATAGCGAAATGGAACTTTTGGAAAAAATATATCATCTGTATCAAATATATTTCCAAGTTGTGCTTCTAGATTTTTACAATTTCGCTCTTCAATATTTCTCCTTCTACTTTCGAATAATTTAATTATATTAAATGAGAATTGTCCTTTTTCCTTTAATATGCTTATCCATTCTTTACTCTCAGGAATTTCTGGATTAGACAGTAGATTGAATCTGTCCTCTCGATTAAATTTGTATAGTCCATAAACAGAATATGCCGCATATGTTTTTCCTGTATTATTTGGACCAGCTAAAATTATTAAATCTTTAGACAAATCTATTTCTGCTTGATTTAACAATCCCACATTCTTAAATTCTATTTTCATGGAATATTGTCAGTTTATATATACCTACAATTTATATAAAATTCACCTCAGGATGCAGTGATATACCGAATTTTTCGTTGACCGAATCCTGAATTTTATAGGCTAATTCTTTAATCGCATTGCCATTGCCTCCACCATAATTGACTAATACTAGGGCTTGTTTGGCGTGCACTCCAATTTGTCCATCTCGGTAACCCTTCCAACCAGCTTGCTCAATAAGCCAGCCTGCGGGTACTTTAATTAGCTCTGGATTTACACTTGGGAATGACACGATATGTGGAAATTTTCCTTTCAATGTATCAAACTGTGCTTTGGGTATTTCTGGATTTTTGAAAAAACTGCCCGAATTACCTATTTCAGCAGGATTAGGCAATTTGCTCTGACGAATATGAATCACCGCATCGCTAATGGCTTTGATGCTAAGTTGTTCGATACCCATTTCTTTCAATGTATCTTTAATAGCGCCATATTCGATATGAAAGTTGGGTGTTTTACTAAGTTTAAACGTTACATTAAGAATAACATATTGGTCTTTGTGAGAGTTCTTGAAAATACTTTCTCTGTAACCAAAATAGCATTGTTCTAGAGTAAAAACCTCTATTTCAAGCGTTTTCAAATTGAGTGCTTCGAGTTTTTCGAAAACATCTTTGATTTCAATTCCATAAGCCCCAATATTTTGCATTGGTGCAGCGCCTACCGTACCAGGAATGAGCGAAAGGTTTTCTACGCCCGCCCAGTCATTGGCAATACAATACATCACAAACTCGTGCCAGACTACCCCCGCTCCTGCTTTCAAATACACATGATTTTCATTTTCATCGACCTCTGCTATTCCTTGAATATCGATTTTAATCACTAAGCCCTCAAAATCTTTCGTCAATAAAATATTACTCCCGCCACCCAGAAACAATTTTGGGGTATTTTTGAAAGTTTCGAGTGATAAAACTTCTACCAATGCTTCAACTGTTTTGACTTCAGTAAAGTATTGAGCCGTAGCATCAAGCCCGAAAGTATTAAAGGCTTTTAAAGAAATATTTTCTTGAATATTCATTAGGTTGTTGTTGGAACGAATGAAAATTTAAAATAAATGTGAAGCAAAGTTACAATGAGTAAAGTGCTTTTCAATTATTTTAATAAAATTGTATCTTTGACAAGACTTCCGTGTGAGTTATCTCTTGCTATTCAGACTCTTTATTTCAATCTTAGTCGATATCGATAACCTCTCGCAAAAATTAAGTCATTATAATCCTGAGCAAATTATATGAAAAAACACATCGGAATAATAGGTTTTTATGGCATACTGTTGCTGACTTCAGCTTGTGCTTCACAAAGTCCAACCGCCTCGACCCAAACGGGTATTGCGAGTAGTAAAACCAAAAGTGGAGAAGCCAGTCGCAATGAACATCATGTTTTCCAGCAAGATTTGTCTAGCTTCCGTCCCAAATTCAAGGATCAAGATGACGCAAGTCAGGTGGTAAATTCGGCCAAAGCCTCTAAGATTGTTTTTGACAATCGAGATGTACCCTTATATATCAACAAGCGCTTAGACCCTATTTTGGATACGATTGCTTCGCAAAACAAGAATATTAAGTTTGCGAATGGCTTTCGAATCCAGATATATGTAGGAAATGACCGTAAGTCGGCCGACGATGCCAAGGTATATACTTATCAGACTTATCCAGAAATTTTTCCGTATTTGACATTTCAACAGCCTGTTTACAAAGTAAAAGTAGGAGATTTTTTAAACAGAATGGATGCTGAAAGATACTTTGCCTCTATCAAAGAGACGTACCCAAGCGCCTTAATTTTACCAGATAAAGTAGAAATCAAAAAAGGGATGTTTGTAAAATAAGGTTTTACGAAAGAAGTATATTGCGACACGTCCAAGCAACTTCATTTCTTAGAAAAGTACTATTTAGACGGTGACAAACAGATTTTAACTACGTATAAATTTTAACCATCTACTAACCAGTAAGTAAAAACTTTGAGATTGGTGGATGGATTTATTATTTTTGCAAAATGCCTAAACGGCAAATGGCAAAATTGAAATAACGTATTCTAATTTTATAAATGAAAAAAGCCCTAATTACAGGTATTACAGGACAAGACGGAGCCTATTTGGCAGAGTTGCTCCTCTCGAAAGGTTACGAAGTTCATGGTATCAAACGCCGTAGTTCGTTGATAAATACGCAAAGAATCGACCATTTGTATGAAGATTTACACAAAGGTGATGTAAAATTTATTTTGCATTATGGCGATTTGAGTGATTCTACCAATATCATTCGTATTATTCAGGAAGTTCAGCCCGACGAGATTTATAACCTAGGGGCTATGTCGCACGTAAAAGTATCATTCGACGAGCCAGAATACACAGCTCAGGTAGATGGTATTGGTACCTTACGTATTTTAGAGGCTGTACGTTTATTAGGCTTGACAAAGAAAACTAAAATTTATCAAGCATCTACATCTGAACTTTACGGCTTGGTACAGGAAGTACCACAATCAGAAAATACACCATTCTATCCTCGTTCGCCTTATGCTGTTGCTAAATTATACGGCTACTGGATTACGGTAAACTATCGTGAAGCCTACGATATGTTTGCAGTGAATGGTATTTTGTTTAACCACGAATCTCCTTTACGTGGCGAAACTTTTGTAACTCGTAAAATCACTCGTGCTGTAGCTCAAATTGCTCTTGGTCAACAAGATAAATTATATCTTGGAAACTTGGACGCTCAACGTGACTGGGGACATGCTAAAGATTACGTAGAAGCTATGTGGTTGATTCTTCAGCAAGATACACCAGAAGATTACGTAATTGCGACAGGTATCACAACACGTGTACGTGAGTTTGTACGCATGGCATTTGCTTATGTTGGTATCGAAGTAGAATTTACAGGCGAAGGCGTTGATGAAAAAGGTATCGTTAAATCTTGTTCAAACCCTGCTTATCAAGTAGCAATTGGTACAGAGGTTGTAGCAGTAGACCCTCGTTATTTCCGTCCAACAGAAGTAGAATTGTTGATTGGTGACCCAACCAAAGCTCAAACAAAATTGAACTGGAAACCAAAATTTGATTTGAATGCTCTTGTAGACGACATGATGCAAGCAGACGTTGCATTGTTCTCGAAATAGCGTTGAAAAATATATTTTAAAAGCGGAAATCAAGAAATTGGTTTCCGCTTTTTTTGTTTTATATGCTTGAATGATACTATCTCACAATTCACCACTCACAATTCATCATTTTTACTTAAACCGCTACAGGAGCTTTAATCGCTGGGTGTGGGTTATAGTTTTCCAACGTAAAATCTTCAAACTTGAAAGAGAAGATATCTTTTACTTCTGGATTAATTTTCATGGTTGGTAATGGACGAATCTCACGTGAAAGTTGTGTAGCTACTTGCTCGTAATGGTTTGAATAAATGTGCGTATCCCCACCAGTCCAAATAAAATCGCCGAGTTCCAAATCACATACTTGTGCTACCATCATTGTCAGCAAGGCATACGAAGCAATATTGAAAGGTACACCCAAAAATACGTCAGCACTACGTTGGTATAATTGGCATGAAAGTTTGTTATCTGCAACATAAAACTGAAATAGCGCATGGCAAGGCATCAATGCCATTTCTGATAATTCTCCTACATTCCATGCACTAACAATGATACGACGTGAATCTGGGCTTTTTTTCAAGGTATCAATCACCTCTTTCAATTGGTCGATTACTTTACCATTTGGCGCTGTCCAGCTTCTCCATTGCTTACCATATACAGGACCTAAATCGCCGTTTTCGTTGGCCCATTCGTCCCAAATGCTCACACCGTGATCTTTTAGATATTTGGTATTGGTATCACCCTGAATAAACCACAACAATTCGTGGATAATCGATTTTAGGTGTACTTTTTTGGTAGTTACCATTGGAAAACCTTCTTGAAGGTTAAAACGCATTTGGTAACCAAATACACTTTTTGTTCCTGTACCAGTACGGTCTGTTTTTACCGCACCGTTGTCCATAATATGTTGGAGTAAATCGTGATACTGTTGCATGGGATGATGAATATTTATAGCTGATATTGAAGTCAACCACTATCAGAAGTGCTTTAATTCAATATCTCTAGAATAATTTCTTGTAAATCTTTTCTCAAAATAACCCCAAAATTAGCACAAAACCCTTGCTTGACCAAAGTCAAACAAGGGTTTTGTCGATGGTATTTCTAAGTTAATGATTCAACTATCTGGCTTTCGGCAAAAGCATATCTTTAGTTGTTAAAACTCTTTGCCTGTTGCCTAATGCAAACAAGTTAAATCTATTCTGCAAAATCGATGCTACAAGTATGCGTAATAGTAGCCGAAGGGCTCAATTGAGCTGTTGCAGAGCAGTATTTTTCCATAGACAATTCAATAGCCTTTTGAGCTTTTGCCTCAGTGATATTGCCTTTCAAAGCAAAATGGATATTGATACTACGGAATGGAGTCATTTCTGTTCCTTCGATTTTTACACGTTCGCCCGATACCGAGATTTTTAGGTCGTCGATACGTTGGCGTTGTTTTTTCAAAATCAAAATTACGTCAATAGCAGTACAGCCACCCAAGCCCATCAATAAAAGTTCCATTGGGCGTGCGCCTGAGTTGGTACCACCAATATTTTCGGCTGCGTCGATATGTACTGGTACTCCTGACATTCCTGATGCCTCAAAGTGAAAAGCATCATCTACTCTAACTAATTCTACTTGCATGGTTCTCGATAATTAAATGATGGATAGAATTTTCAAAAATTCTATCTCTTTTTGGTATAACAGAAATCGATACCACTTAGTGCCCCACTGCCTTGGTTGAGAGATATTACAAGCTAAAATATGACTATTTCAGTTCGTTAGCGTGAATATCTTTTACCCAAACTTGTGTTCCTTTGGTATCATACACTGTGATTTTCAAGACTCTGTCTTTCAAAGGTCCTGCTACTTCACAGATTGCAAAGTTACGTTCTGTGTATAATGTACCGTCAACAATTGGCGAATTATTTTCGTCTTTAACTGGTTTTGAAGGGCCAGACGTCAATGGCGAAATAGTTAAATCATACAAAGGATAAAGATTTCCTGCTCTTTCTAATTTTTGCAAACAAGTATGGTGGCGATCACCTGTCAAGAAGAACACGCCTGGCACTTTAGCATCCGCAATTTTCTTGAGAAGCTCTGCTCTTTCGGCATCATACGTTGCCATATTTTCGAATACCTTAGCTGGATTGATTACTTGTCCACCACAAACAATGAATTTAAAAGTCGCTTTACTACCAATTAGGGCATCAATCAACCAATTGATTTGTTTTTTGCCTAAAAAATCGCGGTCGCCAGTGTGGTTATCATTTGGTGTGCGGAACCAACGGTTATCTACCATAAAAAACTGAACGTCATTCCATTGGAAAGTGCCTGTAGTAGCTTCATTTTCAAAAACATAGTTAGGGTTTGCCCAAAAAAGTTTGAACATTTCCAAAGACATACTTTTATTCCAGAAAGAGCGATCGGCATCGTTTGGACCATAATCGTGGTCGTCCCAGATAGCATAGTGGTGAACGCTTCCCAACAATGGTTGAATTTCAGGAATACTTCTTGAATGAGTATTACGGTGAATCATCCCTGTACGAGTATTCCAGTCTGGCTCACGGTAATAGAAGTTGTCGCCACCCCACATCATAAAATCAGGTTGTTTCTGATAAATTGAAGTGAAAATTTCAGGATACCCCCCATAGGCACGACCTGGGCGGTCAGTTTCAGCTTCGTTGATGTAATTACAGCTACCAAAAGCAAACTTAAAATTGGCTGGGTCTTTACGATATTGCCACAACTCTTGCGACTGGAAGGAAAGCGGATAATCGCGAGCAACTTTTTTACCATTTACCCAAACCTCATAATCGTATTTCTTGCCCATTGTTACTTGGTCGCAAACTAATTTTGCCACATTACCATCATGTTTATTGGTAGTGATTTCGGCGGTACTGTATTTGATAGCGGGATTTTCCTTGTCCCAGTATACAAATTTCACTTTTGAAGGCTTTTGAGTTTGCACCCAAAGCATTACTTCTTTCATTTCAGAATAGCCCACCATTGGCCCACTCTGAATCTGAGCATTAGCTACAAACTGTACTATTTGAAATAATAAAATGAATAATAAGAATTTTTTCATGAGGGATGTTTTTAGTTGGTGATAAGATTGGGGTATCTTTGTATTTAACTTTTATTGAAAACAATGACAAAATAGTATTCTGTATTTCTATCTCAACGGCATATATGTTTTGTTAATTTATCAAAAAGGCACAAATAGAATTTAACAATAGCAAAAAAATGCATTATTACGACATCCAAGGGATTCAATTAACCGAGTTGGCCGACAAATTTGGTACGCCTTTATATGTATATGACGCCAACAAAATTATCGAAAAAATAGGCATTCTTCGTGATTCATTCAAAGATGTTAATATAAAGATAAAATACGCTTGCAAAGCAAATACCAATTTGTCTATCCTAAAACTAATGCGCAAGCACGGGGTCGAAATCGATGTAGTATCTCCAGAAGAGCTTCGTTTGGCTTTGATAGCTGGGTATGAGGGGCCACAAATTACCTTTACGCCAAGTGGTGTTTCGTTTGATGAAATCGAATTGGCGGCTGAAATTGGTGCTCGTATCAATCTCGACAATTTGGATGTATTGGAAGCTTTTGGACAATTGTATGGCAACAAAAAAGGAGCTTTGATTCGCATCAAACCTCACGTATTTGGAGGTGGTAACGAAAAAATCATGACGGCTCACCCAGAATCTAAATTTGGTATTTCGATTCATCAGAAAGAGCAAATTTTAGAAATCGTGAAAAAGTATGATATGAAAATCATCGGTTTACATCAACATACGGGTTCTGATGTCAAAAATGCGGATGCTTTTACGCAAGCAGCTTCAGCGATTTTGGAAATGGCCAAAGATTTCAAAGATTTAGAAATTATAGATTTAGGTGGTGGCTTCAAAGTGGCTTACAAAGACGGCGATATTACTACAAATATGGCAGAATTAGGAGCAGTTTTGAGTTCGGCATTTTTAAATTTCTGCCAAGAATATGGTCGTCCATTACAATTATGGTTCGAACCGGGCAAATTTTTGGTCAGTGAGGCTGGAACATTCTTGACTACTGCAAATACCGTCAAAAAAGACCCAATCAAGACTTTTGTATGCGTAAACTCAGGCTTAAATCACTTGGGCCGTCCAATGATGTATGGAGCTTATCACGATATTTTTAACGCATCTAATCAAGATGCTAGTCAGCAAGATGATTATCGCGTGGTAGGATATATCTGCGAAACGGATACTTTTAGTTGGTCTGCTGAAGGTCAGCAAAGCGAACGACGTATGAATACAGTGAATAAAGGTGATATTATTGCAATGAAAAATGCAGGTGCATATTGTTTCTCGATGTCGTCACAATACAATTCTCGTATTCGTCCAGCGGAAGTTTTGGTCGTTAATGGTGAAGCAAAATTGATTCGTGTTCGTGAGAGTTTCGAGGATATTTTACGTAATACGGTAGAAGTAGACGTATAAAATGAAGTAGGAATTTAGAGTGAGAAGCTTGATCATTATAAGTCTCACTCTAAATTTTATTCTTCTCTCAGGTAATCGTGTAAAATAAGATTTAAGTTATATGCCTAGGCACTAGGCAAAGAGTCCTAACATGTTTTTAAGAACCAAAGACATGCTTTTTTCCAAAGCCCACCGCCGAAAGCCGATACCTGAAAGCTTAAAACACAAAAATTAAACTCTATTTTGCGAACTAACTTAATATACTGATAATCAAATACTTACATTCTCAATTCACAATTCAGAACTAATACTTAAAATCCATATCCTACACCAAGCGATACGGTCGTAAAGTTGTTGAAATCTTTGATTTTTTTCAAGCCATAATTAGCTCTCAAATCTACAAACCATCGCTTGTCGAAGCGGTATCCTGCGCCTACAATAGCGCCAACTTCTACTTTATCACCAAAAGATAATCCGCTCAAATCAATCGTATTATTGACAGAAGATGAATTCGTACTTGTCAGATAAGAGGCATAAGGGCCTACTTCTATAAAAAAGCTCTTAGCATCATACCCGAAGCGATATTGATATAGCAAGGGAATATTGAGCATATTGACATGACTGGTTGTACCATTTTTTTTCGTTGCCTTTGATTGGTAATTAATCTCAGGTTGAAAACGGCTTCTTGGTGTAAAACCAATGTTAGCAAAAGCACCGATTTCAAAAGTTGGGATTAAATCTGTTTGCTCTCCTTCCAAAAGAATTACCTGCCCTATTCCACCTCTTAATCCAAATCTGTCTGGAGCGATTTCTTCTGGCACACCAAAACGTCCGTTTCTGGTAGACATTTTATTGGCTTTGAATCCTTGCAAATTCGATTGTGGTCCTGTCGACTGCTTTACGCTGACGTTGTTTGGCGTGCTTGACGTATTGCTTTGTGTTGTGGCAGTTTTGGACACTTTACTTGTGGTAGTTTTCTTTTTTTGTTGCCCAAAAACACCAAATTGGACAACCATACATACAAAGCAGGCAGTAAGTAGAGATTTTAATCGATACATAGATTTTAGTTTTGTGTGTTAGTAAGAATTTTTCATCAATAAACATTACATCCTTGCAGATATAATTAGCAATAATCAAGCTAAACTAGCTAAATAAGCAATATGCTGTTGGACTTTTATCAAACTTTTTTAGCTCTCAAAATTAACTAGATATGACAAGATGTAAGGAATAAAACACTAATCATGACATTATGTCTGTGCATATTAAGCAAAAAAGAAGAAAAAGTGCCAAAATGTCATTAATTTTTCGGTTGGTATAGAACTTGTAAAAAAGTTAATACCACCGCAACAGCGTGGTAGTTCTTTTAAAGTGATTTTTCAATTAACAAAATAAAACATTTAAAGCCATGACATTCGTAAGACTAAACCCAGCAGTAAAAAGAAATTCAACTTTTAACAACGACATTAACAACCTTTTTAAACAATTCGATACTATGTTACCTAAAGCTCATTTTCACAATTCATATTACCAATCTATTCCAGCGGTTAATGTAAAAGAATCAGAAACAGGATTCGAAATTGAAGTAGCAGCTCCTGGCTTGAAAAAAGAAAACTTCAAATTGAGTCTACACGAAAATCGCTTGACAATATCGGCGGTTCAAGAACAACAACAGGAGGAGAAAACTGAGAAATATACTCGTCAGGAGTTTAATTACAACCAATTCCAACGCACATTTACCTTACCTAAAAATGTAGATGGCGAGAAAATTGAAGCTACTTATACTGATGGTATTCTTCATGTAGGTTTGCCGAAAAAAGAGGAATTAAAACCAGCGGTAAAAGAGATTGCAGTTTTGTAATGAGTAAAATATAAAGCCTAAAAGAAACTGAGAGTATAGTCTCTTTTTGAACTCAATTTTGTGGAATATCCCTAACTTTTTTTCAATTTCGAGAAACAGTTGGATGGATATTCCCTTCTTTTTTCTCTGGCGAAATAGCGAAAGTAACAGAATTCTTAAAATATGTTAAAATGCCATTAATGTGTGCACCTTGAATCTTGATTTTACGTTAAATTAGCGTAGTGAAATCAAAAAAACTCGCTCAGTTTGTTTACTGGCAGGAAGCTCAAAAGTTTAAGCCGAGTGTTTTTTTGAAAAAAACTTTTGCGTGACAAACAAGAGCCAACAGCTACAAATTTCAACAAAACAATCTATTCCACTAGACCGTTTAGGAAATAAAGTACGAGTCTGGTTCACATTAAAAACTCTTTATTTAAAAATGGAAATGAACAATAATTTAAAAACCCTTGCCATCGTTGGTGCTTTGAGCAGTGCGACCACGCTCGGAGCCTATAAGTTATTCATCGAAAAGTCTTCATCTGACGCAGTGTTTTCAGATACTCCATCTGCCTTTACTCGTATGGTGTCGAACAGTGGAGCAGCAGCGGGTTCATTAACAGAATTTACATTTGCAGCAGAGAAAGCAACGCCTGCCGTTGTACATATCAAAACTAAAATGACTCGTCAAGTAAACCGTCAAATGGTTGATCCATTCGAGGACTTCTTCGGATTTGGAGATTTTGGTGGAGGACGTCGCCGCCAGCCCGAAGCGCAAGAGGCTTCTGGTTCGGGTGTTATTATCAGTGCCGACGGTTATATTGTGACCAACAACCACGTGGTACAAGATGCCGATGAGGTAACTGTAATCCTTGGAGATAAGCGTGAATTGAAGGCTAAAGTAGTAAGTACTGACCCTTCTACCGACTTGGCCGTAATTCAAGTAAAAGCTACGAATTTGCCATTTTTAACTTTCGGTGATTCTGATGCCTTGAGAGTTGGCGAATGGGTATTGGCAGTTGGTAACCCTTTTAATCTTGAGTCAACTGTAACGGCTGGTATCGTATCAGCAAAAGGTCGTCAAAACATTATTGACCGTGACAAAGAAGATGTAAACCCGCTTGAATCGTTTATCCAAACAGATGCAGCGGTAAACCCAGGAAACTCAGGCGGTGCTTTGGTGAACTTGAAAGGTGAGTTAATTGGTATCAATACTGCTATTTACAGCCGTACAGGTCAGTTTGCAGGTTATTCGTTTGCAGTACCTGTAAGTATTGTGAAAAAAGTATCAGCTGACTTGATTAAGTATGGTAATGTACAGCGTGGTTACTTGGGCGTGAGTATCCAAGATGTTTCAGCGAAGGTTGCAGAGGAGAAAGGGCTAAAAGTGAACGAAGGCGTATTAGTTGGCGGGTTTGCTAATAATAGCTCTGCACAGTCTGCAGGGTTAAAAGTAAACGACGTGATCGTCAAGGTAGACGGTATTGAAACCAAATCGAATTCAAAACTAATGGAATTGGTAGGTCGTAAACGTCCAGGAGAAACCGTAGTAGTTACTGTAAACCGTGATGGTTCGACAAAAGATTTCAATGTGGTATTGAAAAACAAAGATGGCAACACCAACATCGTAAAAGGTGAATCGGCTGGTGCTGCTATTGCAAGTGAATATCTTGGTGCAAAAATCGCCAACCTTTCAGAAGCTGAAAAAGCGAAATTGAAACTTTCGGGTGGTGTAAAATTAACCGATGTAAATCCAGAAGGTCGTTTGGGTTACCAAGGTGTTGAAAGCGGTTTGATTATCTCAAAAATCGATGACAAAGCTGTAAAAGATGCCAAAGAAGCGGCTGATTTATTACAAAACCGTAAAGGTCGTGTAAAAATCGAAGGTGTGGATATGGACGGCACTCGTTACTATTATGTAATCGTTCTTTAATATTGCAATTTTGACTGATTGTATATTCCCCTACTTGCTCTTGCGGGTAGGGGATTTTTTGTTATTCAGAATTTGGGATTAGGAGTGTATAAGGATTATAAACGCCATTTATTTCGGATATCGGATGAGTACTGTACAAAGGAATAAGTTTAGTTTTTAAAATAAAATTGCAGTAGCGGCAACCCTTGCGGTTGCCATGTTGAGTTGGGCAACCGCAAGGGTTGCCGCTACTGCAAAAATGCTCAGGAAATGAATGTTTCGGAACATCATAAAATCCTTCGTACAGTACTAATATCGAATGGTGGATTACGGAAGTGTAGGCTTCTATATTTTGTAAATAATAAAAGTATTTTACTTTATTTCGGAAAGAGGCAATACTTACAAAGTCAGAAATTGCTTGAAAACTTTCACAATAATGATTACGAAACTATCACTACCACAGAACTTATAACGACGCAATTAAGCCATTTCCAACAATAGGTACAGAAGTTACCCAAAAGTATAAAAGTGTTCGTCATAGAAGCATGAATAGAATTTGCCTAATGCCTACGGAGTATTAAAGTAATTTTATTTAGGCAAGGACAAAGGACAACTCCTCACTCAAAACTCCCAACTCAGCACTAAAAAAAATTCCCCAGTCGAACAACTGGGGAATTTTATTCATTACTAACATCAATTTGTTGTAATTATATAGCTACGCAAGTTTATTTGATCAAACATTTTCAAATTTACAATAGCCACATAATCACCGTACTATCTTGGACGACCACCGCCTCCGCTTGGCATACCGCCACCGCCTTGAGACTGACCGCCACCATTACCGCCGCCGTTATTATCGCCACCATCATTTTTCAAGTCATCGTTACTAACTGATTTCTTGCGTTTTGGTGTATCAAAAGTCATTTTACCAATACGATAACTGAAGTTAATCTTGAAGTTCATGTTACGTAAGGTGTTAGTACTATTTTGAGAAATGATAACTGAGTTGATTTCGTTACGAATTTTGAAGCCATTTGGTGTGAAGAAGTTTTCTGCACCAAAACCAATACTTCCTTTCTTATCTTTGAAATCTTTCTTCACGCTCAAACTATAGATACCAAATCCTCCTTGGAACCCTTGAAGTTGCACTTGAGTTGAGCGATAAAAACCAAACGCCTGTAAGCCCCAGTTATTACCCAAATTGTAGCTACCAAAAATACGGTAGTTAGCTACCCAACCTGAGTTTGAAGCGTTATATAATGGGTTTGGTACATTGTTAGCCAATTTTGCATAATACACATCTCCACCCAAACCAACAGTTAGTTTGTTTGAAAGACTAACATTTGCAAAGGCATTCATACCATACGCGTCCTGCTTACCGATGTTTTGAAATGATGTACGAATAGTATCACCAATAACATCACGAACACTTTCGATACTTCCTGTTGTATTACGTACAAAAGTTGAAACTGTCAAGAATGTACCTTTGATAGAAGTATTCAATGTCAACTCGTAATTGTTGGTGTATTCAGGACTCAAATTAGGATTACCCGATGAAATATTTAATGGGTTTGAAGCATTGATGTTCGGGTTTAAGAACTGAATTGAAGGACGCTGAATACGACGGTTGAAACCTAATTTCAAGGTACTTACACTACCCAATTTACGAGAGATATTCAAACTTGGCACGAATACTCCATAAGATGGAATTGACAAAGTTTGGTCTCCACTTTTAAAGTTTGCAGAAATATCAGTATGCTCATAACGACCACCCACTTTCAAAGTATATAATTTTGATAAAGTAGCAGTATACGATAAGTAAGCCGCTGCAATATTTTGAGTATAATTAAATACGTTGGCTGCAGTAGATGAGGTTGTCGTTGGCACATAAGCACCAGTTGCACCTTGAGCAGTAAAATACTGGTAGTCTGAGTTTACTGTTCTGAAAATTCCTTTAGCACCAACTTCTACCAATTGAGATTTAGTAATTGGTGTTTGATAATCTGCCTGAACTGTTACTTCTTGGTTATAGCTGTCGTTGTTGTTTTTCAAACGACTTGTAACGCTATTATCTGTCAAGTTCAACAAATTATTCACAAAGTCATTCGTACGGTTGTTACGACTAAATTGCGTCAACAAACTAAATTCTTGTTGTGGCTTTTTGAACGTATGGGTATAGTCGATGTTAGCATCAATCGTTCCTGACAAATCCTTTGTGTTTACATCACGAAGCGTTTTCGAAATCAATGATGAACCAGAAAAACTTTGACTCAACAAACCATCTTGATAGCCATTTTGATTACGTACGCCATAACGAACCGATGCTGTGATTGCATTATACTTGTTGATATCCCAATCCCAACCCAATTGATAGCTACCAAACAAACCATTGCTACGAGTATCTGCACTCTGAGTATTCAGGGTTTGTCTTCCGTTGTTAGTCGTAAGTTGGCTGTTTTCGAAGGTACCGTTTACGTTATAGTTTGAACGACCAAAGCCTCCTAACGAGAAGCCCATATTACCTTTACGGTAATTTCCGTTCAATGAAAGGTTGGCGCCACGAATACCTACACTCGAATCCATGTTCAAGGTTAAACCTTGCAAATTGTTTTTCTTCGTAATGATATTGATAATACCTGAAGAACCTTCCGCATCATATTTTGCAGACGGAGAAGTAATTACCTCTACCGACTTAATCATATCTGCAGGAATTTGCTTTAAGGCATCCGCAATACTAGTTGCTACAATTGTCGATGGTTTATTGTTGATCAATACACGCACGTTCGAGCTACCACGCAACGACACATTACCATCTAAGTCAACTGAAAGCATTGGTACTTTACGCAATACATCAGATGCATCACCACCTTTTGAGGTAGCATCACGCTCCGCGTTATACACCAAACGGTCAACTTTATCTTCAATTACTGCCTTTTGACCTTCCACAGTAACTTCTTGTAATACCTGATTCGACTGACTCAAACGAATTACGCCTAAATCAATCTCATCGTTTTTGTTTTGAATTTTAACTGGGATTCTCTTAGATACATATCCCAAAAACGTTACAGAAATCACATAATCTCCTGTGGCAATTTTGTTTAAGGTAAATTTACCTTTTTCATCTGCAACAGTTCCGTCGATAGGTTTATTAGTAGCTTTGTTAATTAAAGCAACACTTGCAAACTCGACTGCTTTAGTTGCAGCAGAGTCAATCACAAAACCCACAATCTTTGCAGAACCTTTTGGTGCAGCTTGTGCTGTACCCGGAATAGCCTGCTGCTGTGGTTGCTGACGCTGTCCTCCTCCCATTCCCATGCCTGCGCCAGGGAACTGCGCCATAGTATTAAACCCGATAAAACTTAATACTGAAAACAATAAAACTTTTTTCATGATGATGTTTTAGAAAGCCCTGAACTTTATGTTCAAATAGATGACAAAGTTGTTGATAAGTTATTCTTTTATAAAAACAAAAAGTATCAGTGGTTCGTAATAAAGATAAGTGGACTACTGTCCAAATGTTAACTAATGATAGATTTACAACACAAAAGTTGCACTGAAAGATGGGACACATGGCCACTTTTCGACCAAATAAAATAATTCGTCGGTGAATAACATTAATCAAAGGACTTGTTATTCTGCCTATGCAAGGTGTTTATTTTCAGGCTATACTATCCCAGAATCTTCAAATTTAATATACTTTTTTTCCTTTTTTGTCCCTCGTTACAGGGGTATTCCTTATAAAAAAATCACGCTTTGTCTCTTTGATAAGAAATCTTAAATTCATTATTGGTGGGATATAATTTGGACGATTACTAAACACTTTAAGAATATTGACCAGAAACTCTTGAGACATTATAGCTAAATTTGTATTTCACTTTAGCATAAAACGCCATGTCTATTATCCATACCTCCAGACTTCGACTCCAAGCTTTAAAACACGATGATTTATTGATTTGGCATAGGCAAGGAAGAGAGGCTCTTGAAAAACACCTAGGCTTAGTTCCTTCCAAATGGCAAATAGAACCTTTTTTTGAAGCCGAAACACTCGAAGCTCTTGAGCATTTCTGGATTCCGATGGCACAAATATTTCCTTGGGATTTTGCTTGGTATTCCAATTGGGAAATTATTCTCGAAGAAGAAAATCGCTCGATAGGTGGGATTGGCTTTTCGGGATTACCCGACGACAATGGCTGTACCATGGTGGGTTATTTCATAGATATGCCTTATCGTAATAAAGGATATGCCTCGGAGGCACTTGGTGGACTCATTGATTGGGCTAAACAAGACGGCTCACTTTGTCAAATACTAGCAGATACGCCTGTTGATAATAATAGCTCAGAAAAAGTACTCGAAAAAAATGGATTTCAGCAATTTGGTGAAATCGAAGAAGTAGAGCATATAGAAACAATCTTAGTAAGGCATTGGAAATTGAATATTAGTCGTTAGGACCATATGAAGAATTTCCAACTATTGCGGATTTGGGATTTCTGATTTCGGAAATAAAGTAAAACGTCTTTGTTTTTTACAAAACACAAAAGATTACAGTTCCGAAATCCAACATCCGATATCCTAAATAAATGGTTTTAATCCTTTGTACACCACAAACTAGTCGTTAATAGCGTTTTTTCACTAGGCCCTCCTAATAATTTTCAAAAAAAAATCTTTTACTTAGCAATCTGATTCAACCCATCTTTCGTATGTCTGAGTAAATCCAAGGGATTCTAGAATATGCTTTTTATATTTTTCAAAAAAATCTAAAAATATTCAGATATACTGTGACTTCTCTCAGTTTCATACGTTAAATGAGTAGTTTTCATAGTAGAAATAGGTTTTGTGAAATAGTATTTCAAAAATCTAATAAGCAAAACTATATTTTGGTGTGTTAGTGATACAATCTTGGCGGGCTCTAGTAGAGTTCGCCAAATTTTTTGCCCCTCCTCCAACTGCTTTTTCATATTTCTGCAAAAAAATCCTTTAAAAATGACAATAAGCCATTAAAATCAAGGAGTTTTACAAAAATCCTAACGTGATTCTCATATTTAGGAATAACTTTGTAGCTTGAATTCAAGACAATCGTAATGTCGAAGAATTATCTTTCAATCAATTGTTCCATTTAAAACTTGCAACGAACTGCTATCGGATATTTAAAAAATGAGAAACTTCCTTTCAGTTAAAGATGCTGTTGATGTTCAGGCTCTAGTTAAAGAAGCCCTTTTATATAAAAAAACACCTTATGCTGATAAGCATTTGGGCAAAAACAGGACCATGGGTCTCTTGTTTTTTAACTCAAGTTTGCGAACACGCTTAAGTACACAACGTGCCGCTCAAAACTTAGGGTTGGAACTGATCGTAATGAATGTCGGACAAGATAGCTGGGGGTTGGAGTTTGAAGATGGTGCAATTATGAATGGCAACAAAGCTGAGCACATCAAAGAAGCTGCACCCGTAGTAGGTCAGTATTGTGATATTGTTGGTATTCGTAGTTTTCCTGGCTTGGTTGACCGTGAAGAAGATTATTCTGAAAACGTGATGAATCAGTTTGTAAAACACACTGGTCGTCCGATTTTGAGCTTAGAATCTGCTACCCGTCACCCATTACAATCTTTAGCAGACTTGATTACCATCGAAGAGCTAAAGACAAAACCTCGTCCAAAAGTGGTTTTGACATGGGCGCCTCATGTAAAAGCGCTTCCTCAAGCAGTACCAAACTCGTTTGCTGAGTGGATGAACGCCGCTGATGTAGATTTTGTAATTACTCACCCTGAGGGCTACGAACTAGCTCCTGAATTTGTGGGTAATGCCAAAGTAACTTACAATCAAGAAGAAGCTTTTAAAGATGCAGATTTTATTTATGCTAAAAACTGGTCATCTTATTCTCAATATGGTCAAATTCTGAACCAAGACCCATCATGGATGGTAACTATGGACAAAATGAACTTGACAAACAATGCCAAATTTATGCACTGCTTGCCAGTTCGTCGTAACGTGGTAGTTGAAGACGCCGTATTAGATTCACCTAATTCGGTGGTTGTACAACAAGCAGGTAATCGTGTATGGTCAGCACAGGTTGTTATCAAACAAATGCTTCTGAGTATTATTCGAGAAGAAAGCCCGTACTTATTCTAATGGTGATTGAGTGAATGAGTGATAATCATTTTCGCCCACTCTTCCACTACTCCATCAATCTATCATATTTTCGAATGTACAGGTCTTACGGTCTGTACATTTGTTGTTTAATAGCGATATCTCGCCAAAAGGCGAAGGCAACATTTCTGTTTAACCAAATCAAAATAATCTTTATGAAACTCACTGTTGTGAAAATTGGGGGTAATGTAATCGACAACCCAACATTATGTAGTCAATTTTTGTCTGATTTTGCTCAAATCGCTGGTCCTAAAATTTTGGTTCATGGCGGTGGTAAAATCGCTACGCAAATTGCTGAAAAATTAGGGATCGAAACAGTAATGGTGGAAGGTCGTCGTATTACCGACCAATCTATGCTCAACGTGGTAACAATGGTGTATGGTGGTTTGGTAAACAAAAACCTCGTAGCACAACTTCAAAAGTTTGGTACTAATGCCATCGGCTTGACGGGTGCTGACGGTGGTGTTATTCTTTCTAAAAAACGTCCTGTAAAAGAAATAGATTACGGTTTTGTAGGCGATATTGAACGAGTAGATGCTGGTCAAATTGCAGGAATGATTGCACAAGGACTTACACCCGTATTTGCCCCTTTGACGTATGACCTCGATGGCAATATGCTCAATACCAATGCCGACACACAAGCACAAGCTGTAGCAACGGCCATGTCTCAAGAATTTGAGGTAAACTTGGTATATTGTTTTGAGAAAAAAGGCGTACTTTCGAATCCTGACGATGATGATTCCGTAATTCCACAATTACAACCAGAGGCATATGCCGCATATAAGGCTTCTGGCGCTATCAATAAAGGAATGATTCCTAAACTAGATAATGCTTTCAAAGCACTAGGCGAAGGCGTAAAACAGGTAACTATCTGCCATGCAAAAGAAGTCCTAGCCGCTGTCAGCGAAGGTAACGCAGGGACAAAGCTAACAATATAAATTTTGGCGTTGATTCATCGGCTTTGTGCAATTAGATATCTGATGGCATAAACCCGATGGCTCAAAACTACATTATTATTCATTTTATTTCTATGAAAAGCAAAGGTCTACTTTTTGGTATTGCTATTGGCGACTCCCTTGGTGTTCCTGTCGAATTTATGAGTCGTAAGCATCTTAAAGCTCATCCAGTAGTGGATATGCGTGCTTATGGAACCCATCACCAACCTGCAGGTACTTGGTCGGATGATACCTCTTTATCTTTTTGTTTAGCAGAACAACTAGTGGAAGGTTTTGACTTAGATGGTCTTGCTAAAAAGTTTTGTGACTGGTACGATAATGGCTATTGGACTGCACATGGAGCATTTTTTGATGTGGGTATTGCCACGCGTAATGCTATCGACCGTTTGCTCAAAGGAGTTTCTCCTCTCAACTCGGGCGAATGTGATGAGTATTCGAATGGAAATGGCTCATTGATGCGTACACTACCTATTGTTTATTACACCCAAAATAAATCTATTGAAGAGCGCTGTAGCATCATCAAAATGGTGTCGGGTATTACGCACGGGCACACACGTACTTTGATAGGCTGTTTTTTTGCTACGGAGTATTTGCTCAACTTAATGAAAGGCAAAGAGAAACATGAAGCATATGGCCTTACGCAAAATACAGTAAGAGATTACTTGTTGTCGGTACAGGTAAAACCCGCTGAATTAGAATTGTATAGCAGACTTCTATTTGACGATATTTCTAAAACTGACGAAAGCGAAATCTTTTCTTCTGGCTATATTTTACATACTTTAGAGGCTTCGCTTTGGGCATTTTTGACAACTGATGATTTCAAATCGGCTGTATTGAGAGGTGTAAATTTGGGTGATGATACCGATACTATCGGAAGTGTAACAGGTGGAATAGCAGGTTTTTATTATGGTTTTGAGCAAATTCCGAGTGATTGGATAGAACAACTCGCACAAAAAGATAAGATTGAAGATTTAGCAAATCGATTTTCAGCGAAATTTGGACTATAAGTACAACATTTTAACATATTAAGTAATCGTGCAGAATAAGATTTGAGTTATTTGTTTAGGCAACAGGCACAAGGCAAAGAGTGTTAAGATGTTTTTTAATAACCACAGCCATGCTTTTTTCCAAAGCCCACCGCCGAAAGCCGTTACCTGACAGCCCAATGCCCAATCATGCAATCTTACTTAACAAGCAAATATTGACAGGCTTGTTACCTCAAAAGTCGATGCATTTTTGAATTCTTTTGTTGGATGTTTGCTTAACAAAAGTGTTCATGATAATTTCGACCTAATATTTTTATTTTTTATCTCAAACGGGCTGATTCCAATGACCCTACAAGAACAATTAACCCAAGATGCTATTGGGTTGTTAAAACAATTGATTGCTACGCAGTCATTTAGTCGTGAAGAGGACAAAACAGGTGATATTCTTGAAGAGTTTTTCAGAGAAAGAAATATCCCTTTTAGAAGAAAAATCAATAACCTGTGGGCACGAAATCAGCATTTTAATCCCGAACTTCCTACCGTATTACTCAATTCCCATCATGATACTGTAAAGCCTAATCCTAAGTGGACGCTTGACCCTTTTGAGCCAGTAGTTCAGGAAGGGAAATTGTTTGGTTTGGGTAGCAATGATGCAGGTGGTTGTTTGGTAAGTCTTTTGGCAACCTTTTGTTACTTTTATCATCGTAATGACCTAAAATATAATGTATTGTTTGTAGCGTCGGCCGAAGAAGAGATTTCTGGAATAAATGGTTTGGAATTGTTACTCAAGGACAATGACTTGCCAGAAATAGATTTTGCTATCGTTGGCGAACCTACACAAATGCATTTGGCAATTGCCGAAAAAGGTTTGATGGTTGTAGATTGTATTGCACACGGAAAAGCTGGACATGCAGCTCGTGAAGAAGGTGATAATGCGATTTATAAAGCAATTAAAGATATTGAGTGGATTAAAAACTATCAGTTTCCGAAAGTTTCTCCAGTACTTGGTCCTATCAAAATGTCGGTAACGGTCATCAATGCAGGTAAGCAGCATAATGTAGTACCAGATAGCTGTACTTTTACCATTGACTGTCGTGTAACGGAACAATATACTTTAGAGGAAATATTAGAAACCATTCGTCAAAATATTGAATCAGAGGCTAACCCTCGCTCTATTCGACTAAAACCTTCCTCTATTGCGAAAGAACATCCAATCGTTCAGGCTGGGTTGGCATTAGGTCGTGAAACGTACGGTTCACCCACAACTTCAGACCAAGCAGTTTTGTCTTGTCAATCCCTAAAACTAGGTCCAGGACATTCGGAGCGTTCACACACAGCAGACGAATTTATTTACCTTTCTGAAATAGAAGAAGGAATTGATTTGTACATCAAAATGTTGAAACAAACTATTATATAATTAGTGAATGAGTGAGTTGTGAATGAGCATAATTGTCTATTGTTTAACCCAATGGATGCCAAAATTGTATTAATATCAAAATTAAACCCATAAGGCTTCCTAATAATTGTGAGTAGAATTTTTCAATTTAAAATTCACAATTCACTAATTCCCATTCCAACACTTAAAACTCAAGATTAAAAATGAGTAAGCTTTGGCAAAAAGATAATACTTCTGTTAACGAGAAAATAGAAAAATTTACCGTAGGTCGTGACCCAGAGTTTGACCTATTATTAGCTGAATTCGATGTATTGGGCTCTTTGGCACATACACGTATGCTCGAAAGCATTGGCTTGCTCGAAGCTGATGAGTTGGCTCAGGTTCAATCTGAATTGAAAAATATTTATCAAGGTATCCAAAACGGTGAATTTGTCATCGAGGAGGGTATCGAAGATGTTCACTCGCAAGTAGAATTGATGCTTACCCGTCAATTGGGAGAAGCTGGGAAGAAAATCCACTCTGGTCGTTCTCGCAATGACCAAGTTTTGGTCGATTTGAAGCTTTTCACAAGAGCACGTTTGCAAGAGTTAGCAGAATCAACTTTTCGTTTATTCGACTTGTTGACAGAACTTAGTGAGCGCTTCAAAAGTGTTTTGTTGCCAGGCTATACACACTTGCAAATTGCCATGCCATCGTCGTTTGGTTTGTGGTTTGGGGCTTATGCCGAAGGTTTGGTTGACGACATGGAAATGTTGCAAACTGCCTATCAATTAGCCAATAAAAATCCACTTGGTTCGGGCGCTGGATATGGTTCTTCTTTTCCTTTAAACCGCACCATGACAACGCAGTTGTTAGGCTTTAATCACTTGCACTATAATGTGGTATATGCTCAAATGTCGAGAGGAAAAACTGAGCTTTTTGCAGTAACAGCTATCGCTCAAATCGCCTCAACTTTATCTCGTTTGGCAATGGATATTTGTTTGTACAATTCTCAGAATTTTGGCTTTATCAAACTTCCTGACGAAATGACAACAGGTAGCTCTATTATGCCTCACAAGAAAAACCCTGATGTGGCAGAATTGCTTCGTGGAAAAACCAATAGACTAAAAGGATTGCCAAATGATATTATGCTCGTAATGAGCAACTTGCCTTCTGGATACCACCGTGAAATGCAGATTTTAAAAGAAGTATTAATGCCTGCTTTTGACGAAATTTTGAGTTGCTTGGATATGACACATTTTATGTTGTCAGGTATTCAGGTAAAAGAAGGTATCTTGGACGATTCAAAGTATGATTTATTATTTTCGGTAGAAAGAGTCAACGAATTGGTACTGCAAGGTGTGCCTTTTAGAGAAGCTTACAAAATTATCGGAAACGAAATCAACTCAGGAGAATACAGCCCAAATCGCAATTTACAACACTCACACGAAGGAAGTATAGGCAACCTGTGTACAGCAGAAATTACGGCGATGATGGAAGAAGTAAAACAAAAATTTGGCTTTGAAAAAGTAGAAAAAGCAATAGCAGATTTACTCGCTTAAGTTATTTAGTGATTGAGTGATTATTTTAAAAAAGTTAATAGTTAACCGTATATCAGTTACTAGTATATACTACCAAAGTGAGTCATATACTTTCTTTCTTCAATTAAAATAATCACTCATTCGCTAAACCACAAATCACTAAATAAGTCTTCTTTGTTTTATCAAAAAGAAAACTACACCTGCGATATACAGCAACCAAGCTACTAGGGCTACTTTTGTACCCATACTCACATAAGGTGCCTCATACTGAAGCGATATTTGGTGATTTCCTGCTGATAATGGAATACCCATAAAACCAAAGCTCACTTTCTCGATTTTCTGCTCTTTCCCATCTACCAAAGCTTTCCAACCGATATCAAACGGAATACTCCAATACAACAACTGTGAAGTTTGTAACTTGATGTTTCCCTCGATATGATTATCCGAAAATTGAGTCATGGCAAAAGGATTAGCTTTTCGGGCAACAATCGCATCATTATATTCTACCCCATTTAGCGTACTCGTTGTATCTGCTTGTTGGTAAAGCGACAAGCCTAATTCCTTACCTTTTTCTTGACTCAAAACACAAGCATGTAATAATACTTTTTGTCTGGCAAATGGCGAAAGTTGTTCAAATGTCTTTTCGTCGGCATATTGGTTATAGGTAAAAGCCAAAGGCAAAGCATTATTATTACGCAACACCTTTACTTCGCCGACGGTATCCACGGGCGTAAATCCTTGCGGACGCAAATCCATATTTGGATTTTTTATCAGAACATATTTCACTGCATTTACACTTTCCAGCAAGGTGTTTCCTCCTAATCCATTTACCCATCTTGTGCTAAATTCATCACCCTTTTTCACTAAACCCATGCCTAACAAAAAGCGAACATAATTAACTTGGTTGAACGACGAATAACATGAAGTCCCGTAATAATCTTGCAGCTTGGCATCATTCAGCCCAGCAAAAATCGCAGGACTTGAGGCGTAATCTTTATCTATTCGGTAAAAAGAGGTATCTGATTTTTTGAGACGAGCTACAGCTTCATTGGTAGCATCTTCAAACAACGAGCTTTTATCTTTATACTCGGAGACTGAAGCCGCATTACGGTGATTAAGTGCGGGATTATCCAAAAACAGTATTTCTGCAATGACCAATACTAAAGCCCCAATTTGAGCAATATTTTTTAGAGAAGGACGACTCAATAAATACAAAATACCAGCTTGTAATACTACAAAAAAGCTCACCAAAGTACGTAAACGACTATTTATATTTTCTTTTGGTATTTCATACGGAGCATACAACACAAAGAGTAATACCACCAAAGTTGCCACTAACACCACAAGATTAATTTCTGATTTTTGTACAATTTGGGAAATACCACGATACGCCAAAAACAATAAGAATATTACAATAAAAAAGCCTGCTGTACGATAGTAATCACCCGAAAACAACCAGAAGGCATATCGAAAGTAAGGAAAAGTTAAAATCAAAAAACAAGCAAACGCAATTGCGCCATAAATAATCACCTGACGACGAGTAGCCAAAGCAAAAGCTTGAGGTGCTGCCACAAGTGTTAGGATACCAGCATATAGCACAGGCGCCTCCATGTAATTTTGCCATCCTCGATAATCAGAGCCTGTACCCAAAAGGTCGTTCGAGAAAAAGCGTAAAAATGCAGAGGCCGTCTGTACGCCATCTGACATATCGAATGGCGAAGCCGCCGAAAGGGTATCAAAATAAGATACGCCTCCAGCCACACGTGGACTTTCGATAATTTGATAAATATTACTCGGTAAAATAAAACCAGCCAAAGCTAAGCCCAAAATACCAAATCCTACTAAACCGAGCAGTTGTAGCAGTAATTGAGAGACAGGTTTTGAAGCATCTTCAAAATGGCGTACCAAGGTATATATCAAAATCAAAACACTGTACAAATACAAATAAAAAGGTTGATGAATGGCAATCAGGGCGATACTCAAAGGGAAAAAGTACCATTTGCTTTTCCCAATCCATTGTTCAAGCGCAAAAAGTAAGAACGCTGCTTGATATACTTCGGTTGGATATTTGTTTAAATCCCATGTACTACAAACAATCAAATAGCCACAAAAAGCATAGCTCAACGCACCTATCGTTGAAGCAAACTTATGTAAATGAAGACTTTGTAAAAAAGCATAAAAGAAAGTAGAAGCTAAAAAGATCTCTATCACTACCACCAACACCAAACTACCTGCCATGTTCTCTTTTCCAAATAAAAACAAAACACCAGTAGCAATTGGGTCTAGCCAAAATGGATTGATATTTTGTCCCATCCCAGCCTTAAACGACCATGCAGGCATACCTTCAGACTTGATATAATCGGCATAATGCATCAAGTTGGTATAAATGATATTTATAGAGTCGGCGCCAAGGTCGAGAAACAAAAAGTATTTTTTGTGAAAAAGATAGTCCTTGAAAAGAATAACCGAAATAAGAAGCACGCAGCCCCATAACAAGCCAAACCCTTGCCAAACAGATATTTTGTCAAAAATTGAAATGACTTCGGACCTAATTTTAGGCGCTTCTTTGGGCTCGGTTACAGATTGAATTTTAGTTTTAGAAGTTTTAGATTTTGCCATCAGCGGATTGAAAATAAATGAGTTGGATTTGAAATATTGGTCAAAGCATAGTGTACTAATAAACCAGAAATACTTGCGCCAAATTTATGCCAAAGTAAGAATAATTGACCCTTTTTTCAGTATTTTGCGTTGTGGAGTTAGCTTGAGGTGAAATAAGAAAGAGAATTAGAATTTACTAGCTAGGAAATTAAATAGTCTCTAAAATCGTTTCTCTCATAAGGCTTAAAAAAGGTGTATTAATCAGCCATGTAACCAAAGTGCCCAAATCTATTAAAGAAATTACCCATACAAAATGAATCAATCACCTCAAAATCCCAATAAATTTCAATCTTGGCTCAAAAAATTGGGTCTAGCAGGTTTTCTTTTTTTCCTAATCAAAGGACTTCTTTGGTTGATTATTCCCTACCTGATAGCAAAAGGATTTTTTAAATAAAGAATAACTTGCAATAGGCTTTAGGCCTTAAGCTATATGCTAAAGAATGGGCTTTCGACTTTCAGCAATGGGCTTTCGGCAAAAACATTTCTGTAGTTACTCAAAAACATGTTAAAACTCTTTACATTGTTCTTTCGGCTTGTAGGTACTAAAAATATACATAAGATTCATCCCGAATGTCGGGATTAGGATGAGTCTCCCATTTTATCAAAAAAGCGGTCGAAAAACAATTTCTGACCGCTTTTTTGATACTATTCTTCTAAATATGGCTTTGCTAAAGACGCAAAATATTGCGTCTCTACAATTAAACTAATCACATCATGAGCGATAGCTCTAAGTCTACAGCACTCGTCTATATTTTTACTTTTTCTCGTAAACCTCAACAGGCAGGATATTTCCATCAGCATCAAATCGCATGGGAGAAATACAAGTCTCTCTGTTGTATCCATTCCCATTCGGAATAATAAAACGGTGATAAACAATGTACCATTCGTCTTTGCCTGGTACTTGTACTACCGAGTGATGACCAGCGCCTTTTACCTCATCGTGGCCTTTGAGAATTGGATTATTTTGAGCTTTCACAAAAGGACCCATCGGCGAATCCGAAACGCCATACGCTACCGAATAACGTGGGTCACGAGTGTCGTATTCTGACCACATCAAGTAATATTTGCCATTTCTTTTGAGCAAAAAAGAACCTTCGTTATAACCTTCAGGCTTGTACGAAACCATTGATGCTTCATTAATTGAAATCATATCTGGGTTCAACTTGGCAATATAACATCTCCCCTGTCCGAAATAAATATAGGCTTGTCCATCGTCGTCCACAAAGACCATCGGGTCAATAATCTGCGCTTGGTATTGTCCTTTGGTAATCAAAGGTTTACCCAAAGCATCCTTAAAAGGTCCTGTAGGCTTGTCGGCTACTGCCACACCAATGTTGGTATCGGCCGAAAAATAGAAGTAGTATTTATTGTTTTTAAAAGCGATTGCAGGTGCCCAAGCACGCTCTTTTGCCCAAGTAAGGTCTTTTTTGAAGTCGAGAATCGTACCTTCTTTTTTCCATTTCTTCATATCTTTTGAAGACCATACCGTAAAATAATCGGAAGACCAACCTTCAAAACCATCAGTGGTTGGATAGATATAATATTTGCCATTAAAAACAGCTACGTGAGGATCAGCAAAAGCGCCAGGCAGTGCAGGTGATGGAGCTTTTTGTTGCGCAAATAATGGACTCATTCCACAACAAGTCAACAAAGTAAATAGGATTTTTTTCATGAAGATTAAAAATAGAATTGATAGTTTCTGAAAATTGGTGAATAAACACACCAAGAACAAGAGCTTTTTTAAATTCAGATATACTCAGATGATTCATTGATTTTTCAACGCTTCTAAAAACAAAGTAGCCGTCAAACAAAGTTCGACGGCTAAATTCACAGGCGCAAGGCCTGATAATCAAACACTATAATCAATTCCTTTTTCCAAATTCGGATGTGCCAATGTTTAATTTTTCTCTGAAAAATCTTCTATTTTAACATCCTGTAATAACTTATAAAGCTTGGCGCTAGCGCCAAGCTTTTTCTAATTAGAATTTCCAACGTACGAAAGCTTCCATTGCTTCATATTCTGCTAGACCTAACTTGTTGTACAAGTCTGCTGTACTTGCGTTACGGTCTTCAGCTCTTTGCCAGAATTCGCGTGAGTCTGTTCCTTGGAATGGTACCCCATCTTTTTGTGATTGGTGTTTGAAGATACCATAACGTTTTTTCAATACTTGGTCTGGTGACATTGGAACAGCCATTTCAATTTGGTCGATGTCCCACTCTTGCCAAGCTCCTTTGTACAACCATACCCAACAGCTATTCATGTATTCGCGGTGTTTCAAACGAGTTACAGCGTCCATGATAGCATCCAAACATACTTTGTGAGTACCATGTGGGTCAGCTAAGTCACCTGCTGCATAGATTTGATGAGGTTTTACTTCTTCAATCAAATCCATTACAATTTGAACGTCAGCTTCGCCAATTGGGTTTTTCTGCACTTTACCTGTTTCGTAAAATGGCATATCCAAGAAATGTACATTTTCTTTTGGAATACCTACATAACGACAAGTATTTTTTGCTTCTCCTCTACGAATCAAGCCCTTGATATAACGTACTTCTGGAGTATCTACTTCTGAATCTTTCTTGTTTCTCAAGAATTTTACTGCTTCACGATAGATACGGTTTGCTTTTGGGTTGTTTGCTTCAAACTTTTCGTTGAAGTCAACCACAAATTCAGCAAAACGAAGCGCTTCGTCGTCCGCAACAGCAATGTTACCTGATGTTTGGTAGGCTACGTGTACGTCGTGACCTTGGTCATGCAAACGTTGGAAGGTACCACCCATTGAAATAATATCGTCGTCTGGGTGCGGAGAGAAAATAATTACACGTTTCTTCGCTGGATAAGCGCGCTCAGGACGGTTAGAGTCATCAGCGTTTGGCTTACCACCTGGCCAACCTGTAATAGTATGTTGTAAATAGTTGAATACTTCGATGTTAATATCATAAGCCTGACCATATAGTGCTAGCAAATCAGATAAACCATTTTCGTTATAATCTGAGTTTGTCAACTTCAATACTGGTTTACCTACCTGTAAAGCAAGGTGAGTAACAGCCTTTTTCACCATCGGACGATCCCATGT
Source organism: Flectobacillus sp. BAB-3569 (assembly GCF_002270355.1). Classification (GTDB taxonomy): domain Bacteria; phylum Bacteroidota; class Bacteroidia; order Cytophagales; family Spirosomataceae; genus Flectobacillus; species Flectobacillus roseus. The sequence goes on along the minus strand of NZ_NJFZ01000003.1, from coordinate 20,126 downwards.
TACTGCATCGACCATCCATGGAGTACGAATACGAGTCAATTGAGAGGCAGCCGAATTATCTAATACGAAAGCTGCATTGGTATGATGTTGCAAATAAGATGCTGGAACATCAGCAGATACCGAACCTTCTACCGCACGCGCTACGTTTTCGGCTTTGTGTTCACCCCATGCTAACAAAATTACGCGTTTAGCCTCCATAATTTTGTTGATACCCATGGTAATAGCTTTTTTCGAAACCTTAGCTAATCCCCCGAAATCACCAGCAGCATCGATACGTGTTGTTAGATCAAGAGTCATCAAACGAGTTTTTGAGTTCACCAATGAACCTGGTTCGTTGAAACCAATATGACCATTACGACCAATACCCAACAACTGAAAGTCCAAACCACCATAACGTTCAATTTGCTCTTCGTAATCATGGCAAAAATCAGCAACCTTTTCCAGTGGCAAAGTACCATCTGGCACATGCCAGTTGCCCGAAGGGATATCCACATGGTCAAACAATTGCTCACGCATGAAGCGTACATAGCTTTGTACCGCATCTGGTTCCATTGGATAGTATTCGTCGAGGTTGTACGTAACTACATTTTGGAAGCTCAAACCCTCCTCTTTATGCATACGGATTAACTCTTTATACACTTTTTTAGGAGATGACCCTGTGGCCAATCCTAAAACAGCAGGCTTGCCTTCACCAGCTTTTTGACGGATGATAGAAGCAATTTCTAGCGCGACTGAGCGAGAAGCTTCGTCTGAGTTTGCGTAAATTTTTGTAGGGATACGTTCGTAGCTGATGGCCTGTTCCATAGTTGTTTATGATGCACGACTTAATGCCGTGATTGGTTTTCGTACTTAAATATTTTTATATGAAAATTGGGAATAGTTCTTCTTAATCTTTTTTGCTTACTACAATTAGCTCCAGTCCTAATACACCAAGCACTTTGTCTAAAGTTTTGAGTGAGGGATTGGCTTTGCCAAGTTCAATTGAATGAATGGTCTTGATAGCAACATCGCTCTTATCGCTCAGCACTTCTTGACTATAGGAAAGTTCGTTACGTCTCTCCCTAATTATATGGCCTAATTGTTCGAAGTTCATACTACTTGATAATATATTACTTATTTCATGACAAATATAGAAACAAAATATTAAATAAAAAATTTTAATAAGTATTATATTGCCGAATCAATAAAATTTTTTAAATATTTTTTACAAATCCCTCAAATATCTCTATTAAAGCCACTTTAGCACTTTTTTTATCAGTAATATTTTTCTTGTGATTTTTCGAAAATACAGTTTTAAAGTACTTTACTGTTAAGAGTAGAATTTTCAAAAACAAAAATCGGCAATATTTTACCTAAAAAATCATTTCAATATTATGTTTTTGGAAAATATACATATAAATACAGTTTCTATAGGGGCATAGCGTTTTAAGCTTGTCAAAAATAAAGACGGGTCAAAAATTATTATTTGAAAAAAAATTATAAAACAGAAAACAAAATTACTTTTTGGTAGTTATTGTATTAAAATCAATACATTTTAGTATAATTTTGAACCATAAATCACACTTTTATTGAGTTGAGCATAAAAACTTTCAACCGTTTTTTATGTTACTTTCTTTACACAATCAATCACTTAAACACTTATCCATGAATGCATTTTTAAGAAACATTTGGGTAGTCCTCTTATTATTTCCTCTTTGCCTACAGGCACAAAATCAAAAATTAACCGTTAGCGGTTATATCAAGGACACTAAAAACGGAGAAGGTCTTATCGGCGCATCTGTTTTTATAAAAGAACTTATGACGGGTACAACCACTAATACATATGGGTTTTACTCGCTAACGGTGCCAAAAGGAAACTATACTTTAGTGGTAAGCTCAGTCGGTTATCGCAAGAGTATCCGTGAAATTAAACTCACCGAACAAAGCGTAAGCCTCAATCTTGAACTTCAAGAGGATGGTCAAGAACTAGAAGAAGTTGTTGTAAAAGCAAAAAGAGAAGACGATAATGTCAAATCGATGGAAATGTCGGTTAACAAAGTCGAAATGAAAACCATTAAGAAAATTCCTGCACTTTTGGGTGAAGTAGACTTAGTGCGTGCGATTCAGTTTTTGCCAGGCGTTACAACAGTAGGCGAAGGCGCTTCGGGATTCAATGTGCGTGGTGGCGGTGTCGACCAAAACCTTATCCTCCTCGACGATGCACCTGTTTATAATTCATCTCACTTATTTGGTTTCTTCTCAGTATTTAATCCAGATGCAGTAAAAGACGTAAAACTCATCAAAGGGGGCGTTCCTGCACAATATGGTGGTCGTGCATCATCTATTCTGGATGTAAAAATGAAAGAAGGTAATGCCAAAAACCTAGAAATCAATGGCGGTATCGGTGTGATTTTTAGCCGTTTGTCTATCGAAGCTCCCATTGTGAAAGACAAAGCCTCTTTTATCGTGGCAGCTCGTCGTTCATATATCGACATTTTGGCCAAACCATTTCTGACTGGCAACAATGCAGGTTCTAGTTTTAACTTTTATGACTTGACGGCAAAAGTCAACTACAATATTGATAACAAAAATACGGTATTCCTTTCTGGTTATTTTGGTCGTGATGTGTTTGGACAAGACTTTGGCTTTAACTGGGGCAATAGCACACTTTCTGCCCGTTGGAACCACGTATTTAGCGATAAGTTATTTTTAAACACAACCGCTTTTTACAGTAATTATGACTACGCTTTAGACTCAGATTTGAAGAATAAAAGACCAAACAATGCTTTCAAATGGTCATCTAATATTACCAATCTAAGTTTTAAGCCTGATTTTACCTATTATATTTCGCCTAAAAATACCCTCACCTTTGGCGGTCAAATCCTAACTTACAACTTCAAACCTGGGGAAGCTACGGCCACATCCGAGGGAGAATCACGCTCGTTTGGCCAAGAACGCAAAAATGGTATTGAGTCATCGATTTATGTGGGTGATGAATGGAAAGTTTCGCCAAAGTTCTCAGTGCAATATGGCTTACGCTTTTCGAGATATGACTATTCGAGCCAAGAGGACTTTTACTATCAGCGAAAATACGTTGGTATCAGTGCAGAATTCCCTTCTGGATATGATTTGACATTTGTACCTAATACTAAAGGTAATACGATTCAAACTTACCAAAATCTGGAACCTCGCTTTTCGATGAACTACAACACGGGTGACAACAGCTCCATTAAGGCTAGTTACAACCGTTTGGCACAATATGTTCACTTAATGTCTAACACGGCGGCTTCTACACCTTTGGACGTATGGACATCAAGCACGAATAACATCAAACCACAAATTGCCGACCAAGTGGCGCTAGGGTATTTCCAAAACTTTGGAGATAATACTTACGAAGCATCGGCAGAGGTATTTTACAAGGAAATGCAAAATCAAATCGACTATGCAGACCGTGCTGATTTATTCTTGAACCCTTATTTCGAAAAAGACTTACTATTTGGTAAAGGTCGTGCCTACGGTCTCGAACTATTTGTTAAGAAAAATCGTGGTAAGTTGACAGGTTGGATTAGCTACACCCTACAGCGTTCGGAGAAGAAAATAGATGCGCTTAACAATGGAAATTGGTACTTCAGTCGTTACGACCGTACTCATACATTGAATATGTTGGCTCAGTACGAAATCAACAAAAAATGGTCATTCGGTGCCAACTTCGCCTATATTACAGGTGTGCCATACACCTTACCTGAACAACAGTTTGTGGTTGAGGGACAAGTTTATCCATATATTCCAGCAGGTACACGTGGTAATTTCAGAGTTCCAGCGTACCATCGTTTAGACATTTCGGCTACCAAGAAAAACAAGAAAGCGTTATTTGGAAAAGGCGAGTCTGAGTGGGTATTCTCGGTTTATAATCTCTATAATCGTCGTAACCCGTTCTCGATTTATACTCGTCCAAACGAAAGTACCCCTGCGCAAACTGAAGCCGTTCAATTGTCGATTATCGGTTCTTTCGTTCCAGCTGTAACATATAACTTTAAGTTTTAATCATGACACTTTAATCCAAATTGGAAAAGGTAAAAATGATGTTTAAAGAATTTAACTTGTACTTAAATCATGAAAAAATATATTTTAAATACTTTGATTGCACTTGGTACTTTGAGCCTAACAAGCTGTGAAGATGTCATTGATTTACAAGGTATTACCAATGCTCCGTCGATGTTAGTGGTCGACGGAAATGTAACCGATGTATCTACTAGTCAAGTCATTACGCTTACGCAATCACAAGATTATTTTACCAATACTGCTGTCAAACCTGTTCTAGGGGCAACGGTAACTGTTACGGATAGTGATGGTCAAGTGTTTACTTTCAAAGACCTCAAAGGCGACGGTAAATATGTATGGACACCAACGACTGCCATCCCAAAAATTGGTCAAGTTGGAAAAACCTATACATTGAAAATAACAGCTAATGGTGAAACCTATCAAGCCGTTTCAGAACTAAAACGAGTACCGAAAATAGATTCGATTGCTTATCAATTTGATGAGGCTCGACTCAACCAAAGAGATGATGACAAAGGGTATCCAAAAGAAGGATATGATGCACAATTTTACGCCCGTGATTTTACAGGTATCGGAGATTGCTACAGAATTATAGCTTACAAAAATGGAAAAATGCTCGAAATGAGCAATACCGTTGCTATTGCCTACGATGCGGCTATTCAGAAAAGTAGTGGCGCGGCAGACGGATTAATCTTTAGCTTACCTGTACGTTCTACGATTTCGCCACAACTATACTTAGCAGGCGACACTATTAAAGTTGAGCTACGTTCAATTACTGAAGGCCATTTTGACTTTTGGACACAAGCTAGACTTGAAGTAAATAACGGTGGCTTATTTGCTAGACCTTCAGCCAATATTCCCACCAATGTCAACAATGTCAATGCAGCTTCTTCCAAAAAGGCGATTGGCTGGTTTGGCACATCAGCGGTAAGTTTTTCACAAACCGTTGTAGATCCGAAAAAAGCTCAGACAGGGTTGAGATAGACATTAAGTGAACAGTAACAAAGGTAAAGAGGCACAAAGTGTTTAAAATAAATCACTTTGTGCCTCTGTGCCTTTGTTACTTTGAGCCTATACCTATGCAAACTTCTGCTCAGACTCGATACCGTATTTATACTTTTTGCCTTTCAGCTTTTCGTTTTGAATAGCTTTGACGAGCGATTTTACGACTGATTTTTTTACTGCGACAAAAGCCATAAAATCTTTCAGCTCAATCACACCAATGTCCTCTTTTTGAAGATTACCTTTTTTAGCTAAAAAGCCCATGATATCTCCCTTACTCAACTTATCCTTTTTGCCACCGTTGATATACAACGTTGTAAATTCGGAGAAAGCAGGAGGAGTAGTATTTTCAGGAAAAATAAATTCTTCTATTGCTTGATTCAAATACTCTGGTTGATGCTCATTTCTATGCAAAAGTAAGTACGCAAAACCTTCTGCATTCATACGAGCGGTACGTCCGTTGCGATGCACAAAATCTTCATTTTTGAGTGGTAAATGATAATGAATCACGTGTTTTACAAAAGGGATATCTAAACCTCTGGCAGCTAAATCTGAGGCTACCAAAAACTTCACACTTCCATTTCTGAAACGAATCAACGCTTTTTCTCTATCAAGCTGGTCCATTCCTCCATGAAAAAAGGCATTTTCAATCCCCATTTGCCAAAGCAAATCGGAAGTTCGCATGGTTGTTTCACGATGATTACAGAAAATAATACTTGGCTCAGAACCCAAATGACAAATCAATTCGAATAGGCGATCTATTTTGTCTTTTGACTCTGAAATAACTTTGTATAATTTCAAATCTGGTTTTTCGTCCTCATCTCTCGTAAAATTCAGCACCCAAGGTTGCGTAATTTTCGTAAATTCAGGAATCTTAATTTTAGAAGTAGCCGATACCAAAACCCTTGTTTTGAGTTTACGCAAATGACCATAGATAAACTCCATTTGGTCATGAAAACCTAAGCTTAACGATTTGTCAAACTCATCCAAAACTAGCGTCTGAATACCCGATAAATCAAAAGTTTTGCGCGTGATATGGTCGGCAATACGCCCAGGCGTACCAATCAACACGGCAGGAGGCTCGCTCAAGTTCTGAATTTCGACTGCCATGTTGTGACCACCATAACAGATATTCACTTTGAAACCTGTGCTCATTTTGCGCCAAACTTGTTCGATTTGTAAGGCAAGCTCGCGTGAAGGCGCCAAGATCAAACACTGTACTCGTTTTTCCTCTGGTTTTAATTTGGTAAAAATGGGTAATAAAAAGGCAAGCGTTTTACCCGAACCCGTAGGCGCAAGTAACAGGGTATCAGGTCGATTCTGAATACTACGGAAAGAATCCTCTTGGATTTGATTGAGCTGTTCAATTTCTAAATTGTTTAACAGCGATTGAATTTTATCATCTAATTGCATAATACAAAAGTACAAGCAAATGAGGAGAAGTGACTTGATAGACCTGAAAATATATTGGAAGGGAGCTGTAGCATCAGGCAATTTTCAGGTTGGAGAATGAAAAAGATTTGAAAAATTGTCACAGTACATGACTCATCTTCAAATCTTCAAATTTTCAAATTTTAATCTTACATCTCTCCTAACTGATTTTTATCGATAAACTCTTTAAAAGCTCGGCGATAGGTATCACTAATAGGCAAATAGGTCTGTCCTATCAATACTTTTTCTTTATGAATAGCATCAATGGCATCCAACGACACAATATAGGAATTATGGATTCGAATAAATTTCTGTTCGGGCAGTTGTTCCTCCAAAGTCTTCAGGCGTTGTAAGGTAACTACTTTTTGGGTTTTAGTAAAAATTGTCACGTAATCCTTCAAGCCCTCTACATAGAGGATTTCGTTGAGTCTGATTTTGACCAATTTTGTACCATCTTTCACAAAAATATAAGCTGGGCTATGATCCATGACAGGTACTTTTTCATGAATAATTCGCTCAACTGTAGTAGGAATCGAAACATTAGAGTTTTCATTACCTCCTAATCGCTGGCTCGCTTTTTCGACAGATTTCAAAAAACGTTCAAAAGTGATAGGCTTAAGTAAGTAATCCATGACATCAAGCTCATATCCTTCTAAGGCATATTCAGAATAGGCCGTAGTAAGAATTACCAATGGCTTTTTTTGTAAAATTTTGAGCAGAGTAATACCTGTAATTTCGGGCATTTGCACATCCAAAAACAATACATCTACGGTATTTTCTCTCAAAAACTCAATCGCATCCAAGGGATTTGAGCAAGCTTTTAATAGGTTTAAATAGGGGATTTTTTTAACGTATTCTGTCAAAAGATTGCGTGCTAATGGCTCATCTTCAACAATCATGCAGGTGATATTCATGCCAAATTGAGGGTTAAATGTACACGATAATGAGTTGGGGTATCCTCAATGATTAGTTCATGTTGATTCGGATAGCTTAATTCCAAACGGCGTCTCACATTTTGTAATCCTATCCCTGACTTTTCTTCATTATTAGTATTTTTCGGAATTTTGGGATTTTCTACAGTATAAGTACAAGTCTGATTTGTGAGCTCTACTACTGCGTACACAAATGAATCAGACACATTATTACTCACGCCATGTTTGAAAGCATTTTCCAAAAAAGTAATCAAAATAAGTGGCACAATCATTACACCAGTAGTTTCACCCTTGACCTCTAGCCGAATGGGTATCTCATTATTCAACCGTAGCTCTTCCAAACTGATGTAATTCTGCATGTACTCTATTTCTTTCGACAAGGGCACCTTTGTATGGTTCGAATCATAAATCATATAGCGCATCATTTGCGATAACTTAGCAATTACCTCGGTAGTATTCGGAGAATTCGTAAATGCTAGATAGTACAAATTGTTAAGCGTATTGAATAAGAAATGAGGATTGATTTGGGCCTTCAAAAATCGTAACTCTGCCATCAAGCCTTCATTCTCGATTTCCTTCTTTTTAGCCTCTAACTCAAACCAATCCTCCACAAATTTTAATAAGCTTACAAATGCACATATAAACAACGTTGAAAGCGTTGAACTTACCCAAAAGCGGTCGGTATATAAAAACCAAGCCTCATGACGATACCCATCTACAATCCAACGTTTACCATGTACCAATATCTCGACAGAAAGCAAAAGTGGAAGTATGATACTCGCAAAGTAGGAACTCCACTTCTTATTCGCTAGAAACTTTGGCAATAAGACAAAGTAATTGAAATAAGCCATAGCGGCTATACAAATAGCTTGGAAACCAGCATCAACAAATGCTTTGAGCAAATCTGGTTCTTGCCCATGTTTGGGATAGGTGTACTGATAATAAAAGAAGGAAAAATACACGCACCAGAAGGCTATGTGTATATATAGTATTCGTTGTTTTTTCGGAGGATTCATTATAATGAAGTATAGTTTTGGTACCTAATCAATCGACTTGAGCCATAAAGGCTGGGAAAAGAATCATTTTTAAAACTTCACCTTTACGCTCGTATTATCTTTATTTTCAAATCTCGACAGAAAGTTAAAAGATTCGGCATATAATCCCTTTAAACAAGCCCTTTTATTCTACCATTTGACTTTTGTGACAGATAATCCCCCCTATTTTCTCCATCATTCGGCAAAATCGAGTAATCTCCCGAGTTGTCGAGTCGATTGTCGGAAAGGTATAATACAAAAAATTAGTCCAATTTTTTGTATTTGTTTTGTTCCATCAAAAAAACTCAAAGGCACTTAAGATTTATAATCTCTCAAAATATGAAATCATTATTCACTTTCCTAGCGTTTGTCATAACCATCCAGTTGGCACAAGCGCAATTTCCAGGAGCAGGCGCTGAAGGACAAGGTCGCCAGCGTACTGCAAACGAAAATAACGCTGTAGCAAATCCTGCACCGAAAGGCAATGCCAAAATCACAGGGTATGTAATCGACTCGGCTGCGACACAAGCTGTAGAATTTGCCAACATTGCTCTTTTCAACAAAGCTACCAACAAAATTATAGATGGGGCAGTTGCCGATGACAAAGGTAAGTTTACCATGAAAGGCTTGGCTCCTGGCGATTACAAAATTCAAATTTCATTTGTTGGTTTCATCAATAAAACCATTGATGATATCAAACTCAAAAAAGGTGATGACCTAGATTTAGGTGTTATCAAATTGAATCCTCAAATGAAAATGCTTCAGGAAGTAACCGTAACAGGTCAAAAAGCACTTATCGAAGAAAAAGTCGACCGCTTGGTTTTTAATGCTGAAAAAGATTTAACCTCAAAAGGTGGCGATGCGTCGGATGTATTGAAAAAAGTACCCATGCTTACCGTAGATTTGGATGGTAACGTATCGTTGAGAGGTAGTTCAAATATCCGAGTTTTGATTAATAACAAACCTTCAACGATTATGGCGAGCAGTGTGGCTGATGCCTTGAAGCAAATTCCTGCTGATATGATTAAAACCGTTGAAGTAATTACATCGCCATCTGCCAAATATGATGCTGAAGGTTCGGGAGGTATTATCAATATCATTACTAAGAAAACTACCCTAGAAGGTCTTACACTCAATGTGGATTCTGGTGTAGGTAACCGCTCGTCGAACTTAGGCTTGAATGGCAATTACCGCAAAGGAAAATTAGGCGTTAGCTTGAGTGGTTTTGGTCGTGCATTTTACAACCCTTCTTCTGGTACATTAACGCAATCTACTTTGCAAGGAGGCTCTACTATTACGACTAAACAAAGTACTGATGCACAAGATAATGGTTTGTTTGGACAATATACTTTAGGTTTTGATTACGATTTAGCTAAAAATCAGTCTCTATCGGCAAGTGCTCGTTTTGGCGTTAGAAACTTCAAACGTGACCAAACACAAGCAACTTCTATTTTTGCAGATGAAGCCTTAACAAGTACTGCATTGAGAGGTATCAATTCTCAAGACTTATCCAACTCGGTTGACTTAAACATTGACTATCTGCATACCTTCAAGCCACAGCAAGAATGGTCTATTTCAACGCAGTATAGCCAAAACAATTTGACCAACAACTTTACGTCGGATTTGCTGGGCACAAGCAACGATATTCTTTCTCGTCAGAAAAACATCAACTTGAATACCAATAAAGAGTTTACAGTACAGACAGACTATACTACTCCATTGACTAAGAATCAATTACTAGAATTCGGCGTTAAAGGAATTTTTAGACAAGTAAATAGTAATTATGAGTATTTAGCTGCCACTGGTAACTCTTCTATATATTATAACGATGCGACTCGTCCAGCGGGTTTGTTGAACTATCAACAAAATGTAGCAGCAGGTTATTTGTCTTATACCTATACAACAGACAACAAGTATACTTTCAAAGTAGGTAGCCGTTACGAATACACTAGTATTACTGCAAACGATGCTAACAGTACCATTTCAATACCTGATTATAGCAATTTAGTTCCTAGTATCAATGTTTCAAAAACCTTCGCTGGGACTACTTTAAAAGCTGCTTACAATCGTCGTATTCAGCGCCCAGGGTTACAGCAATTGAACCCTAACTTTAATGCAGCTAACCCGCAAGATATTAGAATTGGTAACCCCAACCTAAGTCCTGAATTGACTGATAACTTTGAATTAGGCGCAAGTACCAATATTAATAAGACGTATATCAATGCCTCAGTATTTGCTCGTCAAACCAATAATTCGATTTCGCAAATCAGAGTATTATCAGATACTTTATCTGGAGCTTTGATTACGACTTTTCAAAATATCGGTAGACAACAAAATTATGGTGCCAATGTATTCGCCAATATATTTATCACACCAAAATGGAGTTTGAATGGCGGGGTTGACCTATTGCATACCTACCTTGAAGGGCAGGCACAGAGCTTAAGCGGAACCTCATACACAACGAGCAATTCAGGATTTGTAGTGAGTGGACGTATCATGACCTCGTTGTCTTTGACAAACGGATGGGGAATACAAGGATTTGGATTTTTCCGTGGACCACAGATTCAATTACAAGGTACACAAAGTGGATTTAGAATGTACTCGCTGGGTATCAAAAAAGATTTGCCAAACCAGAAAGGAAGTATTGGGATAGCAGCCGAAAATTTCATGACGAATGGCTTTGTTATAGCGACGAATTTGAATTCTGAAACTTTTAAGCAGACCAGTGAAAATAAAATATATAACTCGAGCGTTAAGTTAACATTCAGTTATAAAATTGGTAAAATGAACTTCTCTAGCCCTAAAAAAACCAAATCGGTTAGTAATGATGACGTAAAAGGCGATGGAGGTGGCGATAACAGCGGTGGCGGACAAGCTGCTCCTGCAAGTGGTGGAAATAGTGGAAGTCGCCCAAGATAATTTTGAGTATAATTCGGTAATATTATTCTTTATTAGTAAATTTGCAACCGATTTAATTCCAACATTGTTCTCTGGAAAAGAATCAATTAAAGGCAAAAGCATTTTGGACTATTTTCAGATTCTTTCACCTTTGAGCAAATGAACTTCGATTGTATTCTTGAAGCCATAGCTTCAAGCAACGATATAACCCCAGGAAAGATAAACTACGAGTTTTCTGATCCTCTTATCTAGGGCACACAATCTATATAATTGTGTTTTTTGGATAATAATCTAGAAAGGCTCGTCCTATTCGAGACGAGCCTTTTCTTTACTATATCATTTTCATCAACCAAACGATTGAAGTACTTTTAGTTAATAACGTTTAATTACAAGACTTCAAATTATATAAAGAATTTCCTCTAAACCCCATTAATACCATTCTGTTTCACTCTCAAGATTCATTTATAGAATTATTAATCACAATTTTTAGCAGATTTTTAGCTTCATTTCATTTAGAATTTGTATCTCTTAAAATTTTCAAGGGTAGTAAAGCGTTCGTTAATCACCATACGCTATAATCTATTAAGCCTATTTGTCAAGTATGAGAAAAATACCACCGTATATACCTTTATTTTAGGCTTATAGCTAAATTTTAGAAACCCTTAAATATATTTTTTTAAGTTGAGGACAATTGAGTCAGTTCATTGATATTGGCTAACAAGCAAGCTTTTTAGTACTAATTATTTTCTTTTTATACTTTATCTATTTTTAACCCCAAAAACTTTCATTACCATGAAAAAAATCACTATTCTCTCTCTCCTTTTAGTTGCATCGTTAAGCACATTTGCACAAAAATGGTCTGTAGACAAAGCGCACTCTAAAATCGGATTTAGCGTTGTTCACATGATGCTTTCTGATGTGGATGGCTCATTCAAGAAATTTGATGCTTCTATTACTTCTTCAAAAGAAGATTTCTCAGATGCAGTATTTGAATTTACTATCGATGTAAACACCATCAATACAGATAACGACATGAGAGATGGTCACTTAAAAGGTGATGGCTTCTTCGATACAGCAAATTACCCTAGTATTACTTTCAAAAGTAACTCAGTACAAAAAGGAAGCGGTAAAGCTTTGAAAGTAACAGGTGATTTGACAATGCACGGCGTAACAAAACCAGTAACTTTTGATGTTACATTGAATGGTATCGGCGAAAACCGTCAGAAGAAAAAATTAGCTGGTTTCAAAGTAGTAGGTAATATCAAACGTTCTGACTTTGGAGTTGGTGGCAAAACTCCTTCAGCAGTAGTTAGCGACGAAATCGAATTGAAAGCAAACGGAGAATTTGTTCAAAACTAATTGATTCAGATTTTCTAAAAATATCAACTGCGCTAGTGTTTTGAATTTAAACACTAGCGCAGTTTTTTTATGTAGTAAAAACTTAATACTTGAGGACTTCCTCAGAAAATCCTCCTCCACTCATCACAAGATATGACGTTTTGACACAATCTATCGTGCCCGAAAAGTAATAAACGCCCAGAATCTTGTATATTTGAGCAAAGCGCCCTTAGCTAATACTTTCTGTGTCCATACAACATGCACATACAAATTCCGTTGTAGGAACAAATTGAGCCTTTGTTCGCTTCAAGAACTTTAATTTTTTATTCAATGAAAAAAACTATTTTGACGCTCTGCGCACTCGTTCTGTGTGTTGGGTCTTTTGCGCAAAAAGTTACCCAAAATGCTTCGTATCAATTCTTTGTTGACTTGACTACTGTCAAAAATGATAAACTAGAAGTATCATTAATTGCACCTAAAATCAATAAGGACGAAATCACGTATAACCTCCCAAAGATTGTCCCTGGGACTTATGCCAACTATGACTTTGGTCGCTATATTACCGATTTCAAAGCTTTTGATGCTGCTGGCAAAGCCCTCAAAGTGGAAAAGCTTGATAAAAACAGCTACAAGATTGCTAAAGCTAAAAGTCTTTACAAAATCACTTATTTAGTGGATGACACTTGGGATTCTCCCGAAATCAGTGGCGAATATGTATTTGAACCTGCTGGAACAGATATCGAAAAGGATACATTGTTTGCTGTTAACACACACGGATTCTTTGGCTATTTCGATAATTTGAAAAATGTAACCTACAACGTTAACTTCTCAAAGCCAAAAGGTTTCTACGGAGCTACGTCGATGATTGCTAGCAAAAGCGATGCAAGCAGTGACTTGTTTTCGGTGGGCAACTACAATGACTTGGTGGATGCACCAATCATGTATTCAAAACCCGATACTACTGTGTTGAAAGTAGGTGGTGCAGATATCTTGATTTCGGTATATTCTCCTAATAAAAAAGCAAATTCTGCTGAGATTGCAGCCAATGTAAAAACTTTGTTGGAAGCACAAAAAGAATATCTAGGTGGCACTTTGCCTATCAAAAAATATGCGTTCTTGATTATTTTGTCAGACAATTTGAAAAATGGTAGCTATGGCGCACTCGAACATTCGTATTCGTCTTTCTACTATTTGCCAGAGGCTTCTGCTGAAGAATTATCTCAAACAGTTAAGGATGTTTGTGCCCATGAGTTTTTTCATATTGTAACTCCTCTAAGCATTCACTCTGAAGAAATTGGAGACTTTGACTTCAACAAGCCAAAAATGTCAAAACATTTGTGGATGTACGAAGGTATGACCGAATATGCGGCGGGTCACATGCAAGTGATGTATGATTTGATTCCATTGGGTCAATACTTAAATATGGTTCGTAACAAAATCAACAGTATGTATGATCGTTACGATGAAAAAGTACCATTTACCGTAATGAGCGCTGATGTGTTGGAAAAATACAAAGATCAATATCCAAACGTGTACGAAAAAGGTGCTTTGATTGGGTTGTGCTTGGATATTAAACTTCGTCAGCTTTCAAAAGGAGCTTACGGAACACAAAATTTGATGCGTGATTTGTCAAAATATTATGGTAAAGAAAAATCATTCAAAGACCCTGAGTTGTTTGACAAAATTACGGAGATTACTAAATTCCCTGAATTGAGACAATTCTTTGCTAAATATGTGGAAGGCAATCAACCTTTACCTTTAGAAGAAACCTTCCAAAGTGTGGGAATTGAATTCCAAAAAGAAGCGAAAGTGCGTGAGAAGTCGATTGGTGTATCGGTATATAGCTTAGGGCTAAATCAAGAATCAAAAGCGATTTATATCCTTGACGATGAAGGCATTGATGCTTTTGGTAAAAAGTTAGGATTAAAAGCTGGTGATGAGTTTGTATCCTTGAATGGTAAAGCTTTGGATTTGGCGAATTTCCGTAATACCCGTACCGACTTTATGCAAAACGCTAAAGAAAATGATACTATCAATATGGTTGTAATGCGTAAAGAAGGTGACAAAAAAGTAGAAGTAAAACTCTCAGCGCCATTATTTATTCCTGAAATTATTGAGAAAAACTTGCTTAAACCAGTAGCTTCCCCTAGCGAGGCTCAAGTTACTTTGTTGAAAGCATGGTTGTCGCCAGCTAGTAAATAATCATTGACTTTTGCTATTTAATTAGCTATTTTCAAGTCTAGCATTTTCAAACAATGCTAGACTTTTTTTATGCAAAAAATCTACCCTATCAAATACCCAAAGCTATCAGATAGTTATTGGGTTCGTGGTTTCTGTTTCTTTCTGACCACGCTGTTTTATGCCTGTTCTTCATTGGATTCGACAGAACTACAACCTAGCATTTTATCCACAAAAGACTACCTCATGCAAGAAAAAGGGCAGTTTTGCGTTTTTTCAGTTCACCAAATATCTTACACGCTCAATCAAAAAGCGACAGAATCTCTTTTTTTCGAAAAACATATTGTCATCGACTCTCCTAACGATGAAGGGGTTTTAGTTGCTATTTTTCGTAAAAATCAAGAAAATACAAATTGGATTGAAACTGGCAGGAAATTGGTAGTTTTACAGAGCGGCAAAATTATAGAAATTCAAAGCAACCAAACCCAATGTATTTTGGTCAATCCTATTGAAGTTGGTACTCGGTGGAACTTTCAATTATATAACCCAACAAAAGCACAGCAAGCTCAGATTACTCGTTTTTTACCTCCAATGACCTACTCTCATAAAACGATGTCAAATCTGGTAGAAGTGGAGCTATTTAAAGATTCGAGTGCCTTGAGTTTACAAAAGAAACAAGTCTTTTTTGCACCTAATTTTGGTATTGTTTTCTCAAAAGAATCGAATGTTTCTTATTGCTACGAGGGCAACTGTTTGGGCAAAGGACAAATCAATTACGGCACAATTATCACTTATGAATTGATAGATTATGGCAAAGAATAAACATTTTTTATTGCTCTTTTTCCTTGTAATTAGCCTTTCAAGTTATGGACAAGGAGCCCTTAAATATCTGGTTTTACTAAAGGATAAAAGTAATTCAACCTATCAAATATCTCAGCCTAATCAATTTTTGTCGGCAAGAGCAATTGCTCGGCGAACAAAACAAAACATTGCTATCACCACACAAGATTTACCTGTAAATCTTACCTATATCAATCAAATCAAACAAACTGGGGCAAAGGTCTGGTACACTTCTCGTTGGATGAATGGCGTAGTCATAGAGGCAACGTCAGAACAGCTTTCTAAGGTGTTAGCATTGAGTTTTGTAAAAGGTTTAGAAGGCAAAGAACCTCTACGAAACTATGCCAGTATTCTATCAGCCGCCCGAAGGGTATCCAAATTTGCGATGGAGGATAGCCCAGCCCCGACAGGTTACGGCCTATCCGAAACTCAAAACCTTATGCTTGGTGTCGATGTCATGCACAATAAAGGTTTTCAAGGACAAAATATGCTCATTGCTGTATTTGATGCGGGTTTTACTGGTACAAATACCATTCCTGCCTTTAGCCATTTATTCAACAATAGTAGGGTGGTTCAAACATACGATTTTGTTGAAAATAATACGTTTGTGTATGACTATCACTCTCATGGTACCAATGTGCTTTCTTGTATGGCTTCCTTGCAAACAGGCAGAATAATTGGCACAGCACCAGAAGCCTCTTATGCGCTATTCAGAACTGAAGACGATGAAAGTGAGTCTATTTTAGAAGAAGTCAACTGGCTTATCGCTGCTGAGCGTGCAGATAGCCTAGGCGTAGATTTAATTAATTCTTCATTAGGATACACAGTGTTTGAAGATTCCAATACCAGCCATACCTATCAGGATATGAATGGTAAAACCACGATTGCGGCAAGAGCAGCCAAATGGGCAGCGCAAAGAGGCATTATTTGTACCATTAGCGCAGGTAATGAAGGCGCAGATGCGTGGAAGTATATCTCGACCCCAGCCGATGCCGACTCGATTATTGCGGTTGGAGCCGTTTCAAGCACACGTAATGTTGCCTCATTTAGCTCGCGCGGACCAAGTGCCGATGGAAGAATCAAACCAGATTTATCGGCAATGGGACAAAGTGTTGCCGTCTTAAACACCGCTGGAAATGCCACAGTATCGAGTGGAACGTCATTTTCCTCCCCTATCCTTTGTGGTATGGTAGCAGGTTTGTGGCAAGCTTTACCCAATAAAAAAGCGCAGGAAATCATCCAATTATTGAAAGAATCAGCCAGTGACTATAGCGCACCAAACAATACGATTGGTTATGGCATTCCTAATTTTAATATTGCTTATTTAAAAGCACAAATACCATTATTTGAAGGAATATCTCTGGCTTTTCCCAATCCTATCAATGACCAATTAAAAATAGCATTGTCAGATTTTTCTGCTCAAAAAATCTATTCATATCAAGTTTTCAACATGCTTGGAAATCCCATTTCTCAAGGAAGTATCGCTAATGCCATAACATTTGTGGATAGTAGTAATTGGCCAGCAGGAGTTTACATTCTCAAACTTCAGGTAGATCAACAAACGATAGAACATAAAATTATAAAGATGTAACGATTGAATAGGCCATGATTTGGCAAATTAAGAGGGCTAGACTAGGTGAAATCTGTATTTCAAAATCCAATCTATCCAAAGATTTATTTATATTTATCGAATGTTTATTCCCCACTATAGCATGAGGTCAATATTATACAAAAGTCTTTGTTTTCTTGCTGCCATAATTTACTCATTTTCATCGTATTCTCAGTTTCATCGTGAAGCTCGATGGATTAGTGTGACTGAACCAACCAAAGCAAATCAATGGATTTGTTTTAGAAAAAAATCACACTAAAAAAGCCATGGCAACCGCCATGACCAAAATCGCCGTGGATTCCAAATATTGGTTGTGGGTCAATGGACAATTGGTTGTGCGTGAAGGCGGACTCAAACGTGGTCCTAATCCTCAAGATACCTATTATGACAATGTTGATTTAGCCCCATATTTGAAAGTTGGAGAAAATACTGTCGCTATTTTGGTTTGGTATTTTGGTAAAAAAGGATTCAGTCATAACAGTTCTGGACAAGCAGGGCTCCTTTTTGATTTGCCTACGCCAAGCGGAAACAATTGGGTTAGCAATGCTTCTTGGCTTTGTAAAGTTCATCCTGCCTTTGGCGAAACACAAGCGCCTTTTCCCAATTATCGTCTAGCGGAATCTAATATCCATTTCAATGCCCAAAACGATATTGAAGGTTGGTTTGAACCCAAGTTTGATGACTCACGTTGGGAATCAGCTACTGAGTCAGGAGCCGCAGGTGATGCGCCATGGAATCAACTGATAGAACGACCTATTCCTCAATGGCACTTTAGTAATTTACAAAACTATACCAATACTCCTCCACTCCCACTTGTCAGTGTTGGCGATACCTTGGCGTTACAGTTACCACAAAATTTAGCCATTACGCCCTATTTTAAAATTGAAGCAAAAGCTGGACAAAAGATAGATATTCGTACCGACAACTATTATGGCGGTAGCGAACCCAATATTCGTACTGAATATATGACCAAAAATGGCGTTCAAGAATTTGAAAGTCCCGCCTATTTCAACGGACATATTGTTAAATATTTTTTTCCAAAAGGTATTAAAATTTTAGCGGTTCAGTACCGAGCGACTCGTTACAACTATGAAATCCAAGGAGATTTTACTTGCAATGATGTTTTTTTGAATAAACTAAAAGAAAAAGCACTGACCACACTCAACCTGAATGTACGTGATGTTATCTCTGACTGCCCTGACCGTGAGCGAGCGCAGTGGTGGGGTGATGTGGTTATTAATGAAGGTGAAATGTTTTACTACTGGAATCAAGCGGGGCATCAATCTTTACAAAAAGCCATACGAGAATTAGTAGCTTGGCAAAAACCTGATGGATCGCTCTTTTCGCCAATTCCTGCGGGTAATTGGGATCGCGAACTACCTGCTCAAATGTTAGCAAGTATTGGAGAATATGGTTTCTGGAACTATTATCGCTATACGGGCGACTCGGCGCTGATAGCCGAAGTATATCCTGCCATCAAAAAATATCTTTCTCTTTGGGAAATAGATGAAAATCACTTGGTAAAACACCGCGCTGGAGGGTGGATGTGGCATGACTGGGGACAAAATGTAGATGTGGTGCTATTGGACAATGCTTGGTACTATTTGGCCATGAAAGGACTATGCAAAATGGCACATTTACTTGGTTTAGAGGAAGATGTAGCTGCCTATTCTTACCAGATGCAAGAACTCAAAGATGCATTTAATGAAACCTACTGGCGAGGTAACTTTTACAGAAGTCCCAACTACAAAGGTATTACCGACGACAGAGGTAATGGCTTGGCTGTTGTAGCAGGATTGAGTAGCCCTGAACAATATGGCTCGATAAGCCTATTTTTAAGTCAGGAGTTACATGCTAGTCCGTATATGGAGAAATATATTCTGGAAGCCTTGTTTCTGATTGGAGAAGACAAAAAAGCCATTGCTCGTATGAAAACGCGGTACAAGTCTATGGTAAATAGTCCGATTTCAACCCTATGGGAAGGTTGGGAGCTCAATAGCGCTACCTATGGTGGAGGAACCTACAATCATGGTTGGACTGGCGGACCAGCGACTCTTCTTTCACAATATGTGGCAGGTATTAGCCCTTTGGCAAATGGATTTAAGACTTATAAAATTCAGCCGCAAATAGGTCTATTGACTTCGATTAAAGCCCAAGTACCCTGTCCAGCGGGTTTGATAAAAGTCAATATTCAAAATACTCCTCAGCAGTTTACCTTAAGCGCAGAGGTACCCACAGGCATGCAAGGAGTTATTTCAGTTCCCATATTAGCCGATATATACTCAGAAATTACCTGCAATGGAACCGTTATTTTTGCCAATGACAAATATATCAACGCCCTACCATGGCTAGACCTAGTCCCAGGCAATGAGCATTACCTCAATTTTGAGGTAAAAAATGGAGGTAAAATAGTTTTTGTGGGGAAGAATAGGAAATGAGGGGTTAGTTAGAAGTAGGGATAAGGCACAAAGTAGCAAAGGCACAAAGGGAAAATGTATAAATTACTCCCTTTGTGCCTTTGTTAGTCTATACCTTTGTACCTTTGCCACTTTGTGCCTTTGTACCTTTGCCACTTTATGCTTTTGTACCTTTGCCACTTTGTGCCATTGTATCTTTGCCACTTTGTGCTTTTGTACCTTTGCCACTTTGTGCCTTTATGCCTTTGCCACTTTGTGTCTTTATGCCTTTGCCACTTTGTACCTTTGTGCCTTTGCCACTTTGTGCCTTTGCCACTTTGTGCCTTTGTGCCTTTGTACCTTTGCCACTTTGTGCCTTTCTTACTACTATACCCTTATTTTTCCTCTTCTTCTCCTCAGCATTAATCAA